>JBCCCG010000057.1:0-3279 GCA_039033595.1 Planctomycetota bacterium | reverse complement strand
TGGGAGTACGCCCCGACACGCCAACGCGAGTTCGGGGGAATCGATGAGGAGAACCCATGTCGGAAGATGACTTACGGACTGTTGTTCAGAGGCTTGTGGCCAAGCTTGCGGGCGGCGACTTCGATGGGCTAGAGCAACTTCCCTTTATTCGTTCCCGTTAATCGATTAGAAATGCCGCTGATCCATGGAGGGATTGGCATGAAGCCTTTATCGCTAGATCTACGTGAGCGAATCGTGGCGGCCTATGAAGCGGGCGGGGTGAGCTTAGCGGCGGTCGGTCGGCGTTTCTCGGTGAGCGGCAAGGTGGTGTCGAAGCTGGTGCGTCAGAAGAAGGAGCTGGGCACGCTGGCGCCGCAGGTGCACAAGCGAGGCCGCAAGCCGGCCATCACGGGTGAGAAGAAGAAAGCCCTTCTCCGCCACCTTCAAGAGCACCCCGATGCTACGGTCGTCGAACGGATTGAGGCGCTCAAACTTGATTGCGTCGAAAAGACGGCTTGGCAGACGCTGCGAGCGATGGGCTGGCGTTTCAAAAAAAGTCCTCACGCGCGGCCGAGCAAGACCGGCCCGACGTGAAACGCCAACGACGGGACTGGCGGGCCTGCCAGGGGATGATCGACCCCGAGCGGCTCGTCTTCCTCGACGAAACGGGGCTCAAGACCGACCTCACGCGACTGCGTGGCTGGGCCTTCGGTGGGGAGCGGCTCGTGGAAGCGGTCCCCGGCGGCAAGTGGGAGACCAGCACGCTCGTGCAGGCGGTGGCCCTGGACGGGACCCGCGCCGCGATGGTGCTCGACGGGCCGATGAACGCGATCTGCTTCGCTGGCTTCTGCGATTGGCTGCTCGCGCCGACGCTCACCCCGGGCGACTTGGTCGTGATGGACAACCTGTCGAGCCACCGTTCGGCCGCGGCGGTTCGGGCGATCGAGTCGGCCGGCGCCCATGCGGTCTACCTACCGCCCTACTCACCCGACCTCAACCCAATCGAGATGATCTTTTCGAAGGTCAAGCAGCTCTTACGAGCACTCAAGCCAAGAAGCTTCCGGCAGATCGCAACCGACGCCAAGAAGGTCCTACAACAAATAACCCTCGAAGACCTCGAAAACGTCTTCCTCAACTGCGGCTACGACGGGAACGGATAAAGGAAAGTTGCTCTAGTCGGGCGAAAGAGACGCTACGGTTATCGGTAGTGCGCTCTGAGCCCGTCACTCGTTGCGCAACGCCACGATCGGATCGAGCTTCGCCGCACGCGTCGCCGGGTACACGCCGAACACCACCCCCACCAATGCCGAGATCACGAAGGCCAGCGGGATGCTCCAGAAGACGAGCACCGGCTCGACCTCGCGGATCAGCTCGGGGAGAGACTCCATCTGCAATGGGAAGAGCTGGAACAGGACCGTGCGGACCGCCACGAGCAGCGGCCGGCAGGCGAGGCCGACCAGCACGCCCAGGCCGCCGCCCACCACCGCCAGGAAGACGCTTTCCGTGAGGAACTGCCCCGTGATGTCGCGGCGCTTGGCGCCCAGGGCGCGGCGGACGCCGATCTCGCGGGTCCGCTCGGTGACGGTGGTCAGCATGATGTTCATCACGCCGATGCCGCCCACCACCAGAGAGATCGCCGCGATCAGCCCCAGGACCAGGATAAACATCAGCTGCGTCGTGCGGGCCTGCTGCATGAGCTCGAAGGGGACGGTGATCGCGAAGTCCTTCAGCCGGTGGTGCGGCGCCAGGGTGTCGCGGATCAGGTCGGCCGTTTTGAGGACGTCGCCCTGCTCCCGGACGCGGAGCGTTAGCTGGCTGACCTCGATGATGTTGCGCTCGAACTGGCCCGGCTTGATGCTGATGATCGTGTCGCCCAGCCTCCGCCAGAAGGTGGTGATGGGGATGTAGATGTCGGCCGCGTAGTCCTCCGCGGCGAGCGACCCGCCGATGCCCGCCGACGCCGCCCGCGGCGCGGCGACGCCCACCACCACATAGAAATCCTTGTCGATCATCACCCGTTGACCGAGCGCGTCGCCGGCCGGGAACAGGTGGTCCGCCACCTCGGCGGCGAGCACGCAGTGGTTGATCTCCTTTTCCAGGTCGATGGCCGTGAGGAAGCGGCCCTGGTCGATCCGCAGGCGGGTCATCTCGGCGTAGTCGCCCGTGCTGCCGACCAGCCGGCCCTCGAGCTTCCGTGGGCCGTTGCGGAACTCCTGCTCCAGCTCACGGATGGGGAGCGTCCGATCGAGCGTCGGCACGGTGGCGGCGATGCGGTCGTAGTCGTCGCGGGTGACGCCGTAGCCGCCCCCTTCGAAGCGGTCGGTCGTTGGCTTGATGGTCCGGACGATGATGTTCTTGGCGCCGAGGCTGGCGATCTGCTTCTGCGACGCCAGGCTGATTCCCTCACCGATCGCCATCAGCCAAACGACGCTCGCCACGCCGATCAGGATGCCGAGCACCGTGAGGCCGGACCGCAGCGGGTGCAGCAGGAGGCTCTTGGCGCTGAGCTTGAGAAGGCGGAGGAGGTTGGTCACGCCGTCGCCCCCTCGCCGCCGGCCGCCAGCGGCAGGTCGTCGCGGCGGAGGTCCGAAACGATCTGGCCGTCGCGGAGCCGGACGGTCCGCTTGGTCCGCTCGGCGACCTCGTCCTCGTGGGTGACCATGATGATCGTGCGGCCCTCGCCGTTGAGCGTGTCGAGCAGGTCGAGGATCTCGGCGGTGGTGGCCGTGTCGAGGTTGCCGGTCGGCTCGTCGGCGAGCAGGAACGCCGGGTCGTTGACCAGGCTGCGGGCGATCGCCACCCGTTGCTGCTGCCCGCCGGACAGCTGCACGGGCGTGTGCCCCAGCCGGTCGCCCAGGCCGACGCGGCCCGCCAGCTCCACGCACCAGTCGCGAGACTCGCGGGTCATCTTCCCGCTGTAATAGAGCGGCAGCTCGATGTTCTCCACCACCGTGAGCGCGGGCAGCAGATTGAACGACTGGAACACCACGCCGAGCCGCGTTGCGCGGATCTCGGAGAGCCGGTCGTCCGACACGCCGGCGACGTTCACGCCGGAGAGGAAGTAGTCGCCCGCCGTCGGCCGGTCGAGGCAGGCCAGCAGGCCGAGAAGCGTGCTCTTGCCCGAGCCCGACGGGCCCATGATCGACACGTAATCGCCCTCCGGCACGTCGAAGCTGACGCCACGCAGTGCCCGCACCACCTCGTCGCCCATCCGGTACTCTTTAGCGAGCTGACGGACGCTGACGGTGAGTGTTGTTTCGACCGGGAGGGGCATGGCGTGTGCCTTAGCTGGCGGCGCCC
>JBCCCG010000056.1:0-4119 GCA_039033595.1 Planctomycetota bacterium | reverse complement strand
CCGCGGCGGCCCCCGCCGCCGGCCCGGCCGCCGACGACGGCGACGCCGATTCGGACGACGGCACGATCACCATCGACAGCCCCATGGTCGGCACGTTCTACACCTCCTCCAGCCCCGACGCCGAGGCCTTCGTCTCCGTCGGCGACACCGTCAAGCCCGACGACGTCGTCTGCATCGTCGAGGCGATGAAGGTCTTCAACGAGATCAAGGCCGACGTGTCCGGCAAGGTCGTCGAGGTCCTGGTCGAGACCGGCCAGGCCGTCGAGTTCGGCCAGCCGCTCTTCAAGATCAAGCCCTAACCGTCCCACCCCGGCGGGCCCGGACCGGCTTCACAGAAGCCCGCTCGCTCAGGAGCCGCGCTCTTTCATGTTCTCCCGCATCCTCATCGCAAACCGTGGCGAGATCGCCGTCCGCATCATCCGCGCCGCCCACGAGCTGGGCGTCGAAGCGGTCGCGGTCTACTCCGAGGCCGACCGCGACTCCAAGCACGTCAAGATCGCCGACCGCGCCATCTGCATCGGCCCGCCCCCGCCCAGCGAGTCCTACCTCAACATCCCCCGCATCATCGCCGCCGCCGAGGTCGCCAACGTCGACGCCATCCACCCCGGCTACGGCTTCCTCGCCGAGAACTCCCACTTCGCCGAGGTCTGCCGCTCCTGCAACATCGAGTTCATCGGCCCGTCCGTCGAGGCCATGCAGACCCTCGGCGACAAGGTCGCCTGCAAACAGCTCGCCATCAAGCAGAAGGTCCCCACCTCCCCCGGCAGCAAGGGCGCGATCGAGTCTGAGGCCCAGGCCGTCAAGCTCGCCAAAGAAATCGGCTACCCCGTCATGATCAAGGCCTCGGCCGGCGGCGGGGGCCGCGGCATGCGCGTCGCCCACAACGACGGCTCGCTCCGCACCGGCATGAAGGCCGCCAAGGCCGAGGCCGAGAACGCCTTCGGCGACGGCACGGTCTACCTCGAGAAATTCATCGACAACGCCCGCCACATCGAGGTCCAGGTCATCGGTGACACGCAGGGCAACGTGTGCCACCTCTGGGAACGCGACTGCACCATGCAGCGCCGCAAGCAGAAGCTCATCGAGGAAGCGCCCAGCCCCGTGCTCACCCGCTCCGAGGCCGACTCGCTCTGCCGCTCCGCCGCCCGCCTCGCCAAGGCCGCCGGGTACCACTCCGCCGGCACCGTTGAGTTCCTCATGGACGGCAAGAAGAACTTCTACCTCATGGAGGTCAACACCCGCGTCCAGGTCGAACACCCCGTCACCGAGATGATCACCGGCGTCGACATCGTCAAGACCACCATCCAGGTCGCCGCCGGCGAGCCGCTGTCCTTCAAGCAGAAAGACATCAAGGTCAACGGCCACGCCATCGAGGTCCGCCTCAACGCCGAGGACCCCGACAAGAACTTCGCTCCCTCCGCCGGCCTGGTCAAGGAGTTCTACCCCGCCGGCGGCTTCGGCGTCCGCCTCGACACCCACTGCCACTCGGGCTACCGCATCCCGCCCAACTACGACTCGATGATCGGCAAGCTCATCGTCCACCGCAAAGACCGCGAGGCCGCGATGAACACCCTCCTGGCCGCCCTCAACGAGTTCCACGTCAGCCCCACCAAGACCACCATCCCCCTGCACATCCGCCTCCTGAAGAACGGCAACTTCCGCAAGTCCGAAGTCGACATCAACTTCGTCGAGCGGCTGCTCGGGCTGTGACCCGTCGCGTGGCGGTGCGTTTTCGCGGCCGATCCGGCCCGCGGTCTCGTCAGTCTTGCGCGTGCCGTATCCCCGCGCCCGCCCGACGCCCCGAGCCGTAAAAAAAAGACCTCCCCGCGCGGGGGAGGCCAGAAGGATCAAACCCAGTGGATGGGCACGCCCCGCGGTGTGGGGGCGGATGCCGTTTAGGGGGCGGTGTTGCCGAAATTATCCAGCACGCCGGACAACTCGTTAAACCCGATGATTCCATCGAAAAACCCGCCGGGCAGGGCGGCTTCCACATATCCGGAGGGCAGGGTGGTGGCGCCAAAATTCAGCAGCACCAGATCCTGATCAGCCATGCCCACCACGCCGTCGCCGTTGTAGTCCCCTTCAATGATGGTGACGTCCGGGAGGCTTGCGTCGAAGCAGTACGCCGCCCCGGAAACATTATTGTCTCCGACATCAGCCTGGGGCGCCCCGATGATGGCGGTGTCGCCGCTCACGGCTACGGAACGGCCGAAAAAGTCGGCGTTGAAGTTATCGAGCGCCGTCAGCCTAGCGACCTGCCTGCCGTTGATGGCGTTGAAGAGGTAGGCCGCGCCGGAATTCGACCCGTTGCCGTCATGCCCGAATGCCCCGACGACGACGGCGTCGCCGTCGATGGCGACCGCGGAGCCGAAGACATCTACCGGCGCGCCGTCGTCGGCGGTCAGCTTGAACATCTGCCGGCCATCGGTCACGTCGAAGAGGTAGGCCGAGCCAGAATCCATACCGTTGTCGTCGTCTGCTTCGGCCCCGACGACGGCGGTGTTGCCGCTGATGCCGACGGAGTGGCCGAAGCGGTCGTTCTGTGAGGCGTCGTTCGCTTCTAGCGTGCGGATCTGATTGCCTTCGCTGGCATTGAAGAGGTAGGCCAACCCGGTGACGGATCCGTCGTCGTTGACCGCTGTCCGGGCCCCGACGATGGCGGTGTTGCCGCTGATGTCGACGGACCAGCCGAAGCGGGCGCCCGTCACGGCATTGTCCGGCGTGATTTTTGCGATCAGGCCGCCGTCGGTGTTGAAGAGGAACGCCGAGCCGGAATCCGTGCCGTTATCGTCGTCCCGTGGCGCCCCGACGATGACGGTGTTGCCGCTGATGCCGACGGAGTGGCCGAAGCGGTCGCCCCTCGCGCCGGTGGGGTCGATGAGCCGGATGATCTGCGTGCCGCTAACGGCGTCGACGTTGAAGAGGTAGGCCGCTCCGTTTTCCCTGTCGGGCAGCCCGACGACTGCGGTGCTGCCGCCGATGGCGACCGAACCCGCGAGGTTGTCGTCGTTTTCGTTGAGGAGTGTCGTGACCTTGGAGAGTTGCAGATCGCCCTCGGTGTTGAAGATGTAGGCCGCGCCATCAGGAGTTTCAGCCGGGGCCCCGATCACGGCGATGTCGTTAACGATGGCGACGGACCAGCCGAAAAGGCGGCTCATCTCCGGGTCGTTGGAGACAAACTTGGCCGATTCGTTCCGCACCTGGGCCTGCGCCCCCGGAACTCCCAGCCCACCGAGCGCCACCGCCGCGGCACCGATCCAAACCTTTGAACGCATCGAACCTAGAGAACGCATAAATCTTCCTTTCTTAAAGGACAAAACACCCGAAACCGGCCCGCGCCGAAACAGCCGACGCGGCAGCCTTTGCCGAAGCTCGTTACCCAGAACGTTGTATGAATGTCACCGGACTTTCTGGCCTCTGAACCCGCGGAAACAAATACCTAACATTATACTTACATCATAGCCGGTGCCTGGATGATGTCAACCCCCCGCGTCATTTTTATTGCGGAGCGCAACGCGATCCATGGACGGCACGTTCAAGCCCGTGCGCCGGAGTCCGCGGCCCGTGTGTGAACGTGATGGGCTCGTGAATCCAATGCCGTGGCGTATTCGCGGCGCATCTGATTAACGATCTTTGGGGTGTGCGAGAAGTGTGCGCGCGCCGGAACACAGAAGTCGTGCAACGAGCGGCGGTGGGGAGAAAATTTTATCGCTTGGGCCTTGCAGGGATTGCGCAGTGAGGCGGGCGGGAGGGGCGGCTCAAGCGCGCACAAAGGCCGCGCGGCGTCCCCAAGCGGGGGCGGTGTTTGGTGCGCGGGCATGGGGTTGCGCGTGGCGCGATGGCTATGTGGAAAGGATCGGTGCTGAAATGGAGGCGGTGGATCGGCGCAGGCGATAACCGGGTTGGGTGGATGGGGAGTGGCCGGGGAGTGGTGGGGTTGCGGTACGGGATCGGTCTGGAATCGGTCCGGATGGGGGGCGAACTTTTGGGGATGAGTAGACCAGTCCACCGGAAACCTACCGGATTCAGACCGGTTGGCGGTGGAGAACAGAGAAGGCAGTGGAGCGGGGCGGGGCTGGTGCGGCTTCCGGGTTCCGGAGATTCCGGAGGGCGGGGGGG
>JBCCCG010000055.1:0-4270 GCA_039033595.1 Planctomycetota bacterium | reverse complement strand
TCTCATCCGCAGGTGACGGCCGTCATCTGCTACGCGGCCCGCGAGACGAATCCGCTTCTGATCGCCGCCGCCTCTTTGGGCCGGCGTGTCCCCGAGGAGCTGTCGGTTATTACCTTCGCCGCGGGTAAAGAGAGTCAGTCCACGTATTACGACGGGCTCTCGCTGAGCCTGATGTCGATCCCTCTGAAAGCAACGGGGATTGCCGCGGTGACCATGCTTAACGACTTGATTAACGATCCTGAGCGTGAATGCCCCTCACGGGCCATGCCTTACAACGCTCCAAGTATCGCGACGATCCGTCCCCCTGTTTCTGTTTAAGTTTTTTTTCTTTAAGGAGGTTCTACGTATGAACGCAAGTAAAGTTTTTGTCTCAACCTGCTGTCTATTCGCTGCCTCGGCCGCATTGCCAGCCGCCGCAGCCACCATCACCACCGTCACCGGCGACACTTCCGACGCCCGGGTGGTTGACAGCAACCGCGACGGCTCGGGCAACTCGGTCAGCGGTATCTCCGGCGGCTCGGTCGCCGTGGGTTACCTCAGCTCGGGTTCGTTCAACGCCGGCATCTTCGCCTTCGATTTGCCGGAACTGCCCACCGGCGAAGCGCTGACCGATGCGAGCCTACAGATCAATGTGGCCTTCACCCAGCTTGACGATGCGTTTACCGGATCAGTCCCCTTCGAAGTGGACCTGTTCGGATTGACCCGGACGTCCAACACCTCGGCCGTTCTGGCTTCCGACTACTTCTCGGGCGATGCCTCGTCGGCTACCGATGGACTGCTTTTGGCCGATAACGCCATCTCCAGCAGCGACGGTAACGGCGCACAGGCCTTCGATGTCGCCGCGTTTCTTGCCGCGCAATACGCTGCCTTCGGCCCCGGGCATGACTTCTCGGGCAACGACGACTTTGTTTTCTTCCGCTTCAACGCCGACGAAAGCATCTTCGATCCCAACAACCCCAATGAGCTGCGTACCGACCTGTCGGCCACGGCCACGTCGACCCGCGGTCTGACCTCGGCCAATAACGGCACGGTGGCGAACCGACCTGCCCTGGTCATCACCAGCGAAGTGCCCGAGCCGGGCTCGATGCTCTTGGTCGGTGCCGGGGCCGTTCTCATCGCCGGCCGTCGGCGTCGTTTGTCAGCCTGAGCCGATATCTACCTATCCGCCCTGAGCCCTTCACCGGGCTCAGGACTTTTTTGATTCTTTCCATTTCACCGCCGACTTCTCTGATCGAGGTCTATATCATGAAGCTTTCTCCCCTCACGCTGGGTTTCGACTTACGTAACCGGCACGCATTTACATTGATCGAACTTCTCGTGGTCATTAGTATCATCGCGCTGCTCATCGGCCTTTTGCTTCCCGCACTTGCCAAAGCGCGGAGTGCAGCTAGGTCGGTCAGTTGCCTTTCCAGCTTAAAGCAGCACGGCATCGCCCTGAACATTTACACCATCGACTACGACGGCTACGTGCCCTACAACAGCTCCAATGCGCCGGGTGTCACCGCCGAGACGAAGAACTGGTACAACCTTCATTCGACCGTTCTGAATAAGGAAGATTCCAGCGCGAATCTCACCGACCAATCCGATCAAAACATCATCTGGGGCTGCCCCGAATGGACCCCCACCGAGGCCGAGGCCTCGGGCTGGACGCCGGTGGCCAACCGGCCTGGCTACGGCATGAATTGGCGGATGCTCGCCACTCGCCAACCCAACGGCTTCATTGCCGACCGATTCATTAACACCTGGTCCTTGGACAACACGGGCAATGTGCCCAATTTCCAGCAAGCCGTACGGATCGACGATGTCGTGGCCCCGAGCGTGCGTATCGTGATCGGCGACAGCACCAATCGGATCCTCGATACCAATATCAGTGTGGCTTCTCAGGTGGCGGACTTGGATTGGGTCCGCGACAACACCAAAGCGGTACCGTTCAACAATTCCCATCCTGACCGGCATGGCGAGACCGCCAACTACTTGTATTTCGATGCCCATGCCGCCTCGGCCGACTCAGAGACAGCCCTTTTGGGGCTTACGCCTGACCGCTGATACGTCGCGGCTGATACGTCGCGGTTACTTGGTTGCCACCACAGAGATTCGGCGGCATAACCTGATCGCGCCGGTTCGCCGGTCGCCGCTTACCCATCCGTATCGACCAGTTCCACAACCCGATGGCAGGCAAACGGTTCAAGTTTTAAAACGCGACCGGTGGGCGTGTCGCGGATGCTTGCTGTCGTGTCGTCAGTTAGCGGGGCTGGCGTCCACGATTTCGGGAATGTGATCTCGCCACCGTGTATTGGCACGAGGTCTTCGATGACTTCGATCGGCTTGGTCGCGCGGGTGGTGCCGCCCTCGAGGCGGATCGGCCCACCGCGCTGGATGGTGTTGGCGTACAGGACGTGCAAGACGTACCGCTCGTGATCCGGTTGGTGGGTCAGCGTGATCCGTGCGGTGCTGGGCAGATTGGTTCGGAGAGTCCGCTTCTCGCCGAGGATCGAATCGATCACGCGGGTGATGACCTGCCGGTACGCCACGCTGCCGTAGCCGGCGTAGAGCGTGAACCACGGATGGGCGAGGTAGGTGAATCCGCCGTGTTGCACACCCATTTGACAGCCCGACGGCTCAGGCCGGGGCGGGGTGTGCTGGTGCGAGCAGAAGTGTTCGACGGAGCGGTTGAAGTAGGGGTCGAAGACGTCGCCGAGCGCTTGTCCCGCGCCGGC
The DNA here is from genome assembly GCA_039033595.1 of Planctomycetota bacterium. Classification (GTDB taxonomy): domain Bacteria; phylum Planctomycetota; class Phycisphaerae; order Phycisphaerales; family Phycisphaeraceae; genus Algisphaera. The sequence goes on along the minus strand of JBCCCG010000055.1, from coordinate 1,553 downwards.
TTTGAGCCGGGCCGCCCGTCGGTACATGACGATCGGCGAGTCGCAAAAATCCGGCCGCAGGTGTTCGGCCGTCAACACGTAGTCGGGCTCAAACGGACTCAGCCCGTCGAACGTCGCCCCGAGGTCGAAGTAGCTTGAGGTCATCGCTTCGTCGAGCCCGCTGCGCCCGGTCAGCAGCACCTTGCCGCCTTGTTCCACATATCCGTCGATCTTGATTTTCAGCGCATCATCGACCGCGATGTCGTCGGGCAGAATCAGGAGTTTGTAGGGTGCAAAATCCATGTCCCGGTCCAGCACGTTGAACAAGAAATGCCCTTCGAGCAGGATCCGCGCCGCCCCGTTGTCGACGTCCGACTCTTTGGGATGATTCGGAGCGCAAGCGGCACTGGACAGGAGGCCAACGTCGGCGACGTTGACCGCGCCGTCTACAAACGGCTCAAGTCGTTCGACCTCGGCGTAGGCTTGGCCGATCAGGTCGTAGGTGCTTTCGTCGAGTCGGCCACTGGGATGTAGCTGGTCGCCGACGCTGCACTTGGTGCCGTGGGCGAGCATCGCGGCGCACTCGTAACGCAGGGCGTTGGGGTGCTTGTACCCACCGAACTCGCCCCAGGTCGTGTGGAACTTGCCGGTCATGCCCAGCACGTCATGGGGCAGCTGGCTGACATACCGGGCCGAGAGCGGGAAGTGGTCGTAGCCCCACCCGCCGGTGGGCAGCGACTCGAGTTCGAGGTGGCTGAAGTATTTGAGCTTGTCGGTGTTGCCTTTCTCGATGTGCCCGGAGTTATGGAAAATCGGCATGTCCGGATTGTCGATCTTCGCGGCGGCGGTCGTGGCCTGGTAGTACTTCTCAAGAACGGCTTTGGCGTGGCTTAGCCGGTCCCGCTCGTCGCCAACGTCGAACCCCGCTTCACGCATCGACTTCATGCACCACGGGCAGCAGCACGGCCCTTGGCTGATGATATCCAAGAAGATGCCGTCGCAGTCCGGAAAGGCCCGCACGACTTCGATGATCTGCTCGCACAAGAGATCGAGGTAGGGCGTGTTAAAGCACATGGTCCGAAATCCGGGCAGCCGCAGCTCCTTGGTCCAGCCGATGTAACGCCCCTCAGCATCAACCTCGCGCCAACCCGGATTTTGCTCCGCGGCCCAGTTATTGACACCGGCGGTCAAGTAGATCGGCGCGTTGACGCCAATCGCCTTGGTTGCGTCGAACTGCTTCCGCAGCAGATCGAAGTCCAAGTGCGGGTGCCGCTCGCCCACTTGGGTGTCGTAATAGGCGTAGCCGTGGTGACAGGTCGCAAACAGAGTGACGGAACTGACGTGCCCCCGCTGTAGTGTCGCCTGCCAGTGCTCGACATCGAATGCCTGGCCGATGCCCTCGATGTGGGGCGAGGTATGAAAATCCAAGTGGATTTGGCGGTATGGGAGTTGGTGGGGCATGAGCAGTTTCAGCAGTTTCGGAGCATAGTGAAGGCAGGCAAAAGCTCTGTGGAGATAGCGACGCTATGAGACTGTTTACTTCAACACGAAGACCAATTAGTGAGTGATGAGAT
>JBCCCG010000054.1:0-4328 GCA_039033595.1 Planctomycetota bacterium | reverse complement strand
GCGAGCGACTTGGCGGGCTTGTCCTTTTCCTTCTCTTTCCGCTCGGCGTCGACGTCGCCGAAGAGGAAGCTACCGCTGGACCGCAGCTCGGCTTCCTGGGCGCCGCTGCGCATCGCTTCTTCAATCGACGCGACCATCGCCGCGCGCTTCTCGATGCCGTGCAGCGCATCGAACGCGCCGCACTTGATCAGCGCCTCGACCGATGCCCGGTTGATCACGCGGTTGGACACGCGTTCGCAGAAGTCGTGCAGCGACAGGAACGGGCCGTTTTGCCTGCGCTCGTCGATCATCGCCTGGATCGCTTTGACGCCCAGGCCCTTGACCGCGCTGAGCCCGAAGCGGATGTGCCCGTGGTTCGGGTCGCGCTTGTCGCCCGGGGCGTACACCACCGTGAACGCCACGTCCGACAGGTTGATGTCCGGCGGCTTGACCTCGACCCCCCGCTCGCCGTTGGGCAGCAGCACCTTCTTGCACTCGTCGATGTACTCGACGACCTTGTCGGTATTCACCGATTCGTAGGTCAGCACCGCCGCCATGTACTGGACGGGGAAATACGTCTTGAGGTACGCGGTCTGGTAGGCGACGATCGCGTAACCGGTGGAGTGCGACTTGTTGAAGCCGTAGCCCGCGAACTTGAGGATGAGGTCGAACAGGTCGTTGGCCTGTTTGCCTGAGACACCCTTTTTCTCGGCCCCCTCGATGAAGTCGGCGCGGGCGGCGTTGATGACCTTTTCTTTCTTCTTCGAGATCGCCTTGATGATCGAGTACGCTTGGCGGAGCGGGATGCCGCCGAGCTCGTTGAGCACGAGCATGACCTGTTCCTGATAGACCATGATGCCGTAGGTCTCTTCGGTCAGGCGGTCGACGATCTCGTGGACCTTGGGGGTCGCTTCCTTGCCGTGCTTGCGGTGGTTGTAGTTCGGGATCAGCTCCATCGGCCCGGGGCGGTAGAGCGCGTTGGCGGCGATGAGGTCGGTGAGCCGGTCGGGCTTCATCGCCATCAGCAGGCCGCGCATCCCGCCGGACTCGAACTGGAACACCCCCGCCGTCTCGCCGCGGGCAAAGAGTTCGAGGACGCGGGGGTCGTCGTAGGTCAGGCGCTCGAGGTCGAGCGGGTCGTGGGCGAGCTCGGCTTGCGCGTCCTCGGGCCGACCGACCGACGCGGCGATCGTTTCCTCGTCGAGCGATTGGCGCACGAGCAACTTGCCGCGTTCGATGATCGACAGCGTGCGCAGGCCCAGGAAGTCCATCTTGAGCAGCCCGACTTTTTCGCAGGTCGGGCCGTCCCACTGCGTGACGATCACGTCTTCCCCGCTCTTGCCCCCGCTCCCGGGGGCGCGGTACAGCGGGACGATGTTGTCGAGCGGCTGGGTGGCGACGATCACACCGGCGGCGTGGACCCCCGCGTGACGGGCCAATCCTTCGAGCCGGCGGGCGGTGTCGTAAACGTCCTGGATCTGCGGCTGGCTCTCACAAAGCGCTTTGAGGTCGGGCTCTTGTTCCCAGGCCGAGTCGAGCGTGGTCTTGAGCCCGTCGCCGATGAGCTTGCAGACCTTGTCGACGTCGCCCAGCGGCAGGTCCATCACGCGGCCGACGTCGCGGACAGCGGCGCGGGCTTTGAGGGTGCCGAACGTGATGATCTGCGCGACGTGGCCGTACTTCTCGCGGACGAACTGGATGAGGTCGCCGCGCCCGTCCTGGCACATGTCGATATCGATGTCGGGGTACTCGGTGCGGTCGGGGTCGGTGAAGCGTTCGAAGAGCAGGCCGTACTCGACCGGGCAGGCGTTCGACAAGCCCAGGCAGTATCCGGTCATCGTGCCGACCCCCGAGCCGCGGGCGAGCACCGGGATATCACGGGCGCGGGCCTCGTTGGTGAAGTCCCAGACGATCATGAAGTACGCCGAGATCAGCTTGTCCTTGAGGACCTGCAGCTCGCGTTCCATGCGTTTGCGGTTCTCGGTCGGCAGCGGGTCGACGCCCCAGTCTTTCGGCGGGCCGTAGCGCCAGATCGCCCCGGCTTCGGTCAGCAGGCGCAGCGCCCCGTCGCACTGCTCCTTGAGGTCGTCCGGCGAGTCTTTGTCCTTTTCGCTGTTGAACGGCTGGACCCGGATGGTCGCGCAGAATTCCTTGTACCAGGCCGTGCTGCCCGCGGGGTACTCGCACTTCTTGCTGAAGCGTTCGATCACCTTGAGCGCGCCCGCCGACTCGGTCGGCAGCGCCGGCAGGTCGGTCTCGATCCGCACGACCGGCGCGTGGTTGGCGTCGAAATCGATCTCGACGTTGCAGCGGTCGGCGATTTTGCGGGTGTTCTCGATCGCTTCGGGGTGCGAATCGCCGAAGTGGGCGACCATCTCTTCGGTCGATTTGACGTACAGGTCGCGCGGGTAGTGCAGCCGGCTCGGGTCGGACTTGATCTTGCCCATCGAGATGCAGCACAGCGAGTCGTGCGCGTCCCAGTCGTCGGCGGTCATAAAGTGGGCGTCGTTGTCGCACACCAGCGGCAGGCCCAGTTCGTCTGCCAGCCGGGCCATGTGCGGGTTGAGGTCGCGCTGCAGCTGTTCTTCGTGATACTGCATCTCGACGAAGAAACGTGGATCGCCGTTCTCGTTCGGCTTGAAGATGCCTTGGTGCCACTTGGCTTCCTCGACCGCGCGTTTCCAGTGCGACGGGTCGTTGGTCTGGTGGAACTGCTTGATGTGGTAGGCCAGCGACGAGCCGAGGTGGCCGTTGATCGCGATCAGGCCGTCGGACCACTGCTCCAGTGTCGATTTATCCATCCTCGGCTTGAAGTAGAAGCCGTTGAGGTACGCGTCGCTGGAGAGTTTGAGCAGGTTCTGCCAGCCGGTCTGGTTCTCGGCCAGCAGGACGAGGTGGAACCCGCCGTCGGACACGCCGGTGAACTCGCGGTTGGTCCGGTCGCTGGGCCGACCATTGATGTCGGGGGCGACGTACGCCTCGATCCCGAGGATCGGCTTGACGCCCTCTTTCCTCGCGGCGTTGTAGAACTCGACGGCCCCGTGCAGATTGCCGTGGTCGGTTACCGCGACCGCGTCCATGCCCAACTCTTTGACGTGCTTGACCAGCCGGTCGATGCGGTTCGCCCCATCCAGGAGTGAGTACTGGCTGTGCAGGTGCAGGTGGACGAACGAGTTGGGGGCAGCGGCGTGGGCCATCCGTGGCGGTCTCGGGAGGGGAAGCGGGCAGAGCGGGTTGGTCCCCGCCTGCCGTATTCTAACGCCACGGGCCGGAGATTCGGATGCCGATCATCCCAAGCGCCCCGACGCCGGTTTGTCGGGCGTTACGGCGTACAGACGCGGCGATAAGCGCATATTCACGTGTGGAAAACCTGTCGTCTGATTGCCGGGTCCATCAGCCGTACGTCACACCATGCAGATAATCTGTGGGTGATGGGAACCCTGCCAACGGGTCCACACTAAAAAGACCCCGGCCGCGGCAAGCCGCGACCGAGGCCCAAGGGGTGGGCAAAAGGGGTAGGGGTCGTGGGGGTTATTCAGCAACTTCGGCTTTCGCGGTGCTCGGGGCGTTCTCGGCGCCCCAGAACGTGTCGGCCTTCTGGGTGAGCACGGCCTCGTCGCCGGCGTTCCAGAGCTCCAGGGCGTTGGCCTGGTCGTTGCTCAGGAAGAGGAAGAGCCGGCCGTCGACGATCTTGTAGAGCGTGGGGTCGACGGGGAAGTAGTTGTCCACGGCCATGCCGTAGGCGCACCAGCCGCCGTAGGCCGGGGCGTAGCGGCCAGGGTCGGCCTCGAAGGTGGACTGTTCCTGGGCGTTGGCGAAGAAGTAGGTCACGCCTTCGTGCGTTGCGGCGAACTCGGGGGAGCCGACGTGGGGATCGGCGTTGGTGAAGTACGAGACGGGCGAGTAGCCCGCGAGGCCCAGCGCGGTCGTGTGGCTCGGGGCGTGCTGCTCGCCGGCGAAGAGCGGGGCGGACAATACGGTTAAGGCCAGAGCGGCGGCGGGGATGAACATCTGACGGAACATGCGGTTCTCCTGGGGGCGTTCGAGGCGGTTTGGGGTGGTGTGGGCGGGCAACGTGCCGCCCGACGACACTTGACCAATCGCTAGACAGGTCAGTCTATTTCCGCGGCGGTAAGATTTTTCTCCAGCCGGTCGGCTTCGGCGATAAACTGCGGCCCCCCATGAGCGTTTTGAGCAAAGAATCGGTGCTGAAGGACGTGTTTGGACACCAGGCGTTCTGGCCCTACCAGGCCGAGACGATCGACCGGCTGACCCGGCCCTCGGCCGGTGGACACGCGCTGGTGCTGGCCCCGACGGGCTCGGGCAAGTCGCTGTGTTATCAGGTGCCG
>JBCCCG010000053.1:0-5057 GCA_039033595.1 Planctomycetota bacterium | reverse complement strand
GGGGGGGGGGGTTGGGGGGGATCGGGGTTAGGTGTGATTCCGTTGGGCGGGGGGGTGCCGGGCGCTGGGGTTACGGCTCGAGGGTGACCATCAGTTCCAAGACGTTGTCGGGGCGGAGTTGGTACTTGCGTTTGGCTTGGCCCTTGAGCCATTGGCCCGAGGGGAAGAAGGCGTCGAGGTTGGGCAGGTCGAAGGTGTAGAGGTCGTAGTCGGGGGCGTCGACGGTGACGGTGTATTTGACTTGGCCGGTGGCGAGTTTGACGCGGGCGCTGCCGAAGGCGTTGGCTTGGTTGGTCGTGGGGCCCGAGGGATCGCCGAGCGAGGCGCCGCGGGGCTCGATGCCGACGACGGGGTTTTCGACGGGGGTGCGGCTGAGGCCGTCGCGGACGCTGACGATGACCCAGGCCTCGGGCGAGGCGCAGCCGGCGAGCAGCAGGAGGCAAACCGCTACTCCAAGCAGTCGGGGGAAAACCGTGTTCATGGCCCGAGTATAACGGTTTGGGGGGCGGGGTACGGAGCCCCGCGGCGACCAGGGATGGTGGTTTCTTTGGCTCGGAAGAACGGGTTTTAGGCGGGCCAGACGCCGGTGAAGACCTCGGTGGCGGGGCCGGTCATGATGACGTGTCCCCCGTCCCCGGAGTCACCCCCGGAGTCCCTCTCGGAACTGCCCCCGGAGCTTTCCACGGAGTTAGTGTTGGGTGGTTGCCATTCGAGTTGGAGGTCGCCGCCGGGCAGGTGGGCGGTGAGTTTTCGCTCGGTGCGGCCGGAGATCACGCCGGCGACGCAGACGGCGCACGCCCCGGTGCCGCAGGCGAGGGTCGCGCCGCTGCCGCGTTCCCAGTGGTAGACCTCGACCTCGGTGGGGCTGAGCACACGGACGAAGTGGACGTTCATGCGGTTGGGGAACGCGGGGTGGGTTTCGAGTTCGGCGCCGAGCGAGGGGTTTTCCAGCGGCGTGCCTTCATCGACGTAGAACACGGCGTGGGGGTTGCCCATGCTCACGAACACGGCGTCGGTGAGCCGGCCGTCCAGCTTGCTCTCGTCAACGGGGATATCGGGCAGCGCGAGGATGGGTTCGCCCATATCGACGGCGACCTGCGCGACCTTGCCGGCGTCGTCGAGGGTGTAGTCGAGCGACAGCACGCCGTGGCCGGTCTGGATCTGCATGGGGTTGGCTTCGGGGAGTTTTCCGTCGTACCCGCCGAGCTTGCGGTCTCGGACCATCTTGCAGACGCAGCGGATGCCGTTGCCGCACATCTCGCCCTCGCTGCCGTCGAGGTTGAACATGCGCATGCGGGCGTGGGCGTCGACGCCGTCTTCGGGGGGAAGGACGAGGATGAGGCCGTCGCCGCCGACGCCGAAGTGCCGGTCGGCGACCTTGACCGCGAGGCCGGCGGGGTCGGGGATGGATTGGGTGAAGCCCTCGACGTAGACGTAGTCGTTGCCCAGGCCGTGCATCTTGACGAAATTCATAGCGGGATTATAGAAACCCTAGCCGAAGACGAGCGGCAGCGTCTCCCAGAGCACCACGGGGATCAGCACGACCAGGCAGGCGACTTTGATCCAGTAGACCTGCCGGTCGACCGGGGTGTGCGCGAGGGGTTGGCCGATGAGGGAACGCAGGTAGCGCTGCCGCCAAGCGATCGAGCCGTGCCGCCAGCTCCGGCGGGTGGTGGTGATGTGATTGAGGTCGGCGACGCGTTGGAGGGCGCCGACCATGGTGCCCACGGCCCGCTCGTCAAAAGTTTCCGCGGCGGGAGCCGCGCGTTGGTCCGAAGTTTGATGCTCGGCGTACACCGCGGCCATGTGCCGGGCCGCGAACGTGTCGGCCTGCCGCTCGATCCGTCGGGAGACCCAGCCGAAGAGCACGGCCCACAGGGCCAGGCCTACGCCGTAGCCGGTGGCTACCAGCCAAGTGGGGACGGTGTGTTCTTCCGGCACGAGTCGCCATCCCGCCTCGCCGACCAGCGACACCGCGGTGAGGCCCGCGCCGGCCGCGAGCAGCAGCCACCACAGGTGTTTCAGCCGGACGTGCGCCAGTTCGTGGGCCATCACGGCTTCGACTTCGTGTTCGTGGACCTGGTCGAGCAGGCCGTCGGACAACAGGATGAACCGCACCCGGCCGAACAGCCCCATGACCGCGGCATTGATCATACCGCCGAAGGTGCGCCACAGCAGCAGGTCGCGCACGGCCACGCCGTGCCGCTCGCACATGCCGACCATCTTCTCCCGCACCGGCCCGGGCGGCAGGGGCACGGTGTCCCACAGCCTGCGGATCAAGAGCGGCGCGAACACGAAGGCCACGCCCGCGCCCACCGGCGTCAACCACAGCTGCTGCGTCGCGCTGATCCATTCGGCGGCGCTCAGCATCACCATCGACTCGGACCACGCCATGATGAACAGCAGCGGCCCGAGGATCAGCGCGAACTGGTTGCGCGCCTGGGTCGCCACGTACTGCCCCCGGCTCCACACCGGGTACAGCGGCAGCCCTTCGTCGGCGCGCCGCAACAGCGACACCTCGCGCAGCCGGCGGTCGATCGGGTAGTACGCCCACCACCCCCACGCGACCAGCCCCAGGGTCGGCAGCATGACCAGGAGCTCGTCGATCAACACCCAATCCCGCGGCCCGAACCCGCTTGTTCCCGCTTCGCCGCGGACGTCGCGGAGTGCGCCCGTGGCCAGATCGGCTCCGAACAGAAAGAGCGCCGCAACCGGCAGCAACGCCGTGAACGTGTTCAGGCGTCGGACCCGCCGCGCGGCGTCGGGTGTGTCGAGCCGGCGCTTCGCGGCGACGCAGGTCGCCCAATACAGCCCGCCGACGGCAAGCTTCGGCAGCACCACAACGAGGAGCACCGCGAACCATGGCAGCCGCAGCGGCAGGGCATCGAACGGCGGCGAATCGTGGAGGAACACCGCCAGCGCTAAACCGATGAGCACGAGTTGCATCGGGATCAGTTCACCGCGGATAGAGGGGAGGCCGCCGGTTTTTCGTTGGCGGTGTCCAGCGGGCCGAGGCGGCCGGCCGGGTTGGCGTCACCCAGGAACAGCCGCAACAGGTTCGGCACCTTGGGGTCCTGCCGGTCGCCCGCCCCGTAGCCCACGCCGCGCACGGTCATCGCCGGCGGCGGCCCGAAGCGCGTGCAGAGCGCTTTCACCAGCGCCGCGCCCGTGGGCGTGACGAGTTCGCCGCGGCGGTCGACGCCGAGGGTGGGCAGGCCCTCGAGGAGGTACGCCGTGGCGGGGGCGGGCACGGGCATCAGGCCGTGGTCGCAGCGCACGAACCCCGCGCTGATCGGCAGCACGCCGCAGGACAGCTCGTCGATCTCCAGGAGCTCGAGCGCGACGACCGAGCCGAGCATGTCCACGATGGAGTCGACCGCGCCGACTTCGTGGAAGTGGATCGCGTCGAGCGACTTGGCGTGGACCCGCGACTCGGCCTCGGCCAGCGCGGTCACCACGGCCGCCGCCCGCTCCCGGCCCCGCGGCGTGGTGTCGAGCTGCTCGACCATCGCCATGATGTCGCGGTAGCCGGTGTGGTGATGGTGGTGGGCGTGCGGGTGATCGTGCGTGTGCGGTTTGTCGTGCCCGTGGCTGTGTTCGTGGGCGTGATCATGGTGATGGTGGGAGTGAGGCTTGTCCTCGTCGAGCAGTTGGACTTTGAGGTCGACCGCCCCGATGCCGTGGCGCTGGACACGCTGGGTCGTGATGTCGTAGGGCCGCTGCACCGGCAAGGCGGCCAAGGCCGAACGGACGGCGTTCAGGTCGAGGCCCAGATCGACCAGCGCCCCGAGGAACATGTCCCCGGCGATGCCGCTGAACGGGTCGATATGCAGGTGTTTTGCCATGTAAACCGATGATAACCCTGCCGCGCGCCGCCGACCACCGGCGGCCTCTCAATCGCGGTTTTGCCCGCCCGCCCACCTGTCGGCTGGGATATGATTTTTCACCCACCGATTAGGAGACTCCAACGATGGAAAGCACCCCACCCGCCGGCGACGGCCGATCGCCCGTTTCCACCCAGGCCGTGAGCCCGCCGCCCCCGCCCCCTCCGGGCTACCTGCCGCCGATGTACCCCGCGCCGCCGAAGCAGCGGGGCGTGGCCGGCAAGGTCGCCACGTCCGTGGTCGCGACGATCTTCATCCTCTCGATCGTGGCGAACATCTACGCGTTCATCATCTTCACGTCCCTGGCGGCGAAGTCCGAGACGGTCTACCGCGACGGCAGCGGCCCGGACCGTGTCGTCATCGTGCCGGTCAACGGCGGGATCGACGACGAGATGGCCCGGTACGTGCGCAAGTCGTTCAAGTCGCTCGAAGACGACGTGCCCGCCGCGGTCGTGCTGCGCGTGAACTCGGGCGGCGGCGGCGTCACGCCCTCGGATCAGATCTGGCACACCGTCGACCAGTTCAAGAAGAACCACCCCGAAGTCAAGATCGTGGCGAGCTTCGGCGGCGTCGCCGCCAGCGGCGGGTACTACATCGCCACGCCCACCGACTACATCGTCTGCGAACAGACCGGCATCACCGGGAGCATCGGCGTCATGGCGTCGATCCCGTCGGTCGAGGCGATGATCCAGAAGCTCGGCGTCGAGATGAACGTGGTCGTCGCCGACGGCTCGGAACGCAAGGCCGTCGCCAACAACCTGTTCGAGAACTGGACGACCGAGGACGGTGAACTCACCGAAGCCGGCCAGGAGAACGAGGAAGTCCTCAAGAACCTGCTCAACAGCGCGTGGGATCGCTTCGTGCAGGTCGTCGACGACGGCCGACCGACGCTGAGTACCGAGCAGGTCAAGGCCCTGGCCACCGGCGACATCTACACCGCCGAGGAGGCTCTCGAAAACGAGCTCGTCAATCAGATCGGCTACCTCGACGACGCCGTCGACAAGGCCATCGAGATGGCCGGCCTGACCGACGCCGACCCCAAGGTCACCGTGATCCGTCAGCCGGGCGAGGGCTTGCTTGCACAATTACTGATGGGCTCGCATCGATCGAATGTTGGCTCCGGCCTGACCGATCTGTCGCCCGACAACGTGCGGACCTGGCTCCAAGACCTCG
>JBCCCG010000052.1:0-10644 GCA_039033595.1 Planctomycetota bacterium | reverse complement strand
CGATCGATCGGATGCGCCACTCAGCGACGCGATCCTTGTTGGAGCGTAGCGACGTTCTGATCGTGTCGAGTGTGTCGTGCATTTACGGCATCGGAGCGGCCGAAGCTTACTACGATATGTTGGTTTCCGTCAACGAACCCATAAGAGTAGGGTTTGGGGGGCGGATGTCAAGAATTGGGGGGCGTGAAAAAGCCCACGGCGGGGCCGTGGGCCGGGGGGCGATTGAGGGGTAGATCCGGGTCCGGGCGTCGTCCCGGTCACCCGCCTCGGGGGATCACGCCGGGGGCTGGCCGAGGGTCGCCAGCACGGGGATGTCGTCGGCCTCGGCCATCAGGCGACGCGACCGGCCCAGGGCCACGCGGATGAGCAGGCCCAGCACCAACGCGACTCCGGCGATCGAGGCGAAGCTGATCGCCATGTACTTGAGGCTGTCGTCTTGCACCGCCGTGGCGTTGCGCTCGGCCTTCTGGAGGATCTTGATGCTGTCGCTGACGCCGTTGGCGCGGTCCAGCGACATCTGGTACGCCACGATCGCTTTGCCCAACGCGTCCAGCACGCCCACCACGAACTCGGGCTGGGTGCTGGAATAGGTCAGCTCGACCCGGCCGGGGTTGCCGGCCACGGTGAGGTGCTCGTCGAAGTGGACCGCGAGCTGAGTCGGGCTGGTGAACAGGCGGATGTCGCGCTGGTCGAGCTGGCTGAGGGTCTCGTTCATGACCGTGGGGCTGGTCAGGTCTTCCTTGAACTCGGCGAACCAGGCGTCGGCCGTGCCGGGCTCGGCCGCGGGGGCTGCGGGAGCCGTGGCGTCGGGGGCGGCGTCGGCGCCCGGTTCCCCGGCCGTCTCGGCGAGGTACGCGGCGGCGGCGGGGTCGAGTTCGGGCGAGGGCAATTCGGTCTCGGCTTCGGTTACCAAATCCGCGGACGACGGCGGCGGGGTGACGGAGAACGCCATCGACGACTGCCACACCGGCTTCGTGAGCTGCTGGCCCACGAAGTAGCTGACCACGACCGCCCCGAGCATCGCGAGGATGATCGTCGCGACCAGGCTGGCCGTGGAGCGGGTGGCCCAGCGGGTCACCATCTCGCGTTCGCTGGCCTCGAGAAACTTCTTGACTTCGATGAGGTTACGGCGTTCCTTGTCGAGCCCGGCGTACTGGGCGCTGCTCGACTCGACCTTGGTCTCGGCGGCCTGGATATTCTTGGAGTGCTCGCGGAGTTGCTGCAGGTAGCTGCGGACCTTGTCGCGGCGTTTCTTGATGACCGCGTCGGCCTTGAGCATCTGGGCCTTGCGCCTCTGGTACTTGGCCTTGAACGCGTCGAGTTCGGTGGCCAGCTCGGCGATGCGGGCGTCTTTTTCGTCGTCGTTGAGCCCCTGGGCCTGCCCGGCGTCGAGGGCCGCGGCACGCTCGTCCAGGTCGATCGCCCGCTGATCCAGCTCGGCTTCCCGGGCGTCGAGCACCGCCCGCTGCTCTTCGAGGGAGCGCGACTGCTGGCCGAGCGCGGCCCGCTCGGCGTCAAGTTTGGCTTGGGCGTCGTCGAGCTCGGCGGCGCGTTGGTCGAGCGCGGAGGTGTCGGCGGGCTCGGCGGCGGCAAGGGTATCGCCGACCAGCACGGTGCCGGCCGTGGTCTCGGTCGAGTCGACGCGTTCGTCGAGTTCGCGGCGCAGCTGCTCCAGCTCCTCGGCCCGGGCGTCGAGTTCCTGCTGCCGCGCGGCCATGGCTTGCTGCTGCTGTTCGAGTTCCTCGGCTAACTCCTGCACGGCTTTCTCGCCGTCCTGAACCTGCTGGCGCTCGCTGAGCACCTTGGCCTTGCTGTGCTCGAGGGTCTCGCGGAAGGCTTCTTGTTTTTCTTGAAACGCCGCCTCCTCGGCCCACAACGCTTCTTCACGCGCCTTGAGTTCTTGCGCGGCCGCGCCCTGATCCGGCTGGGCGGCGGGCTCCTTCTTCCCGGAGAGGTCGGGGATGAATCCGGGCATCAGCGTGTCGTCGTTGCCGAACGAGCCGGCCTGCTCTGCGAGCTCGGACCGCATCTTCTCCAGGCTTGCCTGTTGGGCCTCGAGGGCGTCCTGACGGATCTTCAGGTCCATCTGCGCTTTGGCCAGGTCCTGCTTACGGTCCTTGAGGTACTGACGCTGCTCGGCGAACTGGGCGCGCTCGCCCTCGAACGTCTCGCGGTCCTGCTTGAGCGTGGAGCGGTCTTTCTCGAGCTGGCCGCGGGTCGTGTCGATCTCCTGGGTGGTCTGCTCGATCTGCTGGCGGGCGGCGTCGATCTCGGCCCACTGGGCTTCGATGTCCTGGCGCTGCCGAACGAGCTCGGCTTGCTGGCGGTCCAGGTCGGTCTGGCGTTCGTCGAGCTCGGCGATGCGGCCGTCGATCTGCTGGGCGCGTTCGTCGATCGCGGCGGCGCGTTGCTTGAGGTCTTCTTCCTGCTGGGCGAACTGCTGCTTGGCCTGCTCGAGTTCACCGCGGTTCTGGTCGAGCTGGGTACGTGACTCTTCGAGCTGCTGTTGCTCGGTTTGCAGGGCGTCGCGGTCGGCGGCGAGCGCGACGCGGTCTTGTTCCAGCGCATCGCGGTCGGTCTGGAGCGACTGGGTTTGCTCGGCGATCTGCTGTTCGCGGTGCGCGATCTGCTCGGCCTGGGTGCGGACCTGCTCGGCGTGTTTGTCGTTCTCGGCCTGCCACGACTTGAGCTTGCCCAGCCGGGCCTCGAGATCGCCCAACAGGTCCAGCGCCTCGTTGGGGTTCAACGACGGCGGCGGGGCGGGGGGCAGCGACACGGCGGGCGTGTCGGGGTTTCCGGGGGTGGGGGTGGAATCGTCCATGGCAAAACTTTCACCGGGTGTGGAGAAGAGAATTCGTATTAAGATCATCGGACGGCGTTGAACCCGACCTGAGCGGCATAACCCGAAAAACCCCACGCCCAACGTCCGTATAGTTCCCCGTCACTACAGGTAAACCCCGGTGAAAAGCGGCCCGACGATTCCGATAAACCCTGCTGATCCCGCACAACCCGGCGCGGCGACGGCGGAGCCGGTGGTCGAGCTGCGCGGCGTGCGTTTCGGCTACGACCCGGCGCGGGTGGTGCTGGAAGAGGTGTCGGTCGCGCTGCGGCCCGGGCGGGTCACGGCGCTGCTCGGCCCTAACGCGTCGGGTAAGTCCACGCTGCTCAAGGTGATGCTGGGGCAGGCCGCGCCGTGGGCGGGCACGGCCACGGTCCACGGCCAACCCGTGGCGGCTCTGCGCGGCGCGGCTCTGGCCCGGCGGATCAGCTACGTCCCGCAGCGCGGCGGGGTGAGTTTTGCCTTCAGCGTCCGCGAGGTGGTGGCGATGGGGCGGTTCGCGTTCGGCGACGATTGTTTTGTCGACGAGGCGTTGGAAAAAAACAGGTTAGCGGACGTGGCCGAGCGGGTGTTCGCCGAGCTATCGGGCGGGCAGCAGCAGCGCGTGTTGATCGCCCGGGCGTGGGTGCAGAGCCGTGGCACCATCGCCGCCCCCGCCCCAGGAAGCGGAGCAAGTGCTCAGGCAGGGCTTGCGGAGGCGGGGGTGGTGCTCGCCGACGAGCCGGCGTCGAGTCTGGACCTGCAGCACGCCCACGCGGCGCTCGGGCTGCTGCGCGAGATGGCCGACGAAGGGCTGGCGGTGGTGGTGGTCTTGCACGGCCTGGAATTGGCCGAGCGCTGGGCGGACGAGGTGTGGTTGATGGACCGCGGCCGGGTCGTGGCCCGAGGTGAGCGAGACGCGGTGCTGCGGCCGGAGGTGCTGGGGCCGGTGTATGGCGTAGAGCTCGGTATGGGCCGGGCGGACGGGCAGCGGGTGTTTGTCGTGCGGGATGCGGCCCCTCAAGATTAGGTCTGCGAAGATCGCGCGTCGTTTGAGGGTTTCCGGGACAGTCAACGGGGGTACACTTGAGGCAGCCGACGGCCGACGCCTCTGGCCGCGGCAGCTTGGAGAATCTATGGGCTACATCATCTGGGCCATCATCATCATCTCGGTGCTGCGCGCGATCTTCAGCGCCGACCCGAAGAAGAAGAGCGACAACCAGCGGGCCCGCAACCGCGCCGCGGCAGACTCCGGCTCGGGTGGGCGTCCCTCGCTCGACGAGCTGACCCGACGCAAACGCGAACAGCTCCAGGAGCTCGCCCGCCAGCAACGCGGCGGCGCTCCGGGCGCGGCCGGCGGGGCTCCCGGGGGCGGGGAGCCGGACCCGGGCAACATGACCATGGCCGAGCGCATCGCCCGCGCTCGGGCCAAGCAGCAGTACGAGCAGCGTGCGGCGCAGGCCGGCCAGTCCCGCGCCGCCCCGACGTCGGCCCGGCCGCAGCCCGCGTCGCGTGTCGGCAACACCACCCAACAGCAGCGCGCGTCGGCGCTTCAGCAAAAGATGGAAGCCCGTCGGCAGCAGCAACGCGAAGCCCTGGCCCGGCGTCAGCAACAGATCCAAAAGGCCAGGGCGCAGCGCGCGACGCCGACGCGCCCCGCCCAACAACCGCCCGCCCCGCCGCGTCGCCCCGCCGCGGTCCCGCAGGGCATCACCGACGCGCCCGAGCACGAACCGGTCCGCCGCACGTTGGCCGACGCCGAACCGACAACGAAACCCGAGGACAGCTCCCGAAGTCTGGTGGACGCCAGCCCGCACGGGGCCGACCAGCCGATCCGCCGCAACGCCGCCGATCTCAGCTTCGCCAAGCTCAGCAACGCCGAGCTCCGCCGGGCGTTCATCCTCAAAGAAGTGCTCGATAGGCCCGTCGCCGAGCGCGACCCGGTGGCCGACGTCAACGGCGGGTGACGCAGCGGATGACCGAGTCTTTCGACGACATCTCGCTGCCCCAGGCCGACGGCGCCGAGCGGGCGCTCAACGACCCGGTTGCGCGCATCGGCCTGGTGATCGGCGACCTGACCCGCCCCGACCCGGGCTGGGAGGTCGACACGATCGTCAACGCCGCCAAAGAATCTTTGCTCGGGGGCGGCGGGGTCGACGGCGCGATCCACCGCGCCGCCGGGGCTCGGCTCCAGAGATTCACGGCCACCCTCGGCGGCTGCCCGACGGGCCTGGCCAAAGCCAGCCCCGCGTTCGGCCTCGAGGCCCACGGTATCGAACGCATCCTGCACACCGTCGGCCCCGTCTGGTCCTACGGGGGCCCCGGCGACACTTCCGGGGGCTACGCCATGCCCGGCGCCCCGGTCGGTGAGGCCGCGCAGCTCGGCTACCTCCACGAAGACACGCTGCTCGCGTCCTGCTACCTGCAGTGCCTGCGGCTGGCGGTCGAACTCGGCAGCCGGGTCGTCGCCTTCCCCGCGATCAGCACCGGCGTCTTCCGTTTCCCGAAAGAACGCGCCGCCAAGATCGCCTTCGGCCACGTCTTCGGCCACTTCGCCCAACGCCCCGCCCCCGAACTCCCGCACAAGGTGCTCTTCGTCTGCTTCAACGAAGAAGACGCGGAGGTGTATCGAGACGTGATCCAGAGCCGCGCCGAGTGGATGACCAACCGCCGACGTGTGTGAATCGCCGTGATTTTGAAACTCGGATCGATCAGATGCACACGGATCGATCCCGGAGTCGTGTACGCGCGGTGTTGTTATCCGCGTGTATCCGATCCATCCGAGTTCAAAGCGTCTTCAATGTCGCGTGGGCCAGCACGATCGCCGCGGCGTTGGCGAGGTTGTAGCTGCGGATGTTCTCGCCGCCGTTGAGCGGGCCGGGCATCGGGATGGTCACGGTGCGGTCGGGCCAGCGCTCGTGCCACGCCCGGGGCAGCCCGGTGTTCTCGTTGCCGAGGATGATCACGTCGCCGTCGGCGTAGGCGGGTTGGTCGAAGCGGTGCCGGCCGAACTTCGTCACCAGCCACGGCTCGCGCCCGCCCCCCCCGGAAGGCGATGCCAGCCAGCCCAGAAACGCGTCGTCGCTCTCGTGCTCGGTCAGCGTGACCGACGGCCAGTAGTCCAGCCCGGCGCGCTTCACCGCGTGGTCGGTGATCTCGAACTTCATTGGATGGATCAGGTGCAGGTGCGCCCCCATGCCGACGGTGGTGCGGGCGATGTTGCCGGTGTTCTGCGGGATCGCGGGGTGGTAGAGGACCAGGTGCAGCATTCCCCAATCATAAAGCCGCCGCCGTCGGTCGCGTGGCGGCGCCGTCGCGTTGCCGGTTTACACGCCAAGCGTGACGATCGATTTGTCGTGCCGCAAGTGTTTGCCGATCCAGTAGCGGTAGGGCACGATCAGCAGCAACCAGGGGCGGCGGAGGATGTGCCGGCTGCCTTGACGTATCGAACGCTCGATCAAGTCGAGTGCGTTGGAATGAGCGGGACGATCGGTGATACCGAACCGGTTGATCAGGTAGGCTTCCGACTCGCGGTGTCGCCGCCAAGACTCGGGGAGATCAATCGACGAGAAGGTTTGCACGTAGTCGCCGGGAGGCAGCGGTATTTCGTGGTTTTGTTTTTGGGACGCCGTAGCTAGGCTAAGATTGGGTTGCGTCGACAGCTCGCTGATGATCATAACTTCGATGGTTTCTTCTCCCGTGTCGGACTCCATGTACATCCACGCGAGGTAGGTCTCGTCTTCGCCGTGCCGCCAGACCAGGTAGTAGAAAATCAGGTCGTCGTTGTGCCGCAAGTACACCACACTGTCGGGCTGGAAACCCAGCTTTGCGGCCTCGTCGACGTCTAAATCTTGTTCGGCCAGGTCGAAGAGTTCGAGACTTATCTCGTCATCGCAGTATCCGATTTCGGCCCGCCACACCACCCAGAAGCCCAAAGCATGGATCCCGATAGGAATGACTATGGCTAATCCGATGGGCGAGCAGACAGCAATCCAAAATACAAGCATCGTGATTCACGCCTCTGAGCTGCGCAGCGGCCGGACGAGCAGCTTCCGCAGCACCGCCAGCAGCGTCGTGGGGTCGTCGAGGTAGTTCGTCGGGGGACGCCAGTAGATCGTCGCGTCGTCCAGCACCGTCGCCCGGCCCGGGGCGCTGGCGAACAGCTTCGACACCGCGCCGGGCTTGGTCGTGGTGAAGATCAGGTCCGGGCCCTCGAGCTGGATCTTGTCGATGCGGTGGGTGCTGGCGGCGACGCGGATCTCCATGAGGTCGATGAAGTTCTGCGCCGCGGCGGGGGGCTTGCCGAAGGCGTCGGCGAGGTCGTGGGTGACCTTGTCGAGCTGGTCGAGCGTGTCGACGCGCGTCAGCCGGCGGTACGCGTCCATGCGGTGCTTATCGGAAGCGATGTAGCGCTTGGGGATCGTGCTGCCTTTTTCGGGCGCGGGCAGTTCGAGGTGGCACTTGCTCGCCTCGATGATCGGCTCGTGCCGCAGCTTCTTGGTCTCCTGCTCCAGCAGCACGCAGTACATCTCGTAGCCCACCGCCGCGATGTGACCCGACTGCTCGGCCCCCAGCAGGTTGCCCGCCCCGCGGATCTCCAGGTCCCGCATCGCGATCTTGAACCCCGCGCCGAGCATCGAGTAGTTCTCGATCGCCTTGAGCCGCTTGGCCGCGACCTCGTTCACCGTGCGATCCGGCGGCAGCAGCATGTAGCAGTACGCCCGGTGCTTGTACCGTCCGACGCGCCCGCGCAGCTGGTGCAGCTCCGCGAGCCCGAAGTGGTCGGCCTGGTTGATGAACATCGTGTTCGCGGTCGGGATGTCGATGCCCGACTCGATGATCGTGGTGCTCACAAGGATGTCGGCCTCGCGGCGCATGAACTGCAGCATGACCGCCTCGAGCATCTTCGGCGGCATCTGGCCGTGGCCGATCACGATGCGCGCGTCCGGCGCCAGCCGGCGCAGGTCGTCGGCGACCGTCTGCAGGTTGTGCACGCGGTTGTGGACGAAGTAGCACTGCCCGCCGCGATTCAGCTCGCGGACGACCGCCTGCTTGATCCGCTCCTCGGAATACGGGATCACCTCGGTCACGATCGCCCGGCGGTCCACCGGCGGCGTGGTCAAAGAGCTGATGTCCCGCAGCCCGACCATCGACATGTGCAGCGTCCGCGGGATCGGCGTGGCGGTCAGCGTCAGGATCTCCGCGGTCAGCCGCAGACCCAAGAGTTTGTTCTTGTGCTCGACGCCGAAGCGCTGCTCCTCGTCGATGATCACCATCCCCAGGTCGGCGAACTTCACGTCGTCCGACAGGATGCGGTGCGTGCCGATGAGCACGTCGACCTCGCCGCGCTCCACGGCCTGCAGGGTCTTGCGCTGCTCGGCGGCGGTCTTGAACCGCGACAACGACTCGACGCGGAACGGGTAGTCCGCCAGCCGCCCCCGGAAAGTTCTTTCGTGTTGCTCGGCGAGCACCGTCGTGGGCACGAGCACCGCGACCTGCTTGCCGAACTCGACGCACTTGAACGCGCCGCGGATCGCGACTTCCGTCTTGCCGAAACCCACGTCGCCGCAGATCAGCCGGTCCATCGGCGTCGTCTCGCCCATGTCGGCTTTGATCGCCGCGATCGCCGCGAGCTGGTCTTCCGTTTCTTCGTAGGGGAACTCGGCCTCGAACTCCTTCTGCCACGCCGTGTCGGCCGGGTAGCGCACGCCCGGCTGGGTCTCGCGCCCCGCCTGCACCCGCAATAATTCAGCCGCCAGGTCCTTGACCGCGTCGGCGACGGATTCCTTCTGCTTCTTCCAACGCTTGCCGCCGAGCTTGGACAGCGGCGGCCGACCCTGAAACCCGCCGACGTATTTCTGGATCAGGTCGATCTGACCGGCCGGCACGTGCAGCAGCGCCGCGTCGGCGAACTGCAGCGTGAGGTATTCGCCGCCGCCGACCTTCTCCCCGTCGGCGTTCTTGCGCGCTCGCATGGTCTTGAGGCCGGTGAACTTGGCGATGCCGTGGTCGACGTGGACGACGTAGTCGCCGACCTCGAGGTCGAGGAACGCGTCGCCCGCCTGGCCGGACTGCGCCGCGGACATGACCCGGCGCACGCGCCGCCGGGTCTCGTAGCGGTGGAACAGCTCGTGGTGCGGGACGAAGTAGTGCGATGGTTCGGCGGGGCCCTCGCTTGCCGGGGCCCAGACGAAGCCGCGGTGCAGGCTGCCGACGGGCGTGTGGACCCGTTGGTAGTAGTCGGGCACATGCTCGATGAGCAACTCGACCAGCCGGTCGCGCTCGGCGGGCTTGGCGCACACCACGGTGACCTCGTTGTTCGGGTCGGCGGCGAGCCCGCCGAGCTCGCCGATGGCGGTCCGTGCGTCCTGATCGAAGTGCGGCAGGGCGGTCACGGGCAGGTCGACCACCTCCGCCTCGGGGTTCGACGTCTGCGAATACGCGTTGAGCTCGACGTGCGGGCGTTCGGTGAGCTTGCGGAACAGCTCGCGCGGCGGCGTGATGCCCTCGGGCTTGGTCAGCCGTTCGAAGTACCCGCGGGCCTGCTCGGTGAGCTCGAGCGTCTCGTGCAGCACCGGCACGACGTCCCCGGGAAGCAGCTCCAAGAGGTTGGTCGTGCCGTGATCGGTCTGGAGCTGCCGCTCGGTGCCGCCGACCAGGCCGACGGAGGAGAGGGCTTCGCCGCTGCCCATCGTGTCGGCGTCGATACGGTGGATCGACTCGATCTCGTCGCCGAAGTAGTCGAGGCGGATGGGCGAGACCGGGCCCGGCTGGCCGTCGGCGGTGAGCACCCGCCCCGCGACGGGGTACACGTCGATGATCCCGCCGCGGGTCGCGAAGTCGCCGGGCTGGTCGACCGCGTCCTGCCGGGCGTAGCCGGCGCGGTCGAGCCAGTCGAGCAGTTGCCCGGGCGGGATCGCTTCGCCGGCCCGGAGCGTGAACGTCAGCCCGTCGAGCGCGTCGGGCGCGGGCACCGCCTGCATGAGCGCCTGGATCGGCGCGACCAACACGTGCGCCCCGACCGCGGGCTCGACCCCGCCCGGCGACCGCGCGGAATCAGGTTCCCCGCTTCCCGGGGCGGCCGAGGCGTAGCGCCCCTCGACCGCGTGGCGCACGATCTGCAGCCGCTCGGCGACGAGTTCGAGGTTCACGCCCGACTCGCCCGGGAGGACCTCCAACGCGCCGAAGCGCTCCACGGCCAGCCCCGCCGTCGCTCCGGCCACCGCCTCGCTCAGGCCCTCGAGGTCGTCGAGCGCGTCGTCCGCCTCGTCGAGGTGCGCGACGACGAAGAGCACCGTGCGGCCGAGCTGCTGGGCGATCGCCCCGGCCGCCAACGCCGCGACCGACCCCCGTACCCCGCCCGCCGCGGCGGACCGCCCGCGCGCGACGGCCCCCGCCAGCGCGCCAACGGGCGCCGACCCGCACACCACATCGTGCCAGGCGGTCGTTCGGGGAGCCATCGATTGGCCGTAGTGTAGCCCACCGGGAGGAGCCCGCCCGGGCGACGCCTCGGCCGCCCCGGAGCTGACCCGGAGTCGCCCCTGGAGCCGGCCTGTGCGAGACGGAGGTGGCGGATTTGAGTCGCCAAGCGGCGATGGGGCAAGAAACCTCGCCCCTGAATTCCTTGTTTGTTTCCGCGTCAATCTCGGCGTCTTGGCGGGCTTGGTGATTGAACTCGCCTGCCTGATCGTTGGATGATCACACCGACCAAATCATAAAATAATTAAGTAAAATATTAATAATTTAAATTAAGTTAAATCTAAAATATAAAATCGTCGTGTTTCTCCGCTTAGGGTTCGCGGCGTAGCCGACTCGACTTGATGATG
>JBCCCG010000051.1:0-11647 GCA_039033595.1 Planctomycetota bacterium | reverse complement strand
GGCGACGCTCCTTTTTGAGTTCCGCCCGGAAGAGCGGCGCTCCATCGACGAGGTCTGGACCAATCCCTTCGGCTTTACCGTCGTCGAATACGCCATCCGCTCTGACAGATTGGAGAATTAGGTGAAGCCTTATCTCGTTGCATTTGTTTCTCTCATTCTCTCGGCAAGCGTGGCTGCTGCGGAGGCCATCCCGCGGGGTGGACCGAACGACAGCCGTGTGCGGGTCGCGACCTATCAAGGCATTCACACGTCTTTTGCCGGATGAAGCCCAACGCTCAAATCACCTTGGTACGGGTTCGGTGGTAAGCGTTCGGCGTCAACTTCGGAACTTGCAGATGGCATGAATTCGGGGGTATTCCAGCCCGCCCCCCACGGCTCCGCAGATACCTGCCCCGTGTTTAATCCGTGCTCTCTATATAATTTCGGTAATGTTGTACCGGGCAATCTCATTGATCACGTTGCTTTTCGCTGGCCCGTGTCTCTCCGCTGAAGCCCAGCAGTCAAGCCCTACCGAAACCTATGTAATCGCCCTGGTCGGCGAAAACCTCAGTGAAATCGCTGGGGCAAAACTCAGCGTTCTTAATTACGTTCCAGAGGTAAACGGGCTACGCGCCTTGCGTAATGTAAATGTGGTCTTTGACGACCAAGGCCGATGCAAAGTCGCGTTAGCACCTGGAAGATATGTTTTTGAGGTCCTTACCCAAACTCGTTCCGGCACGCTCGTGGCGTTGCGAACGCCACCCACTACACCGCGCCCCGGCCGAGCCGTTGAGCTCGCTGCGAATTCGCCGATACCTCTCGAAGTGTTGGCGGGCGGACACCGGATTGATCTTGATTTCTTGACAATCCGTTCCATCGCTTTGGAAGGCGCTCTCGTCTGGAAAGCCACCAGCGGTCAACCTTTGGTTATTCTCAGCCCGAACCAGCGATACAAACTCGGAATCCTCGGACACCACGACACCCGGCGTTTCGCGTATTGGCTCAGCTTCCGTACAGGTGAGATGAGAGCCATCACTTTACCGGCGAACCGGTCGCATCGGACCAAGATTCGTTGGCGCCCAGAGACCGTGCTGCGAGATGTTGGTCGAGCAGCGCGGGTCACGCTGCACTACCCGGATACCGTCTGGGATTTCGAAGTAGTTAACGAGACAGAACTCTTGACCAATCGACGGTTTGTCGAGATGAGCTACAGCTATCCGACCACCGATGGGCGAAAAATCACCCTCTATCCAAAGGGTTACCGCGTGGACCGGCATAAGGAAATCTACTTGGGTGGGCCACTATCCGAACACGCCTATGTCGGCGTACATCGACATTACGGCGGTGATCGATACGAGAGAAGACTGACCGGCGTATTCTGGCTAGAGGATCCCGGTGGACACACGGTCAAGATTTCGGCGTCGAAGATCAAGGTGGAGAAGAGATTAGTCCGTGTCAACGGGCAGGCGTTACCACCTAATCCATTGGCTAAAGATGCGCTTAATCAGCTTCGGCCTCTGTCCGAAAACCTCCGCCTCGAAGTTACGTATCGTCTCGATGGTCTCCGCCAGGTCTCACTGAAACCCGGTGAGGCGGAAGAGGTGCGGTCTCAATACTTCGTGATGCAAGCGGTGCCCGGCTGGGAATGGCGGAATAAGATTTATCTGGCAAGGGCCGAAAGGGCCTACGACATGCTACGGCCGATCACCGCCTACCCCGGCTCATCCAGGATCAAGATCGGCTGGCTCACCAACAGGAGCCGCGCGCGCGGCGGCTGGCAGGGCAAGCGAACCGGTAACAAGCGAGGGTTCATTAATATGCCGTTCATCCATTATTGGACGGGCGTCAGCCTGTTCACTCACACACCTTTTCTCACACACGAAGTAGCGCATACCTACGGCTACTCACACGGAGACGCCATGAGTGCCGTCCAGCGAGAAGCCGAACGCCGTTATCGCGAGTTTGGGTGGTTCGTCGTCGATCACCCCAACTATTTGCCGGACGTACAGTGGTGAGATTGCTCTAACCGTTGGGCACAAAGGTAGTCGATCTAAAACCCACCCAAGTCACGCTTCGAGCTTCTGCATCACCTGCTGCAGGTCGGACCAGACCTTGGCGCGGTTGTCCTTGGTGTAGGAACGCAAGAGGTACGCGGGGTGGAAGGTGGGCATGACGGGGATGGGCGGGTCGACGGCGTCGTAGGTGTGCCAGGTGCCGCGGAGGCGGGTGATGCCGGTGGCGGTGCCCAGGAGGAGCTTGGCGGCGGGGCCGCCGACGGTGAGGATGACCTGGGGGCGGATGGTCTCGATCTGGCGGCGGAGGTAGTTGCCGCAGGTCGCGGCCTCGGCGGGGGTGGGGGTGCGGTTGTTGGGCGGGCGGCACTTGACGACGTTGGCGATGTAGACCTGTTCGCGGGTAAACCCCATCGCGCCGATCTGCTTGGTCAGGAGTTCCCCGGCCCGACCCACGAACGGCCGACCCGTGCGGTCTTCCTCGGCCCCCGGGCCCTCGCCGACGATCATGAGCGGGGCGTTGGGGTCGCCTTCGCCGAAGACGGTCTGGGTGCGGCCGGCGTGGAGCTCGCAGCGGGTGCAGGTCTGGACTTCGTGCTGGTCGAGCGATTGGAGCACGGAGAGCTTGTCGCCGACGTCGAGGGAAACGGGAGGTGTCGCGGGGCGGGGGTTAGCGGGGGCGGGGCTGGACGGAACCTCTGCATCCGCGGGCTTTATGCGAAGAGGCGCGGCCGCCGGGGCGGGACGGGTTTCGCCCATCGGCACCGCTTCGACGCCGAGCAGCCGATCGGTTTCGAGGTGCTGGCGGAGCACGCGGTGGGGGCGGGGCGAGGTCATTAGGTTGAGGATAACGGTTTTTCGGCGTGGGCCCACGCCGTTGGCGGCGCGCCTCAGCGGGGCGCCACGAGCGAGAGTGGTGAGATTATTTTTCGATGGTCGATGAAGGGGGTTGCCGTGGCGGCCGTGCCCAGATGGTTGGGGCCGGGCCGTGGGGGTCTAAGCTTGAAACATCGAGAATACATCATGTCATCCGCAAACCAACGGGCCACGGCCCTGGGCGAGGGTGCCCGGGTCGAGGGCGATCTGTATCTGAATCATCACGCAACCGTGGCCGGAGAAGTCACGGGCGACGTGCGCTGCGACGGCACGGTGGAACTCACCGCGACGGCGCACGTGCACGGCGACGTCCACGCCGCCGCGGTGCGCGTGGCCGGGCGGGTCGACGGCGGCGTGACGGCCGGCGACCAGGCCGAGCTGCTCCCGGGCGTGCGGATCTCGGGCGGCCTCGTCACGGCCCGGCTGTCGGTCGCCGAGGGGGTGAGCTACGACGGAGCGCTGCGGCTAACCGGCGGGCAGGCGTCGGCGAAAGCCGGCACGGCCGTGCCGAGGCTTAGCATCAAACGGAACCGTGCCACGGCGGAGGAGCCAGGGCCGTCGGCGGGGCTTTCGGGAGATCCGTCGTTCGCGGGGGTGCCTGGGGCGACGAACGCGGGGCTGCGGCCGCGCAGGCGGGCGCCGCTGCCGTCGGTGATTTAACCGCCGGAACGGCTTTGAGCATTCTCGGGGCGGGCCGGTCCCGGCGACGGGCCGAACGTGATCCACGGCGTGATGCGCTCCCGCAGCACCGGCCCGATCATCCGCACGTTTTCCAATTCGGCCGGCGTGGCGAACGGCCCGTGTTCGGTCCGCCACGCCACGACGTTCTCGGCGATCGACGGCCCGATCCCGGGCAGCAGTTGCAGCGTGTCGGCATCGCCGCGGTTCACGTCGATCCGGTAGCCCGAGTCCAGCGGCCCGGCGTCGCGGTTCGTAGCGGGCGCCGCCACGAACCGTCCCGAGGCAACCCCCACCAACGTAATCACCAACCCCCACCACACCACGCCGCGCAGGGCGAAGGTCTGGGGAGCCTGCGGGGTATCGGTCATCGCGTAGATTCCTCGGTCCGAAGCTCGCGGCAGACTCGCAGCAACACGCGTGCCGAGGTCAGCCCGGGCTGCCGGCGGGGGCGGTGCTTGCGGCGCCCGCGGCCGCCCCGCCGCTGCTCCCGAGGTTGCGCCGGAAGTTGACGATGCGTTTGAAGGCGACCTTCGGCTGGTGGTCTTCGCTCACGAGCCCGCCGAGCGGCAGCTCGATCCGCGGGTGGTCGATCACGTCCTGCCAGGACACGGCCTCGATGTAGGGCTTGCTCATCGCGATCTGGAACACCGCTTCGAGCCAGTGGCCCTGGACCATCGGCGACCACGGGCGACGCCAGTGTCCCGCGTTGTCGTCCACGGGCTCGTCGCTCTTGGTCGAGGCGATCATCATGTCGGTCACCGGCTCGCTGGGGGCCGAGACGGTGAGGAACACCTGCTTGCCAAAGCCCGAGAACTGGTCGAGCATCGAGCTGATCTGCATCAAGTCGCGGGTGTATTGGCCGTCGGCGGCCTGGCCCATGGGCAGGCGCACGCCGAAGGCGTCGAACTGGATCGCCGACTGGATGAGCAGGTCGACGTACATCATCGGCGGGATGGAGCGGGCGTTCTGGGCGTAGTACTCTCCGAAGGGCTGGCGGAGTTCGACGATCACTTGGGCCGCGGGATGCAGCTTCTTGACGAGCATGGTGGACATGCGTGTCAGGTCCATGAGCTGCTCGAAGTTGAACGTGAAGTGGCTGTTGACGTGCAGGCCCGAGACGATGTTCCAGGCCGAGACGACGTGCTTGTAGCGCTCAACAACTTTCTCGATGTGCTCGTAGATCAGGTCGCGCACGGTGTCGTAGTCGTGCTCCCAGATGTACAGCCAGTCGGGGAGGCACGAGGGCTCGAAACTGACCACCGGACCGGCGACGACGGGCTTACGTGACTGCGCCACCCACTCGGCCCAGGCGTCCATCTCGTCCCACCGGTACTCGTTTTCTTCGGGGGCCAGTTGTTTCCAGGGCAGCGGGAGCTGGACGAAATCGAAACTGGTGGCCAACCCCGCGCGGACGCGCTCGTCGCCCTGATCGATCCCCACGCCGCAGCCAACGGGCCACTTGGGCAGCGCCCCCGCCTCCTTGCGGCGGTTCAGCAAGAGCTCGGAGTGGGCCAGGGCCAACTCTTCGCTGCCGTCGAGCGACGCGGTGAGGCTTTCGTTGGCCAGGCGTGTGGCCTCGACCGGGTCTTCGTTCTGGTGGCAGAGCGCTTCGATGAAGAGCTTGCGGGCCTTGTCTTCGCGCTTGCTGACCGGGTGGGACGGGTCGAGCTCGAACATCGCCCAGTCCTCGAGCTTGTTGTAGACCGTCATGAGGCGGTGCCGGGCGAGCTCGACGGCGAGCAGGTAAGGCTCGTCGCGCTCAGGCAGCAAGCAGGTCTGCAGCGTCAGCTCGCCGAGGTCGCCGGCGACGTGCTGGAGGCACAGCGCTGCGGTGCCGGCCTCGCGTTTCTCGCAGAACAGCTTGCCGTCTTCGAAGGAAAACTCGCAGCGGACGCCGTTGCCCTCGGAATCGACGAGGTAGGCGTTGCGCAGCGGCCAATCGTTGGCGGGCTGTCCGTGATCGAAAACCAGAAAATTCAGCATGGCGGGTCCGGGCCTCGCTTACCGGTGGTTCCGTGGGAATCCGGGGGCGACGGGTTGGGGCGGCGTGGCGTCGCGGGCTCGCGGCTGATGCGGAAGCTCGGTTTACGGCCCAACCCACTATTCCAGTACGGCAGACGGGCCACGCCCGCCGCGAACCGTCGTGAATATAAGAATTGATTATGGGTCGCGACCCGCGGTTACGCAAACCCCGAAGAAGCCCCGGCGTCCGCGGCGGGCTTGGTCGTGGCGTGTTTTCGGACCTTGGTTCGCCGACCGGCCGCACCCGCCCGCCGCGGGGCTACGGCTGGGGGGCCGCACGTCCTGTAAACCCATGTCGCGGGGCTACTTTCCTTGACGGCAAGCCCCGCGGGGCGTAATTTGAGCAATTCACTGGAGCCCGATCCAGACCGCTCGCGACGGAGATTAAATGGCTTGCCCCCAGGCCGTTGACGCTCGACCCGCGTGCGCTTGTCCCCGCCCCGAGCCAGAATCCTTTTTTGCCTGCTGGAGTTTTGCCGATGCCGCCATCGCCCCGTCTGCTGTCGAGCGTGTTGGTCTTGTTGTTCGTCTTGGTGGGCACGCTCACGCCGACGACCGCCTCGGCCCAAGACGCGGATTCACTCTGGGCAGACTTCTGCCACCACGTCCTGATCGCCAACCCGGCTATCGCCGGCGAAGCCGCCGCGGCGCTGACCGAGATCGACACCGGCGCGCTCCTCGACGCCGTGGAATCCAGCCGCTACGAAAACCCGCAGCGCATCTTCCAACGCGCCCAGGGCATGGAATCGATCAGCGAGGTCGCGAGTCAGCTGCAGATCATGATCCAGTCGGCCCGGCTGGACCGCAGTCGCGAGCCGCAGCGCATCGCCGCCGACATCGAACTGCTCAACCAGGGCCAGCGGGCGTTCGACAACGCCACGCAGCGTCTCAAGGCCGCCGGCCAGTTCGCGGCCCCGCAGATGCTCGCGGCGCTCATCGACCCCGCCCAGTCCGATCGCCACGCCGCGCTCATGCGGTCGATGCAGGAGATCGGCCAGCCGCTGGTCTACCCGCTCTCGGTCGCCCTGCCCCGGCTCTCGCCCGTGGCCCAGGGCCAGGTAGCCCAGGTGCTCGCCGGCATCGGCTACCCCCAGGCCATGCCCGCCCTGCGTCAGGTGATCGAGGACCCCGACACCGACCCGACCGCACGGCAGTTCGCCCAGGCCGCGATCCAAGACATCGCCCGCAACACCCGCGTGCCCGCCGAGGCCTCGTCCGCCGACCTGTACCTCGCCCTCGGCCGGGGTGCCTACCGCACCGCCACCACCTCGCCCGGTTCACTCGACAGCTACGACGCGGCGACCGACACCGGCGTCGTCTGGTTCTACGACCCCAAGCTCACCATCACCGGCGGCCCGGGCCTCGTGCCGATCGTCGTGCCCGGCCCCGTAGTCGGTGACGCGGTGGCCATGCAGGCCGCCGAGCAGGCCCTGGCGCTCAACCCCGACCTCGACGCGGCGCTGAGCCTGTTTGTTATGGCCAACCTCCGCCGCGAAAACCGCCTGCCCGAAGGCGCGGTCGACCCGAGCTACTCCTCGGACCGCCAGGCCCCGAGCTTCTACGCCATGGTCGCCGGGCCGCAGCGTCTGCACGACGTGCTCAACCGCGCCCTCGACGACCAGGACACCGCCCTGGCCCTCGACGCGATCGCCGCCCTGTCGGCCACCGCCAGCCTCGACGCCCTGCAGCCGCTGACCCGCGGGCTGGGCTACCCCGACCGCCGCGTGCGGTTCCGCTCGGCCGAGGCCTTGGCCTACGCCATGCCCGACCGCTCGTTCCGCAACGACTTCCGCGTCGTACCCAACCTCGCCGACGTGCTCCGCCCCGCCGACGCGGCGGTGGCCCTCGTGATCGCCCCCGATCAGGACACCCGCAACTCGCTGACCGACGCCATCTCCGACCAGGGCTTTCGCCCGCTCTCGGCCGCGAGCCTCCAAGCGGCCTCGGGCCTCGTCGCCGAGGCCCCGGGCGTCGAGCTCTTGCTGATCGCCAGCGAGCCGGCCCTCGTCGTCGATACGGTCAACGACTCGGAAGACAACTACAAGCTGGCCTCCACGCCGATTCTCGTGATCGCCGAGGCCGACACCCAAGCCCGCCTGTCGGCCCAGTTCGACGGCGTCGAGCGGGTCACGGTGGTCCAGTCCGGCGGCGGAGACCTCGGGGCCGCGATCGACCTGGCCAACGCCGGGTTCAGTGGCCTCGCGCTGGCCGCCGAGGAAGCGACCGCCATGGCGCTGTCGGCCCTGTCGCTGTTCAAGGACATCGCGGTGATCGAGAGTTCGCCCTTCCAGATCACCGACGCGTTGCCCGCCCTCGTGCAGGCCGTCAGCGACGATCGGCCGGAAGTGTCCACCGCCGCCGGCGACGTGCTCTCGCGCATCGACAACCCCGACGCCCAGGCCGCGCTCGCCGAAGCTTCGCTCGCCAGCTTCGGCGACGTGCAAATCGCCCTGCTCGCCGACCTCGCCGAATCCGCCAATGCCCACGGCAACCTGATCTCGGCCGAGATGTCCGACGACATCCTCGAGCTGGTCAAAACCGCCAGCGGCAACACCGCGATTGCCGCCGCCCAAGCCCACGGCGCCCTGGCCCTGCCGACGCGCAACGCGGTGGATCTGATCCTAAGTCAGTAAATCTTTGAATTTCACCAAATGAGAGCGCCGCCCCCACGTCCTGCCCCCATCACACTTGCCACAAAAAATCACCTTCACAAGCTTTTCGAAGAACGGGATTACGGCGAAGTCGAAAAATTATTGGTGGAGGATTGCGGCCAAAATCTGCCATTCTGTGAAGATTACTACTCGCAAGACCTCGATCGCCTGAGATTTGCGGTCCTGAAATTGAGTGGCGGAGATATAGATCAGCTTAAACAAGCCATAGACTTAGCAAAAACAGATTGGCGCGACCTGCTAATGGCCGCGGGTTTCGGGTACGACACCTCGGCACATCTTTCTTGGCACCCCACGCCTAAAGAGTAAAACCAAAAACGCCCCGAGGTTTTGGCCTCGGGGCGCTTTCGAAAACAAAGTGTGTAGACCGTAAGCCGAATTCTGTTCCCTTGCGGGGACGGCCATTTCTCTAGGCCCGCCGTTGCCGACGGGCTCGTGCGCTCTACCCGCCCCACCGCGGACCACGGGCCCCCGGAATCGCTTCCGGGGAGGGGCTGCTTGAGTTTGCTCGCGGTGGGGCTTGCCATGCCACGCGTGGCGCCAAGCGTGCGGTGCGCTCTTACCGCACCTTTTCAACCTTACCTGTGGGGCTTGCGCCCCCATCGGCGGTATGCTTTCTGTTGCGCTGTCCCTAAACGGGCCGTCGCCGGCCCGCCCGGTGGGTGTTACCCACCACCGTGTCCTGTCGTGTTCGGACTTTCCTCACGCCGACCTTGCGATCGGCCCGCGGCCGTCACGTCCACACGGTTCTATCGTATCCTGCGTCCCCACCCGACGCACCCCCGTCCATTCCCGGAAGACCGAACGATTTCCCGCACGACGCTTCATCCCGACACCGACCTCGCCGCCCCCGAAGTGACGGTGTGGACTAGCCCGGCCCGCGCGGCGCTGGCCGAACAACTCCTCGACGTCATGGCCGGCGTGGTCCGGCCGCTGGGCGTCGGCGGGCCGCGGACCGCCGAAGTCGAGGCGCTGGGCCAAGCGCTCGACCGCCCGGCCGACAACGACCTGCGTCGGCTGCTGATCGACCGCCCCGCCGCGTACCTGCTGGTCACATCGATGCGGGACGTGGGCATCGCCGACCTGCGCTCGGCGGTGGACGCGGGGACGCGGGTGCTGTGCCTCGAACCCGTGGCGGCGGAGTTGTCCGAACTCGACGCGTCGGAGACGCCCGGCCAGCCCGGCGCGATCCGCTTCCTGCCCGCGTTCCCCCAGAGCCCGGGCCTGATCGCCGCGGCCGACCCCGCCGAGCCCCACGGCTCGCCGAGCATGGTGCGGTTCAGCAGCCTCGGCCGGCCCGAGGAGGGCTCTTTGTTTGCCCGCACGCTCGACGGCTGGATCACGGCCCTGGCGTTCTGCGGCCTGCCCGAATCGGTGGACGCCCAGTTGCATCAACCCGACGGCCTGCCGCGCAATGGAATCTATCCTCGCGCGATCGCCGGCTGGCTCACCGCCCACGGCCGAACCGCCGACGGCGGGGTCGTGCTGCTCGAAGCCTCAGACCGGGCCGTCGTCCGCCGGCGGGAGTTGACCGTGCTCAACGCCGCGGCGGACTTCCGCGTCGACGACACCACGTATCGCCTGAATCCCGCGCCTACGGCACCGCAAGACCAGGGCGCGCCCGTCCCCACGCCCGACTTAGGCGGGGACGCCGACGCGAACCCGACCTACGTGGACCTGATCGCCGACCAGTGGCGGCGGTGGATCGAGCGTCCCGCCCCGCCGACGCCGCCGGGCGTGACGGCGCAGGCGCTGGCGTGCGTCCACGCCTGCCTGCTCAGCGCCCGTACCGGCCAGCCCGAGAGCCCGGCCAAGCTGCTGCGGCTGAGGTGAAGCTTTCGTGGTTTATCTCGACCGCGGCCGACGGATTGCACCGTGGGCCACACACGCCGGCTGAGAGCTGTGGACGCGCGTCCCACCTTGACACCCCGCCGCGCCGCCGTACACTTTGCACGGTTGAATCGGGCCGATCGTGACGCGTGTGCGGCACGGACAGCGGGACCTGGGACACCTTCCCTCGCGGAAGCCGGCACCCAGGTCGCCCAGCACGGTTCAGCGGCCGGCCCCTCTCCCGCGTCGATGCTCCCGCATCGATCGCCTGGGGTCTCTTCCCCGGAAGCCTCGGAAAAGAACGCGTCCTCCGTGATTCTAACCCGCCCGCTCCGGCGTCCCGCAGACCTTTAGGCCCATGGTGTAATCGGCAACACTCTAGTTTTTGGTACTAGCATTCTAGGTTCGAGTCCTAGTGGGCCTGTTGCGCGATGTTTGATTTCGGATCGAGGATTCTCGATCGACCCAAAGATTCGGAGTTCACCCGCATGACCGACGCTGTCAGTAACCAGCAACCCAAGCTCGAGAACCCGCCCCAGGCGATCATCCTCGCCGCGGGCAAAGGCACGCGGATGGGCAGCGACCTGCCCAAGGTGCTGCACGAAGTCGCGGGCAGGCCCATGCTGCGTTGGGTCGTTGAGGCGTGCTTCGCCGCCGGCGTGGAGCGCTGCGTCGTCGTCGTGGGCTACGAGGGCGACAAGGTGCGGGCGGCGCTCGCCGACGAGCCGCGCTGCGTGTTCGTCAACCAGACCGAGCAGCTCGGCACCGCCCACGCCGCCGACATGGCCCGGCCCCAGTTCGAGGATGCACCCGCCGGCGACGTGTTTGTGGTCGCCGGCGACGGGCCCCTGATCCGCAGCCAGACCCTGGCCCGGCTGCTCGAAGTCCACCGCCGCACCAAGGCCAGCGCCACGCTCGCCACCGCCATCCTCGACGACCCCACCGGCTACGGCCGGGTCGTCCGCACCGTCCCGCAAAACACCTTCGACCGCATCGTCGAGCAGAAAGACGCCACCCCCGACGAGCTCGCCGTCCGCGAGGTCAACCCCAGCTACTACTGCTTCCGCGTCGAAGAACTCTTCGCGGCCATCCAGCAGGTCGGCAACGCCAACAAGTCCGGCGAGTACTACATCACCGACGTGCCCGGCCTGCTCCGCAAGCAGGGCCGCCCCGTCACCCTCGTCGACGCCGTGCCCCCCGAAGACGTCTTGAGCATCAACACCCCCGCCCAACTCGCCAAGGTCGACCGTGTCCTGCGTGAGCGGTTGGCCCCGGAACCCTCCGCCCCGCAAGGAGCCTCCGCATGAGCCAGGCCGACCGCGACCACATCAAGATCTTCTCGGGCCGCGCCAGCCGCGCGCTGGCCGAGGCGATGTGCCGGCACCTCGAGCTGCCCATGGGCCAGGGCCACACCGACATCTTCCCCGACGGCGAGCTGCTCGTAAAAATCGAGGAAGACGTGCGCGGCCGCGACTGCTTCGTCGTGCAGTCCACCCACAACCCGGTCAACGCCCACCTGATGGAGCTGCTCATCTACATCGACTGCCTCAAGCGGGCGTCGGCGCAGCGCATCACGGC
>JBCCCG010000050.1:0-13268 GCA_039033595.1 Planctomycetota bacterium | reverse complement strand
CGCCGTCGGCGGGCTGCACCGCGTCGCCCCGGGCATGGCCGTCCGCCTCGCCGCCCCCGGCAGTCAGCCCACGCCCGATAGCGGTTCCAGCAACCCACACGGAGCCGACACGCCGTGAACACGCCCGACTCCCCCAACGCCGCGCCACCGACCGACCGCGTCGCGACGCTGTTCTTCCGCAACCGGCACCTTCTGTGGCTGAGCATCACGGTGATCCTCGTCGCTGGGCTCTCGGCCATCCTCAACCTGCCGCGGCTCGAAGACCCGCGCATCGTCAACCGCGGCCCGCTGATCATCACCGCCGTGCCCGGCGCCTCGGCCGAGCGCGTCGAAGCCCTGGTCACCGAAGTGCTCGAGGAAGCGCTCGACGAGATCGAGACGATCAAGGACATCAACTCCACGTCCCGCGCCGGGGTGTCGACGATCTCGATCGAGCTCGACGACGACGTCCACGCCGGCAACAACGAGCAGATCTTCGCCGAGGTGCGCGACAAGGTCCGCAGCGCCACGAGGTTGCTGCCGCCCGAAGCCCAGACGCCGTTCGTCGACGACAAGCGCGAGGCCGTGGCGTTCACGCTGCTGCTCGGCGTCACCTGGGACGGCCCCGGCGAGCCGCAGCTCGGCGTGATGGGTCGGCTGGCCGACGAACTCGGCGACCAACTCCGCAACCTGCCGGGCACCGAGCTCGTCCGCACCTACGGCGCGCCGCAGGAAGAGATCGTCGTCGAGATCGACCGCGACGAGCTCGCCGAGGCCGGGCTCAGCGCCCAGGCCCTGGCCCAACGCATCGGCAACGCCGACGCCAAACGCCCGGCCGGCACCCTGCGCGGCCAGACCTCGGACCTGCTCATCGAGGTCGACGGCGAGCTCGACACGCTCCGCCGCGTCGCCTCGGTGCCGATCGTCGAGAGCGACGACGCCTCGCTGCTCACCGTCGGCGACCTCGCCACCGTCCGGCGCGGCTGGCAGACCCCCGAGGGCGAGATCGCCCTGAACAACGGCCGGCGCACCGTCTTCGTCGCCGCCCGCGTCGGTCCGAGCGTCCAGGTCACCGAGTGGGCCGCGGCGGCTTCCCGGCTCACCGACGACTTCGCCGCCCAGCGCGGAGCCGACATCCGCATCGACCGCATCTTCGAACAAGAGCCCTACACCACCGCCCGGCTGCGCGAGCTGGTCGCCAACCTGCTCGCCGGGGCCGGGGTCATCATCCTCGCGGTCCTGGTCATCATGGGCCTCCGCTCGGCGGTGATCGTCTGCTCGGCGCTGCCGCTGACCGTGGCGCTGGTGTTGTTCGGCTGGCAGCTCCTGGGCGTGTCGATCCATCAGATGTCGGTGTTCGGGCTCATCATCGCGCTGGGCCTGTTGATCGACAACGCGATCGTGATGACCGACGAGGTGTTCGCCCGCAAGGCCAAGGGCCAGTCCGCACTCGAGGCGGTGGGCCACGCGGTGCGGCACCTGTTCCTGCCGCTCCTGGCCTCGACGATCACCACCGTGCTCGCGTTCGCGCCGATCCTGCTCCTGCCCGGCGGGGCCGGCGACTTTGTCGGCACGATCGGGCTGAGCGTCATCCTCGCGATCTCCGCCTCGTTCTTCGTGGCGATCACGATCACCTCGTCGCTCGCGGGGTGGTTCACCAAGCCCACGCCGCCAAACCAAAAACGCCGGTGGTTCCGCGACGGCGCGACGCTCGGCCCCGTTAGCCGGGCCTACCCGAAAGTCCTGCGCCGGCTGTACGCCATGCCGGTCGCCGCGATCTTCGTGGCCTTTGCGCTTCCTCTCGCCGGCTTCGCCGTCGCCCCGACCCTCGGGAGTCAGTTCTTCCCGCCGGTCGACCGCAACATGTTCGAGCTTCGCCTCTGGATGCCGCGCGACACCGCGATCGACGCCACGCTCGCCGAGGCCCAAGCCGTCGAGCAAACCCTCCGCACCCTCGATGGCATCGAGGAGGTCTCCTGGCTCGTCGGCGGCAGCCACCCCACGGTCTACTACAACCTCGTCATGAACCAGGACCGCTCGCCGCACTACGCCCAGGCCGCGGTCACCACCACTTCCTCCGAAGACACCCGCCGGCTCGTCGAGCAAGCCCAGCAGCTGCTCGACGAACAACACCCCGGCGCCCAGATCCTCACCCGCAACTTCGGCCAGGGCCCGCCGGTTGTCGCCGACCTCGAATACCGCATCTACGGCCCCGACATCACCCGCCTCCAGCAACTCGGCGACGAGCTCCGCGTCGTCCTGCAACGCCACCC
Source organism: Planctomycetota bacterium (assembly GCA_039033595.1). Lineage (GTDB taxonomy): Bacteria > Planctomycetota > Phycisphaerae > Phycisphaerales > Phycisphaeraceae > Algisphaera. The sequence goes on along the minus strand of JBCCCG010000050.1, from coordinate 11,016 downwards.
CCTGGTGCTGCACACCCAGGCCGCCATGCCGCGCGGCGAGCCGAAGCTGTTCTTCAACGCCGACGAGGACGCGACGCGCCTCGCGGGCATGACGCTGGCGGACGTCGGCAACCAGCTCGAAGCCGGGCTCGAGGGCGGCGTGTCGGGCAGCATCCTCGAGGGCCTCGAACCCATGCCCGTGCGCGTGCGCTACCCCGACCACCAGCGCGCCCGGCTCGACGACATCGCCAGCTCGCCGCTGGTCGTGCCCGCGTCGAACCAGTGGGTCAACGCCGCGGCGCTGGGCCGGTTCGAGCTGCGGCCCGAGCTCGGCGGCATCGAGCGCTTCGACGGCCGCCGCACCAACACCGTCTCGGCCTACACCCGCAGCGGCTCGCTGCCGCTGGACGTCAACAACGCCGTGATGGCCACGCTCGAAGACCAGGGCTTCGTCCTGCCCGCCGGCTACACCATCGGCCTCGGCGGGGCGTCCGAACAGAGCTCGCAGGCCAACGCCAACCTCGCCCGCTACGCCCCGATCCTCCTGGTCATGATGGTCGCCACCCTGATCCTCGCCTTCCGCAGCGTACGCATGGCGGCGATCCTCGGCGGCGTGGCGCTGTCGGCCGTCGGGCTCGGGCTACTGGCCACGTGGAGCTACTCGTTCCCGGTCAGCTTCAACATGATCCTGGGCACGCTCGGGCTCATCGGCGTGGCGCTCAACGACAGCATCGTCGTGCTCGCGGCCCTGCGGGCCGACCCGCGCGTCGCCCGCGGCGACCTCGACGCCGCCGTGGAAACCGTGATGAGCTGCACCCGCCACATCGTCTCGACCACCGCGACCACCGTCGGCGGCTTCCTGCCGCTGCTGGTCTTCGTCGGCGGCGCGTTCTGGCCCCAGCTCGCGATCGTGCTGGTCGGCGGGATCATCGGCGCCACGCTCATCGCGCTGATCTTCGTCCCCGCGGCGTACCTGCTGCTGCGGCCACGCCCCCGAAACAACGGCACGGCAACCATGGCACCCGTCGCAAACTGACCTCCACGTTCACCCCGTGCTCCCACCCGGGAAACGGTCGGGTGTCGGCCGACGCGCACTCGCCCCGCCTTACGGCGACGCCGCAACTCATTCCCACGCGGCCGCGCCGAGCCCGCGACGCTTGCACTCGGCGCTGAGCTGGGCGACGTGGTGCTGGAGGTGGCGCAGCGCGTAGACCATCCAGGCCACGCGGGTCTGGTTTTGGCCGGCGCTCTCGGCGGGCTCGCGGAGCAGCCCCTCGTCGCCGTGCTGCCTCAGAAAGCGGTCGGTGTCGGCCGCGACGCGCTCGAGTTGGGCACGCGTCGCGGCGCGGTCCGGCAGCTTGTGGACCGGGTCTTCCCAGTAACGCACCCCGCCGGGCTCCCAATCGAAACCCTCGCGTGACGGAGCGATGTAGAACGCGGCGCACAGCAGCGTGTGCATCGTCGCCCGGGCGGGCACCTCGGTCCACGACGGCTCGCCTTCGCCCCACTGGGTGTCGTTGAGCCGATCGACCGCGTCGCGGAACATGCGGAAGCCCTCGGCAAACTCCTGGCGCAACGCCGCGGTCAACGGCTCGGGACAACCCGGAGAAAGGTCAAGGGAGGGATGTGGGGGTTGGGTCATCGTTCCCGTCCTCACGTAAGAGGCGGATTCAGACGGCCGACAGCTCTTGCGGAGCGGGCCCTACCCAAGCTAACCATTGAGGCGGCCCGCGGGGATGCTGGTTTGCCCGTAAGTCGATCGGGGATCGCGGTGGTTTCGGATAGATACTCCCGGGGCGGCTAAGCGTCGTCCGCGTCCGCCATCGCGCCGGGGCCGACGGTGATGGCGTTCTTGCCTTGCGATTTTGATCGCATGGCCATGGCGTCGGCGGCTTCGAGGAGCTCGTCGGGGGTGCGGCCGTCCCAGGGGAAACCGGCGAGGCCACCGGAGATGGTGAGGTTGCCCGCGGCTTTGTCTAATAGCTTCGGGAAGCGGTGTTCGACCACGGCTTTCTGAAAACGCTTGGCGGCGTTGAGCACGTCGTCGGGGTGCTTAGAGTCTGGGCGGCGGCGGGCCTCGTCGGCGTCCCAGAAGATCACGGCGAACTCGTCGCCGCCGATGCGGGCGACTACGTCGTGTTCACGGACGCTGCCCATCATCAGGCGGGCGACCTCGCGGAGGATCTCGTCGCCCGCGGCGTGGCCGTAGGCGTCGTTGTAGAGCTTGAAGTCGTCGATATCGAAGACCATGACCGTGACCTGCTGGCGGTCTTCGGTGGCGCGCAGAACGATGCGCTGCAGGAAGCGGTTGAAGTACCGGCGGTTCCACGCGCCGGTGAGTTCGTCGCGCATCGCCAGATCGCGCAGGCGGTTGAACTGCGCCTGTAACCTCAGCCAACGCACGAGCCACCCGGACCACACAGCGAGGCGCTGGGCCGTGGCGACGGGGTCGCGTTGGCCGACCGGCACGTGGAGCTGGCCGAAGTCGTGCTCGTGTTGGGTGACGGGGGCGGCGGCGTGGTCGGGGGGCACGGTCGCGCCGGGCGGGGCGAGGTCGATGTCGGGCAGGCCCGACTGGGCGCGGATCATGCGCAGGGCCAGGCCGTCGATCCCACGGTGTCCACCGAGGATCAGGTCGACCAGGTCGGTATCGCCGAGCTCGGCGTCTTCACCGGACGATCGCAAACCCCCGTCCGCGGCTCCGGACACGATGGGCGTGGTCGGGCGATCGGGCGAGGCAACGGCGCCGAGGTCCGGGGGCATGGCCGCGTCGATCGTGGCTTGATAGCTGGGTTCTTCCACGGGTTTGGGCGGCGCGACGAGGCCGAGCACGAGGTCGGACAGGTCGGCCGGGTCGGCGTGGCGGATGGCCGGGGTCGGGTCTTTTTCGGGGAACGCGGGCAGGTCGAGCGCCGCGAGGAGCTCGGCGTCCTGGGCATCGGCGGGCAAGACGTGGTCGAAGCCGGCGTCGAGCGCGGCGCGGGCGTCGTCTTCGTGGTCGGGCTCTTCGATGAGCACCAGCCGGGCGTGCGGCGCGAGTCGGCGCAGGGCCTCGGCGGTGGACGCGGCCATGCCCGCCAGCGCGGACGCCGGTCCGATCACCGCCCCGGCGCGGTGCGTCGCGGCGTCACCCATCGCCGAGAGGAACCCGGGGACTTCGACCAGTTGGTGCGGCCGCGGGATCAGTGACGGCAGGCGGTCGGCGACCGGGCCGTGCCCCACCACGAGCACGCGGCGAGACTGGGCATGACGCGCAGGGTCACCGGGCGAGATACTTCCGGGGGCGGGGTTCGGGATGGCTTTCTCGCTGGAGCGGGACACCGCTCACTCTCCTTCGGGGCCCGCGTGGTTGTGCGGGTGGGTTTCTTCGAACGGCTGGTCGGGGCCAAGCAGCATGGTGAGCTCTTCTTCGCTGACCAGCGGGGCGTCGTGGGCGGCGGGTCGGTCGGGGGCTTTGACGACGACCGAGCGGAGGCGTTGACCCGAGCCCTTGATGTGCGGCGAAGCGTTGTTGGGCGACGCGGCGGGCGCGGCCCCGTGTTCGGACGGATTTTGCGGCGGCGAAGTCTCGACGGGCAGATCGAACGCGTCGAGGCGCGGCTGACCGTCCGGGCCGTGGGCTTCGTAGCGGTAGCAGCGCACCTGCGGATAATACGACGCCAGGGCGTGGCGGAGTTCGGGGATGTGTTGCTGCTGTGGCGGCTCGACGATGACCACAGAGATGCCCGGCGGTGGGGCCGCCTCGGGGTGTTGATCCTCCGTGCCCGTGGGACCGCTGGTATCCCGGGCGGATGCGGGGATGAACTGTTCGGGGGCCGGGTGTTCGGCGAGTTCGAGCATCACGCGCGGCGGCTGCCGGGCGATCACGATGTCCATCCCTCGGCGGTCGAGCGCCCCCACCAAACTCGACGGGACCGCCCCGGCTTCGCCGACCAACAGGACGCAGCGAGCACGCAGACGATCCGAACCGGATGACCTCAATGCGTGTGACATACTGCTTTAAGTTTACCCCATGCCCGCGACGGTGCGGGCGGATTTTACCGGTCGCAGCGGTTTAGTTTCTTGCCCGCTTACGCCAATCGTTACAGACCGTTGCGAGGGGAGGGATTTAGGGACTCGGGGCGGGGCCGCGGTCAAGTCGATCGACGGGCCCGGGCCACGCCGCGGCGTGCAGGCGACGCGCCGCGGCGCTACACTGGCGTCGAGACTTCCCTCCCCGAGAACCGTCGGCCGCCATGCAAACCTTTATCAACACCCTCGCCGCCGGCCCGCTGTCTTACGAACAGGTGACGGTGTTTCTGCTCGCGTTCGGCGTGCTGCTGGGCACGGCCCGGCTGTTCGGCGAGATCGCGCGGAAGTTCGGCCAGCCGACGGTGCTGGGGGAAATTCTTGCGGGGGTCGTGCTCGGCGCAACGGTGCTGGGCAATCCCGCGCTGCTCGGGGACGACGCGGCGAACGTGCGGTTTTACGAGTGGTTGTTCCCGCAGTACGAACTCAACGCCGATGGTGAACCGGTCGAATATCTTCCGCTGAGGTCAGTCGACAGCACGATCATCGATCCCGCCGGACCCGTGCAAGACATGGTGCTCGACAACACGGGCAGCACGGTTATTCCCGAGGCCGAAGAAGTCGAGGCGAAACGCAAATACGACGGCGGCTTCCTGTCGATGACGATGTTTCTCAACCTCGCGGCGGTGTTTCTGCTGCTGGTCGCGGGGCTCGAAGTTGACCTGTCGATCGTGTGGAAGCAGGGCAAGGCGGCGTTGTGGGTGAGCCTGATGGGGATGGTCGTGCCGTTCGCCGCGGGGTTCGGGCTGGCGTACGCGCTGCCGGAAGTGATCGGCTACGACCCGGCGTCGGACCTCAAGTTCCCGTTTGCGCTGTTCCTCGGGATCGCGATGTCGATCACCGCCCTCCCGGTGATCGCGAAGATCCTCATGGACCTGAACATGTTCCGTTCGGACATGGGCATGCTCATCATGAGCTCGGCGATGGTCAACGACCTCTTGGGCTGGGTCGGTTTCGCGATGGTGCTGGCGCTCGTGGCCGGGGCCGCGGCGACGGGCGACCCGGGAGCCGTGGCGGCGACGGGCGGCGCGGGGGCGGACCTGTTGATGACCGTCGGCTGGACGCTGCTGTTCGTCGGCGGAATGCTGACGGTGGGACGGTGGCTGATCCACAAGTCCCTGCCGTTCATCCAGGCCAACACGTCCTGGCCCGGCGGGGTGCTGGGGTTCGTGCTCACCGTCTCGCTGATCTGCGCCGCGGCGACCGAGGCCATCGGCATCCACTCGATCTTCGGCGCCTTCATCGCCGGGGTCGCTATCGGCGACTCGAGGCACCTGCGCGAGAAGACCCGCGAGACGATCGAGCAGTTCATCAACAACATCTTCGCCCCGCTGTTCTTCGCCGGCATCGGGCTGCGGGTGAACTTCATCGAGGGCTTCGACTTCGCCGCCGTCGCGCTCGTATTGGTGATCGCGATCCTGGGCAAGGTCGTCGGGTGCTACTTCGGGGCCAAGTGGGCGGGCCTCTCGCGGCGCGAGTCGGCCGCCATCGGCATGGGCATGTCCGCCCGCGGCGCGATGGAGATCATCCTCGGCCAGCTCGCGCTGGCCCACGGCCTGATCACCGAGAAGCTCTTCGTCGCCATCGTCGTCATGGCCATCGCCACCTCGCTCATCGCCGGACCCGCGATGCAGGTGATCCTCAAGCAGAAGCAGAAGCGCCGCCTCGAAGATTTCCTCAGCGACAAAGGCTTCGCCGGGCAACTCAAGAGCGCGACCCGCAAACACGCGCTCTACGAGCTGTCTCAGGTCGCCGCCGAGGTCACGGGCCTTGGCGTCGAGGCGATCAACGCGGCGGTGTGGCGGCGCGAGCAGATCTTCTCGACCGGCCTGCCCGGCGGCCTGGCCGTGCCCCACGCACGCATGCCCGGGCTCGACAAACCCGTAGTGGTCGTCGGCCTGTCCAACGCCGGCATCGACTTCGACGCGCCCGACGGCAAGCTCGCCGAGGTCGTCTGCCTCCTGCTCACCCCCGAGTCCGACGGCGAGGCCCAGCTTGAGCTCCTCGCCGCCGTCGCCGAGGCCTTCAAAGCCAACGACACCCGCCGTCACTGCCTAGACGCCACGAACTTCACCGAGTTCAAGGCGGCGCTCGTCACGAGCGCAACGCCCGGGCACGGCTGAAGCGACTCCCGACCAAAACACTGCGCTTTGATCTCAACATTGAACATTGACCACCGTCGATCGGAGGGGGGTGTTCAAGTCGAATCACGAGTGACCGATTCCGGTTTCGGCCACGCCTCGTTTTTTCCTGGGGCAAGTAATGCAATTTTTTCCGAGTGGTAATGGGTTGGCCGTCGCGGCCATCGCGGTGTTGATGACATGGGTATCTCCGCCAACGGGTGCCCAGGCGTTCAGCGTTGATGCGTGGTCGGTCCTGCCGTGGGACGACGACTTGCTTGTTTTTGACGTCCCGGTGACGCAAGCGATCGAAACCCTCAACGGCGTGGAACTGCCTCCGGCCGATACGCTGCGGTTGTTCAGCGACGGGCGGACCGAACTCGCCACCGCGTCGTCGAGCGGTGGTTTCACTTTCGATGGGGTCATTCTGAAATTCGGGGGCGGCGGCACGCGGTACCGTCCCCTGCCACCGAGCCGGCTCGTCGAGTCCTCGTCCGCGGCCGAGTCCGTGTTCGCCGCCAGCCAGCCGATTACCTCGGGCCACGACGCTCTGACCAGCCCAACGATCGAGCTGGTGGTGCCCGAGCCGGGGCTGGTCGCGTGGGCCCCGCCGCTGGGGTTCGCCGCGGCGCGTCGACGTGGCGACGCCGCGGAACGGCGGAGCTGAGGCTGCGCTACCCCGAGACCCCCGGTCTGCGATCGCGATCCGGATTAAACTCTCCGGGGACATTCGCCCTCGGAAATTGATCTATGACCACCCTCGCGGCCGGGCCGCTCGAAGTTTCGGAGATCACGCGGCTGCTGCTGGCGATGGCGGTGCTGCTGGGGTTGGCCCGCTTCATGGGCGAGGTCGCCCGGCAGCTGGGCCAGCCCACCGTGCTCGGCGAGATCCTCGCGGGCATCCTGTTGGGCCAGACCGTCTTCGGGGCGATCGCGCCGGACAGCTACACCTGGCTGTTCCCGCTCACGCCCGGCTCGCCGGTGGCGATCGCCGAAGAAGGCTTCATCGTCATGTCCGCCACGCTGCTGCTGCTCGTGGTTGGCCTGGAGGTCGATCTCTCGACGGTGTGGCGGCAGGGCAAGGCGATGGCGCTGGTCTCGGCGTTCGGCATCGTAATCCCGATGTCGATCGGCTCGACGCTCGGCTGGTTCGCCCCCGGTTTACTCGGCGTCGACGACGTTTCGAGCGACCTGCGATTGCCGCTGGCGATCTTCGTGGGCATCGCGTTGTCGATCACCGCCCTGCCGGTGATCGCGAAGATCCTGATGGACCTGAACCTCGCCAAGTCCGACATGGGCATGCTGGTGATCAGCTCGGCGATGCTCAACGACCTGGTGGGCTGGATCGGGTTCGCGGTGGTGTTAGCGTTGTTGCCCCACGCCGACCCCGGCGACGTGGTGGAGGCCGTGGGTCACGCGGTGGAGTCGGCGGGCCACGCGGCGGAGGCTGCCGGGAACGGGGGCGGCGGGGTGCTGATGACGATCGGGATCACGCTGGCGTTCCTGGCGTTCATGATGACGATCGGCCGGCTGATCCTGCACCGGTTGATGCCGTACATCCAGTCGCGGTGGAGCTACCCCGGCGGGGTGCTGGGGTTCGTGTTCGTGGTGGCGTTGTTGTGCGCGGCGTTGACCGAACACCTGGGTATCCACTCGATCTTCGGGGCGTTCATCGCCGGGGTCGCCATCGGCGACTCGCACCACCTGCGCGAGCGCACCCGCGACACGATCCACCAGTTCGTCACCAATATTTTCGCGCCGATCTTCTTCGCTTCGATCGGGCTGCGGATCAACTTCGTGGAGTCGTTTGACTTTGCGGCCGTGGCCGTGGTGTTTGTCGTCGCGCTGACCGGGAAGATCGGCGGGTGCTACTTCGGGGCGAAGCTCGCGGGCTTGTCGAAGCGTGAGTCGCTGGGCGTGGGCTTCGGCATGGCGGCGCAGGGCGCGGTGGGCATCATCCTCGGCCAGCTCGCGTACCAGGCCGGGCTGATCTCCGAGCAGCTGCTGGTCGCGATCGTGATCATGGCCCTGGGCACCTCGCTGATCGCGGGCCCGGCGATGCAGATCGTGCTCAAGCTCAAGACTCAGCGGCAGCTGCACACGCTGCTGAGCGACCGCCACGTCCTGATCGATCCCGAGGCCCGCAGCATCAAGGAGGTCCTGGCCGTGCTGTCGCAAAGGGCCGCGGAGATCACCGCCGTCCCCGACAAGCACAAGATCTTTAACGCGGTCTGGGCCCGCGAGCAGACGATGCATACCGCCCTGCCCAACGGCCTGGCGGTGCCGCACGCGCGTCTGGAAAACCTCGGTCGGCCGCACGTCTTGATCGCCCGCAGCCGCGACGGGATCGACTTCGACGCCGCCGACGGCCAGCTCTCCCGGCTGATCTGTTTCATCCTCACGCCCACCGAGCAGCCCGACACGCAGATCGAGATGCTCTCGCTCATCGCCAAGGCGTTCGAGTCGGCCGACGTGCGGCAGCGGTGCATCAGCGCCGGCAGCCCCGCCGAGTTCCGGGCGGTGTTGAACCAGGCCGCCAGCGAGGTCGGCCACGACCTAACGCCCCACGACGCCTCGACGCTGGGCGCGGGTTAAGCGGAACCGGGTTTGCCGGTTATGCGGGCCACGACCCCGCCCAAATCCGAAAAACCCGCACCACGACTTCAGCGTTCTACAGCGGCATAGGGAATCACCCGATCCTGGGGTGGGTCCAGGGCACCTTACCGGGAGTCACGATGTCTGCGCTACCGAAACCCACCTCCGCGCCGCGCTCCGCGATCGCGATGCCCCACTCGGCGTGGGACCAGATCGTCAACCGTCTCGATCAACAGGGCCAACGGCAGCACCGCCAGCAGGGCGACGCCCAGCCGAAGCGCGAGAGCCGCATCCGGTACACAAAAATCATTTCGTGCGTGATGCGCCTGAAGCAGGACGGCAGCCCGCCGGCGGTTTACAAAGTCACCACCCGCAACTTCTCAAGCGGCGGGCTGGGCTTCTTCTTCAACCAGTACCTGCACGCGGGCACGGTCTGCCACTTCGCCGTGGTCGATCGCCACGGCGTCGGGCGCATCCTCGAGGGCCAGGTCCGCTGGTGCCGGCACGTATCCAGCAACGTCCACGAATGCGGCGTGCAGTTCTCGATCCCGATGGACCCGACCGACTTTGTCGAGGTCGAGCCGACCGTAGACACGGACGAGCCAACGCCGCCCGACGCGGCGTAAGCGCCCGCAACGCGCACACGCCAAACCGGGGCCGCCGACGCTCGACTTAGCTGCAGATTGAATTCAAGCAAGCCTGGGCTCAACCCGCTTCGAAGAAGCGCGAGTTCGTGCCGCCCTCCCCGATCGTCGCCTTGACCGGCGCGCCGCACTTCGGGCACCGGCCCTCGTACGCGTCGCCCCGACGGTTGCGGTATACCCGGCTGTACGTCGAACAACACCGCCACTTCACCGCCAGCCACGGCCGGCCGTGCAGCGTCCGCTCCTTGTCGGCGGTCGGCGACGGCAGGCCCGCGATGTCCAGGATGTAGTCCGGCGATGGGCTCTCCATGCCCCCTCGCTATCGGTCAGACGCGCCGCCCAACAACACGCCGAAACATAGGGGAATCTCTTAGATCTTTTTCCGTATTTTGGTTAATCCAGTCAGGGCCGCGGCCGATACTGGAAACGGGTCGTCCGGGAAAGGTATTTTCAGTGAGTTCTGTTCCGGTCAATTCTTCCGAACCTCGTGAAGCTGTCCAATTGCCCAGTTCCGCGTGGGACCAGATCGTTGAGACGCTCAACACTCAGGGCCCCAAGCAGCTCATGAGCTCGCCGCCCAACCGGCGGATCCACGAGCGCAAGCGCTACACCAAGATCGTGCGCTGCGTCGTCCGGCTCAAGCAGGACGAGTCACCCCCGACGACCTTCATGGTCCGCACCCGCAACATCTCCGTGGGTGGGATCGGGTTCTTCTTCAACACGTACCTGCACCCCGGCACACGCTGCCACGTCGCGGTGCTGGACCGTCACGACCAAGGTCAGATCCTCGCGGGCACGCTCCGCTGGTGCCGACACGTCACCAAGACGATCCACGAATGCGGGGTGCAGTTCGAAGAAAACATCGAGGTGGAACGGTTCGTCGACCTCGCCACTGCCGAGTCGGATTAATCCGACTCGCGGTACAAGCCGTGCCGCTCGATGTAAGCCGCCACATCGGGGTGGACCCAGCCGTCCAGGGGCCGGCCGTCCCGCACCCGACGGCGCACGGCCGTGGAGCTGATGTCCGTCGGCGTCACCTCGACGACGCGGCTCCGCCACACCGAGGGAAGCTCTGATCGCTCCGAGTCCTCGTGATTCGGCGCCCCCGACGTCGGCCGCATCATCACCACCGGCTCGGCCAACTCGATGATGCGCAGCCATTCGTACCAGCTCTCGAAGATGTCCACCTGATCGGTGCCGATCAGCAGCCGCATCTCCGCGTCGGGGGAAATCCGTGTCCGTAGATCGTCGAGCGTCTCGACGGTGTAGCTCGGCCGTCCGTCGGCCGCGCGGCGGATCTCGTCGTCCAAGACGATCGCGTTGGGCACGTCCGCCAGCGCCAGCCGCAGCATCGCCAGCCGGTGGGCCGGGTCGGTCTGCTGCTTGTCGAGCTTGTGCGGCGCCCGCCCCGCGGGGATGTAGACCACCACGTCCGCGTCGATCGCCGCGGCGACCTGCCCGGGCAGGTCAACGTGGGCGATGTGCGGCGGGTCGAAGCTGCCGCCGAAGATCAAGAGCCGGCGGTAGACGGTGAGGTCGGGACCGGGCGTGTCGGGCATGGCGGTATGGTAAGCCGGACGGGGCGGGGGGAGGGCAGGGTCGGCAGACGG
>JBCCCG010000049.1:0-13274 GCA_039033595.1 Planctomycetota bacterium | reverse complement strand
CCGTGGCGTAAGCCCGGGGCACGGTGTGGTACTCGTCGTCGTCGAGCATCACGGTCCGCAACGCTCGGTCGGCGCCCGCGATCGGACGCTTGGAACTCACGTATCAGGCGCGCCTGCGGGCCGTGGCGGTGATCGTGCTGGGCAAGCGTCCGATCGCGGGCGCCGACCGAGCGTTGCGGACCGTGATGCTCGACGACGACGAGTACCACACCGTGCCCCGGGCTTACGCCACGGTGGCGCTGGGGCAGCTCGGCGACACCGCGTCGCTGCCCCGTTTGATGACCTGGGTCAAGGGCCAGCCACGCCGCGGTCGACCCTCGCCCGAAAAAGTCGATCTCGACGACCCGCTCCGCGGTTTCGCGGCGATCGCGATGGGGCTCTACGCGCGGCCGCACCCTACCGAACAGGGCCTCGTCGATCGCCCCCAACACGAGCGGGCGGTCGAGCGTCTGGTCGAAACCCTGAATGACCCCGAACAGAACGCCGAGGTGCGGACCGCCTGCGCGATAGCACTGGGGATCGCGGGGCGGTCGGCGAGCCTGCGGCCAATGATTTTGGTCCAACGCACGCTAGACCCGACCGACGACGCCGTGCTTTTCGGCCACCTGCTCTTGGCCCGCGCGATGCTGGGCGACCGAAACGTGGTCGCGCCGGCCAAGACGCTGCTCGCGTCCGCGCCGAACCGCGACGAGATGTCGGACATCCTCGACCGACGGGCCGCGGTGCTCGCGCTCGGCCTGACCGGCCGCGACGAAGCCATCCCGTACCTGATCGAGGCCTGGAACGAAACTTTTTACGTCAACCGCGAGGTGATCTACGCCCTCTCGCTCAGCGGAGCCCACGGTGTCGGCACGGCCATGATCGAACGCCTCGAGAAGTCGGGCAACCACTTCGAACGCGCGTACATGGCTCGGTCGCTCGGCGAACTGCTCAGCAACCAACAGCCCTCACGCCTCGCCGAGCGTCTTCTGGTCGGCCGTGAGTTCACGATGAAAGACGGCCTTCTTGAAGACGCCCGTCTCATCGCTAACCGGTTCCTGTACGAGTACCTTATCCCGTCGTTCGAGGAGCCCTGGTATTGATCGCGGCTCTGCTCGCCCAGATCGTTGCCGCGGCGGTGTTGGCCAACCCCGCCGCGGACCTCGAGATGCTGCGCGTGACCGGCGGAGCCACGCCGCAGGTCGTCGCGCAGATCCTCGAACAGGGTGTCGCGTCGCTGCGTGAAGCGGGGGAGGCGCAACGCACCGACGCGCAACGCTGCGCCGACGCGTTCGTCGCCGGCGAGTGGCACCGCGCCGCGGCCCGGTTGGTGCCGGACGCGGGATACACCGAGGAGGCGTTGCAGCGTTTCCGCGCCATGCGGCTGGACTACCCCGGCCAAGCGACGAGCTGGCTGGGCTACGTCGGCGAAGCCCGGGTGTACCGCCAGACCGGGCAACTCGACGAAGCCGCGGCTGTGCTCGAGGTCGTGATCGATCCGCAAGCCGCGGTGCCCGAAGCGATCCGCCGGGTGGCGGAGCTGGATCGATTGGAGATCGAGCTGCGTCGTGACCCCGCCGCGGCGCTTGTTGAAGCCGAGTCACACGGCAAGGCGGCGGCTTGGATCGAAGCGCGGGCGCTCGCCGCGCTCGGTCGGCACGAGGCCGCGGCCGATGCCGCGCGTCGACCCGCCGCCGTGGCCTCGGCCCCTGCGTATGACCGCCTCAAACTCCTGGCCGACTCCGGCCACGCGACGGAAGCCGAATGGTCGGCCTGGGTCGAATTACTCTTCGCGTTAGAGATGGCCGACGCCGCACTCGACACACTCGACACCCGCACGCCCAAAGCCTTTCGGGGCCTGCATGCGCAACTGCTCTATGACGCCGGCCGACGCGTCGAGGCCGCGGACCGGTGGGAGCAAGTGTTGGCCGACACGCCCGACGACGACCCGGCCCGCTGGTTTCTCGCGGTCAGCCTGACCCAAGCCGTGGCCGACGACCCGACGCTGATCCCGCGGGCCAAAGCGGCGCTGCGTGGAGCAGCCGGGCGTGAATCGATGGACACGGCGCGACGCCTCGACGCGCTGCGTTGGTGGGCCGGTTGGTCGACACCGGAAGAAGTGTCCGAGATCTTGGCCGAATACCGGGCGCTGATCGCCGAAGACGCGGGGCTCCGCTACCGGTATCTGTCCGCCCGCCTCGCGCTGCGGCTGCCGCCTGCGGACGCGGTGGAGCAACTGCTCGCGATCGAGCGCGACGCGGCGGACAACGAGGCCCTGCGGGCGGCCGCGGTTCTGACCAGAGCCCAGCACGGGTCGGGCGAGCCCCGTAAAGCCCTGTCCGTGCTCGACGAACACCGGGCGTTGCTCGCGGCTCAGCCGCACACCGCTGCAGCCGCCGGTCGGCTGCGGGTTCGGCTCTGGGTCGCGGCCGGCTTGCTCGAACCCGCGCTCGACGCCGTGTTGGCTTCGCCGGCCGGTTACGACCCGGGCGTGTTGCTCACGTTGGCCGCGGCGTTGGTCGAGCGCGAAGCGGGGCGGGCGGTCGACGAACCGTTCCCCGAAGTCGGGCGGTCGCGGGTGACCCGGCTGGTCAACCTCGCACTAGTGCAGCGGCCCGACGACGACTCGCTGACGCTGCGCGGGGCCCAACTCATGATGGATGCCGAGGCGTGGTCCGACGCGGCGCGGGTGCTGCACGGAGTCTCGCCGCCCGTGGCCCGGCTGTCGCGGGCGCGGGCGCTCTTGCAGATGGGCCGAACCGACGAAGCGTGGGCCGCGCTCGACGACATCGATACGCCCGAGGCGTCGGTCCTGCGAGCGGGTTGGCTGATCGAGGACGACCAGCTCGAACCCGCCATCGCCGAGGCACGGGCCGCCCGCGCCGCGTCCCGCCCCGGCAGCGATACTTGGTGGCAGGCGACCTGCGAGTTGGTGGCCGCGCAGGCACGGTCGGGCCAGACCGCCGCCGCGGCCGATGTGCTGAGGGTGGCAGAAGTCCTGCATCCTTTGGGCGAGCGCCGCGACCTGCGCCGCCGAGTCGAGTCCTTGCGGAAAGAAATCACGCCATGAATGTAGCCGTCTGTTTTGAAATCTCCATCTTGCTCGCCCAGTCCACGCCCGCCGGCGACGTGGCCGCGTCGGAAGCGGCGTCCGGGGGCGGACGGTCGTTGCTGGACCTGGTGCTCGCGGGCGGTCCGGTGGGCTACGTGATCATCCTCCTGAGCCTCGGCGGTCTCGCGCTGGTGGTCGACGGTTTTATCCGGCTGCACAAGAACGAACTGGTTCCCGAGGCACTGGCCGAGCAGATCATCGAGTTGTCGGGTAAGCGGCGGTTTGAAGAAATCCTGTCGTTGTGCAAGACCAGTGACACCCTGCTGGGACGGGTCACCGCGGCGGGCATCGGCGAGGGCCGCCTGGGCATCGACGCCGTGCGTGAGGGTCTGCAGCAACGCGGCGAGCAGGAGTTCACGACGCTGCGCCAACGCAACGGCTACCTCGGGCTTATCGCCGCGGTCGCGCCGATGCTCGGGCTGCTCGGGACAGTGACCGGCATGATCAGTTCCTTCCAGCTGTTGGGCGAAGCCCAGGGCGCCGCCCGGCCCGACGAGTTAGCCCTGGGTATCAGCCAGGCGCTAGTAACGACCTGCATGGGGCTGATCCTCGCGGTGCCGCTGACGTTTTTCTACGCCGTGTTCCGCGACCGCATCAACCGGATCGCCCAGGAGACCGGCGCGATCGGCGAAAAAATGCTCCGTGTGATGGCCGTCGCGATCGAGCAGCGTCGGCAGGAAACCCTCGTCCAGGCGGCCGCCTCCAAACCCGCCTCCACCCCCGCTCCCGGAAGCAAGCCCGCCCCCGCGAACACCGGCGACGCCGGAGCCCCGGCATGACCGCGTCGACGCCCCCCACGCCCCGCCCGACGCTCCGGTACACGTCGGCCAAAGAAGAGGCTCCGCCGCCGCTCGGCATGGCGCCGCTTGTCGATATCGTTCTGCTGTTGATCTGCTTCTACCTGTTCGTGATGCAGTCGATCCAGAGCCAGGCCGAGGAAACGATCGATCTGCCTCAGATCCGCAGCGAAGCGACGCAGGAGCTCATGCCCGCCGAGCTGACGATCAACCTCGACGCCGCCGGCGTGATCAAGCTCAACGGTGTCGCGGTCGACGACGAGACGTTGCCCACGCTATTGTCCGCCGAGCAGGCCAAGGCTCTGGACACCGGTCAGCGGCTGCAGGTTGTGGTCCGCGCCGACCGCCGTCAAAGCTTTGAAAGGCTTGACGCTGTCATGTCGGCCTGTCGCGAAGTCGGGTTTGCGTCGGTGTCGGTCCGCTCGGTGCAGGGGGTCTTACCGTGAAGTTCCACGACCGCGACGAATCCCAGGAAGAAGAGACCTTTCAGGTCACCGCGATGGTGGACGTGGTGTTTATCTTGCTGGCCTTCTTTGTGTTGACCGTGCGTTTCACCGGCGGCGAGCGCGAGATGCCGATCGGCTACAGCGATCTGAACCCTCCCGCCGGCGCGTCGATACAGGACCTGCCCAGCGAGGTATTGGTCCGCGCTCGGCCCGCGGAGAGCGGCGCGGTCTGGCTGGCGGTCGGGGAAACGGTGCTGGAAGAAGACGGCTTCGCCGAACTCACCGCAACGCTGACCCACCTGAACCTGCCGGAGTTGCCGGTGGTCATCGCCGCCGACGGTGAGTTGTCGGTGCAGGACGTCGCGTCGGTGATGGACGCGGTGTTGGCGAGCCCGATGTCGCGGATGTCGCTGGCCCGGCTGGACCTGGCCGAGGCCGAAGCGGCGGCGCGGACGCGAGGAGGCGGCGATGGCTGAGGCGGTCGGCAAAAACTGGTCCCGTAACTCGCTGGCGCTGAGCTTTTCGTTGCTGGCGCACGCGCTGATCGTGCTACTGCTGGCGTTGATCGTGTTCGCGGTCGCCGAAGAGCCGGAGACCGAGGCGATCGTCACGCTGGAGACGACGGACGTGTCCGAGTTGATACCGGTGCCCACAGAAGGCTCGGTCGGAGGCGGGGCGCCGTCGCTGCAGACGGTGAGCGAGGTCGCGCTCAGCGAGGCAGTGGCTGCGCCGCAGCTTGCCGTGGCGATGCCCGCGACGCTCGGTGCGCAGCCCACGGCCCCCGACGCCACGGTCTCACTCTATCCCACCGCGACCGACCCGGCGCTGGCGATCCTCGCCGAACTCGCCAGCGCGCCCGCCGCCACCGCCGCGGTGGGGCAGGGGGCCAACCCGCTGCTCGACGGCATCGGCCCCGGCGTCGCCGAGGGGCTGGGCCAGCTCGGTCGCCGCGGGCTCGACGTCGTGTTCGTGCTCGACGCCACCGAGAGCATGCGCGACGAGATAAGCCAGGCCAAGGACCGGGTCCGCGATATCCACGCCGTGGTCACGGGGTTGCTGAGTGGCGACGACGGGCCTGCCCGCAACGTCCGCTTCGGCGTGGTAGCGTTCAAAGACTTCGGCGACGACTACGGCCTGGACGCGACACGCACGCTGCCCCTCAACAATGACCCCGAACAGCTCGAGGCGTTTCTCGACCGGGTCTTCGTCGACGGCGGTGGCGATATCCCCGAGCCGATCCATCTCGCGCTCGAAGCCGCGACCGACACGAAGATGGGTTGGGAACGCAAGAAGCGGCACCACATCATCGTGCTCGTCACCGACGCCCCGGTACATTCCAACGGCCGCAAGCAGGCCCGCGCGACGGCCGAGCGGTTCGTCAAAAAGCATGGCGGGGTCACCAACGTGATCGACGTGGCGACCGACCGGGACCATATCTTGGCCGACCTCGAAGCCATCGCTGCGGCGGGCGGGGGTAGAGCGTTCCGCGTCGAAGACGAAGAGACGTTTTGGAGGGACTTGGTCGTTTCGATTTTCCCGAAACGCTTTGCCCACGACGTGGCGATGATTGTGGAGCGTTATGCAAAGAACCGTTGAGACCTGTTTGCTGACATACGTAGTCGCGCTATCCGTTTTGTTGTGCGGATGTGGCGATGCGCCCTCGGATGAAGCGCCCGAGGTCGTGGTATACACGGCGCTTGACCGGGTGTACGCCGAACCGATTTTGTTGGCTTTTGAAGAGGAAACCGGGATCCGGGTGCGGGCGAAGTACGACGCCGAGGCCGCGAAGACCACGGGGCTGATCAACCAGATCATCGCCCGCCGCGACGCGCCGGAGTGCGACGTGCTGTGGAACAACGAGGTCGTACAGACCGAGCACCTGGCCACGCTCGGGCTGCTCCAGCCCTACGCCAGCCCCTCGGCCGAGCGTTTCGCGCCGCAGCACCGCGACCCGGATCACTTGTGGACCGGCTTCGCGGCGCGGGCCCGGGTCATCATCTACAACACCGCGCGGCTCCGGGCCGACGAGGTTCCGCGTTCGTTGGACGCAATGACCGACCCGGTGTGGCGGGGCCGGTGCGCGATCGCGCTGCCGTTCTTCGGCACGACGCTGACACACATGGCCGTGTTGCACGAGCAGTGGGGCGCCGAACGGTTGGAGGGTTGGCTCCAAGCGTGCCTGGACAACGGCGTGGCGGTCGCGCCGGGCAACGGGCCGGTGCGCGATCTGGTGGCGGCGGGTGAGGTGGCGTTCGGGTTGACCGACACCGACGACGCCCACGGCGCGATGGTCGACGGCAAGCCCGTGGCGGTTGTCGTGCCCGACGCCGGCTACGGCCCGGTGCTCATCCCCAATTCCGTCGGGCTGATCGCCAACGCCCCGAACCCCGACACCGGCCAGAAGTTGATCGATTACCTGCTCTCGGCCGAGGTCGAGCGCAAGCTCGCCGCGTCGCGTAGCGCCCAGATTCCGCTCGGCCGCGACCTGATCGACCTCGAAACGCCGTGGGACGGGTTGGTGGATCGCGCGGCGTTCGGGTTCGATGTGTCGCGGGCCGCGGCCGATAAAGAAGCGGTCGTGCAACTGCTGCGTGAGGTCGGGTTTGATCGCTGATCGGCGTACGCGGAGCTACGGCGGGGCGCTGCCGGGCGAGGCGGCGGCGGTGCTGGTGTTGCTGCCGTTGCTCGTGGCGTTGTTGATTTCCGGCGAATACGCGCAGTGGTGGGGCGCACCGCGCGGATGGCTGATCCTGTTGGACACGTTGTGCTTCGCGGGGCTGTCGGCGGCGGTCGCCGTGGCGGCGGGGGCGGTGGTGGCCCGGGCGGGTTGGGCGTGGGTGGTCGGGGCATGTACGCCTTTGGTGCTGCCGGCGTCGCTGGTGGGGTCGGCGTGGATCGTCGCGCTGGGCCGCAACGCGCCGCTGGGCGGATGGGTGACGGTGTACGACGGGCCGATCGCGGCGGCGGTGGTGGGGCTGCGGTACGCCGGGCTCGCGGGGCTGATTCTTCTGTCGCAGCGGCAAGCGCCGGGGCCCGCGGCGACGGTGTTTGCGGCGCGGCGGGCGTGGTGGTGGTTGGGCGTGCGGCCGATGCTGCGCTCGATGTTGCTGGCATGGACGGTCGTGTTGTTGTGGGCGTCGGCCGAACCGATCCTGCCCTCGATGTTTCTGATCCACACCTACGCGACGCAGGTCCTGATCCAGACCAACGCGCTGCTGGACCCGGCCGGTGCGGTGACGTTGGCGGTGCCGATGCTGTTGGCCGGTGGGGCCGCGTTGACGATGTTGATGCCGCGGCGGCTCCGGTGGACCACGACCGGGGCCGGTCCGGGCGAAGCGTGGAGCCGCGGCGGACGGGCGAACGGATGGGTGCGGCGGAGTGGGGCGGGCGCGGTGTTGCTGTTGACCATGGGGGTGCCGGTCGTGGCGCTCGTGGCGCGGCTGTCGGACGGGGCGGCCTTCGCCGCGGCGTGGCGTGACGCGTGGCCCGAGTTGCGGCACACGTTGTGGTTGGCGGGTATCGCGGCGCCGTGTTGTGTGTTGCTCGGTTGGCTGCTCGGGTCGTGCTGGCGACACGGGTTGGCGCAGCGGCGTTGGACGCTGGTGCCCTACTCGCTCCTGGTGTTGGTGATCCCGCCGGCGGTATTGGCGCTGGGGTGGGGCGAGTTGGCGAGCCGTTGGCCCTTGGTGGAATGGCGGGACACGTCGGCGGTGCTCGGGTTGGCCTACGTGCTGCGGTTTGCGCCGATCGCTGCGGTGGTGATGCTGGTCACGTCGCTGCGCCGCAGCGACGCGCCCGACGCCGCGGCGCGGGTGCACGGCGTACCGTGGCGACGGAGAGTTCTGCGTGTCACCTGGCCGACCCACCGGCGTGGGGTGGTGAACGCCGCCGCGGTCTGCCTGCTGTTTATCGTGACCGAGTTAGAGATGTCGCTGCTGCTGACGCCCGCGGGGACCAACACCATCGGCGTTCGGCTGTACACGCTGATCCATACCGCGCCGGATGCGCAGGTTGCCGCGACGGCGCTGGCGGCGTTGCTCACGTTCGTCCCGCTGATCGTGGTGGCGGGAGCGGCGGTGCTTTGGAGGCAGACGTGAGCGGTTGGCGTTGCGAAAAAGTATCTTTCGATCGGCGTGTCGAGGCGGCCGATCTCGTGTTGAAACCCGGGAGGGTCTGCGCTCTCGTCGGCCCCAGCGGGTCGGGGAAGTCGACGCTGCAGTGGCTGTTTGCCGGTCTCCTCGAGCCGACGGAGGGGCGGGTCGCGCCGTGCCCGGGTCGGCTCGGGATGGTGTTTCAAGAGCCTTCGCTGTGGGACCACCTGAAAGTGATCCAGCACCTGGGCCTGCTGACGCCGGACCGCGCACAGGTCGACGAACTGCTCGGACGCATGCGGCTAAAGCACCTCCAACACCGTCGCCCGCCGCAACTCTCGGGCGGAGAGAAGCAACGGCTCGCGTTTGCCCGCGCGCTCTCGGTCCGGCCCGATTGGCTGCTGCTCGACGAACCCACGGCGCACCTCGACGGGGCGAGCCGGGACGAGATGCTGGAACTGCTGCGCGATACGCTCGCCGAAACCGACGCGGGCGTGTTGATCGCCACGCACGAGGCGGACGTGGCCTTGTCGTGCGCTGACGACATCGCGGTGATGATCGACGGCCGGATCGTACAGGTCGGCCCCGCCGCCGAGGTGTACACCCGGCCCGTATCGCTCGAAGCCGCCCGTCTGCTCGGCCCCGCTTCGATGATCCGGGGAACGGCTGAGCAGGGCGGCTTCTATCTGAGCGGTCGGCGTATCATCGACGGGATCCCGCCGTGCGACGCTACCGACAAGAACCTGATCGTTCGGCCGGACTGGCTGCGCTTGAGCCCCGAGTCCGAAGGCCCGGCTGAGGTGATCCGCTCGTTGTACCAAGGGTCACACGTCTTGCTCGAAGTGCGGGCCGGCCACGACACGTTGCGGGTGCAATATCCTTCTGCTCTGGCGCCGGGTGCCCGCGGCACGTTGACGTGGTGTGGGCCGTAAACCGACCTTGAGCTTCTTGTGTGTCCTATTCGTTGATGAGCAAGCCGTCGTTTCCCGCTCACGCTCCGTCGTGGCCGACGATCGGTACGTGGTCCAACTCGTCTTCTTACCCAATAGACCATAGCTCACGGATCCACGGGCTCGAACTTCAAGACCTTCGCAATGTGGTGTTCTGGTGTCTTGCCACATCCGCAGACCTGTCCGTGAGCCAGGCCGTCGTGATATGGCCCGCGGCGGAGCGTCGGGTTAGCCCTGCAGCAGTGTGTTGAATGTCGCACTGGGACGCATGGCGGCTCCGGCCTTGGCGTCGTCGGGCTGGTAGTAGCCGCCGAGGTCGGCGGGGGTGCCCTGGGTGGCGTCGATCTCGGCGAGGATCTTGGCTTCGTTCGCGGCGAGCTGTTCGGCGAGCTGGGTGAATTTCGCGTTTAACTCGGCGTCCTCGTCCTGGGTGGCGAGGGCTTGGGCCCAGTAGAGCGCGAGGTAGAAGTGGCTGCCGCGGTTGTCGAGTTGGCCGACCTTGCGGAGCGGGGACTTATTTTCGTCCAGCAGCTTCCCGGTGGCGGCGTTGAGGGCGTCGGCGATCACCTGGGCGGCTTCGTTGTCGGCCTTCTGAGCGAGGTCTTCGAGCGACACGGCCAAGGCGAGGAACTCGCCGAGGCTGTCCCAGCGCAGGTGCGATTCCTTGACGAACTGCTGGACATGCTTAGGCGCGCTGCCTCCGGCCCCGGTCTCGAAGAGGCCGCCGCCGGCCAAGAGCGGAACGATGGACAGCATCTTGGCGGAGGTGCCGAGCTCGAGGATGGGGAAGAGGTCGGTGAGGTAGTCACGGAGCACGTTGCCGGTGACCGAGATCGTGTCCTGGCCGTCTTTGCAACGCTGCAACGCGTGGCGGGTTGCCTGGACGGGGGGCATGATCTGGATGTCGAGCGAGAACGTGTTGTGCTCGGGGAGGTAAGTGTTGACCTTCTTGATCAGCTCTGCGTCATGGGCGCGTTCTTCGTTGAGCCAGAACACGGCGGGGCCGCCAGTGAGCTTGGCGCGGGTGACGGCGAGCTTGACCCAGTCGCGGATGGCGACGTCTTTGGTCTGGCACATGCGGAAGATGTCGCCGGTCTGGACGTCGTGCTCGAAGATGGTCTTGCCACCCGCGTCGACGACCTGGACTTTGCCGGGGCCGGTGATCTCGAAGGTCTTGTCGTGGCTACCGTATTCCTCGGCCTTCTTGGCCATAAGCCCGACGTTCGACACGCTGCCCATGGTGGCGGGGTTGAACGCGCCGTTTTCACGGCAGAACTCGATGGTTTCGCGGTACACCCCGGCGTAGCAGCGGTCGGGGATGACGCACTTGGTGTCCTTCTGCCGGCCGTCGGGGCCCCACATCTGGCCCGAGGCCCGGATCATCGCGGGCATCGACGCGTCGATGATGACGTCCGAGGGTACGTGTAGGTTGGTGATGCCGCGGTCCGAGTCGACCATCGCCAGCGCGGGCCGCTCGTCGTACACGGCTTGGAGGCCGGCCTCGATCGCGGCCTTCTCGTCGGCGGGCAGGTCGGCGGTCTTGGCGACTACGTCGCCGAAGCCGTTCTTGACGTTGACGCCGAGCCGGGCGAACGCGTCGGCGTGCTTCTCGAACAGGTCGTCAAAGAAGACCTCGACGCAGTGGCCGAAGATGATCGGGTCGCTGACCTTCATCATGGTGGCCTTCATGTGCAGGGAAAAGAGCAAGCCTTGTTCTTTGGCGTCGTCGATCTGCTCGGCGAGGAAGGCGCGGAGCGACTTGGCGCTCATGACCGAGGCATCGATGACTTCGCCGTCCTGCAACGCGAGGTTTTCTTTGAGCAGGGTGGTGGCCCCGTCGGGGGCGACGTGCTGGATGGTGACGGTGGTGGCTTCGGGGCAGGTATAGGACTGTTCGCTGCCGAAGAAGTCGCCTTCGCTCATGTGGGCGACGTGGGTCTTGCTGTCGGCGGCCCAGGCGCCCATGGAGTGGGGGTTGGCCTTGGCGTAGGCCTTGACCGGCCCGGCCACGCGGCGGTCGGAGTTGCCCTCGCGGAGCACGGGGTTCACGGCGCTGCCCAGGACCTTGGCGTAGGTCGCCTTGACCGCTTCCTCTTCGGGGGTCTGCGGGGAGGCGGGGTAGTCCGGCAGGTCGTAGCCGTGGGACTGGAGCTCGGCGATGCACGCGGTGAGCTGCGGGACCGAGGCGCTGATGTTGGGCAGCTTGATGATATTGGCACCCGGCGTGGTGGCGAGTTCGCCGAGTTCGGCCAGGGCATCGGACTGGCGCTGGGCCTCGGTGAGCCGCTCGGGGAAATGGGCGATGACCCGACCGGCGAGCGAGATGTCGGCGAGCCGCACCGCGACACCCGCGGGCTCGGCGAAGGCCCGGACGATCGGTAGCAGCGAATACGTCGCGAGCATCGGGGCTTCGTCGGTTTTGGTGTAAACAATCTCGGCGGCGTTCCGGGGGGACGATTCGGGCATCGGGCGGGGCTCGTGGGTAAAGGAAGCGGGGATTGGCAGATTCCGGGAAGAACGAAAGTATAGTGGCCCGACGTCCGAGCGTAGGGCACGGGAGAGAAGCTCAAGTCGTTGAGCGGTTGTGATTAACCGCGGGGGTTGGAAAGACCGGCGCGGGTGGGCGGTTGGGGCGGTGGGTTAGCGGCCGTGGACCATCTTGATCAGGTCGGCGACAGTGCGGTGGGCTTCGACGGGATGGCGCAGCGGCTGGTCGCGGTGGATGTGGTAGTGGTTGCGTCGGCCGTCTTTCTCCCGGGTCACAACTCCCGCCGCTTCCAGGTCGGCGACGATCTTCTGAACCGCCCGCTCGGTGATGTCGACCCGCTCGGCCAGGTCACGCAGCCGCAGATCGGGCTCGGCGGCCAGCAGCAGCAGGACGTGAGAGTGGTTGCTGAGGAACGTGAAATGCACGTTTTCGGCAGAGGAACCGTTTTTTTTCGCCATGGGCTTGACACGATCAAAAAGTAAGGATAAATTATTCACGAAATTTAATTCGTGCATTTGATTTCCCGATATATCTTACCAGAACCCGTTGCCTTCCCCTACCCGGAGCCCTTCATGACCGCCGCCTCGACCCACGAACCCGCCCTTGCCCCGCCTGATCCCCAAGAGGGTGCCGCCGTAGCCACCACCATCGCCGTGGCCCGCGGCGACGGAATCGGCCCGGAGATCATGGACGCGGCCCTCCGCATCCTCGACGCCGCCGACGTCGGGCTCGATTACGAATTTGTTGAGATTGGCCAGAAGGTCTACGAACGCGGCGTCACCGCCGGCATCGAACCCGTCGCGTGGGACACCCTGCGCCGGCACAAGGTCTTTCTCAAAGCCCCGATCACCACGCCCCAGGGCGGCGGCTACAAGTCGCTCAACGTCACTACCCGCAAGACGCTGGGCCTCTACGCCAACGTCCGGCCGTGTGTCGCTTACGCCCCGTTCGTAGCCAGCAAGCACTCGGGCATGGACGTCGTCATCGTCCGCGAAAACGAGGAAGACACCTACGGCGGCATCGAGCACCGGCAGACCGCCGAGGTCACCCAGTGCCTCAAGCTCATTACCCGGCCCGGTTGCGAGAAGATCGTGCGCTACGCCTTCGAGTACGCCCGATCGGCCGGGCGCAAGCGGGTGAGCTGCTTCACCAAAGACAACATCATGAAGGCTTACACGTTCTTCGAGAATGTAGACGTCCTGCTCCGTGTGAAGCTGAGTTTAAGCCTTCACTGTTTCCCAAGCCCCTTACGATATATCCAGGAGCGGTCATGGAACCAGGGATAATGCCCAATGCTCCGAGAGAAGCAGGCGTGGCTCCCTTACGGTGTACGATACACTCCTTATCATTCACTATTACTTTCCAGGCAAAGTTGTGGTGGTTCTCAATCTTAACGACTGCTCTAGCCCCT
>JBCCCG010000048.1:0-13302 GCA_039033595.1 Planctomycetota bacterium | reverse complement strand
TCGACCGCCTGGTGAGCCTCGCGATGCCCCGCATCAAGGACTTCCGCGGCTTCAAGAACAAGTCCTTCGACGGCCGCGGCAACTACTCCTTCGGCCTCACCGAGCAAGGCATCTTCCCCGAAGTCGACATGGCCCACGCCCAGCACACCTTCGGCATGCACATCACCCTTGTCTTCAAGAACTCCAACGACGAGCTCTCGAAGATCGTGATGACCGAGCTCGGCTTCCCGTTCGTGAAGCCGCCCAAGAAGAAAAAACCCGCCGCTGCGGCTTAACCCCGGAAGTTTTCCCCGCGTCCCCGGACGCCACCCGCCGCCGACCGCGGCTCAGCGAGACCCGAATATGTCTTCCAAATCCACCATCGTCCGCAACGAGCGCATCGCCAAGACCGTGGCGAAGTACGCCGAGAAACGTCGCGAGCTCAAGAAGGCCGGCGACTACGCCGCCCTCGCCCAACTCCCCCGCGACGCGAGCCCGACCCGGCTCCGCAACCTGTGCGCCCTGACCGGCCGCAGCCGAGGCGTCTACCGCAAGTTCAAGCTCTCCCGCATCAAGCTCCGCGAGCTCGCCCTCGAAGGCAAAGTTCCCGGGATGCGTAAATCGTCTTGGTAAGTCTTTCACCGGAAACTGCCAGGTTCATCAGTCCGAATATTTAGCCGTCGATTGTAGATCGACGCTCCCCGAACGAGAAGAAAAGTATGGCTCTCAGCGACCCTATCGCCGACATGCTCAACCGCCTCCGCAACGCCTCGCGCAACGGCTTCGGCCACGTGGATTGCCGTAATTCCAAGGTCTGCGCCGGCATCGCCGAGGCCCTGAAGCACGAAGGCTACGTGGCTGGCCACGACGTCATCGACGACGGCCGCCAGGGCATCCTCCGCGTCCACCTGCGCTACGGCCCCAACGGCGAAAAGCTCTTCCACAAGCTCCAACGCGAGTCGAAGCCCGGCTGCCGCGTGTACACCAAGGTTGAAGAGTTGCCGCGCCCGCTCGCCGGCTTGGGCATCGCCATCCTCACCACACCCCGCGGCGTGCTCTCGGACCGCCAATGTCGCGAAGAAAACGTCGGCGGCGAACTGATCTGCACCGTCGAGTAACTCCCCGGAGTGCTGTCCACGAACTCCCGCCCGTTTTGCATTAAGGCGAAACAGACGAACGCCTGAAAGAAACGAAAGCAGCCACTATGTCCCGCATCGGCAAAAAACCCGTCGCCCTCGCCGGCGCCACCGTCAAAGTCAACGGCCGTGAGATCTCGGTCAACGGCAAAGGCGGCACCCTCACCTACGAACACCGCCCCGAGGTTTCCGTCCGCGTCGACGAAGACGCCAAGCAAGTCGTCGTCGAACGCCACGGCGACACCCGCACCGCCAAAGCGATGCACGGCTTGACCCGTTCGCTCGTCGCTAACATGATCGATGGCGTCACCCAGGGCTACGAGGTCAACCTCGAGATACACGGCGTCGGCTACGGCTGCACCGTCCAGAGCAACAAGGTCAACCTCAAGCTCGGCTTTGCCGACACCCGCGTCGTGCAGATCCCCGCCGGCGTGACCGTCGAAGCCAAGAGCAGCTCGAACCTCACCGAGCTGTCCATCAAGGGCATCGATAAGCAGCTCGTTGGCCAGACCGCCTCGGCCATCCGCCAGCACCGCAAGCCCGAGCCCTACAACGGTAAAGGCGTCCGCTACAAGGGCGAGCAGATCATCCGCAAACAGGGCAAGGCCTTCGGTAACTAACCCTCCCAAACCGCCTCCGTACAACGCCGCCAATGACATCGGCGATCTTCGGCCAACGCCGAACCCGACCAAAGGGTCAGCACCATGGAAAAAAGTAAGCTCAAAACTCTCCGCCGCAGCCGCCGAAAGACCGGCATCCGCAAGCGTATCTTCGGCAGCCCCGATCAGCCCCGGCTCACGATCTTCCGCAGCTCGAAGCACGTGTACGCCCAAGTCATCGACGACTTCGCCGGCAAGACCCTCGCCTCGGCCAGCACCGTCTCGGCCAAGGTCGACAAGGGCGGCAACATCGAGGCCGCCGTGGTCGTCGGTAAAGCGATCGCCGAGCAGGCCAAGGCCGCGGGCATCGAGTCGGTCGCGTTCGACCGCAACGGCTTCCGCTACCACGGCCGGGTCAAGGCCTTGGCCGACGCCGCCCGCGAAGGCGGATTGAAGTTCTAATTCCTCGTACAAAGCCGCGGATGCTATTCGCGGTCTGACGAACCCCGATTTACGCTTCGCATTCACAATCCCCAGAAAGCCCCGCGTCAACGACCGGGCACCCCGCTGCCGGCCCCGCCGTGCAGAGCAGAACACGAAAGACCCACCATGGCTGAATTCCTCGACGATTCCAACGCCCTCGAGTCGACCACCGTCGCCATCAATCGCACCGCGACCACCGTCAAGGGCGGCCGCCGCATGAGCTTCTCGGCCCTCGTGGTCGTGGGAGACCGCAACGGCCGCGTCGGCGTGGGCTACGGCAAGGGCCGTGGCGTCCCCGCCGCGATCGAAAAATCGCAGAAAGACGCCAAGAAAAACCTCTTCGAAGTCAAGGTCAAGGGCGGCACGCTGCCGCACGAGGTCAAAGGGCGTTCGTGTGCCTCGACCGTCAAGCTGATTCCCGCGGCCCCGGGTACCGGCGTGATCGCCGGCGGCACCGTGCGTGCCGTGCTCGAGATGGCCGGCATCAAGGACTGCTTAACCAAGGCCTACGGCTCGACCAACAAGATTAACCTTTGCCGCGCCGTCGTCGACGCCCTTCAGGGCCTGCGGACCCGCGAAGAGATCGCGGCGTTGCGTGGCGTCGAGATCGAGACCAGCACCGTCGACGAGATGCTCATCGCCGCCAAGCGGTTCATGACCGAATCCGAAACCGGCGGCACCAAGACCAAAGCCGCCGCCCCGCAGAACACCGTCGGCAAGGGCAAGGGCGGCCGCCGCGATCAACGCGGTGGCGGGGGTCGCGGTCGTGACCAGGCTCCGCCCGCCCCGGCACCGGCCGCCGACTCGACCACCGCGGTCGCCGAAGCCCCGGCCCCGGAAGCGGCTCCCGAAGCCGCCCCTTCCGAAGACAAGTCCGAGTAAGATTCATCCCCGTTCGATCCACCGCCGGTCGTTGGCCGCCGCGGGGCGACAAGTCGCCGAACCTTGAGAGACATCCGCCATGATGATCCACGAAATCACCGAAAAAGTCGGCCGCCACAAGCGGCGCAAGCGCATCGGCCGCGGCGTCGGCTCGGGCACCGGCAAGACCGCCGGCCGTGGCCACAAGGGCTACGGCGCCCGCTCCGGCAACAGTAACCCGCACGAA
Source organism: Planctomycetota bacterium (assembly GCA_039033595.1). GTDB lineage: Bacteria > Planctomycetota > Phycisphaerae > Phycisphaerales > Phycisphaeraceae > Algisphaera. The sequence goes on along the minus strand of JBCCCG010000048.1, from coordinate 9,997 downwards.
GGCGGCGCGATCCCGATGTGGAAGCGGTTCCCCAAGCGCGGCTTCTCCAACGCCGAGTTCATGACGCGCTACGCCATCGTCAACCTCAAGGCGATCGACGCCCGTTTCCAGGACGGCGAAGAAGTCAACGCCGAGTCCCTGGCCAAGCTCGGCCTGATCCGTGACACCAAGCAACCCGTCAAGGTGTTGGGCGAAGGCGAACTGACCAAAAAGGTCACCATCACCGCCGACAAGTTCAGCAAGTCCGCCACCGACAAGATCACCGCCGCCGGCGGGTCGGTGTCGGTCGTTGAGCCGACGGGCCGACGTCCCAAGGGCGTCAAAAAGGCCGATGCGGCCACGGAGTAACGTCGGTTGGTCGCCCGAGGCGACCGGGGTTAGGAGCTGGGGGCTGGGAATCGGGGATGCGTATCCCCGCCGTGACCTCCGGACACCGTTGACCCGAAATCCCAATCCCTAAATCCCACCCACCATGCTCCAAGCCTTTCTCAACATCTGGCGCATCAAAGAGCTCCGAAACAAGCTCTTGTTCACCCTCAGCATGCTGGTGATCTACCGCATCGGGTTCTTCATCCCGCTGCCCGGCGTCGATCAGTCGGCCCTCAACGAGTGGGCCCAAGACGCCTCCTCGGGCGCGGTCGGCAACCTCATCAGCTACGTCGGAATCTTCACCGGCGGCTCGCTGTCCCAGTCGACCATCTTCGGCCTAGGGATCATGCCCTATATCTCGGCGGCGATTATCTTCCAGCTGCTCGCCTCGGTTTCTGAGAAACTCAAAGCGATCCAGAAAGAAGGCCCCGCCGGCCGGCAGAAGATCCAGGAGTACACCCGGTATACCACCGTGGGCCTGTGCCTCGTGCAGGCCGCGTTCTGGCTCAGCTTCCTGCAGGGCGGCGGCGACGGCGGGCTGGTCTATCCCGCCTACCGCGGCACGTTCACGTTCTGGGCCTGCGGGGTCATCGGCCTGACCGCGGGCACCGTGTTCCTGATGTGGCTCGGCGAGCAGATCGATAAATACGGCATCGGCAACGGAATCTCGCTGATCATCACCGCCGGCATTATCGCCTCGATGCCTGGGGCGATCACGCAGATCGTCGATGGCTTTTCGGTCGCCGGCGGCGACGCCGCCAAGCCCTACGGCATCGACACCGTCATCTTCCTCATCGCCGCGTTCGTGCTGGTGGTCGCCGGGTCGATCGTGATCACTCAGGGCCAACGCCGTATCCCGATCCAGCAGGCCAAGCATACCCGCGGCCGGCGGGTCTATGGCGGGCAGAAATCTTACCTCCCGCTCCGTGTGAACCACGGCGGCGTGATGCCGATCATCTTCGCCAGCTCGCTGATGATCTTCCCGTCGATGCTGTTTAACTGGGTTGGTGCGGCGTTCCCCGCCGACCCCGACGCCAGCGGGGTCTATAAGTTCTTCCAGAGTTTCGCGTCGCTCTTGCAGGACGAGTTCGCCAACCTCAACGGCTACCTTTACGCCCTGATCTACATCGGGCTGATCTACTTCTTCGCCTACTTTTGGACGACGGTGCAGTTCCAGCCCAAAGAAATGGCTACGCAGCTGCGAGACAACGGGAGTTTTATCCCGGGCCTACGCCCCGGGCCGCGGACGGCCGACTACCTCGAAAGCGTGATGGAGCGGATCACCTACGTCGGGGCGGGCTTCCTGGCGGTCATCGCGGTGATCCCGACGATCGTCTCGGGCCTGTTCGACATCCCCTTCTTCGTGACCCAGTTCCTCGGCGGGACGGGCCTGCTGATCGTGGTCAGCGTCATGCTCGACTTCGTCCAGCGGATCGAGGCCAACCTGATGATGCGTAATTATCAGGGCTTCCTCGGCGGCGGCGGGGCCGGCGGGGGCGGGGGACCCAAGATCCGCGGGGCCCGCGGCGGAGCGTGACCGCCGGATGTTGGCCCAGAGTTACGCCGAGGTCGGTGAGGGTTGAAGCCCCGGCACCCCGGTCTTGGGGCCGGGACCGGAATCACCCCAACGGCCCGGAAGGGGGGCGGCCTGTTTGTCAAGCACGGTTTCTCGCGGTATGATGTTCGGTTCGGCGAGGCCGAGTCGGTTCGAGCAGACAGGCCCCTCCAGCATGGCGATTCGGCTTAAAAACCAAGAACAGATCGAGAAGATGCGGGCGGCTGGACGCGTGGTCCAGCAGGTGCACGAGATGTGCCGGCAGATGTGTAAGCCCGGTGTAACCACACGGGAGATCGACGAAGCGGCGGACGTGCTGATCCGCGAAAAAGGCGGCATCGGGTTGTTCAAGAACTACCCGACCTACCGCGAGGGCGAAGGGTTCCCCGCCCACCTCTGCATCAGCGTGAACGACGTCGTGGTCCACGGGATCGCCGACGACACGCCGATCGAGGAAGGCGACGTGGTCGGAATCGACTGCGGGGTAAAGCTCGACGGCTGGTGTGGCGACGCGGCGACCACGATCTTGGTCGGCGACGTGGACGACGAGACCCGGGCCATGTGCGAGGCCACCGAGCACTGCCTGCAGATCGCCATCGACCAAGTCAGGCCCGGCAGGAAGTGGAGCCAGATCGCCCGCCTGATGCAGAAGTACGCCGAAGACCGCGGGTACGGCGTGGTGAGAGACTTCGTCGGCCACGGCATCGGCGACACGATGCACCAAGACCCTAAAGTCCCGAACTTTGTGAATCGCGAACTATTGAGAAACGACATCACGCTGCGGGAAGGCATGACCCTCGCCATCGAGCCCATGCTCAACCTCGGCACTAAGGACGTGAAAACACTGAAAGACGGCTGGACCGTCGTCACCCTTGACGGCAAGCCCTCGGCTCATTACGAACACACCGTCGCCGTCACCGCCAACGGCTCCGACGTGCTGACCGACGGACGATAGCCCCCCGGGGTTTAAACCCGCTTGCGTGGCGGATTGAATAAACGATACCCACAGGAAACTCCGTGCCTAAAGAAGACATGCTCCAGTTCGAAGGCGAAGTCCTTGAGTCGTTGCCCAACGCGATGTTCAAGGTCAAGCTCGAGAACGATCACGAGATCATTGCCCATATCTCCGGCAAGATGCGAAAGTTCTACATCCGCATCCTTCCCGGAGACCGCGTGACCGTAGATATCAGTCCCTACGACCTGTCCAAAGGCCGCATCACCTACCGCCACTGACCCCCCCGGAAACAACCCTCCGGAAACAACACCGCACATAACCGCCGACGCCACCGGCGGTCTCCCGAAGAGGTAACCCCATGAAAGTCCGCTCCTCCGTCAAACGCATCTGTGAAAACTGCAAGGTCATCCGCCGCAAGGGCGTTGTCCGCGTCGTCTGCAGCAACCCCAAGCACAAGCAACGCCAAGGCTAATATCAGACCCCGTATCAAGCCGCCGATGCCATCGGCGGCCTCCGAAGCCAGTGACCCGCCCGCCGCCCCGGAACGGGAGAGTGGTCACGCCCAACTTCAAGGAACCCCACCATGCCCCGTATCGCCGGTACCGAAATCCCCGACAACAAGCCGCTACACATCGCCCTGACCTATATCTACGGCATCGGCCCGAAGTTCTCCAAGGACATCTGCGCCGAACTCGACCTCGACTCGCAGGCCCGGGCCCACACGCTCAACGAGGACCAACTCGCGGCGATCGCGAACCTGCTCGAAGCCAAGTACATCATTGAGGGGGCCCTGCGTCGCCAGGTCCAGCAAGACATCGCCCGCCTGCGTGACATCCGCTGCTACCGCGGCGACCGTCACCGCCGCGGCCTGCCTGTCCGCGGGCAGCGCACCCAGACCAATGCCCGCACGCGCAAGGGCCGCAAGAAGACCGTTGCCGGCAAGAAGTCGGTCAAGGGGATGAAGTAACGCCGAGTGTTACTCGACGCACCCGCGTCGGGTTGCCAGGCAATGGTCTGGCCGTCGATCGCAGATCGACGCCCCCCGAAATCCAATCCGATACCCTCGCGGTGACATGCGTCGCCGCGTCGAAGCCAGGTTCCCGCCCCGCACCGGGTGAGAGCGGAACCGCCACCAACTTCAAGGAACCCGTCCGATGGCCAAGAAAACCAAGAAAGTCCGCAAGAACGTCACCCGCGGCATCGCTTACGTCAAGGCGACCTTCAATAATACCCTCGTCACCATCACCGACATCAACGGCGAAACCCTCTGCTGGGGCTCGGCCGGCACCGTCGGTTTCAAGGGCTCGCGCAAGGCCACGCCTTTTGCCGCGACCCGCGCCGCCGAAGAGTGTGCCGCCCAGGCCAAGAAGTACGGCATGGTCGAGGTCGAGGTCCGTGTCCGCGGCGCGGGCGGCGGTCGTGAATCCGCCGTCACCGGCCTGGCCCACTCGGGCCTGAAGGTCACCGCCGTCGAAGACCACACCCCCATCCCCCATAACGGATGCCGGCCCAAGAAGAAGCGGCGCGTCTGAGCGATACCCGACGCACCCTCGTCGGGTCGTCAACAAGTAACCCGTTTAGCCGTCGAGCCAAGATCGACGCCTCCGTACCGGACATCCCCCCGCTTTCCCCGCCCACAGCAGCCACCCGATCCGCCGCAGCACGGGTCGTCACGAGCGTTACGGGGCGGGGCGTTTCAAACCCCACGAAACCGCTGCACACTTTGGAGATAACGTTATGCGCATCCGCTGGCGAGGCCTCGAACTTCCCCACCGCGTGACCCTCGATCAAGAGACCGCGTCGGACACCTACGGCAAATTTACCGTTGAGCCCTTCGAACGCGGCTTCGGCACCACCGTGGGCAACTCGCTCCGCCGCATCCTGCTCTCGTCGCTCGAAGGCGCCGCGATCACCGGCGTGAAGATCAAGGGCGCCCCCCACGAGTTCACATCGCTCGAAGGCGTGCAGGAAGACGTCACCGACATCATCCTGAGCGTCAAGAATATGGTCGTGTCGTCTGAATCGGATGAACCCAAGACCATGCGGCTCCAAGCCGAGGGCCCCGGCGAAGTGACCTGCGACCTGATCGAGGCCGACACCTCGATCACCATCCACAACAAGGACCAGGTCCTCGCGACCCTGACCAAGCAGGTCGATTTCGACATGGAGTTCATCGTCGAGAAGGGCCGCGGCTACGTCCCCGCTTCGGAACAGTACGACGCCAACGAAGACCAGGAGGTCGGCCTGATCCCCGTCGACGCCACCTACTCCCCGGTCACCCGCGTCCGCTACAAGGTCGAAGACACCCGTGTCGGCCAGAAGACCAACTACGACAAGCTCACGCTCGAGGTGTGGACCAACGGCACCGTCTCGCCGGAGATGGCCGTCGTCGAGGCCGCCAAGATCCTGCGTAAGCACCTCAACCCGTTCGTCCAGTACTTCGAGCTCGGCCAGGAAGTCGCCAGCGAGACCGCCGCCGCCGCCGCCCGCGTCGACGAGGAGCTGATCCGCAAGCTGCAGATGTCGCTCAACGAGCTCGACCTCTCGGTGCGGGCCAACAACTGCCTCGAGTCGGCCAAGGTGACCAGCGTCGCCGACCTGGTCAGCCGCCAGGAAGCCGACCTGCTCAAGGTCCGCAGCTTCGGCAAGACCAGCCTCCGCGAGGTGAAGCGCAAGCTGTCCGACCTGGGCCTCGAGCTGGGCATGGAACTGCCCGCGGAAGTCGAAATCTAAACCGTAGTCTCCGACGCCCCGGCTTCATCGCCGGAGCGTCGTTTGCGGCCATCGATGCCGCGGTCCCGCGTACGGACTTATTTTTGCCGCCCGACTCGTTCGGGCGAGTGGCAAGGCCGGGAGTCGTTTCGCTTACCGGCTACGTCAAGAAAGGAGCCTCGACATGAAACACGGCGTCTACGGCCGCAAACTCGGCCGACACACCAACCACCGCATCGCGATGTGGCGCAACATGGCCATCGCCCTGTTCACCCACAACCAGATCACCACCTCGATCCCCAAGGCCAAGTCCTTGCAGCCGTTCGTCGAGAAGCTGATCACCGCCGCGAAGAAGGGCGATCTCGCCTCGCGTCGCCGCGTGATCAAGAAGCTCGGCGGCGACCAGATCATGATCCGCGACGAGGACGACGAGAACGTCCAGCGCAACAAGTACGGCGAGGTCACCGGCGGCACCACGATCTCCAAGCACCTGTTCGACGAGATCGCCCCGCGCTTCGCCGATCGCAGCGGCGGCTACACCCGCATCATCAAGCTCGGCGTCTCCCGTATCGGCGACGGCACCGACCTCTGCGTCATCCAACTCGTCGGCAGCGAAGAGGCCGGCCCGCAGTCCTCTGGCAGCAACTCCCGCCGCCGCGACAAAGCCAACAAACGCATGGAATTCGCCGCCAAGCTCCGCAAGGGCGACACGGCCGATACCCAAACCGAAGGATCTCCGGAAGAAGCCCCGGCCGACGACGCCACCGCCACCGCGGTCGCCGAAGCCCCGGAAGCTGAAGCCCCTGCCGAAGAATCGACGCCCGACGCGACCGAAGAGAAGAGCGAGTAAGGCTCGGCTCCCTGGCATTTACTGATCAAACCAAGCCGGCCCGAAAGGGTCGGTTTTTTTACGCCGACTCACTCCTGCTCATGGCCCCGCCCCCGCTCACGCCGGCTTACGGGGCACCCGTCCTGTCGTATGCGGCGTTGGCCGAAGGCACCGGGGCATCGGTCGTCCTCTGCCAGGTGTTGAGTTCGCGTTCGAGTAGCCGTACGGTGCCGATGCGGGTCGCGGCGAGATCCTTGGTTTCGCCGATGTCTTCTTGCAGGTCGTAGAGCTCGGACGTACCGGTTTCGAAGTCGTGGATCAGTTTCCAGCGGTCGCGGCGCAGCACGGCCGTCGGTTTGCCCGTCACGTTGCCCCGGGGGCTGGTGCGGTAGAGCGGCAGGTGCCAGACGAGGTTGCGGGTCTTGAGCGTGTTGGTTTTCCCCCGCAAGAGCGGGACCCAGCTCACGCCGTCGATCGGCTGGCCGCGCGGCGGTCGGGCCCCGGCGAACTCGAGCAGGGTGGGGTACAGGTCGAACAGCAGCACGGGCGTGTCGGTTTGTCGGCCGGGCTCAATCACGTCGGGGTACCGCACCACGCACGGCACGCGGATGCCGCCCTCGCTCAGCGAGCCCTTGCGGCCTTTAAGCGGTGCCATGCTGGTGACGCGCCGCCCGCCCCCGTTATCCGAAACGAACACGACCACGGTGTTGTCTGATACACCCGCGGTCTCGAGCGCGTCGAGCAGCCGGCCGACGCCGGCGTCCAGCGACGCGAGCATCGCCGCGTACTCCGCGTTGTTGTGCAGATCGCCGATGGGCCAGGTGCTCACCTCGTCCAATACGTCGGGGTCGGCCTCGATCGGCGTATGCACCGCGTAGTGCGCCAGCCACAGAAAGAACGGCTCTTCTCTATGGTCTTCGACGAACCGGATGGCCTCGTCGGTCAGGCGGTCGGTGAGGTATTCGCCTTCCGGTGCGTCGCGGTCGAGCGAACTGATGCCGTAGGGGGCGAAATACGTCCTCGTACCGCCGCCACGGGATGCGCCGACGCTGACGTCGAAGCCGTTCGCCTCCGGCCCGGTGGCGCCGGTCGCCCGGCCGAGGTGCCATTTCCCGAAGTGTCCGGTGGCGTAGCCGGCGTCTTGCAGCACTTCGGGCAGGGTCACGATGCCGCCGTCGAGGCTCGACACGTTACGCGGTGTTTTCAGCGGTAACTCTTCGACATTACTTGGTCCACGCCCGACGGTGTACACGCCGGTGCGGACGTTGTACATGCCCGACAAGAGCGCCGCCCGCGTCGGCGCACACACCGCGGCGTTGGCGTAGGCCTGCTCGAACACCAGCCCTTCCGACGCGAGCCGGTCCAGGTGCGGTGTCCGGTGGTAGTCGCTGCCCATGAACCCCGGATCGCGCCAGCCCAGGTCGTCGGCGACGATGATCACGAAATTCGGCGTCGTCGACGCTTGGGTTCGGTGAGCCGGGACCCCCACGAGCAGCAGCAAACAGAACCAGGTCCAGTACGGGGCGGAGTGTTGCATCTGTCGGATCCAACGCACGACCGGCGGCGGTATTGCGGTCCGACGTTCCCTGGACGCGGGGAGAAGCTGCGCAAGCTTTGCGGCTTCTGCGGAGAATCGCGTTCCGATAAATGAAGTCAGCCTGGAAAAAACGGGGAGGCGGCTCTGTCGGGCAGGCACCGGCAAACCCACATATCGACTTGACTTGCGGCGGCTCAAGGCGACTTGCGTTTGCGGCCGGCTCGGCTCAGGGAAAACACACGTATTCATTGACGTTGTAACGACCCTGATCGCGTGCATGCTTACGGGGTGGCGACATGCCGCGACGGCCGCGACGGCCGTGTCGGTCGAGCCGGGGAGCGGCACGTTTCGATTCAGTCGACATGAGGGATAGTGTGATGAAACAGTTCAAGATAGTCGCGGCGGCGGCCGTGGTGTTGGGCGTGGCGGGGACGGCGAACGCCGGTTCCGTGGCACAATCCGGTTCGTACAGCTTCGACCTGAACTTCGAGCCGGTGCTGCAGGAACCGCCGTTAGTGGAGACCCAGGCCGACAACCTGCTGGGCAACGTGATCCGTTTCGCGGGCAGCACGATGGTCGAGGTGCAGAGCTTCGAGTCGATCCTCAGCGACTTCGGCATCACCGGCGCGACGATGACCGGGGCCGACCTCGAGGCCGGCATGAACGTGTCCGGCACGATCTTCGCGCCCCCGCAGACGCAGGTCACCGGCTACGCCTGGGGCGGCCTCACGCTCGGCCCGCTCGTGATCGACCTCGACTTCGCCCAGTACGACGGCGCCCCGAGCCGGGACAACGAGATCATGATCGACGAGTTCGACAGCGGTTTCGACGCGACCGAGCCCGGCGACGACCTGTCGATCTTCTCCAGCGAGCCTCTCTTCATCGAGATCGAGGCGTCGTTCGAGTATGTCTACAACGACCTGGTCCAACTCGGCGACGCCAGTGGCTTTACCGCCTCGGGTTCGTACGATCTGGTTTACACCTTCGACGAATCGACTAACGGCGGCGGCGACCCCGAAGTCGTCCCGACCCCCTCGGCCGCGGCCGCGGGGCTGCTTGCGATGGCGGGCCTTGCCGCCCGACGTCGTCGCAGTGAAGATACCGCGAGCCGCTGAATCGTGGTGCTGAGTTACCTATTACCCGCAGCCCGGCCGCGATTAGTCGGGCTTTTACTTCGATCGGTTCACGCCCGTAGACGCCGACGGCTCGCCAGGGCCGCGAAGCCGAACAGCAGCAGCGCTCCGCTGGCGGGTTCCGGAACCGCGTTGGTGTTGAAGCCGATCGTGACTAAGTCGAGGTTGCCCTCGGCGCTGCTGACCGATGGGTCGAGGTCCAGCGGCGTGATCCGCAGGCCGGCGACGCCCGACAGGACGCCGGTGCCGGTGAAGTCTTCGACATCGAAGGCAACACCCGCGAGCGGTACGTCGTTGATGATGGTGCCCTCGGCCAGGCCGATGGTGAATGCGTTCTCGAGGATCAGGTCCAGATCAAACCCCATGAGCCCGAAATCACCCAGATCGGAGTTGCCGAAGTTGTTGGGCCCGGGAAGGTCGTATTGTCGCCCGCCGGCGGGTTGTCCAGAAAACCCCCCGTCAGTGCAGACTGACCTTGTGAGGAAGCGGAAACAATACACCCCAAGCCCGCAGCCGTCATGCCTCGAATCGCCATTTTCTCTCCTTAAAGATCTGTGTGGAAAAACCTGATCCGACGGAGAGCTGATGGCCGACGCGCGAATAATGTCCCAGGGTTTATCGAGAAATTTTCGATTTTTATGTGAGGCAGCAGGTTCGAATAAACGGCGGACGCGGATGCCCCGTTATGCGACCGGGCGGGCTTACAGCACGGCGGCTTTGGCGGGGTCAGCCAGCCTCCACGCGGCCCCGTCCCGTTCTACGCGGCGGTACAGCGTGTCGCGTTCGACGGGTTGGTAGCCCGCTTCGAGGATCGCGCGTTTGAGGTCGGACACCGTGACTTCCTGGTGGGTGTCGGTGCCCTCGACCTTGGTGATGTCGTACCAGACGACGGTGCCGTCGATGTCGT
>JBCCCG010000047.1:0-16002 GCA_039033595.1 Planctomycetota bacterium | reverse complement strand
TGAAGATGCCCGATCGCTTGTCACTCGGCCCGGCTTGGGCGGCCTCGGCGGCCTCCGCTTCGCGCTCGGCCCGTTGCCGATCCATGGCTTCGCCGAGGATGTGGACGTTGTGTTTCTCGAAGCGGTTCCCAGGGTTCAACCCCGCCCCGCGGCGGTGGGCGGGGCCTTTGGGCAACGCGTCGCGGTGGTCGTAATCGTCCTGATGCATATGCAAACAAATACCAAACATTAATATGGAATGCAAGCCTTAATTTGAGACGCCCCGTCGAGTCGTGACGGCTCGCCGAGCAACCGGGACGCGATTAATCCGTAATCCCCCCGGGAGCACCGCGCGAAGCGTGAGTTCGCGGCCGCTTTAGCGGCGGTTACGTTGCCTGCGGCCGTCCCCCGATCCAGGCTGATCCAGTGGCGCGGGGGGGCACTTCCAATGTGGGCGTATCGTAAAAAGCCTTACCGAGCTGACGAAGCAGGCCCAGCAACTTCGGCGAGACCGGATTGGGCGGACGTGTCTTGCTCAACAGCGCCCACAAACGAGAACGTGACGGTCGCCCGCTGCCAGTCGGCCCCGGCCCGGCGCAGCGAGCGCAGGCCCGCGGTTGAGAAGCCGTCCTGCTTCTGGAGTTGGCGGACGTAGCCGGGGACTTCGCCGGCGTCGGGGGTCAGGAGCGTAAAACTGCCGGTGAATTCCCGGGCACGCTGGCCGTTGGTGTAGCGGCCTACGCTGAGGGTAACGGGCCGGGAGTCGGCGGGCATCAGTGCCGTGAGGTCGGCGATCGGTTGGGACCACGAGGCGTCGGCCCCGAGCTGCGTGAACGCCTTGCTCTTGCCTTCGAGTTCGGCTTCGATCAGCCGGACCGCGCGGTCCAGTTCCTCGCCACGCAACGAAGCGACGTCCCGCTTCGCGAGTTCCGTGACGCCCGTGGGGCGGTCGATCATCACCGCGAGCTTGAGATCGGCGACGACGCGGCTGCGTAGCGTGTGGAGCTTCACCTCGCGCAACACCAATCGGCGCGGCGACGCCTCGATCGCCTGAAGCCACCGCACGAGGTCGGGCCAGTCGCCGGTGGCCTGTAGCGTCACAGGGCGGACCGCAACGCCTTCGCGCTCGATCACCAGCTCGGGCATCACGCGGTCGAGTTTCAAGCCCTCTTCCGCCGCTGCGCCCTTGAGCCAGTCCAGCCCGGCGTTGCCTTGGTAGTCGGACCACATCTGTTCGCTGAAAAAGTCCAACGCCATGAGCCGGCGAGAGAGCTCTTGCTGTTTGAGTTGATTGTCGGTGGGCGAGCCCGCGTCTGCGGTCTTTGCGTCCCGTGTGGCCGTCGTCGCGTCGGGTGTCCCCGGCTCGCCCGAGCCGGACGCCGCTCCGCTGTCGCCGCAGCCAAGCAGCCCCGCCAAGATGATCCCGATCCACGCGGCATTCAGAACACGCATCGCACGTTCTCCAGAGGAACAGACACCGTCATTATCGGCCACCCCGGCGGGGGAGTTGGGCTGATTCTGAGAGGATTCGAGGACATATCAGGGGGCCGGGCGGTGACGGGGGGTGATATCCCGCAGCCCGCGACAAAATATACGGTGTGGGACAGATACTCCGGCCGCTCCGTTTGCGCAAAGACACGCCATGTTCGCCACCTCGCCTCGGTTCACCTTAAACCCCGATTGTGCAACAAGCCGAGCCTGTGCGACCAGGTCGCCGATGTGTTCCACGGCCGTAATCGCTGGATGACCGTGCTGGTCTGGGCTCATGCCTTGATAGTCTCTGTGTTGGCCTCATGGACCGAGATGCATTTTTTTAACGCCGAAACGACGCGGACTCAGATCGCCTACCCCACAGGATTTATCGTCTGCTTTCAGCTAGTGGAAATGCCAAAGATGTGGGTTTAGATCCAACTCAGCTGCCACATCGTGGTCCGCGCGGTCATGCGGGCCCGCGGCAGCGGGCTGCACCAATGACGCGTCTTGTCGGCGATCGCAGGTCGCTACTCGCTGCCGTACGCGGTCAATGAAACCTAACCAGCTGGCTAACCCCGATTCTTCTGTGCCTTCGCCCACGAGTCACGCAGCGTGACCGTCCGGTTGAATACCGGCTTGTCGTCGCCATCTCCGGGGTCGCGCACGAAGTAGGCGTGCCGTTCGAACTGCAGCGGCACGCCCGGTTGGTCGTCCACCAACGCGGGTTCGACCTTCGCGGTCACCACCTTCAGCGAGTCGGGGTTGATGTTGGTCAACCAGTCTTCGCCCTCCGGCACATCTTCGGGGTCTTCTTTGGTGAACAGGTGTTCGTACAGCCGCACCACGGCGTCTCGGGCGTGATCGACACTCACCCAGTGGATCGTACCTTTAACTTTCCGCACGTTGCCCTCGGCGTCCGGTGGGGGGCTCTCGCCGCCCCGGGTCTCGGGGTCGTAGGTGCACAGCAATTCGGTGACGTTGCCTTCGGAGTCGGTGACCGCTTCGTTGCACTTGATCCAGTACGCCCAACGCAGGCGGACCTCACGGCCCTCGGTCAGTCGGAAGAACTTGCGGTTGGCGTTGGGCTTGTAGTCTTCGCGTTCGATGTAGAGGTGTTTGGAGAACGGGACTTTCCGCGTACCATCGGCCTCGTCCTCGGGGTTGTTCTGCGCCTCGAACTCCTCGACCTGGCCGTCGGGGTAGTTCGTGATCGTTACCTTGATCGGGTCGAGCACGGCCATGCGGCGCTGGGCGATCGCGTTGAGATCGGCCCGCAGCACGTTCTCCAGCTTGGCAAACTCGATGTTGTTCTCGCGTTTGGCGACACCCGCCTCGTCCCAGAACCGACGGATCGCCGCGGCGGTGTAGCCGCGCCGCCGCATGCCGCGCAGCGTCGGCATCCGCGGGTCGTCCCAGCCGGTGACGTGGCCATCGGTGATAAGTTGCAACAGCTTCCGTTTGCTGGTGATCATGTAGGTGATGTTGCCGCGGGCGAACTCGATCTGCCGGGTCTTGTGGGGCACGCCCTCGGGGTGGCCGCTGACCACGGCGATGCGATCGATGAACCATTCGTACAGTTCACGGTTGTTCTTAAATTCGAGCGAGCACAACGAGTGGGTGATGCCCTCGATCCAGTCGGACTGGCCGTGGGCCCAGTCGTACATGGGGTAGATGCACCACGCGTCGCCGGTGCGGGGGTGGGGCTGCTTCAGGATGCGGTACATCGCCGGGTCGCGCATAACGATGTTGGGCGAGGTCATGTCGATCTTCGCCCGCAGGACGCGCGCGCCCTCGTCGAACTCGCCGGCCTTCATCCGTTCCAACAAGTCGAGTGATTCTTCCGGCGGCCGATCGCGGAACGGCGACGGCGTGCCGGGGCGGGTCAGCGTACCGCGGCTTTCGCGGATCTCGTCGGCCGTTTGATCGTCGACGTAGGCGTTGCCCGCCTTGACCAGCGCGACCGCCCAGTCGTAGAGCTGCTGAAAATAGTCCGAGGCGTGGCAGAGGTTGTCCCAGTCAAAGCCCAGCCACCGCACGTCTTCGAGGATGGAGTCGATGTACTCCTGCTCCTCCTTGACCGGGTTGGTGTCGTCCATACGCAGGTTGCACCGGCCGCCGAATTGCCGGGCGAGGCCAAAGACGATGCAGATCGCCTTGGCGTGGCCGATGTGCAGGTAGCCGTTGGGCTCGGGGGGGAACCGGGTGTGGACGTGGTCGACCTTGCCCGCGGCCAGGTCGGCTTCGATCTCCTGCACGATGAAGTGAGAAGGCTTGGCGTCAGCGGGTTCGGGGTTTTGAGTGTCCGTACTCATGGAGGTTGAGGTCCTGGATGGGGGCGAAGCGTTAATCAAGAATTGTAACGGGGATGTGAATGGGTAGCGGATCGCCTCCGCGGCGAGCGGCAGGGGCTCTGCCCCTGCACCCCAAAGGCAAACCGACTCTAGTGCAGCACATGCCTTGTTTGCCTTTGGGGTGTCGGGGCGAAGCCCTGATCGCCCGCCGCGCAGGCGCATACTGAAGATGATCCCCAAAAGCTCGTTATTCTCACTACAATCCGTCACCCCATGAGCGACCAGCCCCAAAAAGTCATCACGCGATTTGCTCCGTCGCCCACCGGCGAACTCCACATCGGCGGCGCCCGCACCGCGCTGTTCGCCTGGGCCTACGCCCGGCGACATGGCGGCCAATTTCTGCTGCGTTTCGAGGACACCGATCAGAAACGCTCGTCGAAGCAGGCCGAGCAGAATATCCTCCGCGACCTCGAGTGGCTCGGACTCCGCGGCGATAACCACGACGCCCCCGGAGGCATCCCCCGGCAGTCCGAGCGGCTCGACCTCTACCAAGCGGCGCTGGATAGACTCAAAGCCGTTGGCCACACCTATGAAGACGACGGGGCGGTGCGGTTCCGCATGGATCGTGACATCGCCTTCGAGGACGCGGTCTACGGCCCGATCTCCGTCGAGGCCAAAGACCTTGAAGACTTCGTCATCCAGAAAGCCGACGGCTTCCCCACGTTCCACCTCGCCGTGGTGGTTGACGACGCCGACATGGGCGTCACGCACGTCATCCGCGGACAGGAACACCTGTCCAACACCACCAAACACGCCGCCCTCTACGACGCCCTCGGCCAGCCGCGGCCCGTGTGGTGCCACACACCGAGCATCATGAACCCCGATGGGTCGAAGATGTCCAAACGGGATAAAGCCAAGCTTGCCCGACAGTCGGCCCAGAATGGTGTGTGGCCCGCTCCCTCATCTATTGAGCCCTCGCGCTATCAAGCTTTCATGGATAAGGGCAACGACGATCTGGACATCGCCACCGCGATAGCTGAGGCCAACGGCCTTGAATTACCCGAGATCTACGTGGATGATTTCCGACGTAGCGGCTACACCGTGCCAGTTCTGCTCAACTACCTCGCCCTTTTGGGCTGGAACCCCGGCAACGATCTCGAACGTTTCGGCCTCGACTACCTCTGCGAGTACTTTGATTTCGACCGCATCGGCAAGTCCAACTCAAAATTCGACCGCGACAAGCTCGCGGCGTTCAGCCAGGACACTTTCCTGCAGATGCCCCCGGAAGATTGGATCTCCACGCTAAAGGCTCACTTCGATGAGCACTTCACCAATTATGTCGAAAAAATCGGCGATGGCTTCGGCGTATTCGCGATGGCTTACAAAGAACGCAGCAAGACGCTCAGCGATCCGGCCGAACTCGGCAAGTTTTTCGTCGAGGCGCCTACTGAGTACAACCCCAAAGCCGTGAAGAAGAACCTTACGAAGAACGATGGCGAGGGTTTGACCTCGCTCGGCAAGGTCCGCGAGACATTGGCGGGGCTAGCCGAATGGAAAGCCGAGACGATCCACGCGGCACTCGATGCGTTGTGGCAAACCCTTGAGCTTAAGAACATGGGCGGCGTGGCCCAGCCGTTGCGGGTCGCGCTGACGGGCAACGCGGTGTCGCCGGAGATCGGACCGACGTTGGAGATCCTTGACCGCGGCGAGACGCTCCGACGCATCGATGCGTGCCTTGCGGCCACGCACTAAAAAGAACGCCGTCGCGGATAAGGTCGGCGGCCCGGTCGCGCATCTGTTGCGGGATCAGCGGCGCGCCGACGGCGAGCGGCGCAGGGCGATGATCCCCAGCCCCGCGAGCGCGATCAGGCCCGTGGCCGGCTCGGGGATCTCGAGTGATACGTCGAACGACGCCGTGACCTCGAATAATTCTTCGGCGAGTTCGGCCGCGAAAGCGTCGACCTCAAGCACGTAGTCGCCGCCGACCAGGAACAGTTGCTCGGCGACCGTGACCGGAGAAGCGTCTTGGCCTTCCAGGTAAGACGCTAGAAATACCGTGATGCCGGTGTCGGTCCGCAGCAAGATCTGGGCACCGACGTCGCCGAAACCGCCGCTGCCCGGCAAGGAAGATGCGTCTCGAGTCGAGCCCAACTCGCCGGTAAGTTGCACGGTGGTGGGCTCGGTCAGCGTGAACGCCACCTCGAAGAACGAGCCGGCCGCCGCCCACGCCAGCGGATCGGACGTGGTCGCGGTGGCGCTGACCTGTGCCGAGCCGGTCGCCTGGATGCTTTGGTCATCGAAAGATGAGACCTGTTCACCCGCGGCGTCGACTACGCCGGTCGCGTCGGGGACCTCGGTGACGTCGTAACGCGCGTCGGCGGCCCCGAAGAACGGTCCGAGATCGAAAGCGCTATCGGTGGCCTCGTCCAGGGTGGCCTGACCGCCGTCGGCTTCAGCCACTTGACCGAAAATAGATCGGTCCTGCGAGGTGTAAACCACCGCCGCGGGAACCGGCAGACTCACCGCTGTGGCCATGGCAAAAGCCAAACCCGTGCCCCAGAAACGAATAACGCTTATCATTCCGACACTCCTGAACGGTTACTACGCCAACAATATAACAAAGTGATCGACTAATGCAGTACTGGCTCATCAAATCCGAACCCGGCGCCTGGTCGTGGGACGACCAGCTGGCGGCTCCCAGGAAGACCACCGAGTGGGACGGCGTCCGCAACTATCAGGCGAACAACAACATGAAGGCCATGAAAAAGGGCGACCGCTGCTTCTTCTACCACTCGGTCAAGGAGCGCACCGTCGTCGGTGTCGTCGAAGTTGCCAAGGAACACGAGCCCGACCCGACCGACAAGACCGGTAAGGGCTTTGGCATGGTCACCGTCAAGGCGGTCGGCCCGATGCCCGAGCCGGTCTGCCTCGACGAGATCAAGCAGGAGCCCAAGCTCGAGGGCATGGTGCTCGTGAACAACTCCCGGCTCAGCGTCCAGCCGGTCACCACCGCGGAGTGGAAAACGATTTGCCGCATGGGGAAATGGAAAGAAACGGCGAAGTGAAACCGTAGATGAACGCCGATGGACACGGATATTGACTGACTCGATATGCGTTTTTCTGCGTCCACTCGTGGTTCCAAAGAAAGGAATAAGTTTGAGCCTCATTGTCACCGGCAGCATCGGCATCGATACCATCCACACCCCCACCGGCCAAGCGCCGGATGTGCTCGGCGGCAGCGCGATCTACTTCGCCGCGGCGGCGAGTTTTTACGGCCCCGTCCGCCTGGTCGGCGCAGTCGGCGAAGACTTTCCCGACGAGCTCGAAAAGCCTTTTCACCACTTCGACATCGACCTGGCGGGTTTGGAGAAACGGCGGGGCTCCAAGACTTTCAAGTGGACCGGCAAGTACTTGGACAACATGAACGACCGTGAGACGCTGAGCGTGGAGCTCAACGTCTTGGCGGAAGACCTGCCGCCGGTGCCTACGGCGTTTCAAGACAGCCAATACTTGTTTTTGGCCAACACGCACCCCGGCGGGCAACTCGCGTTGCTGGAGCAATTCCCCCAGGCCAAGCTTGTTGTGGCCGATACGATGGACCTTTGGATCGATACCGAAAAAGACCTGCTCAAGACCCTGCTCGGAAAGATAGACGGCCTGGTGCTCAACGACAGCGAAGCGGCCTTGCTCACCGGCGAAACCAACATCGTTAAAGCGGGCGAGGCGGTGCTGGAGCTTGGGCCCAAATTCGTGGTGATCAAGAAGGGCGAGCACGGCGCGTTCCTCCTGCACGCCGACGGGGCGGTGGCGTTGCCGGCCTACCCGGCGAAAGACGTGGTCGACCCCACCGGCGCGGGCGACACCTTCGGCGGTGGGATGATGGGTTACCTCGCGGCGACTTCCGGGGGCCCGGGCAAGACGTCGCTGGCCAACCTCAAGAAGGCCATGGCCGCCGGCACCGTCGTGGCGAGCTACAACATCGAATCTTTCAGCCTCGACCGATTGATGGAGATCGGCCGGGCGGACCTCGACCTGCGGCTGGCCGAGTACGCGGCGATGCTCGACGTCGACGCGTGAATCGGGGATAGTTGCGTCCATGAGTGTTCTGGTCAACGCGACGCTGTGTATCGACGACGTGGATGTCCCCGGCGTCGGGGAGGTGCGGAATGTGCTGGGCGGTGCGGCGGCGTATTTCTCGGCTGCGGCCCGTTTATTTGGGCCGGTGCGGGTCCTCGCGGCGGTCGGCGAGGACTACCCGCCAGCACTTTGGGAGCAGCTGCTCGGCCTGGGCATCGACCCGGCGGGGATCGCGCGGCGGCCGGGCAAAACATTCCGCTGGCACGGCCGGTACCACGCGGATCTGAAGCACCGCGACACGTTGGTGGTGGATTTCGATCCCGCGGTCGAGGCGATGCCGCCGGTGCCGGAGGTCTGGCGGGACACGGAGTACGTGTGTCTGGGCGTGGGGGTTCCGACGAACCAGTTGGCGTTGCGGCGTTCTTTCGGGAACGCCCGGCTGACGGTATTGGACACGATCGATCTGTACGTGATGAAGCACCGCCCGGCGTTGCTGGAAGCCATGCGGAACGTGCACGGCGTGGTGATCAACGACTGGGAAGCGGCCCGTCTGACCGGTGAAGAGGACGCGGCGTTGGCGGCGATGAAGTTGACGGAACTCGGTCCGACATTCGCCGTGGTCAAGCGCGGAGAAGCCGGCGCGGTGTTGGCCCATCCGGCGTTGGGCCGGCCGTGGGCCTGTCCGGCTTACGGGGTGGGCCGAGTGGTCGACCCGACGGGCGCCGGCGACAGCTTCCTCGGTGGGTTGCTGGGTTACCTGGCGTCGGTCGATGCCGTGGTGGACGATGTGGATGCTTTCCGTCGCGCAGTGATGCACGGCACGGTCGCGGCGAGTTTTACCATCGAGGCGTTCAGCCTCGAACGGATCGCCGCGATTGATCGCGCTGCGTTCGACCGACGGCTTTCGTCGTTCGACGTCCCGGCCTAAATATTCCTTGGCTTTGCGTGCCGCGTTGCGTAAGATTGAAGGTGACATCTCGATAAGGCGAAGCGTCGTAGGGTCCATCGTACGGCTCGTGCCATTCTTGTTTTGATTTCTTTATTCAGACCCTACCGCGAATCGTGAAGCCCGGCGGACGTTCCGCTGGGATATCCCGCGTGGACCGGGTGAAGTCGGTCGGACGTGCCGCGGCGATGGCTGTGGGCGTTCGGCGCTGATCGATCCGCCCACGCCTCTCGGGTTGCGTGAGATACCGCCTGGCGCGGTGGCCGCGCGCCCCATCGCGAAAGGTAGTGATCATGGATACGCCCTTGCCCCCAGTCCACGCGGAAGCCGAGACGGTTGATCTTGAGGTGGGGTGGCAGCGCCGCGGGGAAGTCCGGCCTTCCGGCTTCGCGGCACTCGTCGCCCGGCTCAACCTGCGCCCGACCGATGAAGGAGCGCACCCGTGGTTTCTGCTGAGCGGGCTGTTCATGGTGGTGGGGTGTGCGCTGCTCAGCGCCGCGGCGCACGCGCGCCAGGACGAATTGGCCCCGGTCCTGCTGATCCTGGCGGTGGTCACGGTTTACGAGGTGGCGGTGCTGGGGATCGGCGGTTGGTTCGTCGGCAAGGGGCGACGCGGGGGCGGTTGGCGGGCCAGACGTGAGGGGCGCCAGCTGTTCGGCCTGCTGGTGGTATTGACCGCGGACCTGACGTTTGTCTACAACGAGTTGTCGGTGGCTGACCTGGAACTCGGGGCTTGGCTGGCGGCGGCGGCGTTGGTGTGGGGGGTGGTCAAGCTCGTGGTCATCGGGCGGGTTGCCGGGCTGCGGCTGGAAGCGACGGGGTGGGCGGTGGTGGGCGCGGGGCTGGGGCTGACGTTCGGAGGGGCCGTGCTGGCTCGTGCGGTCGGCGGGTCGGGACGCCTGCCCGAGGGGTTCGGCCACGCGGTGTGGTGGGCGGCCGCGGCGCTGATCACGGCGGCGATGTGGGCGCTGAGCGACCGGCGTGGCCGGGAACGAGCGGGCGGCCTACGGTGGCTGCGGGGTCTGGTATTGCTGGTGCCGACGGTTTCGGCGGTGTGGCACGTCGGGGCGATCCACTGGATGTACCGCCTGCCCATCTCCGCGCCGCACGTGGCGCCGGTGTTGTTGGGGTTGAGCGTGGTGTTGTTGTTCCGGGTGGACCGCAGCGCGCCGGCGGCGCGACGCCTGGCGGTCGCGTGTGGCTACGTCGGGGCGCTTGCCGCGGCGTTCGGAGGCGACGGGTGGATGTGGGGCGAAGGCACACGCTGGGACCTATCGTTCAGCCCGCTTCGGATGTGGCTGATCGCGGCGGTGGTGGGCTACTCGTGGGTCTGGTGGCGTCAGCGCACGCTGGGGCTGCTGGTGGTCTGGCCGGTGTTGGGTATCGCCGCGGCGCTCGGACACACACCGGCCGCGATGGCCGAGCGGGCGGCGTGGATCGCCGATCAGGCCTGGCGTGTGCTGCGCTTGATCACGCCGCGCACGCTGTGGGCGTGGGGCGTAACCGTGGTCACTGTGGCGTACGTAATGCTGGGTGTGGGGGCGTGGACCAGCGCGCGGCGACCCGAGCTGCGGGAGTGACGTGTCGTGTAGGGGGCGGCGGTCAGAGCACGTGCTTGGCGCGGGTGCGGCGCAGCAGCGCGACCAACGTAGCCGTGAGTAACCAGACCACGGCCAACTTGCCGAAGCGGTGGTGCATCACGCTGCCGATCGGCCAGATGATCTGCCACACCGGCAAGTCGTAGAGCAGACCGAGCAGCGTGCCGAGGCGCGAGTTGACCCAGCCGTGCAGGATGTAGATGCCCATGGTCAACACCGCGATACGCATCAGCCACGGGGGCGTCCCGCCGACATATTGGACGGCGATCGCGACCAGGAGCAGCGCGAAACACTGCCGCCACCACTGCCAGATCGCGTGGCCGTCGACCCGTCCGTGGCCGCCGGCCCAGAGGAAATACAGACCGAACATCCCCAGCGCAACACCGAGGAACAACCGCCGCGGCGTTGCGCTGCCGGTCAGGCTCAGCGTCCGTCCGAGCGCCACACCGAAGCAGACCGACGCCGTCCCGAACAGCCAGGACTTGCGCACCATCCAGCCGTACAAGGCCGCCCGTTCGGCGTAGTCCTCGCTGTCCATGGCCAGTGGCCCATACGTCGCGGACTTGAGATCGTAGACGTGACCGGTCAGCAGGACGGCGCCTACGCCAAGGGCCAATGCCCCGGCGATCACCACCCCCGTCGGCACGCGGCGCAGCGGGTGCATGGCCCCGATCACCGCCAACTCCGCCACGAAGATGAACGGCAGGAACCAGAGGTGGATGCTCGTCCCGCTCGGGATCATCCAGGGGTAGAACAGCCCGCCGACCGACTTCTCGGGATCCAGGCCCGCCCATAAGAGCCGGTTGAGCCCGAAAAAGACCGTCCAGATCAGCCACGGCACCAGGATCCGCGTCGCGCGTTTCCGCGCCGCCCCGGGGAGATCGGCCCACGTCGGCAGTTCGGGCTTTCTCACGCTCAGCGCGACCGCGACGATAATGAACACCGGCAGCCCCATCCCCCAGAACAGGTACTGCCCGGGCTTGGTGATGTGGATCGACACGATGTCGAGCATCGCGACGATGCGCAACGCGTCGAGCACCGGGTAGCGCGGGGATGGGGTGTCGGGTGGCGGGGGCGTGGGGCGGTCCATCGGGCCGCGGATTGTTGCACAGAAATGCCCGGCCCGCTGCCCGGTGGGCACGCGCGACGGAAAGGGGCTTGTCGTACTTGCTCAGCCGATGAGGCTACGCCCGAGTCCGTGTCCGCCGACGCGCTACGGTCAGCAGCGAGCCCAGCGAAAGCAGCAGCACGCTGTGCGGCTCGGGGATTGCGGCGACACTGGTGACCGGTGCCCGTCCGCTGCCCCAGTTCAGCAACACGTCGTTGAGCTCGTTCTGGGAGATGTTCCCATCGAACGCGTCGTAGCTGTACCAGCCGTCCGGCGTCACGCCCGCGCCCCAGTTGAGCAGGATCATGTTCAGATCGCCCTGGCTGACGAAGCCGTCGCCGTTGTAATCGCCCTCGAGCACCGTGTTCGTAACCAGGTAGATCTCCCCGGTGCGTTTGCTGGAGATGAACAACTCGCCGTTGGGCCCACGGCCGAAGCGGACGTCGTTGCGGGATTCCTGGAACAGGCTGTTGAAGTCGTTGGCGACGCGGTCGATGTTGCCGTCGCCGTCGTCGTCGAGCGTGAGTTGGAGGCGGGAGATCTCGGCTTGCGTCAAGGCGCTGGGTAGCTGGCCGTCCTCGAGCTGGGTGTGAGCGCCCAGCAGATCGTCGAGCGACGCGTGCATGGCGTAGCCGTTGAAGCTGCCGAAGTCGGCGAAGATGTACTGGCCATCGAGTTCCGGGTCGCTTCCGTTGTCGATGACGAAGCCGCCGCCGATGGCCGAGCCGACGAAGCCCTGGCCCGGGTTGGCGTCGTGGTCGTACTGGGCGGCGGGGTAGATGTAATCGTTGAGCGCCGCGTCGTTGAACGGCAGGTTCTGCACGCCGTAGCCCAGGCCGTAGCCGTTCCCGAAGGGCCCGCCGTTATTGTTGTGGACGAATGTTCCCTCGCGGTCCGACCAACCGTAGTCGCCGCCGGCCTGGAGGACGTTGACCTCTTCGATGTTGTCACGGCCGGGCTCGGCCACGATGGCGTACGAATTGCTTTGGTCGTCTTGCCCGAAGCCGATGTGGTGGGGGTTGCGGTGGCCGAGGGTGAAGACCTCGTCGAGGGTGGACGGGTCGTCGAGGAACGGGTTATTCGGCGTCGAATAAGGGGCGCTTCCGTTCTGAAGCGGGTCGACGCGCAGCACCTTGCCCAAGGCGTCGTCGCGGTTCTGGCCGCCGCCGGCCGTGGCGGATTGGACGCTGCCGTCGCCGTGGGTCACGTAGAGCAGGCCGTAGTCTTCGTCGCCGGGCGCCGAATACGGGTTGAATGCGATCTGCTTGATCGGGTGGTCAAACACGGGCATCTGCACACGGAACAGCTCGCGGTACGAGGTGTTATCCACGAAGCCAGTTTCGAGATTCACGGTCCACTCGGCCAGGACGCTTTCGCCGTCGAAGCCGCTCGTCGAGTTGCCCAGGTAGTTCAGTCCGTTGGCGGCACTCCCGCTGGGGCGGTCGACCATGGCCGATGTGTAGAACTTTCCGTTGGTCGCGAATTCGGGGTGAAAGGCGACGCTGCGCAGCCCGCCGTGGACGCCGTTGGGGTCTTCGAGAACGAAGCCGTTGAGCGCGTTGCCGATCGACTGGTTCACGGCCGTGTTGTAGTTGAACCACGGGGTCGTGGTGCTGCCGCCGTTGCCGTCGGGCGCGATGCGGAAAATAATGCCGGTCTGGGTGGTGGCGAAGAGGTCGTTGATGCCCGAGTTGCGCGGGGCGGTGGTCATCGAGATCAGGCTGTTGACCGGAGGGTCCGAGTAAGCACGCAGGTCCAGCGTGGCACCGGAGAACGACAATGTGTCACCCAAAATGTCTTGGGCGACCACGGCGGGAGAACCTCCAACCAACGCGAGACACAAGGCGGCAGGCACAGCCTGGAGCTTAAACAGATGATCCATGATGAGGGCTTTCGTATGGAAAAAAGCAAAAAAAGCAGAAAAATAGGAAGCCTGGGCAATACAACCGAGATTCTCACGACACGCCCACCCTCATCCCACGAGCGATCGCTGAAAGAAGCTGATTGGGAAGCTCTCCTCCGATAGTTCTGAAAGAATTTAGGATAACCGATTTCCGGCATATTGCCAGCAAATATTGAGAGGCGCCGACGGACGCTATGCGTTCGCGGAACGCTTCATGAACCGAGGAGCGGCTGGCCGTGCGGGGGTCGCTGGCGGCGTTTCGCAGCAAGCCGGCAACAAATAAGCCCCACGCGTTTGGCGCGGGGCTTAAATGTCGATGTAAACACGATAGGGCTGGAAGCGATCAGCCCGTGGCGTCGGCCTTCTCGGCGTTGACCGGGCTGCGGCCGACGCTGATGTAGGTGAATCCCTCGTCGGCCAGCAGCTGCGGGCGGTAGAGGTTGCGCCCGTCGAGGATCACCGGCTCCGACATGAGTTGGCGGATCTTCGCGAAGTCGGGCTGTTTAAACTCGGGCCAGTCTGTGCAGATGACCAAAGCCTGGGCCCCTTCGAGCGTGGCGTACGGGTCGTCGTGGTAGCTGATCGTGTCGCCGAGCACGACCTGCGTGGTCTCGTGGGCGACCGGGTCGTGGGCCTTCACCGTAGCGCCGGCCGCGGTGAGTTTGGCGGCGATGGTGAGCGCGGGGGCTTCCCGCACGTCGTCCGTGCCGGGCTTGAACGCCAAGCCCCACATCGCGATCGTCTTGCCCGCCAGCTTGTCTTCACCGCCGAAGTGGCTCGTGATCTTGTCGTAAAACGTCAGGCGTTGCGCCTGGTTCACGTCGTGTACCGCCTTGAGCAGGGGGGTCGGCGTGCTGCTCTCCAGCCCCATGCTCACGCAGGCGAGCGTGTCCTTGGGGAAGCACGAGCCGCCGTAGCCCAGGCCGGGGTAGAGGAACTTGTTGCCGATGCGCGAGTCGCTGGTCATGCCGCGCCAGACCTCATCGACGTTGCTGCCGTAGGCCTCGCAGAGGTTGGCGATCTCGTTGATGAAGCTGATCTTGGTGGCGAGCATCGCGTTGGCCGCGTATTTGACCATCTCGGCCGACGGGATATCCATGACGAAGATGGGGTGGCCGTTGCGGACAAACGGCTCATAAAGCTTCTGCATCCGGCCGCCGGTGCCCTCGTCGTTAACGCCGACGACCACACGGTCGGGCTTGTTGAAGTCGTTGATCGCGGCGCCCTCTTTGAGGAACTCGGGGTTGCTCGCCATGAAGAAGGGCTTGTCGGTTTCCGCGGCGATGGCCCGGCGGACCTTTTCGTTCGTGCCGACCGGCACCGTGGACTTGACCACGACGATCTTGCCGCGGCGTTCTTCGACGTCGCCGCCGGTCGCGCCGGGGGCGGACTCGATCGCCTTGCCCACGTCTGTCGCCGCGGCGAGGACGTACTTCAGATCGGCGTGGCCCATGTCGTCGCTGGGAGTGCCGACGCAGATGAAGATCATCTCCGCCGACTGGTAGGCGGCGACCTTGTCGGTCGTGAAGTGCAGCCGGCCTGCTTTGTGGTTCCGCTGGATCAGCTCGTCGAGGCCCGGCTCATAGATCGGCGAGATGCCGTTATTGAGCTTCTCGATCTTCGCCGGATCGATATCGAGACAGGTCACCTCGTTGCCCATATTGGCAAAACACGTCCCGGTCACCAGACCTACGTAGCCGGTACCAACCATCGTAATCCGCATGGGTCTTTCCCTCTGATCGTGGCCGCGCGGGCCGGAGAGTTTCTCGAGGCTTCTTATCGGCCGACCCGCACTCCGCGGACAGCCTCCGTCGTTATTTCGACCAGATCATACCCCCAATCCACCCGCGCTTCGCCCCCCGTTCACGCCGCTCCACTACCCCCGAAGCCCGCCGCCTCGAAACCCGTTCGCCCAACCCGCTATCATGCTCGATCCGGCCGATAAACCGGCCCACCATCCCCGCACCCACCCCGAAATTTCCCCAAGAAGACCCCCATGGCCGACGCCACCCCCGCCAAAAAACCACGCCCCGTCAAAGAGCCCCAGCCCCTGCTCCAGACCCCCGCCGACCAGCTCTCGGCCGACGAGCACTTCAAGATCAACTCCAAGGGCGTCGTCGGCCCCCTGCCCGAACGCTACCGCGACCACGACACCCTCGACCTCGAAAAAGAGTCCGAGTTCCTCTCCAAGTCCCACGGCCTCTACCTCGAGTACAACCGCGCCAAGACCGGTCGCGAAAAGGACTGGATGTACATGGTCCGCGTCACCGTCCCCGGCGGCGGCGCGTTCAACGCCGACCAGTGGGCCATCCTCGACAAGGTCGCCGACGACTACTGCCACCACAACCCCTACGGCGGCAACTCTCTCCGACTCACCACCCGCCAGAACATCCAGTACCACTGGCTCCGCAAGCCCGAGGTCATGTCCCTCGTCCAGGACGTCGCCAAGACCGGCTTCTATACCCTCAACGGCTGCGGCGACAACGTCCGCAACGTCATGGGCTGCCCGCTGAGTAAGTTCAGCACGCTTCCGGGGGCGAGCGCCTTCGATCTCGCTCACCAGTACGGCGAATACTTCCGCCTCCCCGCCGCGCCGCACATCCAGGTCTTCGCCGTTGACCCCAACG
>JBCCCG010000046.1:0-19713 GCA_039033595.1 Planctomycetota bacterium | reverse complement strand
GCCGATCAGGCCGTCGAACGAGCCGACGGTGGTGTTGCCCGCGTTGAAGCCGGCGGGCAGCGTGGTGGAGCCGAAGTTGGCCAGCACCAGGTCGAGGTCGGCCTGGCCGACGAAGTCGTCGTCGCTGTAGTCGCCGATGAGTGCGCCGGTGAGGAACGACTGGATGATGTTAAGGTCGAGTTCATCGACGATGTCGTCGCCGTTCTGGTCGCCGTCGGCCCAGCCGCCGGCGCTGCCCTGGTTGGCGGTCGCCAGGTCGAGGTCGGCCTGGGTCACGTTGCCGTCGAGGTTGATGTCGCCGAAGGTCGTGCCGAGGATCGACTCGATCAGTTCATCGATGTCGGCGTCGTTGACGATCAGGTCTCCGGTCATATCGGCCGAGAGATCAAAGCCCACCGCCTCATCAAGGTTCGCCCAATCCGCCGCACCGTCGGTAACAAACGGGTTGTTGACGAACTGATCGAAGATGTAATCGATGTCGGCGCCGTCGACCGTGCCGTCGAACCCTTGCGGGGCCCAGCCGGCCGAGAGGGTGCCGCTGCCCGCGACATCGCCGCGAGCATCGCCGGCCTCGTAGGCCTTGCCGGTCGCCAACGCGGTGCCGAACAGGTTGCCGCTGGTTGACGCATTGTCTACGTCGATGAAGTTCTGCTTGCGGTCGAGCAGATCGCCCGTGCGGTCTCGATTGAACAGGCCGTCGGCCCCGTAGCGGACGTCGTCGATATCGAAGTTGCCGTCGGCGTTGAAGTCGCCGAGGATCTCCAGCACAGCGTCGCTGTCGCCGAGGCTTCCACGGTTACCCGCATCCGCGGCTTCGAACGCCGCAACCATGTTGTCGATGTCGTTGACGTCACGGACGCCGTCGAACTCAAAGTCGCCGGCGATCGCATTGCGGCTACCCGTCGCGATGGTTCCGCCGTAGGCCACGACCGCGCCGCCGTTGGTCACGTAGTTTGCCGATGCCCCGTCGGAGTACGGGCCGGTCGTGCTGTCACGAAACGGCACGATGCCGGCGTTGGCCCCGCCGAAGCTCGCCTCAATCGTCTCGACCGGGAGCACGTCGGCACCCTGCAGCGCCGGATTGGCCGAGGGATTCACGATCACGTTCTCGGTTTCTTCGAAGTTAGGCAGGCCTTGAGCCGCATCAACCAGCGCGAAGCTGGCGGCCAGGGCTTGGCCGGGCGTACCGATCAATTCGTTCGTAGCGTTAGGGTCTTCGGGGTTTTCTTCCACCAATTGGGTAAATGCATCGATCGAAGCGAGGTAGTTGCGAACGAACAACGCCGCGGCGGGATCAGCCATGGCGTCGCCCTGGCCCGCCGTCGGGCGGTTGGGGAACATGGCGACCGGGTCGAACACCTTTTCCCCGGCCAAGGCGTTGGCCGCGTCGTCGTAGCGGGCCGTGCCGTCGGTCGCGACGACGATGGTGCCGGCGAGCGGGTTACCGATCGTCGACAGCGTCTGGATCGCACCGATCTGGTGACCCGTGTTGGGATCCAGGTTGAAGATGACGTTGTTCTCGGCCGCGGTCGTACCGTTCTGGGTCATAATCGGCCGGACGTAGCTGCTGCCGTCCCAGGCGGGGGTGCCGTCGGCGGTGGTGGTGTCGGTGTCGTTGGCGACATTGAGTATTTCGTAACGGTTGCCGTCCGAATCCGGGCCGGCGTTTCCGACGATACCGTTATAGGATACGCCCAAACGTGTGTTCTGGACGGTGTTTTCCAAGCGGCTGGAGCTGTTTTTGTTCGTGGGGATGTAATCCGCACCGGGGGTGTCGAGGCTACCGGCGCTGCTGGCGGTGCCCGAGCCCCTGTTCTTCAACCCGGCGTTGTCGCCCACGCCGAAAGCCGGGTCAACGCCGATCGAGTTCATCGCGCCGTTGCGGGTGCCCGAGCCCGAATCGCGGGTGATCGCGATGAGGTTCTCGCCGGTGTTCATCCGACCGGTGACGAAGAGGTGCTGCAGTTCGGTCTTCTTGATGTTGCCGTCGGGATCCGCGGTGGAGGTGTCGGAATCAATCCCCACGCCGGCGTTGGCAACGAACGCGATGGGCGCCAGCGCCAGCGGGGTCTGGAACACCGCGTTGGGCTGGGTCGTGTTGAGCGTGAGGTCGGTAGAGCCCGGGCTGTCGCTGCTGGGCGAGACGCTCTTGAGTAGGTTGCTCTGCCCGCCGTCCTGCAGCGGCGTCGCGTTGGCTGGGCCGTACACGGAGTTCGAGACCGCGGTGTTGTTGCCGTAGCCCGGCGTCGGGCCGGAGCCGGTCACGGGGGAGCTTCCCCAATAGCCCGGGGCGCTGGTATCGGTCACGAACCACGTGGTCGGCACATCGGTGGTCGAGATATCCACGACCGCCGGGCCCGTGAAGGAAGACGCGGGAACGGAGTTAGCGTTGCGCACGTTCGGCGCGCCGCCGTTGAGCGCGTCGATGGCGGTGAAGCTGGCGCCCGGCCCGTTGACGCTGCCGTAATCAATGAGTTCCTGGAAGCCGTTGCCCGAGCCGATCGCGCGGTACTGCAAACTGAAGCCGGTGTTTCCACCGGTAGCATTCCAGAGCGTGTCGAAGGTCAGGGCGTTGAAATCGGTGATCAACCCGTCGTTATCGACATCGATAAAATCGTTGCCCGACGCCTGAGTCTGAAAGAACGGCTCAAACAAAGTCGCGCCGGAAATGGTGACTTCCTGCCCGAGAGCCGGGGTCGCGGCGACGGCTCCAAGCAGGGCCGCGGTCGAATAACGAACGATGGGTGTCATGGCGAAATCCTCCTTAAGCGATGATGGGCACGGCTCACACTAAGAACCGCGTGATGAAAACAGCGGCCGCCGCATTTACGCAACGGCCGCTCAGGGATTAATCCAGATATTCGATACGCGTCGGAGCCTTGGTGAGGGAGTAATACTCTTGGCCCCACTCCCGCTCTTCGAACGTTTCGTACAGTGTTTTACGGGTTACGTGGCCGTCGGCGTAGCTGAAATTCGTAGTTCCGCCGTCTTCGCTGCCCGGTCCGTCGCCGCCGCTATGGTGACGACCAACCGCCTGCATCGGGCTGCCGCTGTCGATCGCCCCGGGCGTGGTCGTCAACAACGTGTCTTGGTAATTGCCCAACCCGTAGCTGCCGCCCTGCTGCAGACGGGCGTCGGGGATCACGCCGCCGGCGGCGGGATACTTCCAAGGCTCTTTGTCGTTGCCCGCGGGGTTGAGGATCGGATTCAACGAGCGGTGACTCTTGATCGTTCCGCCGCTGTCGGAAGCAGCCAGCTCGTTGTCGATCAACTCGGTAACGAGGATTTCACTCGATGGCGATTTCAACACCGACGCGTCGACTAACTTGTGCGACCGCGTGCTGGCCGGCTCATTGAATTTATTACGTGGCACCAGCACATTGTTCGCGGTATAGGAAAGACGCTCGACCTGCCGGTCAACCACCGATCCCGGGGCGAGGTTAGTCGGCGCGATGCCCCCGTTCTCCATCGTGGGGCATGAAAACGCATCGGTGGTCAAGGACTCGACGCCGGTGATGCCCCAGGACCAATGGACATAGCCGTTGGCCTGTGCGGGGCTGCCGCTGCGTTGATCTTCCCACAGCCAACTGAACGAACTGCCCAGGGCACCCGAGCCATTCCAAGCCGTCGTCGGGTAGACGTAGGCGTAAGGGAACAGGTCTTTATTCTCGGCGTTGTAAGTCGTAAAGCCGATCGCGACCTGGCGCAGATTGCTCGAACACTTGATACCGCGTGCGGTTTCTCGGGCACTACCCAAAGCCGGCAAAAGGATGCCGATGAGCAATGCGATGATCGAAATGACAACCAGGAGTTCGATGAGAGTGAAGGCGTGGTTAGTCCGTTGGTATTGCGCCGACATAGGCGGGGGCTCCGGGGGTGAGGCATGTGAAAATTAGAAGGACCGCAGTGTCGCGGCCGACGGTCGTGTTTGTGTAAGCAAGGGGTGTGGGTTTGGCTTGTTATGCGTCAACGGCATCGGCGCGTGACACCGGAGAATCGGCAGAGTGTTTCGGCTGGGTGTCCGTCAAGCGGTAACCCTCGCCGCGTACCGTCTGGACCTGCCACGCCGCGACGCCGAGCTTGCGTCTCAGCGCCGCGATGTGGTGCTTAACGTTGCGCGAGCCCGACGGCGTCTCACCACCGACTTTGCCGAAACGCTGTTGAAACTGTTCGGCCGTCACAACCCAGCCCGGCCGACGCGCCATCGCGGTCAGCAGACGGAACTGCGTCAGCGTCAAATCGATACGCTCTTGATTGACGTAAACCTCGTACCGTTCGGGATGGACCGTGATCTGGCCCACTTGGAGATGTTGATCCGGCTCGGGTTTCACGCTGCTCACGCCTGAACGTCAAGAAGAGCGAAACACTCGACGACTCACCACGCCTGCCGCGGCCAGCCGAATCCACCGCACTCTTCAGCCGCAAAACGTACCGACGAAATGTCGAAGCCACGCAAGATTCTCGTTAATCAATCCCGAGCATTTGATGAGCAGAATTAACCATCCGACAACCCCGGAAATCCACCGGGATTAAAACACCGCGGATCGTCACGGATCCGGGCAAAATCCAAATAAAAAGACGACGACACTTTCGTGCCGTCGCCCGGAGGGAAAAGAGAGATCTGTTTTCCGGAGCCCAACCGCAACGGGCAGACTCCGTGATGAGTTCATGGCTGCGGCATCACACCCCTGCGGACTGGAAGATCCCTTTAGCTTCTTCCATGGCTTCGGGGAGCTGAGCGCAGATCTCCTCGATCGCGGACTCATTGAGGTTCAAGGTGGCCATGATCTGCGGGTCGATCGGGGAATCGAGGCGTACGTCGTGGGCAAAACCCAACTCCATCTTGCCGGCGATGTGGTCGGCGATATGGACGAGGCACGCAAGCGCGCGGTTCTTTTCAGCCAAGTCCATCGGGTGGTGGTGGAAGCCGGTGACGTACTGGAAACTCGTCGGGAACTTCCAGAGCTTGCACAGCCCGGCCCCGAACATCTCGTGGGTCGCGCCGATGCAGGCGTACTCGGCTTCGCGGAGCGTGCAACCTTCGTTTTCGACCTTGGCCAGCGCTTCGATGAACTTCGGTCGGCGGGCCTGGATCTCGACCATGATGCCGATGTCGTGGATCAGACCGGCGAGGAAGGCCTCGTCGGGCAGACCGAGCCCGGCCTTGTTGCTGAGCATGCGGGTCGCGGTGGCGGTGGCGATGGAGTGCTGCCACAGGTCGCGGGCGTCGAAGTTCGCCGAGATCTTGCCGCCGCGGAACAGCTTGGCGAGGCTCGCGGCGATGGCGATGTTCTTCACGGCGTTGAGGCCCAGCAGGACAATGGCGCGGTTGATACTGCCGATCTGCCCGGGCAGGCCGTAGAACGCGGAGTTGACGACCTTGAGGATACGCGCGCCGAGGGCCGGGTCGTTGCTGATGACCTTGTTAAGGTCCTGAGCGGTCGAGTCGGGGTCCTCGACGAGTTGGATGATCTTCATCGTCACCTCGGGGAGGGTGGCGATGTGGCTGATCTCCTTGATCGCCGACTGGACGTTTTCCTGGACCGCGGCGGCCGAGGTGGTATCGGGAGCGTCCGTGGCATCGGCGGCGGCGGTTCCGGAAGCGGTGTTGCTGACTTCTGACATGGCTCGTTTCTCCATCCGAGGGTCTTGCTGAAGCTATCGACGGGCCGCGTCGCAGACTTCACCTCGCGGGCCTTGAGAAACGCCCCTATCCCCCGCCGCGCCGTCACAGACGGACCAGACCGCAACACCACCCCGCCGGCGGGGCTTTTCCCGCCTTGAGGAGCGCCTGTTCGGGGCCTACGATGCCCTGATGGACTGGAAAACCGCCTTCGAGAGCGACCCGCGTTTTGGTGGGATTTACCGCAAAGTCGTTCGGCCCGCGTGGCCGGTCCGGGTGGCGGTCCTCAGCGGCCTGCTGGTCGTCGTGTTGCCGCTCTGCTCGTCGTGCTGACCGGATTGCTGGTCGGGGTCACCGTGTACTTCGTCGGTTCCCTGTTCGCCAAGGCCGGCGAGGTTATGGCCGGGCCCAACGGAGGCCGGGACGATTCCCGAGACGAAGCGTACGCCGGCGACGACCTCCGCGAAAACGTTCGTGTCCTCCACCGCTGATCGCCCGGCGGCAGCCCATCGAGGCCGGGCAATCCGGTAACCTTTTACGCTATGAAGCCTTTCCGCCGCACGCTTGGGTGGCTCGTCGGTAGTTGCGTGGCCGTCCTGGTTACGAGCGCCCTCGCGCAGACCGCCCCGCCCGCTCGCGTTTCCCCCGAGCCAAACGCCCCAACCGTGATCCCCACCGACAACGGGCCGGTGGCGGTGGCTTACGACTCGCCGCGAGCCACGATGCAGACCTACCTCGCGGCGATCACCGCGGTACGAGACGGCGAAGATATCTATTGGCCGACGGTTTTGGCGTGCTTCGACTTGGCGGCGGCCGACATCGCACCCGAAGACTACAGCGCCAAACAGCGGGCCGAGCAACTCCTCGAGGTGATCGACCGCATCCGCTGGGTCGAAGTCGAGACACTCGATGATACCGCGGCGCTGACGCCCGGGCAGGTCAGCTCGGTCTTCTTCCCCCGACCATTCAACGCCTACGACGCCGACCTCGCCCGGAGATTCGAACTCGAGGACGAAAACATCACCTTCGACCGCCTGCCGTCGGGCCGGTGGCTGTTCAGCGGCAATACGCTGAGGCATCTGCCGTCGCTGCACCGCAAGGCCGTAGCCAAGGGCAAGCTGCAGACGGTCGACGAGGCATACAGCTTGGTGCTGGAGCGCTACATGCCCGAAGGCTTGGTGGCGCAGCGGTGGCTGAACGTGAAGTACTGGCAGTGGATCGGCGTGCTCACGCTGATCCTCCTAGGCGTGGTGTTGGACCGCATCTTACGCGGCGTATGGCGGGTGCTCGTGGTCCAGCGGATCGGGCGGCGCGGCGGCAAAGAACACGCCGACTCGATCGCCGTGGCCGGACGGCCGATCGGGCTGTTCGCGATGGGGCTGCTCTGGCTGCTGGCGCTGCGGCCGCTCGGGCTGCCCACCGCGACGCACGACCTGCTCTACGGCGCCGCGGCGGTGTGGACCGTCCTGGCAGGGACCTGGGCGGCGTGGCGCATCGTCGACCTCATCGCCGAGGTACTGGCGTCCCGGGCCCGGCGTTCTCGCAACAAGTTCGACGACATCCTGATCCCGCTGATCCGCCGGGCGGTTAAGATCTTCATCTTCGTCATCGGCATTATCTATGCCGCCGACGCGCTGAGCATCCCCATCGGCCCGATGATCGCGTCGCTGGGCATTGGCGGCCTCGCCTTTGCCTTCGCCGCCAAGGACACGATCGAGAACTTTTTCGGAAGCGTCGCCGTGCTGCTCGACCGGCCGTTCGGTGTCGGTGACTGGGTCGTCATCGACAACGTCGAGGGCACCGTCGAGGACCTGGGCTTCCGCAGCACCCGGATCCGCACGTTCTACAACTCCCAGGTCACCGTGCCCAACGCCTCGCTGGTCCGGGCCAAGGTCGACAACTACGGCCGTCGTAAATACCGCCGGTGGAAGACCCACCTCGGCGTGCAGTACGACACGCCGCCGGACAAGCTCATCGCGTTCACCGAAGGCATCCGCGAGCTCGTTCGCACCCACCCTTACACCCGCAAGGACTACTACCAGGTCTGGATGCACCAGTGGTCACCCAGCAGCATGGACGTGCTGCTCTATATCTTCTTCGAGGTTCCCGACTGGAATACCGAGTTGCGTGAGCGCGAACGCCTGTATATCGACATCGTCCGCCTCGCCGATACGCTGGGCGTACAGTTCGCCTTCCCGACCCAGACCGTACACCTCTACAAGGAAGAACACGCACCGTACGCAACTCAGCACGAGCCGCCCACATCAATGACCGACCGCCGATCGATGGTCACCGGCCTCCGTGCCGCCCAGCAGATCATCGCCAAACAGTCTTGGCAAGACGAGAAGCCCGGCCCCGTGGTCTACGACCAGGTCGGCCCGACGCCTATCGACGAGGCGGGCAACGAGATCCCGCAGGAAGATGACAACGGTCCACCCGCCGAGTCCCCGGCCTCGGAAACAAACGTGGATGAATCTGTCCCCGAAGACGCCGAACCACCCGCGAGCAAGCCATGATCCGCCACGCCGTGCTTATTGGCGCCCTGCTCATCGGTCTCTCCGCGGCCGTCGATGGCGGGGCGCAAGACGACGCCCGGGCGATCCGTTTCGCGACCTGCAACGCGGCTTTGTCGGGACAGACGCCCGAGGGGTTGGCCGAACGTTTGGCTACTCCCGAAGACGCGAAACTCAAACAGGTCGCCGAGATCATCCAGACCGTCCGGCCCGACGTGCTGCTGATCAACGAGTTCGACCACGACCCGACCGGCCAACTCGCGACGCTCTTTCAAAAGCACTACCTCGCCGTGGCACAGGGCACGGCGCAACCAATCGTATTTGGGCACGCCTACAGCCCTCCGGTTAACACCGGCCTGCCCACCGGGATCGACCTCGACGGCGATGGCAACACCAATGGACCGGGCGACGCGCACGGGTGGGGCGACTACCCGGGGCAGTACGGCATACTCCTGCTTAGCCGGTTCCGCCTCGATACGGCGCACGCGGTCTCCCAACAGGAAAAGCTCTGGGCCGAGTTCCCATTCAGCTATTTCCCCAAAGAGTACTACCCCGGCGAAGCGCGCGACATCCTGCGGCTTTCTTCAAAGACGCACGTCAGCGTGCCGATGCGCGTCGACGCCCGGGCATTCTCCGTGCTCATTAGCCACCCGACGCCGCCGGTATTCGACGGACCTGAAGACCGCAACGGCAAACGCAACTTCGACGAGATCGGCTTGCTGGCCCAGATCGTCAATACCGCCGACCGCCCCGTCGTCGTGATGGGAGACCTCAACGCCGACCCGAACGACGGCGAATCGCTCCCGGGCGCCATAGACCAACTGCTGACCAACGCGAAGATCACCGACCCGCGGCCGCGCAGCGCTGGTGCCGTCGCCGCGGCCGAGAGCGACGGCGGGGTCAACACCGACCATAAATCTGACGCAGCCTTTGACACGGCCGACTGGTCCGACCACCCACCGCGCGGCCCGGGGAATCTCCGCGTGGATTACGTGTTGCCGACGACCGAGTGGGAGGTGATCGAGGCCGGCGTGTTTTGGCCCGCCCCCGGCGAGCCAGGGCACGAGCTAGTCAACGTTTCGGACCACCGCTTGGTGTGGGCCGACCTGCGGCTGACCACCCCTCGGCAGATTAACCCTCGCCGGGCTCCATTCAGCCGTTGATCGCCCCGCGACACGTATCCGTGCCCGTTTACCCATATCCAACCGCTGTTTAGCGGATACCGTGCGACATCTTGCCCCGCTATCCAGTATGCGGGCAGCGCGCACAAAAAAGCGGCCAGGTGGGGGGGCCTGACCGCTAGAGAGGGTTGCACAGCCCATTGCAGGCCATGCGGGTGGGGGCGATCACATTCAATCTTAAATTAACAACTTAATTCAACTCACTTGATTATACGGGAAACCCACTGTAACGAAAGCGATTTTTCTCACATTTTCCAATTTATCTTCTTTTCACAACTGCACTTAGGCGCCGCATGCGTGCCATCATTCTGTGCAATTAATAATTAGCGGGATCGTTACCTGAACGCACTCTAAAAAAACATGCCTATTTTTCAGGCAAGCAATACCCAATAGAAAATTACAAATACTTGCAGATTTCGGCTACGCAGTTCGATAGCATTTCACGGGTTCGGCCTAGGGTGTTCCAAATCAATCACCTCACGTGGGCCGGGTAACACGGCGGGTCCCCGGCGAGCACCCCAGCGACATCGCGGACGACCCAGCTCATGTTCTTCAGGGCCATGGCCGTCCGTGATGCGAGGTGCGGCAGCAGCGTGATGTTGGCTGATCCGTGCAGGGGCGAATCCGCTGCGGGCGGTTCCGGGTGGTGGACATCCAGCAGGACCCGGACCCCGGACCGATCCGCCGCCCACGCCACAAGCGCCTCATGATCCACGAGCATCCCGCGCGCCGCATTGATCAGCAACACCTCGTCGCGCATCGCCGCCAGCGCCGCCGCGTCGATCATCTCGCGGTTCTCGAGTCGGCCGTCCACGTGGATACTCAGGATGTCGCTGCCCGCGTACAACTCGTCGTGGGTCACACAATCAAACGGAAAGTCCACCGCCTGCCGCAGCTCCGCCTCGGGCAGCAAGTCACATACTTTGAGGTTCATACCCACGGCGTGGGCGACCGCGCCGAGGCGCTTGCCGATCCGCCCGAAGCCGAGAATGCCCAGCGTCATCTCATCGAGTTGCGTGCCGACCTCGGTTTGGCGCAGGGCGTGAAACGCCTCGGCCGTGGCGCCCGCGGGCAGCGCGGCACGCGGCCGGACATGGTCGAGCATTAACCCGGTGACATATTCGACGACCGCCTGCGTGTTCGCATCGGGCGTGTAGACCACCTCCACGCCCGCCGCAGCGCACGCCGGCAGGTCGAAGTTATCCAGCCCCACGCCCGCCCGCCCCACCACCCTCAGCTTCGGAGCCTGGGCCAACATAGCCGCGTCCACCTGCGTGTAGGTGCGCACGACCATCCCCTCGGCCTCCGGGAGGGCTCCCGCCATGGCGTCGGGGTCGTCATGCGCAACCCACTCCACCTCCGCGCGCTCGGCCAGCCATACGGCGCAGTCGTCGTCGAGCCGTTCGGTTATCAGCACCTTGGGTTTCATGCCGACAGCGTAGCACCCCGGCGGCCCGGTCGCCGCGGGTCGCGGACCACTGGCGCGACGCGCTGCGCCTGCTAAACTGCGCTGTCCATGGCGTCCAAGACCCGGAAAAAAACGACCCCCCCAGACCGAATAGCCAGTGACGGTGGACTGCCTCGGGGCACGATCGCACTGGGAGACTGCATCGCGCGGATGAACGCCTGGTGCGATACGCTCGAACAATCAACTGACGGGATCGCTTCCGGGGGAGCCGACCTGATCTTCGCCGACCCGCCGTACAACATCGGTTTCGAGTACGACGGCCACTACGTCGACCAACGCCCTGACGACGAGTACCTCGCGTGGACCTACGCCTGGATCGACGCTGCCGCCCGGCTGCTCAAACCCACCGGCAGCTTCTACATCCTGATCGGCGACGAGTATGCCGCCGAGACCCGCGTCCACCTCAAAAAACTCCAACGCGACGGGAAGCTTTTATTCCGTAACTGGATCGTATGGCACTACACCTTCGGCCAGCGCTGCAAGATCAAGTTCAACCGCAGCCACGCCCACCTGTTCTACTGCGTCGGCCGCGCCGCGGTGAACCAGCGCACCGGGAGGCCCAAGAGCAACCTCACCACCAAGCCGCCGTTCACGTTCCACTACGACCAGGTCGCCGTGCCCAGCGCCCGGATGACCACTTACAACGACGCCCGCCAGAACCCCAAGGGCAAGCTGCCCGACGACACCTGGGTGCTCAAGTTCCCCGCGACCGAAAACTGGCACGTCCGCCCGCAAGACGCCGCCGAAGAGGGTGCCTTCGACGCGGGGTGGGACACCTGGTACCAATCACGGCTGGCCGGCACCTTCAAAGAACGCGAACAGTGGCACCCCTGCCAGCTCCCCGAAGCGCTCTTGGAACGCATCATCCGCTGTTCGTCGAACGCCGGCGACCTGGTGTTCGATCCGTTTGCGGGCAGCGGCACAACGTTAGCCGTGGCGAATCGCCTGGAGCGGGATTGGCTGGGCTGCGAGCTCTCGCCCGAGTACCGCAAGAAAGCACTAAACCGGATCAGGACCGCCCCCGAAGTCCGCGCCGCGAAACCGGTCGTGACCAAGAACGGCCACCGTGCCGGCCGTGGAAAGCGCTAGCCCATCGACAACTCCCGAGACATAAACACGCTGTTTGGATCGGGCCTGTAGTCCGCGAACGGCTCGCATTCCACGAAGCCGTGCCGCCGGTAGAACCGCCGCGCCGGCTCGAAGTAATCCCAAGAGCCGGTCTCCAGGCTCAGCTGCGACATGCCGTTCGCTTTGGCGTGGGCGATGATGTGATCCAGCAGAGCCCGGCCGAAGCCGCGCCGCCGCACGTGTTCGGCGGTGTGCATGGACTTGATCTCGCCGTGACCCGGCGAGAGTTCTTTGAGCGCACCAATGCCGGCAAGTATGTCGACCGGTGACGCGTCGTCCCAGATCGTCCAGAACGTGATGCCGGGCCGATCGAGATCGGTGGTCTCCAGCGCGTGCGCACAGCCCAAGCCCGTCTCCCCGCGGGCGGTCGACACGTGGTGGTTCACCAACGCGATCACGCGTGGGTCTGTCAAGTCGCCCCGTTCGATGCGTTTCATCATTCGTCTCCGCGGGTCCGATAGCCGTCGCGACGCCCACATTCTTGCGGTCGGCCCGTCGATAAAACCGTAGCGGCCACTCCGGCCGCCACAGTCTATTCAGGAATCGAGAACCCCATGAAGTACCGTTTTCCCGACCACCGACTCCGTATCGCATCGATCTTCACGCTGGCCGCGTTAGCGCAGCCCAGTTCCGCATCTGCCGGAATCTACGTCGATTTCTCGGCTGGCTTTCCCAGCGACAACCCCAGCGAACTCATCGACGACGACGCGGCGGGCACCGATTTCGAGTTCGACCTCGACACCAACTCGGCGTTCTCCATCGCGGTGGGCATCGACGGCGGGCTGCTGCGTAACGAGGTGGAAGCCACCTTCCGCGACACCGACGGCATCTTGCTCTCGACCGACCCGCCCTCGGCCGACGCGGGCAGCGGCAGCTTCGACAGCACCGCCATCATGAATAACTACTACCTCGACGTGCCGATCGGCTTCGGCTTCGAAGTCTTCGCCGGCGGGGGCGTCGGGATCGTGCTGTTCGACGGCGAGGTCTCGGGCACCGGCAGCCTCGACACCGCCGACTTCGACGACCTGGGCGTGGGTTTCGCCTACCAACTCCGCGGCGGGCTGGCCTACGAGATCACCCGCAACCTCCAGTTCACCGCCGGCGTCCGTTACTTCCGCTCGAGCGAGATCGACTTCGGCGCGTTCGAACTCGACGACGCCGAGATCTTCTCCGTGGACCTTGGCCTGCGCCTGACTTTCTGAAATTCCTTTTGCCCAACCCTCAGCCGACTCGGCTTCGCCCGAGCACCATCAAACCCGCCGCGCCGAGCTGCGAAAGCAGTGTGGTTGGTTCGGGGATCGAGATCGTGTGGATGACGACCTGGCTGACGATGGCCCCGACCGGCACCGAGAGCACCAGCCGCTCGTCGTCCGGGTTGGGAAATAAGTCCCAGTCTTCCCAGCGGTGGAAACCGAGGAAAACTTCTTCCGAGGCGACGAAGGAGGCATCGACCGCACTGGCGACGTCGGTGCCGGTGAGCAGCGTCACCGTCGGCACGACGCGGAACGAGCCGGTCCAGTTCCCGTTGATCTGGATGCGCAGGTGCTTGACCGGACGATCATCGGGGATGTTGGGGATGTCGAAGATCAGGACATTGGTCCCCGCTACGATCGTGCCGACGTAGCCGTCGAGCGCCGGGAACGCGCCGGTGCCCAACGGGTCGAACGCCACGCCCGTGCCGGGTGTAACGAGCGGGGTGCCGCCGGCGTTGTCGAAACCCAGCTCCCCGTCTGGCGCCGTCGGCCCTTCCGCCACGAACTCCCACTCCTGGAACGTTTCAAACCCCGGGTCGCTGCCGACCCACGGCGGCGGTTAGATGTTGTCCCCGTAAGCCCCCACCCCGATCGCGCCGGCCACCAACGCCCCCAACAGCGTCTGCCTGCCCATAACCACCTCCTGCCACGTGATCTCGGATCGCACCGCTCGGCCGCCGCGGCCGCCCCGCCGCCGGACACTTCAGTGAGTAATGATCCTAACCTTCGAAGCCGGCGCGTCGGCCCTAGGTCTTTCCCTGCGACGACTAGCCGATGCGCTGTGGATGAGTCAAAACGCCCATGCCTCCGAAAGCAAGCCCGATCATGGCCGCAAGCGTGGCCGACAGAGCGAGCGCATAGATTCTGGCCGAGGTCCGCGACAAGACCTACCAACGCGTGATGAAATCCTTGGCCTTGCCTGATCGCGAGATAAAATAGAACTTAGCCCCAAGCGTGTTTCCGCCACGTAACCCAAGGAGGTTATCCATGGCCGACTTACCGCTACCCAAGTTCAATCGTCCCCGGCCCGACGAGTACATGCACCGGGCCATCCCCAAACAGGCCGAGCTCCGCCGACGTCGCGTCGTCGGGATTGTGATCGCGGTGGCGCTGGTGCTGCTGATCCTCGGCGCGGCGACCGGCGTTTATTAGCCGTTGATGTGCGGGCGCTATTCGATCGCTCTAGCCCGTATCTCACCGTGAGCCCGTGCACGATGCGGCCCACGGGAAAAGCTATTGCGCGCTGATCCTTCAGACCGCCGCGGTCATGGGTCACGCGGCTCTGCGATGGACGGTGTCGGCACGGCGTTCTTGAGCTTGCGGTCGATCAGGAACGGCCCCGCGGGGACGATAGCCGCGATCATCGCCAGGAACGCCAACTTCCCGGACAAACCCCGGGCCCACGCCCAAGCCGCGACGAGCCACAGCGCGATGAAAAGCAGGCCGTGGGCCATGCCGACAACACTCACCGCCTCGGGCATCCCCGCCGCGTATTTCAACGGCATCGCCACGCCCAGCAGAAGCAAAAAGGAAACCCCTTCAACCATACCGACTAAACGCAGCCAACGGATCGATCCCGACACCTCAAAACTCCTTGGTAAAACCACAAAGCTAAGGCCGCTCCAAACTGATTCGGCCGAGCTTGCCCGTACGCAATTCACGCAACAATAGCTGGCATGCCTTGGTGAAATCCACCTCGCCGCCCGCCACAAGGCAACCCCGCTTGCGGCCGATCGATCCGAGTAGCGTCGCCGCGGCGTCGTTACGCCCGGCTTCGGGGAGTTCTTCGAATTTATAACGGTCGCGCAGGCGATCGGGGTAGTGCCGCAGCAGGTACGCCGCGGCGACGGGGCCGAGGGTGTCGTCGTCGACGGCCGTGTCTTTGATCGCGCCGCTGATCGCCAGCGTGAGGCCGACCGCCTCGTCGTCGAACTTCGGCCAGAGGATGCCGGGCGTGTCGGTGAGCACGATGCCGCCCGTGAGCTTGATCTCCTGCGGGCCTTTGGTCACTGCGGGCTCGTTGCCCGTGCGGGCCACGGCCTTACCGCGCAGGGCGTTGACCAGCGTGGACTTGCCGACATTGGGGATCCCCACGATCAACACACGCGCGGGCTTGTTCTTCTCGACGCGCTTGGGGGCGAGCCGACGAATCAGCTTGGGCAGGTTTTTGGTGTCCGCCTTCTGCGTGAGGTCGACCGACAGGGTCTTGACCTGCCGGTGCGTGTGGAAGTGGTCACGCCACAGCGTGGTCACGGCCGGATCGGCCAGGTCGGACTTGGTCAACAGCGTGACGCACGGCAGGTCGCCGGCCCGACCGTCGGGGCCCTTGCCCGGCACGCCGCGGCGCAGCTCGTCGAGCAGCGGGTTGCTCGAAGCCCCGGGAAGACGGGCGTCGAGCAGCTCGACCACGACATCGGTGGCCGGCATGCGCTCGGCGAGCTGCTGCCGGGTCGTGTTCATATGACCGGGGAACCATTGGATGGTCATGGGTTTACCGCTAAGGCCCGCCTCGGGGGGGCGGGTATCCGCGTCTATGTTACAGTGCGTGGGGAGCGGACCGTGCCACGAACACGCGCCGGCAAACAACTCTCGACCGCGTTGCTGTCGATCGATCCCACTACCAAGCGCCCGGCTTGGCACGGTGCACCGACCTATCTCGGCTTGATGCGCGGCGTAACCCCGCAGCACGCGCTGTTTCGACCGGCACCCGGCATGAACTGCATCCGCGAGATCGCGTTGCATATCGCGTTCTGGGAGAACAGCGTGGCCAATCGTTTGGCTGGCACTTCACATCGCTTACCCTTTGCCCAGCGCAAGACCGGGACTCCCCAACCGGTGTCGGTTCTGCCGCCGGCCCAGTGGAAACAGGAAGTCTCGCTCATGGTCACGGCCCACGAACGGCTGGTCGATGCGGTGAGAACGCTGGCTCCCGAACGTCTGGATCAGCCGGCCGATCCCCGCACCGGCCGCATCGCGAGTGAGATGATTCACGGGGTGGCAGAGCATACGCTCTATCACACGGGCCAGATCAAGATGCTCAAGAAACTCGCAAAAGCCGCGAGTAGGTAAACAACGCCGATCCGCTGAGATTCAAGAAGCGTCCGCCAAGGCCGCGTCGATCAGCGTCTGGGCCGCGGCAAAGATCGCGGGGCAGAGGTCGGCACAGCCACCAATGAGCAGATTGGCCATCGCCCCGTCCATCAGGGCGGCGAGTTGGTAGGACAACCGCTCGGCGTCGGCCGCTCCCGCGGCGGCCGCGAGGGTCGAGATGTATTGGCGCATGAGCCGCTTGTGCTCGGCCGCCGCCACGTGGACCGGGTGGTCCGCTGGCCCGAATTCCGCCGCCGCCCGGGCGAAGATACACCCCGGGAATGTCGGCTGATCCACGACGTCGTGCAGCGTCTCGAAGATCGCGAGGAGTCGATCCCGCGGCGCGGCCGCCCGGCGCTCGACCTCATTGATAAACCAAGCCCGGAACCGCCGGTCCTTGAGGTCTAGGGCTGCGGCGACCAGTTCGTCTTTGGATTGGAAGTGCTTGTACAGCGTCATCTTCGCCACGCCCGCCTCGGCCAGCACCCGGTCGATGCCCACCGCTCCGAACCCCGAACGCTCGAAGAGGCTCAGGGCGGTTTCGACGAGTTGGTCGCATTTGGATACTGGCATTACGCTGCGAAACAAGGCAGGAGCAAAAACTTCACTGCGAAAGTATACCACGGTTGAAATAAACAGACAAGTCTGTATATTCTAATCTGTACTCGATTGTCCCCTTCCCGAATGGAGTTGAACCATGCCCCGTATCGACCCTGTCAGCACCGATAGCCCCAGTGAAGCCGTGGCCCCGATGTTTGAGGGCCTTACCAGTAAGCTCGGCCGCGTGCCGAACATCTACGCCACCCTCGCCAACGCCCCCGCTGTCCTCAAAGGCACCCTCGCCGCCAGCGGCACGCTCGGCGAGACCAGCCTGCCCGCCGACGTGCGGGAGCAGATCGCCCTGACCGTGGGCGGTGCCAACCGCTGCAACTACTGCGCCGCGGCCCACACCGCCATCGGCAAGATGAACGGGTTGTCCGACGAAGACACCCAGGCCGCGCTCGCCGGCTCGGCGTCCGATGCGAAAACCCAGGCCGCGCTAACCTTTGCCCGCAACATCCTCGATCGCGAAGGCTTTGTGACCGACGAGCAGATCGCCGCGGTCAAGGCGGCGGGCTACGG
Source organism: Planctomycetota bacterium (assembly GCA_039033595.1). Lineage (GTDB taxonomy): Bacteria > Planctomycetota > Phycisphaerae > Phycisphaerales > Phycisphaeraceae > Algisphaera. The sequence goes on along the minus strand of JBCCCG010000046.1, from coordinate 2,335 downwards.
CGACCAGCAGGTCATCGAGATCGTGGCCGTGGTCGTCTTCAACATCTTCACCAACTACCTCAACCACGTCACCGACCCGGTGGTGGATTTCCCCGAGGTCACGATCCCCGAAGCCACCAGCGCGTAAACCGTTCCCAGTCGCCACCCATCAACGCCCCGATGCCGACACGGCACGGGGTGTTCTGTTTTATTCCAACGATTTTGGAAATAATATTCTTCGTCTGTCCGAAATACTTGACGCGCGCCCCCGGTTGTCTCTCTGCCGGCATGACGAGAATCATTTTTCAGGAGACTCACGATGTCACAACCTCAAAGCAAATCCTGGATCACCATTGCGACTTGGATCCTGCAGATCGCCGTTGCCGTTCTGTTATTGCAGACGCTGTTTTTCAAGCTGACCTACGCCCCGGCAACGCAGGTGATCTTCGAGCCTTTGGGTGGACGGCCGGCGGCGACGATTACCGCGCTTGCCGAGCTCGTGGTCGCTCTATTGCTCCTGACCCCCGGCACGTGGCTGAGCCGGATCGAGCCGGACTGCAGCCGGGCAGCCGATGAGGTCCGCGGCTGGACCGACACCGGTATCTGGCTGGGTTTCGCCAACTCACTGGGCGCCGTGATGGCGTTGGGCGTGATCGGCGGGGCGATCTTCACCCACCTGACCGTGCTGGGCATCAACATCCCCGTGGCCCCGGGCAGCACCGAAACCGACGGCGGCACGCTCTTCGCCATGGCCGTGTTCATCGCTCTGGCTTCCGCCGCGATCGCCTTCCTGCGTCGCCGTGAGCTGATCGGCTTCAAGGACACCGTGCTGGCTTTGCTTCACCGCAACGCCGAACCCGCCGCCCAAGCGATCCGCCACTGAACCGCGACGCGTCGTGCGACGTATCACCCCCACAACCTCGCTCTTTCTCCTCCAGCCCCCCACGCCGTCAGGTGTCGGGGGTTTTTTCTGTGGCGACACCGTTCGCGCCGAAGTAGTCGTTCAGAAATGCCCGCCGGTCGCCGTCATGCCTAGCGTACTGCACGAGGGCGTAGAGCTTCTGTTGGTCGCGTTGAAGTTTCTCCCCCAGGCGTGCCTCATCGAGGAGTTGCGGAGCCAAGTCGTTGACCAAGGTCAGCCGGGGGTGGTCGTCGGTACGCCAGTCCGAGTCCGACGCGAGCGTGCCGAAACGCTCAAGCATCGCCAACGCCGTATCCAGCCGGCGGTCGTGCCGGCCCTGCTTGGCGTGCAATTGCGACCTCAGCCAGTCCAAACCCTCGGCGTGGATGCGTTCGGCTTCGCTTTCCAACAGCGAAAACACGCGCTGATAAAACGCCGCGTCCGGGTTGGCCCAGCGCAGGAACTCCATCTGCGTAGCGAGGTCGCGCTGGTCGTACAGCAAGGTGCAACGCGAAGGCAGCCCGTCACGCCCCGCCCGGCCGATCTCCTGGTAGTACGCCTCCAGCGAGCCGGGGCAGTCGGCGTGGACCACGAAACGGATGTCGGCTTTATCGATCCCCATGCCGAACGCGTTGGTGGCCAACACCAGCGAAGAGGCGTCGCCCTGATCTTTCATAAACGCTTCCTGCACATCGCGCCGCTGCGCCGCGTCGAGTTCACCGTGGTAGCAAAGGTGCGGGACTTTCTCTGCCCGCAGACGCTCGCTGAACTGCCGCAGGGTCTTGATCAATGTGAAGTACACGATGCCGCTCCCCGCAACGTTGGTCGCCGATGTGACACGGTCACGCCGTATATCGCGTATATGCCCAAGGATCTGTTTAGTTTTCGCATCGTCGTCCCAGACGTCCTCAACGCCGAGGGCCAGGTTCGGCCGGTCGATGCCTTGGTTGTAGATCTTGACCTGATCGAACCCATCGCCGGGCGTCAAACCGAGCTGAGCGATGATGTCTTGCTGCACGTCGGGCGTGGCCGTGGCCGTGAGCGCGATGGTCGTCGGCTCGCCGAGCAGGCGGCGAAACTCGTCAACCCGGGTGTAGTCCGGCCGGAAGTCATGGCCCCACTCACTGACACAGTGCGCTTCGTCCACCGCGAGCAGCCTCACCTCGACCTTCTCCAACGCCGCCCGAAACTCCGGCTTGCGGAACCGCTCGGGCGTCACGTAGATCAACACGAACTCACCCGCCGCCAGCCCCGCATACCGCCGTTCCCGCTCGGCCCGGCCGAGGGACGAATTGATGTACGTCGCCGCCACGCCTCGGGCGACGAGTGCATCGACCTGATCTTTCATGAGCGCGATCAGCGGGGAAAGCACTACCGTCACCGCCGAACCGCCGGAGGCACCCGGCGGCATCAGCGCCGGCACCTGATAACACAGCGACTTGCCCGAGCCCGTCG
>JBCCCG010000045.1:0-20857 GCA_039033595.1 Planctomycetota bacterium | reverse complement strand
CGCCGGGGTGGCGCGGGTTGGAGCGGCGCTTCGGGCCGGCTCTCGATGCCGACCGGAGCGAGGCCGCGACGCTCGTCCGCGCGGCGCACTACCACGCCGAGACCGCGCGGCTGATCGAGGTGGTGGTGGATGTCGATCCGTATGACCCGGCCGACGCGACGCTGGCCGCGGACGTGCTGGGCGGGCTGCGGGTGGTGGGCCGGGCCGAGGAGGCCCGACGGGTGCGGGCGTTCGGGATCGAGGCGGGCCTGCCGACGGGCTGGCGGATGCACCGCGCGGTCGTGCAGCCGGCCGACGCCGCGCTGACTTTCGTGCCGCGCGACACGCCGCGGGTCGCGGACCCGCAGCGGCCGCTGCCCAAGAGCGTCACGCTGCGCCGGCGGGCGATGGCGGACGCCTGGTTCGACGGCGACTGGCGGGCGCTCTTCAAACGCGACGAATCCAAAGCGGTGTTCTCAATCGAGCCCCACGACACCGACGAATCGCCGAGGCACGACGCGGCTTCCGTGGCGTGGGACGTGCCCGGCCCCCGCTACCAACGCCTGCTGAACCGCCACCAAGTCGCCGTCTCCCGCGCCTGGCGTTGCCCGGCCGAGGACGCGATCTACCAAGTGACGGCGGTGGGGCCGGCCAAAGACGCGCCGTCGCTCGACGGCTTCGCGCTCGCCTGCGGCGGCCCGGCGGAAGGTCGGTGCGCGGTTGGGTAGCGCGGCGGCCACCCACACCTTGCCCGCCGCGCCCCGGATCAAGGGCGGGTTGGATCTGGCGCAGACCCTTGCCGCGGTGCCGGTGGTAAACCGAGCGGTGCGCTGCGAAACGCGCGGCGACGCGCTGGTGTTGTTCGTGCCGCTGCGGCGGCGGTGGTGGATGAACGGCCCGGTGTCGTGGTGGCTGCCGCTGCGGCGCGAGAAGGGCGTGGCGCTGGATCGCCTGGGCCGTGAGGTGTGGGAGTCGTGCGACGGTCGGCGCGACCTGAAGGCCGTCATCGAGGCGTTCGCCGACCGGTACCGCCTGGGCTTCCACGAAGCCCGGCTGACGGTGATGCGGTTCATGCAGATGCTGGTGGAGCGCAAGCTGATCGTGCTCGTAGGCACCGCGGACGCAACCGGCGGGAGCGAGAGGGGCGCGGCGTGAAGCCGATCGAGGCGAAGAATCAGGCGAAGCTGAGTTGGGCGCGCTGCGGCCGGCTGGCGTTGTCGGGCATGTCGTACCGGATGCTGCGGTCGGGGATCACGACGGCGATCCTGGCGTTGGCGGTGGCGTTCCTGGTCTACACGGCGGTGTACGGCATCCTCGCCGAGCGCACGCGCACCGCGGCGTGGGACGAGCTGCGGCCGACGCGCGACGCGGTGCGGCGGCTCAGCCGGCTGACCACGCCCGACACGCTGGCTTCCATCCGGCAACAACTCGCCGCGGCGGACCCGGCCGACCTCGGTGAACTCCGCGGTTGGTACGGCGGCGACGACGAACGCTGGGAGCAAGCCCGCCACGGTGCCCGGGCTTTGGCCCAAACCCACCGGTGGTTTGCCGAACTCAGCCCCGCGGCGACGGCGGTCTTGCTGGGTGGACGCGACCTCGCGGCGCTGCTCGAAGAGATCGGAACGGCGGACGACTCGACGGCGTACCTCGATTTCGTGGAGCGGGTCAACGGACTCGGCCTCGGCCCGTCGTGGACACGCCACGCCAGTGAAGCGGGCGACACGACCGTCGCACGTTGGGCGGTGTTGCAGGACGTGGCCCGCGACGTCCAGGACGGGCACGGCCGGGCGGTGGAGACGCTGAGGAAATCTCATGACCAGCCGCTTTCCGAACGCCTCGACGACGCGGCCGGCGCCGAGCCGGTGCGGCAGGCGATCCACGACGCGGGGTTCGTCCTCGACGACGCGGCGTGGCGGGGGCTGGTGGATTACGCGCGATATTCGAACCGCGTGGCCGCCGCCCGCGCGGCGCTACTTGGTCCCGAGGTCCGGCAACAGGCGCAGCGCCGCTGGGGCACGGACACGTTGGAGGGGGCCATGCGGGCGTTGCGAAACGAAGACCAGGCGGCGTGGTGGTCGGCCGAGGTCGGCGACACGTTTGCGCCGCTCTCGGCTCGGCAAGTTGCGCAACGCTACCTGCGCGAAGCCCGCCACGACGCGGTGGCCGAGGGGTACCGGCCGGCGGCGGAGACGGCGGCGATGGGGTTGTCCACCGGCACGCTGTGGCTCGTCGGGTTGTCGCTGCTGGTCTGCGTCGTGGGCGTGACCAACGCGCTGCTGATGTCGGTCACCGAGCGGTTCAACGAGATCGCCACGATGAAATGCCTGGGCGCGATGGACGGCTCGATCATGCGCGTGTTCGTGATCGAGGCGTTGGTGCAGGGGGCCGCGGGCGGGGCGGTGGGCGTGCTGTTGGGGGTGTTGCTGGCGCTGGGGCGCGGCGGCCTGGAGTTCGGCGGCACCCTCGGGTTGGCCGCGGATGCGACGGGCCGGGTGCTGACGGCTGCGGCGGTGTCGCTGGGCGTGGGTGTCTTGCTGGCGACCCTCGCGGCGATCGGGCCGGCGTGGGTCGCGTCGCGGCTGTCGCCGATGGAAGCGATGCGCGTCGAGTAGGGGAGTTGAGACGGAGTTTTGGGAGTCGGAGGCGAAGCGTCGTCGCCGTCACATGCAGAATTAAACCACGATGGATCCACCTTCAACCCCCAAACCTCAACCCGCCGCCGCGGCGAAGCCCGTGATCATCCGCACGCTCGGACTGACCAAGTCCTACGGCACGGGCGACGCGGCGACCCACGCGCTGCGCGGCGTCGACGCGGTGATCCACCGCGGCGAACTCGTCGCGGTGATGGGGCCGTCGGGCTCGGGCAAGTCGACGTTTTTCAACATGATCGGCGCGCTCGACGCGCCCACCGGCGGGCGGGTGCTCATCGACGAGGTCGACGTCGCCCAGCTCTCGGCGGGCGAGCTCGCGTTCCTGCGCTGCCACAAGATCGGCTACATCTTCCAGCAGTACAACCTGATCAAGTACATGACCGCGCTGGAAAACGTCACCGTGCCCATGGCGTTCGCCGGGACGAACCCCGACGCCGCGCGGACCCGAGGCATGCAGCTGCTCGACCTGGTCGGGCTCAAAGAACGCTGGGACCACCGGCCCGTCGAGATGTCCGGCGGTCAGCAGCAACGCGTCGCCATCGCCCGGGCCCTCTGCAACGACCCGCGCATCCTCCTCGCCGATGAGCCCACGGCTAACCTCGATCTCAAGACCGGCCAGCAGATCCTCGACATCCTCGAAGAGATCAACACCCGGCGCGGCGTCACCGTCGTCTGCTCGACGCACGACCACCGACTGCTGGCGCTGTGTGACCGCATCATGTGGGTCCGCGACGGGCAGATCGAACGCGTCGATCGCCGGGAAGACCTGCGCATCACCGCCGGGTCGATCGGGGGTGAGGCGTGAGTTGGTGTCGGTCGATCGCGATGCTTCTGATTTTTGTTTTCGCGGGGCCCGCGGCCGGCAACGAGGCGGCGGATCGATTCGCGGCGGACCTGCGGGCGTTGACGCAGACGCCGCACCGGCTGGCGGGCTCGCCGGAAGGGCGTGGGGCGGGCGACTATCTGCTCGAGCGCTTGCGGGGGATCGGCGCGGCGACGGTCTTGGAGCTGGAGTTCCCGGTGGTGCGCCACGACGCGGCCGCACACCGAGTGGAGATCGCCGTGGACGGACGGGACGTGGTGGCCGAGGCGCTGCGGGCGAACGTGATCGCGGCGCCGGTGCTCGGGGGCACGCTCGAAGCGTCATCGATCTACGTCGGTCGCGGCGAGCCGAGTGACTACGGCGGTCGTTCGCCCGACGGTCGCGTCGTGGTGATGGACGACCACTGCGGCGAGAACTGGCGGCGGGCGTTTGCGCGCGGCGCCCGGGCCGTGGTGTTTGTGGGGTCGGGCGGACCCGCCGGCGGCGCGGCGAAGCACGCGCCGGTGCCGCTGAACCTCCCGCGTTATTTCATCGATCGCCCGGCGGCCGAAGCGCTCGGTCTGCTCGTCGACCGAGACGCGGTCCGCCTCACGCAACGGGGAGACCGGGCCCGGGACGCGGTTCAGGCCGAGCCGAGCGTGGGGGCCGTCGGCCGAAACGTGGTCGCGTACTTCCCGGGCACGGAGGCGTCGGGCGAGGTGGCCGTCGTCGCGGCGGCGTACGACAGCTACGGGACGGTGCCGTCGCGTTCCCCAGCGGCGCGGCGGGCGGCGAACGTGGCCGGGCTTCTGCGTTTGGCCGAGCACTGGGCCGAGTCATCGCCGCGCCGCGGCGTGCTGCTGGTGTTCTTCGACGCCCGGGCCCAGCGGCACCGCGGGGCCCGGTATTTTTACGACGCGTTGACGATGTCGCCGGCCGACCACGAAGGGCTGGTGGCACAGCACGAAGCGGAACGCGAACTGGTGGACCGGGCATTCAAGGAGCTGGGGCGCTGGAGTGGAGCGTCACCGGGCGACGACGCGATGTCGCCCTGGGTGCGCGACCGTCTCACCGCGCACGCCGACTGGGCCCGGGCCGACCTGGACCGGCAACGCCAAAACGTGCGCCGCCGGCCGGCCTCATCTCAAGACGCCGGGTCGAAGCGGGACCGCCTGCGATTGCTGACCGACGAGGTGGCGGGTTTCGACCGCGTCCGCCGGTGGCTGCACCGCGGCGCAACGCAAGACGAACGGCCGGATTCCCCAGACGACCAAGCTGCGCTGAACAAAACACTCGCCCAGACGCAGCGATCGTTGCGCGTCCGCCGCGCAGAACTGCGTGGTGCCATACGGCATGATCAACAACGCGCGGCGCTGCGGCGAGCGGTCGACGTCGCGGCCGAAGACCACCGCGTCGTGTTCCACGCCACCCTGGACCTGTCCGACGGCACGCCCGTCTGGGCCCCGGTCGCGGGGGACTGGACACATCGGCTGTACGGCGTCCGCGGGCCGGAGGCGAACGCCGACGCGCCCGGGTTCCACGCCCGACTCCTCGCCCGGCTCGACGAGTTGGCCGAGCGTGGCCCGGCCGAACGCTACGCCAACCTCGACCGCGAGGCATTGCGCGACCCGGTTTACGCGGCGGCGCTGATTCCCGGCCGGCACGTTAATGGTGGGGCGATCGCCGGGGCTTACGGGATCTATCACTTTGCGCTGATGACGGTTCACGACGCCCGGCCGCGCGACGGCCACCCGTACGACACGCCCGAGAACCTCGACCTGCCGGCGTTCGCGACGCAGCTCGACGAGGCCGCGGCGCTCCTGCGCAAGGCGGTAGACGACCCGGGCATGACCCAGCGGCCGTCGTTCGGCCCGCAGATCGTCACGAAACGCGTGGGCTGGGACGGCAAACGCCCGACCGGCAGCGTGGCGAGCCGGCGGGTGACGGGCGGCCTGTCCGAGAGCCGGCCCGCGGCGGGCGCGACGGTGGCGCTGTGGCCCGGCGACGCCGGCGACCCAGACGTGTCGTGGCGGGCGCTAGGCGAAGAAGCCCCGGCGGACTACTCGCCGATCGATCTCGCGCCCGTCGACGCCAACGGCCGGTTCGAGGTCGTCGGGCTGCGCCGCGATATCGACGCCCAGCTCACGATGCTGGGTTTCGAGACGGGCCGCGACGGCGGGGTCACGGCGATCACGACGCAGAACGCGCTGGTGCAGCCGATCGATTCGGCGCTGCGCACCGACGTCGTGGCGGCGCGCGGGTTCGGGATGACGTGGCTCGGCACGCGGCCCGGCGGGACGCGCAAGTACCAGCTGATGCGGGCGAGCTCGGACACGGCGTACCGGCCAAACCTGTCGCTGGTCGGGCGCGGCGGAGACGACCTGTTCTGGTACCTGGCCGACCGCGCGACCGAGGCGCGGGTGAAGGTGTTCGACGCGCAGGGCCCGGTGGCGCTGGGCGTCGGCGAAGAAGACACCGACGCCGAGGGGGTCGAGCTCGACGCGTTCGGCGAGCCCGGGGCGTGGACCCGACAAACGGCCACCGACCTGTGGCGGCTCAACGAGCGGCGGCTGTCGCGCCTGCGGGCGCGCGGCGTCACCGCGCCGGACCTGGAGGTGTTGCACGCCGAGGCGGGGCGGTTGGCCGAGTCGCCCGAGCCCGCGGCGCTCGGCCGCAGCGTCGCGTTGTCGCAGCGGGTGTACCCGCGGCTGCAGCAGACGATGGAAGACCTGGTCCACGCGATCGTGGCGCTGTTGCTGCTGTCGATCCCGTTCGCGTTCGCGCTCGAACGCCTGCTCGTCGGGGCCACGGGCGTGTACGGCCGGATCGGCGGGTTCACCACGATCTTCCTGGTCACGTTCGGCTTGCTCTACGTCACGCACCCGGGCTTTGCGGTGTCGTCGACGCCGGTGATGATCTTCCTGGCGTTCGCGATCACGCTGCTTTCGGTGATGGTGATCTGGGTGCTGGTGCGGCGGTTCCAGGTGGAGCTGAAGGCGATGCAGGGGCTGGCGGGGGCGGGGGGGATGCCCGGGACCGGTTCGAGCGGAGCGTTGGCGGCGGCGATCGGGATGGGGATGTCGACGATGCGGCGGCGGCCGACGCGGACGACGCTGACGACGGTCACGGTGGTGATGCTCACGTTCACGATCCTGTGTTTCGCGAGCGTGAGCCGGGAGGTCGGGGTGCGAGCGGCGGCGCTGGGGCCGGTGACCGAGTCGATGCCGGGCCGCGCGGTGTTGGTGCGCGAGGCGGGATACGGGGCGCTGCCGACGGGCGTGCTCGAGGTGTTGGGGGCGCCGGACCGGGCGCGCGGCGCGTGGGCCGAGAGCTGGTGGAAGACATCGGCGGCGGGCGGCGCGGGGGATCGGCCCGTGACCGTGGCGCGGGCGGACGACGGCGGGTCGGTGCGTCTGGGCGCGGTGATGGGTTTGGACGAGGCGGCGTTGCGTGCCTGGCCGGCTTTGCGAGGCGTGATCGGCGAAGCAGCGGTGGGCCAGCAGGCCGACACCGCCATCGCGGACGACGCGGTGTACCTACCGGTGGAGGCGGCGGCGCGGTTGGGGTTGGATGTGGGGGACGCGGTGCGGGTCAACGGCCGGGCGATGCGTTACGCCGGGCCGACGGACGGTGGTGTGCTGACGCGGCTGCGTCAGGCCGACGGCGAATCGTGGCTGCCGGTGGACGTGGCCGCGCAGGCGCAGCGGCGCGGCGCGGGGGCGGGCGGAGCCAGCGGGGCCGACGTGGTGAGCAACACGATCCGCCTGAGCGCGAACCAGGTCGCGGTGGCGTCGAACCGGGCGGTCGCGCAGCTCGGCGGGGAGCTGCGCAGCGTGACGTACTTCGCCGGCCCGGAAGAGGACACGGCCGCGCTGGCGCGGGGGCTGACCCGCGTCTCGCCGACGCCGGTGTGGGCGACGGGGCCGACGGGGAGCCGGCGGATGACGCTCGGCCCCGTGACGCGGGTGAGCGGGTTGCTGCCGCTGCTTGCGCCGGTGGTGCTCGGCGGGTTGATCATCTTCGGCACGCTGCTCGGGTCGATCTCCGATCGGCAGCGCGAGATCTACACCTTCAGCGCCCTGGGCCTGGGGCCGAAGCACGTCGGGTTGTTGTTCTTCGCCGAGGCGGGCGTGTACGCCGCGGTCGGCGGACTGGGCGGACAGCTCCTGGCGCAGGTCGTGGCGCTGGGCGCCTCCTGGATGTCGGCGTGGGGCTGGATCGAGCCGGTGTCGATCAACTTCGCTTCGACGCAGGCGCTGTTCGCGATCGGCGTGGTGATGGCGACGGTGCTGATCTCGGCGATCTACCCGGCGGTCCGCGCGTCGCGCTCGGCCAACCCGGGGCTAGCGCGGGCGTGGACGATGCCCGGCCCCGAGCCCGCGCCCCGCGACAACGAGCTGAAGATGATCTTCCCGTTCACGGTCTCGGCGTACGACCTCACGGGCGTCGTCGCGTTCCTGGCCGAGCACTTCCGGCAACACGCGGACGCGGGGCTGGGCGCGTTCGCCGCGTCGGACGTGGGGATCGACCGCGACGACCGCGACCGGGTGCGGCTCTCGGCCGAGGTGGCGCTGTCGCCGTTCGACCTGGGCGTGACCCAGCGGCTCACGCTGACCGGCGTGGCGTCGGACATCGCCGGCGTTGACGAGGTCGAGGTCCACCTCCACCGGCGCTCGGGGACCAAAGGCGACTGGGTCCGGGCGAACCGCGTGTTCGTCAAGCGGCTGCGGCGGCAGTTCCTGCTGTGGCGCACCCTGCCAACCGCGTCGACGGAACGCTACCGGATGCAGACGCTCGAGGCCCTGGGCGACGTCATCGACGACACGACGCACAACGAGGCCGCGGCTTCGGCGGAAGGGGCGGTGGCGACGGCGTGAAGGCTTCGAACCGGACAACCCGCAAGCCCAAGCGCGTCGACCGCGAGCTCGAAGAGTTCCGCTCGTTGATGGAGCCGCCGAACCGGTTCGTCGACGGCTTCTCGTGGGCCGCGTTCTTCGGGGCGTTGTTCGTCGCGGTGCTGATGGTGCCGGGGTCGATCTACATGACGCTGCTGGCGGGCTCGTCCATCGGCCCCGCGGCGCAGTGGGTGACGCTGATCCTGTTCATCGAGGTCGCCCGCCGGGCGCACAAGACGCTGGGCAACGCGCAGGTGTTCACGCTGTTCTACCTCAGCGGCGCGATCATGGTGACGGCGTCGCAATTGCAGGGCGGGTTCCACGGCGGGCTCGGGGCGCTGTGGGGGCAGTTCTTCGTGCAGAGCGACGCGGCGGAGGCCGCGGGGTTGGCCGATAAGATCCCGAGCTGGGTCGCGCCCAGCGACCCGGAGGTGCTGGGGCAGCGCAGCCTGCTCATGTGGGAGTGGGCCGGGCCGATCGCGTTGATCGCGTTCACGATGATCATTGGGCGGATCGACAACATGATTCTGGGCTACGGCCTGTTCCGGCTGACGTCGGACATCGAGAAGCTGCCGTTCCCGATGGCCCCGGTCGGGGCGCAGGGCATCCTCGCGTTGTCGGAAGAACAGACCGAAGAGGACACCGGCTGGGCGGACATGGAACCGACGGACGATCCGCCGGCGGAAAACGTCGACGCGAACGGGGGGAAAGCTCCCGCGGGGAGTTGGCGGTGGCGGGTGTTCTCGATCGGCGCGGTGGTGGGCCTGGCGTTCGGCGTGCTGTACCTGGGACTGCCGACGGTCACCGGCGCGTTGCTCGATCGGCCGATCACGGTCATCCCGATCCCGTTCGTCGATTTCACGCAGGACACGTCGGAGTGGCTGCCGGCGGTGGCGACCGGGATCTCGCTGGACATGGGGCAGTTTCTCTTGGGGATGGTCTTGCCGTTCTGGGCGGTGGTGGGCACGTTCCTGGGGCTGATGATCACGTTCATCGCCAACCCGTTCCTGGTCGACGCGGGGGTGCTGACGTCGTGGGACGCGGGCGACGACATGCAGACGACTTTCTACAAGAACACGGTCGACTTCTACCTGTCGTTTTCGCTGGGGGTGGCGGCGGCGATCGCGGCGGTGGGGTTCTTCTCGGTGGGTCGGGCGCTGTTGAGGGCGCGGCGGGAGGCGAAAGCGCACGCCGCGGCGGGCGACACGATCGCCAAGGAGCTCGACATCCCCGAGGGCCGGGGCGACATCCGGCCGTGGCTGATCTTCGCGGTCTATCTCGTCTCGACGGCGCTCTATCTCGGCGTGTCGTGCTGGCTGCTGTACATCAGCGACGGGCGTATCCCGCTGTCGCTGGTCGTGATCATGCTGTTCTACGCGCTGGTCTACACGCCCGTGATCAGCTACGTCACGGCCCGGCTGGAGGGCATCGCGGGCGAGGTGATCAACGTGCCGTTCGTCCGCGAGGCGAGCTTTATCCTGTCGGGGTATCAGGGCGTGGCGGTGTGGTTCCTGCCCGTGCCGCTGCACAACTACGGCAGCATGACCGTGTTCTACCGCCAGTGCGAACTCACCGGCACGAAGTTCAAGAGCATCTGGAAGAGCGAGCTGTTGCTGACGCCGATCATCCTGATCGGCTCGCTGCTGTTCGCGCACTTCATCTGGCGTCTGGGCGCGATCCCCGGGCCGAGCTACCCATACGCCCAGGAGTGGTGGGAGGTCACCGCCGAGCAGCAGGCGCTGATCTTCAGCTCCACCACCGGCGGGTTCAGCGAGTTCGAACGCGCGATCGATTGGCAATACATCGCCGCGGGCCTGGGCATCGGCGGGGTCTGCTTCGCGGGGCTGTCGTGGATCGGGGCGCCCGTCTTCCTGACCTACGGCATCGTGCGCGGCCTGAACCAGACGCTGCCCTACGCCGTGATCCCCCAGTTCATCGGCGCGCTGATCGGCCGGTACTATTTCCAGAAGAAACTCGGCCTGCGATGGCGGCAGTACATCCCCGTGCTCATGGCGGGGTTCAGCTGCGGCATGGGCCTTATCGGCACGCTGGGCGTGGGCCTGACGTTCCTGGCCAAGAGCGTGTTCAAGCTGCCGTACTAAGTTCTTCTGTCGCCAAACCGCGAGATCTCCAGACCGCTACATGCAAGAGCCCCTCGTCACCGTCACCGACGTCACCAAGGTCTTCCCGCTCAAGGGCAAGCAAGAGGTGCACGCACTCGACGGCGTGAGCCTCACGGTGTTCCGCGGCGAGTATCTGTCGATCATGGGCCCGTCGGGCTCGGGCAAGTCGACGCTGTTCAACATCATCGGCGCCCTCGACAAGCCCACGTCCGGCGACGTGCGCATCGGGCCGCTCAGCCTGCCGACGCTCAAGCCCAGGCAACTCGCCTACGTCCGCGGGCAGCACCTGGGCTACATCTTCCAGGCCTACAACCTGATCCCGTCGTTGTCGGCGATCAAGAACGTGGCGCTGACCCGCGTGTTCGCCGGGGCCGACCCCAAGGACGCCGACGCCGCGGCGACCGAACGCCTCGAACAGGTCGGCCTGGGCCACCGCCTGACCCACCGCCCGGACGAGCTCTCCGGCGGCCAGCAGCAACGCGTCGCCATCGCCCGCGCCCTGGTCAACGACCCCACGCTCATCCTCGCCGACGAACCCACCGCCAACCTCGACCTGACCACCGGCGAGCAGATCATCGCGCTGCTCAAAGACCTCACCACCCGGCAGGGCGTCACCGTGATCTCGGCCACCCACGACCACAAGATGCTCGCCCAGTCCGACCGCGTCGCGTGGGTCAAAGACGGGAAGATCGAAAAAGTCCAGACCGCCGACCAACTCGACATCCGAGCCGGGCGGATCGAAGGCTCAGCTTGACCCCACATCATCCCGCTTCGCCGCGTAAACCGTCGGCGGACATCGAAACACCGGCCAACCACAGTCGGTATTTAACCGCCAGGCAAATGCCCGGTCAAGAAACTATACATCGACCACCCGATAAAAATTATCCCGGCCGCGGTTTTCAGGAAGACTCCCTGCCAGAAACCACTAGGGTCTTTATCCCGATCAGCATCAATCCCGTAACGCCGTTTCAAACGCCCTGCGAAACGTACCGATACGACTCGACCGTTACGATAATCCTTGAACGCCTCCCACAGAGCAAACAGACCAATTGCGAGCATGGACAGCACAAAGAATATGTTACTCATCTTCGTTATTACCCCGATGACATAGTGAATCTGACGATACGTTCAATTTTGAATCTAAGAATCTTGCATGTCTTCAAATAAACACATGCACATTTACTCTAAAGTTCATGAACTTATAATTTAACTCCAAGAAAAATTATTATTACGCCATTGTCGAGAATACCCGAGGCGTTTCCCCCATCTTTGGTTCGTCCTTATATCGATAAGCATCTTTGTGGTGACAGCGTTTTATAAAATCCACCTTAGTTTCCTCCGCTTGATGGTGGCCACGCAGCACGAGCCGACGCTATTCCTTGGAGAACACCTGCTTAAACATGATTGTTTATTAATCGATGGTCGACAGGTTACATGTCGCATCCACTTCATAACGTGGACGGCTGGTTGATGTAACAACGGTTTTATAAATCTAGCCATAACCCATCAATGGCGGGACCCACAAAACACTCGGCCTCAACCCGGCACGCGTAAGACCGCAGAGACTACCCCGAGCCTTCAGCCTTCACCCGTCGCTCGCGTCGCCGCCACCCTGGGCGCGCAGTTTGCGCGACAGGTTCCAGAAGCCCAGCCAGGCGACCACGGCGCACAGGGTCGTGATGATGAACACCTGCGCCCCGATGCCTTCCCACGGCGGGACGTCGCCGCCCCACCAACGGAAGCCCTCCCACCCCGCGAGCAGCCAGACGCCGACGAACGGCGCGAACGCGCCGCGGACGCCGGTGAGCGTCTGGTGGATGCCCATGTACAACGCCGCGAGGCGCTTGTCGGCGAAGTCGTTGTGGCCGAGTTGCCACGCGATCATCCCGCCGCCACGCATCAGCCCGTGCAGCGTCGCCGGCAGGAACAGCATCCACAGCTGGCCGCCGACCGCCGCGCCGTAGCACGCCGCCTGGCCGAAGACCCACGTCAGCCCGTGCGGGATGCGGTAGCGGGCGATGTGCATCCGGTCCAGCAGCCGCGACCACAGCGGCACGGTCGCGGTGGCCACCGCCAACGGCACCACCGCGTTGATCAGCATGCCCAGCGTGTTTTCGTCGCGGCGGCCCTCGATGGACTGGATCACGAACAGGCCGAAGGCCGTGTACCCCATCATGTTCGACACGCCGGCGAAGAACTGCCAGGTCATGTACGCCCGGAAGTCCGCGTCTTCGCGCAGCACCGAGACGAAGTTGTGCGGCCGGCCGTCGCCGCGGCGGGGCAGCTCCGCGTCGGCGTGCGGCTCGCGCTCGCTGCGCAGCAGTTGGCGTTCCTGTCGGACGCGGATGCGCGCGAACGCGGCCACGCCCACGACGCCCAGCACCGCCGCGGCGGGGAAGATCACCCGGAACGCGCCGGGCCGCCAGTCGACCATAAGCCCCACGCCGATCGGCACCAGCGTCAGGATCAGCGTGGCGATCAACACCAGCTTGCCCGTAATCTTCGCCCGCACCGACCGCGCGTAGTTCAGCCGCCACATCGCGCTGCGCACCGTGACCACCCCCGCCATCAGGCAACGCCCGACGACCGTGATCATGACCAGCGCGAACGCGCCCCAGTTGCGGTGCCCGCCGTCGTCCGGGGCCGTCGGCAGCACCGCCACCGCCGCGACCAGCACCAGCAGCCCGCTCATCAGCATCCCGACGAACGGCGCCTTGCGCCGCCCCGCCGACCACCGGGTCCAGAACAGGCTGGTGAGGTTGGCGAACATCGGCGCCGCGTTGATCATCGCGAACCCGAAGTTCGAGACGTCGAAGATCGTCTTGCCCAGCACCCCCATGACCCCGCCCTCGAGCATCGCCGCCGCCACGGGGAACGTCCCGGCCGTGACCAACTCTCGCCGGTACGCCCGCCGCGTGCCCCACGGCTGCTTGGCCGGATGAAAACTCCCAATCGCCCGCTGGATCATGCGGGCACTGTAGCCGAATCGCCCGGCCCCGCCGTATACTCCCCGCATGTCCGATGTCCGGGAGATCAAGGTCTTCATCGCTTCGCCAAACGACTTGCCGGCCGAACGCCGCGTGTTCCGCGAGGTCGTCGACGAACTCAACGACGGCTTCGGCGACGGGGCGGGCTGCCGGTTCATCCCGCTCGGCTGGGAAGACACCCTCGCCACCACCGGCCGCCGGGCTCAGGGCGTCATCAACCAAGACATCGACGCCTGCGACGTCTTCGTGCTGCTGATGTGGCGCCGCTGGGGGCAGGAAGCGCCCGACTCTCAATACGACTCCTATACCGAGGAAGAGTTCCACCGCGCCCTCGACCGGTTCAAGAACGGCGGGGCTCCGGAGGTCTTCGTCTTCTTCAAGGACATCGAGCCCGCCCAGATGGCCGACGCCGGCCCGCAGCTCGCCAAGGTGTTGGCGTTCCGCAAACAGCTCCAGGACACCCGCCACGTCCTTTACCGCAACTTCGCCGACGCGGATCAAGTCCGCGGGGAGATCAGCGACCACCTGCGGGCTTATGCCAAGGGAAACTTGCCCAAACCCGACGCCCCACTCGAATCGCTCCCGTTGCCGCTCGGAGCGGTCGAGAAAGTCGAGCTGGCCGAGGCCAAGGCCAAACAAGAAGCTGAGCGGGCCGAGCAGCTTCAGCAAGCCGAACAAGCCGCGGCCGCCCGCGCCGAAGAATCGGCCCTCGCCAGCGCCCGCCTCGCCGCCAAGGCCGCCCTGAACGGCCTCGTCGAAGACGCCCGCCAGGCCTTCGCCCAAGCGATCCAGAACACCACTAGTCTCGAAGTGCTCTACCTCGCCTACTCCTTCTACCGTCGCACCGGCGACCTCGATACCGCCGAGCGCATGATGGAAAACTGGCTCGAGATCTCCGGCCCCGATACCCGGACGAGCGAAACCGCCGCCGCCTTCGGCAACCTCGGTCTCATCTACCAAACCCGCGGTAACCTCGACCGCGCCGAGGAGATGCACCTCAAGTCATTGGAGATTGAAAAGGCGCTGGGGCATCAAGAGGGCGTGGCTATGGACTACGGCAACCTCGGCACCGTCTACCAGATCCGCGGCGACCTCGACCGCGCCGAGGAGATGTACCGCAAGGCGCTGGAGATCAACGAGGCGTTGGGGCGACAAGAAGGCATGGCCAAACAATACGGCAACCTCGGAATCGTCTACTGGATCCGCGGTGACCTCGACCGCGCCGAGGAGATGCACCGCAAGGCGTTAGAAATCGACGAGGCGTTGGGGCATCAAGAAGGCACGGCTCAGGATTACGGCAACCTCGGCGTCGTCTACCAAACCCGCGGTGACCTCGACCGCGCTGAGGAGATGTACCGCAAGGCCCTAGAGATCAACGAAGCGTTGGGGCGTCAAGAAGGCGTAGCCCGCCAGTGCGGCAACCTCGGCGTCGTCTACCGGAACCGCGGCGACCTCGACCGCGCCGAGGAGATGCACCGCAAAGCCCTGGAGATCGACGAGGCGTTGGGGAGTCAAGAAGGCATCGCTACACGCAACGGCAACCTCGGCAACGTCTGTAAGGATCGCGGCGATCTGAATACGGCACGCGAGCACTGGCAACGGGCCTTGGCGTTGTTCGAGAAGATCGGGGCCGAGCCGAAGGTCGAGAAGGTGCGGGGATGGCTCAACGGGTTGCCTCCGGAAGGCGACTGAGTACGAAGGTTCTCGGTGACTTCAGTCTGTGCTTGTCGTGCCGGGGAGCTTGGCTGGGTCGCGAGGCGATCATGAGGC
The DNA here is from genome assembly GCA_039033595.1 of Planctomycetota bacterium. Taxonomy (GTDB): domain Bacteria; phylum Planctomycetota; class Phycisphaerae; order Phycisphaerales; family Phycisphaeraceae; genus Algisphaera. The sequence goes on along the minus strand of JBCCCG010000045.1, from coordinate 5,650 downwards.
TGTGTCGCGGAGCGTGCGAGAAGCGCGCGCACAATCTGTCGGTGATCTCTGACGAAAATGCCGCCCGGCGAAGAGACTTTATCTCGTGTCCTTCAAGCGACTTCCGCGTGTTCATGCGGCCAAGGCGGGCGGTTCGCGCGCACAAAGGCTGCGCGGCGTCCCAGAATGGGGGCGTGTGTTTTGGTGCGCCCGGGCGGCGGGCGGGGCGGGTTTGGTGGATGGCGGCGGATATCTCGGAAGGCGACGATGACACGAGAGATCAACCACCCGACGTCAGAACCACGTGGGCGAGGGCCGCGGACGAGACAGGACGCGGCGGGACGGGCGGGGCGGTGGGGGAGTGGTCTGGAATCGGTCTGCTTTTGGTCTGCTCGCGAAAAATATCGGGCAGACCAGACCACCGGAAACCGACCGGAACCAGACCGGTGGGAGGCGCTAACGCGACCCGCGGGACGCTTCGCGTCGCCCGCTAAACGGGGGGGAGGGTTGAAGGGCGAAAAGCTTCTAGGCGTCGGCTTCCCAGGGCGCGACGCTGTCGCCGATGCCGGAGGCGAGGTAGCCGCCGTCGACAGGAATGGTGACGCCGTTGACGAAGCTGGCGGCGGGGCTGGCGAGGTAGACGGCGGCGCCGGCGATCTCTTCGCCCTTGCCGAAGCGGGCCATGGGGGTGTGTTCGAGGATGCGTCGGCCGCGGTCGGTGCCCTCGATCATCTTGCGGTTGATGTCGGTGGGGATGAAGCCCGGGGCGATGCCGTTGGTGCGGATGCCGAACTTGGCCCACTCGTTGGCGAGGCTGTGGGTCAGGCCCATCATGGCGGACTTGGCGGCGGCGTAGGCGGTGACCTCGGTGAGGCTGACGTAGGAGCTGATGGAGGCGATGTTGATGATGCAGCCGGCGTGTTGTTCGCGGAACAGGTGGCCGGCGGCCTGGCTGACGCGCAGCGCGCCGGTGACGTGGATGTCGTAGAGCGTGTTCATGTCGTCGGCGGTGAGGTCGAAGGTGGGCTTCTTGCACATGACGCCGGCGGAGTTGATGACGATGTTCAGGCCGCCGAAGGTGTCGAGGGCGGACCGGACGGCGGCCTGGCAGGAGTCGTCGGAGGCGACGTCGAGCTGGACCGCCACGGCCACGGGGTCGTCGCCCGAGACGTCGCCGAGCGCGTCGAGTTCCTGGGCCGCGGCCTCGACCTTCTCGCGCGTCCGCCCGCCGACCACGACCTTCGCGCCGTGCTGGAGCAGCGCCGCGGCGCAGGCCTTGCCGATGCCCGAGCCGCCGCCGGTGACGAGGGCGACTTGGCCGGTGAGGTCGAAGAGCGAGGTGGATACGGGCATCGTGGGGCTCCTGGCCGTGGATCGGCACAGGATACCCCACGGCGGCGCGGGTCGCGTTTAGTTCGATGGGGGGTCGGTGGTGAAGACGGTGTCCACCGTGCCGCGGCCGGCGACCTCGATCTCGACCGCGTAGGTCTGGTCCGGGCGCAGCCGGACGCGTGGGGCGTCGGCGTACGAGGCGTGAGGGATCATGTTCGGGATCAGCGTACCGTAGGTCACGTTGGTCAGCGGCGACGAGCTCGGGGTGCCCACGACGTACCAGATCGGCTCGCCGGGCTCACCGGCCGAGTCCACCTCGCTGACCTTGATGGATTTGAGCGAGCACTCCTGGTTGAGCGCGAACTCGACGAGGGCGAACCCGCCGGTGGGGGTGTTGAGCGAGGTGCGCGTCTGGGCGTAGAGCTCGAGCGGCTTGCCGCGATCGCCCAGGGCGAGCGCCGCGACGTACCCCGCGGCGAGCAGCAGAACGGCCACCGCCAGGATCTTCGCGCGGCGGGTGATCAGCGGTTTCGGGTCGGGGGTGTCTTGGATATCCATGGCGGGAACCTGGTGCGGAGCGAGGGTGCGCTCGGGGATGAATCAGCGGTAGATCTCGTCGACGAGGAACTTCCATTCGGGGTGGCTGTGGGCCTGGTCGGTGCCCGCGGCTTGGCCCTCGAACGGGTCGAGGTCGTTGTCGCGGCCGTTGTGCCACCGGCAGTCGGGGTTGCCGGTGTCCAGCAGCGAGGACAGCTCGGCGTGGCCGTCGGCGAACGCGTACGTGCCCTTGAGGTCGTGCCAGTACCCGTACCAACCGCCGATGCCTTCGGGCAGCTCGGTGCTGAGGATCAGCTCGACCACGCGGATGTCGGGGAAGCCGGTCTGCGTCTCCGAGAGCAGGATGGTGTGCGAGGGGCGGGGCATGGTAAAGACCCGGCGTTCGGACTCTTCGTCGCGGAGCTCTTGGCGCCAGAGGACGTGGCCGTTGACCGCGTAGTTGCTCGGCACGTCGCCGACGCAGAGGCTGCCGCTGCCCATGTCCATCTGGCCTTCTTCGCCGTTGACCCCGGCGGGCGCGGGCGCGGGGCAGGCCCAGATCTCGCCGAGCGGCAGGTAGTCCTGCTCGGTCAGGGTGTAGCGCCAGGTGACGTGCGTGGTGGGACCGGCGCCCGCGCTGACGTCCTGCCGGTTCTCGGGCAGCTCGCCTTTGTGGTCTGTGGTGAAGGCCATCATGGCCTGGGAGACCTGGCGGATGTTGCTGAGGCAGCGCGTCGTCTTGGCGGCTTCGCGGGCCTCGGACAACGCGGGCAGGAGGATGGCGATCAGCAGCGCGATGATGGAGATGACCAGCAGCAGCTCGATCAGGGTGAAGGCCCGGCGGTGGCCCGTCCGGGCTTGGCTGCGTCGTGGGGTGGTTGGGGTAGGTTGCTTTGGCATCATTTCATCCTTTCCCAGGTGGCGACCATCATGCCGGCGGGGATGTTGTTCAGGTCCAACGACTCCGGCCACGTGCCGGCCTTGGGGTGGCCGGGCGGGTAGAACGCGCTGGTCATCCGGTCCGGTCCGTCGAAGTCGATCCGCGTGAGGTCGCCCCGCCCGATCGTGCCGCGGTTTTCCGCTTCCAGCACCACCGAGGCCAGACGCCCGGCCCCTTCGGCGTTGAAGCCCAGCGCGATGAGCTCGTGTTGCTCGAACGCCTCGCCGTCCTCGCTGAATCTCAGCGTGATGAGACCCTCTTTGACTTCCAGCACCATCGGCTCGACGTAGCGCCACGTGCCGGCCATCTCGGCGGGCAGGCCGGCGTTCATCGCCACCTCCGCGTCGCCCCCGTCCCGCCGGCCGACGAAGACCATGGCCCCGCTTGTCCGGTCGGTGTCGAGCTGAGTCGGGCGATTGTCGGAACCGGGCTCGCCGTGGACGATCGTGATCAGATCGTCCTCCACCCGGTAGATCGCTTTGATGGAGGCGCCCAAGTGCTGCGCCACGTCGCCGAACTGCTCGGGCAGGTTCGTGTCTTCGAAGACCAGGTCGAGATGGGCAGGGGACTGGGTGTTGTCGACGGACACGATACGGCTCTCCATGAAGAAGGCGCCGCCGAACCCGGTCTCGAATTCGAAACGAACCCGGTCGTCCTGGATCTTCAGCGTGGGGCTGGGCTGGCCACCCAGCGTGGTCGTGACTGCGCGCCAACGGCCCTCGATCCAATCACCCTGCGGGCGTTCGGCCCGGACGTCCGCCGCGGTCACCCACACGGCCGCCGCGGCCAACACGCACTTGATCATTCGATTCCGTAACATCGCGTTCCTTTCTTCGGGTTTCTCTTGCTCCGTGGCAAACGGCACACCCTCCGCGGTACGCCGACGCGGCACGGCCTAGCGGATCCGAATCAACCGACCCACCGCCTGCCCGGGCGCGTCTTCGATCTCGAATCCCTGCGGGAACTTGCCCTTAAAGAACTCGGGGCCCTCAAAGTTCGTTAGCCAAAGCGTGTCGGGGCCGTCGAAACGCATCAGGATCGGCAGCCGCTGGGATACCATCTCCCGCTCGACGTGCGCCGTGACCAGCGCTTCGACCCGCACGCGCCCGTCGGGGTGGGCCTGAGGCGTGAAGCTGAGCACCTCGAACTGCTCGTGGATACCGCCCCGGCCGAACGGCACCCAGACCGTCCCCTGGCCCTGGTCAATGGTGAGGTGGCGGTACGGCAGGTAACGCCACCGGGCGCCCAGCCGTGGATCGATCCCTTCGCCCACCACATGGGCGGACGGGTCGGGCCCTGGTTCGATGAAGCCGTACCACCCCAACAGCGGGCGGCCGTCGGGAGAATCGAAGTCGGTGGGGCGGCCCTGGCCGTCGGCGAACGTCGCGGCCGTGAGCGCGCCGTTCTCGATGGTATAGATCGCCTCGATCCTCTGACCCACCAAGGCGTGCCAGGCGTTAGGCTCGGGGTAGGTGCAACTCAGCACGTCGAGCACCAGCACCGCGGGCTGGGCTTGCGGGTCGTTGTCCACGACCCGCATGACGAGATCAAACGCTTCGCCGGGTTGACCGGGAATCGTCACCGCGCAACGCAACGTGTCGCCCTCGAACGTGAGCCATTCGACCGGCAGGTCGTGGGTGTACGCCTCGACCACGCGCCACGTCCCGTCCAGCCACGCCTCGGACGTCTCGCCGCTTCGATCGAGCGGCGGCGACTCGACCCACACGGGCCCCGATGCCGACAACCCCGAAGGATCCGCCGGACCATTCGCGTGCATCACCGCGGCCCCGACCCCGGTGCCGCCCACCATGGCCGTGGCGATCACCGCAGCTTTGCCCGCCAGCCCCAGCCCCTGGAACGTCGTCACGAGTTTCGCCACCACGCCGCCGCCACCGACCGCGCCGCCGGCCTGCCCCCCGCCAACCCCCGCCAGGCCGACCTTTACCAAAGCCCCGGTCAGAGCCGCCGGAACCGTCGCCGCCTCCGCCCCCGCCTCGGCCAGGACGACCGCCAGCGCGCTGCCGTTCAGCGCGACCCCGCGCTTGCTCAGCGTCTTGCGCAGCCGGCCGACCGCTCGGTCGATCCGCTGGTGGATCGCGCTGGGCGACACCCCGGCCGCCGCCGCGAGCTCGGTCTGCGGAGTACCCGTCAGGAACCGCGCCGCGATCAACGAGCGGTCGTCGGCCGATAGCGCGTCCATCGCCGCGTCGACCTCGGGCCCCAGTTCGGCCCAGGTGAACTCCCCCTTCGACGGATCGGTGGCGACGGCCGCGTCCTCGCCGTACGCCCGTTCGTGGCCGCGGCGGGTGGCGTTCCGCCGGATCAAGTCCCGGCTGGTCCCCACCGCGCACGCGTGCAGCCACCCCGCCAACCCGGAACGGACCTGGCCCGCTTTCCGGGCCAGCTTCACGAAGGTCTCCTGCGTCGCGTCCTCGGCATCGCTGGCGTTGCGCAGCTGCCGCTGACACGTGCGGTAGACCAGCGCCTGGTAGCGCTGGATCAAGATCTCGAACGCCCGCGGGTCTCTCGTCCGGGCGTATTGCCGCAGGGCGGTCAGGTCGTCGAGTTGGAGCGTCTCGGGCATCGGTCGGGTCCTCACCCTATTGTCGTAGCCAGACACCCGGGATTAAGGCCCGCTTTCATAATTTTTTGCTCCCTCGCCGATTTATTCCTCGCCCCGCGCACACCACGAAACCCTCCCCCAGCGCCGCCCCGCGACGGCAGGACCACGCGGATGAGGCCCGGCAGGTCGGCTTGATCCGTTGGTGGGGTGCTCTACAATGTCGAATCGTCGCCGATGTAGCTCAGCGGTAGAGCTAGGGATTCATAAGCCCTCGGTCACTGGTTCGAATCCAGTCATCG
>JBCCCG010000044.1:0-24213 GCA_039033595.1 Planctomycetota bacterium | reverse complement strand
CCGCAGATGTAGGCGCCCGCGCCGCGGTGGAGGTAGAGGTTGGGCCAGCGGTCGTTGACCTTGCCCATGCGGGAGTTGTCGCCGAAGATTTTCTGGTCGTAGGCCTCCTGGATCGCCTTCTCGAAAACCTCGCGGTGGTGGTGGTACTCGCCGCGGATGTAGAAGTAGGCGGTGTCGAGCTGACAGGCGAGCATGCAGATGGCGATGCCCTCGATGACGCTGTGCGGGTCGAACTGGATGAGCACCTGGTCTTTGAACGTGGCGGGCTCGGACTCGTCGGCGTTGATCGCGAGGTAGCGCGGCTCGCCGTCGGGCGGCGGGAGGAACGACCACTTCATCCCCGCGGGGAAGCCCGCCCCGCCGCGGCCGCGGAGCTCGGCGGCCTTGACGATGTCGGTGATGTCGCCGGGCTCCATCCCGATGGCCTGATCGAGCGCGGCGTAGCCGTCGGTCTTGACGTAGTCGTCGTAGCCGACGTACTTCTGGTCGGCGAAATCGCCCCACGGGGGCGTGGGGATGCGCTTCAGCAGTAAGGGGGCGTCCATGGGCATACCGGTAGTTTAGCGGGTCGCGGGGGGCGCGGTGGTGCGAGACCGCGTCGTTTGCGAAACGTACGAAGCGCCAGACATCGCCGTCGGCGAACCGCCGCGGGGGGTTGTGACCCGGTTATTCGCCCCGGGCCCATGCCAGAGACCTGGCGCGGATCCCGGCCGCCGAAAGGACGCCTCACGGGTCGGGGTAGCTGCGGACTTTGCCGAGCTCAACGAACTCAACGGAGTACGGCCGGTCGGTGTCGACTTCCTGGCTGAGGTCGAAGACCTCGCCGGGCTGGAGCACGGGCGTGCGGAAGAGCGCCTGGCCGAGGAAAGGCGGGCGTTTGTCGTTGTAGTCCTTCTTGCCGCCCAGCGCGATCAGGCCGGTGTAGCGCAGCGGGCGGTCGGCGAGGTTCTTGAAGTAGAGCTTGACCCAGACGGCGTCGTCGCGGTACTCGTTGACGTCGACACGGACGAGGCGCTGCCGGCCTGCGCGGTCGCGGAGGACGACGACCTCGCTGTCCTCGGTGCGGATCAGGCCGTACTCATAGGTGTAGACGTAGTCACCGTTCGGCGAGGCGGCGTCGGGCGGCGGTGTGGCCGCGGGCGTTTGGGCTTGGCCGTCGGCGGATGATGGCTGCGAGGAAGCCGGCGGTGCCGGGGGGAAGAACGGGTCGGCGGGGTCGTACGGCGGCGCAGGGGCGAGGCGATCCACCCGCGCGGCGAGTGCGGCAACTTGGGCCTCGAGCGCAGCGATGCGGACGGCCTGACTCGAGACAACCAAGTGCAGATCGGCGTCAGCGTGGCCGTCGAGGGAGAGCGTCGGATCATTGCCGGCCGCTCCGCCGCCCCGCAGTGCCGCGTTTTCCTCGGCTAAACGGCGGACCAACGCCTCGAGTTCAGCCCGCTCCATCGTCAACAAGTCGCCGGGCAAACCGTCGGATGCGGGCTCCGGCGTGTGGCCTTGGGCATCGACACCGGCGGCGGGCGGCAACGAGACAGCCGGCCCGGCCTCCTGGGCAACCGCCGCAACCGCAACCCACGACAAAGCGACCGCGAACGCGGTGAAAAAACCTGGACGAGCGTGACGCATGGCTGAACTCCTGCAGCGGGACGACCGGCCGGACGTCTCGGGTTCAGCCCGTAGTTTAGCGGCCCGGCCGGGCGGGCCGAAGTGTTTTATTCGCGGTCCGAACGGCCGGTGACCTGGTTGATGAACCACCAGATCAGCGCCAAGAACAAACAGAGGACCACGAAGCCGATCAGCCCCACAACGAGCAATCCGACCAAGCTGAAGGAAGCCATGACCTCATTCTCCGGGTGGAGGCGAAACGGAACCGGGCTTCACCTCGATCTCTTCGACCGTGGTGCGGCGGAGGGTGACGGTGTCGCTGACTTTCTCTTCCTCGACGGTGTGGTTGACGACCTGTTTCTTGGGCGCGTTCGCGGGCTTGACGAGGTGGTGGACCGTGAGGCCGAGGTTGCGGCAGAGTTGGGGGAACCAAGGCATCGGGCGACCTCCAGTGGCGGGGCGATGCGCGGCGGGTTCACGCGACGAATCAATCGAGCGCGTCGAGGACGTCACCTACCGACTCGGGGGTAACGTTTTCGTGCAGCGTCTCGTCGACCAGCATGCACGGGGCCCCGCCGCAGGCGCCGATGCACTCGACCTTCATGAAGGTGAACTTGTCGTCGTCCGTGGTCTCGCCGGGGGCGATGCCGAGCTTGTCGGCGATGGTCTGGGTGATCTTCGCCTCGTTCATGACCTCGCAGGACACGGACTGGCAGACCCACAGCGTGTGTCGGCCGCGCGGCTGGGTGAAGTATTCCTCGTAGAACGTGGCGGTATCGAGCAGCTTGCTCGGCTCCATCTCGAGAAACGCGGCGGCCTCCTCGATCGCCTGGTACGGCAGCCAATTGTAGTGGTGCTGGATCTCGTGGAGGATCGGCAGCGCCATCGCCTGCCGCGTCGGGTAGCGGTGGGCGTAGCGCTTCTCGAACGCGTCCTTGATCGCGTCGGTCAGATACGGCTCGTCGCGCCGCTCGATCTCCATCGTGCCGGAGGGTTTGGTTAGCCAAGCCATGATTTATTTCTCACTGCTATCGTTGATCGTCGAATCAAGCATACGCTGTAGCTTCTGCTTTGACGCCTCGTCCAGTTGGTCCGGTCTCAACTTAGCCTCAAACGAGATGGCGACCAGACAGATACCCGCAAGCAACAACATGCAGAACAACATGAACAGAAAACCACCAGAACCGGGGGCGTTCTGCTCGAAAAGCATTTGACCTACGCCCGAGCCTCCCACCACAAGGCTGGCTAATCCAAAAGCAAATAACCAAGGGCTGTCGATCACCGATCCAACTCCGCCGCGATGATGTTCAGGCTCCCCAGCACGGCGACCGCGTCGGAGAGCAGGTGGCCTTCCAGCATCTTCGCCATCAGCGAGAAGTGGATGAAGCTGCAGGCGCGGTGCTTGGCCCGCCAGGGGTGGGGGCCGCCGTCGGAGACGATGTAGAAGCCGTGCTCGCCGTTGGCGGTCTCGGTGGCGGCGTAGACCTCGTTGATCGGGGCCTTCCACTTGCGGTTGGTCATGACCAGCTGGAAGTGTTCGATGAGGCCTTCGATGCTGCCGTAGACCTCGGCCTTGGAGGGCTTGGCCATCTTGGCGTCGGCCCAGGTATTCATCGGGCCGCCGGGGATGTGGTCGATCAGCTGCTCGATGATGTGGACGCTCTGCTTCATCTCCTCGAGGCGGATGAGGTAGCGAGCCAGCACGTCGCCGGTGGTGGCGACGGGGATCTTGAACTTCACGGCCGGGGCACCCTTGCCGTCCCAGTTGTCGGCGTAACAGAGGTAAGGGCTGTCTTTCCGTACGTCGCGTTTGACCCCCGAGGCGCGGGCGACAGGGCCGGAGCAGGAGAAGTTGATCGCCTCGTCGTGGGTGATAACGCCGATGCCCTCGGTGCGGTCGCGGAAGATGCGGTTGCCGTTGAGCAGGCCCTCGATGTCGGCGATCGCGGGCGGCAACTGCTCGCGGATGAAGGTCTTGACCATCCGCTTGAAGGTCTCTTCGTCGGGCAGGTCGGCCATCGCGCCGCCGACGCGGGTCCAGTCGGGGTGAAACCGCTGGCCGGAGATGTAGTCGACGATGTCGTAGATGCGTTCGCGCTCGTTGAAGCCGTAGAGGAAGCCGGTGAACGCGCCCAGGTCGAGCGCCGCGGCGCCGACCGAGAGCAGGTGGTTCTGGATCCGCCCGAGCTCGGCCATGATCGTGCGCACGGCCTTGCACCGCGGCGTAATGTCGATGTCGAAGAGCTTCTCGACGGCGTTGTGCCAGCTGATGTCGTTGCAGATCGGGCTGACGTAGTCCATCCGGCTGACGATGGTGACGTACTGGTTATAGTCGAGGGCCTCGGCGAGCTTCTCGAACCCCGAGTGCAGGTAGCCGATGTGCGGCGTGACACGGGCGACGCGCTCGCCGTCGAGTTCCATGACCAGGCGGAGCGTCGTATGCGTCGCCGGGTGCTGGGGGCCGAAGTTCAGGGTCCAGCGGTCGTCGCCCTCGCGGTTGCTCGGCAGCCCGCCGGGCCGATTCGGGTCATCGAGGTACGGCGTGGTTTCGACGTCGAGGTCGATGGGCTTGAGGTCGTAGGGCATGGGGAAGTTGGGAGTTGAGGATTGGGGGTGGGCAGCCGACGGGGCGCGACCGCACCCGGTTCGCTGGATTGTAAGGCGGCCGGTGAGGCTCGCCAACTTGCGCGGGGCGATAAACTTGCGGCGATGCGGGATACAGCGGCGCGAGTGCTGGAGTTGGCCGAACGGCAGGGCTTTGCGCTGGCGGGGATCGCGCCCTCCCAGCCGAGCCCCCGCGCCGACGCCGTGCGGGCGTGGGTCGCCGACGGCCGGCACGGATCGATGGCCTACCTCGAAGCCAACCTCGACGTCCGGCTCGATCCCGACCAGTTGCTGCCGGGAGCGAAGAGCGTGATCGCGGTGTGCGACGCCTATCACCCCGGGCCCGCCGGGCCCGAAGAAGCAACGGAGGGCTCAACCCCGAAGCCGGCCCGCGGGAAGGTCGCACGCTACGCCTGGGGCGACGACTACCACAAGGTGCTCAAGCAACGGCTGCACGCGTTGGCCGACGGCTTGACGGAGTTGCTCCCGGGCGAGCGGTTCCGCAGCACGGTCGACACCGCCCCGGCGCTCGAGCGCGAACTCGCCGCCGCCGCGGGGCTGGGGTGGCAGGGCAAGAACACCATGCTGATCCACCCGCGGCACGGCTCGTACACGCTGCTAGGGCTGATCGTCACGACCGCGGCGCTGCCGACGTCCGAGGACTTGGATTTCCCAGGCGCAACCGTCCCGGCCGCCGATCACTGCGCGAACTGCACGCGGTGCATCGACGCGTGCCCGACGGACGCGATCGCGGCCGAGGGGTACTCGATCGACGCGACGCGGTGCGTGAGCTACCTGACGATCGAGCACCGCACGCCGATAGACGACGCGTTGCTCCCGGGGGTCGGCGACTGGCTGGCGGGGTGCGATATCTGCCAGGAGGTCTGCCCGTACAACGAGGCCGGCCGCCGCAACCCGCTGCCGGTCCACCCACGCTACGACCCCCGTCCCCGAGAGCTGAGTCGGGGTTTGGAGTTGAGTGAGGTGTTGTCGTGGACGGCCGAGGACCGGGCAAGAGCCTTCCGGGGTTCGGCGCTCAAGCGGATCAAGCTGGACATGATCCGCCGCAACGCGCTGATCGTCGCGGGGAACGTCTTGGCGACACGGGAACACGCGGCGCTGCGCGACGCGGTGCGCGCGTGCTTGGAGGATGAAGCGGACTTGGTGCGTGAGACGGCGCGGCAGGTGTGGGGCCGGATCGAATCATCGGCTGTTTAGCGGACGATCGGAGATCGCCTTCGTCACGGGTGGTGAACCATCAGAGACAAGGACCGGATGACGTCGAGACGACGGCGATCTGCGATCGCCCGCTAAACGTTGGGGCCAAAAAAAAGCCCGCACACATCCGGCGGGAGCCGGGACGTGAACGGGCCTGGAGGATCGAAGTTGTACTTCCGAATCCTTGGAAAACTAGATACGACGGGCGACGGTACGCAGCCCGCTGGCGATCTCGGCGAGTGACAACAACACGACCGCGAGGCCGAGCCCGAGGCCCAGCACCACGAGGCTGCCGGTGTCGCTGATACCGATGCCCCTTGACTCTCGGCCGAGCACCACCGCCCCGCCGATGGTGACGAGCCCCAACAGACGCAGCGGCTTGATCAGCAGAGTCAGCGCGCGGTACGTCTCGGCCCGCGTGGACTCGCCGGTGTCGCGCCAGGGGCGCTGACGCCACAGCCGGACCGCGTGGCGGACGCCCGATTCGAGCGCGGCCGCGGCGCGGGTGAGCGGGCCGGGGCCGTTGTGATCGAGGTCGCGGATCAACGCGGTGGCGGGGTTCGGCGAAACGGTATCGCGGACGCGTGGCCGGAGGCTGCGACGGGTCGAGGGCCTGGGCTTGATCGTGTCGGCCAGCGTACGGTGCGGCGCGGGTTGGGCCGGCGGCGTCCAGCTGGGCAACTTCGGTTTCGGCGGGTCGCCGGGAAGCTTGGGCTTGATGTCGGAGAACACGCGCGACGACCCGAGGCGCGAATCGCCCGCCTTCCCCGTGCCGCGGCCGTGCTTGGCCAGCAGCTGCTCCTTCCGCTCCATCATCTGCTTGCGGAGAGCCTTGCGTTCTTTTTTCGAGAGGGTTGCGGTGGACATGAGCCGGGTCCTTCCGGGGTCCGGGCACGCGAAAGAGTCCGCGGGGGGCCGGGGCTGACGGGGTTGCACTACTCTTTCTCGCCAATCCCGACCATCGGCCGAGACACGCCCGCGACATGCAAAAACGATCGCAGCGTCCGATAGGACGGCAACTGGGTCGAGTGTGCACACGGGAATCCGCTTAGACGCGATCTTCCCAAGCCGCTCGGAACCCCCTAAAAACGATCTCCACCTCGATCCCGGAAGAAAAGGCGATGCAGTGCAGCAGGCAGTCATCGTCAACCGGATGCACCTCGTGGTAACCCAACCGGCCGTATCCCACCGACCCGAGCTGACCCGCATCGGGGCGGGGCAATGAACGATAAGCTTCCACGCCTTCATAATTAAGACTGAACCGTCTCGGATTGCCCCGCCCGTCGTCGCCGTCCAGTGAGAGCAGCAGCCGGCGTTCGCCCGGCAGGATCTCCAAGCGACGGACTTCCGCATCGTGCAGCGACACGGATTCTTGCAGCCGCATCAGGTCATCGGGGACTCGGTGTCGCAACCGCTCCAGGTGGTCGCGGTATCTCTCGAGCGGCGCTGCGTCAAAGCAATCATCCCGCCACCACTCGAACGTAAAGAACTTCATCGGGGCCTCAAGCGTCGTGGCCTTCGGGCACTCCGACGATGCTGAAGCCGCAGTCGACGTGGATGGTTTCGCCGGTCACACCGGACGACAGATCGGAAAGCAGGTACACCGCGGTGTCGCCGACCTCTTCGCCGGTGTTGGCGCGTTTCATGGAGCTGACGCGCTCCTGCCAGGCGATCATCTGGTCCATGCCGCCGACGCCGGAACCGGCGAGGGTCTTGAACGGCCCGGCGCTGATGCAGTTCACCCGGATGTTGCGCTCGGGGCTGCCGAGCTCGTAGGCGAGGTAGCGGGTGGTGTGTTCGAGACAGGCCTTGGCGATGCCCATGACGTTGTAGCCGGGCGTGACCTTCTCACCGCCGTAGTAGGACATATTGATAATCGCGCCGCCGCCGGCTTTTTCCATGAGGGGCTTGGCGCGCTGCGCCATCGCCAGCAGCGTGTAGGCCGAGGTGTCCACCGCGTTGGTGTACACGTCCCGCGGCGTCTGGTGGAACATGTCGGGCTTTAGATAATCCTTGTCGGCGAACGCGATCGAGTGGACCACGAAGTCGAGCGTGCCCTCGTCGGCCCCCCAGTTGGCAAAGACCTCATCCAGCGACTCGTCGGAGTTGGCGTCGCACGGCACCAGCCAGGGGTCTTCGATGCCCAACCCCTTGGCCGCCTTGGCCACACGGTGCTCCATCTTGCCGATCGGCAGGTAGGTGAAACCGAGCTGGGCGCCCTGCTCGACGAGCTGCTTGGCGATAAAATAGGCGTAACTGCGTTCGTTGGCGATGCCGAAGATGATGCCCTTTTTGCCGTCCATGAGTCCCATGGGCTGTTCTCCTGTGTGCGCTGAAGCGGGGTCGGGAAATACCGGGTGGCCGTGATATCCGGTGGGTAAGCCGGGAGGGCCCGGGGATGATGATTGGTAAGCCGGACAACGTAGCAGGCGGGCGACGCAGCGACAACGTGACGGCGGGTGTCCGGAGAGTTGCTCGGGGGACGCGCCGGGCGGGAGCGAGGCTTCTAAGATGCGGCCGTGACGGAACGCCGGAGACAAACCGTAGCACGGGCGGTACTGGGTGTGGTCGTCTTGACCGCCCTGCCGTGGCTCGTGCCCGTGGGGTGCGATCGGCCGGCTCTGACCGCCGACGCGGACGTGCTGGCCGTGCTCGAAGAGCCCCGCGATCAGGCCGAGCAGGCCGCGATGATTGATCTCGGCCGGCGGCTGTACCTCCGCAACAGCTGCCACAACTGCCACGCCCTGGACGGCAAGGCCGGCAACGGCGCCCCCCAACTCCGCAACCTGTACACCACCCAGGCCGCGCTCGCCGACGGCAGCCTGACCGACCGCGACCGGGCCTACGTCGTCCGCTCCATCCTCCGGCCGAGCGAGGAAATCGTCGTGGGCTACCCCCAGTTGATGACCAACGCCTACCGCACGATGCCGGCCGAGGAGGTCGCCGCGATCATCGCCTACCTCGAACAGTTTTCGCCGCCCGCTCCCGAGGTCGCCGCAGGATCAACCGCGGCCGACCCGCCCAGCGAAGCAGCCGCTGAACCGGATTCGCCGCCAGGGGCCGGCTCCTGAGCCCGATCCGAAGACTGCCGATCCCGCAGGATTTACGGCGGCCTATGCCCGATAGGCACGACCCGGTTTTACGACACCGCCGTTTTTCGGCCGATAGGCACGTTACAGGCCGGTTAAACCGCAATCCCGATCCCGGAAATGGTGGCATCGGCGTTGCGAATGAACAGTAAGCCGTGCCGCGTGCGTAGAATGGAAGGCGGCAGCAAATCCCCCGACGCGCTACGATATGATGAACCTAAGATCACGTCACTCTAGATGAACGCGAGACACCATGTTTGAACGCTTTACCGATCGAGCTCGCAAAGTGATGGCCCTGGCTAACCAGGAAGCCCAACGCTTTAACCACGAATACATCGGCACCGAGCATATCCTGCTCGGTCTGGTGAAAGAAGGATCTGGCGTCGGCGCCAACGTGCTCAAGAACCTCGACGTCGACCTCCGCAAGGTCCGCCTCGAGGTCGAGAAACTCGTCAAGTCCGGCCCCGACATGGTCACCATGGGCAAGCTGCCCCAGACCCCGCGGGCGAAAAAAGTGATTGAGTACGCGATCGAAGAAGCGCGTAACCTCAACCACAACTACGTCGGCACCGAGCACCTGCTGCTGGGCCTGCTGCGCGAGCACGAGGGCGTGGCTGCGCAGGTGCTCATGAACCTCGGGCTCAAGCTCGACGACGTCCGAGAGGAAGTCCTCAACCTCCTGGGCGCCGGCGTGGACCCCGAAGAACAAACCGCCGGCGGAGAAGAATCGTCGTCGAGCGGTTCGAGCAGCGGCAAAGCCAAGGGCGGCAAGTCCAAGACTCCCGCGCTCGACAGCTTCGGCCGCGACCTCACCGAACTCGCCAAGGAAGGCACGCTCGACCCCGTTATCGGCCGGTCCCACGAGATCGAACGCCTCGTGCAGATCCTCTGCCGCCGCACGAAGAACAACCCCGTGCTGCTCGGCGAAGCCGGCGTGGGCAAGACCGCGATTGTCGAGGGCTTGGCTCAGAAGATCATCGTGCAGGATGTGCCCGAGATCCTGATCGATCGCCGCATCGTCGTGCTCGACCTGGCCATGATGGTCGCCGGCACCAAGTACCGCGGTCAGTTTGAAGAACGCATCAAGGCCGTCATGAACGAAGTGCGTCGGGCCAAGAACGTGCTGCTGTTCATCGACGAGTTGCATACGCTCGTCGGCGCCGGCGGCGCCGAGGGCGCGATCGACGCGTCCAACGTGCTCAAGCCCGCCCTCTCCCGCGGCGAGATCCAGTGCATCGGCGCCACGACCTTCGACGAGTACCGCAAGTACATCGAGAAGGACAACGCGCTGGCCCGCCGGTTCCAGGCGATCACCGTCGACCCGCCCAACCAGGAAGACACGGTCCAGATCATCAAGGGCCTACGCGACCGCTACGAAGCCCACCACCGCGTGAAAATCACCGACGAGGCCGTCGAGGCCGCCGTGGAGATGTCCGAGCGCTACATCAGCGCCCGCGTGCAGCCCGACAAGTCGATCGACGTGATCGACGAGGCCGGCGCCCGCATCCGCCTCAAGTCGATGAGCAAGCCTCCGAACCTCGCCGACATCGAGGAGCAGATCGAGCGCCTGTCGATCGACAAAGACGAGGCCGTCAAGGCCGCCGACTACGAGAAAGCCGCCGAGCTCCGCGACAAGGCCGAGTCGCTGCGTCGCGAGAAAGAGCAGATCCAGCGCGACTGGCGGGCCAAGTCCAAGGAAGTCGACGGCGTGGTCGACGAAGAAGTCATCGCCGAGGTCGTCTCCAAGATGACCGGCGTGCCGCTGACCCGCCTGGAAAAAGAAGAGTCGCAGCGCCTGCTGCAGCTCGAAGACGAGCTGCACAAGACCGTCGTGTCGCAGGACGAGGCGGTCAAGATCGTGTCCAAGGCCATCCGCGTCTCGCGGGCCGGGCTACGCGACCAGCGGCTGCCCGTCGGCTCGTTCATGTTCGTCGGCCCGTCGGGCGTGGGCAAGACCCTGCTCGCCAAGGCGTTGGCCGAGTTCATGTTCGGCGACCAGGACTCGCTTATCCGCATCGACATGTCCGAATACATGGAGAAGCACAACGTCAGCCGGCTGATCGGCGCGCCCCCCGGGTACGTCGGCTACGAAGAAGGCGGCCAACTCACCGAGCAGATCCGCCGTCGGCCGTACTCAGTGGTCCTGCTCGACGAGATCGAGAAGGCCCACCCCGACGTGTTCAACATGCTGCTGCAGGTCATGGAAGAAGGCCAGCTGACCGACTCGTTCGGCCGGCACGTCGACTTCCGAAACGTCATCCTGATCCTGACCAGCAACGTCGGCGCCGACCTGATCAAGAACAAGGCCGGTTTCGGCTTCGCTAAGTCCGACGCCGAGGCCGACTACGACAAGATCAAGAAGACCCTGCAAACCGAGATCGAGCGCTACTTCCGCCCCGAGTTCATCAACCGACTCGACGAGATCGTCGTGTTCCGCCCGCTGAACAAGGACGACCTGCACACCGTGGTGGACTACGAGCTGGCCAAGGTGTTCAACCGCTTGACCGAGCGGGGCATGGACCTCGAGCTCGACAAGGCCGCCAAGGACTTCTTGATCGACAAGGGCTATAACCCGGACTTCGGAGCCCGGCCGCTTCGTCGCGCGATCAGCAAGTACGTCGAAGACCCGCTGTCCGAGGGCATCCTCAAGGGCGACTTCGAAGACGGCCAGATCATCCGCGTGACCCGCGAAGACGAAAAGGACTACCTCAAGTTCGTCGGCGAGGCCAAACCCGCCGAACCCGAGCCCGAAGCGTCCGATACCGCCGAGTCTTCGTCCGACGAGGGCCACGAAGAGCCCGCCGAGGCCGAAGCCTGAGCCCATCACAACCGCGTTAAACCAAGAAAAAGCCCGCCGATAATGGCGGGTTTTTTTCGTCTGGCACCGCCATCAGGGCTCGACTCGGGGGGCTTGCGTTCTTAAGTGGAGGCCGCATCAGCCCGAAATAGGGCATATACGGCACCGCTGCGCGTCAGCCACGCGTATCACCGCCGTCGCCGCGATCCGTTGTCGTGTTCGGAGCGGTCCAGATAGGGTCCAACTTGGTCCGGGGGGTTAAGTCTGTGACGGCAATGAACGAACAACTCCTCGAACGCGTCCTGAAGTCTCCCCGCCTACCGAGCCTACCGACGATCGCTCTCGAAGTGATCGAGCTGGTCCAGCAGAAGAACGTGGACATCAAGCAGATCGCCGACACCATCAAGATGGACCCGGCGCTGTCCAGCAAAATCCTCAAGACGGTCAACTCCAGCTTCTACGGCCAGGCCTACTCGATCTCCACGATCAGCCACGCGCTGGTCGTCCTCGGGCTCAACAGCGTCAAGACGCTGGCGCTGGGCTTCAGCCTCGTCAATAACTTGGCCGAGCAGGGCGGCGAGGGGTTCGACCACATGGAGTATTGGAAGCGGTCGCTGTTCACCGCGACCGCAGCTAAAGCGCTGGCACAGAAGGCCGGCGTCTTGCAGCAGGAGGAAGCCTTCCTCGGCGGCCTGCTGCAAGACCTGGGCATGCTGACGATGAACCAGACGCTGGGCAATGAATACAACGCGCTCATCGCCAAGTCCGGCACGTCGCACGCCCAACTGCTCGAGCTCGAATCGACTGAGCTCGAACTGACCCACCCCGAAGTGGGCGCCCGGCTCGCCGATTCGTGGAGCCTGCCGGCCCTGCTGAGCGGCGCGATCCGTTTCCACCACACGCCCGACAATGCGGGGCTCGACGTGAGGCAGGTCGTGCAGTGCGTCGCGCTGGGCAACTTCGTGGCCGACGTGTTCGTGCTGCCCGAGGCCGAGGCGGGGAAGGCGCTCGAGCACTTCAAGGACAAGGCTGTGGGTTGGTGCAGTATCCCCGAAGAAGAGTGCGAGGAGCTGCTCAAGGATATCCACAAGCAGACCAAAGAGATGCAGCGGCTCTTCGACTTGCCCACCGGCGGGCTGGGCAACGTCGACGAGATCCTCGACACCGCCCGCGACGCCATGCTCAACCTCACGATGCAGGCCCAGCAGGAATCGACGCAGCTCCAGCAGCAGGCGGCGGACCTGGAGCTTGAGAAGCAAGCGCTCGAAGACAAGGCCTACACCGATCAGCTCACCGGCAGCTCGAACCGCCGGGCGTTTGACGAGTTCGTCGAAGCCGAGTTCCGGACCGCGACCGCGGAGAAGCCGATGAGCATCCTGTTCATGGACATCGACAAATTCAAGGTCTTCAACGACACCCACGGCCACGCCATCGGCGACGAGGTGCTGGTCAAGTTCGCCCAGACGCTCGAGGTCGCCGTGGGCGACCAGGGCCGGGTCTTCCGCTACGGCGGCGAGGAGTACTCGGTGATCTGCCCCGCCACCGACCGTGTCACCGCAGCCCAACTCGCCGAACACGTCCGCAAGACGGTCGAGGCCGACTGCAAAATCACCAAGGAAGACGGCACCGTGCTGGGCGTAACCTGCTCGATCGGAGTCGCCTGCCACGAAGGCAACACCTTCAGCAGCGCCGAGATCCTCATCAAGGCCAGTGATAAGGGCGTCTACGCCGCGAAAGAAGGCGGGCGTAACTGCGTGCGGGTCTTCGCGCCACGGGCGAAGAAATCCACTGCGGCGTAAGTCGGTTTGAACCGCCGCGTGTCCCCCGCTCTTCCAACCCTCACACCTGCACCTTCGGCACCCACGCCGTCGTGCGCCCGCCCACGGTGTCGAAGTCGATCTCTTCGCCGCGTCCCGTGAGTGCGTCCTGATTCTTGCCCCAGCGGTGGTGGAACAGCCACGTGCCGGGGAAGCGGGTGTAGTCGGCTTCCCAATCGCACGCTCTCTGCAACACGTGTCGGATCTTCGCGCGTAGCCGCCTGATCTCGGCCACGTCCAGGTCGTTCGCCAGCCGCTGCGGCGCGATCTTAGCCTGGTACAACACCTCGTCGGCGATCCAATTCCCGATGCCCGCGAGGAACGACTGGTTGAGCAGCAGCGCCTTGATCGGGGTCTTGCGGCGGGCCAGCTGCTCGACGAACCACTTAACCTGCGGAAGCTCGTCCAGCGCATCCGGCCCCATGTCGCTCAGCGGCGGCTCGTTGAGCGGGTCGTCGATCAGCCGCACCCGGCCGAACCGGCGGGGATCGACGAACCCGAAGCGTTGCCCGTCGTCGAGCGTGAGCTCGATCTTGAGAAAGCGTGGCCGATCGGACAATTTCTCATATCTGCGATACCCGCCAGTCATCCCGAAGTGCCAAAGCACCCCCGGGCCGCGGTCGAGGGACCACCACATCTGCTTGCCTTTGCGGTGGCACCCCGTCACTTTCCGTCCACGCAGGGCCGTTGTCAGCTTCTTGGGTGAAATATCGGCGATCACGATGCGCTCGTTGGGGTCGGCCCAAGCCGAACGGATCGTTTTGCCTAGACACGCCCGCTCGGCCACCCGACGGCCCCAACACTCGGCTTCTGGTAATTCAGGCATAAAACGATCTTCAAGCTCTGCCGGCCGGCGATTCGTGACATTACCGGACGCGGCTCAATTCGTGAACTGAGTTCGACGCTGTCGATTGTTGCTGCTATTCTAGGCATTCTCGAAGCGGTCCGGCACGCTGTGATTTTTGCCGAGTTTCAACTGGTGGAAAGAACGATGAGATATTTTTCTGTTGCTCTGGGCATTGCCCTGCTTTCCGTTTTGACAACCCAACCCGTCTGGGCCGACGAATTCATCGACGAGATTTTCAGCCCCCGGTCCGGCCTTTACGTGTCCGGCGCTTTCGGGACGACCTTCGACTTTCAGGCTAACGGCAACGACATCAGCGGTTCGACTCTTGAAGTCGTCTATGACTTGAGTGATGCGGATTTCTACGTCGGCTCCATCGGCGCTTATCTGAACGAGTTCCGCATCGAATTCGAAGTCAGTTACTTTGAAGCGGAGTACGACGACTTCGGGCCTTTGGCCAACGAACTCGTGGGCGACGTGCGTTACCTGACGTTTATGGGAAACCTCCTCTACGATATCCCGACGGGAATCGGTCCCCTCAATATATTCATCGGGGGTGGCGCGGGCTTTGCGGTTCTGGATTCGGAAGGTTCGTTTACCCCACCGCGTAGCTTTGTGGACCCGATGGGCATGCCGGCGGGCACCATTGACAACGCCAACGTCACCTACCAGGCGTTTTCGATTCAGGGCATGGCCGGCCTCAGTTACGAGATCATCGAAAATGTTCACATCTTCGGTGGCTACCGGGCGCGTTGGTTTTCGGAGGACAGCACGACGAGCGACGACGGCATCGATTTGATCTTCCGGGAACACACCGTGCAATCCATCGAGGGCGGTATCCGTATCGATTTTTAATCGTTCGACCGGGGGGGCGACAGCTTGCAAATCAACATGGCCGAATCTTTGCGTTCGGCACGAGGCACTATAGGCTGATCGCATGACCGTGCGTTCTTACGCCATCCTGGGAACCGGTGCCTTGGGCGGATACTACGGCGGCCTGCTGGCCCGCGCGGGATTCGCAACGCATTTCTTGATGCGTAGCGACTACGAACATACCCGGAAGCACGGCCTGCGGGTCGATTCGGTCCGCGGGGATTTCGTGGTGGAGGCTGAGAATACCCAGGCCTACGACACGCCCTCCGCTATACCCCCCTGCGATATCGCGGTGGTCTGCCTCAAAACCACCCATAACGATCAACTCCCCGCGCTTTTGCAGCACTGCGTGAAGCCCGACGGCGTGGTGCTGGTCCTTCAGAACGGCCTGCACCCCGAAGCCGACGCCGCCGCGGTCGTCGGCCCGGATCGTGTCCTCGGTGGCCTGTGTTTCCTCTGCTCGAACAAGGTCGGACCCGGGCATATCCAACACCTGGACTACGGCCACGTCCACGTCGGCAAGTACCGCCCCGCCGCGAGCGAGCCCCATTTCCGGGGCGTCATCGACGACTTCAACGCCGCAGGCATCCAGACCACGGCCGTGGACGACCTCCGCTTGTCGCGTTGGAAAAAGCTCGTCTGGAACATCCCGTACAACGGCCTGTCGGTGGTCCTCAACCAGACCACCGACGTAATGATGGCCGCCCCGCCCACGCGGCAGCGTATCGAGGCGATTATGCA
Source organism: Planctomycetota bacterium (assembly GCA_039033595.1). Lineage (GTDB taxonomy): Bacteria > Planctomycetota > Phycisphaerae > Phycisphaerales > Phycisphaeraceae > Algisphaera. The sequence goes on along the minus strand of JBCCCG010000044.1, from coordinate 8,625 downwards.
CGAGGTCCAGGCCGCCGCGCTGGCCGTGGACGGCAAGGTGATCGAGGACGAGTTCATCGCGACGATGCTGGATTACACGTCGAAGATGAAGCCGTACAAGACCAGCATGATGCTGGACCACGAGGCGGGTCGGCTGCTGGAGACCGAGGCGATCGTGGGCGATCCGCTGAGGGCGGCGCGGTCGGCAGGGTGCGCGCTGCCAGAGATCGCGCGTCTGCAAGACGACCTCGATCGCCGCCGCAGATCACCGGAGGCCGCGTCGTCGGCCTAGCCCAACTGAGCGGCAAGTGGAATTGACCGGGTCGCTGGATTTTGGCACAATTCTCCATTCCACCGAGATACCGGCCGCCCCACGGGAGCGAGCCTGGCGCGGGTCGGTGGTCTTCGCCCCGGAGTTTTTCCGGAGCGGGTAAACGCATCGTTGCACTCCCGTGCCCTTCCTCGCAACCCCGTCGGCGACGCCGACACCCACGAAAGAACGCACCGCCATGGCCGATGAAACCGCCGTTGTTGATTCCCCTGAAGAGGCCGAAAAGCTCGAGCAGAGCGTCACCGTCGAGGACGCCGGCCCGGCGCTCAAGCGGCTGGTCTTTGAGCTGCCCGAGTCCCGGATCAAGGGCAAGATCGAAGACACGTACACCAGCCTGAGTAGCGACGCCGTGCTCCCGGGCTTCCGCAAGGGCCGGGCCCCGCGGCGGCTGTTGGAGAAACGCTTCGCCGAGTCGATCCAGGGCGACGTCAAGGGCCAACTGCTCAGCGAGTCGTACAGCCAGGCGATCGAGGAAGAAGGCCTCGACGTTATCGGCGAGCCCGACGTTAAGGACATCGAAGACCTCAAGGTGCCCGAGTCCGGCTCGTTCACGTTCACCATCGAGGTCGAAGTCACTCCCGATTTCGCGATGCCCAACTTCGACGGCATCAAGGTTGAGAAAAAGACCAGCGAGGTCACCGACGACGACGTGGCCGCTGAGATCGAACAGTATCGTGAGCGCTACGGCCAGATGTCGGCCGTGGAAGACGCCACCGTCGCCGAGGGCGACTACGTGCAATCGGACGTCAAGATCCTCGCCGGCGAGGACGCCGCGGACGACGCCGAAGTGCTCCACGAGCACGCCGGGGCCTACACCCTGGTCCACGGCGCGGACAAGGACTACAAGGGCCACGTCGCGGGCATCCTCATCGGCGACCTCGGCAAGCAATTAACCGGCAAGAAGGCCGGCGACACCGTCAGCATCTCGATGACCGGCCCCGAAAGCCACGAGAACGACGCGATCAAGAACAACCCGATCACGATCAAGCTCGCGATCACCCACGTCCACCGCCTAGCCCCCGCGTCGGTCGAGGACCTGCTCCCGCAGTTCGGCATGCAGTCCGAAGACGAACTCAAAGAACGCCTCCGCACGATGCTCGAGCAGCGTAACGAGCAGGCCACCACGGCCGACATGCACAAGCAGGTCACCGAACAGCTCGTCGAGAAGGTCGATCTCGAACTGCCCGAGGGCCTCAAGGGCCGACAGATCGAACGAACACTGCAGCGGCAACAGATGGAACTGCTGTACAGCGGCGCCCAGCCCGACGAGATCGAAGAGAAGCTCGCCGAGGCCCGCAGCGAGGGCGAAGAAGCGGCGATCCGCCAGCTCAAGACGTTCTTCATCCTCGACAAGGCCGCGAAAGACCTGGAGATCGAGGTCGCCGAGAACGAGATCAACGGCCGGATCGCCATGATGGCCATGCAGCAGCAACGCCGCCCCGAGAAGCTACGCAACGAGATGCGGCAGCGCGGCGAACTCGAGCAGTTGTACCTGTCGATTCGCGAGCAGAAGACGCTGGACAAGATCATCGAGCAGGCCACCGTGACCGAGGTCGAAGGCAAGCCCGGTGAGGACGCAGACGCCAAGCCCAAGAAGTCGAAGAAGAAGACAACGAAGAAGAAAACCACTAAAGCCAAGGCCGGCGACGAGTAGGCTGCACGGGGGATACGATTGAGTATCCGGTTGGCTCCCCTGGTTTTCTCGCCCTCGTTGCTTTGACGGTTTCGCTTATGGTTTCTCTTGTGCACGCAGGCCTAAGACTCGGCACCGAATCTGATGCCAGCCCGGTGCCCGCCGCCCTGGGCCAGGCGACCGGTACCGGCCGTGACCCCACCGAGGTGTTCTTCTGGTGCGCGGTGCTGCTGGGCGTCGCGTTCTTGATGGGCCTGACCTTCTGGATTATCCGCAAGAAGTTGATGTCCGCGGACGACGACACCGCCGCCGAGGGGCTGGGCTTGGGCTTCACGCTGTCCGACCTGCGGCAGATGCACGCCGAGGGGCAGATGACGGATGATGAGTTCGAGTACGCCAAGCGGAAGATGGCCGCCCGCGCCAAAGCGGAGATCGACGGCGTCGATCCCGATGAGGCCGGCGATGACCCGCCGGTGGTCGAAGACCTCGGCGACATCTCCGCCGTCTCCGAAAACGCCGCCGAAGGCCCTGCCGCCGACGATCCGGATCCAGCCCCCGATAAAGACGACGATTTCGGGGGCGATTCCGGGGCCGATCCCGATAAAATCGAGGACCCCTGATAACCGTCGGCCCCGGCGGCAAAACCGCAAATAAATCGTGCGGTTTCTCCACGCATCGCCGGGCGCGTCGGCTATATTGGTAAATCTAAATCCGTCCCTGAATCTCATCTCCGCCGCCCCCCGCCCGGCTAAGGGTGATCCGCGATCTGGACGATGGCCAACGTAGGGCTACGTTCCCCGAAACCGGCTCCCGGCGTCCTGCGCCGCGGGCCGAACCGCCCCGCCGGCGCGACCCCCGCCCGGCCCCGCCCCCGGAATCGTCCGGGAATTTGAGAGTCGATATGTCCAACAGCAAGAACGGTGGCCGAGGAAGCAAAGACGGCAACGACGGTGGCAACACCTTCGACGGCGACGCTCCCGGCAAGAAGATCGATGGCGGCAGCAGCGACGGCGGCGGCGGCTTCAAGGGCCGGCGGGTCACCACCTGTTCGTTCTGCGGCAAGAGCTCGCGCGAAGTCGGCCCCATGGTTGAGGGCCCGAATGACGTCTACATCTGCGCCAACTGCACCGAGCTCTGCCAAAACATCTTCAAGCAGGAACGCCGCCGGGTCCACTCGGGACGCCCCAGCTTCGGCAGCATCCCCACGCCCCGCCAGCTCAAAGAGTTTCTCGACCAGTACGTGATCGGTCAGGATCTGGCCAAGCGGGCGATGTCCGTCGCCGTGCACAATCACTACAAGCGCTTGACCGCCGCCGAAAAGGAGACGCCGGTCGAGCTCGACAAGTCCAACGTCCTGCTGCTGGGCCCTACGGGCACGGGCAAGACGCTGCTCGCCCGCACCCTGGCCCGCACGCTCAACGTGCCGTTCGCGATCGGTGACGCGACGACGCTTACCGAAGCGGGCTACGTCGGCGAAGACGTCGAGAACCTGCTGCTGAAGCTCCTGCAGTCGGCCGACTACGACCTCGAAGCGGCGCAGCGGGGCATCATCTACATCGACGAGATCGACAAGATCGGCAAGACCTCACAGAACGTCAGCATCACCCGCGACGTGTCCGGCGAGGGCGTGCAGCAGGCGCTCCTGAAGATGCTAGAAGGCACCGTCGCCAACGTGCCTCCGCAGGGCGGCCGGAAACACCCCGAGCAGCAGTACATCCAGCTCGACACAACCAACATCCTGTTCATCTGTGCCGGCTCGTTCGTCGGCCTCGAAGATATCGTCCGCAAGCGGCTGGGCAGCAAGTCCATCGGCTTCGCTTCCGAAGCGACCACGGACGACGCCAACCTCGACCGCGAGGCCGTGCTGGCTCAGGTGCAGGCCGAAGATGTGCTGGAATTCGGCATGATCCCCGAACTCATCGGCCGGCTGCCGATCATCACGCCGCTGATGCCGCTCACCGCCAAGACACTGGTGAACATCCTCACCGAGCCCAAGAACGCTCTGGTGCGGCAGTACCAGTACTTCTTCTCGATGGAAGACGCCGAGCTCGAATTCACCGACGAGGCGCTCTACGCCCTCGCCGAGCGGGCCATCAAACGAGAGACCGGTGCCCGGGCCCTTCGCAGCGTGCTCGAAGAGCTGATGCTCGAACTGATGTACGAGCTGCCCGATCTCAACAACGAGGGCGCCAAGTACGTCATTACCCGCCACGCCGTGGAAAGCCCCACATCGCTGGCGGACCTCCGCGTGCAGAAAAAAGAGTCGGCCTAACCTCGGCTCACCTACCCGATCCCTCCAAACCGGACACCGCCAGGCGTCCGGTTTTTTGGTCTGATCTTGCTCTCGAGGGGCTATACCGCCTGGACGAGTGGTATCGGCGGCCCCCTATCCCCCACCCCGAACCCTACCCAAACCCGTGCGTATCATTGAGGGGTTACCCGTGGACATCGACCCCGGATTAGCCGATCTATACTGTGTCTACCTCCGTCGCCCCGCCGGAACCTCAATATGTCCCCCGGCATCGGCCCCGTCCCGAAAGGACCGCTGTGCTCAACCCGCGAAGTTTTGCCCCCGTTGCCCTCGCCGGCCTGCTCTGCTTGGGTCTGCCGCAAGCCGGGCTCGTCGCCCAGACCATCGACCGCCCGTCGGCGGTCCGGACCGCCGACCTTGGGCAACTCGCTACCGACGGCCGCTTCGGTGACCTGCTGGACGTCCTGCGGGATCGCCCCGAAGCCGAAGCCGAAGCCGCCCGGTCACTGATCGCCAGCCTCGAGCGTTACCGTGACAACGAGGCCGAGCGTACCGAGCGACGACAGACCATCTACCGCGACGCGCTGCACGGTGTGAAAGACGAGATGGCCGAGGGCGATCTCGAGACCGCGCTCGAAAAAGCGATCGAGGCCCACAGCATCGCCGATGACCCCGCCGCGCTGCTCGCCGATCCCGTGGTGGTAGAACTGGTTGACCAGACAGACGCCGCCGCAAAAAAGGCCGAGGCGGACGAAGACTGGGTCGAGGCCGCCGTGCTGTTCGGCAGACTGGGTCTGCTCTACGAAGAAGACGCCCGCTACCGCCCCGATACCAAACGCATCGGGTCGCACCTCCGGCTGCTGGCGCTGTACCACCCCGAAAGCCTCCGCGAACTCCAGGCCGCCCGTGCCAAGCGGGTCGGCAAGGAAGACGAGCTCAACCGCGCCCGACCCGACGACGAGACCTGGCAAACCCGGCTCAACGGCATCAACGCCGAGATGCTCCGCGAATCCATCCAAACCGCCAGCGAGCGACACATCGACCACGACGGCTATCCGCAACTGCTCTCGGGCGCGATCGAGCCGCTGCTCATCCTGCTCGACACCCCGTCGCTCGCCGAGACCTTCCCCGGCCTCGCCGACGCCGACCGGGTCGCCGCGTTCCGCGCGTCGCTCGAAGAAGCCCAGGCCGAACTCGCCGATCCGAAACTCAAGCTAACCCAGTTCCGCGCCGAATCGCGCATCGACCAGGTGCTGGCCAACAACCGGCGGACCGTCGATCTGCCCGAGGCGGTCATCGCCTACGAGATGACCGAGGGCGCGCTCGGCACACTCGACGATTTCTCGAGCATGTACTGGCCCGAAGACATCGATTACCTCAGCCGTTCGACCTCGGGCAGGTTCCCGGGCATCGGCGTGCAGATCGCCCGCCGCGACAGCAAGCTCACCGTCGTCAGCCCGCTCAACGGCACGCCCGCCCAGCGCGCCGGCCTCAAGGCCGGCGATGTCATCGCCACCGTCGACGGCGCCGACACGTCCAGCTGGTCGCTGACCAAAGCCGTGGCCAACATCACCGGCGAGCCCGACACCCCCGTCGCCCTGACCATCGAACGCCCCGGTGATCCCCAGCCCTTCACCGTTGACATCGTCCGCCAGTGGATCGAGATCGAATCGGTCAAGGGCTGGGCCCATCAGGACGACGGCGGCTGGGACTACTGGATCGACCGCGACGCGGGCATCGGCTATATCCGCCTGACCCAGTTCATCCCGCAGTCCGTCGACAAGATCGATCTGGCCGTGGCGCAGATGCGCGACGAAGGTCAACTCAACAGCCTGATCCTCGACCTCCGGCACAACCCCGGCGGCCTGCTCACTTCGGCGATCAAGATCGTCGACCGTTTCCTCAAAAACGGCCCGATCCTCTACACCGTCGACGGCAACCGGAAGCAGCAGAACTGGTGGAGCGCTAAGAAACGCAGCACGTACCCGGATTTCGAGCTCGTGATCCTGATCAACCAAGGCTCGGCGTCGGCCAGCGAGATCGTGTCGGGCGCGTTGCAGGACCGCGGCCGAGCGTTCATCGTCGGCGACCGCAGCTACGGCAAGGGCAGCGTGCAGGACGTCTACTGGTACCCCGCTCCGCCACCCCGAGCCAAGTACGGCCTCAAGGTGACGACCCAGTATTACCAGCTCCCCGGCGGCCGGATCATCCACCGCAAGCCCGACTCCACCGTCTGGGGCATCGACCCCGACCTTGAGGTCGAAGTCACCGATCAGACCGTGGCGTGGAACCTTGAGCTGCGACAAGAGATCGACGTGCTGCGTGACGAGGGTATCGACACGATCGAAACGCCGATGACTCGGCCATGGGTCAAACTCGCCGGCCTCGAACCGGTGGACCCCGATGCGGACAACGCCGAGGACACGGTCGCGGTGCCGCTCCCGCACCCGAACGACCTGCTCGATCTGGGGCTCGACCCGCAGCTCGAAGCGGCGCTCCTGGTGCTCAAGACCAAGCTGGTCGCCGACGACATCGCAGTCGCCGAGGCGCATCCGTAAAAAGCCGTAGTCGACGCCGTTGACGCCGGCCGGGCTTCCGATACGCTGAGGCCATGAGATCGCACGCCCCGTCGCTCGGTGTAGCTTTCGCCATCCTATTGCTGTGTGTCTGCGACGGCCCCGCCGCGGCGGACGGCCACGAAGGTCCCCATGCCTCGGCCCCCACGGTCACAGTGTTAACCAAAGGTTACGTCACGCCGATCGAGGGCAAGGCGTTTGTTCCGGGGCAGGAGCCCGACGGGGCCCGGCGCGTAGCTGGGACCGTAGTCCTAGTCCAATCACCCGAAGCGACGATCGTCGCCGACCCCGGCATGGTGGCCGACCGGGCGCTCATCCTCGAGCCGCTCGCCGCCGCCGGCGTCGCGCCCGAGGACGTGACGCACGTCTTCATCAGCCACCACCACCCCGACCACACCGTCAACATCGCGTTGTTTCCCAACGCCAAAGTCATCGATTTCCACGGCATCTACCACAACGACGTCTGGGAAGACCACCCCGCCGAATACCAACTCACCCCCCACATCACCGTCTGGCACACGCCCGGCCACACGGACGAAGACGCCACGCTGCTCATCCGCACCAAGGACGGCATCGTCGCCTACACCCACCTCTGGTGGAACCAGGACCAACAGCCCGAAGTCGATCCGCTGGCCGAAGACCCCAAGGCCCTGATCGAGCAGCGACGGCGCGTGCTCGCGGTGGCGACCCGCATCATCACCGGGCACGGCGGCGCGTTCGACAACGAGCCCCACGCCGCGCACGACAGCAAGCACGGGCACGATCACACGCACAAGCACGTCCATAGCGAAGGCCACCCCCGAGTGATCGCCGGACCGACGCGTCGCCGTGCGCCCGCGCGGCCTCTACGGTAAACTTGCGGTTCTATGGCAGGCTCCTCCTTCGGACAACTCTTCCGCGTTACCACCGCCGGCGAAAGCCACGGGCCCGGCAACGTGTGCATCGTCGACGGCTGCCCGCCCGGCTTGCCGCTGTCGATCGACGACCTCGTCCCCGATCTCCAACGCCGCAAGCCCGGCCAGTCGCGCATCACCACGCCCCGCAAGGAAGACGATACCCCCGAGATCCTCTCGGGCACCTTCGAGGGCAAGACCACCGGCACCCCCATCGCGATCCTGATCCGCAACCAGGACCAGCGCTCCAAAGACTACGGCGACATCAAGGACAAGTACCGCCCGGGCCACGCGGACTTCACGTTCGACGCCAAGTTCGGTTTCCGCGACTACCGCGGCGGCGGACGCAGCTCGGCCCGCGAGACCACCGCCCGCGTCGCCGCCGGAGCCATCGCCAGGAAACTCCTGCACACCGCCCACGGCATCACCGTGCTGGGTATGGTCGATCAGGTCGGCGACGTCGTGGCCGACATCCCCGACGTGACCCGGGTCACGCTCAATCAGGTCGAGGCCAACGATGTCCGTTGCCCCGACCACGCGGCGGCGGCGCGGATGGAGCAACTGATCAAGGACGTCCGCAAGCAGCAAGACTCCGTCGGCGGCGCGGCGAAGGTGGTGGCGTTGAACGTTCCCGCCGGCTGGGGCGAGCCGGTGTTCGACAAACTCCGCGCCGAATTGGGCAAGGCGATGTTCAGCCTGCCCGCGGTGCTCGGCGTCGAGTTCGGCCAAGGCTTCGGGGTCGCGAACACCCGCGGCACCGGCCACAGCGACACGTTCGTGCCCGACCCCGACAAAGCCCCGCCCATCGCCACGGACACCAACCGCCACGGCGGCATGCTCGGCGGCATCTCGTCGGGCATGCCCATCGTCCTGCGGTGCGCGGTTAAGCCGACCAGTAGCATCCCTCAGGACCGTCCCACGGTGGACAAAGACGGCCAAGCCACCACGCTCGCGACCAGGGG
>JBCCCG010000043.1:0-24981 GCA_039033595.1 Planctomycetota bacterium | reverse complement strand
GTCCACCAGGACATGCTCACCCTCGGCCTCGACGGCGAACCCGTCCGCGACGGCGAGCCCTCGGTCTTCAAAGCCCTCGAAGACGCCGGCTGCACCATCGGCCCCTCCGGCTGCAGCGCCTGCCTCGGCGGCCCCCAGGACACCTTCGGCCGCCTCAACGAGCCCAAGGCCTGCATCAGCAGCACGAACCGCAACTTCCCCGGCCGCATGGGCCACAAAGAAGCCGGCGTCTACCTCGCCTCCCCCCTGACCGTCGCCGCCAGCGCCCTGACCGGCAAAGTCACCGACCCCCGCGAGTTCATCGACGCCCCCATCCTCACCGGCAGCGCCGGCGTCCTCTGACCATACAAAGCCGCCGATGTCATCGGCGGTCTTAACTCTCTAAACTCCATCAAACCCCACACCCACCGCCCTCACCCGGGCGGTTTTTCGTATTCCCAAACCCAACCAAGACCGCCGATACCATCGGCGGCTTTATACTGCTTTGATGCCTCAAACCCTGGGGGTCCACCTCGTTAAATCCGCGTTCGGCCAATGGCTCCCCGGCGACCCCCGCGGCCACTGGTCCACCGCCTGGGATGAAAAACTCGGCCACGTCGAACCCCACACGCTCCACGAAGGCGATCCCGTCCGTCAGCGCATGGCCGCCGAGCGAATGCAACATCCATCTGTTTCGTGGACACCCGCGATGATCGAATCCATCGCCACCACGCTCGAGCGCTGCGCCGATGAATCCCCTTGGAATATCGCTGCGCTGGCGATCGAGCCGACACATCTCCATGCCTTGATCATCTACGCCTCACTGGATTTTGACCGCACCACCAAGTGGCTCGCCCAACAGATGACCAAAGCCGTGCACGCCGAGACTTCCCACGCCGGCCCCGTCTTCGCCAAAGGCAAATGGGCAACTTTCGTGTTCGACCAACCCCACTGGGACAATACCGCGCGCTACATCCAACACCACCCCGGCCACCGCCCCACCAACAAAAAAGACCGCGGATAACATCCGCGGCTTTGTGGTATCCACCCCACACAAAGCCGCCGATGCCATCGGCGGTCTTCTTAATCTGCTGTTACCGATCACTTCACCGGCGGCTGCCGCCACGTGCGTACCAAGTCACGGATCGCACACCCAAACCCGCGCTTCCCCGCCGCGATGTCGGCCCGATGTGTCGCGACCAACGCCACCGGCACGATGCCGGTGATCATCCAAGGCTGCCAAAACGATCCGGCGATCAACAACGGCAGCGACCCGCAGATGCACAGACAATTCACCCGCCGTATCCAGGCAGGTTCGATAGTTTCAGGAGTACGACGTGACATATCACTCGCCCTCCCGATCTTCACCAAAAATTGCCTCGGCCTGTTTAAGCGCACGCTCAACGCTTTCGATCTGCATGGACTGCTTCTCGATGATGTTGTCGAGTAACGGTAATGCAAGCTCAACTGCTGCTGCCTTAACCGGTACGGCACAATTTAAAATTGGTTCAGATGCAGAGTCGTCACAAGTTTTGAACCGCAAAGTCCAATGTTTAGAAGCTTTAAAGAAGCTAAGTTCACCAATTGATTCTCTCTCCGCTTGTACCACTCCTGGAGGATTCAGATCACTTAGTTGGTCATAGAACCAACCCCAAAACTTAGAGAGTTCGGTTGACTTTGCCCGATGAATCTCGGCAAGCCGATGCGCTTCACGAAGTTTCTTTTTTAGAGAGGCTTGATCAGCCATGACTATTCTTTCCGGATCTCACGACCCGTTGCTTCCACCGCCAACCGCAAGGTCGAACGGGGAATGAGTTGTCGGCATCCGCCTCGGCCGCAAGGCCTGTACGCATGCCACGATGAGATATGGGCGTCACGAGTCACCCCGCTCGGCCCGACGCCCGGCCGCAAGGCCGGGGCGGTGATGTCACCGCGTGGGTAATCTCGCGCGCCAGGGGGTGGGTGTCAACCGTTTGCACGTTAATTTTTTGGGTTGGGAATACCGCGGATAATATCCGCGGCTATGTATTGGGGTGCGGTACAAAGCCGCCGACGGTGTCGGCGGCCTTGGGTGGAAAACCGGCGCTTGGCATGGTAGTGGTTCACTTTGAATTAGCTTGACCATCCGGGGGTTCGGGTGGTAGGATTATGATCGGGTGTACTGCATAAGCTTGATAAGGCGGCTACAGTCTAGGGAAAGATATGGCCTACGATCCAAAAGCTGTGGCAAATGCTTTTCTTGATCGCGCAGATCGAGACGGTGTACGCATGACACCTATGAAGCTGTTGAAGCTTCTGTACATCGCCCACGGGTGGCACCTGGCAACTCAGAATCAGCCGCTAATTAACGAGCCGATTCTTGCATGGCAGTATGGGCCTGTTATTCGCAGTGTTTACAACGAGTTCAAAAGCTTTGGCGGTTCGTCGATCACGGGCAGAGCCTTGGCTTACGAGTCATCGTCGGGATGGCCATCTGTCGCTGCATTAAACCCATCAACAGCGACAGCAGATGTTTTAGAGCGGGTATGGAATGCTTACGGCGGCTATACAGGGCCGCAGCTCATGCACCTAACCCACACCCCCGATACGCCGTGGTACGACACGTGGCATGTGCGCGGCGGGAAAAACCGCTTGAATGCAGTCATTAATAATCAAGACATTCATAGCCATTTCGTGAATAAAGCTCAGCAACGACACACCGCCACCAGGACCGGGTGAGATCGCATGACAGCCGGGGACAGCCCTAAACCTTCTAGCGTTGATCTTGATGACATCGGGGAAATTGCGCCCCCAGAACCAACGGACGCCGATAGCGCCGAGTACCGAGACTACGCCAGCACACTTCTGGAGGACCATTTAACCGAGCGCGAAGCGATTATTAATCAATCGCTCCGGTTTGATCACAGTTTGCGTCAAATATACGCGCCTAAGCTGTATCGGATGATGGTTTGGTGGTTAGTTTTTGTTTCTGTTTTTTTAGTTCTAACAAGCATTCCCGCCGGAAAATTTGAAATTCTTGGAGCGGAAATTGTTGTCAATTTTGATGTTTCGGATCAGGTGATAATGGTAATGCTGGGCTCCACAACAGCCGCCGTAATTGGCATGTTTCTCGTTGTCGCGAAATGGATGTTTCCGGGCCGCAAGGGTCGAGACAATTAGCTGGGTGTAGGCGAGGGCAGGTATTCAGTTATACGCCCGCCGATGATCTTTTCTTCACGCTCCAACATTTCGACAAACTCAAGCATCGTCCACCGCTTGCCGGTGATGTCCGCAGCGATAGCCGGAGTGGTTTTCAAAGTCTGATGCTTGCGGATGAAGTTGTAATGGAAATAGTGCAGAGCCAAGGCGTGTTCGTGATTTTCAATCTTCTTTGAAAACCCGTTGGTCAAGCGGGTGAAGCGACGCATCGACATCCGCATCGTCAAGTTCTGCCGCTCCACAAACGAAGTGTTGACGTGGGCGTGATCGGGATTGCCTTCGATGGTTTCCTTGCGAGCGGAGACGCACACCGGCGGACTGTAGCGGGCCGCTGCGTCGCGTTGATGCTTATAGTTCTTGATCAGCATGGCGTAGTCCACTTTGCCGCCAAACGCCCGCTCGACCGCTTCCCGATAGACCTGCCAGCCGTCGCTTGTAAGCTGCACGCGGTCTTGTAGGCGGTCGGCGAGGTCTTCAACAAACAGACGGCCATAATCTGCATCGCGGCCGCCTACGAGCCAGTTGATGACAAGTTTGGAGTCGGCATCCAATGCAACCCATGTCCACGCGTCGCCGTGGCCCTTGCCCCAATTCTCGGGCTTGACGTTGCGCTGCTTAGAGTGGACGAACGACCACGCCTCATCCATCTGAACCCGAGCCGTAGGCAGGTTGCGGACGGTCATGTCGTGGTAGTTCATGGCCAGCGTACCGGCGTCGGCCAGCAAGCGGAGGATTGTCACTTTGGACGCGCCGGTCATGCGTGTGGTAGCTGCGATGCTGTTTCCTTCGACCAAGCAGTTGAGGATCATGACCCGTTTTTCCGTGGAGAGCTTTCTCATGCTTGACAGCTTAGCAAAATCAGTTATGCTTAGCAACTAAGTATGCGACTTTTTTATAGAAAGGATTCGAGATGACTTCTGAATTTGGCTCTCGGGAGGCGGGGAAAAAAGGTGGCAAGGCTGCTGCAAAAAGGCTTACTCCAGAGCAACGGGCTGAACGAGCTAGGCGCGCAGCGGAGTCCCGGTGGGGGCCAATTTTGAAGGCTACCCACGATGGCGAGATCCCGATTGGGGAGGCACGCATCCCCTGCGCTGTGCTTGAAGACGGCACGCGGGTTCTTACTCAGCAGGGCGTGCTGCTGGCGATTGGTCGCGCAAGGTCTGCTAAAGGCGGTCAGGGCGCTTCTCAGGGCGTCGACAAACTGCCCGCGTTTTTGGCCGCAAAAAACCTAAGACCCTTTATTGACAATGATTTGCAGACGTCGACAAAGGCGATCCGCTTCCGTTCAACAAGCGGCGTTTTGGCCTATGGGTATACAGCAGAATTGCTTCCAAAGGTGTGTAACGTCTATCTCAAGGCTCGTGAGCACCGGCCTGCGGTGCTTCGGGGACGTCAACTCGATGTTGCCCATCAATGCGAGATCATTGTTCGAGGGTTGGCCAATGTGGGCATTACAGCCTTGGTTGATGAAGCGACCGGCTACGAAAAAGTTAAGGAGCAATTTGAGTTAGCCAAAATCCTTGAAGCTTTTGTGGCAAAGGAGATTCAGGGCTGGGTAAAAACTTTTGACCCCGAGTTCTATGAGTTGATTTGCCATGTGAGCGGTAAGCCGTTGGCCTTAGCCCACAAACGCCCGAAATACTTTGGTCGCATTACAAACAATCTGGTTTACAGTCGGCTCGCACCGGGCGTTCTTCAGGAGCTGGAAGACTTAAACCCGGCAAACGAATCGGGTAATCGTCCGAGAAAACATCACCAGCACCTTACTAGGGAAATGGGGCACCCTAAGCTCAAAGAGCATCTTGCCGGTGTTACAACGGCGATGAAAATGGCAAAGCAATTTGGCTTGAACTGGAAAGAATTTCTGAAAGCGCTAGATAAGACACATCCTAAGTACAAGCCGATGCCGTTGCTAGAACGTCAGGACGAATGAGCGGCTTCATACCCCGCTTCAAACGCCGCCCGTAGCAGGTGAAAAGCCCGCCCATCGATATTCTGAATCTGGTCAATCCATTGCTCCCACGCCGCCTCGATGTCGGCGGGGAGCTTTTCGTCTTCCGAAATATCTCGGTTGACGATCCGGTGGGCGGCTTGGTTGAGGTCTTCGGGGGTCTGGTCGCTCATGGCCCTATTTTACCCGAGGGGGTCTAAATACGGGCAGGAGAGTGATTTTCAAAGTGAACCACTACCCTTGGCATATACCTAAAATTATATTAACATAATGTAGTATGGACGATCTTGACCGGGCGTTGATCGAGTCTTGGTGGCGGGTGTGGGAGCGCTGTCGGGCCGATCCGGCGGAGGCGCGGCGGCGGTGGGTGCGGGCGAGGTCGTCGGTGACGTTGAATTCGCCGTCGCGGGCGTGGTGTTTGGGGATCCGGGCGTCGGATACGCGGATCACGAGGGCGTACGGGTTGCAGAAATATGGGGCGGCGCGGGAGGCGCATCTCGTGCAGTTGGGGGTGCAGGATATTTTGGAGTGGTGCGGGCCGGTGCGGGTGCCGTATCCGGGGGTGCCGATCGACGAGGCGGCGGATCGATTGGGGCGGCACGTCGAGACGGTGCGGCGGTGGCTACCGATGCGGCAGGGGCGGACGCGGGGGGACCGGCTGAACCGGCAGATCACACGGGACGTGGATTACACGGCGGGGACGGGGGGAAGGCCGCCGATGGCATCGGGGGCGTTGGGCGGCCACGACGCGACCGCGTCGGGACGTCGCCTGCGCACTTCCGGGGGCCGGGGGTGGGGGGTGCGGTATGTGCCGCCCAAGACCGTGGGTCGGCATCAGGGGGCGGGGGTGCCGGTGGTGTGGTGCGACCGGGCGGTGGACCCGGGGCACCAGGGCGGGGCGCCGCCGATCGCGTGGTGGGGGTCGATGTGGGAGGGGCTGGCTGAACGGTTTGCGCGGGAGTGGGGCGCGCGGGCGGGAGGCCGTGCGCCGGGCGGGGACGACGACGTGTTGGCGGCCGCGCGGGTGCCGCGGTGGGCCGAGCGGCGGCGCACCGCGCACGGGCCGGCGGTGCGCGAGTTCCGCGGGTGGGACTGGGTGTGCCCGGGGCCCCCGGAAGTGACCCCGGAAGCGCCCCTGGAAGTACCCCCGGAAGCATCCGCGAAAGTCAGCGCGCCGGGGCGTGTCGGCTCGGATTTCCGGGGTGGCCGGGGCGATACGTCCCGGTTCGCGGAGCGTTGTGGGCGGCGGGCGCAGGTGTTGGTGTGTCCGTTGCCGGCGTGGACGATCGGGGACTACCTCGCGGATCGGCCGGGGGTGGGCGAGGGGTTAGACGTGGGCGAGGCGGAGCGGTGGGTGCCGGGGCGGGCGGGTTGGGGAGATCAAATGAAGCCGCGGATGGCATCCGCGGTCTCGGGGGGTGGCGGGAGTCCGCCGATGGCATCGGCGGCTTTGTATGCGGGTAGGTTTGCGTGTGTGCGGTGTTGGGGGGTGCGGAACGTGACGCAGCGCGGGCGCGGGGGGTGGAACGAGTTTGTCGGGCGCATCAGCGGCGGGCTGTTGACGGGAAAGGACGTGAGATGGGAGCACGGAGCGGGAGACTAATGGGAAACGGAGGTGGGCTGCGCGGCGATTTACGAGCGCCGGCTAAACGTGTGGCGTGATGCGGGTACGTGTCGGGGGTGGGTCGGCGTGCGGGTCCCCCGTTGCGGGGCCGGATGCGGGTCGGGGATGGTGCGCGCCCGGCCGTGGTGGATCGCGTGGCGTACGGCGAGCCGTATACTCGGCCACATGGATCACGGCGGCTCGTCCCGATTCCACACGACGCACTGGAGCCTGATCGCGGCGCTGCCCGGGCGGGGCGACGACCCCGAGGCCGGCCGGGCGCGGGAGGCGCTCGGACACCTCTGCGAGGCGTATTGGCGGCCGCTCTACGCCTTTGCCCGTTACCGCGGGCACGGCGTCGAGGACGCCCAGGACCTGACGCAGGCTTTTCTTACCCGGGTGATCGAGACGGGCGGCCTCGGCGGGGCCGATCCGGACCGCGGGCGTTTCCGTTCCTATCTGCTGGGCGCGATGAAGCACTTCATGGCCCACGCGCGGGACCGGGCCGAAGCGATCAAGCGTGGCGGCGGGCAGCGCTTCGTCGCCGGCGACATCGCCGAGATGGAGTCCCGCATCGCCGCGCACGTCGAGGCCGAGGCGCTCCGCGACGCCGACCGGGCGTTCGATCGGGACTGGGCCCGCGAGACGACCGCCGCGGCGCTCGGGCGGCTCGGCGCCGAGTGGGCGGAGCGCGGGCGAGCCGACCAGTTCGAGGCGCTGCGTCCCGCGCTGACGGGGGAAGAACCCGAGCGGTCCGGGCTCGCCGCCGAACTGGGCATGACCGAGAACGCCATCGCCGTGGCGATCCACCGGCTGCGGCAGCGTTACGCAGCGCTCGTCCGGGAGGCGGTGGCCCGGACCGTGGCCGACGAGGCGGACGTCGAGGACGAGATGCGGTATCTGGTCGGCGTGCTGAGAGAAAAATAATCCGCCGGCGGTAATCTCGGGGCGAGGATCCGTCAGGAAGTGGTGAACCGATCCTCCAAGAGGTGCACCATGAACCCCACAACCCCACCCACCTGCCCCGGCTGCGGCGCGGCCTTGGACAGCGCGAGCGCCGAGGCGCTGTGCCCGGCCTGCCTGATGTCGGGCGTCCTGCGGGCCGACGCCGAGACCCGTCCGGCCGGTCACGAGAGCGAGGCCGAAACGCTCGTCTCGCCGCCGAGGCAGCGCCGCTTGGTCCGGCCCGGCCTCGAGCTCCCGCGCGACCTGGGCGGCTACACGCTGGTCTCGTTGCTCGGGCAGGGCGGGATGGGCACGGTCTACGAGGCGGTGCAGCGCTCGACCGGCCGCCGCGTGGCCCTGAAGCTGTTGGACCAGAGCCTGGATTCGCCCGACATGCGGCAGCGGTTTCTCCGCGAGGGCCGGCTCGCCGCGCGCGTGACCCACCCGGCGAGCCTCTACGTGTTCGGCAGCGAGGAGATCGACGGGGTCCCGGCGATCACCATGGAGATCGCGCCCGGCGGCACGCTGCAGGACGTCCTGCGGCGGCGCGGCCCGCTGCCCGTGTCCGAGGCGGTCGACGCGGTGCTCAACATCATCGACGGGCTCGAGGCCGCCCACGACCGCGGCGTCCTGCACCGCGACATCAAGCCGTCGAACTGCTTCGTCTCGCCGGACGGGACGGTGCAGGTCGGCGACTTCGGCCTCTCGGTCTCCACCCTGCCCTCCGCCGACACGTTCGTGACCCAGTCGGGCAAGGCCATGGGCACGCCCGCTTTTGCTTCGCCCGAGCAGCTCCGCGGCGACGAGGTCGACGTGCGTTCGGACATCTACGCCGTCGGCGCCACGCTCTTCACGCTGTTCACCGCCCGCGCGCCCTTCGAGGGCGACAACGCCGTGCAGGTGGTCGCCAACGTCATCGACACGCCGCCGGCCGCCGCGTCGCGCTTCCGCGACGACCTGCCCGTCGGCCTGGAGCAGGCCGTCGCGCGCTGCCTCGCCAAAGAGCCTGGCGGGCGCTACCCCGACTACGCCGCGCTCCGCGACGCGCTGCTGCCTTTCAGCTCGGTCGTCCCCGAGCCGGCCACGCAGGCCCAGCGCACCGCCGCCGGCTGGATCGATTACCTCACCGACTTCCTGCCGACCTACGCGGCGCTCATGATCACCGTCGGGCCCGAGCAGCTGTTCATCCGGCCGCTGTACGAGCTCACGCCGACCGCCTGGCGGTATCACCTGCTGATCTTCGCGGTGGGGTTCCTCTACTTCACCGTGACCGAGGGCCTCTGGGGCAGCGGCTTGGGCAAGTGGATCGTGAACCTGCGCGTCGTCCGGACCGACGGCCGCGCGCCCGGCGTGGGCCGTGCGCTGCTGCGGATCGTCATCCCGATCGTCGCGATCGAGATCGTCCGTATCCCGCTCTCCATCGCGACGCTCCCCGAGGGCGACTGGGCCCCGCTCAACGCGTTGCTGTTCGTCGGCCTCGCGGTGTTCTGCCCCTGGGTCGCGGCCCTGCTCTGGCTCACCGCACGCCACAGCAACGGCTTCGCCGCCGCCTGGGACCTGATCACCGGCACACGCGTGGTCGTTCGGCCCCGCGGCACACGTCGGCCCGCCGCGGGAATGGTCCCGGATGCCGAAGACGCCCCGGAATCTTCCCAGAGCATCGGCCCGTTCCGCGTCGTCGCGGAAGTTGAGCCGGGCCGTTGGCTTGCGGCCGACGACCCGGCGCTGCGCCGCCCCGTGTGGTTGATCCGGCGCGCCGACAACCCACCGTCGGAGGCGCGCTGCGCCGCCGCACGGCCGGGTCGCCCGCGCTGGCTGCAGGAGATCGAGGCGGACGGCGCGGTATGGGACGCCTTCGAGGCGGCGCGCGGCACGCCGTTGTCCGAGCAGATCGCCGGTGGTCCCGTGCCCTGGTCCACGCTGCGGTACTGGCTGCACGACCTCGCCGCCGAGCTGCGCGCCGCCGAGCGCGACGGCACGCTCCCGCTCGCCTGCGGCCTCGACCACGTCTGGATCGCCGACGACGGACGCGCCGTGCTGCTCGACGCGCCGTGGCCTCACGCCGCGGCACCGGCCGAGGGACCGAGCGAGTCAACGCCGAGCGCGACGCCCGCCGCACTGATCGCGGTGGACGACCTTGCCGGTCAGCAGCGCTTCCTGCGGGCCGTCGCCGACCACGTCGACCCGCTGAGCGTCCCCCTGCACGCCCAGCCGGCGCTGCAGAACCTCCGCGCCGCGTCGTTCGAGAAGCTCACGTTCCTCGCCGGCACGCTCCGCGGCCTGCTCAACAAGCCGGCCGACGTCACCCGGGGCCTCCGCGCCGCGTCGCTCTTCGTGATCCCCGGCTACGCCTGGATCGCCACGCTCCTCGGCATCGCCAGCAACACCGACCCCGCCGTCGGCCCGATGGTCTGGGCCGGGCGCGCTGCCATCGCCGGGCTGGCCATGCTGCACTGCATCGCCCTGTTCGACGTCGCCCTCGCGTTCTGGAAAAAATCGACGGGCCTTACCACCTTCGGCCTCGAGGTCGTCACCGCACACGGCCGGGCGTCCCGGTCCCGCATGTTCGTTCGCAGCGCGATCATGTGGCTACCCGTAGTCATCCCCACCGGCGTCTTCGCCGCGGTCGCGTGGGCCAACGGCACGTGGATCACCTTCAACACAGCCGCCGCCGTCGGCGTCGCCACCCTCACGGGCGTGGCCGTCTTCGCCGTCTCAGCTCTAATGCAACCCACCCGCGGTCTGCACGACCGCCTCGCCGGGGTGTGGGTGGGTCGGCGCTAACCAGCGCCGTCCACATTACATGGCATAGGGTGTCGAGAGTTGAAAGGCGCCGCGACGACGAAAAATCCGGAGACTTCCGGGGGGCGGGAAAAAATTCCCGGGGGTCAGCGTTCCTGGTTGATCGCGTCGCGCAACGCGTCGCCGAGGAAGTTGAAGGCGACGACCGTGAGCAGCACGGGCAACGCGGGCAGCAGGAGCCAGGGGAACTGGACGATGACGCGGACGTGCTGGGCTTCTTCGAGCAGGACGCCCCAGCTGGTCATCGGCGGGCGGATGCCCAGGCCCAGGAACGACAGCGCGGTCTCGCCGAGGATGGTGGCGGGGATGGCGAGGGTGGCGATGACGATGAGGTAGCCGTAGGTCGAGGGGACCAGGTGCTTGAAGATGACGTGGCGATGGGTGGCGCCGGCAGACTTGGCGGCCTTGATGTAGTCGGCTTCGCGGGTGGCGAGCACGAGGCCGCGGACCTGCCGCGCCAGGCCGCCCCAGCCCACGACCGAGAGGATCGTGACGATGCCGAAGTAGACCTTCAGCGAGCTCCAATCCGGCGGCAGCGCCGCGGCGAGCGCCATCCACAGCGGGATCGCGGGGAAGGACATGAGCAGCTCGATGAGGCGTTGGACGACGGTGTCGGTGAGGCCGCCGAAGTAGCCCGAGGCGACGCCGATGACGGTGCCGAGGATCGTGGTGATGGCGACGCCGATAAGGCCGATGGTCAGCGAGATGCGTCCGCCGTGGAGGATGCGCGAGAGCTGGCAGCGTCCCATGCGGTCGGTGCCGAGCGGGAACCACGGCGCGTCGGCCTCGCCGGTGCCGAAGAGGCGGAGGGTGGTCGGGACGAGGCCGATGAACTTGTAGCTCTCTTCGCCGCGGACGAAGAAGCGGATCGGCCGGGGCGCGTCGGTGTCCATCGAGTAGACGCGTTCGAGGCCGTCTTCGGTGAGCTGGGCGGCGGTGGGATAGACGAACGGGCGCTGGAGGCCGCCGTCGTGGAGCAGCTTGGGCAGTTGAGGCGGGGCGTGGATGTGGGAGATGAACTGCTCGTTGGGGCTGTAGGGCGAGAGGAAGCCGGCGAAGATCGCGCTGAGGTAGAGCAGGACGACGATGGTGCCGCCGGCCATGCCGAGCTTGGACCGGCGGAGGCGTCGCCACCAGAGCTGGCGTTGGGTGAGGTACTTGACCTCGTCGACCGAGTCCGTGGACGCGGCGGGCGTCGCGGCGGCAAGCAGCATCGCGCGCTCTTCGGCCGCATCCCCCACCGGCGTGGTTTTTTCCGGGGGGGGGTCAGTCATAGCGGATCCTCGGGTCGACGATCGCCAGGGCGATGTCGGAGATCAGGTTGCCTACGAGCAGCAGCGCCGCGAGCATCAGCATCAGCGTGCCGGCGAGATACATGTCCTGGGTCTTCAGGCTCTCGAAGAGCAGGTACCCCGCGGTCGGCAGGTTGAGCACGATCGCGATGATCGCCGAGCCCGACAAGAGGCCCGGCAGGCTCATGCCCATGATCGAGATGATCGGGTTGATCGCCATGCGCAGCGCGTGCTTGCCGAAGACCTGGCGGCGCGACAGGCCCTTGGCCCGGGCGGTGAGGATGTAGGGCTCGGCGAGGACGTCGAGCATGCTGCCGCGCATGATCCGCATCAGCCCGGCCGTGCCGTTGACCGCCACCACCGCCGCGGGCACCGGCAGGTGCTTGAGCAGGTCCACCACCTTCGCCCAGCTCCACGGCTGGAAATAAAACTCCGGCGAGAACAACCCGACGAACAGGTAGTCCAGCGCAAACAAACCCAGCACGAGCAACAAAAGCGCTAGCATGAACTCGGGCACCGACATGCCGATGAAACTCACGCCGCTGATCACGTGGTCGGTCGGCTTGCCCTTCTTCACCGCGGCGATGCAGCCCAGCGGGATCGCGAGCAGATACACCAACACGAAGCTCGTGCCCGACACCAAGAGCGTGAAGCCCAGGAAGCTCCAGACGAGCTGGTTGACCGGCTTGTCGTAGGCGAACGACTCGCCGAAGTCGCCCTCGGTGAGGATCCCGCCGATCCACATCAGGTACTGCTTCCAGATGGGCGCGTCCAGGCCGTAGCGCCGCTTGAGCGCCTCGATCTGCCCGAGCGACGACGCGTCGCCGCCCTGCGCCTGCAGCTCCACGATCTTCTGGTCGAGGTAGCTGCCGGGCGGCAGCTGGATGATGACGAACGACACCAGCGACACCGCGAACAGCATCGGCACGAAGATCATCAGTCGGCGGAGGATGTAGCTGCCCATGGGCTTACTCGTCCCCTCCGTAAAGACGCGACGCGTCGTAGAACATCTGCTCGGTGAACAGCGAGCCCGGAGCGGCGGTGGCCCACGGGGCCATGATCCCGCCGGTGGGCACGTTGCGCATCGCGTTAGTCGTCACGACGAGGTGCTTCTGGCGCCCGGTGGTGCCGATCATGAACGGGCCGTGCTCGAGGTGCAGCTCGATCGCGTCGAGGACCAAGCCGTGGCGTTTGTCGAGGTCGGGCTCGCGCTTGGTCTTCTCGTAGATCTGGAGCAGCTGGTCCATCACGTCGCCGGGCTCGGGGGCCTCGCCCTCTTCGCCGCCGGTGGTGTACCACCGACCGATCGCGGGGTGCCAGGTCTGGATCTGCGTCGGGAACACGTGCGACGGGTACGTGAACAGGTCGAGCTCGGACGTGATCCGCAGGTACATCTCGAACCGCGCCCGGTTGACCCGGGCCCCGAGGTCGACGTCGCCCGACTGACGGATGCGGACCCGCACGTCGACCTGCTTCCAGTCGTCCTTGATCAGCTCGGCCTGGTCGGCGGCGTGGGGGATGTCGTAGATGTCGAGCGAAATCTCGAACGGCTGGCCGTTGAGCATCCGGTAGCCCTCGCCGTCACGCTTGCTCAGACCCGCGGCGTCGAGCAGCGCGTTGGCCCGGTCCAGGTCGTAGTCCGCCCACGCGTTCTTCCACCGATTCAGCACGTCCTGCCCGCGGGGCGACTGGAAATGCCACGCCTCGTCGGTGATCGTCGCCTGCCGCGGCTCGGCCGTGCCCTGCCAGATGATCTGGTTAATCCGCTCTCGGTTGATCGCGAACGACAAGCCGCGCCGGAAGTTGGGGTCGCGGAACAACGCCCGCTTCTCGGGGGCGGGCGTCGACCAGTTGATGTACACCGTGTGCCACGCCCCCGAGCCGTCTTCCCAGGTGTGGACCTTGTAGCCGCCCTTCTTCGCGAAACGCTTGAGCAGCGCGTAGTCCTCGAAGTTGATCGACCGGAACTGCGCATCCAGCGAGCCCGAGATCGCGTACAGCACGCCCGACTCGGAGCTCTGCACGCGGATGCACTCGATCTGATCGATGTAGGGCAGTTGCCGGCCCTCCGGGTCGACGCCGTAGTAGTACGGGTTACGCTCGAACACCGCGCGGTCGGCCGTGGGCGACAGGAACGTCATGTCCCACGGCCCGAGCGTGGGCAGGTCAACGTTCGCCGTGGGGTTGCGCTTGCGCTCCATCTCCGTGAAATCTTCGTAGGCGCTGTTGAGGTCGGGGTGGAACTCCCGCAGGTAGTGCGCCGGGGCGAGCACCCGCTCGGGGGTCCAGAACCCCGTCGCCATCACCAGCGGCAGGAAATAGAACGGCCCGTCGTACTCGAACACCACCGTGTAGTCGTCGGGCGTCGTCACCTTCACCCGCTCGCCGTTGGAATAGCACCACTCCGGCGGGTTGTCGGGGTGACGGTCGTCCAGGCACATCTCCCACCAAAACGCCACGCTCTCGGACGTGAACGGGTGCCCGTCGGACCACTTCACGCCGCGCCGCAAATAGAACGTGATCGTCCGGCCGTCGTCGCTGAACTCCCACCGCTCGGCCAGCCCGGGCATCACGCCCGACACGTCGGGCTTCCACCGCACCAGCGGGTAGTAGCCGCTGATCAGCTTCATCGTCGGCAGGTCCGTCGCCGTGTCGAACTTCCGCCACGTCCCGCCGTACAGCCCCGCCTGCTCGACCACCGGGATCACCAGCGGGTTCTCCGGCAACCGTTCCTCCACCGGCGGCAGATCGCCCCGCGCCACCCGCTCGGCCAGCATCGGCGCCTCACGCATCGCGAGGTTCTCGTCGACCGACACCGACCGGTGCGCATCCAGGGCGTCGGCGTGCGCCGGGGCGACGCACAAAACGTAAACCAACAGCACGCCCCACGCCCGACAACCGACACGACTCGAAGCGAACCGATGGACCATCAATGCACCTTCCCCCCGCGCAGCGTCAGCTCGGCCGTGAAGTGACACGCCGCCTCGTGCCCGCCCCCGGAGACGCCGCCCCCGGCCTTGAGTTCCGGGACCTCGGTTCGACAGACGTCCCGCGCGAACGGGCAACGCGGGTGGAACCGGCACCCGCTCGGCGGATCGGCCGGGTCGGGCAGATCGCCCTCCAAGAGCTCGTGCTCGTCGTCGCGGTCGCGCGGGTGCGTCACCGGCACCGCGCCCAGCAGCATCGACGTGTACGGGTGCCGCGGCCGGCTGTAGACCTCCTCCGCCGGACCGATCTCCACCACCCGCCCCAGGTACATCACCGCGATGCGGTCGGCCAGGTACTTCACCACGTGCAGGTTGTGCGCGATAAACAGGTACGACAAACCCATCCGCGACTTGAGGTCGTTCAGCAGGTTCAGGATCTGCGACTGCACCGACACGTCGAGCGCCGACACCGGCTCGTCGGCCACCACCAACGCCGGGTTGAGCGCCAGCGCGCGGGCGATGCCGATGCGCTGCTGCTGCCCCCCGGAGAACGCCCCGGGCATCCGGCGGGCGTGGTACGGGTTCAGCCCCACCGCCTCGAGCAACTCCGACACGCGGGCCTCGAGCGTCGCGCGGTCCGTCGTGCCGTGGATCCGCAGCGGCTCGGCCACGACGTCGAACACGTTGAACCGCGGGTTCATCGCCGCCGAGGCGTTCTGGAACACGATCTGCGCGTTGCGCCGCACCGCCTTGAGCGCCGCGCGGTCGAGGTCGGTGATGTCGGTGAGTTGGCCGTCGACCCGCATCTCGATCCGTCCGGTCGTGGGCTCTTCGAGCCGCAGGAGCGTCTGGACCAGCGTCGTCTTGCCGCAGCCGCTCTCGCCGACCAGACCTAGCGTCTCGCCGACGAACAACTCGAGGTCGACACCGTCGACGGCCTTGACGTGGCCGACCGTGCGTTTCATCAACCCGCGTTTGATCGGGAACCACTTGGACAAGCCCGCGAGGCGTAGCAGCACGTCGCGGCCGGAAGCGTCGGGCGCCGCAGCCGCCGGCGCGTCGGCAAGGGCGGTGCTCGGGGTCACGACGTCACCCCCATACGCGGGCGCGGGCTGCCGGGCGCGATGTCCGGGGTGTGCAGGTGGCACGCCACGCGGTGCCCGCCGTTGATCGTGACGGTCGTCGGCTCGGCGGTGCACGCCTCGAACTCGTGCTCACACCGCCCGCGGAACGGGCAGCCCTCGGGGATGTGCAGGTGGTCGGGCACCGCGCCCGGGATACTCGGCAGCACCTCGCCGGCCGCGAGGTCGGCCCGCGGCGTGCTGGCGAACAGCTTCTGCGTGTACGGGTGCTTCGGGTCGTCGAAGATCGCGTCGACCGGGCCGCGCTCAACGACCTTGCCCAGATACATCACGACGACTTCGTCGGCCATCTCGGCGACCACGCCCATGTCGTGGGTGATCAGCAGGATCGACGTGCCGTGGTCCCGCTGCATCTTCTTAAGCAGCCGCAGCACCTGCGCCTGGATCGTCACGTCGAGCGCGGTGGTGGGTTCGTCGGCGATAAGCAGCCGCGGCTCGCAAGACACCGCCATGGCGATCATCACGCGCTGGCACATGCCGCCCGACATCTGGTGGGGGTAGTCGTCGATGCGGCGCTCGGGCGCGGGGATGCCGACCTCGCGCAGGCCGTCGATCGCCTTGGCCCGGGCCTCTTGCTTGGACAGGTTCAGGTGCAGGCGGATCGCCTCGACCATCTGCTCGCCGACGGTGTACGCCGGCGTGAGCGAGCGGCCGGGGTTCTGGAAGATCATCGCGATCTGGCCCCAGCGGATGTCGCGGATGGTCTTGCCGTCGGGGTCGAGCTGCAGCAGGTCGGTCGTCTCGCCGCCGTTCTCGGCCCGCAGCCGCACCGCGCCGCGCTCCGCCCGGCCGGGCTTGTCAATAAAGTTCAGCACCGCCCGCGCCGTCACGCTCTTGCCGCAGCCGCTCTCGCCGAGCAGCGCCACCGTCTTGCCCGCCGGCACGTCGAACGACACGCCCCGTACCGCGGGCACGAAGCCGTCGTCGGTCGCGAAACCGATCGACAAATCGTCAACCTGCAGGATGGGGGCGGGGGCAGCGGTCATTTCTGAAGCGAAGAGTCTACAGTCGGACAGGATTGGTAAAACGGTTAACCGAAGTAAACCATCATACCTTTTTTCCGCCGCGTGTGGGCGCTGTCCCCGGATCGCGGTCGGCCAGCCCGCCGCATCGGCCGCTCCCGCCGCCGCACGCCCAAGCCCCCGCCCCGGCGGGCGCGATCTGGCGTAAATTGTCCGCTCTCCGGTTCACCGCGGCCGTCGCGGCCCGGCCGTTCTTTCACTCCGCATTCTCGAGGGAACCGCTATGCCCGCCTCCCGCAAACCCGCCCCCAAGTTTTCCGTCGGCGTCGACTACGGCACCAACAGCGTCCGCGCCCTGATCGTCAACACCGCCGACGGCACAGAACTCGCCGAACACGTCTTTAATTATCCCAGCGGCACCGACGGCATCCTGCTCGACCCCAAAGACCCGCTCGTCGCCCGCCAACACCCCGGCGACTACCTCAAGGGCTTCGTCGTCGCCGTGCGCGA
Source organism: Planctomycetota bacterium (assembly GCA_039033595.1). GTDB lineage: Bacteria > Planctomycetota > Phycisphaerae > Phycisphaerales > Phycisphaeraceae > Algisphaera. Next base: position 7,670 of record JBCCCG010000043.1, on the reverse strand, counting down.
AGCGGTGAAGAAAGCCAAGGGCAAGCGCGGGTTCAAGCCCGAACGCGTCGTCGGCCTGGGCGTCGACACCACCGGCTCGACGCCGATCCCCGTCGACGAAAGCGGCCAGGCGCTGGGCCTGCAGAAGAAGTTCCGCAAGAACCTCGCGGCCCAGGCCTGGCTGTGGAAGGACCACACCGGCCACGAAGAGGCCGCCGAAATCACCGCCAAGGCCGCGAAGTCGAAAACGAAGTACCTCGACAAGTGCGGCGGCGTGTACTCCAGCGAGTGGTACTGGTCGAAGATCCTGCGCTGCCGCCGCGTGGCGCCCGGCGTGTTCGCCGCGGCCTACGGCTGGGTCGAGATGGCCGACTACATCCCCGGCTGGCTCACCGGCAAAACCGACCCCGACACGATGACGCGGAACATCTGCGCCGCGGGTCACAAGGCGATGTACCACGACGACTGGGGCGGCCTGCCGAGCAAGGCGTTCCTCAAGTCGCTGCACCCCGACCTCGCGGCGCTGCGCGACCGTTACGCGGCGCCCGCCGCGGCGTCGGACCAGCCCGTCGGCGGGCTGCTCGGATCGATCGCCAAAGAGGTCGGCCTGCCCGCGGGCCTGCCTGTCGCCGCCGGCCTGTTCGACGCCCACGCCGGCGCGGTCGGCTCGGGCGTCAAGCCCGGCACGCTGGTGAAGATCATGGGCACCAGCACCTGCGACATCTCCGTCTGGCCCGGCGACGCCGACCTGGCCGATATCCCCGGGCTCTGCGGCATCGTGCCCGGCTCGGTGATCCCGGGCATGTACGGCCTCGAGGCCGGGCAGTCCGCCGTCGGTGACATCTTCAACTGGTTTGTCCGCTGCCTGACCCCCGGAGACTTCGGGACCGGCGGCGAAGCCCACACCGCGCTGACCAAAGCGGCCGGCAAGCTCGTGCCGGGCGCATCCGGGCTCATCGCGCTCGACTGGAACAACGGCAACCGCACCGTGCTGGTCGACCCGCTGCTCTCGGGCCTGCTCGTCGGCCAGACCCTGCACACCACCGCGCCCGAGGTGTACCGCGCGCTCATCGAAGCGACCGCGTTCGGCGCCCGCATCATCATCGACCGCTTCGAGCAGTACGGCGTGAAGATCAAGGAAGTCATCAACTGCGGCGGCATCGCCGAGAAGAACCCGATGGCGATGCAGATCTACGCCGACGTGTGTAACCGCCCGATGAAGATCAGCGCCTCGGCCCAGACGTGTGCGCTGGGCTCGGCGATCTTCGGGGCCGTGGTCGGTAAAGCACATAACTCGACGTCCACGGCCGTCCGCAAGATGACCGGGACCAAGGCGAAGGTGTACCGGCCGATCAAGAAGAACGTCGCCGTTTACGAAAAGCTGTACCGCCTGTACGCCGACATGCACGACGCCTTCGGCGGTCAGAACGAGAAGGCGGCGCTCGCCCACGTGATGAAAGAACTCATCGCGATCCGCGACGCGGCGCGCAAGGGGTGAACGCAACCGGGCTGCGGTTTAGCGGGTGGCCCGAAGTGCCCCGCGTCGGTGGTTGTCAACGGCCGCGGGACGCTGCGCGTCGCCCTGCTAAACCGTGACCGAGTTCGCACCCGCCGCCAATCCCACGCGCTGGTCGCCGTACACGAAATCGCCGCTGACCCCGTCAGGCAACGCGATCAAGCCCCGTACTTCTCCGCCGGCCTGTTCGAGTTGGGCAACGATCGTGCCGCGGGGGTGCGGCACCGTCACCTTGATCGACGGCAGCGGCCCGAGGCTCGGCCGCACGACCACGCGATCGAACCCGAACGACGCGGGACGCAGGCCCACGACCGAAGCGACCAGGTGGTACAGCGGGTGGCTGCCCCACGCGTGGCAGTCCGATCGGCTGGGCTCGGGGGTCTCCGGCGGCGTGACAAAGCCCGACTCGGGCAGCGTCCGCCACAGCTCCAACTGCTCCGACAACGCGTCGCCGAGGCCCGCCGCGGCGAGCGCGGCAAACAGGTAATGCGAGAAGTAGATCGTGGTCGGCGCGAGATCGGTTTGGTCCAACGTGTGACGCATCAGCCCCGAGGCGCGATCCATGTCGACGCCACCGGCGAGCACGGCGAGGCACTGCGTGTGTTGGCTGAAATGCTCGGCTCCCAGATCGTCGGCGTATAAAGCACGTTCCGGGTTCCAGAGCGAGCGCTCGATCGCAGCGCCCAACGCGTCGGCGGTCTGCCGGTTGCGTTCGGCCAACTGTGTCTCGCCGAGCCAGTCTTCCAACTCCGCGGCGCGCCGCAGCGTGTAGACGAGCTGCCAGTTGAACGCGCCGTTGACGCCTTCGCGGCCGGCCGGGGGCACGCCGAACGCGTAGCCCGGCACCCAGTCGAGGAAGTTCCAGCCGGGCATCGACCGGTACAAGCCGTCGGCGTCCAGGTGCCGCCGGAACGCCTCCAACACCGATCGCGCCGCGGGCATCTGCGCCGCGATGAAGCCGCGCTGCCCCCGCCACAACGCCAGGTCGTGCAGCATCCCGATCCACCACAGCGAGAACGACGGGATGATCTGCGGAGTGCTGCTGGGGTAGCGGGCCTGGGTCATCCCCGAGTCGATGCGCGAGTCGCCGAACAACTCGATCGAGCGCCGCGGCAGGCGGTCGTCGGGGCTGACCACGTAGGTGCACAGCGCGTCGAGGCGCGTGTCGCCGACGTACATGAGCTGCTCGTAATACGGCGTGTCCATGTACGACTCGTGCATGCACATGAGCAGCCCACGCTGCATCACCGGCAGCGCCCGCGCCAGCCGATCGTCGGCGACCTCGGCGAGCGGAAGACACTCGAGCGGGTAGCGCGTCTCGCGCCAAGTCAGGCCGAAGATCTCGATCGGCTCGTCGCGGGTCCGAACCCGCAGCCGCACGAAGCGCCCCGCCCGCCACCACAGCGGCTCGAACGCGCGTTCACCGCCGTCGGCGATAAACTCGTCGCCCTTGCCGAAAAAGTGCAGGCCGTCGATCGCGTTGCGGTCGGCCTTCGGGGCGTTCTCGTCGGGCTCGGCGTACAGCGCCTCGGACCAGTCCAGGCTCAGCTCGGCGTCCGCCCCGCCCCGCGTCGTCAGCGCGGGGTAGGCGCAGTAGTAGTTCTCCAGATCGATGATGACCGAGCGCGTCTGGTGCGCGGCGACGGTGACCGGGGCCTGCTCGTCGAGCAACGCCTGCCACGCGGCGGCTTCGTCGGCGAGGTGCTGCGCGGCGTCGACCGGGCCGTCGGCGTGGGCCGTGACGTGGCGGACGCGGCCGGCGACGAACGGCCTTTCCATCATCGCGGGCAGGCGCGACGGCAAGAGCGGGCGGACCTGGCCGAGTTCGCCGTACGGCTCGCCGTGGCATTTCGCGGGCTCGCCGACCACGACGGGCAACCACCCGTCGCCGACGCCTTCGGCGGCGGGCCAGTGGTATTGCCGGGCGTCGATGCGTTGCGTCCCGCCGGCGTAACGGGCTTCGCGGATGGTGGGCGGCAGGTGCTCGAGACCAGCGATGCGTTGGGCCCGCCAGTCGGCGACACCGGTGGCGAGCGTCGGGCCGAGTTCGCCTTCCGCCGCCAGGAGCAAGCCGTGCGTACGCGAGAGGTGCGCCGACGGTGCGAGGTGCTGCGCGAGGCCCGGCGACGAAACGAGCCCGAGAAAAACGTGCTCGCCCGCCTCCAGGTCGAGGTCGTAGGTCTCGTAACACCAATGCCGGAGGTCGCCGCGGTGCGGGCCGCGGCCGACGCGCCGGCCGTTGAGCTTCAGGTCGTAGCGCTCGTCGGCCGAGACGTGGATACGGCAACGCGCCGGCGCGTCGAGCGTGAAGACCAACCGATACCACACGTCCTTCGGCCCGCTCGGCAGGCCCGGGCACGCGACCCACGACGCGGGCCAGCGGATGCCGCCCCACTGCGCATCGGACGACTCGGCAAACACGGGGCGATCGAGGACGACGCGGGAGGATTCACTGGACGGCATGCGACAGACTCACGCTGGAAGAAGAAAGCCCGGATCGATTCCACGGTGCAATATAAGGTTTCACCCCGCGTGTCGTGGACCTTCGCGAGAGATCGTCTTGGTCGAATCGCTGGCGGGTATTTCCAAAATTAAACAGCCGCAGGGGCCCCGGCACAGCAAGTCGGAGCGAAACGATTGGCCGTGTCGAAGTGATTCCCGACGCGGCACGAAGCTGCTACGCTTGAAATATGAAGACGCTCTGCTTGCTGATCGTGCTCGGGGGTAGCCTTGGATTCACCGCCGCCACGACGGCCCAGGACGCGGACAAGCCCGCGGCCGAGAAGCCGGCCTACGCCTGGACACGGGACATCATGTATCGGCCCGACCTGGCCGAGCAGGACGAGTACGCGAAAGAAAAGTGCGTGCTCGACGTGTATTACCCCAGCAACCGGCCGGGCTTCGCGACCGTGGTGTGGTTCCACGGCGGCGGCCTGTACAGCGGGCACCGCGGCGTGCCGCTGAAGCTGCGGGAGCAGGGCATCGCGGTGGTCTCGGTCGAGTACCGCCTGTCGCCTCAGGTCAGCAGCCCCGCGTGGATCGAAGACGCCGCGGCGGCGGTGGCGTGGACGTTTGAGAACATCGCCGGTTACGGCGGCGACGCGGAAGCGATCTACGTCGCCGGGCACTCGGCGGGCGGGTATCTGACGAGCATGGTGGGGCTGGACAAGCGTTGGCTCGCGGCCCACGACCTCGACGCCGACCGCATCGCGGGGCTGGCGCCCTACAGCGGGCACACGATCACGCACTTCACCGTGCGCAAGGAGCGCGGCATCCCGCGGACCCAGCCGATCGTGGACGACCTCGCCCCGCTCTACCACGTCCGCCCCGACGCGCCGCCGGTGATCCTGACCACCGGCGACCGCGAGCTCGAGCTTATGGGCCGCTACGAAGAGAACGCTTATATGGTGGCCATGATGAAGGCGGCCGGTCACCAAGACACCGTCCTCCACGAGATCCAAGGCCACAACCACATCGAGATGGTTCGCCCGTCCCACCGCATCTTGCTCAAGCATATCCGCCAGGCCGAGAAGGCTCGCCGCGAGACCGCTGCGCCCCGAGAACCCCTGGTTCCTAGTCCCGAGACGGCTTCCCCGTAGGCATATACGCGCAACATCCCTAAGGACCCCCGCTAAGTCAAGCTTGTTCCCACGCGCCGAGCGGCATTAGGGCTAACCCATATATTTTCGCGTGATGGTTCCGGAACACGCCCGAATCATGTCGCCTCCTGGCGCTCCACCGGTGTGAAATACCAAGGCGATACGATCGAGACATTGCAACAATGTCTTGATCTACAAGAAACACTCATGTAACAAAAATAATCTCACATTAAATGTCCGAGATAGCGTAAAAACAAGTATTTTAGCTATTTTTGAAAATTTCCGTGAAACAATTGTAAATCTTATTGACACGCATTCGTTACTGGATTACATTTCAAACTGGCAACGCTAATCACATGACGGTAATTAGCTTGCCATACCTAACACTTGCTTGATCGCTTGCATGTCTAGGCGTTTCAGTTTTCGTCTTTCTTCTCGTCTGATCCAGGATCCGTATGGCCAGTATCCGTCAAATTGCACAAGAAGCAGGCGTCTCGATCGCCACCGTGTCGCGTGTGATGAACAACAATCCGAAGGTCAGCGAGTCGTTGCGGCAGCGGGTGCAGATGGCGGCCAACCGTCGGCGGAGCAACCCGGACACTCAGTCGCCCAAGACCAACTGCTTCGGCGTGCTCTACACCACCGACCGCCTCACGATTGGCTCGCCCTACGACAGCGCCATTCTCCAGGGCATGGCCGAGGAGATGGGTGCCGACAGCATGGACATCCGCCTCGTGACGCCGTCCGAGCTCATGCGGGGCGGGCGAACGCTCGAACAGAGCCTGCGTCTGCGGGGCATCCAGGGCGTGCTTATCCGCGTGACCGCCGACACGGCGCACCACGCGTTGGACCTGGTCGAGGCCGACTTCCCCGCGGTGACCGTCAGCGACCGGCTCGACCACCCCAAGGCCAGTTACCTCGCCGGCTCGTCCCGTCAGGCCAGCCGCGAGGCCGTCGAGCACCTGTTGAGCATCGGCCACGAGAAGATCGCCATCGTCAACAGCCGCATCCCCGACACCGACCACATCGAACGTTTCGAGGGCTACAGCGACGCCATGGAAGCGGTCGGGCTTACGGTCGAGCCGCACCGCGTGATCCGGGCCTGGCCCAACCGCCGCGGCGGGATCACGGCCATGAACCAGCTCGCCACCGAACGCGACCGCCCCACCGCCCTGTTCTTCGCCGACATGGAAGCCGCGATGGGCGCCAGCAAACGCGCTTTCGAGCTCGGCCTCAACGTGCCGGGCGACATCTCGATCGTCGGCGTCGACGACGGAGATTCCCGTTTCTTTGCCTACCCCACGATGACCGCGGTCTGCCAGAGCGCGTTCCAGATGGGCCGTGACGGCACGAGGATGCTGCAGCAACTCATTCAGAACCCCACCGGCCCGCCGCTGCGGGAGAAGGCCGCGTCGTGGCTCGAGGTTCACGACTCTACCGGCGCTCCCGCTCCGTACTGACCCGGTGAATTCCCGCATAGAGGGCGGGGCACTTGCGTCCGCTTTAACCGTTTTTGTCTCAATTTCATTTTTTTTGGAGGAACACTCATGTTTAGTAAAGCTTCACTCATCCGTTACGGCCTTGCCCCGGCGTTCTGCGCCGGCGTGGCCCTGTTCGCCGGCCCGGCTTCGGGCCAGACCATCCTGGTCAGCGACCAGTTCGAGCGCGTCACCGGGTTCTCCGACCCCGTCGACCCGCCGAACGACCCCGACTTCTTCTCCGACTGGGGCATCGCCGACAACGGCCTGGGCGGCACGCTGACCGACATCGGCTGGATCACCACCCCCGACCGCACGACCGGCGGCGGCATCAATCAGACGGTCGAAGAGGCCGACAGCACGCTCTTCCTGGGCGACGCCGACAACGAGGGCCGCATCCGGTTCGGTGCGGTGGCGCTGGACTACGACCTGGCGACCGACCCCGCGGTGCTTGACGGCGGCGGCTTCACGGTCGACTTCACCTACCGCCGTCTCAGCGGCGGCTTCGTCACGTTCTGGCTTGGAACCGACCCCGAACTCGTCGGCACCACCAGCAGCAGCGCCGCGTTCCTGCCGGTCACCAGTCTCTCAGATGCTGGGGAACACGTTTACCTCTTCCAGGACGACGGCGCCGGGGGCGGGCAAGCCGCGATCTTTGAAAACGGTACCCAGCTCGACCCGCCCGGCAATCTCAACAACACCAATGGTTTGCTGAACGGCGCCTATCCGTTCTCCGACCTGGCGGGTGAGGCTTCGATCCTCGTCGATGCTCCCAACGGCTTGGACAACGGCGACGAGATCACCGTCTCGCTGACGCTGGACGGCATCAGCATCCCGGACGCGACCCACACCGTCACCCTCGGCGACTTCGGCGGCACCATCGGGTTCTCGTCCAACAACCTGGTCCTGATCGACGACTTTGTCCTGACCGCCCTGGGCGAAGACCCCGGCGACGGCCTCATCGGCGACTACAGCGACGACGACTTCGTCGGCCAGGCCGACCTCGACCTGGTGCTGGCCAACTTCGGCTCCACCACGCTGCCCGCCGGCTTCAACGCGGGCAACACCACCGTCGGCTCGTTCGACGGCCTGATCGGC
>JBCCCG010000042.1:0-26344 GCA_039033595.1 Planctomycetota bacterium | reverse complement strand
GCTGGCAAGATTCTGCCGGGTTTCACAGCCCAGGCCCAACAGTCTGCCCGGCCGGTAAAAAAACTTTAAAAAGAGTTTGCAGACCGGCTTGACAGATTGAATCGCAACCGTATGATGCCTCGCCCAACGCCGCATGGCGACGGGAAAACTAAACTGCCTCGGCAGCTAGCCGAGTGGGTCATACGCCCGCCAGTTCAGCCGATCTTTGACAAGTGAACAGTTGGGAAATACGCCGCGAGGATGTGCCCAGACTCTTTTACCGCCACTGGTGAAGAGCGAGGGATAAATCTCCAATCAGCCGTGACTACTTCACATTGTCATGGTGGGGACACATTCTTGTGGATCGCTGGAGCGTGACTTCACAGGACGCTCCAGTTAAAGAAAGTGAGTAAACCCAAAAAACACCTCGGATCTTAGCCGACCCGAGGTCGACCCGAATGAACCCATGTGGATGATTCGGGTCGTAGACCACTTTGATGATTGATCTTCGGATCAAGAAATCAAGGGACAGGTCAACCTTCATTGAAGACAACCGCCGACACTTTGAGGTCGGCTCGTCAACAAAAAACAATCGAAGAGTTTGATCCTGGCTCAGATCGAACGCTGGCGGCATGGCTAAAACATGCAAGTCGAACGCGAAAGTACCTTCGGGTGCGAGTAGAGTGGCGAAAGGGCGAGTAATGCGTTTCTAACGTACCTCCAGGCCAGGGATAGCAGTGGGAAACCGCTGGTAATACCTGATGACCCCGTAGTGTCGTATGGCACCGCGGGCAAAGGCTTGCTACCTGGAGATCGGGAAACGTCCTATCAGCTTGTTGGTGAGGTAATGGCTCACCAAGGCGAAGACGGGTAGCGGGTGTGAGAGCACGACCCGCCGCATCGGGACTGAGACACTGCCCGGACTCCTACGGGAGGCTGCAGTAACGAATATTCCGCAATGCGCGAAAGCGTGACGGAGCAATGCCGCGTGCAGGATGAAGCCCCTCGGGGTGTAAACTGCTGTCAGGGTTTAGGAACACAATGACCAAACCCAAAGGAAGGACCGGCTAACTCTGTGCCAGCAGCCGCGGTAATACAGAGGGTCCAAGCGTTGATCGGAATCACTGGGCTTAAAGGGTTCGCAGGCGGATCGGTAAGTATGTTGTGAAATCCCACGGCTCAACCGTGGAATTGCTTCGTAGACTGCCGATCTTGAGCACGACAGGGGCCATCAGAACGATAGGTGGAGCGGTGAAATGCGTAGATATCTATCGGAATGCCAAAGGTGAAGACAGATGGCTGGGTCGTCGCTGACGCTCAGGAACGAAAGCATGGGTAGCGAACGGGATTAGATACCCCGGTAGTCCATGCCCTAAACGATGTGTACTAGTTCGAGGAGGTTTTAACGCCATCTCGGACGAAGCTAAAGTATTAAGTACACCGCCTGGGGAGTACGGTCGCAAGGCTAAAACTCAAAGGAATTGACGGGGACTCACACAAGCGGTGGAGCATGTGGCTTAATTCGAAGCAACGCGAAGAACCTTATCCTGGATTTGACATGCACGGATTAGCTTCCCGAAAAGGAAGTAACGCTCTTTGAGTGGAACGTGCACAGGTGCTGCATGGCTGTCGTCAGCTCGTGCTGTGAAGTGTCGGGTTAAGTCCCTTAACGAGCGAAACCCCTGTCGTTAGTTGCTACCAGGTAATGCTGAGGACTCTAACGAGACTGCCGGTGTCAAACCGGAGGAAGGTGGGGATGACGTCAAGTCCTCATGGCCTTTTTTCCCTGGGCTGCACACGTGCTACAATGCGTAGGACAGAGCGAAGCGATACGGCAACGTGGAGCAAATCGCAGAAACCTACGCTCAGTTCGGATTGTGGTCTGCAACTCGACCACATGAAGTTGGAATCGCTAGTAATCGCGTATCATCAACGACGCGGTGAATAAGTTCCTGAGTCTTGTACACACCGCCCGTCACGTCATGGAAGCTGGTAGTGCCCGAAGTCGCATCAATTCAGGTGTGCCTACGGCAAGATCGGTAACTGGGACGAAGTCGTAACAAGGTAGCCGTAGGGGAACCTGCGGCTGGATCACCTCCTTTCTAAGGGATTTCCTTAGACGTGGAAAATGGAAACCGATATCACACTCCGTGGTATCTACACCCCATCGCGGTGAGAACCGCACCATGTACTGTCAACGCACCCTCGCCTCAACGTCGGCCTCGGCCGACAACGAGATAGTGGCACGGCAACGTGTCACCAAGGCAATTTTCCCCAACTGTTCACTTGTCAGCGATCCGCTGTTCAAGCCCCGCCCCACAAGGCGGGGCTTTTTCGTGCGCCGATCGCGCCGCGAGTAGTCAATCGCTGTCGTGAGCTTGAGGCGCGAGCACGGGTTGGGACGAAATGGGAGAGCGGTTTCCCGCACGATAAATCTTGTATCGCCGGGCCTTGAGGCCTGATCGACGGGTGTATCCGTAGGGAGTCGCGCGTTAACGTTAAGCTGTGTCGTCGCAAGCGCGGCATCGGCGATCAGCCTCCCAGGGGGACTCGGTATGAAACACGACGGATTCTTGGCCCGGGCCAGCGAAGCGGGAGAAACACACCTCCGGAGGAAGGGCACGCGCCACCTGTTCGACGCCGACGGCTCGATCTGTTTGCGCAGAGAAGGTGGTGAGGCGTTGTTTCAAAGGCTGCAGCGCTATGCCCGGGCGGAGTTGTTGAAAGGCTTGGCCGCGGCCGTCTTGGGCGTGGGCGTGATGATCCTTGGCTCCCGGAGCGTGTCGCTGGGTTTACCCGTGCCGCCGACGGTTTTTTACGTGGTCGGAGTCGGGTTGCTGGTGTCGGTGGGGTGGTTCTTGTGGCGGGCGGGTCAGTACGACCGCTGGATCGATCGGCACGCCCCGACTATCTCAGAATCGGCCACGGCGGCTTCAGAACTCCGGCCGATCCGCTTGACGATCGAAGACCCCGAAACGTTCGATCAGTTCAAACTCGTGGGCGACGATTGCGGTTTCATTGCGTTCCTCCCGTCGACGCGGATGATTCTGATCGAGGGAATCCGATACCGCCAACTGATCCGGGCGGAAGACCTCACCGAGACCTATGAGCAGGAAGCGGCGTCGGTCCGGTCGATCGCTCTGGAGTACCGCGTCTACGCCGATGCTGTAGAGCCGGTGGTCGCGAAGATCACCCTGTCCTCCACGAAACACTGGGGACGCTTACAGACCTGTCTATCGGGCTGTTTGTGCCCGGTAGAGGAGGGCGAACTCGACGGCCTCGTCAACACTCTGAAAGAGATGGATACGATTATGGACCCGAACAATGCCGACGATCCCGGGCGGCTGATCTGAGCGACGGGCTCGATTCCTGGTATTGCTGCCCTCACTGCGAGGCATGCCGCCCGCCCGGTGAAGATTCCGCGACGTTAGTGAGATCTCGGAACCGGAGCAGGAGATCGATCCGTGGGCGTTTGTTTTAACGCAATGGGATAATCGATGCGTCGCATATGGGGAGCCGCGCCGCAGAGAAATCACGACGGCGGGTAGTAAAAAAAGAATCGGAGGCTTGGGCGCGCACAACTTATGCTCAACGCCTATCTTATTTAGTTGAAGGCGTATTGGTTCCTCCGTTCCGACCCGGGTATCAGATCGAGACACGATGGCGAGAACAACACCACGATTAATCGATATCGCCAAGCGAGCGGAGCTCTCAGTGACTTCGATTTCGCGCATCCTCTCCGGGCAGCGGTTGTCGGAATACAGCGCTGATACCCAGGCCCGGGTGCGGAAGATCGCTGAGGAAATGGGCTGGCGGCCGAACCTGGTGGTACAGGGGATGAAGACCGGCAAGACGCATACGTTCGGCGTCTTCGTAGCACCCTACGACACGTTCTGGACCGTGGTGCTTTACGGAATCCACGATACGCTGCTCGAAGCCAAGCAGGTGCCGCTGGTGCTGTGGCCGTACGCGCTGGTCCACCCCACGGTTGAGCCGTGGCACGAAAACGAAACACCCGACTCGGCGAGTTCGTTGGTGCCGGTCCCCAACGGATTAGCCGGGCAAACTGTCGGTCCCTCGGGGTCGGCCCGGCGTGAACTCGACCGGATCAACTGCCTCGAAGACCGACGGGTCGACGCGATCATCAGCTGGCCGTTGCACGAGCGGGACGCCGTCGAGCGGCTGACGATGCTCAGCGGCCGTGGGCTACCGGTGGTCACGATCGACCACGCGTTGCCCACCCCCGCCAAGTCGATCCACATCGGCAGCGACGAAGCGACCACGATGTCCAATATCCGTGCCCACCTCGAGGAACTGGGGCACCGCCGCGTGGTCTTCATGGGGATCGATCGCGATCACGAATGGGCGACCCGCCGTAAGGCCGCCTTCCTCAAAACCTGGCCCGAGTTCGACGCGTCAGCGAGCCTCACTCTCAGTGGCGACGACGATCGCTGCCAAGACGAGATCGGCGGCTTTTTCCGAGACCACCCCGAAGCCACCGCGGTGGTCGCGGCCACCGACCACATTGCCCGGCAGGTGATCTTCGGCGCACGCCGGATCGGCAAGCGTGTGCCCGAAGACCTTTCGATCGTCGGCTACGGCAACGACATGTACGGCAGCGGCGACCTGCCGCTGACCACGATCGACCAGCGGCCGTACGAAGTTGGGCGGACCGCCGCCGAAGTGGCGCTCAAATTGAAGAAGCCCCGGGGACGTTCCATCAAGATCTCCACGCAGCTTATGCCCCGCGCATCCACTCGGGCACTTGAGCATTGAGACTCTGTCTGGCCATCCCCACCGGTTGATGGATGAAGCCGGATCACTCCGGCTCGGAGATATCCGATGGCACCGCGCCCACGATCTCGATTTGAAACGGCGTGGCCGGCAACCCCTCGGAATTAACAAGATTCACCGAAGGACTGGCGTGGTTGGCGTAACGCACGTCGACGGGATCGGGGACGTCGGGGTGCGTCAAGGCGACGGTGTCGAGGCCAACGATCTGTGCCTGGGCTTCTTTGCGTGTGCCGCTGCGATCTCCGAGTACAAAAGCCGTCGGTGGGTCACCCGTCTCGCCGGTGCGTAATCCGTCGCCAACGCGATCGAAAGTGACGAGCACGCCGCCGGGGGTATCCGGATCGAGGCGGACGTCGACGGGGCGGGGGCTGCCGGGCAGCAGGGCGGTTCGGCCGTAGGTGTGATGCAGCGCGAGGCGGGCGAGACGCAGACCCACGGGCTGCTTCTGCGGTGGGTGGATGTCGTCGGCTTTGCCCACGTCGATGGTCACGGCCATGTCGACGTTCGGCAGTTCAAGGGCGGTCAGCCGTTGCTGATTGCGGAAGCCCGCCCAATTGGCTTTACCCTTTGCGAAATTGGGCAGTTGTACAAAATAGACCGGCAGCTCGGAGTTCCCGAAACCCTCACGCCACGACTCGACCAGATCGACGAATAGGTCGTGATAGAGCCGCGGCTGCCAGGCGTCGGACTCACCTTGGTACCACAAGACCCCGCGGATCGACAGAGGCTGCAACGGGTGGATCATACCGTTGGCCAAAGCCGAGGGGACGTGTTGCGGGCCGGCACCCATCCAGCCGGGCTTCTTACCCGCTCGGCCACCCGCTTCCCATTTGGCGATCGCCGCTTCGTAGTTCTCGACATTCTTGGCGTATGCGTTATGCAGGCGCTGGGCGTGCGGGCTGGCGTCCAGGGTTTCGGGGGGCAGCCAGGCACGGATCTTGGAGCCGCCCCAGGCGGCTTGGATCAGCCCGATCGGCCGATCGAGGTTCCGCCGCAGGTCGTGCCCGAAGAAAAACGCCACCGCCGAAAACCCTTCCAGGTTGCTGGGCTCGCTGATCTGCCATTGCACATCGATGTCGTCAGATGGGTCGGCTGTCGAGGTCAGCGGCACCTTAAGCAGGCGGAGGTTCGGCTGAGGACTCATTTTGAGAACCCATTTTTGGCCCCACGAACTGCGCACCGGCCAACCCATATTCGACTGCCCCGAACACAACCACACCTCACCCGCCACGACATCGGTCAGGGTGATCGTCTCGCTGCCCGCTATGACCAATTCGTAAGGCCCGACCTCGACGACCTCGGGCAACTCGACCTGCCAGCGGCCGGACGCGTCGGCATTGGTTTTGGCTTCGTGGCCGGCTAGGGTGACCGTGACCACGCCCCCGGGCGTGTCCCAGCCCCAGATACGTACCGGAGCCTCGGCCTGGAAGACCATGTGGTCGGTAAAGGGCGCGCCCAGGCGAAGACCGGCGGCCGTCGAGGTCGTCTGAGCCGATGACGCGGCAACCAAGACAAGGGCCAGCCCCCAAGCCGTAAAAACGCCGGACAGGCGGGTGATTCGGTAAATCATCGACTTGAATTCCATGGAAGAGACACGGGATTGTAAAACACTCATGCTACCGAAGAGTACGGTGAAGCGGGGCGTCACCCGTAACTTCTCACTTCACATATGTCACAAATTTTAAGTACTTTTATTTGCATCACAATTATATGTGATATCTTATTCCGGCGATTAACCACCGTCAATCGCCTTTGCGCAGACTCACCCCGACCTTCCCTTAAATTAACCTCAACCTACCCCATGCAAGACGCCACACAGATCTTCCAGCGCCAATCCGACCGCCCGATTCTCAGCTACCGCGACTTCCCCGGAGTCGCTCAGGTCTATAACCCCGGGCCGGCCAAGGTCGGCGATGAGTACATCCTGCTGGTCAGCGTTGTTGACCACCAGACCGCCGGCACCGGCCGCGATGTGGGCGAGTCCCGCGTGGCCCGCTCCAAAGACGGCGTGAACTTCGAGCTGTCGACCGAAAACTTCATCCCCCACGACGACTCGCAAGAGCCTTACTCGATGTTCCACCACTACATCGACCCGCGGATCACGCCGCTGGAAGGCTACCACTACATCATCACCCCCGCCATGGTCCGCGGATGGGACTCGCCGGTGGGCATGCTCGGACGCACGCGAGACTTCGCCCCCGGCAGTTACGAGCGATTGGGCGTGATCAGCCAGCCCAAGAACCGTGGCGCTTCTCTGTTCCCCGAGAAGATCCACGGCAAGTACTGGAAACTCGACCGCCCCGGCGGCGGCGACGGGTCCAACGGCGAGATCTGGATCAGTTCTTCACCAGACCTGCTGCATTGGGGCGACTTCCGTCCGTTGCTGCAGCCCAACTACAAGTTCTGGAACCTCAACAAGATGGGGCCGACACCCCCGATCAAGACCGAAGCGGGCTGGCTGGACCTGGTCCACGGCGTCTTCGAGCCCGCCGGTGGGGCGGTGTACTACATCGGCGCGATCCTGCTGGACCTCGACGAGCCCTGGAAAGTGATCGGCAAGACCCAGAGCTACCTGATGATGCCCGAACTCGAATGGGAGCGTCACGGCAACTGCGATAATGTCGTGTTCCCCTGCGGGGTGTTGCCCGATTACGAGAAGGACGAGCTGCGCCTGTACTACGGCGCCACCGACTGCCACATCGGCTTGGCTATCGGCTCGCTGAGCCAGACTGTTGAGGCGTGTCTGAAGGGGTGGTGAGAATACGAAACAACCGGTAGCCTCATTCGAAACCGCTAGATGTGTTCATATTCTCTTGTGTTGTCGTTGCGACTATATCTCTACGAGACCATCATGAATCTATCGCTTTCTCGCATGACTGCCGCTTGCTTGGCCGCCGTCGGTGCTTTTGGCTGCTCGGATGCAAGCGCAGCGGAGCCGCTCAACGTGCTGGTCATCGTCGCCGACGACGCCGAGATGCTCGACCTGGGGCGTTACGGCGGGACGCTGCCGACGCCGCACCTCGACCGGCTGGCCGACGAGGGGGTGCGCTTTACCAATTGCTACGCCGCCGCGACCGTGTGCACGCCCAGCCGGTTCACGCTGCTCACCGGGCAGTACCCCAGCACGAGCCGGACGCTCGTGCCCACCACCCCCGAGGGCGACTGGCCGGTGCTGCGGTGGAACACGTTTATCGAAGAAGCGGACGTCACCATTGCCGATCGCTTCGAGGCTCGTGGCTACCACACCGCGTTCATCGGCAAGTGGCACAACGGCAGCCCGCGGCAGTGGCACGTGCCCTACGAAACCCAAGTCGACAACGGCGAGTGGCAGGACGAACTGGCCGAGAACGGTCGGATCCGCCGCGAGTATGTCGAGCGAGTGGCGGGTTTCGACGAGGCCGCGGCGGTCTACACCGAGAACGTCCGCTGGCTGCCCGTGGCCAAGGGCGCTAAAGGCCATCAGCAGCACTGGATGACCGACGAGACGAATCGCGTCATCCGCGAACAGGCCGAGGGCGATGCCCCGTGGTTCGCGTACCACGCGACCACCTTGCCGCACCCGCCGGAGACGGTCGACTCACTCCAGGCCGACCCCCGCATCACGCTGCTGGGCCTGCGTGACGAACACCTCGACGCCCAGGCTTCTCCCGCCTCGGTGCTCGCCCGCACCGAAGCCCACGGCCCGTACCACGGCGGCCACCCGTACGACGTGCCCCACGGCGAGTTCCGCGCCAGCGAGGCGGCCGGCATCCTCTGGCTCGACGACGCGGTGGGCGCGATGCTTGCCGAGCTCGAAGCGACCGGCCAACTCGACGAGACCGTCGTGATCTTCACCAGCGACCACGGCCGAACGGGTAAGTTTGTGCTCAATGAGGGCCGGGTACCGCTGGTCGTTCGTCTGCCCGACGGCACGCGCGCGGGTGAGGTCGAAGACGCGCTTGTGAGCCTAGTTGACTTGCCCGCGACGTTGTTGGAATTATCGAACAGCCAACCGAGCGAAGGCGGGGATCGCGCCGCTTGGCCCAGCCTCAGCTTTGCGCCGCTTCTCCGGGGAGAAGCCGAGTCGACCCGCGACGCGGTGTTCATGGAGGTCACGCTCACCCGCGCCGTCGTGACCCCGCGGTACAAGTACATCGCCACCCGCTTCCCGCCCGATATCGCCGAAGGCCTGACGCCCGAGAGCCGCCGGCAGATTAATCAGGAAGGCCGATTCGCTTCGCCCGACGACCCCGACGGCAACGTCGTGCGTTACCGCGCCGACGCCCGCTTCCCCGGTTACTTCGACGATGACCAACTGTATGACCTGCAAGCCGACCCGGATGAGCAACACAACCTCGCCGCCGATCCCGCTCATGCCGCGACTCTGTCGCGCCTGCAAGCGCTGCTGGACGCCCACGTCCGCACAACGCCGTTCCCGCTCGGCGAGTTCGGGCAACGGCCTTGAATCCACTATCCATCGGATTGCCGAGCGGGCCGGGCCCGTCGCTTCAGGCCGTCACGAGGGAATAGTCTAAAGGCTGCCTTAGCTGCACAAACATTTGTATATTATTATTGTTGGTCGATTCGATTTCCCTCACGAGTAATTCCATGGCACTTCTCCTCCACCAACGAACCCGAGTCATGACCAGCTCGATCGCTCTCACCGCGGTGCTAAACCTCACCGGCCTCTCCGCGGCGCAGCCTGTCCCCGTTCCGGTTGACACCACGCTGCAGCAGTCCTGGATGAACAACGACCTCACCGCTTGGTCCGACAAGCAGATCCTGTATCACCGTCTGGCTCAGGCGTTGGGCATCGAGAACGTGGCCGACGCCCGCTTTGTCGAATATCCCGCCCAAAGTCGGGCGGTCGCGGAGTATTCATCCGGGCTGAATTTTTACCTCAGCGATCCGCACAAGACCATCCAACCGAACATGAATTTCGAGCTGAGCGAGAATGAACTGAACGCCGCGCTGGCGAGCTACCCCTACACGTTTTCACGCTACCCTCAACTCGCACGAGCCATCGACGAGAGCGAACTCGTCGAGATGAGCGAGAATAACCCCGAGCTCTTCGAGAAGGTCAAGGCCAGTTTCGAGCGCACCAAGGCGTGGAGTCACCCCAACCGGCCGTTTCCGCACAACCTTGCGATGCTGCAGAGCTGGGGCAACAGCGACCGCTGGGAGCCTTGCCCCGACTTCCAGCAGCAGCAGGTCATCGAAGACCACGTCGCCGCGATCGTGGCCTACACCAAAGCCACTGAAGACAATGATTTCGATTACCGCTTCACCGGCGTCATCGGTGACGTCGTCGAGATCTGGCTGGAGTTCAACTGGAACTCGACCCGCGGCCTGCCCGGCCACCCCGAGACCGAGCGCTTCGCCCGCCACCACGGCGATATCACCCACGACTACGCCACGCTCCGCGAAGGCTGGTACGTCTACCTCGGCCACCTCCGCGACGAACTCGAAAAGGCTTTCCCCGGTCGGCCGATCTATTTCATCTGGGAGCCGACCCCGATCGTCAGCACTTGGGTAGAGCCCCTGCGTACCGCCCCCTATGCGACGCTCACGCCGGAACTCAGGGAGAAGATCCGCGGCGACGCGCTGGTCGACGAGAAGCCGGGCCTGCAGTATCTCATCGACCCCGACCTCGACGGCCCGGACGGCTGGCCGCTGCACCGCCGCGGCAGCGCGACCAGCGACCTGTTCTCCAAGGGTCCGCACTACCCCACCCACCTGGTCTACTTCGGCGAGATCTCGTCGCGCGGCGGCTACCTCTTCAGCTACGGCAGCGGTATCGACCGCACGCGCGCCCCGGTCTACACCTTCGAGAATCAATTCAAGCTCTTCCGCGTGTTCAGCGCCTGGCAGAATCAACTCGGCACGCCCGTGGAGATGCGCACCTGGGACGCCGAGCAGGAAATCTATGCCAGCCCCACCGCCTACGCCGACGCCCACGGCCTCGCCGGCGTGCACCACCAGAACCGCAAGCTCTACGCCGTGCTGGTCGACGAGCACGCCGCGATCCACTTGGCCGACGGCGCCCGCCTGACCCGCCTGCAATCCGCCAACACCTATTGGGAGCCCGAGTCGGTCCCCGACGCCGAGCTCCAGGGCGGCGTGCTCCGGCCCAAGCCCGACGCCCGATTCCCGGTCAGCGTCATCGCCGACGTCGAGCTGACGACCCCTAATCAGGCCGTGCTCACCACCGCACCCGGCGTGGCCCTCCAACAGGACCGTGCTCAGGTCGTGATCCCCAACCGCGAGGTTCTTAATCCCGATTTCGAAGATGGCCTCGAGGGCTGGTCCGGCAGCGGCGCGGCTGTTGCTCAGATCGTCGAGCGGCCGGCCGCTTCGGGCAAGCACGCGGTCCGCGTCTACAACCGGGAGAAACCCTGGAATGGCCTCGATCAGCCGATCCAAGGCGTCCTCATGAACCATCGTCAAGGCCGGTACCGCGTCCGTGCTCAAGTCCGCACTGACCAGGGGCCGGGAGCCTTCACGCTGAAGATCCGGGTCTTCGAGAACGAGAAGAGTACCGACTTCACCACGACGCCGGTCGAGGTCCGACCCGGCGGGTGGGTCACGATCGACGAGGTGCTCGAGCTGGACTGGGAAGACTTCGTCACCCGCGCGAATCTCTACATCGAACGCCGCAGCGATACCCGGGAGTACTTTGTGGACGATGTCTTGATTGAGTTCCTTGGAAAGCCGTCGCAGTGACGTGAACCACGCCGCGCCCGGCCCGCCTGCAAAGGCTGCTCGATGCACATGTCCGTACAGCACTTTTCGTCTTGACGGGTTTGGTTCCGGCTGAAAGCCCGATCGTCAACGCTTGCCCGCATCTTCACCACCGACCCCGAGTTCCGCGATGCCCCATCTCCCTCGATCATTGATGGCTCACGCTGCCGTCTTCGTCGTGAGTCTGACGGCAGGCTCCGCCGCGGTCTTGGCTGAGCCCACCGAAACCACACCTCCCAACATCGTCGTCTTCACCGTCGACGACATGGACTACACGTCCGTCAACGCTTTGGGTAACCCCATGCTCGGCCTCACGCCCCACATGGACCGCCTCGTCCGTGAGGGCACCAAGAACAACCTCTACAAACACTCGACCCACACCCCACTCATCGTCCGCTGGCCGGGGCGCGTCGAGGCCGACGTCCGCCACGACGCCTCCATGGTCTCGACCCTCGACCTGATGCCCACGATCCTCGAAGCCGTCGGCCTCACCCCGCCCGACGATCTCGACGGCCGCACCCTCTGGCCGCTCTTGCGCGGCGAAACCCACCCTGGCCGCGAGTCGGTGCTGACCACCACCAACTTCAAGCAGCCCGGCAACCGCGTCTACCCCACCCGGGCCCTCACCACGCCCCGCTACTCCTACATCGTCAACTTCTGGCCCGACGGGAGGCGCAAGGACACCGAAAACCACCACGGCCTGTCCATGCGCGCCATCGAACACGCCGCCCAACACGACTCCGACATGGCCGCCCTCGCCGAGTTCCTCCGATTCCGCCGCGTCGACGGCCGCTACGTCCGCGAAGAGCTCTACGACCTCCAACAAGACCTCTGGAGCAAACACAACCTCGTCGACGACCCGGACTACGCGGAGGCCCTGGATGAGTTGCGGGACCGGATGAAGACCGAGATGATCCTCACCGAGGATCCGCTCCTGACCGCGTTCCGCGACGGCTCCCGCTACCCCATCTGGTGGGACGACCCGGCCGAGATGAGCAAACGCGGCTTTAAGATAATTCCCTGACCAATCAACCCCCGTAAGCCGCCTTAGCTCCCCCCACACCCCGGTAACCACCATGAAACGTATCGCGTACCTGTTTGTGAATCTACTGGCCGTCGCCTGCATATCCGGAGCCACTACGGCCATCGCCCAGGCCCCGCCGCAAGCAGCGCCCGGCCCCGCCGCCCAGACGCCCGAGCCGGGCAGTTGGGAGTACCGACGCTACGGCTACGACCGTCCCGCCGCCGCCGCGCTGAAGCTCGCCGCCGCGCGTAACGCCGCGCTGGAGAAATCCGCCCCGCCCGCCCGCCAGCCCAACATCATCTTCTACATCGTCGACGACCAGGCCCGCCACCGCATCAACCAGTTGCCCGAGGGCCGCGACGAGCAGGGCAACCCCCGGAACATTACTCCGACCTTGGATCGATTGGCCACTAGCGGCGTCATCCTCGACCAGATGCACGTGCCCTCGGCGGTCTGCATCCCCTCGCGTTTCTCGATCCTCACCGGAACCTACGGCAGCCGTGCCCAGAACGCCGAGATGCTCGAACGTCTCGAACTGCACGGCTACCCGCCCACCGGCCAGAACGCCCACATCCTCCCCGGCCAGACCGTCACCGTCGCCGATCGCCTCCGCGACGCCGGCTACCGCACCGGCGCCGTGGGCAAGAACCACGTCGTCGAGGTCCACGGCTACAACGCCGGCCGATTCGACGACGACATCAACAAGCCCGCCATCGCCCAACGCCTGATCGACAACCACGAGAAGGTCCGCCAGGCCTTCCTCGCCTCGGGTTTCGACTACGCCGACCGGCTGTACCACAACAACCTGCACCCCAACGCCCCGCACGCCGTGCTCGGCCACAACCTCGACTGGATCACCGAGGGCGCCTTGGAGTTTATCGAAGACGCCGCCCAGCGCGACCAGCCGTTCTTCTTGTATTTCGGCAGCACCATGCCCCACGGCCCGGTCGCGCCGAAGTACACCTACCGCTCCGACCGTCGGCTCACGCCCAAGGGTGTTCTTGACGAGCCGGTCGACCTGCTCATCCAGCCCTGGGAGATCAAGCGGGCGCTGGATCAGGCCGGCATCGACAACCCCCAGGTCGGCAACGCCCTGTGGATCGACTCGTCGGTGCAGGTCATCCACGAGAAGCTCGAGGAACTCGGGCTCGACGACAACACCATCTTCATCTACTTCAACGACCACGGCGTCGAGGCGGGCAAGACCTCGGTGTTCCAGGGCGGGATGGTGACCTACAACTTCGTCTCGGGCCCCGAGCCCTGGGTCAAGGGCGGCCCCGGCGACGGACGACGCAGCGACGCACTGCTGAGCAGCGTGGACTGGGCCGCGACGATGCTCTCCTGGGCCGGGGCCGACCCCGCCCGCTACGCCGACGAGTTCGACGGGCTGAGCTTCGCCCCGGTGCTGTCGGGCCGGATGCAGGCCACCCGCTCGTCGGTCTACGGCGAGATGGGCTATTCGCGCAGCGTCCGCGTCGGCGACTGGAAGTACATCGCGCTGCGGCCCTCGCCGTACCTCGAGGGCCTGACCGACGCCGACAAAAAGGCCATCCTCAATCGCTGGTTCCAGCGTCGCGATCGGCAGGGTCAACGCCGTGAAGCCAACGAGCCGACCGACCCGTTCCCGCACATCATCGATATCCCCGGCGGCGTCGACAACACCTGGGGCCCGATGCGTAAGCACCCGCACTACTTCGACCGCGACCAACTCTACAACCTCGCCGACGACCCGGACGAACAGGTCAACCTCGCCGTGGACCCCGCCTACGGTCCCGTGCTGGAAACGATGCGGCTGGAATTGTCCCGCTACCTCGAACGCCTGCCGGGGAAATTCGGCGAGTTCCCGGGAACATACCCTGGCTCACAGCGGCCTTATACCAAGCTAGACGTGACCCCACCGAACCGGCGCGGCCTCCTTGATTGATTTTTAGTAATCCGCGATTATTTATCTGTTCGGGCCCGTCGAACCTAACCTGACGCGTGTGACCTTATCAGTTCTGGATAACGTTTTGCCGGCCGTTGGATATCTGGCGGACGTCGGCGTTGCCGATACGGCCGAAGATATTCTCGGGGTTGATGAAGCCGGTGCTGTTGCCGTAAGCGACATTTTCCACTTCTGAGCCGACTTGATATGAGGTGCTATTGTCGTTGAAGACGATCGTTCCCTCCCAGCCTTCCGGCTCAGGGCTCCATAGGCTGTTGTGGGTGTCGGGATTGCCCACGGCGACTCCTTCCGAAGTTGGACCCAAGAGCCGGTCGCTCGCGATAATGGCGCGAGGATTCAGGTTCAGCGACCACTCCTGCAAGCGGATGAACGCAGTCGCGTTGGGGCCTTGGCTACCGCCTTGATTGATCAACTCTGGCAGCGCATAAGAAAAAAAGTGCTGGTTTGCCTCAAGTTCCGCCCCGTATACCGTGACTGGGTCCGGCACCCATTCGGTGCGCCCGGTATTGAGCTCGGCTGGAGAGATCAGGTAATCGGGCGTGACGTAATTGCCTTCCAGCAGCAACGCGAACCGCGCGTTGACGTGGGCTCCGACCCGCGTGAATTCGCCCGGCCCACTGCGATAGGTATCCACCTCGTCATCATCGACGAAGGCGTCGGCCGAGTCGCGGCTGATTTTCACCACCCCGGGATAGAGATCCTTGTTGGACCCAGCCCAAGAGACGCACGCCTGGTGAATGCCACGGAGTTGGGTGCTGTTAGCCAACTGACGAGCCGCGTTTCGTGCGGAAGCTAGGGCGGGGAGCAAGAGGCCGATGAGTAAGGCGATGATGCTAATCACCACCAGCAACTCGATGAGGGTGAACGCCTGATGTACTCGGGGGCGGGCGGCGACCAGTGGGGGAGTAAGAGGATTCATGGTAGAGATAGTGAAGATGGGTTTAGAGGTGGACAGAAGCTAGATCATCATTGGGCCCGATACCGGATGCCAATATGTCTCAATAATAGGAAGCTTCGGCTCGAAACACAAATATTTGTGGTTTAGTTTTGCACCCCCTGTGAGCCTGGTGTAATTCGTCGCCATCTTCTTTGGATTACGGATTGACAATGCCGATTATTCCTGTACACTAACGTTGGTGAACTAGCTTTTTCTCGGCTAATGCACTGTTTTGGATGCCTGATTTCTTTTCTCCCCACGGTTTTTATCTGTCTTATTGGAGGTAACTTAAAGATGAATTCTTCTCTGCTATCGTCGCCATGGTGGAAGGTCAGCGGTGCTGTGGCTGCTTTTGCCTTGGCGGTGCCTGCGTCAGCGGCCGTGCTGGCGACTGACTCGTTCGAAGTGGGTCCGGCACTGGATGATGTCAACGGGATCTACGCGTTGGGTGCCACCATCGAAGGTACTTCGCCGGACACGTTCGGTTTTGGGCCGACCAATGCGTGGACTAACTCCAGTGGTGCTAACTTTCCCACCGTCGCGGGCGGACTCACCTTCGCCGGTTACGGGGGCACCGGCGGGGCGGTCGAAGCAACCAACACGGCCAGTAACTTTCAGCAGACTGGTCGTGTCGTGACCGCGGACGCCTCACCGGTGACCAGCCAGCTATTTGTCAGCGTTTTGCTCAACCGTGAAGCGGCCTCGATCAACGAAGTCCTGACCTCGGCTTTTCTCGGTCGTGTCGGCAGCACCGGCGGAGGGCCACTCGAATTCGGCATCATCGGCGACGACTTCGGGGTGAACTTCAATACCGATAGTGGAAACAGCTTTGTCCGCACTGCCGGCAGCGAATACACTCCGGGCGAGACGGTACTCTTGGTTCTTCAAGTTGATATTAATGACGCCGAGGGCGACGATGATACGTGGTATCTATACGCCAATCCCGACACCAGCTCCGCTCCTGCGGTCGGTGATGCATTGCTGACCGGCACCGGGCAGCTTTGGGATGGTGATACGACCTTTGGCCCCGCCGCCCTGCGTTTTGTGGAGCCTGCCGGCAACGTCACGGACGTCACTACGACTTTTACCGCCGATGAGCTCCGTATCGGCACCACGTTTGAGTCCGTTATTCCTGAGCCGGGCAGCATCGGGCTCTTAGGGCTCGCCAGCACCCTTATTTTTGCTCGCCGCCGTAAAGCCTAAGAATCAACGTATTTTTTGAACAAGCCTCCGCCCGATTCTTGGTGAAACAGGAATCGGGCTTTTTCTTGGTTTCGATCCGCAGCTCAGAAAGATGTCAGGAGACTGGCGCATCTTGGCAACAGCTCACACGCCGGTGGGTGGGATTCAAGCGAGCATCCGGCCCCGTTAGAGTTCGGTTTCGTCTAGGAGAAGGCGGGCCATCCCATACGCTCTCCAAACTCATAAAAGAGAAGCCCGCACAAAATTCGGGGTCTATTCGCGGCCAGGGCAGAATTCGCGATCGAGCAATATTCCGGCAAAACACCGCTCATCCGCCCGGGCCATCTCATTCCGGATGAACGGAGGTAGGCCGGGTGTTTGGGTGGGTTGATCGAGCGGATTCTTATGGACTCATTTGCTTTTCCTAGAGATTTAGCTCGTGTTTCGCGGTGCCAAGGAATTTACGCTTGACTCTCCGTCCGCATACACTAATATTTGTGCAAGGACTTCTCGGCCCTCGCGGCAGCCACATTCTTCGCTTCGATCTGTGGTTCCGCAGCACCGTATCACTTATGCAGGTAATCATCTGATGTTTGGTAAATCAAGTTTTTGGGGTGCAGCAGGCTGCCTGGCCCTTGCGCTCGGAGGCCCGGCGTCGGCTTCGATTATTTTTTCCAATGGCCTGACCGGTCCAGCGGATACGGGGATTGACGGTTCCACTTCGTTTGCTATCACCGAGGACGGGACGACCCTGACCCTCGCGACGGCCGCGGGCTCGATGTTCAACATCACCACGACCGGGACGGGGATCGATACCGATCCGGCGGGTAACAACGGGAGCGATCAGGCGTTCAACATCGACGCTGGCGAAGACTTTACCTTGAGCTTCGACGCGGGAGGCACGCTGGACGAACTGAGCGTTCTGTCGCTGGCCAACGGCGGCTCCCCGGGATCGCTGACGGTCACCTTTACGAACGTCACGGCAAGCACCACCCCGGTCGTCACGGTCGTGCCCATCAGCGGCGGCGCCAACGCCGGCGTCGTGGTGGATGCCGGTGACCTGGCGTTCAGCGCCGGCGATATCATCAACGTGGCGCTGAGCAACCCGAGCAGCGATAACGACGACTTCCGCATCGAAACCGTGACCGCCACCATCCCCGAGCCCGGCAGCATGGCTTTAGCGTTTTCGGGCGCTGGGTTGTTGCTCTTACGTCGACGCAAGTAAGTCTTAACAGAGAATTCGGTCGGCCCGGGGTAATGCCTGGGCCGACTCTTTTTAATCACGGTTTTTGGTCGAGGACCCATTGGTATGATGACCGGGCCAATACCCCATTATCGGTGAAGTTTAGTCAGATCTTTTTGATCGTTTCCGATCGCGATTAAACAAAGTCTCTCGCTCGAGGCTCGCGACCGAACCCCGTCTCTTCCGTTTCCGAAAGCGGTGTCTCTTGATTAATCATCGTTATCGCTCCAAATCGAATCGGGACAGCGCGGGTTTCACGTTGATCGAGTTGCTGGTGGAGTCAACCAATATCAATGAAGACGCCGGGAGGATGTTCAATAACGGAACCCAAGCCACTTTCGGTGCCGCCGCCGCCACTCACAAAGATCGGGGCTCGGTAGGATACGCCGACGGACACGCGGCCAATATGGGTTTTTGACGAGATTTCCGAGGTGACCGCCGATCCGCAGTGGGAAGACTTTTGGCTCGGAAGATGATTTGCCGTAGGGACGCAGCTTTATTTTGTTTGTTGCTATCTGCGGCTCAAGTTCTAGGAATAAATTTACGAAATGTATAGCTCATTACTTTCCACTGTTTTTTTCACATTTACTTTATCGGTTGCGAGCGCGCAACCCAACATCCTGTTCTTGGCGATCGACGACCTGCGGCCCGACCTCGGGGCCTACGGCAACGACTTGATCCACAGCCCGAACCTTGACGCGATCGCGGCGGACGGTTTGTTGTTTCAGCGTGCGTACTGCCAAGCGGCGTTGTGCGCGCCGTCGCGGACAAGCTTGATGTCGGGGCTGCGGCCGGGCGTGCCGGGGATCAACGGCACCGATTCGCAGAAGAAGCCCGTGGTCAACGAAGCGTTGAAGCGTGTCGAGACGCTTCCCCAAGTGCTCCGTGCGGGCGGCTACACCACCCTGAACGTCGGCAAGATCTTCCATACCTACGACACCAGCGGCACCGACGCCTGGGACCGGCAGCTCAAGCCGGGTGGCGGGGGCTATCAGCTAGAATCGAATCGGCAGCGCGACCGTATCCGCCAGCAGAAGATGAAGGAAGAAGGGCGGTCGGCCGGCTGGCGGTACCAACGCGGCTTCGCCTCGGAGGCCGCCGACGCCCCAGACGATCGGTACCAGACCCACCGCATCGCGACGCGTGGCATCCGCCTGATGCGTGAACACGTGGAGCAAAACGCGGACGAGCCGTTCTTCCTGGCGATCGGATTTCACAAACCTCACCTGCCGTTCGTCGCTCCCAAGAAGTATTGGGACCTATACGACCGTGATAGAATCGAACTGCCCCAGCGGGCCGAGCCCGTGGGCGTGCCGGAGTTTTCGCTCGTGCCGTCGTGGTACGAGATGCGCCAATACGGCGACATCCCCAAAGACCGCAGCCGCGAACTCGGCGACAACAAGACCCGTGAGCTGATTCACGGCTACTACGCCTGCATCAGCTTCGTCGATGCCCAGGTCGGCCGGATCATGGCCGAGCTCGAGAATCAGGGCCTGGCCGAGAACACGGTCGTGATCGTGTGGAGCGATCACGGGTTCAAGCTCGGGGACTACGGCGATTGGTCAAAGTACACGAACATGGAGATCGATACCCGGGTGCCGCTTCTGGTGGCCGGGCCGGGTGTGGTCAAGGGCAAGCAAACCGAGGCGTTGGTGGAGTTGATCGACCTGTACCCGACGGTGACCGAACTCGCCGGGGTGGTGACTCCCAAACACGTCGAGGCGACGAGTTTCGTGCCCCTGCTGTCGGACCCGGATCGGCCGTGGAAGCGGGGGGCCTTGTCGTACTACGACCGGCGGAACCCCGATGCCGAGGGCTTCAGCCTCCGCGACGAGCGGTTCCGCTACACCGAATGGCGGGACTATGAGACCGGCGAAGTGCTGGCGCGTGAGCTCTACGACCACGCCGAGCGGGTAGTCGTCGACCGCAATCTGGCCGACGACCCGGCGTACGCCGCGACGGTGGAGCGTCTGGCGGCGTGGCTGGCCGGCGGGTGGGAAGGGCTGCGTACGGAGGCGGAATCGGCCGTAGGGATGGCCGCCGAATAAAAATTTATCCCGCGTTCCAAGTTTTGCGGGCCGGGAGTAGATTTATGTGCTTTAATAGCACTAACATTTGTGAAAACTATGACAACTTTCCATTCCACCTCGAAATCTCGCCCCGTTACGCGTAACTCGTCCGAACTTTCCAAGCCTAAGCTGTTAAGCGGCCCCGTCCCGAATATGCCTTGGCAGGACCGCCCGGTGGATGACACCGAGCCGATGTGGCGCTGCGACGCCAACCCGGTCATCGACCGTCGGCCGTTCCCGGGGGGCGACCGTGTGTTCAATTCGGCCGTGGTCGCTAAAGACGGCGCGTTCGTCGGCGTATTCCGCAACGACGGACGCAACGGTTTGCCTTTCCTCCACGTCGGTCGAAGCGTCGACGGTTTGGTGTGGGACTTCGAAATCGAGCCGATCAAATTCACCCAGCCCGATGGCACCGTCGCCTCCGGCCCGGCTGGCTACGGCTACCAGTACGACCCGCGCGTCGTCGAGATCGACGGCCGATACTTCGTCATCTGGTGCAACGATTTCCATGGCCCGACCATCGGTCTGGGTTACACCGACGACTTCAAGACGTTCCACCAACTCGAAAACGCCTTCGTTCCTTACAACCGAAACGGCGTTTTGTTTCCCAAGAAGTTCGGTGACGACTATGTCCTGCTCAATCGTCCCAGCGACAGCGGGCACACCCCTTTCGGCGACATCTTCCTGAGCCGTAGCAAAGACCTCGTGCACTGGGGCCGGCACCGCTTCGTGATGGGCGCTTGCGGCCCCGGCTGGTGGCAGAACCTTAAGATCGGAGCGGGTCCGGCGCCGATCGAGACTTCCGCGGGCTGGCTGCTGTTCTATCACGCGGTGACCAAGATGTGTAACGGCTACGTCTACAGCATGGGCGTCGCCCTGCTCGACCGCGACGAGCCGGACAAGGTGTTGCTGCGTGGCGACGGCTACGTGCTGCAGCCCGAGCTGCCTTACGAAACCACCGGACAGACCGACAATGTCGTCTTCCCCTGTGCCGCGCTGTGCGACGGCCCGACCGGGCGGATCGCGATCTACTACGGCGGGGCCGACACGTTCACCAACCTCGCGTTCACGACCGTCGAGACCATTCTTGAATGGCTCCAACAAACCCGCATACCCTGAGCCCACGTCGGTTCGGCAACCCGCTCTTGCCTCTCGTATCTGATCCGTCGCCCGGAGCCGCCCATGAAACATCGCTCGCCTTTAGCCGCCACCGTCATCGGTGCGTCCTTGCTTGCCGGCCCGTCGGCCGCTGCCGAGCCCCTTCAGGCTCTGCCCAACGACTGGCTGAACATCCACGGCATCGGATGGGACGGGCCGCAGGACAAGCCGGGGCCGCAGCTCCGCCTGGCCCGTGGCATCGGCTACCGCTACGCCTACCACGGCCAGAAGTACGACACCTACGAAGGCCCGCACCGCGCCGACCTGTTCTTCTATTACAACGACCCGCACAAGCACGTTCAACCGTCGGTCTCCGGCACGTTCAGCCGAGCCGAGCTGGCCGCGGCGAAGCGAGCGGCGCCCTATATCATGGGCCGGCACCCGATGCTGCCGCGGGCGATCGATGAGCGGGAGTTCCGGGCGCTCAAGCAGGCGGCGCCGCGGGTGTACGAGGCGTACAAGGACAAGTTCGAGGCGACCAAGTCGTGGGCGAACACGGACCAGCCGTTTCCGCACAACCTGGCGCAGCTGCAGACCTGGGGCGACGGTGCGGTCAACCGCTGGGAGCCGTGCCCGGACGTTCAGCAGGACGTGGTGATCGACGAGCACATCGCCGCCATCGTCGCGCACGTCCGGGCTCAGGAACGCCCGGCCGACAACTACCTGTTCAAGGGCGTGGCCTTCGACGTGCCCGACCTGTGGAACGAGTTCAACTGGTCGTCGAACCGTCGCCTGCCCGGCACGCCGGACGAGAACCGCACCGCGGTGTTGAGGCCGGGCGTGGCGTACGACTTCCCTACGTTGCAAGAAGGCTGGTACCACTTCCTGGGTCGCCTGCACAACGCGCTCGAGGCCGAATTCCCCGCCCGCGACATCAAGGTGGTGCATGAGCCCGCGGCGCTGTGGTCGGACTGGGGCCAACACATCGCCGACATCCGGTACACGTCGGTGACCTCGGACCTGATGGGCGGCATCCGCGGTGACGCGATGGTTGGCGAGAAGCCCACGCTCGAGTTCCTCACGCAGCAAGAGCTGGCCGACGACGGCTGGCCGCTTCACCTGCTGGGCAACGTCACGGCCGACGCGTTCCCCAAGAACCCCAGCTTCCCGGTGCAGTTGGTGATCTTCGGCGAGTGCGCCGCGCGCGGCAGCAACTTCTTCTCCTACGGCACGTTCGCCCGGGAGTTCCACCGCAACCCGCACACCTACAGCAACGATCTCAAGCTCATCCGCATCGTCGCCGGCTGGGAGAACTCGCACGGCACCGAGGTTGAAGACCGCCTCTGGGACTACGAGAACCGCGTCTACCTCAGCCCCACCGCCGTCGCCGACGAGCAGACGCTGGCGACGGTGAATCCCTACACCGGCGAGGTCCTCGGTGTGATCCGCGACGCGGACGCCGAGATCCATCTCGCTGAAGGTGTGAGCGGCCAACAGCTTCGCGGCGTCAACCAGTTCTTCGAGTCCACGAACCAACAACCGGCCGTCGTCGCCGAGGGCGGCGTGATCCGCGTACGCGAAAGCGCGAAGCTGCCCGCGGCGTTCCGGCTACAGATCAAGCAGCCGCCGGCCGACGGCGTGTACTTCTCGCACCCCCGGAACAGCAAGCTGGTGCATCGGCCGCAAGAGGTGCCGTACATCCTGCGAGACGTGCATAACGCCGACTTCGAGTTGGGGGCCGAGGGCTGGTACACCGGCGATGGCGGACGGGTCCGTGTCGTGCCCTCGACCGACGTGAAGCGCTCCGGCGAAATGGCTGGCAAGCTGATCGAACGCAAGCAGCGGTGGCACAGCTTCACGCAGCGCGTGCCCGACGTATTCAATGTCAACGGCCCGGGCCGGTACCGCGTGACCGGCTGGGTCCGCCTGGAACGGGGCAGCGGCCGGGCGCACGTCCACCTCGTCGTGGCCACCGCCTCGGGCCGCAACGTCTATTCGTCCGAGCCAGTCCACGTCGGAGCGGGGCAGTGGAACGAAGTCGAAGCCGAGTTCGACGTTCCGTTCGACGAGACGGTCACCGTCGGCAACATCAGCTTCCGCATCAACGACAAAACGACCGCGTATTTTCTCGACGACGTCAGTTTCGAAAAGCTCGACTGACCCCCGATTCCACTTACGTAATCTCTGGATCGAACCCATCATGAAGCACGCTCAGCATCATCCACGCTCGCTCTGCCGTCTCGCCCGCCGGGGTGCCTTAGCTGCGGCCGCGTTGCTGAGCGGCACAACCCCAGCCCTGGCCGAGCCCACGGACTCAGCCACTCCCCGCGCCAACGTCGTCTTTGTCGTCGTCGACGACCTGAACCACGACCTGGGTTTTTCCGGGGCCGACGTGCAGACGCCGAACTTTGACCGTCTTGCCGAGCGTGGCCTGGTCTTCACCAACGCCCACACCAACGCCCCGGTGTGCAACCCCTCGCGGACCAGCTTCCTGCTGGGCCAATACCCGCCGACCACCGGCATCCAGGAGAACAAGACCTACTTCCGCGAGTTGCCACAACACCGCGATGCCGTGACCCTGCCCCAGCACTTCCGCGAGAACGGCTACCTCACCGTGGGCGCCGGCAAGATCTTCCACCACGGCTGGCGGCCCAACAGCAACCAGAACCGCTTCCTCGATCTCCGAGACTCCTGGGACGAATACGCCGAAATCAAGCACGGCACGCCTTGGCCACAGCCGCGTCCCAACAACTGGCACAAGGGCGAGGTCCGCACGTGGTGGGGCAAGTCGTTCTGGTGGAAGGCCATGGACTTCGACGACACCGAGACCGGCGATTGGCAAAACGCCGGCCGCATCGCCGAGCACCTCGACTCGCCCCGGCCGGACAAGCCGATGTTCCTGGCCTGCGGCATCTTCCGCCCGCACGTCCCGTTCGTCGCGGCTCAGAAGTACTTCGATCTGTACGACCTGCCCGACACGCCGACCGAGTCGTTACCGGGGTATCTCAAAAACGATGTGAACGACCTGCCCCCGACCGCGCGCAAGTGGGCCAACAAGACCGGCCTCCAGCGCGCGTTGGTCCGACAAAACATGTGGGACGACGCGGTCGAGGCCTACCGCGCTTCGACCACCTACGCCGACGCCTGCTTCGGCCAGATCCTGGACGCTTACGACCGCTCGCCGGCCCGTGACCACACCTACCTCATCGTCACCAGCGATCACGGCTTCCAACTCGGCGAGAAGGGAGCCTGGACGAAGTTTAGTTTTTGGGAACGGTCGACCCGCGTGCCGTTCATCGTCGTGGGCCCGGGCATCGAGCCCGGCGTGAGCACCCGAACCATCAGCCTCATCGACCTCTACCCCACGCTGATTTCCTTGGCGGGCCTGCCGATGCGTGAGGGCCTGGAGGGCCGGGACATCACGCCGCTGTTCGCCGATCCCGACCAGCCGTGGGACGGCGTCGCCCGGGTGTTCCACGAGGCGGCCGAGAACGAGGCGGTGATCGACGAAGAGTTCCGCTACATCCGCTACGCCAACGGCGACGAGGAACTCTACGACCGCCGGGCCGACCCGCACGACTGGCACAACCTCGCCGCCGACCCGGCTTACGCCGACACGTTGGAACGCTACCGCCAGCAGCGCTGGTTCGACGGCCGCTGACCCCGTCCCCCCTCTTGCTCCGACGCTTCGACCGCAGCTTCCCGACCAAGATTCTCCCGCATGACTTCATCTCCCCCCGCCGTGCTTAGCGCCAAGCCCTCGCTCGCCGAGCGTTCGGGCTACGCCGTCTCCGCCTTATCGATCAACACGTATTGGCAGCTGTTCATGATGCTGCAGCTGTTCTTCTACACCGACATCTTCGGCATCACCGCCAAGCAGGCGGGCACGATGTTCCTGGTCACCCGGCTGTGGGACGCGATCAACGACCCGATCGTCGGCGTCCTCGCCGACAAGACCCGCACCCGCTGGGGCCGGTACCGCCCGTGGCTGTTGTGGGCGGCGTTGCCTTTCGGCGTCATGGGTGTGCTCGCGTTCACCACGCCGCCGCTCGGCGACGGCGGCAAGCTGATCTACGCCTACGTGACCTACTCCGTCCTCGGGCTGACCTACACCGCGATCGGCATCCCGCTCAGCTCGATGATCGGCGTCTCGTCGTCGAACTCCATCGTCCGCACGTCGCTGGCGTCGTGGAACATGTTCGGCGCTTTTGTCGCGTCGCTGTTTGCCCAGCTCTTCACGCTTAAACTCGTCGAGACGCTCGGCGGCGTCCAGCCGGGCATGACCGAAGCCGCCGAGATCGCCGCCAAACAGCAGGGGTTCCAGTACACGACGCTGCTGTATTCGGCGGTGGCGATCGGCGCGTTGATCTACGCGTTTTTTGTGATGCGGGAACGCGTCGTCGAGAAGAATCGCGAATCGGCCGTGCCCCTGCTCACCCAGGCCAAACACCTGGTGACGTGCTACCCCTGGCTGATCCTGCTGGGCGTGTTCCTCACGATGTGCCTGTTCATCTCCATCCGCGGGGCGTCGGCCGTCTACTACGTGAAGTACTACCTCGGCGTCCGCGGCGACGACATCGACTTCTTCGGCTTCAACCTCTCGGAGGGAAGCATCGTCGGCATCTACCTCGCCCTCGGGTCGGTCGGCTGCCTGGTCGGCACGCCGCTGATGGCGCCGCTGAGCAAACGCTTCGGCAAGCGGTCGGTCTTCGTCGGCATGCTCGCCTTCAGCGCGCTGATCGGCGCGCTGCATTACCCGTTGGGCCGCGACGCGATGGTCGCGGCGCTCGTGCTTCAAACGCTCGTCGGCCTGTTCTCCGGCCCGTTGTTCGTTCTCAAGAACGCGATGCTCGCCGACGTCGCCGACAAGATCGAGCTCGATCACGGCTACCGCCCGACCGGCCTGGTCTACTCCGCGGCCAGCTTCGGCCTCAAGTTCGGCTGGACCATCGGCGGGGCCGTCGCCGGCTGGACCCTGGCCTACTTTGCCTTCGAGGCCAACGTCGAGCCCTCCGAGCGTACCCTCTCCGGCATCGTCCTGATGATGAGCTGGCTGCCCACCATCCCCATGATCTTCGCCGCCATATTGCTCGTTCTGTATCCGCTCAACGAGAAACGCGTCGCCGCCAACGCGGCGCTGCTCGACGAGCGGCGGGATGCCGAGGCGGTTCCCAACGAATAAATCGATAAGAGCTTTGCGCTCAGCACGTTCCGTGGGGATCACGCGCGAGAGGCGCGTGGCCCTTTGCTCACGGCGTGCCTCTCTCGCTCTCCTTCTTTACCCCACGACGGCGTAGCCGTGGGCCAGGTCGATGTGTTGTTCGCCCCAGGCGGGGGGGGCGAGGGGTTGTGG
>JBCCCG010000041.1:0-30029 GCA_039033595.1 Planctomycetota bacterium | reverse complement strand
GGCGATGTCGTTGATGACCTCGATGATCTGTCCGATCTGCTCGCCGCGTTTGCCGAGTTCTTCGACGCTGCGGGCCGAGGCGGAGACGGCCTCGCTGATGGCCTCCATGCCGTCGATGGTCTGGCTGACCACCTCGCCGCCCTCGGTGGCGGTCTTGCCCGAGCGTTCGGCCGAACTGGCGGCGTCCGCGGACTTGCGGGCGACCTCAACGATCGACGCGGACATCTCTTCCACGGCCGAGGAGACCTGGTGGACCTGCGACGTCTGCTCGTTCATGCCGCGGGCGATCTCGTCGCTGGACGCGGCGATCTCGGTAGACGCGGCGGCGACTTCCTGGCTGGCGACCGACACCTCTTCGATCAGCGACCGCAGCGCGCCGGTCATGGCGTTCATGGACTCGGTGAGCTTGCCCATCTCGTCCTGGCTCGTGATCTTGAGCGCTTCGCCGGAGAGGTCGCCGTCGGCGATCTGGCGGGCGCGTTCGAGGATCGGCGGGATCGGGCGGACCAGCTTGACCGAGAAGAACCAGCCGACGACGCAGACCAGCGCGGCGATGCCGAGCCCGATGAACATCAGCTGGGCCTGCAGCGCGGCGGCGGGGGCGGTGACCTCGGCGAGGTCGATCTCGGCGAGCACGCCCCAGTTCAGGCCCGCGATCTCGAGCGGGGCGAAAGCGATGAGCTTGGTCGTGCCGTTTTCTTCGAGTTGTTGGTTGCCGTATTCCCCGGTGAACAGCGCGGCCACGGCGGCGTTGTCACGGGAGGCGGTGAGGATCGTGCCCTCGTCGCTGAAGCGGTCCTGCGAACGCAGGGTCTTGTCTTGGCCTACGAGGAGGGTCTGCCCGGTCTCGCCGAGGCCGGCGGTCTCGTTCATCGCGGCGTTGATGTTGTCGACCGGTGCCTGGAAGACGGCGCAGCCGACCTTCGAGCCGTTGTAGAACACCGGGGCCCCGAAGAACGCGGCGGGGTTGCCGTAGCTGGGCTCGTAGAAGGCAAAGTCTTCGACGAAGACTTCGCCGGGCGTGTTGGACGCCAGGGCCTGGCGGACGACGCTGCCGAAGTTGGTGTCCTTGTACGGGCCGGTGACGAAGTTGGTGGCGTAGTCGGTTTCCTTAAAGACCGAGTAGGTCAGGTTGCCGTCGTTGTCGAACAGGAAGATGTCGTAGTAGCCGAAGCTCTCAAGGAACCGGCGGATCTGCGGGTGGTGCTTGCCGTGGTGGACGTTGTACTGAACCATGGCCTCGTGCTGGTCGAGGTTGAGCTTCTCGCCCACGGCGTTCGGGTTGTTGGCGATGTACCACGACTGCAGGATCACGCCGGTGCTGGACCGGGGGACGTAGGCGGCGGCGCCGCGGTAGGTTTGGCCGTTCTCCTCGGCGCGGGGCTTGAACTGGCTGTCGTAATAACCGGCGACCGCGTTGTAGGCCGGGCTGCCGGGTTGGGTATCGATGTCGACTTCGCTGTCGAGGTATCCAAAAGCCTCGGAGAAGTGATAGGTCGCCTCGGAGATGCTGCGGTTCTGGGAGAAGTTGGTGAGCTGCTCCTTGATGAAGCCCATGTAGTCTTCGATCTGGGTCTTACGCGACGCGAGGATCGCTTCGAGGCCCTGCTCACGCTCGGCCAGGAGGGCGTCGCTGGCTTGGTTCGTCGCGACGGCACCGATCACGTAGATAGAACCTAAGCCGATCGACACCGACAGGGCGATCAGCTTGAGCTTGATGGTCAGGTGTTTGCGGAACGCCCAAAGCCCCGCAACGGCCAACGCCACGGCGGCGAACGGAATCAGAAAGGTGGTCAACATGATCTCGGTGCTCCTGGATAGGTGGACGGGTCGTTGAGACAACGGACCCGTGGCTACCGTTCGGGCAAAAGTGGCCGGGGGTTTGTCAGAATCAGTCAAAGGTGCGTGTAATTGGGGGGAAGCCGGCCCAGTCGTAACGGTTGCCGTCTTATCGGCGGCGGCAACGGAAGCGGGCGTGAGGGGTGGCGGCGAGCTATCCGGTCCATCCATGGACGCCGATACCGAGGCGAGGTGCTCGGGCAGCGGTGGGCCGTAGATCAGGATTTCTCCCGCCGGCGGCGCGACCGCCGGGCCCGCCAGCAAGGCGGCGACCAACAAGGCCAAGATCCTTCGTGAGCGAAGCGGGAACACGCGCAAGCCTCCGTCGGCGCAATCCGCTGCGCCGGGACGAGCGCCATCGGGCGGATCGTTTGGAAGATTGAGTTCGCGGCGATCCCGGTCGGGACGCGCTTGGGGGCGGGGCGATTCTCGGACGCCGGTGTTCCACGAAAAGCCCCGGCGGGCGTGAGCCTTGGCCGGGGCCGGAGGAAGAGGGCGGTGTAAGAAGCAGGGGTCGTCGGGTCGTTAGTAAGCCCGTGGGGCGCGCGGCGGCCCGTCGCGTTGGGGGCCGTCCTGGGCCGGGGGCGCGAAGTCGAGGTAGGTGTCGATGCCGAACTTCACCAACGCGGTGGGCACGTAGGTGCGGACGCCCACCCCCTGGCCATCGGTGGACAGGCCCGTCGCGATCGGCGGGAGGTTATCGGGGATCGTGATCGGCCGGCCCAGCGGCGTCATGATCATGAACGGGTTGGCCGTGCGGGCGATGCCGTCGAGGCTGACATAGAGTTCCACCGTCGCGTTTGCCGGCAGGGCGTCCTTGCGGAGTTTGGCGATGGCTCCGCCGGAGCCGAGCCCCGTGTCCTCGCCCACGGCCTTGAGCCCGCGGGTGATCAGCTGCGGATCGGTCACCGTCGTGACCAGCACCTTGCCGTCTTTGATCGCCATGTACCCGCCGCTACCGGCGTTGCCCATGACCGCGGCCATCGGGCCGAACTGCTGCATCATCTCCGGCGGCAACACGGTGTTGACCTGGAAGCGGTGGATGTCGACGCCGTCGATCACGAGGTCTTTCTCGACGAACTCGGTATTGAAGGTCATCGAGCCCGGATTCCCGCCGGCCTGGGTCGCGGGCAGGGTGATCGTCGTGGTCTTGAGTTTTTCGAGATAAGCCTTCTGGGCCGCGACGAAGGCGGCGGAGTCGTCGACGTCGTAGACCGTGAGGCTGGTGAAGAAGCCGCCGGTCATCATTGCGGCGGGTTCGGGGGTGTAGAACACGCTGCCGTAACCATCGATCTGCGTGAGGATGCGCATCGATTCGAGGGCCGGGGTCATCATGCCGGCGTTGCCGTCGGCGCCCGTGAACGTGGCGTTGAGCTTCTCCACGAGTTTGTCGACGTTGAACGCGTCGGCGTCGAAGCCACCGGCGAAGATGTAGGGGCTTTCGGGCAGCGACGCGAGCAGGCCGGGCACGGCCGAGCCGTCGCCCTGTTGGTCGGTGGGCTTGAAGTAGCTGGCGAGTTCGGTGCCGGCCTTGAGCTTGATCGCGCCGGTGAAGGCGACGCCGGCGTCGTCGAGT
The DNA here is from genome assembly GCA_039033595.1 of Planctomycetota bacterium. Lineage (GTDB taxonomy): Bacteria > Planctomycetota > Phycisphaerae > Phycisphaerales > Phycisphaeraceae > Algisphaera. The sequence continues at coordinate 26,614 of JBCCCG010000041.1, read as the reverse complement.
TCGGCGGTGACCAGATACTTGTTGGTGCCCTGCACGAAAGTGAGCGCGACGTCCTGGTACGCGTCGGCGAACGAGTCCATCATGCCGCCCCAGGACGCGGGCATGGATTGGCCCTGCCGCTCCATCTGGCCCCGCATCTCCTTGACGCTTTCTTTGATCGCCAGCTCTAACGCCGGAGCCATCGCGGCGACGTCGACATAAATCAACGCGTCACTCGTCGGCAGGTGGGCGCCGACCATCTCGCCGAGGGCGTCGATCATCGCCCGGCCTCGGCCGCCGGCGGTGTACGCGGCGACGGTTTCCCGGGTGTCGCCCAGCACGGCGTAGCCGTCGAGCTGCTTGCCGAAGCCGTCGTCGCCGCGCGGGAATACCAAGGCCGTGCCGTCTACGGCCGGGTCGCCGCCGAATTGTTTAACGAACGTGTCGTAGTCCGACACCGGCACGAGCATAACGAACTGCGGTGCGGGCTGCTCGGGCGTGTCGTTGAACTCGGCCTGGATCGCCTCGGTGATGCCGTCGACGACCAGCAACATCGGCCCGTCATCGTCCAGGCCCTCGGCCCAGCCCATCTCCTGCTTGAGGGCCCCCAGGGCATCGCTCATCTCGGGGGCTAGCGTGTCGATGCCGGTGGCGGACGAGAAGTCGGCGAGTTTCTGACTCAACCCGCTCATCGACGGCACGGCGACGACAATCTCGGCCCCCTCGGAGGCGGTGTTGAGCAGGGCGTCCATCGGTTGGGCCTGGCCCCGGGCGACGCCGAAGAGCGTGGCGGCCGTGGCGAAGACGGTCATCAGCGTCCGCGGGATTCGTGAACGGTTCATCATGGGACGGCTCCTTGACAAGGGGAAGATCTGACGAGGTTTATATTACCCCCGGGGCTGGGCGGTGAGTGTCGCGGGGCCGCTACAATAGTTGGTTCTATGGCCAAAAACGGGAAAAAAGTGCTGGTCGCCATGTCCGGCGGCGTCGATTCGTCCGTGGTAGCAGCCCTCCTGAAGCAGGAAGGTTATGAGGTCGTAGGCTGTTTCATGCGCCTGGGCAGCGACGACTCGCTGGAGGCCGCCGACGGCTACGACAACATCCGCGACGACGCCTGCGACGTCGCCACGGGGGATACGGCGTCCCGGGGCATCGCGTTACCGCAGGTCAAAAAAAATAAGCAGGGCTGCTGCTCGGTCAACGACGCCGGCGACGCCCGCCACGTCGCGGCGATCCTGGGTATCCCGTTCTATGTCATGAACTTCAAGAAGGACTTCGGCCGGATCATCGACTACTTCGTGGACGAATACAACGCCGGGCGGACACCCAACCCCTGCGTCCGCTGTAACGATTGGCTGAAATTCGGTAAGCTCCATCAGTACGCCAAGAGCATCGACTGCGACTACGTCGCGTCGGGCCACTACGCCAGGATCTCAACGCCCGGGGGTGGGCGGCCCCGGGCGTTGATGCGTGGCCTCGATCGCTCCAAAGACCAGTCCTACGTCCTCTTCGGCAGCCCGCGTGACCGCCTGGATCACATGCTGCTGCCCATCGGCGAGATGCAAAAATCCGAAGTACGTCAGGTGGCCGACGACTTGAATCTGCCGGTGTTCAACAAGCCCGACAGCCAGGAGATCTGCTTCGTCCCCGACAACGACTACGCCAAGCTCGTCGAACGCCGCACCGAAGGCGGCTTTGCGCCCGGAGATATCCTCGACACCGAGGGCAACGTGCTGGGCGAGCACGCCGGCCAGCAGCACTTTACGCTCGGCCAGCGCCGCGGGATCGGCGTGGCGGTGGGAAAACCGATCTACGTCGTCGACAAAGACCCGGCCGCCAACACCGTCACCGTCGGCGGCAAGGACGATCTGCTCGCGATCGGCTGCACCGCGTCGCAGACGAACTGGCTGATCTCTCCGGGAGACGAGCCTAACGATTGGCGGGACTGCGAAGTCAAGGTCCGCTACAACTCCCCGCCGACGCCCGGCCGGGTCCGCGTCACCGGCGACGACGAATTGGAAGTCCGCTTCACCGAGCCGGTCAGCGCCGTGACCCCCGGCCAGGCCGTGGTCTGCTACGACGGCGATGTGGTGATGGGCGGCGGCTGGATCGACGCGGTCCGTAAACCCGAGGCCGGAGCGGCCGCGGAGTAATACCTTCTGCGGGTATTCGCCGATAAACCGTGTCAAGGCAAGGGCTGTATAATCTTATCGAGCATTTAACCATGACCCGGTGGATACTCATCCTGGCTCTCGTCGTCGCGGGCACCGCCCCCGGGGCGATTTGTCTGAAGTCCACGGCCGGCGTCGGCTCACCGATCGCCGCGGACGACGCGTGTGGGATGGTCTGTTGCGAGACGGCTTGCTGCTGCGTCGCCCAGCCCGAACCAACCGCGCACCCGTCTCCCGACGTGCCCGCGACTCCGCCGCGGAGCGCCGACGTTTTGCCGGTCACGCTCCACGTTTCCGCCCCGGTTTATGAGCTCGAACCCGCGGCCGACCCCGGCCGAACGCTTGCCCTTCTATTCTCCGAAGCGAGATTCAACGGCCGCGAGGCCGTCGAAACCGAGCCGCTGCTCTGCCGCTGGCTGACCTAGCCCGCGGCTATCCCTTGCGCTGAATCTCCGCTCGAATCATTGTTTCTCGACACCACGCGGTGTCGAGGCCTACCTGTTCATTGAGGCCCGCTGGCCGCAAGGCGTGGGCCGTATCTCCTGCACCGATTTTTGGAATCTCAATCATGAAATACGCATCTCTGTTCGGCCTCATGCTCTCGTTCGTCTTGTTGACCGGCTGCGCCTCGACCACCGACACCACCGCGGCCAAGGAAACCCCGGCCTGCGCCTCCTGTGCGGCCGGCGAGAAGTGTGCCGACTGCGCCGCGGAGGCCGCCAAGTGTGAGACCTGCGCCACGAAGAACGCCAAGTGCGCGACCTGTGCCGCGGGAAAAAAATGCACCGAATGTGCCGGGGAAAAGAAAGAGGCCTGCGCGACCTGTGCGTCGGGCGAAGCCTTTTCGGACTGCAAGAAGAAGACCGAGAAAGCGGACAAGTCCGTCGCGGTGCCCATCTCGGATGAGCCCATTGCCACGATTGAAGCCAAGGGCATGGGCTGCCCGTTGTGCGCGTCCAGCGCCGACCGTCGGCTCAAGAAAATCGACGGCGTGACGTGGACCAACATCGACCTGGGCAACGGCCTAGTCACCGTCGGGCTCGATCCGAACAAGCCCACGCCCGAAGCCGAGGACCTGCAGAACGCCATCCGTGACGCCGGCTTCACCGCCGATGCCGTCACCCTGCCCACCGAAGGGTCCGGCGAATAATGGGCGCTTCTTTTTCTGATGGCCGTTTCGTCCGCGTCCCGGCGAGCGCGGTTTTTGCGGGTGTGTTCGCCTTCGCGGCTTTCCTGCCGCCGTCGGCATACGCTCAGCAGTCCACCGACATGCCCGCGGCCGTCCAGCCGGGCTGGGAGGTCTTCGTCGTGCGGCAGGAGACCCAGTACATGCGCATGGACGATCCGCGGCCCGACGGTTTCGGCTCGATCGATATGTTCGAGTTCGAGACGACCCTCGCCTACGGCCTCGGCCGGACGTCGGCGCTGATGGTCCACGTCCCGTTGATGTACTGGGACTTGGAAGACGCCACCCCCGCTCCTGACGCGCAAGGGTTCGGCGTCGACGACATCACCGTGATGTACCAACACCGGTTCTACCGGGAAGACGTCGGCCCGATCGAGACCCGCCGGGCGGTGCTGCTCACGGGCCTCGAAGTCCCGTCGTTCGATGAAGGGTTTTCCAGCGAGAGCTTCGACCCGCTGATCGGCGTGGCCTACACCCGGATCGACGGCCGACACGGCCTCAACGCCTCGGCGCTATGGAAGTTCAACACCAACGCCAACGACGACTTCGAGATCGAGTTCGGCGACAGCTCGGCCGACGCGCTCAAGCTCGACGGTTCGTACCTGTACCGTCTTGACCCCGAGGCGTACACGGCCCAGACCACCGGGTCGCACTACTTCCAGGCCCAGGCGTTGGGCCGGTACGAGACCAACGGCGACTGGCAGGTCATGTTCGCGCCGGGCTGGATGTACGAGGGCCGGCAGTGGGCGTTCGAGGCGACGGTCCACCTGCCCGTGCTGCAGGAGCTCGACAGCCGGGCCGAGTTGGAGTGGGGGGTCAACTTAGGGGTGCGGTACCTGTTCTGACCCCGATTGACCGGCCCGACATGAACCCCCGAAGCCCGCGGATCCAAGCCGCGGGCTTCTTTCGTGTCGGCGTACCGCTACAATCCCGACCATGCCCGAGCCGTCTTTCACGGTCCCGCCGGATCTGCTGGCGGATCTGAACATCCGCCATACGCCCGACGCGCCGTTGGGCGCGCTGACGTGGTACCGCACCGGCGGGAACGCCGCGATCCTCGCCTCTCCGAGCAACGCGGCGCAGCTTTCGGAGCTGACGGCGCTCTGCCGGGAGAAGCGGGTGCCGATGCTGATCCTCGGGGCGGGGGCGAACCTGCTCGTGCGCGACGAGGGCGTGGACGCGGTGGTGGTGCGGCTGGACGACCCGAACTTCAAACAGATCGCGATCGATCAGAAGTCGGGCGTGGTCACCGCCGGTGCGGGTGTGGACCTGTTCAAGCTCGTGCCGGCCTCAGCGCGGGCGGGGCTCGAGGGTTTGGTCCACGTCGCGGGCATCCCCGCCACCATCGGCGGGGCGGTCCGTATGAACGCCGGCGGCGCGTTCGGCGACATCGGGGAATCGGTGAAACGAGTCCAGGTCATGTCCGACGCCGGGCAGGTGTACTACCGCGATCAGGACGACCTGGAGTTCGGCTACCGCCGCACCAACATCGCCGCGCCGTTCATCCTCGAGGTCGAGTTCGCGCTCTCCCCCGACGACCCCGTGGATCTGATGAAGCGCTACAAAGAGATCTACCTGCACAAGAAAAACAGCCAGCCGATGGGCGACAAGTCCGCCGGCTGCTGCTTCAAGAACCCGCCCGCGGAAGCGGGGGCGACGGCCGGGCAGCTGATCGACCGCAGCGGGCTCAAGGGTTTTTCCGTCGGCGGCGCGAGCGTGTCCGAGGTCCATGCCAACTTCGTCGTCGCCGAGCCAAGCAAGACCACGTCGTCCGACGTGTTGAAAGTCATCGAGCACGTCGAGCAGACGGTCGAAACCCGGCACGGCGTACGCTTAGAGCGCGAGCTGATTGTCTGGCCCGCTTGAACCTCAGCCGTGTTCGTCCAGCGGCATGATGATCCACAAGATCAGGTAAGTGAGGATGCCGGGGAACGCGGCGGAAAAGATCGATACCAGCACATAGGTGATACGAACGAGTGTTGGGTCCCAGCCCAGCCACCGGGCAGTTCCCGCACACACCCCGCCGAGGATGGCGTTTTGGTTCGTCCGGGTAAGCCGCTGCAACGCGGAGTGAGATTCGCTCATCTTTTGATCATAGCCACAGCGGCTTACGCTTCCGTGGGTTTTCGCAGAAACGCGAAAGCAGCCACCCCGACATTCAGTCACGCACCTTGATGACGAGTTTGCCGGTGACGGTGCCGGTCTCCTGCAACGCGTGCGCTTCGGCGAGGTCTTCGAGGGCAAAGGTATGCGAGACGTGCGGCCGGAGGGCGCCGGCTTCGACCATCGCGGCGGCTTCCTTGAGGATGGCGTGTTGGTGTGTCGGCACGCCGCCGGCGAGCGAGGTGGCGCCGAGGAACTCGGCGTGGAGGCTGGCGCTCTTGAGGAACAGCGGGTTGAGGTCCGCGTCGGCGGGGACCCCGACGATGGTGCCGAGACAGCCGCGCACCGCGACGAGTCCGATCGACGACTTGAAGACCTCGGCCCCGACGAGATCGAACACGGCATCGCAACCCCGGCCGTCCGTGATTGTCGCGACGCGCTCGGGGATGTTCTCGGTCTTGTAATTGATCGCGTGATCGGCGTGGAGCGTTTCGAGCAAGGCGAACGAGTCGTCGGCGCTCGCGGTGCCGATCACGGTGCAGCCGCGGGCCTTGGCGAGTTGCACGGCGAAGTGGCCGACCCCGCCGGCGGCGGCGTGGATCAACACGGTCTGGCCCGACTGAATCTTCGCCATGTCGTACAGCAGTTCCCACGCGGTGAGCAGCGCCAGCGGCATCGCCGCGGCCTCGACGTGGGACAACTCGGTCGGCTTGCGGGCCGCGACGCGTTCGTCGACGACGACCAACTCGGCGTGGGCGCCGGGCTTGAACAGCGAGGGCCAGGCGTAGACCGCGTCGCCGGGCCGGAACTTCGTCACCTGGCTGCCGATCGCCGTGACACGTCCCGACACGTCGTAGCCCGGCACCACGGGGAATTCGACCGGGGCGCGGAACCGGCCGCTGCGTAATTTGGTGTCCACGGGATTGAGCGCCGCGGCGTGGACCTCGATCAGGATCTCGGTGTCCCCGGGCGTCGGGTCGGGCAGGTCGACGAGGGTCAGCACGCTCGGCTCGCCCGGCGTGGGGATGGTCATCGCTTTCATGCGGATAGTTTATTCGGGCTGTGCGTTTAGCGGGCGACCGGAGATCGCCGCGGATGCGGATCACGCTCGCTCCCATGGCGGTCTGCGATCGCCCGCAAAATGGGTCTTAGTTCATCACGTCCGCGGCTTCGGCGGGGGCGATGCGTTTGGGCGACTCCAGCAGCAGGTGCAACACGTTGTCGGCAAACACCGGGTCGGCGGTTAGCCCGATGTGGTCGGTGAACAGGAAGTTCACGTCCGTCCAGTCGATGGGAGAGACCAGGTGTGGCGACCATTCGCCGCCGACGCGTTCGTCCATGAGCGCTGATTCACGGGTCACCGTGCCGTCGCCGTTGGTCCGGGTCAGGCGGGCCACCCGCCCGCGCCGGTCGATCAACGCCACGTCGTGGGTCGGCACGCCGTCGCCGGCGTACAGCATCAGCGAGACCCCGTCGGGCAGCGCCGCCGGCTGGTCGAGTGCGGCGTGGAACTGGCGGGCGCGTTCGAGGCATTTCTCCAAGTGGTCGAGCGCCACCGCGGGGCGCTCGGCCTCGGGCACGTCCGGCAGCAGGCGGGCCAGGTCGCGTTCCGACCGCGGGTTAGCCAGGCCCCACCCGAGTTTTTTCCATGTTTCGATGTCGAACACCTCGATCGCGTGGTCGTCGCTCGTTTCGCCGGGATGGAGTGACGAGACATGCTGGACGCGTTGGTGGCGATCGCGTGTCAGGAGCTGGTAGATCGACGGCATCGTCCCGAGGGCTTCTGCTTCGTACCGGGAGTGGATCGGCGAGAACTTGGTGCCGTTGACCAACTGCACGAGCGCGTCGACCGAACCGGCCGACGGCGTCGCGACCAGCACGACGCGGTCGATGTGACTCGTCCCGGCCCAGGTCACGGCGGGGGGCGTGCCGTCGTCGGGCAGGTCGGCCTCGCCGAAGCGCATCATGTACCGTGTCAGCAGCCCGCCCATCGAGTGGGCGACGATGTCGAACTTCACGTCGTAGTCGCCCGGTTCGCCGCCGTAGTCTTCGGCGAGGTTGGTCTGTACCAGCGAACGCTTTTCTTCGATGAAGCGGTAAAGCAGCTGGGCGTTCTCGACGTTGTCTCGGCGCCAGTCGTAGTCGAACTGAAAGCAGGAGTAGTGATCGGTGCCGTAGTCGATCGCGCCGGACTCGGCGAGCTGGTCGTCGTAGTAGCCGCCGGCCCCGAGGGTGCCGAGGATCTGGGCGTAGGCGTCGACTTCGATGGGCAGGCCGAAGAGCGAGAGGCGGACGCTGTCGAGGGCCCCGTCGGGGTGGACGCTGTCGCGGAGTTCGCGCAACGGCTTGCCCGATTCCATGGGCAGTGCGATCAGACGAGCCCCCTCGGCTTGGCCCGGGTCGGCCGCGTTGCCGTCGAATGCGCCCCAGACCTGCACGTTGGTGTCGGCGTCGCGGAGCTTGGAGCCCAGGATGCCGGGGATGACGATCACAGGGTTCCGGTCGGGGCCGTGGTACTGGGCGGTGCGGTTGTAGCGGTCGCCGAGGTCGGGGATCGGGATGCGCTTGGCACAGCCCGGCAGCAGCATCGGCGTGAGCAGGCTCAGGACGACGACGGGGAGCGGTACACGCTTCATGGGCTTTCCTTGACCGGATAAAAAGAAGGGACGACGGGCCAGGGGCGGGCCGGACCGTTTGCGTCATCGTACCGGATCGGCCGGGTTTTAATGATAGGTCGGCGCTGATATGGTGGCTCGGCCGCTTCGGGCCGTGCAGGAGCGTGCGGCCGTCGTGTGCCGAATTGTTTCGCTTCCTCAATAAGGAATAGCTTCCATGTCCACCCAGATCGCCGCCCAGATGTACACGCTCCGTGAGCATTGCGAAACGCCCGTGGATATCGCCAAGTCCTGCGCCAAACTCAAGGCCATGGGTTTCGGTGCGATCCAGGGCTCGGCCGCGGGTTTCGGCACCATCGCCGCGGACGAACTCAAGAAGATTCTCGACGACACGGGCATGGTCTGCGCCGCGACGCACCGCTCGCTCGATCAACTCAAGAACCACGCCGCCGAGATCGACTACCACGCCACGCTGGGGTGCAAGTACACCGCCCTCGGTGGCTGGGGATGGGGCGGGAACGAAACCAAAGAAGAATGGGCCGCGTTTATCGACGAGTTCAGCGCTTTGGCCGCGACGTACGAGGGCTCACCGGTGAAGATCGGCTACCACAACCACAGCCACGAGTTCGCCCCGTTCGGCTGGGCGGATTCGCCGGCCACGATCAGCCCCGAATCGACGCCGTACACGGTCCTGGAAGAGAAGCTCGGCCCCGCGGCGTTTTTCGAGGTCGACACCTACTGGGTGGCCCACGGCGGGGCGGACCCCGCGGCGTGGCTCCGCCGGCTGGCGGGGCGGGTGCCGGCGATCCACATGAAGGACATGACGATCACCGGCGGCCGGGAGCACAAGATGTGCGAGGTCGGCGCGGGCAACCTGAACTGGCCGGCGATCCTGGAAGCCGCGAAGGCCGCGGGTGTGGAGTGGTACATCATCGAGCGGGACGCGGGCGACCTCGACCCGTTCGACAGCCTCAAGATCAGCCTCGAAAACATGCAGTCGTGGGGCCTGAGCTGATCGATCCGATGACCTCTTTCACCGACCCGCGGGCAACCCCTCACCGCCGCAAACCTTGCAAAGCGGCGGGGTTTAGCTACGATACGCGGCCCTGTATCGGGGAAACCGATTAAATCCCAAACACGCCCGCCACGCCGCGGGCCGACGACACTCAGGAAAGGCAATCGACATGGCAATCCGGATTAAAGCCCGCAGCGGCGAATCGGCCGAACAACTGATGCGGCGCTTCAAGAAGCTCTGTGAAAAAGAAGGGCTGACCAAAGACATCAAGAAGCGGGCCTACTACGAAAAGCCCTCGGAGCGTAAGCAGCGTGCGGCGCGCAAGAGCGTCAAGCGTGTCCTGGGCCCCGGCGCCCCGGCCCGCCCCCGCGGCAAGGGTTGATCCCCCGCTCGCGGCGGCACGCCTTGCCGTGTTGCCCGGCCCGCCGAGCGTTCCCGGCCGCGACGCTCGACCAATTTCCGTACGATCCACGCCGACGCGGCCCGCCTGCGTCGGCGTGTTTGTTTGAACAGTCCTTTCTGATCGATTCAACTTTCACCCTGCCGGGTCCGAGCGATGTGCGACGCCGTCTTGGGGTGAGCTTCCCGGAGAACTCCATCCGATGTTCGAAACGTTGCCCCTCCTCGCCAATGCGTTGCCCCCAGCCTATTTCCTCGCGCCCGCCGGCGCGGTCGTCGCCCTCGTCTTCGCGGTCGTGTTTTACAAAGGCTTCATGGCCCAGAGCGAGGGCGACTCGGAGATGGTCCGCATCGCTCAGGCCGTGCGCGACGGGGCGTACGCTTATCTGGGCAAGCAGCGCAACGTGGTGGCGGTTGTGTTCGTGGGGCTGCTCGTGCTGCTGGCGCTGCTGGCGTTCGGATTCGAACTGCAGGCCAAGCTCACGCCGCTGGGCGTGGCGATCGCCGGCGTCTTCTCGGGGCTGTGTGGTTACCTGGGCATGAAGACGGCGACCAACGCCTCGGCTCGCACCACCCACGCGGCCAAGCAGTCGCTCAACGACGGCCTGAAGGTCGCCTTCCGCGCCGGGGCGGTCATGGGCCTCTGCGTCACCGGCTTTGCGCTGCTCGACGTGTCGGTCTGGTTCTTCCTGCTCAACGTTGTGTTTGCCGAGACGTTCACCCTCGTCGAGATCACGACCATCACGCTGAGCTTCGCGATGGGCGCTTCGCTGCAGGCGTTGTTTGCCCGCGTGGGCGGCGGCATCTACACCAAGGCCGCCGACGTGGGCGCTGACCTGGTCGGCAAGGTCGAGGCTGGCATCCCCGAAGACGACGCCCGCAACCCCGCGACCATCGCGGACAACGTCGGCGACAACGTCGGCGACGTGGCGGGCATGGGGGCCGACCTGTATGAAAGTTATTACGGCTCGATCCTTGCGGCCATGGCGCTCGCGGCTGCCGCGTCGTTGCGGCTGGGGCTGGACGCCACGCAGTCGCTGGCGCTGGTCTGCGCCCCGCCGGCGTTGGCGGGGTTGGGCATCGTCTGCTCGGTGCTGTCGATCTTCTCGGTGCGGGCGAAGGAGAACGCGAGCTTCGCGCAGCTGCTCAAATCGCTGCACGCCGGGGTGTGGCTCAGCTCCGCGATGATCGTCGCGGGCTCGGCGGGCCTGCTGTACTGGCTGCTTGGTGACGTGGCTGAGGTGAGTTGGCTGGGCCTGTGGGGCTCGATCGTGGCGGGCCTGCTCGCGGGCTTGGTCATCGCCTTTGGCACCGAGATCTACACGTCCTACGAACACAAACCGACACAACGCATTGCCCAGCAGTCCGAGACCGGCAGCGCGACGGTCATCATCGCCGGCATCGCCGAGGGCATGATCTCGACGTGGGTGCCGCTGCTGACCGTGGTCATCGCCATCGTCGCCAGCTTCACGCTCGCCGGCGGCAACGACACGTTCCTCATGGGCGTGTTCGGTGTCGGCATCGCCGCGGTCGGCATGCTCAGCACGCTGGGCATCACCCTCGCCACCGACGCCTACGGCCCGATCGCCGACAACGCCGGCGGCAACGCCGAGATGACCCACCAGCCCCCCGAGGTCCGTGAGCGCACCGACATGCTCGATTCGCTGGGCAACACCACCGCCGCCACCGGCAAGGGCTTCGCCATCGGCTCGGCGGCGCTCACTGCGCTGGCCCTGCTCGCGGCGTACGTCATCACGGTGCAGACCAGCCTCGACCGCCAGGCCGAGGTTCCCGCGGTCGTGACCTCCGACCTCGGCGACGCCGTCATCACCTCGCCCTACTACAACGCCAACGGTCAACTCAGCTTCATCGACAGCGACGGCGCGCGTGCCGGCCTCGCCGTCGCCGACCGCAAACTGGTCCAAAGGCTCGACGCGTTTCTATTACAGCTCGACGAGAGCGACCGCTTCGTCGGTGGGCAGTGGAACGAGGCCGACACGGTCTACCACGCCCGGGTGCAGGACGACCAGGGCGAGATGGAGTTCGAGATCATCCGCGCTTCGAGCGCGACGCTGCCCCAGATCATGGCGTATTACGACGTGACGCTGATGAACCCGAAGGTGCTCTGCGGCCTGTTCCTCGGCGTGATGCTCGTGTTCGTGTTCTGTGCGATGACGATGAACGCGGTCGGCCGGGCGGCCTACGCGATGATGAACGAGTGCCGCCGGCAGTTCGGGCTGATGAAAAAAGGCTTCCTCGCCGACGGAAAGACCGAAGAGGAGCTCAAGAACCCGCTCGACTGGCCGTTCCAGACCACGGTGGACGGGCACCAGTACCCCGACTACGCCAACTGCGTGTCGATCTCGACAACCGGGGCGCTCAAAGAGATGGTCGTGCCGTCGCTGCTGGCGGTGTTCGTGCCGATCGCGGTGGGGCTGGTGCTGGGCGTGCCCGCGGTGATGGGCCTGCTGGCCGGCACGCTGGTCTGCGGCTTCGCCGTGGCGATCTTCATGGCCAACGCCGGCGGGGCCTGGGACAACGCCAAGAAATTCGTCGAGACCGGCGAGCACGGCGGCAAGGGCTCGGACAACCACAAGGCCACCGTCGTCGGCGACACCGTCGGCGACCCGTTCAAGGACACCTCCGGCCCGTCGCTGAACATCCTCATCAAGCTCGTGTCGATCGTCTCGGTCGTCTTCGCCGGCGTGATCGTCAAGCTCTCGCCGATCGTCGCGGGCTTCCTCGGCCTCGGATGATGGATGTCGCGTAACGAGACAACCTGATTGATCCCCAAGCCCACGGCCCCGGTCCGTGGGCTTTCTTCAACCCTACAATGCCCTCATGACCACCGATTCCGATCCGAACACCGATACCACGGAATTCGAAACCGAAGCCCCGGCGCCCCGCGTCGCCCACGACGTGGAAGAGGCCCGCGCCTTCGCCATCGAGGCGGCCCGCCTTGTCGCGGACCTGCGCTGCGAAGACATCGTCGTTTTCGACGTCAGCGCCGTTAGCCAAGTGACCCACTTCATCGTGATCGCCAGCGGCACCAGCGACCGGCAGATCAAGTCGGTGGGCGCGGACGTGGCCGAGCTCGGGGCCGAGCACGGCTTCGAGCGCTACGGCACCGATCGCGACGGCGCTTCGACCTGGGCCGTGGTCGACCTGGTCGAGGTCATGGTCCACCTCTTCGAGCCCGCTACCCGTGGCCACTACGACCTCGAGATGCTCTGGGGCGACGCCCCCCAGGTGAAGTGGCGCCGCGACCCCGCGTAGGGGCTTTGCGGTGGAGATACTTGCTTTCCGTATCAGTGGTGACACCATACTCGGCATGCCGCGAATGGCTGCGGTTGTGATCTATCTTGGCGTCGGGATTTGGAAGCTCATGAAGCCGTCACGTGGTCAATCCAGCGACGATTGACCCCGCAACGCATCGCTCAACTCCACCGCCTTGCGGGCGACGCTCGGCCGGAGTTCACGCAGAACGGGCAAGACCTCGTGACGCAGCCGGGCCCGGGTGCGGGAGCGGTCGAGATTGGTCGCGTCTTCCCGCCACGGCTGGCCGAGGTGATCGAGCAAGGCCACCGCGTCGGCGTGGGTGGCCCCGAGCATCGGGCGGATCAGCGTGACCGAATCGGCGAGCGGTCGCCGCCACGCGATGCCGCGCAGGCCCTTGGCCGTCGTGCCCCGCAGGATCGCCATGAGCAAGGTCTCGAGCTGGTCGTCGGCGTGGTGGGCGGTGGCGACGAAACCCGCGCCGATCTCTCGGGCGATCTCTGCGAGCGACGCGTAACGATGTTCCCTCGCGTTTGCTTCGGTGTTCCCCGCGTCGCTCCCGGGGGCGATGTCCCGGCGCCGGTGCGGCAACTCCAATTGCTCGGCCAACGCCGCGACGAACGCCGCGTCGCCCTCCGCCGCTTCTTCGGGGCGCAGGTGGTGCTGCACGTGGGCGACCGTGAGCGAGAGGTTCCACTTCCGCCGCCGGTGCAACAGGTGCAGCGACCGCAGCAGGGCCACCGAGTCGGCGCCCCCCGAACACGCGACCAAGACATGGTCGCCCTCGCGGACCCCGCCGCGGTGCCGCAGGCCGTGGACGACCGCGCGCACCAGCGGCAGATAGCTCGGGGCGTCGGGGTTCTCGGCCATCTCCCGATTCTACCGCGACCCCGATGCGGTAAACTGGTCCTTGCATGTCTGCCGACCCGTCCGCCCAGCTCGAACCCGCCGCAACCCGCGTCGTGGAACTGGTCGTCAACCTCGACGACACGACGGGCGAGGTGGTGGGCGACGCGGTGAACACGTTGTTGGACGAGGGTGCGCTCGACGCGTGGGCGACGCCGATCCAGATGAAGAAGCAGCGGCCGGGCGTGATGCTGTCGGTGTTGTGCCCCGCCGAACCCCCGGAAGCGGCGCAGGCGATGGCGGGGCGCATCCTGGAACTCACCGGCAGCTTCGGGGTGCGTTTCCGCGCGTGGGATCGGCTGGTGCTGGACCGCGAGTACGTGACCGCCGCCACCCGCTTCGGCGACGTGGCGCTCAAGGTCGGCCGGCTGAACGGCCAACTCGTGACCGCCCAGCCCGAGTTCGACGCGGTGAAGCGGCTGGCGGCCGCCGCGGGTGTCCCGGTCCGTGAGGCGATGGACGCCGCCCGCGCCGCCGCCGAGACGCTCCGCGCCGCGGGAGGCCCGACGCCGTGACGCCCGTCCTCGCCCTCCAATTCGAGAACAACCAGGCCATCGCCACGGGTCTGTTCATCGTCGGCGTCGTGTTCATCTCCGCCTGGCTGCTCATGCGCCTACGCAAGCGCAACCTGCGCGGCCCGGGCTACACCACCGCCCAGGAACACCTCGAACGCTACAAGCAGAAAGACGCGGTGCGCAATGACCTCGAAGGGCTTATGGTCGACATCGAGCAGCTCGCCAAAAGGCTCGGTGCCCAGCTCGACGCCAAGGCGATCCGCGTCGAGAAGTTGATCGACGACGCCGACCTGCGCATCGCTCAACTCCAGAAGGCGATGCAGGAGCAGCACGCCGGCCTGCCGGCGGCCCCGGCCCCGGAAGCAACTCCGGAAGCGGTCGCGGAAACCCCGGCCGCCTCGCCCGAGGAGCCCGCCGACCCGCTCACCGTTGACGTGTACCGCCTCGCCGACGAGGGCCTGGGCCCGCCCGAGATCGCCCGCCGGCTCGACGAACACGTCGGCAAGATCGAGCTCATCCTCGCGCTGCGCCAAGCATAGAGATGCAAGAAACCCAGCCGTTCAGGAAGCGCACGAAATCGGATAAACTCACCGTGCGGGGTCGAGTTTCCCCGCGTTTTCTGAGTCTCCTGTTTTCCTTGGATTTCCCATGCTCAAAGGCACCTACACCGCTCTCGTCACGCCGTTCCACGGCGGCCAGGTCGATTTCGATCGCCTGACCAAGAACGTCGAGTTCCAGATCGAGCACGGCATCGACGGGGTCGTGCCCGTTGGCACCACCGGCGAATCACCCACGCTCAGCCACGCCGAGCACCAGGCCGTGATCGCCAAGACGATCGAAGCCGTCGCCGGCCGCTGCCAGGTCATCGCCGGCACCGGCTCGAACTCCACCGCCGAGGCGCTCTCGCTCACCCAGCACGCCGCCGGGCAGGGCGCCGACATGGCGCTGATGGTCAACCCGTACTACAACAAGCCCCGGCAGGAAGGGCTGTACCGCCACTTCATGACCGTCGCCGACGCGGTGGACATCCCGATCTGCCTCTACAACATCCCGGGCCGCACGAACGTGACCATGTCCTCCGACACCGTTGTCCGGCTGCACGAACACCCCAACATCGTCGCGATCAAGGAAGCCACCGGCAGCCTCGACATCGCCAGCGAGATCGCCCACGCCTGCGACATCGCCATCATCTCCGGCGACGACAGCATGACGCTCCCGCTCATGTCCGTGGGCGGCGTAGGCGTGATCAGCGTGCTGTCGAACCTGCTGCCCGACAAGGTCAAGGCCGTGGTCGACGCCGCCGCGGCGGGCGACTTCGCCACCGCCAAGCAGCGCCACCTCGAGCTCTTCGGCCTCTGCAAAGGCTGCCTCACCCTCGCCACCAACCCCATCCCCATCAAGGCCGCCATGCAGATTGCCGGCATGGACACCGGCGAGGTCCGCCTGCCGCTGACCGAACTCGAAGACGAAGGGCGGGCGAAGCTGCGCGAACTGCTCCGGGGCGTGCTGCCCGCGAAAGCCGGGGTTTGAGGAGCCGACCGGCCACATGGCTCGGGGCCTGCGGCCGTGGCGGTATCAATCGGGCGGAGGCGAGGCTTATTGATGCACGGTGAATTCACCTGGGTGGACCTCTCGGCGCTCGATCTCGATCGGGCCGTAGCGTTTTACGGGCATGTCCTGGGGTGGCGGGTCGTCGAAGACGCGGCGGGATACCTGACGTGTGCCGCGGGGCCGGACCCCTGCGCCGGGCTGTTTCCGATGCCGGAGTTCTTTCGGCGGATCAAGATGCCGTCGTTCTGGATGACGTACATCGCGGTCGACGACCTGGAAGGGGTCGTCGCGAAGGCCAAGCAACTCGGGGCGAAGGTGGAGCTGGAAGACGTCAACGCGTTGGGCAGGATCGCGCTGATCCGCGACCCCGCCGGCGCGGGGTTCACGTGTTACCAGGGCGACGCCCCTTCGGCGATCGACCCGCGACGCACGCCGGGGAGGTGGGCGTGGAGTGAGCTGTTCGTCTCAGACTTGGGCGTGGTCAAGCCGTTCTACGAGTCGTTGTTCGGCTGGAAGCTTGTTGCCGACGAACGTGATCCTGATCGCCACGCGATACATACCGCCGCCGGCAAACGGATCGGCGCGGTGCAGGTCGTGTCCGATGACGTAAAGGGCCCGAAACAGTACTGGGCCGTGTTTTTCGCGGTCGCTTCGATCGAGCGGGCGTTGGAGGACGTCCGATCTCGCGGCGGCGAGGTGTTGTTCACCCACACCAACGCCGACGGAACGCATCACCTGATCCAGGACCCCCAAGGCGCGGCCTGTTACGTCACCGAGAGTTGCGCTCGCGTCGCCACCGCCGGTCCGGGCGCGTCCCCCGGTAGCGCGAGCCCCCGTTGGAAGTGGCGGGCCGTGCTGGGCCTGCTGATCGTCTACATCGCTGTGGTCACCAACGCGTCGTGGGTCTGGGGCGTGCTTTTTCTGCTGTGGGTTATCCCCGATCTCAGGTCCGGCACGACGTACGTCATCGAACCTCTGGATCGCCGCCGGGAGCCGTTGCTCTACTGGGCGGTGGTGGGCACGTGGCTGTGGCTGAGTATGTACATGCTCTCAACCCTTTTCGTTGACGCATAGATAGATAGTCTGGAGCGGTGTCCGCGCAGCTGTAATTCCGCGCGAAGCGTGGGTGGGTTACGCCCCCGCGGGCTCCATGTCGGGGATCGACGACGCCGGTGCGGGTCGGGCCGTGTCTTTCTCCTGCCGCTGCTTGATCCAAACCTTGATCGCGTCCCGGTCGTTCTGCCACGGGCCGGAGGCGCGCCGTTCCAGAAACGCGGTGAACAGGGCGTTGAGGGTGTCGGACAGGACGACGATCAGGTCGAGCCGGCGTTCGAGCAACTCGCGGGGCGTCGCGGCGTCGCCGGCTTCGATCTCGGGCAGGGACGCGCCGCCGACGACGAACTGGTCGCCCTGCAGCGTGAGTTCCCATTGGTACTCGGCGTCGGCGAGGATGAGGCCGGTCTTGCGGGGCCACTTGCCGGTGGTCAGGGCGTCGCCGGCTTCGGGCAGGCGGGTAGGGTGGTCGCCGCGGAGGGTTTGTTTGCCGGTGAGGTCCCAGGCGCAGTCCATGTCCAGGGCCTTGTCGAGCGCCACGAAGACGTCGCCGGCGGTTTCCGTTTTGATGGCCGGTGACTCGCGGTCGCGCTCGCCGTGCCACCACAGCCACATCAAAAACTCGTTGCCGAGGTAGTCCTTGAGGTCGACCGACTTGGCGATCCACGGCAGCACGGGGAGCGAGCCGTCGCCGAACGCCGGGCCGTCTTCGTCGACGCGGGGCACGTCGGGCGGGGGGGTAAAGGCCGAGGGCTGCAAGTCTTCGTAGTCGCGGGACCGGCCCTGGGCCTTGATCAGGTTGCCCGCGAGGACGCCGGCGCTGAGGTTGTCGAACTCGACGGCGAACGCCTGCCGCATCAGCCGAGACAGGTGTTCGATGACGGTCGTGCCGGCCGCGCCGCAGTACAGGGTTTGGCGCCCGAAGTCCCAGAGGATCGGCACGACTTTGGACTTGCGGTACTTGCCCGAGGCGAGCTCCTGGCGGACCTGCTCGTTGGCCGTCTCGCGGGCCTCGCGTTTTTCGGACTTGCTGGCGAAGCCGGTCGGGTTGCCCGCGGCGGCGGCCTGCTCGTTCATGACGCGGTAGGCCTTCTTCACATCGGCCGGGACCTTGTGCGTGTCCAGACGCAGGGCGAAGAGGGCGCGGCCGCTTCCGGGGGTACCGAAGCCGTTCTTCTCGTAGGTGAACTGGGTGTCGAAGAGGTGCAGCCCGGTGGTGAAGCCGGCCTCGACTTCCTCGGGCGCACCCAGCTCACTCTCGCGGAAACGGGCCTCGCTGAGGATCGAGAGGAAGGCGTCGTCGACGTGCGTGGGGGCGTCGCCGGTGACGTGGAAACGGGTGAAGGTGACGCGTCCGGTATCGAATGGCATTCCGGCGATTGTACCGGTCCCCGGACGCGCGGCCGGGAGC
Source organism: Planctomycetota bacterium (assembly GCA_039033595.1). GTDB lineage: Bacteria > Planctomycetota > Phycisphaerae > Phycisphaerales > Phycisphaeraceae > Algisphaera. The sequence goes on along the minus strand of JBCCCG010000041.1, from coordinate 8,434 downwards.
GGTCTTGGGGTGTCGGAAACGCCGTGGATAACTTGTCGGCGGGCGTCGTTCGGTGTCGCTCCGAGACACGGAGCGGGCGACCCGCGGCGTCTCGCGCCGGCGGTGAACCTGCGGGCAGGATTCCGGGCTGGTTCGACACGGGCACGACATGCCGCCGGCCGAACGGGGCCGTGTCAGGCCGTGGTGTCGGTGTCGGTGGCGGCGGTTGTCGACGGACCGCCCGACGCGGGCCACAGCTCGACCACAACGCGCCCCGCGGCGAGCGTGCCGTACAGCCCCAACAGCCAGATCATTGGCCCGACGATCAGGCCCATCATCGCCAGCGGATACGAGACGATGCTGGCGACCCAGAACACCTTCCGCCGGGCCGCTAGCGAAGGTTGATGCCCGGAGCGGAGCGTGGGGATCATGCAGATCAGGACGTACGCCGGGAAGAACACGCCGTAGATCAGGAGGAACGCGCGGTAGCCGGCTTCGCCGAGCGTCAGGTCGTGGCCGCTGTGTGTCGGCACGACGATCCCCGTGGTCCGGCTCACCACCGCCCACCCCAACGCCCCGAGCATGACCAGCCCGAACCACACCAGCGGCCAACGATCTTTCTTCTCGACCACCGCAAAACGCTCCCGCGCGTGGACCAGCAGCGTGAACGCGACCTGGATCCCGATATGGATCGCCAGCAGCACCTTCCACGGCGAGGTGATCGTGTCCGCGGCGCCCGGTTCGCCGTTGATCACCGGCCGCATCAACCCGGCGTACATCAGCGTGAACACGATCATGCTCGCAAACACCACGCCGAAGCCCACGGCGAACGCGATCTTGCCCGTGCCCGGCCCCGTCGAGTACCGCGCCCGGTGAAACGTCGGGTCCAGGTACGGGCACAGGAAAAAGCCCGTGACCAGGCCGGGAGCGAGGATCCACAGGTCCAGTGCCGTCAGCCGCGACGGCAGCGTGTCCGTGGAGACGTCCAGCCACGCCCCGTCCAGAGACTCCGCCATCGAGAACGCGCCCCACGACAGCACCGCGACGCCGACGCCGATCGTCGGCAGCCACGCTCCCAACGCCTCCCGCCGCGGCTTATCCATGACCAGCCACGGCACAACCCAGATCACCGCCAGCCACAGGTAGTTAAACAACCAAAACACCACGTAGATCTGGTACGCGATCGTGATCCCCGCGAACCACCGCAGGGCCCCCGGGTGTTTCTGCACGAGGTTCCAGCTGACCTCGGGCCTGGCCAGGACCGTACCCATCGCCGCGGCCCCGAGCATGTTGGGGACCGCAAACACGACCCAGCCCCACACGCCGAAGTCGCGCAGCAGCATGATCGGCAGGAACATCCCGATCACCCATGTCCACGAGCAGCCCAGGAAACACGCCCAGAGCAGGGCGGGCCCGAGGCCGGAACGCGGCTGCGGCGCAGCTTCAAGTGCGGGAGTGGTTCCAGGGAGAGGCATCGCGAGATTGTAACGCCGATCACGGCCGTTCAGGCCGTGGACCATACCCCGTGCTGATGTGATGTCATTCACAGCCCCGCGATGCAGCCTGCGACGTCTTGTTTCAGACCTACGACGGTTTTGATCAGCCGCCCATCCTTGAAATATGTCAGTGCGGGTACGTTTTTTACTTCCAGCGACCTCGCCAATTCGTGGTCCAAATCGATGTCGATCTCGCAAAACGACACGTCGGACTCCAGACGTCGCTTGGCTTCATCGATTTGCTTGCGCATGGGTTCGGCGTGGCGGTTCCAAGCGGCGTCGCAATGAACGACGACGTACTGACATCGCCCGATCTGATATCGGAGATCTTCGGCGTTTGTGATGGTCATCTGCTTCCCCGAAAGCGATTACAACAACACTCAGCTTTTCGCGGCCGCGGCGCGCTCGGCCTGCTTGGCTTTGCGGGCCCGGTATTTCGCCTTTGGCGTGACGTGGAAGGTGGCGACGGACGTGCCGACCTTGCGCTGCTTCTCGCCTTTTTTGACCACGGCCTGGAGGATGGTCAGGTCGACGGTGATGTTGAACTCGTCGCCGGTAGCGACCAACGGCTCGATGTCTTCCTGCGGGTCGACGCGGTAGATCGCCGGGCCGACGCACGGGCGGCGGAACTTGTACTCGAGGTGCTTGCAGACCACGGTGTAGTCGCTGCCGCACTTCTGGAAGATGTACATACCCCCGGCGACTTCGCTGTTGGCGAGCAGCGCCGCGCCGGCCATCGCGTTGTACCAGTTCTTGTTGAACCGGGAGAACGGCACGACGCACTCGAACGGCCCGTCGGCCTGGGTGTTCGCCTTGGCGTGGCGGAACTTGATGCCCGAGCGGTACGCCACCGGCAGGAACAGGTACGAGCACAGCCGGTGCCAGAAGTTGTTCTTGGTCGACAGCTCGGAGAACTTGTTCTCGCCCCAGATCATGAACCGGCCCCACAGCCCGACCTTCGGCTCGTCGAACACCGGCCGCACCGGCGGCGCGGCGGGGAGCGGGGCGTTGGGCGCGTTGGTGGAGACGGTGTCGGACATGTCGGGCGGGGGGATCACACTCACTTTTTTGACCACGGCGGCGGCGGCCGCATCAGGTTTTACGAACGGCCATCGACCACGGTTCGGGCTCTGCCGTGCCACTACCGATCGTCATTATACGGCCGCGTCACCCGCCGGCACCGCGTCGGTGGGTCGCCTCCCCAGCTTAATACGAATCCGCGGCCGCGGAAGGCCCAAGCAATAAAAAGCGGTTAACGGACGCAGCGCTCGCGGGTCAGCGGAACGGGTTGTGCGGCTTGCTCGCGGGGCCATCCTCGCCGTCACCGTCTTGGCGTTCTTCGATCCATGCGCCCTGGATCGCTTCGAGGATCTGCTCGTTCACGTGGGTGTCGGGGTCGGGATCGAAGCCGTCGAGGGCTTCGACGAGCTCGCGGAGCTGAGTGAAGCGGACCGCGAGCGGATCGACGCCGGGGTGGGCCTCGTCGAGTTCGATCGCGATGTCTTCGATATCGGTCCAGTTCATGGGAGACCACAAACCCTCGTACTTGGTGGAGGCAAGGGCATTGGCGTGCCCGTGCCGCGCTACGCAGGCGATCTACTGAAGATTCACCGGCATGACGACGTACAGGAAGTTCGGCCCCGTCCGCAGGACGCCGGGCTTGTTCGGGCCCTTGAGATCCAGTTGGAGCTGGCTGTCGTCGATGACTTTCAGGGCGTCGAGCAGGTAGGCGGGGTTGAAGCCGATCTCCACGGCGTCGCCGCTGTACTCGGGCACGTCGACGTGGATCTCGGCTTCGCCCATCTCCGGGGCCCGGCTGGAGATCGTCAGCCCGTCGTCGTCGAAGGCCATCCGCACGCCCTTGGATTCTTCGTTGGTCAGGAGCGCCGCCCGACGCACGGCCGAGATGAACAGATCGGTCGCCAGCGTGGCCTTCTTGTCGCCGTCTTTGGGGATGACGTCGGCGTAGGGCGGGAAGTTGCCCTCGACCAGGTTCGAGACCAGCACCGCGGCGTCGGTCTTGAACAGGATCTGGTTGTCCTCGATCTTGACCTCGACCGTCTGCTCGGCGTCGTCGAAGAGGCGCAACAGCAGGTTCAGGGCCTTGGTCGGCACGATCGCGGACCGCGTCTCGTCGTTCTTGGCCTTGCAGGAGCCCTTGGCCAGGGCCAGGCGGTGGCCGTCGGTCGCAACGACGGCGAGCTTGTTGCCGGTGCGTTCCACGAGCACGCCGTTGATGGCGTAGCGCGAGTTCTCGCGGGCTGTGGCGAACAGGGTCTGGGCGATCAGGCGGTGCAGGTCGCCGGCGTTGATCGTGAAGTCGGCGTCGCCCTTGAACTCGGTGGTGGCGGGGAAGTCGGGGGGGGGGGGGCCGAAGATCTTGAACTTCGAGTCCTGGCCGACGATGTGGGCCACGTCCTGCTCGGTGCTGAGCGTGAGGGTGGGGTCGATGGACTCGCGGACGATCTGCTGGAGCTTGTCGGCGGGGATCAGGGCCTCGCCGGCGTCGGCGACCTCGACGCGGGGGGTGGACAAGCGGACGCTGACCTCGGTGTCGGTGGCCTCGAGGACCAGCCCGTCGTCGCCGGCGGTCAGTTTGACGCAGGTCAGCACGGGCTTGGGCGTCCGGGAGACGACCACGCCGCCGACCAGGCCGAGCGACTCGACCAACGCACCACGGTCACAGATCACTTTCATCGGAGTCTTGCCTTCGTGAAGAGGGTTCTTTGGACCGCTCAAGGTACCTGCCGGATGCTCTCTAGGCAACCGTAGTGGGGCTTTGGCAAGGGATTTAGAGGGTTGGGAAATGGGGCTGGGTAAGCCGATCCGGGGCCGCCCGTCTCCCACGCCCCTATCCCGATCGCCGATCCCGGCGGGGGCCCCCGACTTGCGTTTTTCGCCGATGAACCTACACTATGTGGCTCGACTTTGGAAGGAAACCCTCGATGTCCAACTCCGCCAAAATGAAGGGCCACAAAGGCCTGAAGAAGCGTATCAAGCTGACCGGCCGCAGCAAAGTGAAGTTCGCCCGCCCCGGGAAGAACCACATCAACAGCCACATGGACGGCGCGACGCTCCGCGACAAGCGCAACAAGCTCGTCGTGAAGAAGGGCGACCGCAAGCTGCTCGAAAAGCTGCTGCACGTACGGATCACCCCGTCGGACGTCGGCCCCGCCCAGACGCCGGCCAACGCCGCCGCCGAGTAAACTTCCCCCCGACCGATCGGTTTTATTTCTGCGAGCCGGGCCTTTCCAAGCAGGGTGACCCAGGGCGTGCCTGACCCACCCTCCCCGCCGTCGCGAAAAGGAGACACGCCATGCCGCGTGCACAAAAAGGTGCGGCCCGCCGTCAGGCGAAGAACCGCTGGTTTAAGAAAGCTAAAGGCAACCGGGGCGCCCGCCGGACGCAGTGGCGTCGCGTGCAGGAAGCCGTCATCCGCGCCGGTGTGTATCAGTACGAGCACCGCCGACTGGTGAAGCGCGAGTACCGCGCCCTGTGGATCACCCGCATCAGCGCCGCCTGCAAGCAGCGCGGCGTCAACTACAGCCGGTTCATCGCCGGGCTCAAGGCCGCGAACATCGGCCTCAACCGCAAGATGCTCAGCGAGATCGCCATCCACGAGCCCGCCGCCTTCGACGCCCTGGTCGAAAAGGCCACCGGAGCCCTCGCGCCCGCCGCCGCCTGAGTTTTCCCGTTATCTTGAAACCGCGGCCCCTCAACCGGCCGCGGTTTTTTTATGGAGCCGTCTCATGTCCAATCGTGACCACCAAGACCAAGCCCTGTCCCGCGAGAGTTGGCGGCTGTTCCGCATCCTGTCGGAATTCGTCGACGGCTTCGAGGTCATGGCCGACGTCGGCCCCGCGGTGAGCATCTTCGGCTCGGCCCGGACCGAGTCCAACGACCCGTATTACCAACAGGCCGTCGAGTGCGGCCGACGTGTGGTCGAACAGAACCTCGCCGTGATCACCGGCGGCGGCCCGGGCATCATGGAGGCCGCCAACAAGGGGGCCTACGAGTCCGGCGTGAAGGGCGCCAAATCCGTCGGCCTCAACATCGATCTGCCTTTCGAACAGAAAGCCAACCCCTACCAGACCCACGAACTCGATTTCCGCTACTTCTTTATCCGCAAGGTGATGTTCGTCAAGTACGCCGTCGGATTCATCATCTTCCCCGGCGGCTTCGGCACGATGGACGAGCTCTTCGAGTCGCTCACGCTGATCCAGACCGAGAAGATCAAGACCTTCCCCGTCGCCCTCGTCGGCGTCGATTATTGGAAAGGCCTGATCGACTGGATCAAGAACACGATGGCGGACAAGCACAAGACGATCAGCCCCGGCGACCTCGACCTGCTGCTGCTGACCGACTCGCTCGACGAGGCGATGGGCCACGTCGTCGGCCGGTTCGACCGCGAGAAGTGGAGCCGCCAGGTCCGCCCGACCATCCCCGGCCCCCGCCTGAACGTGTTCGAGCCCAAGGACTAATAACCCGTCCTCAAGATCTTTCGCAATTAAGGCACTGCCCATGAAACCCGTCAAGATCGGCTTCATCGGTTGCGGCAACATCAGCTCGCAATACCTCGAACACGCCAAGCAGTTCCCCGTTCTCGACGTCGTGGCGTTGTCCGACCTCGATCTCTCCCGGGCGCAGGCGCAGGCCGAGAAGTTCGGCGTGCCGCGCGCGTGCGGCGTGGCCGAGCTGCTCGCCGACGAGTCGGTCGAGCTGGTGGTCAACCTCACCATCCCCGCGGTCCACGCCGAGGTCTCGTTACAGGTCATCGACGCGGGCAAACACGTCTACTCGGAAAAGCCGCTCACCGTGAACACCACGGAAGGCCGGCAGGTCCTTGCCGCGGCGAAAGCCCGGAGCCTCCGCGTCGGCAACGCGCCCGACACCTTCCTCGGCACCTCGCACCAGGCCTGCCGGGCGCTGATCGAGTCGGGCGCGATCGGTCGACCCGTCGCGGCCACGGCGTTCATGATCGGCTCGGGCCACGAATCCTGGCACCCCGACCCGGCGTTCTACTACAAGCCCGGCGGCGGCCCGATGTTCGATATGGGGCCGTACTACCTCACCGCCCTGATCAACATGATCGGCCCGATCGACCGCGTTTCCGCCGAGGCCGGCATCCAGATCAACCCGCGCACGATCACCAGCGAGCCGAAGCGCGGCGAGACCATCGACGTCGAAACCCCCGACCACGTCGCCGGCATGCTGCGGTTTGCCGACGGCTGCCTCGGCACGATCGTCACCAGCTTCGCCGGCCACTTCTCGCCGCACGACCACAAGAACCCCATCACCGTCTACGGCACCATGGGAACACTCAAGGTGCCCGACCCCAACGGTTTCGACGGTGACGTCTACCTGCAGACCGACCACGACGCCGGCTACCAGAAAGTCGAGATCAAGCACACCCAGCCCAACGGCCGATCCGTCGGCGTCGCCGACATGGCCACCGCGATCCGCTCGGGCCGGGACCACCGCGCCAACGAGCGCATGGCCTACTGCGTCCTTGAAGCAATGGAAGGCATGCTCAAGTCGTCCGAAGAAGGCCGGCACATCCCGATCAACGCCGACTTCCACAAGCCCGCGCTCGTGCCCGAAGGCATCACCGGCGGCGTCCTGGACGATTGACGAAACACCTCCGCCTGCCGTGTGTCCGTTTAACCAGTGATCGCAGACCGCCGCGGCCCTCAATCTCAATACAACTTCTGCACCGCCGCCCCGGGGTAATAGAACTGCAGGATCGCGGTGTACGGGTGTCCCGCCTGCGCCATCGCCTGCGCGCCCCACTGCGACATCCCCACGCCGTGGCCGTACCCCCGGCCCTGCGAGAACCGCACGGTGTCGCCCACCACGTCCACGTCGAGGTGGCTCGACAGCAGGCGCTGGCCTCTTTCCAAGGGCAGCCGGCCGTTGTCGGTGTCGTTGCAAGCGTTGCGGAACCACTCGCAGGAGATCGTGTACCGCCGGCCGCTGGTGTCGGTGACTAGCCACGCCGCCGGCCGACCGACGCGGTTGCGCGCCGCGACCTCGATCCGCGCGATCCGTTCGAGCTGCGCCACGGGGTGCGGCTTGTCCCGGCCCCACGCCGCGATCCGCCGCGAAAGCTCCGCGTTGTCCCGCACCACCGGGCCCCAGCGGTACTGCGGGCTGGCCTTGTCCCACGCCCCGTGCTCCCGCGCCCGCAGCGGCGCGATGTCTTCGACGCGATTGGGGAAGGCGATCACCGCGTCCTGCCCGAGCCCGCCGCTGCTCGACGAATAAAACGCCGGCACCACCCGCCCCGCGTATGTCAGGCACTGCCCCCGCGTCTCGGCCACCGCCGTCACCGCCCGCGGGTTCTTCGCCTTGCCGATGTACGCCTGGCTCGCGGTGGTCGATTCGAGGTCGTAGTGCCGGTGCCGGGCGATCGTCATCTCCCACAACGCGTACGACCGCGCCGCGACCGCCTGGGCCTTGAAGGTTTCCAAAGGCCAATTGCCGTACAGCTCCCGCTCGATCACCCCGGCGAGGTACGTCTCCATCGGCACGTGGTTGACCACGTCGAACCGCCCCGTCTCGGCGTTCGCGTCGTCGGTGCGCGGCGTCAGCACCAGCCGACGCGGGTACGCCTTCTCGCCCAGGTCGATCGCGCCGCGGTCGTCGGTCTCGATCAACAGCTCCGGCAACCGCCACCGCACCGAGCGCCCCGTGGCGTCGCGGATCACCCACGCCCCCCCGGAAGCTTCTGCGCCGGCGCCCGCTTCGCGTGTGATTTTCGCCGGCGTCGAATAACGGTACACCTTCGCCCCGCGGCCGAGCGGCCCGGTGACGCGGATCGCGCCGCGGCGGACGATCTCGACGTGGTCGACGTTGGTCTGCACCCGCACACGGATCGCGGGTTCGCGGTTGACCTGCGACACCGGCGGGCCGGGGAACGGGCCGTCCGCCGACCGACTCTTCGGGGAGATCGGAAGAGC
>JBCCCG010000040.1:0-34244 GCA_039033595.1 Planctomycetota bacterium | reverse complement strand
AACATCGCATGGAGGGATGGATGGTTGCTGGAGAGAGGTAAGGGAGAACGCGATGGCAGGGGGGAAGATTTTCGAGGGAGAGGCAGAGGGATGTGGTTAGGAGGTGGGGAATTCCCAAGATTCTCCACTTTCTTAATCTTTACAGGAATGGGGGGCGGGGGGGGGGGGGGCGGGGGGGGCGGGGGGGGGGCCGCGGGTGCGGGCCCCCGCCGGGGGGGGGGGGGGGGGGGGCGCGGGGGGGGCGGGGGCGGGGTTGGGTTGCGCGGACTTGCTGATGGTGACACTGGGGACGGGGGTGGGGTCTTCGGCGGTGGTGGGGGGGCGGGTGCTGCGGGCGGGTCACGGTCACGGCGGGGTGTTGGGGGGGCACCTGACGGTGCGGCTGGACGGCACCCCGTGCGCCTGCGGGAACACGGGGTGCGTCGAGGCGGAGGCGAGCACGGCGCGGCTGGGGGAGTTGATCGGGCGGCTGGCCCGCGACGGCCACGGTGACAGCCCCTTGCGCCGCGTGGAACAGCCGACGTACCGCGACGTGTTCGCGTTGGCGGCGGCGGGCGACGCGTTGGCGTTGGCGGTGCGGGACGAGACGTACCGGGTGTGGTCGGCGGGGGTGCTGAACCTGGTGCTGGCCTACGGGTCGACGCGGGTGCTGCTCGGCGGGGGGGTGGCGGCGGGGGCGGCGGGGCTGTGCGGCTTCATGCGGGAGTACCTCCACACCCACGGCTGGATCACGTGGGGCGAGGTGGCGGTGGAACCCGCGGCGTTGGGCAACGACGCGGCGTTGTGGGGCGGATTGTTTTTGGCCGACGAATTCTTGCCCCTGGATCCCTGACGACGAGCCCCCGGAACCCGGAACCCGACATGCGCTTCCCGCTGAACTACGACAAACGCCCCTTCGTCCCCGTCCCCACCCCCGCCCCCGGAACCGGCACCGCCCCCGGAACCGGCACCGCCCCCGGCCCGGCCCCCGCGGTCGGGTGGGCCGCGGTGCGTGGGGCGCTGGCCGGCCACCGCGTGGTGGTGATCGACTGCTACCCCGGGGTGCGTCTGGACCACTTGGCGGAGCACCTGGACCGGCCCACGGTGCTGGGCCCCGACGCGTGGCTGCGCGACGCCGCCGAGATCGACGCGTTGGTCGAGCCGTGGCTGGGGGGCGACGACCCGGTCTTCGGCGTGCTCACGACGCTGCGGCTCGAACCGTTCTTCGACCCCCGGAAGTTGGCGGCGGCGCGGGCGCAGGTCGCGGCGTCGGCGGGCGGTTCCGGGGGTACTTCCGGGGGCGGGGGTGCTTCCGGGGGCGGGGGCGTGTTGGTGTACGGGCCGGGGGCGTCGGCGGTGACGCGGGGCGACTTGCTGGTCTACGCCGACATGCCGCGGTGGGAGGGCCAGCTGCGTCAGCGGCGCAACGAGGTGTCGAACCTGGGCGTCGAGAACCGCGAACTCAAGGCGAGCCTGCAGTACAAGCGCAGCTTCTTCGTGGACTGGCGGGTGGCCGACCGCTGGAAGAAGCCGCTGCTGGGCACGGCCGACGCGTTCTTGGACACGACGACCGACGCGCCGAAGCTGGCCGACGGCGACGCGGTGCGGGCGGGGCTGGCGGCGGCGACCGAGCGGCCGTTCCGGGTGGTGCCGTTTTTTGATCCGGGGCCGTGGGGCGGGCAGTGGATGCGGGAGGTGTGCGCGTTGGAGGGCTACGCGTCGCCCGAGCCGGACAACTACGCGTGGTGCTTCGACTGCGTGCCCGAAGAGAACTCGGTGCTGCTGCGCCTCGGGGCCTCCGCCCCCGGAAGCACCCCCGGAAGCCCAACGCCCGAGACACCGCCTTCCGGGGGCGCCCCCGGAAGGGCCCCCGACAACACGTCGGGAGGTGTGGATGTGGAGCTGCCGAGCGTGGACGTGTTGTTCCGCCACCCGCGGGAGCTGCTGGGCGACGCGGTGCACGCGCGCTTCGGCGACGAGTTCCCGATCCGCTTCGACTTCCTGGACACGATGGGCGGGGGCAACCTCAGCTTCCAGGTCCACCCGCTGACCGAGTACATCCAGGAACACTTCGGGATGCCCTACACCCAGGACGAGAGCTACTACCTCCTGGACGCCGAACCCGACGGCACGTGCTACCTGGGCGTGAAGCCGGGCGTCGACCCGCGTGAATTCGAGCAAGCGCTCGCGGCGGCGCAGGCCGGGGGCGCGCCGTTCGACGCCGAGCGGTTCACCAACGTGGTCCCGGCCAAGAAGCACGACCACTTCTTGATCCCCGCGGGCACGGTGCACTGCTCGGGGCGGAACACGATGGTGCTGGAGGTCAGCGCCACGCCGTACATCTTCACGTTCAAGCTGTGGGACTGGGGCCGGCTGGGGCTCGACGGCCTGCCGCGGCCGATCAACATCGAACGCGGCGTGGCGAACGTCGACTTCGGCCGCGACACGGGGTGCTGCGAACGCGAGCTGATCAACGCCGTCGAGCCGATCGCCGCGGGCGACGGCTGGCGCGAGGAACGCACCGGGCTGCACCGCCGCGAGTTCATCGAGACCCGGCGGCACTGGTTCACCAAGCTCGTGGCGCACGACACCGGCGGCGTCGCACACGGCGGGGTGCACGTCCTGAACCTCGTCGAGGGCGCCGCGGCGGTGGTCGAGTCGCCGACCGACGCGTTCGCGCCGTTCGAGGTGCACTACGCCGAGACGTGGATCGTCCCCGCCGCGGTGGGGCGGTACACCGTGCGCCCGCTCGGCGACGGCGAGCACGCCACGCTCAAGGCCTACGTCCGCACCGGGGCGTCGGACTAACCCCCGAACCGCCCCCCGCGCGCCCCGCACCTCGTTCCCCCCCGCCCCCCGCAGACAGGACCCCGTTGATGCACGCCAAAGACCTGCTCGGCTCCCAGATCTGGCTCGAAGAAGACGACACGCCCGAACGCGTCGAGGCGTTGTTCGCCCAAGCCGCCGAGGTCGGCCTGGGTTGGGCGCGCCTCATCTTCGTGTGGCCGTGGCTCCAGCCCGCCCCCGAGACGCCCCCCGACGACTGGAACTGGGCGTTGTGGGACGCGGCGTTCGACGCGGCGCAGCGCCACGGCATTAAGGTCAAGGTCACGCTCACCGCCAACAGCGGGCCGTGGCACTGGGGCACGCCGTCGATGCTGCACTCGCACACCGGGCTGATGGACGAGGCGATGTGGCCCCCGAGCCGGGCCTACGTCGAGGCGTGCGTGCGGCGTTACGCCAAGCACCCGGCGCTGGGCCAGTGGATCCTGTGGAACGAGCCGTTCGACGAGGGCTGGGAGTCCCCCGCGTTCCTGGCGTACTGGCGCCGGTGGCTCGCCGAACGCTACGGCGGCGACCTCGGGCCGCTGAACGCCAAGTGGCGCACCGGCTACGCGTCGTTCGACGACATCCCCCGCGCCGCCGACGTGCCCCACCCGGCCCACGCGCTGGTGTCGTGGAACAGCTCGTTCCCCTTCCTCGACGAGATGAGCTGCCGCCAGGCCTGGCTGGTCCACCAGCTCGAGGCGGTGCGGGGCTGGGTCCGCGCCGCCGACCCCGACACGCCGACGTGCGTGAACCCGACCCACATCCACGCCAACCGCCCCCACGGCGGCACCGACCTCCAGGCCATGTCCGGCGTCGTCGAGACCTTGGGCGCCAGCTTCCACCCCTCGTGGCACTTCACCTTCGCCCGGCGGGCCGACTTCCCGGCGCTGATCTACGCCGGCGTCGCCGCCCTGCGCCACATCCCGGGCGACCACGCCGTCGAGACCACCGAGGTGCAGACCGGCAACACCACCGACAGCGGCCTGGTGCCCAACGACGCCGGGCCCGACGCCGTGGTCAAGTACCACCTCGCGGCGCTGGCCGCCGGCAGCACCAGCGTCACCGGCTGGTGCTTCAACGCCCGGCAGCACGACAACGAGGCCGGCGACTGGGCCCTGCTCGACGACCTGGACCAGATCGGCCCCCGCGCCGCGGCCCTGCGCCGGCTCCACGACCGCCTCGAAGCGATCGTCAACCAGCTCGGCCCGCTCCAACCCGCCCGGCCCCGCGTCTGGGTCGCCACCGACGACACCACCCAGGCCTACGAGTCGGCCCACGGCCGCCAGCCGCTGGTCAACACCCCCGGCCGGCACGTCGAAGACAGCGCCCGCGGCGCGGCGCTGATCGTCGTCGAGTGCCTGCGGCTGGGCGTCCCCGCCGCGACCGTGCCGCTGGCGGCCCTGGCCGACCGGCTCGAGCCCGGCGACGTCGCGGTCCTCTCGCACGTGACCGCCTACAACCCGGAGCACGCCGCGCCGATCCTGGCCAAGGTCGAACGCGGCGCCCACCTCGTGCTCGACGCCACCACCGGCCGCCGCGACCACCACCTGTCCATGCCCCGGCCCTGGCCCGCCGGCTTCGCCGAGCCCATCGGCCTGCACACCCGCGGCCTCGAGAGCCGCGACGACCACTGGGCCCTCGCCGGCGGCGGCCACGCCCTGATGTGCCGCACCCAACCCACCCCCCCCGGAAGTACCCCCGGAAGTCCCCCCAGCAGCAGCCCCAGCGGCCCCGGCCCCGCAAGCGATCCCTCGCCTTCCGGGGGCGGGGGCGAGGACACTTCCGGGGACACTTCCGGGGGCGCTTCCGGGGGCGGAGGCGACTGGCGGGCCTGGGCCGCCCCCCGCTTCGCCGACGGCGAGCCCCTGGCCCTGACCCGCTCGTATGGCGCCGGCCGCCTCGTCCACCTCCGCGCCCCGCTTGGCCCGTCCCTGCTGCACACCGACCCCGCCCCCTGGCGGCCCGTCCTCGACCAGCTCACCGCCCACCTGCCCCGGCCCGTCCGCGTCCTGGGCCGCGACGACGTCTTCGCCCTGCCCCTGACCGCCGGCGGCCACCCCCTCACCGTCCTGCTCGCCGACCGCCCCGGCCCCCTCCGCGTCCACGCCCCCACCCCGCTCCGCCACGACCACTGGAGCCCACAACCCCTCGCCCCCCCCGCCTGGGGCGAACAACACATCGACCTGGCCCACGGCTACGCCGTCGTGGGGTAAAGAAGGAGAGCGAGAGAGGCACGCCGTGAGCAAAGGGTTGATTCACGAAAATTTTGCCGCGAAGTGCAGGATTAAGAGTTGCAATTAAATATTAATTTAAGTACTTTAATAAAGGAATTTAATTCGGTGTGCTTTGTAAGGTTTGGCCCCATGCGAACAGGTGCTCAAGTATTGGCTGTTTCCTCCACAGCATATATCCACTTCGCGGCTCGGTTGTTCGTTGTATTGGCTGGGGTGGTCGTGGTGGTGGCGGTTGAAGCCGCCCCGATTCCGGTTGATGTGGTCTTGATGGGAGGGCAGTCGAACTCGGTTGGTGCCGGGACCCGTGCCTTGCGTTTGCCGGGGCCCCTGCAAAACCCGCAGGATGATGTGCTGTACTACCACTCGATCTACCGCAACAGCGAGGGGGGCTACACCCAGCCGTCGGGGTTGACCACGCTCCGCCCCGGAGGGTCGGGCCCCGCCACCGGCTACGGTGCCGAGATCCTCTTTGGGCACCGCGTGAAGGAGGCGTTGCCGGATCTGAGCCTGGGTATCATCAAGTCCGGTCGGGGAGGTACATCGGTGACCAATGATTGGAATATCTCCACCGGGCAGACGTACCAAGACTTTTTGAGCAACGTTGATGCCGCCTTGGGGGAGATGGTTGCGGCGGGTTACGCACCAACCGTTACCGGGATGCTCTGGACTCAAGGCGAAAGCGACGGTGGGCGCCCTACAGAGCTTTACGCGGCCGACCTCGAAGACATGATCGACGGTCTGCGTTCCCGCTACAACGAAGACTTGAAGTTCTTCATCAGCCGTCTCTCTCGGAACCAGGAGTCAACTCCGGAGCGGCAACGCAATTTTCCCACGGTTCGCGCCGCTCAGGAGCAGGTGGCCGAGGACGACCCGCTGACTTTTCTGATCGATACGGACGATTTGGGGGTGTACGCCAACGACCCGCTGCACTTCAATGACGCGGGCCAGCAGGAGCTCGGCCGGCGTTTCGCGGCGGCCTATGTCGAAGTGATCCCCGAGCCGATGACCGGCTTGCTGTTTGTGGTGTGCGGGTGGTTGGTCTTGGCCCGCCGCCAGCGGGTGGTCCGCAGCGATCAGAAGCCATAGGCGGCGGGTGTGTTATCTCGATGTGTCGGCCATCTTCTGGGGCTTATACCCCGCTTTAGGATTCTGAGACTAGGTGTTATTCTAAGTAAGGCGGGTAAAATATGAGGCTTAACGCTTGGGTTTTCGTAAGTTCGTGCTTGGCCGGCAAAAGGGTCTAAAAATCGGCAAAATTTTCGTAAAAATGATCGGTTCGAACTTGACTGAATTTGTTTATTCAAGTACTTTAATAGAATTGAGAGATGTTTCGGTTCAAAATTTGCTTCACATCGATTATTTCATTGGAGGTCATTTATGCGTGATTATTCAACAATTTCGAGTCAATTCATGCGGCGAGCGGCTTTGGCTTGTCTGCCCGTAGTGTGTGTGGCGTCGTCGGTTGTTGCCGTCGCTTCCCCGATCCACTATTACCGTGGTGAGGCCGGGGCCGAGACAGTCGATTCGATCAGCGGGATCAGCCTAACCGGCACCCCGTCGGTGACTTCGAGCATCGGTGATTTTGATAACCCCGTTCCGCTGACCGGCGATACCAACGGCCAGGCCTTTACGGCCCCGGCATCTACGGCCAACGTCGGTGGCGTTGTCTCGAACGACGACGGGCTCACGGTTGAGGCTTACGTCAATATCTCGGCCTTTGCCGCCAACTCGCAAGAGACGGTCGCCGCTCAGTGGGGCACCGGAGGGGCAGAGAACCAAGTGTTCCGCCTGAATTTTCAGGCGGCCGGGGACGGTGTGGATGGCACGGGAGCCAACGGCGACACCTATCGCATGATTCTGGTTCAGAACCAGCGGTTTAATGGCGGGGGCGCCATTGTGAACTCCAATTCCGATCCCGCGGGCGGGGGCAATGGTGACATCGCCCTGATCGCCGGCAACGACTACTACATCGCCGCCGTGTTCGATAACACCGCGGACACGGTCACCTATTACGCGCAGGACCTTACGGCCGGCGGTCCCTTGCAGACCCGAACGGTGAATCGCGCCTTCGGAAACTGGGAAGACGCGGGCGACGGTACGGCGGTGTCGGCACCCATCAGCATCGGCGAAATCGGTGGCGGGGCCCAGCCTTTCACGGGCGTGCTAGACGAGGTCCGTATCTCGAACTCGGCGCTGTCCGCCGACGATCTCCTGGTGGTTCCCGAGCCCGGCTCGATGGCGTTAGGCCTGATGGGTGCGGGGTTGGTGCTGCTCCGTCGGCGTCAGCACACGGCGTGAGTTGATCTGTAACGATTGCGACAGACCGGAGAGTTGAAACAGCCCGGGCGGGGAGAAAACCTCCGCCCGGGTTTTTACGATACGACATCAGAAGCTTCTGATTCCTTTCCCTTCACCGAGGAGTACGATGCCCCGACACTCCCTCCCGATCAACTCTCAACCTGTCCCCAGCCGGTCCCGCCGCCTGCGGCAAGGTTTTACTCTCATCGAACTGCTCGTCGTTATCAGCATCATCGCGTTATTGGTCGGACTGCTTCTGCCGGCGCTGGCGTCCGCCCGCCGCTCAGCCCAGCTTGTGACATGTACCAGCAATCTCCGGCAGTGTGCCATGGGGGGCTTCATCTACGCCACTGATTACGACGGAGTGCTGCCTCCCGGGATCTGGACCAACACGACCCGTTTTGGGGAGGGGCCCGCGTGGGCGGGCGGCGACGGAACCGGTCCGAGGGGTGGTGATCTGCAGGCCAGGTGGAGCCGGGATTTCATTGCGCCGATTGTTTTGGAGCGTGAGTTCGCGCTCAACGCGACAGGTTTTGCAGAGTGGCGTGAGGCGGCGCAAACGACGGTCTTCGCCTGCCCCCGCTCGGCCGACCGGATTAACACGGACACGGGGCTGCAGATCAGTGTGCCCAACCCCTCGACGGGCGTGGTGAATGCGTGGCTTTTCGGCTACGCGTTCAACGGCCTGCTCGGCGAAGATGTCGATCCCACGGTCCCGGGTTATGGTGCGATACGAGTCAGATTCAAATCGATTGATTCGGTTTTGAATACGTCAGCGGCCATGATGCTGCTCGAGTCGACCAACATCAACGAAGACGCCGGCCGCTACTTTGAAAACGGTCTCGAGCCTACGTTCAGGGCCGCGGCCGCGACTCATCTGGACCGCGGCTCGGTGGGCTACGCCGACGGACACGCCGGAAACCTCAGCTACGAAGAGCTGCCGGTTGTGCCGACAGACCCGCAATGGAAAGACTTCTGGTTTGGGCGTTAGGGCACGGACATCCACCTATAGCATGAGTACTGAATCTATGAGTTGTTTGATTGCGGCGTGCTCCGGCAGGCTGGGGGTGTTGCTATTCGCTTTGGCGCTGTTAACACAGGCTGCGGCGGCGAAGCAGCCCAACTTCATCTTGATACTCGCCGATGATTTGGGCCACGACGATTTGGGGCGTAGTAATCCGAATGCCATCAGCCCGGTGCTGGACGGGCTCGCCGAGGAATCGGCCCGGCTCACGGACTTCCACGTCCACCTCAAGTGTGCCCCGTCGCGGGCTTCGCTGCTCACCGGGCGGTACTTCCAGCGCACCGGGGTCTGGGGCGTGCACGGCGGGCGTGACCACATGGCGACTGACGAGGTCACGCTGGCTGACGCGTTCCGCGAGGCTGGATACACCACGGCGATGATGGGCAAGTGGCACAGCGGCGTGGGCGACCGCTACTACCCGTGGCAGCGCGGCTTCGACCTTGCGCACATGGCGAACATTTACCGGTACACGCCGGAGGAAAACGCCGCCGAGTCGGTCAACGGCCACTCCCGTGCGCTCGGCGATTGGGCCGAGATCCATTTCACCGATAAAGCGATCGACTTCGTCAAGCAGCCGCACGACAAGCCGTTCTTTCTGTACCTGCCGTACATGTCGCCGCACTCGCCGTGGCGTTCGCCGCAGTCCTACCAGCAGCCGTTCCTGGACCGGGGCGATTCGGAAAACCTGGCGGCGTTCTGGGGGATGGTGCATTTCCTCGACGCGCAGATCGGCCGGGTGCTGGACGCCGTGGACGAGGCGGGGCTGGCCGAGGACACGGTCGTGGTCTTTATCAGCGACAACGGCCCGGTGCCTTCGGGGGCCCACCGCCCGCCTGGCGTGCCCGGCAAGCCGTACACCACCAAGGGGCCGGAGTGGAACGCCCGCAACCCCCACGGGCTGCGCGGCGGCAAGGGCGTGATCTATCAGAACGGGGTGCGTAGCGTGATGTTCGCGCGCTGGCCCGAACAGATCGAGCCCGGCGACGTCGACGGGACGGTGACGTCCGAGGACCTGTTCCCGACGCTGCTCGACCTGGCGGGTGCCTCGGTACCCACGGGCACCAAGCCGCTCGACGGCGTGAGTGTTGCGGCCTTGCTGCGGGGTGACTCGGCCGCACGGCGAGAGTTGCAAAACCAACTCGCCGACCGCGCCGTGTTTCTCCCCGAAGCCGAGCCGAAGGATTCCTTCGACCCTTGGAGGCTGGGACAGCAACAGCGCTACGAGGTCATCACCAAGACGGCGAATCCCGAGCGTTTCGCGTTTGAGCGCATGAACCTCGCGGTGCGGCGTGGCGATTACAAATGGGTCCAGAACGGCGGGAAGGTGGAGGTGTTCGATTTGAAGCGTGATCCGCGTGAGCGGAAGCCGGTGGCCGATGCGGGACCGATCGCCGACGAGTTGGCCGCGGCGGGCCGGGCATGGTGGGAAAGCGTGCTGGAAGACGCTGCGGCCTTCGAGCGTCCGGTGCAGTACATCGACGCCGAGGACGAAGACCTGCCGGCGATCGTGCAACTGCGATCCGCCGTCGAAGTCCATGGCGTCTCGCTCTCGGCCCACGGCGCGTTCGGCTGGGACCGGGTCGGGGACTCGCTCGTGATCGACGCGTACGTGGGGCGGCCGGGCACGTTCCGTGTCTACCTGCTGGGCCACAGCAAGAACGCCACCGGAGCGGTCTTCACCGTCGAGTTCGGCGGTCAGACTAGCGCTTCAGGCCGAGTCGACCGCGCGCTTGATCTAATCTACGAAAAGCCGGTCTTCGGCTGGGACCGGGAGCAAGCGATCGACCTGGGCACCGTTACGCTCGGGCAGCCCGGCCCGATGCGGCTGACCGTGCGCCTCGATATCAAAGAGGGCGCCAAACAGGCCTTGCGTCGCTTGGACCACTTGGTCTTCGAACGTGTGGACTAAGGGTTGTCCGGGCTCACACGGATTGTCTTCTAGGGCAGGGCAAAATTTATCATCACGGTCGGGCAAGAATTGGGATTCAAGCGTATATCCGGGAGCAAATATTCAAGTACTTTAATTAATAAATGTAGCCGCATATGTGGTGCAATTCATAATCGTCCGACCGTTCCTCTCCGCGGTCAAATCTCTTCTCGCGCATATCAGCAAATGTTTTGGGCGCCCTTCGGCTGCTCGCCCGAGTCCGTTCTGGATCGTCTGGTCGTCTCTCTGCTTTTCCTCTCTTCTCACCGAAAGGTCATCAATGTGTTCTCTTATGTGTCGTTTTGCGATCTGCTTCATGTCTATGTCGATCGCGGCCTCTGCCTGGGCGGGACAGCTCGTGAATCCCAATGCTTCGCCGCAGGTGAAGAATATCTATGCGTTTCTCGAGCAGGCCCGGGCGCAAGGCCGAACGATCTCGGGCCAACTCGATGTCATCAGTAAGCCCGGGGTGGACAGCCCGATGTGGGATTCGAAGAACTTTCTACGCCGGGTCTACACCGCCACCGGAGAATGGCCGGGGGTGATCGGGGCGTACTGGGACCCGGGGCGAAACAGCAACATGATGATCAACGAGTTTGCGAACTACTACAGCAAGGGCGGCATCCCCCACCTCACTTCTATGCCCCGCAACCCGAGGAAGCCGGGGTACGAGCGAGAGTGGTCCGCCGATCGCGCGGTAAACAGCGACGGCAACAACTACTATGTGAACCTCGGCACGCTGCTCAACACCGGCCCGCGGGGCGGGGTATACCAGCACTACTACATGGACCTTGACAACATCGCGTCGAAACTGCAGATCCTGGAGGACCGCGGTATCCCCGTAATGTTCCGTCCGCTGTCGGAATGCAACGGGCCGTGGTTCTGGTGGGGCACGAACCAGCAGTTCCTCACCGTCAACCCCGATCGCGCGACGCACTACAAACAACTCTGGAAGGAGATGTACGAGTATTTCACCTACACCAAGGGCCTTGACAACCTGATCTGGGTCTGGGAGACAAGGAACGTGCCGGTCGATCTCCGGGACAAGTGGCTGCACCCCCGGGACCTGTATCCCGGCGACGACTACGTCGACATCATCGCGATGAACTCGTCGGTCAAACGCAACGAGGGCATGAACAGCGCGGTCATCTGGCGGGAGGCCTACGACTGGATGAAAGCCCGGGGCAAGCTGATCGCTTTCAGCCAGTGCGGCCCCCGTGCGGCAGGAGAGACGGAGCAAGCGGACAATATGAAGGTGATCCGCGGGTTCGAGAACCACTTCCCCGAGGTGGTGTGGTGGATGGCCTGGCGTGACGAGTTCTCGATGGCGTGGAACTTCAACCACAAAGCGATGATCGCGCATCCGCGGGTTTTGAACCGTGGAGATTTGCCGGATTTCGACGAAAACGGGCTTTAATGATTGCGGATCTGATCGATCTAAGCGGCGTAGCGGCCTTGGTCGCTACGCCGTTTTTAGTCGAGCGTTGAGGGGGTGAGTGGCGCTGCTTGGCTCCTACCGGGTGCCGTTGGGCAAGAACCGCTGGGCACGATAGCGATCCAGCGTTGCGGCGTACCCGGGGTCGTCGGCGAGGTTGTGCCAGTCGTGCGGATCGGCCCGGCGGTCGTAGAGTTCTTCTTCGCCGTTGGCGTAGCGGATATAGCGGAAGTCTTCGTCGATGACGGCCTGGTGGTTCTGGGCGTCGTGGAAGACGCGGGCGACGGCGGGGTGCTCGGCTTCGGGGTTGGCGAGCAGAGAGGCGAAGCTTTGGCCGTCGTGGGCCTCGAGGGCGGGCAGGCCGCAGAACTCGTTGAGGGTGGGGAACAGGTCGACGAGCGAGACGGTGCGGGGCGATCGGCCGGGCGCGATGCCGGGGCCCGCGACGATCATGGGCACGCGTGTTGAGCGGTCCCAGAACGTAAATTTGGTCCAGTGGTTCTTCTCGCCGAGGTGGAAGCCGTGGTCGCTGATGAGGACGACGAGGGTGTTGTCGCGGTGCGGGCTGCTATCCAGCGCGTCGAGGACCTGGCCCACCGCGGCGTCGGCGAAGGTGGTGGAGGCGCGGTAGGCCTGGATGGCCTGTTTCCAGCGGTTTTCTTTGCGGATGGCGGCGTTCAGGCCGGTGCGTCGCGCATATTTTTTCCCGAAGGGCGGCAGGTCGTTGAGGTCGTTGTGCTTGACCCCGGCGGGCCACTCGATGTCCTCAAGTGGGTATTGTTTAAAATAGGGCCTGGGCGCGACAAACGGCAGGTGCGGGCGGAAGATGCCGCAGGCCAGAAAGAACGGCTGGTCGTGTTCACCTTGCAGGAAGTCGGCGGTGAATCGTGCGTTTTGAAAGTCACCGCAGTCTTCGTCGGCCGCGTGGGTTTGGCCCCACCAGAAGCTCTTGCCCCAGTAGGTCTTGACCTCGCCCCGGTGCCACTTGTTAAGCGCCGGTTTGGGCGTCGGGGTGCCGTAGGGCAACTCGGCGTAGTCGCTCCAGGAAGCTTCGCGGTCCCAGTGCTTGGCCAGCGGGTGCGAGGGTTTGGGCTGCCAGCCGGAATGGAAGATCTTGCCCGATCCCACGGCCCGGTAGCCGTGGTCGCGGAAGTGGCGGGGGAGGGTGACCCGGTCCGCGTGGCCGGGCAGGTCGCGGAAGTATGCCTTGTTTTCGTATACCCCGAGGTTGGGCGGAAGCAGGCCGGTCAGGAAACTCGACCGCGAGGGGTTGCACACCGGAGCGTTGCAATGGGCGTTGTCGAAGAGGACGCCGCGCTGGGCGAGCCGGTCGATGTGCGGCGTGATGCCGCCGCCGTCCATGCAGCCGATGTCGGTGTTCAGGTCATCGATGACAATCAGCAGCACGTTCGGCGGGGGGGTGCGGTTCGTGGGAGCGCTTTCTGCCGAGCCGATAGCCGGGGGCATGCCGGCCAGGATCGCCAGGAAGCCGGCGGCAACGATAAATCTCGAGGTTGGCGTCATGGGCGGCGTGTCCGGAAAAAAGAAGAAGAAATAGAATATTGCGTCGCGTAACCGTGGAGCCCCGCGGCCGCCTCCACGCGAGATTTTCGCCGCCAGCATACCATAAATTTGTTTTTTAAAGTACTTGAATTATACTATCCTCTCGTGGTTCCTTGTCCCGCGTGTCTGGACGCGGGCGTGGCGATGGGCGTTCTGGCCCGGATTGATTTTTATGGTGAAGTGTTTCGAAATCTGGCGCCTGGTGGTTCGGCCTGGAGGGAGCCGACGAGATGAGCCGCGAGGTCGATTTGTCGCGGCGGCAAGACAACGTGGCGGGCCCTTCGCGGGATGCCAAGCCTCTGGCGGTGGTCTTCATCCCCAAGCGATTCCCGGCGCCACGGGACGTGGGAGCGGACGATGAGCGTCGTTGACTGGGTTATCGTCGGTGGCTTCGTCGTCATGCTCTGCGGGGCGTCGTGGCTCCTATCGCGGGTGTCGAGCAGCGTGGCGGATTTCATGGCGGCGGGGCGGTGCGCCGGTCGGTTTATTCTGTCCATGGCCAACGACATGGGCGGGTTCGCGGCGATCTTCGTGGTCGCGACGTTCGAGCAGTACTACGTCTCGGGCTTCCCCGGCGCGTGGTGGAGCATCATGATGTTGCCGCTCTGGGCGTTCGTGATGTTCTCGGGCTGGATCCAGTACCGCTTCCGTGAGACGCGGGCGCTGACGATGCCCGACTTCTTTTCCAAGCGCTACAGCCCGGGTGTACGCACCTTCGCCGGTATCCTTGCGTTCATCGCCGGTGTGATGAACTATGGCATCTTCCCGGCGGTCACGGCCAACCTGATCGTGTCGTTCTGCGGCCTGCCCCGCACCTTGGTGCTGCTGGGCCTTGAGCTGCCGACGATGCTGCCGGTGATGGTCATCATCCTGAGCATCGCGATGTTCATCCTGCTCTCGGGCGGGCTGGTGTCGGTGATGGTGACCGACTTCGTGCAGGGGCTGCTGGTGCTGTTCGGGACGCTTGCGATCGTGGCGTTCATCCTGTACGCCGTGGGCTGGGACACGCTCTTCGAGGGCGCGGCGTCGGCCCCGGCGGGCGAGTCCAAGGTCGACCCCTACGACCAGTCGGAGGTCCGCAGCTTCAACTTCTGGTTCTTCATGATCCTGACGGTCAACCGGCTGTACTCGTTCATGGCCTTCCCCACGCGGCAGGGCTACGACGCCGCGGCGATCTCGCCCGAAGAGGCCCGGTTCTCCCGCATGCTCGGCAACTGGATGTTCGAGACCCGGGCGTTCGTGCTCATGCTCGTGCCGATCGCCGCGTGGGTGGTCATGCACCACGTGGACTTCACCGAGCTCGCGGCGTCGGCCCAGGCGACGATCGCCGGCATCCCCGAAGAGCAGGTCCAGAAGCAGATGACCGTACCGATCGTGCTCGCCGAGCTCTTGCCGGTGGGTCTGATGGGGCTGTTCGTGGCGATGATGGTGGGCGCCGCGGTGTCGACGGATAACACGTTCGTCCACTCCTGGGGCAGCATCTTCGTCCACGACGTGCTCGAACCGATCCGCAAGCAGCCGCTCAGCGAACTTGCCAAGCTGCGCATCCTGCGGGCCGCGACGTTCGGCGTCGCGGTGTTCGCGGTGATCTGGAGCTACTTCTTCCCGATCGGCGAGTACATCTTCATGTACTTCCAGATCACGTCCTCGATCTACGTCGCCGGGGCCGGAGCGCTGGTCATCGGCGGGCTGTACTGGAGCCGGGGCACGGCGGCCGGGGCGTGGGCCGCGCTGACCACCGGGCTGACGCTCTCGTTTACCGGGATCGTGTTGCGGCTGGCCTGGCCCGTTGTGCGGGACCTGACCGGCACGGGATACGAGAGCTTTCCGATCAACGGCGTGTGGGTCTTCTTCATCGCCATGGGCTGCGCCGCGTCGATGTACGTCGTCGTGTCGCTGCTGACCTGCCGGAAGCCGCACGACATGGACCAGATGCTGCACCGCGGGACCCACGCCGACCCGTACTCGCACGTCCCGCGGGGTATGTTCAACTTCCGCGCGCTCAAGCCCGGCAGCCGGTGGACGGTGCGCCTCTACCTGAGTTTCGTCGGCCTAACCTTCGGAACCTTTGTCGTCGGCAACGTCGCCAGCCGGTTCGTCGAGCTGCCCGACGGCCTGTGGGTCAACTTCTGGCAGGTCTTCGTCGCCGCGTTCCTGGTGATGGCGTCGGTCATGGCCGTGGTGTTCCTGATCGGCGGGATCGGCGACATCCGCCGGCTGTACCGTCTGCTGGCGCAGCGCGTTCACGAGCCCAGCCGACAGACCCCCGACGCCCCGCTCGACGAGTGATAAAGACACGCGGTCGATCTCCGGCCGCCGCTTGACGAATCCCCACGGACACGCCCATGCATCATCGACTTAAAAATCTATTGACCACGGATGTAGCAATCCGCACGCCTCGCGGTGAATGGAGGGGGGAGCGGGCCGGTGCCACCCCCGTTGCGAACGCCTACTTCTCTATCGGAGCCGCAGATATGACTCGTCTGATTCAAGCAACGCATCGTCGATACACACGGCCGCGAGCCATCAAAGTGGTCGGGCTCGGCTTCGCCGCTCTGGCGACGCTGGCGGCCGTGGCTGCGGGTGCCGTGGCGCAGCCGGCCGAGAGCGCGGCGCTCGAACAACCCGAGCTCCGTCAGCCCTGGATGAACGCCGAGCTCATCGCGTGGGACAACGACACGCTCATGCACCACCGCTTGGCGAAAGCGCTGGGCTACGACTACGTCTGCGACGTGCGGGCTCTGGACTATCCGGGCAAGTCCGAGGTGACCGCCGAGACTTCGCGCGGGCTGGGCTTCTATCAGAGCGACCCGCACAAGATCATCCAGCCGTTGTACGGCTTCGAGCTCGACGACCGGACGCTGGCGCGGGCGATCAAACGCTACCCGCACACCTTCTCGTGGTACCCCCAGATGTCTCGCGCCATCGATAACGATGAGATCGCCGCGATGAAGACGCAGGACCCCGAGCTGTTCGCGAAGGTCAAGCACGCCTTCGAAACCACCAAGGCCTGGTCGCACCCCAACCGCGAGTTCCCGAACAACCTCGGACAGCTCCAGAAGTGGGGCAACGGTAAGCGCTGGGAGCCCTACAGCGATTTCCAGCAGCAGGACGTGATCGACCGCCACGTCGCCGCCATCGTGGATTACCTGCGTGAGGTTGACGACAACGATTTCGACTTCCGTTTCAAAGGAGTCGTCATCGACGTGATCGAGCCGTGGGACGAATTCAGTTGGTCCTCGGACCGACCGCTGCCCGGCAAGCCTCAACGCGAGCGTTACGCGGTCAAGCACGACGGCATCACCCACGAATACGCCACGGTCCGCGAGGGGTGGTACCACTTCTTGGGGCAGATGCGCGACGAGTTGGAGGCCGCGTTCCCCGGCCGTGAGATCCGGTTCATCTGGGAGCCGACGCCGTTGGTCACGAGCTGGGTCGAACCGCTGTTTGAGCACCCCTACCCGTCGGTCACCGAGGAACTGCTGCAGAAGATGCAGGGCGACGCGCTGCTCGACGAGAAGCCCGGGCTGTCTTACCTGACCGACCCGTTCCTCCACGGGCTGGGCCGGTGGCCGATGCACCGGCTGGGGACCTGCTCGGGCGACCTGTTCACGCAGGACCCGCACTACCCGACGCAGCTGGTCTACTTCGGTGAGATCAGCTCCCGCGGCGCGTACCTGATGAGCTACGGCACGTTCGATCGCTCACGGGCCGACATCGACGGCTACGAAAACCAGTTCAAGCTCATCCGCGCGTTGAGCACGTGGCAGAACATGCACGCCACGCCCGTGGCCAGCCGCACCTGGGACGCGGCACAAGACATCTATCACAGCCCGACCGCCTACGCCGACGCCCAGACGCTCGCCGGGCTGCACATCAAGAACGGCCACGTCTACGCCGTGCTGATGGGCCCCGATGCGGCCGTGCACTTCGAGCCCGGCGTCCGCATCAAGGGCCTGCGCTCGGCTAACGCGTTGTGGGAGCTGGAGGATCAAGCGCCCGAGGCGGAGGTGGTCCGCGGCGTGCTCCGCCCGGCGGCCGGCGCCGCCTTCCCGGTCAGCGTGATCGCGGAGATCGACCGACCCGTCGGCCCGCCGCGTGTGTTCGCCACGGCCCCGGGCGTCGTCCTCCAGCAAGATCGCTCGGTCACCAAGCTGCCCAACTCGGAGCTCCTCGACGCGGGCTTCGAGGGCGGCGGCGAGGGGTGGTTCGGCACCGGCGGCCAAGCCAACAAGATCCTGATCGTCAAGAACCAGAAAGTTTCCGGCCGGCACGCCGCTCGGGTTACCGGCCGCGGCGCCATCTGGCACGCCCTCGGGCAGGAGATCACCGGCGTGCTCATGAACACCCGCCAGGGCCGATACCGCGTCACCGCCCACGTGCGGCCGCAGAAAACCGACGCGATGATCTCGATCGGCTTGGCGTACAGCGAACGCGGTGAACGCACGCAGCACCGCGATAAACCCCTCCCCGCCCCGGCCGGGCAATGGACCAAGATCGTGTTCGAGTACGACGTGGACTGGGGCGACTGGATCGAAAACGGTCGTTTGTCCGTCACGCGTGCCGACTCGAAAGAGGATTACTTCGTCGACGACGTCCAGATCGAGTATCTCGGGCGCGACTAATTCCCACGCCGCGATCCTGCGGCGCATCGACCTTGAGCCGTAGGCAGGACCGACATGCGAGAATTGATGACGAGCAGATGGTGTGCCGTGTGCATGGCGCTATGCGGGGCGGCAACGTTCTTTATCGGCGACGCCGCGGCCGGCGTCGGGCATGATGCCACCGTCGTGGCTGACCGGCCCAACATCATCTTCTTGATGGTGGACGACGAGCGACGGAAGCGGCAGAACTTCCTCGCCGAGGGCCGTGACGAAAACGGCCGGCCGCTGAATATCACGCCCCACCTCGACCGCCTCGCGGCCGAGGGCACGGTGCTGCCGCGGGCCTACGCCGCGACGCCCGTTTGCATCCCCAGCCGCTTCGCGTGCCTGACCGGGACGTACCCTTCGCGGGCCCAAAACCGCGAAGCACGCCGGTGTTTCGAGCAGCACGGCTACCCGATGCCCGGGCAGAACACGCACATCCTCCCCGAGACTCAAATGCTACCCAAGCTGCTCAAACGCGCCGGCTACTTCACCGGGGCCGTGGGCAAAAACCACGTCGTCGAGGTCCACGGCTTCGAGAAACACCCCGCCGCCGCCCGCGGCAACCAGCCCGAAACCCTCGCCCGGATGCAGCGTAACCACGACGCGGTCCAGCGTGCGTTTTACAACGCGGGTTTCGACTACGCCGACCGCTTGTACCACGACAACTTGCACGGCAACCAGCCGCGAGGCATGCGCGTGCACAACCTCGATTGGATCACCGACGGCGCCCTGGAGTTCATCGACCGGGCCGGCGATCGCCCGTTCTTCCTCTATTTCGCCTCGACCACACCCCACGGCAGCCCGGGCGATATGTCGTGGAAAGCCAACCGCAAGGTCACCTCGCGGGGCTACCTCGACGAGCCGTTGAACCTGTTGATGTCCGAGGTCGAGATCCGGCGGAAGATGGAAGCCGCCGGCATGGACCCCGACGAGGACGGTGGCCGGGCCGGTGTGCAGATGCTGCTCGACGACGCGTTGGGCCGGTTGTTCGCCAAGCTCGAAGCCGCCGGCAAGCTCGACAATACCGTGATCGCCTACTTCAACGACCACGGCAAGGAGGGTTCCAAGGCCGACCTCTACGAGAGCGCGATGCGCAGCTCGGCCGTGTTCTGGGGGCCCGGCGTCGACATCGCCGCGGCGCGTCGGGACGACACGCTGACGTCGAACGTCGACTTCGCCCCGACGTTCCTGCGCATGGCCGGTCTGGCCCCCGCGTCGCTGCAAGACACTGTCCTCGACGGCGTCGATCTGACCCCGATGCTGCGCGGCGACACCGACCGTGTCCGTGACACGGTCTACGGCGAGATCGGCTACGCCCGGGCCGTGGTCGGGGCGCGCTTCAAGTACATCGCCCTCCGTCCTTCCGAATACGCCCAGAACGTCCCGCACCAAGACCAACAGAAGATCCTCAACCGTTGGTTCGCCCGCCGCGATCGGCTGGGCCTGCCGCGCGGGCCCAACAAGGTCGGCGACCCGTACCCGCACATCTTCAACATGCCCGGCGGCTCCGACAACAACTGGCCCGGCATGCGCAAGTACCCGCACTACTTTGACCAAGACCAGCTCTACGACCTCGAAAGCGATCCGCAGGAGCAAGTTAACCTCGCCGATAACCCAGCCTACGCCGAGGATCTCGCTCGGATGCGACGCGAATTGTCGGCCGTGGTTTCCACCCTCCCCGGAACCTTCGGTGAGTTTTCCCGGGCGTTCGATTCCGGGCAGACGGAGTAGGTGTAGAACGAGAATTGGTCAACGCGCCGATGCCGTGCAAAGTCATCTCGTTTGACAAGGCCCATTCGAAACCTTCCACTCACCGTCGATGCCTGGTATGTCGCCCTTATTGAGAAAATCCATGCGAACCAACACCCGCATTTTCTTCGTCGCCGCTCTCATGTTTCTCCACGCCGGCCTGATCGAAGGCCAATCGTTGAAGCTGGGCGCTCCGTTCAGCGAACACATGATGGTGCAGGCCGACGCCCCGGTACGGGTGTGGGGGCGCGACACCCCGGGGGGGCAGGTCAAGGTGACGTTCGCCGGGAACAGCGCCCAGGCCCAGGTCGGCCCCGACGGCGCGTGGCGGGTCGATCTGCCCGCGGTCAGCGCGGCCGGGCCGCACACGCTGGAGGTCGTGGGCAGCGAAACGATCACGTTCACCGATGTGGTCGCGGGCGACCTGTGGTGGTGTTCGGGGCAGTCGAACATGGGCTGGCCGGTCAAGCGAAGCGTCGGCACGAAGTGGGTGGCCGAGAAACAGAAACGCGACCCGATGTTTCGGCTGGTCAAGCTGCCGCTGCGTTCGAGTGATCAGCCGGACGATGATTTCGAGGTCCAGTGGCAGATCGTCGACGGCAAGACCGCGCAGGATTTCTCCGGCGTGGCGTATTTCTTCGGCCGCAACCTGCGGCGGGAAGTCGGGCGTCCGATCGGGCTGATCCAGTCGGCGTGGGGCGGGTCGAACATCCAGGCGTGGCTGCCGATGTCGGTGGTGGAACAGAGCCCGATGTTCGAGAAATTCAAGACGGACCGCGCCAAAGCCCTGGAACGGTACGAGGCGGCGTTGGCCGCCTGGAAAGACGGTGGACGCGTCGGCAAGAAGCCTCCGTTCCGCGGTGGCGGGGAGCAGCACCGGCTGTCGGGCCTGTACAACGCGATGACCCAGCCGGTGTTCCCGCTGTCGATCCGCGGGGTGATCTGGTACCAGGGCGAGTCCAACGCGTACATGCCCGAGGAATACGCCAACCTGTTCCGCGCTCTGGTGGCCGAGTGGCGACAGGGCTTCGAGAACCCGGACCTCCCGGTGTACTACGTGCAGCTTCCCAAGTACAAGCAGTGGAGCTGGATCCCGTTCCGTGATATGCAGCGCCGGCTCGACATCCCCCACACCGACGTGGCGGTCATCGTCGACAAGGGGCTCAAAGACGACATCCACCCGCCCTACAAGATCGCGGTGGGCGACCGCCTGGCCCGCCTGGCCCGGGCCCACGTCTACGGGCAAGACATCGTGCCCGGCGGCCCACGGCTGATCGAGGCGACCCGCCTCAACGACGGCAGCGGCGGCGTGCGGCTGCGTTTCGACCGCGTGGGCGACGGGCTCGCGTCGGCCCAGCCGGACCGGGAGCTCTACGAGTTCAGCCTGTCCGACGCCCAGGGCAAGGGCCACAATGCGACCGCCATGATCGTCGGCCTCGACACCGTCGAGGTCCGCTCGGACGCGGTGACCGACCCCGTCGAGGTCCGGCACGGCCACTACGTCAACGTCTCGGGCCAACTCATCAACTCCGAGAAACTCCCCGCCTCGCCGTTCATCGAGCTGATCGGCGGGACCGCCGAGCCGCAATAGGCCGGCGGGTCCGCGGAAACGCTTCCGCCCGACCGCGTGGTCGCGTTAACAGGCAAAGTTTTGGTGCCGCCCTTGACCCGCTTGGGGGCAGCGCTACTGTTCTGCCATGCCCGGATTGTTCGGGCGTCGGCTTTCCGTTCGTCAGCGGCACGGCAAACCATGAAGACAGACGCACGACGGGTTAAGGGTTGGTTGGTCACGCTCTGCTTGACGTGGTGTTTGGCGGCATCGATGGCGGCCCAGGGCGGCGATCCGGTGCGTGACGGACAAGTGCAAGCCCAGCTCATCTCGAAGCATAACGCCTTGGTGCCCGGCCAAACCGTGACGCTCGGCCTGCGTTTGCAGATGGACGAGCACTGGCACACCTATTGGAAAAACCCGGGCGACGCGGGCCTCGCCACCTCCATCGACTGGCAGTTCCCGCCGGGCTACGTCGCCCACGAGATCGAATGGCCCGCGCCCCACTACTATCAGGCCAACGGGCTGGCGACCTACGGCTATGAGGGCGAGATCGTGCTGCCGGTGCGGATCGAGGTGCCCGCCGACGCGGCGGTCGGCGAAGACGTGGTGATCAAGGCCACCGCCGATTGGCTGATGTGCAAAGAGATCTGCATCCCGGGCAGCGCCGCATTATCCCTCGTGTTGCCCGTGGCCGCGACGGCCGACGACGTGGAGCCGGAGCCGCGATGGGCGGGGCTGTTCGCGTGGGCGGACCAACGAACGCCGCGGAACTACGACGACGCTTACGTGCACGTCGAGCGCCAAGACGGTCGCCGCTACCGCCTCACCGTACGGAACGCGGGCACCGGAATCGGAGTCCGGGACAACCTGTCCGTGCGTTTTTTCCCGGATAACGCCGGGTCGATCGCGATGACGGCCGAGCAGGTCGTCGAGCGTTCCGACACCGGCGTCGTGTCCGTATCGCTTCCGCTCGACGCCAATCAGCAATGGACCGACCGGCTGCGGGGAGTCCTGGTCTACGAGCGCGGCGACGACACACGGGTCTACCGCGTCGATGCCGAAGTCGAGCCGAAGACGACCGAGCCGAAGATGACCGAGAACTAAGCCGCCGCGTGTGAGCGTCGGCGTCCGAACACTTTTTCTTTTAGGAGCCTCGATATGAAACGTAAGACTTGGATTGGATTGGCCGTTGCGGCGCTGGCCGTGACTCTCCTGGCGGTACCCTCGGCCCTCCACGCCGGGGCTCAAGGCGGCGTCGCCACCGACGCGCCCGCCCCGGACTTCACACTCACCGACTCGAACGGCAACACGCACTCGCTCTCGGACTTCGCGGGCAAAACCGTGATCCTGGAGTGGGTCAACAAGGACTGCCCGTTCGTGAAGAAGTTCTACAACCAGGGCCACATGCAGGGTTGGCAGGCCGACTACACCAATAACCCCGACGTTGTCTGGCTAAGCATCTGTTCTTCGGCCCCCGGCAAGCAAGGCCACTTGACGCCCGCCGAGTGGAACAGCCACATCGACGCGGCCGGCATCAACGCCACCGCCGTGCTCATCGACGAAGACGGCACGGTCGGCCAGCTCTACGCCGCCAAAACCACGCCCCACATCTATGTCATCGACGGCGACGGCGTGCTGCGCTACCAGGGCGCGATCGACAGCAAGAAGTCGACGAAGACCTCCGACATCGCCGGCGCGACCAACTACCTTGCCGCCGCGGTGGACGCGATCCTGGCCGGTCAGGCGGTCCAGGAAAACACGACCACGCCGTACGGCTGCGGCGTGAAGTACTGAGCGGACGTCGCGTCATCGCCATCCGTGAACCGGATCATCCCGTCCACCCCGCGTGCGGCGGGATTTTTCATGCGCCAGGCTCGGCGACGGCGGCCGACGGCTCGCCCGCGCGCAGCGCCGCCACCAGCGCCGCGGCCTTGTGCAGTGTTTCTTCGTACTCGTCGGCCGGGTCCGAGTCGGCCACGATGCCGCCGCCCACCGAGAAGTGCAGCCGACCCGTGGCGCGGTCGACCAGCAGCGTGCGGATCGCGATATTCAGCCGGGCGGTGGTCGTCCCGCCGAGCGACGTGGCGAAGCCGATCGCCCCGCAGTACACCCCGCGGCGCACGGGCTCGAGCTCTTCGATGATCTGCATCGCTCGCACCTTAGGCGCTCCGGTGATCGAGCCGCCGGGAAAGGTGGCGCGTAAGAGGTGACGCAGCGCGCGGCTGGGGTGGAGCCGGCCGGCGACGGTGGCGACGCCGTGGTGGACCGTGGGGTGCGACTCGACCGTGCGCGGTTGGGTCACGCGGACGCTGCCGTAGCCGCACACCCGGCCCAGGTCGTTGCGCAACAGATCGATAATCATGTTGAGTTCGGCGGTGTCTTTCTCGGCGTCGCGCAGCTCGTTCGGGTCGGACGCGGCGGGGCGGGTGCCCTTGATCGGCCGGGTGGTCACCGTGCCGTCGGCGTCGAGCTGCAAGAAGAGCTCGGGCGACGTAGAGCAGACGGCGTGTGGCGCGGGCCGACCGTCGGCCGTGAACGGCTCGAGGTAAGCGCCGTACCAGGCGGGTGACGCGGCGGCGAGTTGAAGAAACAGCCCGCGGGTCGAACCCTTGAACTCGGCGGTGAAACGCTGGGCGAGGTTGACCTGGAATACGTCGCCGGCCGCGATGTACTCCAGCCCCCGGCGGACCGCGGCTTCGTGCTCGGCCCGCGGACGGTCGGGCGTCGGCGCGGTCGCGGTGAAGCGCAGGTCGGGCGTGGCGGGTTGCGACAGATCCGGCAGCGCGGCGGGATCGGGGCCGACCGCGTGCCACCGGTTGAGGTGGTGGTCGTAGAGCAGAGCGTGGGGGCAGCGTTCGAAGCGCAGCGTCGGCGTGCCGTGGTCGTCTTGTGCGGCGTTCGGCAGGCGTTCGACCGCGCGGGCCAGGTCGTAGCCCAGATGCCCGATGTAGATCGCCGGGTCGGCGGCGACGACGGCGTCGAAGTCCGTCAGCGCGTCGTGTCGCAGTTCGGGGGCGCCCCGCGGCGCAGGGCCGGCCCATGTGCTGCGCCCGTGATCGTGCACCAGCGCCGCGACCGGCTCGGCGATCAAGGAGTACCGCGCCCACGTCGGGTGAAGCCGCCCCGAATGCAGCAGGGCCACCGGTCGATCCGCCGGCCAACGGCGCAGCGCTTCGAGCGGATCGAAGTCGTAGGGCAGGATGTCACTCAGCGGCAGCATGCACGGATCATAGAACCCGTCCACGATCGACGCGCGAACACCTCCGCCGCGTTGCCGGCGTTGGAATCGATGGGGCAAGTTTCCTGATACACGCCCCGGAAAAGGCGGGCTCACCAGCGCGTCCCGGCGGGCGGAGACGCTATGCAGGTGAATGGAATGATGCGTTTCTCCGAACCGCCCCGTGTTCGCACGCCGGGGGTATTCGCGTGGTGAGCCGGCCTCGTTGTCAAAGAGCAATCCGCCGGGGCGGCGCGTCAAAAGCGCCCGGGCAGCATCGTCCTCCCCCCGATCGATCAGCCCGTTCCATGACTCGCAGATCAGCTGACCGCGAGATATGGAGCGGGGCAGTGCGTTGATGATTGACTGAAAACAACGGCCCGCACGAACGAAAGGACCCGATTCAGACGCCTTAGACCCCACCAACGCGTGCCAGATAGGATGTTACCGGAACTTGCTTTCCGATTCCAGAGCCGAAACATCAAGATCGGCAGTTTTTTAGACGGCCGTGGGCTGGGCCGCGGGGGTGGCCCGTTCCGCGGCGGTGGTGCCGGGTGCGGAACGATCGGCGACGCTAGCGCCGGAAGGCGGGGCGTCCGCGGTCAGCCGGAGGTAGGCGTCTTCCAGCGTCGGCTGGCCCACGGACACGCGGCGGAGGCGGTCGGGGAACAGGCCCGCTATCTTCGCCACCACGGCCGGGCCGTCGGCGTGCTCGAAACGCACGGCGTCCCCGGAAATCACGGGCTCCCGCCCGGCCTCCCACGGCCCGAGTGCCTCGACGATCCGTTCGCGCATCCAGCCCGCGTCCGCGGGGTCACTCGGCTCAACGATCACCACGTGTCCGCCCAGCGTGGCCTTGAGCTCGTCGGGGCTCTGCACCGTCAGCAGCCGGCCCCCACGCAGCACGGCCAGGCGGTCGGCGTGCTCCGCCTCGTCCATCAGGTGCGTCGTCCACGCCACGGTGATGCCGCCGTTCTGACGCAGCTCTCCGAGGTGCTGCCACAGCTCCCGCCGCGCCGCGGGGTCCAGCCCCGTCGCGGGCTCGTCCATCAGCAGCAGACGCGGGCGGTGGAGCAGCGCCTTGGCGATCTCGAGCTTGCGTCGCATCCCGCCGGAGAACGCCTCGACGCGGTCGTGCATGCGCGCGACGAGGTCGAAGCGGGCAAGGGCTTCGTCGATGCGGGGCGCCGCGTCGCGGCGGGTCAGGCCGTACAGCCGGGCGTGGCAGGCCAGATTTTCGCGGGCGGTGAGTTTGACGTCGAGGCTCGGGCTCTGGAACACCACGCCGAGCTCGCGCCGCGCGGCGGCGGGGTCGTGCAGGACGCTGCGGCCGAACACCGACACCTCGGCCGTCGCGGCGCCGCTGGGTTGGAGCATGGTGGCGAGGACGCGGAAGGTGGTGGTCTTGCCGCCGCCGTTGGGCCCGAGCAGGGCGAACGCCTCGCCGGGGGCGACGTCGAGGTTCAAACCGTGCAGCGCGTCGCGGTCCGCCCCCGGGTAGCGGTGTGTGAGCCCGGCGATACGCAAGGCCGCCACTGTCCCAGAAGCCCCGGAAGCTCCGGGAACCGCGTGATCCCCGGCGGGCGTGGTGGGGGTTGGGGCCGGATTCACTGCGCGTCCACCATGATGACGGCCAGAACCACGGGCAGGTAGATCAGCGAGGCGAAGAACAGCCGCCGGGCCGAGTCGCGGTCCCGCTTGAGGGTCCACGCGACCGCCAGCGCCAAGAACCCCAGCCCGCAGGCCAGCGTCACCGCAAGCGACACCCACCCGGCAAACCCCAGCAGCGTCGCCGCCGCGCCCGCCGGCAGCAGCAGCAGGCACCCCAGGACCGCGTTACGCATCGACGACCGCCCCGAAGGGTCGCGCACCGCGTGCATCGCCAGGCCGGCCGCGGCGTAGTCGTCGCGGTACATAAAGCCGATCGCCAGGAAATGCGGGACCTGCCACAGCGCCATCACCGCGAAAATCACCCACACCGCGGCGGCGTGGGGGGTGAAGAGGTCGCCGGTCACCGCGGCGTAGCCGATCACCGGCGGCAACGCCCCGGGGACCGCGCCGACGTACAACGAGATCGGTGAGACGCGCTTAAACGGCGTGTAGATCAACGCGTAGCTCAAGATCGTGAACGCCGCGACGCCCGACGCCAGCGGCGTGCCGAACATACACAACGCCGCCTGCCCCGCGAGCATGAACGCGCCGCCGAGCGCGAGCGCCTCGCCCATCGGCAGCCGGCCCGCGGCCAACGGCCGGTCGGCGGTGCGCGGCATCTTCGCGTCGGTCCGCCACTCGTAGGCCTGGTTGAACACGCTCGCGGCCATGCACGACAGGGCGGTGCCCGCGAGCGTGCCGACGAGCATCAACCACGTCCAGCCGGAGCCACCGCGGACCGCGAGGGCGAAGCCGATCGCGGTCGTGATGACCACCATGCGGGTGATGCGCGGCTTGACCAGAATCTTGTAGTCCCGCAGACGGTCGCGCAGCGCGTAACCGGTCGCCGGGTCAGAGCCCACGGCGGCGCGGGAACCGGCCACGCCGTCGGGAGACGACGCAGCGAGCGGGGTCGCGGGGTCAGAAGGCGGGGCCGGGGTCAAGCGGTGATGGGCTCCGGGGAGGTTTCCGGGGTGCGTTTCGGGGCGGGGGGTGTATGGGTTTGGGGGTCCGCGCCCGCGGCTACGCCTTCCGGCGGCGTCGGATCGGAGCGGAAGCACTCGGTGGTGGCGTCGCCGGCGGCGACGGGGATGTGGGCCGGGCGGGCCTTGGGGCAGGGCACCAGGTGCAGGCGGATCGTCAGCCACGTCGCGGTGGCGATGAGCAACGCGCCCACGGTCTGGTGGCTGGTGGCCAGCGTCGCGTGCTCGCCGGACCAGACTGTCATCACGCCCAGCGCGACCTGCAGCAGCAGGAAGACGCCGAACAGCCCCGCGGGGATCAGCACCGCAGGCTGCGTGGCGTGGTGCTTGAACGTGTAGGCGACGAACCAGACGCCGAAGGCCAGGACCGCGTACGCCCCGAGGCGGTGGGCGAAGTGCAAGTGGACCTGCCCGGCGGTGTACGGCCGGGCCTCGCTGACCTCCGTCGCCCTGCCGTAACGCTCGGGCAACTCCTCGGCCGGGTACGCCGCGACCGCCGCGTCAAGTTTTTCCTGGCTCATCGGGGGCACCAGCTGCCCGTAGTGCGTCGGCCAGTCCGGGATCGCCAACGCGGATTTGCTGTGCCGCACCGCCGAGCCGAGCACCAACTGAACCAGCAGCGCGGCGAGCAGCACCAACGGCAACACCCGCAGCGACCGGGCGTGGCGCGGCGTGCCCCCGGAACTACCCTCGGAAGCGTCTTCGCTGCGGGGCTGGTCGGCCGGGCTCGCCGGGGGTCGTGTCGGCCGCGTCATCCAGAACTTGCCCACCGCCGCGGTGGCGAGCACGGTGAGGCAGAGAAACACCTGCCCGGTCACGCCGTGGACGCCCGCCAGGAACACCGAGTTCTCATCGACCCGGACGATCCCCATCAACGCCTGGACCAGCACAAAGAGCAGGAGCACCACCCCCAGGCCCAGGACCCACTTCCGGGGGCGTTGGGTGGCGAAGAAGCCCAGCATCAGGGCAAGGGTGAGCCCGCCAACGACGTAGCCCTTGAGCCGGTGGCTGTGCTCGAGCCGGGTGCCTTCCTCGTACCACCACGATTCGAGCGGGGCGACGAGCGACCAGACGCCGAAGGTGGTGAATCCGTCGGGCACCGCCATGCCCGCGTCCTTGCTGGTCACGTGCCCGCCGATGGCGACGAGGATGAAAGTCGCGATCACCAGTAGCATCGCCAGGGCGTGCAGCCACCGCCGGTACGGCGGGTAGCCCGCCTCGGCGGGTTCGGTTTCGGAAGAGGAGTTTCTCATGAATGGGCAGTATAGGTACCCCCCGCCCGGATGTTGCCCCCACGCCCGCCAAATCTGGATCGCCGCCAGCACGGTCTGGCCGTGGCCGCCATCCCCGGTCTGATGGGAGCCGGCGCGGGGCGGGGAAAACTCCCCCCAAGCGAGGCAACCGGTCTGGATGCGGTCTGGTTCCGGTCTGTTTCCGGTGGACTGGTCTGCTCCCAAATCAGCGGAGCCACACCGGGGCGCGTAGCAACAAGTCTCGGTCTCGCGGCATCCGTGCCGCCCCAAGCACATCCAGTCTTTCAAATGCACTAACATATACCGTAAATTATACGCGATATCCCGCCCCGGGAAAGGGTGTGACAGAGCCGTAAGCCGTGGAAATCCAAGGCGGGTGGGCTTTGAGACGACGGGGGCCGCCGGACCTACCCTCCCTGTCCGCCGGGTCACGTGCCACCCAAGCCGAGGTTCAACCACGGGCATGCATATGCATACCGGCCTGAGCGGATTAACGCGCTCGTTGCCGCCTCCCCAACGCGAGCCCGCCCAAGGCGAGCATCACCAACGCCCCCGGCTCCGGCACGGTGACGTTGAACTAGAAACTGGCGACCGCTCCGGCCTTGTCCTTGACGTTGAAGAAGGCGTCGAAGTCGCCTTCGCTGCCGTAGATCGCCACGAGCTGAGCGATGGTTTGGGAGCCGGCGGCGGTGTCGCCGGTGCCGGTGAGGAAGCCGTCGCCGATGTCGGCGGCGGTGAGCGCGGCGGCGACGTCGAACTCCCACATGAGCGACTCGAAGCCGGGGATCAGGCCGTTGACGATCAAGTCGTCGTCGCCGAAGACGGCGGCGAAGTCGACCTGATCGACCGGGACGTTGGTGGCCGAGGCGTCGGTGACGGTGGGGACGGCGTTTTGGTAGGAGATGTCGGCGGTGTCGGAGTCGGTGAGGCCGGGGCTGCCGTCGTCGGTGACCGTGAGTGTCGCGGTGGTGGTGGTGGTGGTGGTGGTGGTCATCGCTAAGCCTGCTTCGGCAAGGCTGAGCGGGACGACGAAGCTTGTGCCGGAGAGGTCTTGGATGCCGCCGGCGATGTTCCACTCCGCAAAAGTTATGGTGCCGTCGTCGGTGCTGCCGGAACTATCGAGACTCACGGTAAGGTTTGAGGCGCTGAAGACGTAGGGCCCGCCGGCTTCGGCGGTGGGGGCCATGTTGGGCAGGACCGCGGAGAAGCTCACGCCGGCGAAGCCATCTCGGTTACCGGTGACGCCGATCTCGGTCGCGGCCGAACCGTCGATGCCGTCGTTGGTCAGGGCGTTGATGTTGATCGTTGATCCCGTGGTGTCGTTGAACCGCAGGCCGACGATGTCGGTCGCGCCGCCGCCAGGGTTGGGGTCATCGAAGTCGAAGAAGTAGTCGTTGACGGCGGTGATCACCCCGCCGGCGACGTCGAAAGAACCCGTCTCTTGAAACACGAGCGGCTTGATGTCGACGTTGAGGGAGGTCACCTCGAGTCCGGCGGGGGCGCTGGTGATGATGATCTCGGAAGACACCTGGCCGTTGACGTTGTCTTGCAGTTCTAGCGTGCCGGTCACGGTGCCGGGGATGTGGGCGAGCCCGAAGATGTCGGCCGACGCGTCGTCGGCGAAGCTGAACTCGAAGAGCAGGGCGTGGGCAGGGAGACATGCCCCGCAATACCGACCCTTACCGTGGTGGCGACGAGTCCGTAGCGACACCCCAGACAGAAAGTCTTAAATCGTTTCATCTTCCAACTCTTCAGCGATGTTTCGGGGCGGAGCGTCCGGGCCTCCGATGCCCGGGATCACGCTTGGCTCCGGACGGCGCGGCCGCGGGGCCGCCGAGTCCGAAGCGGGCATCATACGCAAGAAGCATTGCCGCCTATCCGGGGATTTACCCGTAAGTTAGCCGCGCGCGTTCCGGTTCACGGCCTTCGCTTACCGCGTTGATCGACGGCACAGACCCGCCGCGTAAGACCGCCCACAACGCGTTACCGGTGGGCTTCGTCACGCCGCACGCGACGTACCAGAGCCCCCGCCAGCCCGAGCATCAGCGCGCTCGCCCCCGGCTCGGGGACGGCCACGCTCGGCGGGTTGCCGTTGCCCCAGTTCAGCAGGACGCCGTTGAGTTCGTTCTGTGAGATCAGCCCGTCGAACGGCCCGCCGCCGTCGATCGCGGTCTGGTCGAACCCCGGCGGCAGGACATTCTGCCCCCAGTTCAGCAGCACCAGATTGAGGTCGGCCTGCGACACGAAGCCGTCGCCGTTGTAGTCGCCCGTCAGGGTGTCGATGGCGAGCAACTCGCCGAGGGTGAAGATCGAGGCGTGGTCGAGCACCGCCCAGAACGTGTTGCCGACTTCGTCCTGGCCGAACGCGCCCAGGTTCGCCGCCGGGTCGGTCGAGCCGGCGCCGAGCAGGAAGTCGGCGTAAGAGCCGGCGAAGAAGCTCGCGGTCCCCCCGGAGTTGCCGTCGGTCGCGTGGGCCCAGTCGTTGCTCAGCTCGTCGAACCAGAACAGATCGAGGGCCGACTCTTCGCTCGGAGACAGGCCCGAGTCGTCGTAGGTGAACTGCAGCACGTACGTCCCCACGCCGCCGCCGTCGAACGTCAGCTCGACCGCGTCACCGCCCGGGGTGTTGACCTGCATCGTGTCGCCGACCGGCGGCGCGACGAAGCTCATCGATACGCTCTGGGTCTTGGTG
The DNA here is from genome assembly GCA_039033595.1 of Planctomycetota bacterium. GTDB lineage: Bacteria > Planctomycetota > Phycisphaerae > Phycisphaerales > Phycisphaeraceae > Algisphaera. The sequence continues at coordinate 3,210 of JBCCCG010000040.1, read as the reverse complement.
CTCACGCCGTCGACGAGCGTCGCCGCGATCGCGGACGTGTTGATGCCGACGGTCTTGTTCAGCGGGTCGGTCGCGTTGAGGTTGACGCTGTCGCTGGTGATGTCAGCCAAGTCGTAACTGAGGTTCCAGTTGATCGACGGCACGGGGGCCGAGCCGTTGAGGAAGCTCTCGGTGGGCGACTTCATCTCGAGGTCGATCTTCGCGGTGCCGACGTGTGTGCCGCTCAGCCGGCCGAACCGATCGAAAGCGATGTCGGTGGTCTTCGTCTCGCCCGCGGCGACGAAGGCCCCCAGGTTCAGGTCGCCGCTCGTAGGATCGAAGCTGAACGGCCCGCTGGTCGAGAGGGCGGTCGCCTCGACGCCCGCCCGCAACGCCCCGGCGTGCGGCCCCGCGGCGGCGTTGGCCAGCGACAACGTCGGGTCGGCGTCCACCTGCACCGTCGCCCCGCTGTTGTCGGTCATGTCCGGCGGGTCGAAGATCTTAGCGGAGAAGGGCACGACCTCGTCGGGGTCGGAGCCGAAGTCGGGCGGGCCGGCCCCGTTGAGGTCGTTGCTGAAACGCAGCTGGATCTCGTACTCGCCCGAAAGCGTGTCGGCGTCGAGGGTGGCCAGCGGCAGGAGCATGTCGACGGTTTCGGCGGCGATCGGCTTGCCGCTGGGCAGTCCGGTGGCGACGAACTCGGGGTCGCTGCCCGGCTCGACCGTGACCGAATACTGCGTCCCGCCCGTGCCCTGGTTCTCGGCGTCGATCGACACCTGAACATCGAAGCTGCCCTTGACGCGGTTGGTCGAGGCGCCAAAGAACTGGTTGCCGTTGAAGGAGGAGACCGGGATGACGTCCGAGTTGGCGGGGTCGCCGCCGCCGGCGCCGTTGGTGCTGAAGTTGTCGATGGCGAACTCGCTGCTGTTGCCGCCGAAGATGATCTCGCCCAGCTGGACCTCGATGTAGTCGATGTCGACGAACGCCCCGCCGTCGAAACCCTCCTCGTCGTCGATCAGGCTCGCCGCGTCGAGGCTGATGGTGCCTTCGTACCCGTCCCCGCCGCCGAAGCCCGTGAACGTGTCGGTCAGGTTAAAGCTGGCGAAGGTTTGGCGGCCGTCGGAGTCGAACGCGACGACGTCCAGGAAGTCGCTGACCGCCGGGACGCCCGCCTCGGACCAGGCGAAGTCGAACTGCACCTGCGTGACCGAGGTGGCGGTGCCCGAGAAGTCGAAGCCGACGTAGCCGCTGCCGAAGTCCAGCGGGTTGGCCCACAGCGCGTCGCCGTTGATCCGCGTCGCGTTGCCGGTGACCTGATACATCGCGTCGTAGAAGAGGTTGTTGCCCGCCTCGTTGAAGATGACGATGTCGTCGGGCGTCGTGAAGTCGAAGCCGTTGAGCGTTCCCGTCGGCGACGCGGGCCAACTGAACCCATCGTTCGCCGCGGTGAACGTGTAGTTCACCTGCCCGTAGCCCGTCGGCGCCGCAACGGCCAGACCGACCCACAGCACCACCAAACCCCAACCACCTCGCCTGCCGTCCATCCGGGACCTCCGTTCGAGTTATCGACACACCATCGGCCGCCCCGCGGCCCGGCCCGCGTCGACAGCACAAGAATGGAACCTAACCCCAAGCCGTGATTTTAACGCGTCAATCCCACCCAACAAAGCCTCAAGTCAGACCCACCCCTACGGGTTTTCCCGCCCATTAGGCCCGCCGGCGATCAACTCGCGGGCGGCTCTTCTTCAGCGCCGTCGCCGCCGCGCAGCGAGCGAAAGCCCCACCAGCCCGAACCATGCCAGGGTGGCCGGCTCGGGGATCGCGTTGACGGTGGCCGGCGGGGTGCCGTCGCCCCAGTTCAGCAGAACGCCGTCTAATTCGTGTTGGCCAATAAGGCCATCGGGCGTCATGCCAAGCCAACCCGACGGAGTCCCATACGCTTCGGTGTCCACGCCCCAGTTCAGTAGCACCAAATCTAGGTCCTCTTGCCCAACAACGCCGTCCGCGTTGTAATCGCCTTGAATGCCAGCCGTACTCAGCAGGGTTATTGAAAGATCTGCTTCGGGGGAAAAGACAGGACCGTTGAAAACCCTACCCCCAGATGGATTCAGTAGAAAACTAAAGGTCGATCCGTCTAGGTAGGTACCGCTGAGCGTGACATCTCTCTGATTTACGCTTAATGCTTCCCCAACATTCAGGTTGGTCACTGCATTGCCGTCGATAGTGAAACCGGATCCGAATAGCTTAAAGGTGCTACCAGCCGCCGCCACAACCTTGTCGGTAAGCTCCCCTCCCGCGGAGATAAACACACTTCCTGCTCCTAGCCACAAATCTTCTATTCGCCCCCCACTCTGCTCTACGACACTTTCCCCGCCAGCATTAAAACGCTGCAACTCGCCGCCATCGATACGGATGTGGCTTCCTTCATTTGCAACAACTCCTTCCATCATGCCCCCATTCACGCGTAGAAATGCGTCCTCATGGACTTCAAAGCCTTGACCAATCTCACCTCCGTACACCAGTACGGTACTTCCGGGCAAGGCGTCAAATCTGTCAGACAACTGTCCGCCTGTAATCACGAAGCGGCTATCGGCGTGCGCCCTTGCTTCGGATCCTATCCGCCCCCCACTTAGCCGCACCTGGCTGCCAGACTGCGCTATAAGCGAATTAACCGCTCCCGCATTTGAGATTGATCCGCCCGATACATGAAGGCTGGATTGTCCGAACAACGTCATCGCCCCATTGATCTCGCCCCCCGATAGCTGTACTGATGAATCGAGCACTTTCAATCCTAAGCTTACTTCGCCACCTTCAATATGTAGAGCCGCTCCTATCGCAGCGTAATTATGACTCAGGAAACCACCCTCTTGCAGGGTGAGCGTCTGATTCGGGCGCAATCCCGCAGGTGCAGTCATCGGCGAAGAGCTCCCCACGACGATGGGCGTGACATCAACATCCGGCAGCGCAGCAGTACTAAGGCGCACTCCGTTGAGGTCCGTGCCGCGATTGAAAATAAAGGGTGTACCATTCTCAAAAATACCTGAGACAATATCACCGTCACGCAAATTTTCTAACAAGCCATCGGCGGGCGTGCCGTTGACGCGAATATCCCCGCCAACGAAGGTTACGCTGCTTCCGGCGCTGGCCGCCACGCGACTAAACGCCCCCCCCGACAGGTTAACCGTGCTGCCACTTTCGGCGAGTAGGCTAGTGCGGAAGACTCCTCCTTTT
>JBCCCG010000039.1:0-36169 GCA_039033595.1 Planctomycetota bacterium | reverse complement strand
GGCGAGCACTTGCTCGAGTTGTTCATCTGGATCGACACGCTCAAGCGCGCCAGCGCCGGACGCGTCACGGCCGTGATTCCTTACTTCGGCTACGCCCGGCAGGACCGCAAGGACGAGGGCCGGACCCCCATCACCGCCAAGCTGGTGGCCAACCTGATCACCTCCGCGGGGGCCGACCGCGTGCTGGCGCTCGACCTGCACGCCGCGCAGATCCAGGGCTTCTTCGATATCCCCGTCGACCACCTCAGCGCCTCACCGGTGCTGCTCAAGCACATCAGCGAGACGCGGGCCGAGCTCGACCCGCTCTGCGTGGTCAGCCCCGACGCGGGCAACGTCAAGGTGGCCGGCGTCGTCGCCAACGCGCTCAATACCGAGTTTGCCATCATCGACAAGCGTCGCGAGTCCGGCACCGACGTGGAGTCGGCGAACATCATCGGCGATGTTGCCGGCAAGAACGTCCTGATGGTCGACGACATGATCTCGACCGCCGGCACGATCTGCGAGGCCGCTAAGCTCGTCAAGAGCCACGGCGCCAAAAAAATCGTCGTCGCCGCGACCCACGCCGTGCTCGTCGGCCTCGCCATGGAACGCATCGCCGACTCACCGATCGACCGCATCATTGTCACCGACACCATCCCCTGCGGCACACGCTGCGAGGCCATCGCCGACAAGCTCACCGAGCTCACCGTCGCGGAACTGCTCGGCACCGCGATCCACAATATCCACCACAACCTCTCGGTCTCCAGCCTGTTCCGCAAAGGCGTCGACGGTGCCAAACGTTGACCCACCTCCGGTTGCGGCTTAGCACCGACCACTCAGAACACCCACCCACCCGAACAACGTCCAAGACCTAAAAGGAAAGCAACATGTCTCAGCAAACCCCTACCCTCGAAGCCCAGACCCGCACCAAGCTCGGCTCCCGCTACGCCATCCGCCTCCGCGAAGAAGGCAAGCTCCCCGCCGTGGTCTACGGCCACAAGCAAGACCCCGTCCACGTCTCGATCGACGCCCGGGAGCTCAGCGACATCCTCCACCACGGCGCCCACCTGATCGAGGTGAAGGTCGACGGCAAAACCGAGCCTTGCCTGATCAAGGACGTGCAGTACGACTATCTCGACACCACGCCGGTCCACGTCGACCTGACCCGCGTCGATCTCAACGAAGAGATCGAGATCGAGCTCGAGGTCGAGTTCGTCGGCGAGCCCACGGCACTCAAGCAGGCCGGCGCGATGCTCAGCACGCCCCACACCCACGTGACCGTGAGCTGCAAGGCCAACGCGATCCCCGAGTCGCTGACCTGCGACATCAACGAGTTGGGCATGGAAGACTCGATCTACGTCCAAGACCTCAAGCTGCCCGCGGGCATCACCCTGGCGACCGAAGCGAACTACCTGCTGGCCCAGATCGTGGTCCAGCAGGCCGTGACCGAAGACGAGGGCTTAGCCGAGGGCGGCGACGGCGAGCCGGAAGTCATCGGGGCCAAGAAGGATGAAGAAGACGGCGGCGAGTAATCGATCCGCATGCGGCCCCGGGCCCGACGGCCCGGGGCTTCTTTTTGCGCGTAGGGTGAACCCATGAAGCTCATCGTCGGCCTCGGCAACCCCGGCACTGAATACGCCAAAACCCGCCACAACGCCGGGTTCATGGTGCTCGAACGCCTCGCCCACCGCCACGGGCTCACCGGCCCGAAACACAAGTTCCACGCCGGCGTGCTGGAAGGCCGCATCAACCTGCACAAGGTCATGCTGATGCAGCCGATGACCTACATGAACCGGTCGGGGCTGGCCGTGGGCGAGGCCGCGGCGTTCTATAAACTCGACCCGGAAGACATCCTGATCGTCGTCGACGAGGTCGCGCTCGACCTCGGCCAGCTCCGCCTCCGCGCATCCGGCTCGCCCGGCGGCCACAACGGCCTCAAAGACCTCGAGCGCGCCCTGGGCACCCGCGACTACCCTCGCCTCCGCGTCGGCATCGGCCCCAAACCCACCCGCGTCCCGCAGGTCGACTTCGTGCTCGGCCGTTTCACCGAAGACCAACTCGCCGACCTCGACCCCGTCCTCACCCGGGCCTGCGACTGCATCGAATCCTGGCTCGAAGACGGGATCGAGAAAGCGATGACAAAGTTCAACGGCAACGGGGGCTGACTAACTCCCGGTGCCCGCCTGCAGCATGACCTCCTCGAACGGCTGCACCACGACAAACCCGTCGCCTTCGAATTCCATCTGCACCGACTCACCGCTGCCGCGGCCCAGGAAGGTCTTGAGTTGCAGGTCGGTCTTGATCTTGGGCGTCAGGTTGCCGGACCACATCACGGTGGCGTTGGGGTCGGTGGTGGTCTTCTCGCCGGGGACGACCGGCAGGGTCAGCGGCTCGTAGTGGCTGGTGACCGCGACGAGGCCGTGGCCCTCGATCTTGACGTTAAATAGCCCGCCGGCGAGCATCGCGCCGACCTTCTTCATCATGTTGATGTTGTAGGTGAGCCCGGTCTCGAAGGCCATGAGGTCGTTGCCGTTGACGCAGATCGACTCGCCCTGCAATTCGAGGATCGTGATCTTCTTGCCGATGTCGGCGCAGAACACCGAGCCCTGCCCGGTGGCCTTGGTCAGGCGGGCGCCCTCGCCGCTCACGGCTTTTTTCAGCAGGTTGCCGATGCCCTGGTCCAGCAGCTTCTCGCGGACGAACTTGACCTGCCCGGTATAGGCGATCATCGAGCCGGTCTTGATCCAGACCTCGCCCTCGAGGTTGATGTCGAGGATGCGTTCGGACTCGAGCTCGAACAAGCCCTCGCGGAGCTCGCGCTCGACGGTGGCCTCGACGAAACGATCCAGCGTAAAACGGCGGGGGACGACGGCTTCGGACACGGGGACCTCCGGACGAACGGGATGTGAGCGGGGTGATTCAAACGGCGGTCACGCGACCGACGTCTCGATCTCTTTGATCATGTCGTACACCGCCCCGGGCGTGGGCAGCGACTTCATCTTGTTGCGGGCTTCTTCGTCGATGAGCATGCGGCTGATCCGCGAGAGCGCCTCGATGTGCGGGCCGGTCTGATCGATCGGCGACGCGAGCAGAATGATAAGCTCCACGGGCTGACGGTCGATGGCGCCGAACTCGAGCGGCGACGCGGTCCGGCCGATGGCCATCTTCAGGCCCGGGACCTTGTCGGTCTTGCCGTGGGGCACGGCGACGCCGCCGCCGATGCCGGTGGTCCGCACGGTTTCGCGCTTCCAGATCGCTTCCTTGAGCGACTCGGGGTCTTCGATCCCGGTCTTCTCGCAGAGCAGGTCGGCCAACTGAAAAATCGCCGCTTGCTTGTCGTCGGCCTCGAGCGGGACGATCAGGCAGTCGGGCTGAAGAATATCGGTAAGCAGCATGGGCGGGCCGTCGTTCTAAATGCAAAGAGACGCAGCGGGGATCCCGGGCCGCGACACGGATGCGGCCCAAGCGGAACAAGGTAGCCCCCAAGAGATAACGGAGCAAATGCATCAGCTGAACACGGTTTCACCACAAGCTTCTCGATCACTTTGATCGCGGTGCGTAGGCGTGGGGCACCAACCCCAGCCCCCAAGAAGACAACCCCGCCCCATCGGTCCGGCGTCTGTGGCACGTAGGGACAGGGCCCCGTCGACCGCCACATACCCGCGCACAAAATCCCCTCCCAACGCTTCCCCGACTTTTCGATCTGCTACGCTTCGACCATGCCGGCCGATACGCTCGACACCCTGCTCAAACAACACTTCGGCCACGACGCCTTCCGCCCGCAGCAGCGCCAGATCATCGACGACGCCGTGGCCGGCCGCGACGTGTTCGTCATCCTGCCCACGGGCGGCGGCAAGAGCCTGTGCTACCAGCTCCCGGCGCTGGCCGACGAATGCGGCACTACCGTGGTCGTCTCGCCACTCATCGCGCTGATGCAGAACCAGGTCGACCTGCTCACCGCCAACGGCATCCCCGCGACGTTTCTCAACTCCACCCTCGACCTCGACGAGCTGTACCAGCGCGAACAGGACGCGCTGGCCGGCAAGTACCGGCTGGTCTACCTCGCGCCCGAACGGCTTATGGCCGCGGGCGGGCGGCAGCTGCTCGGCAAGCTCGACGTAGCGCGCTTCGCCATCGACGAGGCCCACTGCATCAGCGAGTGGGGCCACGACTTCCGGCCCGAGTACCGCATGCTCGGCCAGCTCCGCACGGAGTTTGGCGGCCGCTTTGCCGACACGCCGATCATCGCGCTGACCGCGACGGCGACGCCGCGCGTCGCCGAGGACATTGTTCGTGAACTGGCGCTGCGCGACGCCGCGATCCACCGCGGCGGCTTCGAGCGGACCAACCTGTACTACGAGATCCGGCCGAAGCAGCAGGTCGTGCCGCAGATCCTGGATTATCTGCACGAGAACCCGCTGGCCGAGGGCATCGTCTACTGCCAGTCGCGCAAGCGCTGCGAGGAGATCGCCGGGAAGCTCAGCGCGGCGGGCGTGCCGGCGTTGCCGTACCACGCCGGGCTCGACACACCGGTCCGCGAAGCGAACCAGCACGCGTTCATCTTCGGCGACGCGCGGGTGGTGTGCGCGACGATCGCCTTCGGCATGGGCGTCGATAAACCGGATGTGCGGTTCGTGTTCCACGCCGACCTGCCCCGGCACATCGAGGGCTACTACCAGGAGACCGGCCGGGCCGGCCGCGACGGCCTGCCCGCCGACTGCATCTTGTTTTACTCAGGCGGCGACCGCGCGAAGATCGAGTTCTTCATCAACCAGAAAGAGACCGAGGCCGAGCAGGCGCACGCCCGGCAACAGCTCGAACAGGTCGTCAAATACTGCCACGCCACCGGCTGCCGCACGACCGCCCTGCTCAACCACTTCGGCGAAGACCACGCCGGGGCGTGCGGGCACTGCGACAACTGCGTCAAGCCGCCGAAGGTCGTCGACGCGACCCAGGACGCCCGCAAGCTGCTCTCGGCGGTCGCCCGCACCGAGCAACGCTTCGGGCTGGGCCACGTCATCAACGTCCTCCGCGGCAGCGCCGCCGAGACCGTCACCCGCCGCGGCCACGACCAACTCAGCGTCCACGGCATCGGCAAAGACCAGCCCGTCGGGCACTGGCGCCAGCTCGCTGAGAAACTCATCCACGACGACCGGCTCGCGCTGACCGCCGACGAGTACCGCACGGCTTACCTGACCCCCGGCAGCAAAGACGTGCTCAAGGGCGACGTGACTGTCGAGCTGGCGCAGAGCCGGGCCGCCAAAGCCTCGGGCGAGCGGCGTAGCCGCGCGGCGTCGACGGCCGGCGTCGACCCGGACCTGCCGGTCGATGAGAACCTGTTCGGCAAGCTCCGCGAACTCCGCCGGGCGTTGGCCAAGGAGCAAGGCGTGCCGCCCTACATCGTCTTCGGCGACGCGGCGCTGCGCCAGATGGCCCAGGCGCTGCCCACCACCGATTCCGCGTTCCTCGCCGTCAACGGGGTCGGGCAAACCAAACTCGATCGCTACGGCCCCCAGTTCCTGGATTTAATCCGGGACCACGTGGATCAAGTGGCGTAGTGCCGTAATTTATTCTGCGAGAGCCTGCGCGCCGGGGTGGTTGTTTCCGTCGGGGTGCAGGGGCAGAGCCCCTGCCGCTCGCCGCGCAGGCGATTGCCTTGAAACCTCTTGCGCATTCGACGACAATCTTCGATCCCCCGCCCCGCCTTAACCCACCCCACATTTCATGCTCACTGCTGAAAAACTCACGAAATGGTACGGGCCCAACCTCGCCGTCGATGCGCTGTCGCTTGAGCTCGAGCCCGGCAGGATCGTCGGCTTCCTCGGCCCCAACGGCGCGGGCAAGTCGACCACCATCCGCATGCTCACCGGTTACCTGCCGCCGACGTCGGGGCGGGCGACGCTCGACGGGCACGACGTGCTGACCCAGCCGGCCGCGGCCCGGCGCAAGCTCGGCTACCTGCCCGAGTCCAACCCGCTGTACCCCGAGATGCGCGTCGACGAATACCTGCACTTCGCCGGCAAGCTCCACGGCATGGACCGCGCCGCCCGCCGCGCCCGCATGGATCACGTCACCGACCGCTGCGGGTTGAGCAAGCTCCGCCGCCGCACGATCGGCCGGCTGTCCAAGGGCAACAAGCAACGCGTCGGCCTCGCCGCGGCGCTGCTGCACGACCCGCCGGTGCTCGTGCTCGACGAGCCCACGTCCGGCCTCGACCCCAACCAGATCAGCCAGGTCCGCCGGCTCATCCGCGACCTCGGCGGCGAACACACGGTGCTCTTGTCCAGCCACATCCTGCCCGAGGTGCAACGCATCGCCGACCGCGTGGTCATCATCGCCCAGGGCCGGGTGGTCGCCGACGGCACGGTCGACGAGCTGCGTCAGCGCAGCCACGCCGAGGACGACCGCGCCCCGGTCCACGTCGAGGTTCGCGGCGCCCCCGAAGCCGTCCGGGCGGCGTTGCTGCCGCTCGACGACATCAACACCGTCGACGCCGCGGCGGAAGGCGACGGCGGCGACTGGTGCAACGCCTGGGTCGTCCCGCACGGCCGGAAGGACGTCCGCGCCGCCGTCGCCGAAGCGCTGTCCCGACACGGCCTGCTGGTGCGCGAGATCCGCCGCGAGGCGGGGTCGCTCGAAGAATTTTTCGTGCGGGTCACCGACGTGCAGCCCCGGGAGGCCGCCGCGTCGTGAGGGCCGTGCTGACCATCCTCCGCCGTGAGCTGGCGAGCCTGTTCTATTCGCCGATCGCGTACGTCGTGTTGGCGATGTTTGCGCTGGGCTCGGGCCTGGTGTTCTACATCGGCTTCGCCCCCGGGGAGCACGCGGCGATGCGCGGCACGTTCGGCGGCGTCGTCTGGCTGCTGGTCTTCCTCGCCCCGGCGATCAGCATGCGGCTGGTCAGCGAAGAGCTCTCGCGCGGCACGATCGAGCGCCTCGCCACCAGCCCGATCAACGACTGGCAGATCATCCTGGGCAAGTGGCTGGCGGCGGTGGTGTTCTTCGTGGTCCTGCTGCTGCCGCTCGGGGCGCAGGCGGTGGTCCTCGAGCTCAGCGCCGCGCCGGACTGGGGACCAATCTTCACGGGCTGGCTCGGGCTGCTGCTCGTCGGCGGGCTCTACCTGGCGGTCGGCGTCTTCGCCTCCGCGGCGACCGAGAACCAGATCATCGCGTTCCTGTTGAGCGTATTCGTGATCTGTGGCCTGACGTTCCTGCTGTACTTCCTGCCCGAAGCCAGCTTCGTGCCGCCGAAGGTGCGCAGTGCGATGGTCTTCGCCAATGTCAACCGCCAGTTCGAGGGCTTCAACAAAGGCCTGATCGATATCCGCAACTTCGTGTACTTCGCCTCGGTCACGGCGATGTTCCTCTTCTTCGCCGTGAAACTCCTGGAGAGCCGACGATGGCGGTGACGCCCCCGGAACACCCTGCGGACCGCGGCCCGGCGGGTCCGAACCAAAACAAGCGCCGAGCGGTGTACGGCCTGAACGTCACCGTCGCCGTGGTTGCGGCGTTGGCGCTGGTGATCGTTGTCAACGTGCTGGTCGACTGGCAGTACCGCCGGCTGCCGAGTTCGCTCCAGTCGTTGGCGCGTTACGACCTCACCGCCACGCGGGCCCACACCCTCGCGCCGCAGACCCGGAAGCTGCTGGGCGAGATGGACGAGCCGCTGCGGGTCGTGGCGGTGCTGCGGGACGAAAACCGCGACAGCGCGGACATCCGCGACCTGCTTGAGGAGTACAGCCGGTCGACGAACAAGCTCGACGTCGAGGTGATCCACCCCGACCGCGAGCTGGCCCGGCTCGAGGCGTTCTACCGGCAGATCGAGGGACGCTACGCCGACGAGACCGCTCCGCTGCGCGAGGCCGTGACCGGCGGGGTGGACGCGTTGCGCGAACTAACCACGGACTTCGAGGCGCTCGGCGAAGGCTTCGCGGCCTTGGCCGAAGACCCCGAGACCCCCGAAGGTGGCACCCGCGAGCGGCTGCGCATCCTGGCCAACCAGCTCGACGAGCAGCTCGACGGATTTCGCGGGGGCATCGAAAACCTCGAGCAGCAGCTCGACGCTCCGCTCCCGCCGTGGGGCAACGCCCGCTCGGCCCTGTTGAATTACCTCCGGCAGATCGACTCCACGACACTGGGCCGGTTCCAGCGCGACTTCGCCCGCCGGGCCGAGGAACGCGGAGCGCCGATGAAAGTACGGGCCGCGCTGCTGGACATGGACGGACGGATCAAGGCGATGCGACACAGCCTGCGCGACACCGTCGACCGCCTGACGCTGCCGCAGCAAGCGCCGGGCTACGACCGTGCGGCCGCGTTGCTGCAGGTCGGCGAGGTCGTGACGGTTCTCACCGACGACGCCGAACGGGTCGTGCCCGTGTCCGAGATGTTTGTCCCCGGCCCGCCCGACGAGGCCGGGCAATCGACCTCCCGGTTCATCGGCGAAGACCGGCTCACGGGCGCGATGGTCACCCTGCGTCGCGCCGAGCCGCCGCTGGTGGTGCTGGTGCGCGACACCCCCGTCAGCGCCGCCGGGCCGCGCGGCAACCTGCAGTTCATCGCGTCGCGGCTGGCGACGTCGGACTTCGAGATCACCGAGTGGGCGGTTGGCGGCGGCGGCGTGTCGGGCGGCGAAAGCTCCGCGAGCGACTTCGCCGCGGTGCCGGTTCCGCGCGAAGGGCAGACGGCGGTGTGGATCGTGCCGTCGCTCTCGCTCGAGCGCACGTCGCAGGACGACCGCAACCACGTCGCCGACGTCTTGCGGCGTCGGCTCGCCACGGGCGACGGCGTGCTGCTGTGCTTCGATTACGACGCCGAGGCGCTGTTCCGCGAGCAGGACCCGCTGGCCGAGCTGGCGCGGGCCTGGGGCGTCGCGCCGCGGATGAACGAGATGGTGGTCCGCGAGAGCCTCGGCCCCGACGGCCGGACGCGCGGCGACGCGGGGTGGTCGATCCGGGAGTGGCCGGACGGCTCGCCGCTCGGCGGCGCGCTCGACGGCCGGCAGGTCAAGCTCGCCGGGGTCGCGCCGATCGAGTTGGAACCGAAGCTTAACACCGTGACCGCCCCGCTGGTCCGCCTGCCCGACACCGAGGCGTGGGTCGTGTCGGACGTTAAAACGATCGACGACATCACCGGCTCGGCGTACACCCCGGAGTTCGCGATCGACCGGGCCATCGTCGCCGCCGCGGCGTACCGGGAGGCGGAAGACGGCGGCTCCGCGGCGCGGGCGGTCGAGCCGGGCCGGCTGATCGTCTTCACCGAGCGCCACTGGCTCAGCGACGCGTTGGCGAGCCAGGTGCTGGGCAACAGCGAGTTGCTGATCAACTGCGCCTACTGGCTGGCGGGCCTCGACGAGGCAATCGCCGCGACGCCGCGGACGCAGGACATCCGGCGGATCGAGGCGTTATCCGACGGGCGTTCGCTGGCCTACCGCCTGCTCCTGCTGGCCGGGTTGCCGGGGGCGATGTTGCTGGCCGGCGGCGGCGTGTGGCTGGTGCGTCGTCGCGGCTGAGCCGGGTCCGGCGTAAGATGCCCGCCGCCCGGAGCCCCGGCCCCGCTTCCCCCTTGTCCGGAACCCCCCGCCCCCGTGAACTTCAAGACCACGCTACTCCTGCTCGTGCTGTTGGCCGGCGCGGCCGGGGGGTACCTGCTTCTACGCTCCTCCGGCGGGCCGACGCCCCCGGCCACGGATGTCGCGGCGCCCACGCCGCTCGTCACCGGGCGCAGCTTCAGCTCGCTGCGGATCGACCGCGGGGGCGAAGCCGTGGCGTTCGAGAACGTCGCGGGCCGGTGGCGGCAGACCGCCCCCGTGCGCTTCCCCGTTCGGGCCGACGCCATCGAGGCGCTGATCAACGCGGGCCTGTCGCTCACCCCCCGCCAGAGCTTCGCGGTCGACGACGGTTCGGAGAACACGGTCGTCTCCCAGCCGTCGGACGCGACCACCGGCCTCGATCAGCCCGCCGCCGTGGTCACGTTCGTTTCCGACACCGGCACGCACACGCTCGAGCTGGGGCGCACGAGCATCGCGGGGTCGGCGTACCTGCGGACCGTCCGCGACGGCGCGATCCACCTCGTCGACCCGACGCTGCACCAACTCGTCCCGACCGCCGACCCGGCCGGCCTATGGCCGCAGAAGCTGCCCACCCTGCGGGCCCCGCGCATCAGCGCGATTGACCTGCGCAGCAACAACCGGGTGACCGCCCTCCGGCGCACCGGCGAGGGCTGGACGCTGGGCACGCGCGGCGACGAACGCGCCCACGCCCCGGCGGTGGAACAGATCGCGGCGGTCGCCGAGGACGTGCCGGTCTTGCGGTACGTCGGCGTCGCCGAGGGCGCGCTGAGCAAGTACGGGTTAGACGAACCCGCGGCGGTGCTCGGCGTGGCCGACCCGGCGGGGACCCGGCAGACCCTGAGGCTCGGCGGCCCGGCCGACCTGAACGAGCAGACGCGCTACGCCACGTGGTCGGACACCGACGAGCCGTCGCCGGTTGTCTTCGTCATGCCGGCGGTGCACGCCGCGGCGCTCCGGGCCGACCCCGAGACGCTGCGTGACCCGCGGATCGTCACCGCGCTGCCCGAGTCGATCCGCGGACAGTCGGTCAACCGCGTGGGCCGCGACAGCCTCGAGCTCGCCCTCGCCGGTCCGGGCGGCACGCCGTCCCCGAGCGGCGCGCGCTTCGCTTTCGTCGAGCCGTCGCCGGGCTACACGCCGGACCCCGAGTTGGCCGCGTCGTGGCTGACGCTGCTGACCCGGCTGCCGGCCGAGGGCTTCAGCCGCGCGCCGCGCGAAGCGCAGGCCCCGCTGGCGATCGTCGAACTGAAACTGGCGGGCGACCGGTCGGAGTTCGTGCGGCTGTACGCCGACCGCGACGGGCGCGAGAACACGCTCCTGGCGGTGCGGGAGAACGAAGCCGTGGCCGCGCTGGTCAGCCACGAGGCGGTGGCGCCGCTGCTGGCCCCGGTGGTCACGCTGCGGGACCGGATGCTCCCGGCGAGCACGCCGCTGGACGTGGTGCGTCTGGAGCGCGACGACGCGCACGAGTTTGTGTTTGTCCGCGAGAACGACGGGCGGTGGTCCTTGGAGGGCGCAGACGCCGAGTGGGAGGCCGTGGCGTTTTCGCGCTTGCAAGACTGGCTCGAAGCGCCGCGCGTCGCCGAGTGGACGGCGAGGTCCGAGCTGCCGCGGGGCCCGATCGCGCGGCTTTCGACGGGGTCGGACCGGCCGGCGTACGTCGTGAACGTGGACCAGAACCTCGGGCAACGCACGGACCTGCCCGGCGTGTTCCGCCTGCCCCCGGAGGTCGGGCCGCTGCTGGCCCGGGAGTACCGCCGGCGGATGCTGCTGCCCGTGCGGGCCGACGAGATCCGCCGAGTGGTCGTGTGGTCGGGGCGCGAAGCGGTTACCACAGCGGAAGAAGACCCCGCCTCAGGAACCGTCGTGCGGCGCGGCGAGGACGGGGCGCCGCTCGACGCGAACGGCCGCGCCTTGCCCGATCCTGAAGGCTGGACGCCGCTATTCAGCCACCTCGCCGGCCTGTCGGCCAAGCGTTACTTCGAAGGCCGGCCCGACGAGTCGCCGGCCGACCTTTTGATCAGGCTCGAAACCGCTGACGGCCGGACCCACACGCTCGAACACTTCGAGGCCGGCCGCTGGTCGTTCGACGGCCAGCCGCTGTTCATCGACGCCGACCTCAACGATGCGCTGACCGATCCCGCCGCGGCGTGGAACACCGCGTCCGGAACGCCGGGGGCGGGCGCCACCGAATAAATCTGTGCGGAACGGTCGTCAGGTCACCGCGCCGGACGTCTGGTCCGCGCCGTCGCGCTGGGCCTTCGCCAGGTCGTTGCGGGTCTCTTCGAGGTCGGAGAGGTAGCCCGCGTCGATGTCGCCGGTGATGTACCGGCCGTCGAAGACCGAGCACTCGAAGTCGTCGATGTGCGGGTTGCCCTCACGGGCGCACTCGATCAGGTCGTCGAGGTCCTGATAGATCAGCCAGTCGGCCCCGATCTCTTTGGCGACCTCGTCGACGCTGCGGTCGTGGGCGATCAACTCGTGGGCGGCGGGCATGTCGATGCCGTAGACGTTGGGGTGGCGCACGGGCGGCGCGGCCGAGCAGTAATAAACCTTCTTGGCGCCCGACGCCCGGGCCATCTCGATGATCTGGCTGCACGTCGTGCCGCGCACGATCGAGTCGTCGACCAGGCAGACGACCTTGCCCTTGAACTCGAGCTCGATCGGGTTGAGCTTTTTGCGCACGCTCCTGCGCCGCTCGGTCTGGCCCGGCATGATAAAGGTTCGGCCGATGTAGCGGTTCTTGATGAAGCCCTCGCGGTACTTCACTCCGAGCTCGACGGCCATCGAGAGCGCCGACGTGCGCCCCGAGTCGGGGATCGGCATGACCACGTCGATGTCGTGGTCCGGCGCGATGCGGCGCACCTTCTCGGCCAGCTTTTCGCCCATACGTAGGCGTGCCTTGTACACGCTGATGCCGTCGACAAACGAGTCGGGGCGGGCGAGGTAGACGTGCTCGAAGATGCAGGGCGTCAGCCGTGCCTCGGGGGCGCACTGCTGCTCGAACACGTTGCCCAGCTTGTCGACGTAGACCGCTTCGCCGGGCGCGATGTCGCGGACGGGCTCGTAGCCCAGCGAGTCGAGGGCGACCGACTCGCTGGCGAACATGGTCTGCGTGCCCTGCAGGGTTTTGCGTTGGCCGTAGATCAGCGGGCGGATGCCGTGCGGGTCGCGGAAGGCGACGACGCCGTGGCCGTTAATCAGCGCGACCGCCGCGTACGCCCCGCGGCAGCGCCGGTGCACGGCGCCGACGGCCTGAAACACGCCGGTGGGCGTGGGCACGGGGTCTCCAACATCCATCAACTCGTGGGCGAAGACGTTGAGCAGCACCTCGCTGTCGCTGGTGGTGTTGATGTGGCGGAGGTCGGTCTTGTAGACCTCTTTGACGAGTTGGTCGGAGTTGGTGAGGTTGCCGTTGTGCGCGAGGCTGATGCCGTAGGGCGCGTTGACGTAGAACGGCTGGGCTTCGGCCGAGCTGGCGCAGCCGGCGGTCGGGTACCGGCAGTGGCCGATGCCCATGGTGCCCATGAGTTTCTGCATGTGCCTGGTGCGGAACACGTCCCGGACGAGACCGTTATCCTTGCGCAGCCGCAGGTTCCCGCCGTCGTCGGTGGCGATGCCCGCGGCGTCCTGCCCCCGGTGCTGGAGCACGGTCAGCGCGTCGTAGAGGCGTTGGTTGACGTTGTCCTGGGCGACGAGTCCGACGATTCCGCACATGGCGGGATTGTAGCGAGTCCGCCTCGTCGGCGGGGTCGAGAAATCGGGGAGGGATGTAACCGCAAATTAACGCCGACGGACGCGGATAAAGAACCGAATCGGCGTTGGCGAGTTCGGGACGCAACCGGGCCGTCAGGACGTGCCGCGGGAAAAATCTGCGGCTATTCCGCGCTCATCCGCGGTGACACATTCGCTTCATCAGCACGCCACGCCGGCGCGCTCGCCGGAGTGACAAAACTGCACTTCCAGGTACCGCGCCACGTAGTCGATGATGCTCTTGGCCTCGGGCACGTCGGGGTTCGACGTCGTGCCCATCGGCTCGAACCGCATGTCCTTGAACCGGCGGACCGCCTCGTCGAGCGGCAGGCCGTACTGCAACGCCAGCGAGAAAGCCCGACAGAACGCCTGCATCAGGCCCGACAGCGTCGAACCTTCTTTGGACATCTTGACGAACACCTCGCCGGGCGTGCCGTCCTCGAACAGGCCGATGGTGAGGTAGCCCTCGTGGCCCATGATCTGGAACTTGTGAGTGACCGAGTCGCGGTTGGGGAGAAGCGTCTGACGTTGCGTGACCATCCGTGGTGCTCTGGGGGAGGTAAAAACTGTGTTAGCGTAGCGTCAAGATAGGCTTTATCGGCCGCCTTTGCCATCGGTAAAAATCACCAGCCCACGTGAGTTTCGTCATCGCCGCCCGGTGAGCGCAGGTCAGCCCGACGGGACGCTATGATCCGGCCGTGTGCCCGCCGCCCCGTTCTGCTTCTGCCCCCGCCGTCACAGCCCAGTCCGCCGGTGATTTCCCCGTCGCGGCGTTGCTGGACTGGTACCGGGCGAACCGGCGCGAGCTGCCGTTCCGCCCCACGGATGGTCCCGGGGGGCGCAAGGCCAACCCGTACCACGTGCTGGTCAGCGAGGCGATGGCGCAGCAGACGCAGATCGCGACCGTCGTGCCGTACTTCGAGCGGTTCGTCGCGGCGTTCCCGACGGTGCGCGACTTGGCCGACGCCGACGAGCAGCGGGTGCTCACGCTGTGGCAGGGGCTGGGCTACTACCGCCGGGCGCGGAACCTGCGTGCGGCGGCGCGGATGGTCATCGACGACTTCGCCGGGAAGGTGCCCGACAGCGTCGAAGACCTGCTCAAGCTCCCGGGGGTCGGGCGCTACACGGCCGGGGCGATCGCCTCGATCGCCTACAACCGCCCCGCCCCGATCGTCGACGGCAACGTCGCCCGCGTCTTCGCCCGCTACTTCCTGATCGAGCAGGCCGTCGACCAACCCGCGACGCTCAAGCAGCTCTGGCAACTCGCCGGCGACCTCGTCGAAACGTCAGATTCACCTCGCGACTTCAACCAGTCCGTCATGGAGTTGGGCGCCTTGGTCTGCACACCCAAGTCGACCAAGTGCCTTTACTGCCCGCTGCGCGACAGCTGCGCCGCCCATGCCGCGGGCCGCGTCGACGCCCTGCCGGTGAAGACGCCCAAGAAGAAGCCGGTCGCGGTGACGCACACCGTGCTGGCCATCGAGCGGCGCGGCAAGTACCTCTTCGAGCAGCGCCCCGCCGACGGGCTGTGGGCGAACATGTGGCAGATGCCGACGATCGAAGACGCTCCCCGTGACGCGTTAGCCGGGCCGGACCTGCGTGGTTACATCCGCGACCGCTTTAACCTCGCTGTCACCGCGCCTACCTTCATCTCCTACTTCACCCATCAGACCACCCACCGCACGATCCGCTTCGAAGTACATCACTGTCGCGTCGAAACAGGTCGATTGACCTCCAACAGCGGCCGGTGGCGCACGGCAAAGAACCTCGACGACCTGCCGCTGGCCAAACCGCAACTCATCGCCGTTTCAGCGCTCGGTTCTGGTCTTCATCAATGCTTATAACCGTACAGCCTCAAACCTTCGGCGTCCTGTTCAAAATCGACGCCACCGCACTTATCTAGCGATTGGACGATGGCGGATAAGTCTTGAGTGATGGTCCGTCGGTACGACTTATCGAAATACTTTGTGGGGAAGTAAATCCATTCGATCCATTTGAATTCGTAAGGCTGGAACGGCCCGTCACGGAAGTATCTACCGGCAACCCCGATATCGTTTTGCGTCGGCAGGCGTTCGTGCACCGTGACGTGATTCGAATCGATGTGCTTCCACTCGGAGATAAAGACACCTGGTGATATTTCGCCGAAGCACGTAAACAAACGACGCCACTTGGCGTTACTCATGCAAGCCCGTGAAAAGGCCAGAGCCAAACGTTCATAACGAATCGCTTCGCGTTGTTCCGAAGACAAGCTGGACCGGAGGTCGTGCATAGGTTTGCGTGTTCACCGTGCCGCCAACCGCTGCCGGATCAGCCGCGCCCGGGCGATACGCCGTGTCGCGGGGTCCATCTCGGCGCCGGTGATGCGCTGGAGGTGGGCCGGCTGGGTGAGCAGGAACAGCTCGTTGATCGTGCGGATGTCCACGGCATCCAGGCGCCCGAGGTTGACGCCCAGGCGGACGTGGCTGAGCAGCTGCAAGACCTCTTCGGTGCCGATGACCCGGGCGTTGTTGAGCGTGGCCCAGGCACGCCAGATCTTGTCGTCGAGTTGTTCTTCGCGCTGGCGAGTCAGGGCTTGGCGGGCCTGCTGCTCGTAGGCGATGATCTGGGGCACGACGGTGTGCTCGAAGTCGGCGAGGATCTCCTGCTCGCTCTTGCCGAGCGTGGTCTGGTTGCTGACCTGGAACAAGTCGCCCTGGGCTTCGGAACCCTCGCCGAAGAGGCCGCGGACGGCGAGGTGCATGTCGCGGGCGGCGCGTTTGACCTTATCGATCTCGCCGGTGAGCTTGAGCGCCGGCAGGTGCATCATGACGCTCACGCGGATGCCCGTGCCGACGTTGGTCGGGCAGGCGGCGAGGTAGCCGAACCGGCGGGAGTAGGCGAACTCGAGGTGTTCCTCGAGCACGTCGTCGATACGGTTGATCTGGTCGAAGGCCTCGCTGAGCTGCATGCCGCTGCGCAGCACCTGGATGCGCAGGTGGTCTTCTTCGTTGACCATGATGGCGAAGGTCTCGTCGCCGCCGATGGCGACGCCGCGGGGCACTTCGTTTTTCGACGAGGCGTGCTGGCGGGAGATGAGGTGGCGCTCGACGAGAAGCTGCCGATCGGTCGCGGTGGCGTCGGGCAGGTGGACCCAGATGATGTTGTCGGCCAAGCGCCGGTTGGTGATGTGCGAACGGCAGGCGTCGAGGACCTCGTAGCGCTGCCGGCGGTTGGCCTGGCCGACGAACGGGTACCCCGCGAGGTTGCGGGCCAGACGGATGCGGCTGGAGATGACCACGTCCGACTGCGGGCCGGCGCCGCGGAGCCATTCGCCGGCGTGCTCGGTGATGTTGCGTAGGGTCATCTTGAGGTCGGTCCCGAGTGGTGTCTGCAGAGTGATACGGGGATCGCTTAGAGATCCTGCTCGATCTGTTTCACGTCGTCGCGCAGCCGGGCGGCGAGCTCGTAGTCTTCGGCTAGCACCGCGTCGTCGAGTTGGCGACGCAACCGCTGCAGCGCCATCTGCCGCTGCTCCCCGACGCCGGCCCGACGGGGCACCTTGCCGATATGGTGCGTCCCGCCCTCGTGGGCGCGTTCCAGCAAAGGCCCCAGGGGCTGCTCGAACGATTGGTAGCAAGACGGGCAGCCCAGCAGGCTGCTCTCGCGGAACTCGGCGAACGTCAGGCCGCAGATCTCACATGTCAGCGTCTTGCTCGAGGCCGCGGGGCTCTCGCCGCCGGAGTGCAGCTTGACGAAATTGGTCAGCAACTCGTTGATCGGCTGGTGCGACGCCTTGATCCCCAGGCCTTCCTCCGCCGCGTGGAGGTCGCAGAGGTGCTTCTCGATCTTTTCGCCGTTAACGATCTCCACCGAATGGTGTGTCGCGGGCCGATTACATTTGTCACACTTACTTTTCATGAGCGGACCGAGGAATGCTTAAGTGCTGCGATCCTAGGATCATCTGCGGGCAGATTCAAGGTTTACGGCCGGTCATACAACATAAACACGGCCGGGTCACGGCGCCGTCGAAGATCGCCCCACCGTCAGCATCACGTTGCCGCTGCCGCTACGGAATCCCTCGAGGTCGAGCGTGACATAGGTGTAACCCGCGTCCTTGAGATCGGCGACCACACGCTCGCGGACCGCCGGGGTGCTGAGGTGTGGCAGCTGATCCAGCGGCAGCTCCACCCGGGCGACTTCTTCGTGGTGCCGCACCCGGAAGCCGGTGAACCCGAGGCGGTACAGCGCGTCCTCGGCCGCCTCGACCTGACGCAGGCGGTCGGCCGTGACCGGCGTGCCGAAGGGCAAACGGCTCGCCAAGCACGCCGCGGCGGGTTTGTCGGCATTGGGCAGCCTCAACAAATCGGCCAGGTCACGCACGTCCTGCTTGTTGAGCTGTGCATCGACCAGCGGCGCGATCACCTGCGCTTCGTCGGCCGCACGCAAGCCCGGCCGGTGGTCACCCAGATCGTCGAGGTTCGTGCCGTTGGCGAGGTACGCGATGCCGAGCCGTCGCGCGGTGGCCTGCAGCGTGTCGTACAGATGGGTCTTGCAGAAATAGCAGCGGTCGCCGGTGTTTTTCTGGTAGTCGGGGTCCGCCTGTTCGCCGGGCTGGACCTCGATGAGCTTGAGGTCGAGTTGCTGGGCGATCGCGCGGGCTTCGTCGAGCTCCCGACGCGGCAGCGACAACGAATCGCCCACCGCCGCCGGGGCGTGGTCGCGTCCGAGGGCCAGCCGCGCCGCCGCCGCGACTAGAGTCGAATCCACCCCGCCGCTGAACGCGGTCAAGACCGGGCGCCGGGCGTAGCGTTGGGTAAAGACATCGAGCAGTCGTTGCAGGCGGGGATCGTCTTGGCCGGGAAGCGTGCCGGGGGCAAATCCGGGGGTGGTTCCGGGGATGGTTCCGGGGCCGACATCGGGAACCGGCGGCGTCTCGGTAGAACGTGGGGAAATCACGACGATATCATACGCGGTTGATACCCGGTGATCCCCCCGCTATCCTGTGCGATCCGAAGGACTCGTAGCTCAATTGGATAGAGCAGCGGTTTACGGAGCCGCAGGTTGCAGGTTCGAGCCCTGCCGAGTTCATTGCATCGATCTTGTTTTGGGGTGGGATTCCGGGTCTATCTTTGCCGTATTCAGCTCGGGCTCGGGACGGGTTATCGGGGCTGTCGGGGTATATTTTTCGGCGTCTCTGGGGGAAACTCCTGCGGGATCGCTGTAAGCCGCCGATGGATGTGGTCGATATGTACTTTTGGTCCGGGTTCGCCGACTCGGCCACGGAGTGCGCCCGGTATGT
This sequence comes from Planctomycetota bacterium, assembly GCA_039033595.1. Taxonomy (GTDB): domain Bacteria; phylum Planctomycetota; class Phycisphaerae; order Phycisphaerales; family Phycisphaeraceae; genus Algisphaera. The sequence goes on along the minus strand of JBCCCG010000039.1, from coordinate 17,591 downwards.
CTCCTCAGCCTTCCGATCCGAACCAGACGCCCATGGGCAGCCGACGCCACCGTCGGCACCGGCTGCGCGGGCTCGACACGCCCTTCGGCGTGATCCTCGACGTCTCGGAATCCGGAGCCTGCGTGTTCCACAAAGGCTCGGCCCAGGTCAACACCGGCGACGAACTCGTACTCCAAGTCCGCCACGCCGGCCTCGAACTCGACCTGCCCGCCCGGGTGGTCCGGACCCAGAAGCTGGGATTGAAGCGTCTGGAAGTCGGCATCGAGTTCATGTCGCTCTCCGAAAACCAGCTCGCGGGCGTCCGGGCCCTGGCCGCCGCCGAGGGAGTCGACTTCAGCCCCAGCGTCTGGATCGCCGCCTGAACCGGGCGATTAAACTGCTTTTGTGTCACATTTGACCATGGCGTCGCGCTTAGGCGGCGTTTTTTGTTGCCGTGAGATCAAGCAGATCGGCCCGAAGCCGTATGCGGGACTTTGAACCAAAAAGGCTGGTAAATCTGCATTTTTCTTATATAATCTAATAATTATCGATGCCGAGATTAACTCGAGGGAGATTCTATGCGTACCCCCCCCTTCCGCCGTCGCTGCTGCCGTGGGCTCATCGGCGGACTGAGCCTGCTGAGCGTCGCCTCGACCTCGGCTCAGTTCGGCGAACTCGACTTCATCAACGTAGCGGGCACGGGTCTGGTGCCCACCGAAATCGATTACGTCCCCAACGTCGTCCAGGCCGAGAACGGCCTGGCTTCGTTTGAAGCCCTCAAGGCCCAGGCCGTCGCCGCGCGCACCTACGCCTACTTCCAGATGGCCAGCAACGGCATCTTGCAGGACGGCACGATCGATCAGGTCTACAGCAACGGCGCTCCGCCCGGGGCGATCCACCTCGCCGCCGCCGCCGCGACCGAGAACGAGATCCTCTACATCCGCGACACCGTCGGCGTCCAGGCCGACCGCCTGATCCTGGCGTTCTACGTCGCCGGGGCGATCCCCACCGGCAGCGTGGACGTCGACAACCCCGGCGTCATCGTCGAGCCCGGCGACTTCGACCCGACCACCACCGAGCAGTGGGTCACCTACCCCTTCGCCAACGGCGACGTCGCCCAGTTCAACTTCGGCACCCCCCTGGGTTTCCAGGGCACCGCGACCAACCCCAACTGGCCCAACCGCGGGGCCCACTCGCAGAACGGCGCCGACTTCCTCTCCGACAACTCGGTCAACTACCTCGATATCCTCAAGTACTACTACGGGGCCGACATCCAGATCCGCACCGCCGACTCGGGCGGCGCGGGGCTGCAACTGGGCCCCAAGACCCTGACCGACTTCGACAACTACGGCTCGGGCCGGGCGTCCGACGGCATCATCGAGGGCCACGAAGGCGTCTTCCACCGCTCGCCCACCTTCTCGGGCAGCACCAGCGCCAGCCTCGCCGGGTCGACCGCCGAACGCACCGACGCCGAGGCGTTCAGCGGCAGCCACTCGCAACTCATCGACATCGTCTACGACGAGAGCATCGGCGGCGACTACCTGCTCCGCCACGTCGCCGGCGCGAAGTACAGCGACTTCAGCACCCGCGGCCAGCCGACCAGCCGGGCCGCCGACCGCACCGCCAACCTGCAGTTCGAGAACATGGGCTCGGTCGGTTTCTGGCTCAAGACCGACGACCCGGGGTTGCAAGTCAGCCTCGCGATCGACGACCCGGTCACCGGCGACCGCGGCGTCTTGCGCGACGTCATCGCTGACAACCAGTGGCACAAGTACGAATGGTTCCTGGACGAAGACTCGTTCTGGGAGCCCTGGCTGGCCGGCTCCGACGGCGTCATCACCGGCGACACCGTCACGCTCGACTCGATCCAGTTCCTGGGCAACACCGACGCGCAGGTCTACCTCGACGAGATCTTCTGGGACTCGCAGGCCGTCTTCGAATTCCTCGCCGGCGACTTCGACGGCAGCGGCCTGGTCGGCCAGAACGACCTCAACCTCGTGCTGCTGAACTGGGGCGACTCGGTCCTGCCCGACGGCTGGCTCGCCGCCGACCAGTTCGACGGCGTCCAGATCAGCCAGAACGAACTCAACAACGTCCTGCTGAACTGGGGCGACGGCGCACCGCCGAGTTTCACCATCCCCGAGCCCGCCTCCGCCACGCTGCTGCTGCTCTCTGCCTTCGCGTCGCTGCGGGGTCGCCACCGTAAGGGCGTTTGATCGTACCCTTGTCAAAAAGATCCACCAACGGACTTTGAATTTGGGATACCTGCATTGGCGAGGTATCATTTGGCACGGTTATGAAATAAGTTCGATGGTCTCTGGAGGATGGGAATGCGGTGTTCCGGTTCGCAAGCGATTGCTCTTGTTCTTTTGTCTACAGCTTGCCCAGCGGCGTCCCACGCGGGCGTCTCCTTTCGTACCGTTGCGCTGACCGGGGATCCCGCGCCGGGAATCACCCCCAGCCTGAGCTTCGGCGAATTCGGGAGACCCGTGCTCAACGAAGCCGGGCAAACCGCGTTCGCGGCCAGCCTGACCGGCGCAAACGTAACCAATTTTAACGATGAGGCCCTGTACTCTGAAGCCGCGGGCACCTTGGGTCATCCGCGACTATTGGCGAGGGAAGGCTTCTCGGCACCCGGTACCGCACCCGGTGTGAATTACGATGCGCTGTTCCTTTCTTCCATCGTGCTAAACGACACGGGGCAGGTCGCCTTCACCGCTGACCTGACCGGTACGGGGATAAATCAGTTCAACCCTGATGAGGCTATTTTCTCCGAGGCCGCCGGCTCCCGAGGGAATCCCGGGCTCGTCGCTCGCACCGGCGAGGCTGCGCCCGATACCGGTCCCGGCGTGAATTTCAGCGGCTTTGAGCCCGTCTTCGTATTCAACAACGCCGGCCAGACCGCCTTCCGTGCCGCCTTCGCCGGCCCGGGTGTAGGCGGTAATAACAACTCGGGCGTCTTCTCCGATGCCGCCGGCGCAACAGACGGGCTTGGCTTGGTGGTTCGTGCAGGAGACCCAGCCCCCGGCACCACGCCCGGAACGACATTCGCATCTATCAGCAAGCCCGCGCTGAACCACTCCGGCCAGACGGTCTTCCGTGCACTCCTAAACGGAGTGGACGTGGATTCCGGCAACATCACCGGCATCTTTTCCGAAGATGCAGGTGCGCCGGGCAGTCCGAGTCTCGTTGCCCGATCGGGAGATCCAATCCCCGGTATGCCGCAGGGCCTTAACTTCGACTTTCGATCTGTCGTCGTCAGCCCCGTTATAAACAATACGGGACATACCGCCTTCCGCGGCGGGCTGAGCGGCACCGGGGTGGACGATACCAATAGCTTAGGCGTCTTCTCCGTAGCCGCCGACGATCCGAGCAGCCTCCGCGTCGTCGCCCGGTCAGGCGACCCGGCACCGGGAACCGCGTCCGGGGTGGTCTTCCACCGCTTCAACGATCCCTTGCTAAACGATGCGGGCCAAGCCGCTTTCTTTGCCAGCCTGCGCGGTGACGGCGTAGATATCAGCAACAGCACCGGCATCTTCTCGGAGGCCGCAGGATTGACGGGCAGCCCCGGCCTTGTCGCCCGGGTAGGAGACCCCGCCCCGGGCACTCCACCCGGCACAAACTTCGCCAGTATTTCAAGCTCCTTCCTCCTGAACAACGCCGGGCAGATCGCCTTCCTCGCCCGTCTGACCGGCGATAGCAACACCGGACTTTTCGCCACCGACCTCGATGGCAGCCTGCAACTTATCGCCCGGACAGGCGAACTCTTCGATGTGGACGACGACCCATTCATCACTGAGCCCCGCACGATCGCTTCCATCAATCTCAGCGCCAATTCTTTTGGCTCCGTCAGCACGATTACCAACAGCTCGGGCGGCAGCGATGGGAGGCCCAACAGCTTCAACGACTCGGGTCTACTCGCGTTTAGGCTCTCTTTTACCGATGGAGCCCAAGGCATCTTCGTCGTGAGCGTTCCCGAGCCGGGGGCGGCGGCTTTGCTGCTGAGTGGCGGCCCGCTTGTTTTGCGGCGCCGGCGTTGATTACTCACACCAAGACTTCGGCTCGGGTCTCGATCAGGTGGTACTGGATCGCGTCCGACAGCGCCTGCCAGCTGGCGTCGATGATGTTTTCGTCGACGCCCAGGGTGGCGAACCGGCGGACGGTGCCGTCGGCGGCCCGGGCCTCGAACTCGGCGGTGGCGCGCACCTTGGCGGCGGACTCGGCGGTGGGGTTGACCACGCGGACCGCGTAGTCGCGCAGGTGCAGGTCGGCGATCTGGGGGTAGTGGCTGCCCAGGCACTTGCGCAGCGCCGCGTCGAGCGCGTTGACCGGGCCGTCGCCCTCGGCCACGCGGTGCTCGAGCTGGCCGTTGACACTGAGTTTGACGATGGCCTCGGTCTGCGTGGGTTCTTCGGGGACCCCGAGGATGACGCAGCGGTAGTGGTCGCGGACCCAGAACGCCGGGCGCTTGCCGATGGCTTCGTACATGAGCAGCTCGAGGCTGGCCGGGGCGTGCTCGAACTGGTAGCCGCGGTGTTCGAGGTCCTGGACCTTTTGCAGCAGCTGGTTCTGCACCTCCGGCGTGACGGCGTCGCCGAACTTCTCGCCGAGCGTCGCGGCGATGTTGCTGCGGCCCGAGAGCTCGGACACGAGGATGCGCCGGGAGTTGCCGACGCTCTCCGGGGGCACGTGCTCGTAGCTGTGGGCGATGCGCTGCACGGCGTGGACGTGCATGCCGCCCTTGTGGGCAAACGCATTGTCGCCGACGTACGGCTGACCGGGGTTGGCGTCGAGCGCGGCGAGCTCGTAGACCTTCTTCGACAGCTCGCTGAGCCGGTCCATCGCCCCCGGCACCAGGCAGTCGTACCCGAGCTTGTGCTTGAGGTTGGCGATCACCGTCAGCAGGTCGACGTTGCCGCAGCGCTCGCCGATGCCGTTGATCGTGCCCTGCACCTGCACCGCGCCGGCGGCGACGGCGGCCTGTGAATTCGCGACGGCGACGCCGCCGTCGTTGTGGGTGTGGATCGCGAGGCTCGGCAACGAGTCGGGCGACACGTCGGCGTCGATCGCGAGTTTCGCTTTGAGCTCGTCCATGACCTGGGTGACCCAGCCGGGCATCGAGCCGCCGTTGGTGTCGCAGAGCACGAGGCGCGACGCCCCGCCGTCGATCGCCGCCTGCAGCGTCTGGCGGGCGTACTCGGGGTTGGCGCGGTAGCCGTCGAAGAAGTGCTCGGCGTCGTAGAACACCTCCTGCACGTGGTCGGCCGACCGGCAGAACGCCACCGAGTCGCGGATCATCGCCAGGTTCTCCTCGCGGCTGATGCGCAGCACCTCGTCGACGTGCAGGTCCCACGTCTTGCCAACGATCGTGATGACCGGGGCCTTGGAGTTGACCAAAGCCTGCATCCCCGGATCGTCTTGCGGAGCGACGCCCTTCTTGCGGGTCATGCCGAAGGCGCAGACGCGGGCGTGCTTGAGCGGCAGCTGCTGCACCTGGTCGAAGTACGCCACGTCCTTGGGGTTCGACAGCGGGTAGCCACCCTCGATGTAGTCGAAGCCCAACTCGTCGAGCAGCGCGGTGATCGCGAGCTTGTCGGTCAGGGTGAGCGAGACCCCGACGCCTTGCGTGCCGTCGCGGAGGGTGGTGTCATAGATCTCGACGCGGCGAGCCTTGGATTCCGGGGATGGGGAAGTCATGGTGGTTCCAGCCAAAGTGGAGTTGGGGGGATCAGGGTAGCGAAACGGGGCGAAAATCCAACAAAAAAACCCTGCCGGTCGGCAGGGCGAGGTCGATTCATGGATGAATGATCAGCGGCCCTACCGGGGGATGTCCTCGATAATGATGGCGATGATCGGGTTGGCGGGCGTGGTCCGCGTCATGGCAAGGAGTATATCGGCAGATCCCTGCCTTGACTAGCCCCCGCAAGCGCAATTCGTTTTGCGCTCGGGACCACGGCACCGGCGGATGACGACAAGATGCACGGGAATAAGGGTATGCGCCGAGCCGCGGTACCGATAAACTGACACGTCAAAGCTCCGGCCCCACACGCCACCGGCGGGAAGAACACGCGAGCCACCCCGGGCGCTCGGCCAACATCTCTGTAGCTGCGCCCCTGTTCCTCTCACCCATTCATCTTGGAAGTACCCCCGCATGAACGCCCCACGAATCCAACCACACCGGGCCTTGGGCATGCTCGCCGCGGTCGCCTCCGGGCTCTCGATCCCCGCCTACGCGATCACGGCCGACGGCAGCCTCGTCGGCGACGGCTACGGCGCCCCCTTTGCCGTCCAGACCGTGCAGACCGGCTTCGGCGACAACGTCAACGAGCTCAACGCCGGCTACGCCCGAGTCTTCGGCGGCAGCCTGTTCCTCATGTTCACCGGCAACCTCGAAGCCAACGGCAACAGCCTCAACCTGTTCTTCGACACCGCGCCCGGCGGACAGAACCCCGTGCTCCGCCCCGCTTCGGCGTTTGACCGGCTGACTTTCGACAACGGGTTCGCCCCGGACTACTTCACCCTCGTCCAAGCCTTTCCCGACCGGCTGGACTTCATACACCGCGAATTCGGAACGGACATTTTCGCCGAAGAGGGCGACCAGTTCACCGACGTCTTCGACGGCGTCGGGACCGGGGTCGTCGAAACCGGCGTCGGCGATTTCTTCGGGGCGTCGTTCGGGGTGGGCTTCGACAACTCCAACGAGGCGGGCGTGACGCAGGGCGAGGAGTTCAGCGGCCCGGCCGACCCCGTCGCCGCGCAGGCCGTGACTACCGGCCTCGAGTTCCGCATCCCGCTCAGCGCCCTGGGCAACCCCGAGGGGGAAATCAAACTCATGGCCGCGATCAACGGCATCGGGTTCAACTTCTTCTCCAATCAGTTCCTGCCGGGCCTCGAAGCCCCGCAAGAGAACCTGGGCTCCGATGGAAATAGCAACAACCTCGCGACGCTGGGCCTGCTCGACTTCAACGATATCCCCGGCCAGCAATTCGTCACGATCAGCCTCACCGAAACGCTGGTGGGCGATCTCGACAGCGACGGCATCGTCGGGCAGGCCGACCTGGACCTGGTGCTTCTGAATTGGGGAGATGAGGTAGTCCCGGACGGGTTCGACCCCACCGCGCTCAGCGACGGCGGGCCGTTTGACGGGCTGATTTCGCAAAACGAACTTGATACGACCGTGCTGAACTGGGGGAAGGTTGCGCCGCCGGATCACGGCGATTTGAACGCGGTGCCCGAACCCGCGGCGGCGACGATCGCGCTCGGACTAGGCGCGGGGTGGCTCGGGCGGCGGCGGCGCGGGGAGCGGTAGATCAATGCCTGGGGCGTATCGCCCGGAGATCGTTGCGCGACGCCGCGCGGGGGTCGGCGGAGGCGCGGAAGCCGGTATACTTTAAGAGTTGTCCTTTGGGGGTCAGGCTCTTTCCCCGAACCGGATGATGTCTTGATGCATGCTTCTTGTCTTTCTTCGTTCCGGGCCGCCGCTTGGTTACTGGTCGGGCTGGTGCTAATGACCGGCCGGGTGTCCGCGCTGCCGTTGTACCCAAGCTTCGGCGCGTTTCTCGGGGAGATCGATCGGATCGAGGCGATCGCCGACGCGGGGCAACGGACGGCCGAGCTCGATACGTTCTGGAACAGGCTGAGGGCCGCCGGCCAGGTGCCCTACGCCCAGGACGGCCGCGTGGCGATGCTCTACCGCGGCGCGGCGAGCAGCATCGGCTTCCCCGGCGACGCCAACGGGTGGAACCCCTCGGCCTGGTCGGCGAGCCAGGTCCTCGGCACCGACCTGTGGCTGCGTCAGGCGACGCTGCCCAACGACGCGCGGGTGGACTACAAGGTCGTCCGCAGCGGCACGTGGATCCTCGACCCCAACAACCCGAATCAGCAGTGGTCGGGCTTCGGGCCCAACTCCGAATTGCACAGGCCCGGCTACGTGTTCCCGGCCGAGACGCTCCGCGACACCCTGGTGCCGCGCGGCACGCTCGGCGGCAACGTCCGGCTGAGCAGCGCCGAGCTCGGCGCGGACGTGAACGTGCGCGTCTACACCCCCACCGGCTACGACGCGCTCGACGAGCTGCCCGTGGTGTACGTCACCGACGGCCACGAGTACGCCGACGACCGGCTGGGCGCGATGGTCACCGTGCTCGATAACCTGATCGCCGACGGCAGCCTGCGCCCGACGATGGCGGTGTTCATCGACCCACGCGATCCGAACTCCGGCTTCAACCGCCGGACCAACCAACTCGGCGGCGGCGAGAAACCGGAGTTCGCCGACTTCATCGCCAACGAGCTCGTCCCGGCCATCGACGGGGCCTACAACACCGCGGCCGACGCCGACTCGCGCGTGATCCTCGGCACGTCGCTCGGCGGGCTGTTCTCGGCGTTCATGGGCGCACGCCACCCGGATGTCATCGCCAACGTCGCGATCCAGTCGCCGGCGTTCTGGTTCGACACGTCGATCTACGGCACGTACAACGGCAACGCGACGCTGGCCGAGCAGCTGCAGATCTACATGGAGTCGGGCACGATCAACGACGGCAACGGCGGCCCGACAATGAACGCGATCCTCGCCGCCGGCGGCTACGACTACATCTACGACGAAGTCAACCAAGGCCACTCCTGGGGCCACTGGAAGGGCGAGCTCGACGCGGCGCTCATCAGCCTGCTCGGGGCCGCGGAGCTGATCGGTGATTACGACGGCGACGGCCTGGTCGGCCAGGCCGACCTCAACCTCGTGCTGCTGAACTGGGGCACCACCGCCCTGCCCGACGGCTGGACCGCGATCGACCAATTCGACGATGGGTTCATCGGTCAGAACGAGCTCAACGACGTGCTGCTGAACTGGGGCGACGGCGCGGCGACGCCGGCGGCGATCCCCGAGCCGACGTCGCTGGGGCTGATGGCGATCAGTGGGATAGCTGTCGCACGGCGACGGCGACGCTAATCTATGGTCAGAGCACGAAATATGCGCCGATTTCTCGCTGTGCTTACGCGGTTTCGTGGTATCCTGCTAGCGAATGAACGGATGAGGGCCGGCCGTGGGAGACGGCGGGCCTCGGTGAGGGCTCTGCCCCGGGTGGGGAAGTTAGCTGGTCCATGGACATCTCTCTTTTTGCAAGGGTGGGGCACAATGAATCTCGGCAAGACAGAAATCCGACGGCGGTCGGTCCGTGCGGCCTTAACGATGATTGCGATCGTCGGCGTCGCCGGCGCGGCGCCGGCATCTGGACAGACCGCGTACTTCTCGTTGCAGGGCGACTTCGACGCCGCGCTGGATCGGCACGACTTCCACTTCGATCTCACACGCAGTGTGCCCGCGAGCGAAGACATCCGCTTCCTGACGCTGGCCAACAACGGGGGGACTAACGCGGCGGGCGAAACGGTCGGGGGGGGCGGGATCGACTCGGTGCTTACGTTGGCCGACGACGCGATGAACGTCAGCCTGTCCGATGACGACGGTGCGCCCGGGCCGGGGTTCGATTCCCTGATCGATCCGGTCTTCACGTTGCCCTCGGGCTCGTACCAACTGAACATGAGCAACCTCACCAACACGGCCGGGCTCCCGTGGGGGATCGACGTGATCGCGCCGGCCGACGCGATCGTGTTCAAGTCCGCGGCACCCGACACCACCTCAGGCCCCGGCACCAGCACCACCGACTCCCTGAGCTTCGGAACCACCGGCGGCACGGCGGCGGCGGTGGTCAACCAGGACGGCACGCTCAACTTGCTCCAGGATCTGTTCATCGCCCCGACCGGTCAGGCCGAGTTCACGAACACGGGCACCACCAACGTGGACGGCCAAACCCTGGTCAACTCCGGTGGGACACTCAACGCCAACGAAGCAATCGGCCAGTTCAACGCCAACGGCGGCGCCTTCGTGGACGGCGGCACGCTCAACGCCGTGAGCAGCCAGTTTGCCTTGGGCGCAAGTCAGACGTTGGAGGTGATCAACGGCGGAACGGTCAACCTTGAAGGCGGATTCTCGGTGAACAGCGGCAAGACCTACAACATCACGAGTTCTACGCTGTCGGTTATCGACTTCCTTGATGTCATCAGCGGAACCCTTGATGTCTCCGACGGCGCGGACCTGACAATCGATCACTCCGTGGGCGATCTGAGCCTATGGGGCCTCACTTCGGGCACCGCGACGGTAACCTTCCGCACCGAAGCTACCGGCAACGTCGACGAAATCCTGCAGGTCGGCGTCGGCAGCACGCTCAACGTCCAGTCCGGAGCTCAACTCACCCTGGAGACCCTACAGGTCGGCATCGGTGCCGGCTTGACCCCAGGGCTGGTGGACCTCCGCGGTTTCGAGCCCGAGGTGTCGCGCATCACGCAGACCGGCGACAGCACCCTCACGATCGGCGACACTAACGGGAGCCCGGGCGAGGTCAGAGTCTCCGACGAGGCCGAATACTCCACTGGCACCGGCACGACCACCATCAATGCCGGCGGCGTCCTGACCATCAAAGAAGCCGCCATCTTCACCGCCAACGGCGACCTTCAGATCAACGGCGGCGCGGTCCACCACAACTACGATCCCACCGCCAACATGGGCGACGGCATGTTCCTGGGGGCCGACGGGGCCAAGCTCAACGCCAACGGTAATGTCAATGTCAACGGCGGCGAACTCAACGTCATCGCCGCCGACTTCGAACTCGGAGCCGGTAAAACGCTCACCGCGTCCGACAGCGCTGCCGTCCGTTTTGACGGCGACTACTTCCTCGAGGGCGGCAACACGATCAACCTGAACTCCGGGGCCGACTTGACCGTGGGCGTGTTTATGGACATCGGCACCAACGCCGACGGCGGCGGCAATGGCACGGTCGTGGTCGACGGCTTGGGCAGCACGCTGACCATTGATCCCGATGGCAACGCCGCCACTACCTGGGGCGGTGGCGGCGATACCGGTTCGGTCACCGTGAGGAACTTGGCCACGGCCAATGTCGGCTCATCGGACTTGTATCTGGGTGACTCGTCTTTCGAGACCCCGGACACAGGATCAACCGGCATCCTGAATGTCGAATCGGCCGCTCAGGTTGATGTGAACAACCTCTTCCTCGCCAGCGGTACGGTGGGCATCGCCGAGATCGCCGTCAGGGGCAGCGGCACCCTTCTCCAACAAAGCGCGATGTCTTCCACCGTCGTGGGCGGAACGGGCAGCCTCGCCACGAACCGGGCGATCTTGACCATCGAAGACGGCGCGGTCTTCAGCGCCGGCGGTGGGCAGGCCGACGGCAGCCCCGACGACGGCTTCCAGGTCCGAGCCACCGGAACGGTTCGCGTGCTCGACGGCGGCACGCTCCAGACCACCGCCGACCTGAAAAACAGCGGCACGATCCTCGGCAGCGGGATCATCGGTGCCCCCGTGTTGGACAACTTCGGGGTGGTCCGCACGGTGGGTCAGATCACCGGGCAGAGCACCGGCGTGTCGAACCTGCGGGTGTTCGGTGACTACATCCACCGGGAAGACGCCACGCTTGAGATCAGCCGGGTGACCGGCTTTGTGCTGACCGAACTGGACGTCAGCGGGCAGGCGGATCTGTTCGGCGGCACACTCGATTTCGTCAGCGAAGACGTGGCAGGCGAGTTTCAGACGCTCGCGCAATACGACTCGTTCCGGATCTTGAGCAGTTCGTCGCTCAACGGGCAGTTCGCTGAGATCACCGGGCACATCCTCGGCGATGGCACGGCCTTCGCGGTGTTGTACGGACTGGGAGATGATGGTGCTTCCGACATCGTGTTTGCCCAGCGGGCACTCTTCGGCGACGCCGACCTCGACGGCTTCATCGGCCAGGCCGACCTCAACGCCGTGCTGCTGAACTTCGGAAACGACGCGGCGTCGTGGATCACCGGAGACTTCGACGGCGACGGCTTTGTCGGCCAAGCCGACCTCAACACGGTGCTGCTGAATTTCGGCAGCGGCACGCCGCCCGGGCCGCTGGTCAACGCGATCCCCGAGCCCGGGACGGCGATCGCGCTTGGATTGCTCGGGCTCGCGGGGGCCGGCCGGCCGCGACGCCGGTACTTACGCACCAGCCGAGGCGACGCCTCGACCCTGATTTCCCAGAATCTCCAGTCTTCCCCGCCTATTTCGGAGTGATCCGTTTTTCCGCCTGTTTGGCGGGATCTGATTTTTCGCGACTTTTTCCTGCCAAGAAACTAGATTTTGTATTTGGTATTGATTTCTGATTTTCCGCAGAACATAAGGTGATGAATATGAGGGAGTGGGTAAGCGGGTGGGACGGCGTCGGTCTTTGGGCAAGACGCGGTGTGGCGACATGCACGGTCGCGGTCGCGGGCTTCGCCGCCGCGGTGGACTGGGACGGTAACTTTGCGGTCGACGGCAACCTCGACGGTAACTACAGCGACGACAACAACTGGAACCCCAACGTCGCGCCCGGGGCCACGGACATCGTGGAGTTCGACGTCGGCGGTATCTACACCGTTAACCTCAATAAGACAGATATCGAAGCTCTAACCACCGACGTGCTGGGCGGCAACGTGACTTTCGTGAGCGGTGCCGGCAACGGCGGGACGAACTGGCGCCCCGGCGACTTCACGATCCAGGGCGCGGCGACCGAGGTGACGTTCGACGATCTGGACTTCAGCAACGCCGACGCGAACCAGGGCCTGGTCATCCGCGACGGCGCATCCGCCGACTTCAACAACAGCTCGGCGACCGTGGCTTCGCTTGTTTACGGCATCAGCGGCCTGGGCGGCTCGGGCAAGATCGACGGGAGCACGATCACGGTCGACGGCTCGGCGGGCAGTTTGACGGGAACCTTTGCCGTTCGTGGGATGGCACCTGGCTTGGGGGTGGTCGATATCTTCGGCGGCTCCACCGTGGTGTCCGACAGTTTGGCCGTCGGCAACACGCCCGGCTCCACGGGTTCGCTCACGATCCGCGACGGGGCCACTTTTGATTCCGGCGGCTTCGCGATCGGCGGCTTCGGGAACAGCGGCGACGGAGCGGTGCTGGTCACCGGCCAAAACTCTCGGCTGAGTACCCCGACCGGCGGCAACGGTGACGTCGGCCAGAACACTAGCCCCCGGTCCGGATCCGACCAGTTGGCCGTCGCCGACGGCGGCACCATCGAAATCGGCGGGACCTTTGATCTCTACCCCACCGGCGAGTTCGTCAACACCGGGGGCAACGCCACGTTTAACGACACGGCACTGCTCCAGAGCAACTTCCGGCAGGACAATTCCACCGCCCCGACCGGCGGCATCTCCACGACCACGTTCAACGACTCGGCCACACTGACCGCCGGCGCCGTCTTCGAACTCAGCGCCGGCAGCGTCGATTTCAATGGCGAGGTCGAGGTGTTCTCCGCGGCGAGCTTCACCCACACCGGGGGGGTGATCACCTTCAACGACGAAGCTAATTTCCAACCCACCGATGTCGGTTTTGGGGCCGACACCTCGACCGTCAACACCGCGGCGTGGAACGTGCGCGACAACGTGAATTTTGCCGAGCGTCTGCGGACCTCCGAGGACCTCGACACCCGCAGCAACCTCCGCGTCGAGGGCAACGGGCGTCTGTTCAACTTCACGCCGGGGACCCAGTCAGACCTGGCGATCGGCTTCAACGGCCGCAGCGACGCGGTCGTTTCCGGCGACGGCCTGATCGACATCTACGACGACGTCATCCTCGGCCAGAACAGCGAGGGACGCGGCAACCTCGAACTCGCAGGCAACGGCGAGCTGCGCGTCAACCGCAACGGGTCGGGGTCGAACCTGTTTATCGGCTTTAACGGCACCGGATCGATCCAGATGTCGGACGCCAGCACGATCAACGTCGGCAACGATCTGGTGATCCAGGCCGCCAACAACCCCGGGCTCGATTCGAGCTTCCTGGGCTTCGATCCCAACGACAGCTCCACCGACACCACCGTCAACGTCGGCAACAACCTGCTCATCGGGACCAACACCGTCGGCGGCACGGTCGGCGCGGCGTTGCTCTACGGCCCGGGCACCGTGGATGTGGGCAACCTCACGCGCGTCCGCGCCAGCGGCCAGCTGGACATCGACGACAACGCCCAGGTCTTGACCACCCACTTCACCGCCGACGCGGGGGCGACGCTCAACCTGGTCTCCGGCGTGCTGCAGATCGACGGCGGGGTGGGCGAATTCAACCACGGCACCCTCGCCGTCGGAACGCCGCAGACCGGCGGAGACAACGCCACGGTGCGCGCGATCAACGGCGCGGTCTTGCGGACCGCCAATGATGTCGAGCTCGCGGGAGGCGGTAACCGCTCCGGCGTGATCTCGATCGACGGCCTCAACACCCGGTTCGAGCACACCACCACGGCCGCGGCGACCCGCGTCGGTGCCGGCGGCATGGGCGCGTTTTCCGTGATCAACGGCGGCGCCGCCGAGCTAGGCGGCGAGCTGGTCATCGGCGACGGAATGGGTAGCACCGGGCAGATGAGCGTGATCGGCGAGACGGCCGGTGTGGCCTCGTTTGTGCAACTCGGCGGCGGCACCACGACCGGTACGACGCACGTCGGCCGTAACGATTCGATCGGCCAGCTCTTTGTCCGCGAGGGCGGGGCTTTCAATTCCGGCGGCGACTTGGTGCTCGGCCAGAACACCACGTCCAACGTCGTCTCGGCCCAGGCGCTCGCCTCGGGCACCGGCGACGTGAACCCCTCGATCATCTCGGTCCGCGCGATCGTCGCCAACGGCGCGCGGTCGTTCGTGAATGCCGACGACGGCGGCATCATCACTGCGGCCAACAGCATCACCCTTGCGGACGGCAACCTCCGCGCCGACGGCGGCACCGTGCTCACCCCGCAGCTTGTGGCCAACACCGCCCCGACCCGCGTGAACCTGCTCAACGGCGGCGTGTTACAGACCGCCGGCGTGGTCGGCGACCTCACGAACGAGGCCGGCGTCCTGCGCCCCGATGTCGGCTCGGGTCTGACGACCAATCTCATAAGCGACCTCAACGTCACCGGCGCTTACACCCAACAAGCCGACGCCACGCTCGAGATCCAGATCGGCGGCACCGATCCGGGCACAGATCACGACCGGCTCGTCGCCGACGTGGTGACGCTCGAAGCCGGAACCGGGTTGGACGTCGAGCTGGTCAACGGCTTTATGCCCGCCCTCGGCGACAGCTTCGAGATCGTCCTGGCCAACGGCGTGTTCGGCACGTTCGACGACACCACCGGGCTCAGCCTCAGCGGTGGGCTGCGGCTCGAAATCGTCTACGGGCCAAACCACGTCACCCTCAACACCGTCGCGGGTTTTATCGACGGCGATTACAACGGCGACGGCTTCGTCTCCCAGGCCGACCTCGACCTGGTCTTGCTGAACTGGGGCAACAGCGTGATCCCCGCGGCGTGGCTCGCCACCGAACAGTTCGACGGCGTGCTGGTCGGTCAGAACGAACTCGACGGCGTCCTCCTTAACTGGGGCGACGGCACCCCGCCAGCCTTCAGCCTAATACCAGAGCCCTCCTCACTTACTGTGATTGCGGTCTTAGCGCTAGGTACCGGCATCCGTCGCCGCCTTGCTGGTTGAGTGTGTACCCCCGCTATTGCGTTGCGATTCGTTGCCACTTCCCTGAATTAGCTACTCCCAATCACCGCGTTCCGGCGACGTGTCAGCAACAAGCCCGGCCCCAGTGAAACTACGCAGATCAGACTCGTGGGCTCGGGGATCAGTTCTTCCACCCGGGCCTGGAAAACGAATGCTTCGTTGCCCGCGATCGTATAGAACTCAAAGACACCAGAGGCGTCCGGGGAGAACGGGATGCGGGCTACGACAAAGTCAGTTTGATCACTGATTTCTGGCCCACGTTGAGTAGCCGTGATAATCCACGCGATGTCCACCTCGGTCGATGTCAAGGTGACATCAACATCGCCGCCCAGATCGACCGCTCCATGCAGAATCACAGGTACCGTGCTGAAGGTGACCGGCACGACGCCCGAGGTCACGAAGAAAGTATCGCCAGGGTCTGCGGTGAGAGGAAAGGGGGCTGCGGGCTCGATGCTATCGATATTCAGGATCGATCCCGTATCCAGCCCTATTAATAGCTGTGACCCAAAATACATGCCTTCGAAATCGAGGAAGAGATCCAGGGTCGTTCCGGAGCGTTCGAACCGTAAGTCCGTGACTTGCCCCCATGACGCAAGAGACGGGATGAGCACTACCACAGCGCACGCAATCAAAACAAAAGATCGGGTACACATTTCAATCCTCCGTGAAGTTTGGTCAAGCCGGAATCCCCTGCATGAGTTAGCTTGAACTCCGCTACTACAACCCTCGGGAAGCAGTCTAACAGCGACCACCCGACTGACAAAGCACTTTATCGCCGTTCCGGACCCCACTTCTTGATTTGCCCGGCATGCTGCTTTTATGCGTAACCTTTTAATCCTCACTTATCTCTGTCTGCTCCCCTCGCTGGCCTATGCTGAAGATCGCCGCGAAGACACCTCCCAACTCAAGGTGATGACCTTTAGCGTCGAGTTCATGTGAGACGGTGTCGCCCCCAAGGAAGGCAGCGAGAGCATCCAGTTTCCGCACCGCGGCAACCCCGAGTTGGCCAACGCGAAGATGGCGAGGATCGCCTGCCACTGGGACAAGAACGGCAACGGGAAGGCGGACAACAAGGGCGAGCTAGCTTCTACCGACCACATCTTGCTCGCCCCCGACCTTGCGGAGCGGGCGGAGTCGGCAACGATCATCAACAACTACGAGCCGGAAGGGATCAGCGACCACTATCCGATTGTGGTCACGTTCCGAAACGCGGAATCCGAAGACAGATAGCACTTTCGCTGTAACTACGAGGCGTTTATGATTTGGGCAAAATCCTTTGCGCACCTGTATTCCGGCCACTGCTCTTGGGCTTCAGAACGTGTCTCCGTGTGGTATTGCGATATGAGATATGTGAAACATCCCCCGAGTCTATCCCTGCTTGCGCCTCACATGGTTGCCTTGTGCAGGGTTTCGATGTTGTGCTGTTGTCTGGCAGCATTTTCGACAATTTCGTTCTGTACCACAATTAAAGCCCAGACAGATCCTGGGGGCTTCACCACAGTTATAAACATACCGCCCGACCCCAATCTCGGGGCCATCGAGCTCATCGGAAGTAACACACAACTGAATCTCTACGAGAGCGGAAGTATCGGGGATCGCTTCAACGCCGGAGGTCGGAGCGGAGGTGGGGTGAACATCGAGGTCAATATTTTTGGCGGAGAAGTAGGCAATGAGTTCGGGGCTAATGGAGGTAGCACCGTCAACATCTATGACGGCTTCCTTGGTTTTGCCTTCGAAGCCCGCCGCGAAAGTACGGTCAATGTAAAAGGAGGAGTCTTCCGCACTAGCCTACTCGCCGAAAGTGGCAGCACGGTTAACCTGTCGGGGGGGGCGTTTAGTCGCTTGGGTAAGGCCGACACAGTACAGATTCCGGTACCCACTTCTACGTCTATTTGCCCTCCTCCTGAGCCAGTGCTTCTGATGGTTACAGTAGTAGACGTAGCTCCCGAAACGATGGCTAAGTTGCCCGTAACCTGCCACCGAACAGGTAGCCCACTGCTACCGATCACCTGGTAGGTAGTATTGCTATTGCATACTTCATTGGGTCCATTAATGCTAGGGTTAGG
>JBCCCG010000038.1:0-36639 GCA_039033595.1 Planctomycetota bacterium | reverse complement strand
GACTCCACCATCACTTCTTGCCCTGCGCAATTATGCATGTCGCTCTTCAATTTTTGTTGCCCTTATTCTTAGTAATTCTATTGTTTTACTTCATATTTATGAAAATATGTGTAAAAACAAAACATCAAAAATTGGATAGTTTTTGAAACACACTTTCTTGTGTTTTCATCTGGGTCGCCCCGGACGCACGAGGAAAAGAGCGCGGGAAAACGGGAACGATTACCCAACATTCGAATCGACTCATCCTCAACACCGCGCGGATTCCGCCGCGGCAGGACGGCTGATAGCGCTGTTTGCCGCATTACCAAAGCCGGACACGGGTATACCGCAGCAAGTGGCCCTTGGTGAGACCCCGAGGTTTTAGCCGGCCAAACACGTCAATGAAGCGGACAGAGCCGGTCGCTATTCAAGCAAAACGGCTATCCAAGTTCACGCCTTGAAAGACGTGCGATCCGATACAACAGAACAGCTCAAGCCACTCGCGACGCAGTCCCGCGGTGCCGCGGTACGCCGCCACGAACGGATCGGGATCGGCTTACGCCCGCTCCTCACGCCCGAGGCGGCGTGTCAAACCCCACACGCCAACCAGCAGACCCCACGCCGACGCGGGCTCGGGGATGGTCGTGACGGCGACGTCGTGGTTCCCCCAGTACCGCAGCACACGATCCAGTTCGTCTTGACCAACCCCCTCTTCCTCGTTGACGGCGGCGAACTGGTCTCTCGCCACCCAAGCCGCCGGCAGACTCCCATAATACCCTCCCTTGCCCCAGCTCAACAGGGCGAGGTCCAAGTCGGCCTGGCCGACGACGCCGTTGGCGTCGTAGTCGCCGATGAGCGTCGGCTCGGGCTCGGTGAGGTGGGAGGCCCACTCCGGGATCGCGAGGTGGCCCGAAGTCACCCGCAACCCTTCGGGGGCATCCGCCGCCGTGTAAAACTGCTCGACGTCGTCCAGCGGCGACGCGGCGGCCCCGAACGTGACCGCCACGTCGTATTCGGCGAACGCGACCGACTCGGGACCCCCGAAAAAGCCCTTGTCTTCTCGAGAATAAGTTTCGATCCGGTAGTCCCCCGGGGCCAGCACCCCGCTCAGCGCCAGGTCGATGCTCTCGCCGGGCGATTCGCCGGGCTGCCAGACGGACGAGACCGCGAGCGCAACGATCCCCGTCGTTTCTTCGATGATCTGGAAACCAAACCCCATCGCGGTGCCGAGGCGCTCGAACGACAGGTCCACTTCAAACGCCCGCGCCTCGCTGACCGAGTAGCGTGCGGACGTGTTGATGTGCGCCCCTGTGAAACCCGAGAAGTCGCCCTGCGGAACGGCCACGCCGCCGACGCCGAAACGGCCGGTCACCCGGTAACCCGCGTCGTCGATCTCGGTCGTGTGCCCAGAGATCGAGATGCCCCGAGCCGCGAGTTGGTCGTCCGGGAACACCAGCTGCGCCGTCGCGTCACGTCGCACCGTCGAATTGAATGCCCGGGGGCTGGAGAGTCCCGGCCACGTGCCGAGCCCCAGAGGCCCCGACGGCGGCTCGGGCCAAACGTCGGGGTCGTAGTACAGGACGTTCCCGGGCAAGCTGTAAGACGACGCGGTGTTGGTGTCTCGATCCGCGTCACTGGTCGAGTCCCAAGACACGGTCACATTTCCGCCCGGATCGTAGGAATATGCTTCGACAAAATTTACATTTGAGGTCGAACCACCAACAAGGCGGACCGCCGGCACCGGGATGTAGGTGTACTCGACCGGATCCGGGTTCGTCGGGCCCGGAGAAATAATGGATACAAAGCCGGTGCCTGAATCACTCGAACTCCCCCCAAGTTGCCGTCGCCTGGCGACGGGAAATCCACGACCTGGGTCCGACCAACCCAGTCGGGCGTGTAGTCGTCGCCGAAGCCGTCCCACGTGCCGGTCGCCACCGAATCGATCGTGAAGATCTGCGCCGCCGCGGGCGGGCAGGCCGTGATGCCAAGCCCCACCGCCAGCGCAAGGGCCCGTCCTGTTATCCGTTTTTCATCCCGATGCGACATACCGCTTGCCCCACTGTTCGGCCACACGTGACGCCCCGGCGGGAAGTCGGCGAAAAGCCCAGAATCATTGATCCGGCCCACGGAGGCCGAGCCAAAAATACCCCTATCCCACTCCACAGCAAGACTTTCCTAATGAATATCGGACCCTCTCCAACCCCTTCCATACACCGCCGGGAATCCGAATCCGCCCTCGACTTGATCGCAAAACCAACGATGCCTTGGCCGAGCAGAAGTTCATGCGTATCCCGGCAAGAGCGCCGTCGCTTTTCCGGCTTGATTATATACTAACAAAAACCTATCATTTTAGCGTGAAAGCGGGGCTAGAACATTCCAAACTTAGGATCGGGTCGGCTTTGACGGCTCCGCGGGCGCGGGTTCGGTATTGGCTGCGCCGACAGATCCAGACGGGGTTGTTACTCGCGGGGGACACGCTGCCTGGAGAACGGGCGGTGGCCGAGGCCGTGGGCGTGTCACGGGAGACCGTCCGGGCGGTTTGGAGTGAGTTGGAGCGGGCGGGGGTGATCGAGGGCGGGCGGGCCGGCCAATTGCGGCGCGTATGTGCGTCCCCGTCAACCCAATCGGGAGGAGTTCCGGGCGCGGTTTCTGGGGGAGTTCTGGGGGCACCGGTCCGGAATCGGTCTGGTTTCGGTCTGGAAATCGGCGTAACGCGCCGATTGAGTCCAGACCAGACCACCGGAAACAGACCAGTGGAGGCCGCGCCGGGGCGGGACCCCCGCAAGCCCGGCTCTCCAGAGCCGGACTCCCGGGCGTTGTTGGCCGACCAGCCGGGCACCACGGAGCGGGAGCCGAGCCGGACCACGACGCCGGCGGCCGACGCCGCGGGTGGCTTGCGGTGGCCCGCCCGCCCCACGGCGGGGCTGTTATCTTGTGCGGCTCCGCCCCCCTTCCCCCCGCCGAGCCTTGCCCCCGGAAGTAACGCCGCCATGACCCCCGGAAGTCCCCCCGCCCCCGGTAACGACGCCCCAGCCAACCAGACCGCCGTCCACCGGATCCACAACTTCTCGGCCGGGCCCTGCACGCTGCCGCTGGAAGTCCTCGAACGCGCCCAGGCGGAGTTCGTGGACTACCAGAACCACGGGATGTCGGCGATCGAGATGAGCCACCGCAGCAAACCCGTCGTGGCGCTGCACGAGGCGGCGCTCGCGTCGATGCGCGAATTGCTGAACCTCGGCGACGACCACGAGGTGTTGTTCCTCGGCGGCGGGGCGACGATGCAGTTCGGCATGGTGCCGATGAACCTGCTCGCGCCCGGCGACGCCGCCGACTACACCCACAGCGGCGCGTGGGCCAAGAAGGCCATCGCCGACGCCGAGGCCGTGGGCGCCCGGGTCAACCTCGTGTTCGACGGCACCGACGACCGCTACACGTTCCTGCCCGAGCCCGAAACCGTCCGGTCCACCGCCGGCAGCGTGTACCTGCACCTGACGAGCAACGAGACCATCGGCGGCCTGCAGTGGAAGGCTTTCCCGGACTGCGACGCGCCGCTGATCGCGGACATGAGCAGCGACTTCCTGAGTCGGCCGATCGATGTGGAGCCATTCGGGCTGATCTACGCCGGGGCGCAGAAGAACATCGGGCCGGCCGGGGTGTGCGTGGTGATCATCCGCAAAGACCTGATGGAGCGCAGCATCGACCTGGGCGTGAAGCGGCCGAACTACCTGAACTACGCGAACCACGCCAAGGCGGGTTCGATGCTCAACACGCCGCCGGTGTTTCAGATCTACATGATCGGGCTGGTGCTGGAGTGGCTCAAGGCCAAGGGCGGCACGGCCTGGGCGGCGGAGATGGCGCAGCGGCGCAGCGCGTTGGTCTACGACGCGATGGCCGCTTCCGGCGGCTTCTACCGCTGCCCGATCGACGAGCGGTTCCGCTCGAGCATGAACGTGGTGTTCCGTCTGCCCAGCGAGGAGCTCGAGGCCGCGTTCGTGGCCGAGGCGACCGCACAGGGGCTCGACGGGCTCAAGGGCCACCGCAGCGTCGGCGGCTGCCGCGCGTCGCTCTACAACGCGATGCCGATCGAGGGCGCCCAGGCGTTGGCCGACTTCATGGGCGAGTTCGCACGGACCCGCGGCTGAGCCCGTGATCCGTACGTCGTCCGGATTGCTCGGCCCAAGGTTTGGGGCTCGATGGACCACCCCGCCGGCCGCCGCGCGGGCGTGTCTCGACCGTTGATCTGGCGTGCACGGCCGCTTTCACCGCTTGCCGCACCGTCACAAAGCACACCGCCGGCGCAACCCCCACCGTTCCCGTGATTCCCCGGGGTTTCCCAACTCAACCGCCCGCCGGCCCCGCCCGATAAACCGGACGGAGACCCGCGAATGTCTATGTTTTCCCGTCAACCGTCGTTGCCCCCCGAGCGCCCCGCGAAGCAGCAACGGGCCGTCCCGATCGGCGTCGCGACGCCGCAGGTCATGGCGCAGTTTGCCGTGGTGGGCGTGGACACGAAGACGGGACAGCCGATCAGCACGGTCATCGAGGCCCGCAGCGAAAACGAGGCGCAGCAGATCGCCCAGCAGCAGGGCATCATCATCGATGAGTTCAAGCCCATGCACCCGCTCGCCGGCGCCGCGGCGGTCAAGATGGCCCGCAGCGATCCGGACGACCGCTTCAACCAACACCCCAGCTACGCCGAACACGCCCAGGGCGCAGGGATGGCGGCCGCGCCGGCACCCACCGCCGGCGCCCCGGCCCCCGATCCCCATGACATCCAGCGCCCGCTGATCGACGGCCCGGCCCCCGGCACGATGGGCGCGGTGCGGCAGCCTCAGACCAATCCGCTCGGCGCGCTCGCGGTGCTCGGCGTCGTCGGCGCCTTGGCCTTCCTGATGTACACCGCCGTGCTCAAGGACGGCGGGGCCCGCGAGTTGTTCGCGTTGCTCGCCGCCGGGCCGAACGCGGCCGAGGCGTCGATCGACATCGCCGAGCCCGTGGGCATCGATCTCGCGTCGATCCAGGGCTTCGAAGACTGGCAGTACGTCAACGACCTCGATTCCGCCCCCGGTAACGCGGCCGGGCCCGTAGCGGGCGAGGCGGAGGCGGGCCCCACCAGCACGCTCCGCCTCGAGGCCATCATCCCCCCCACGCCGTCGGGCTACGGCCACCGCGGCTCGGCGGTCATCGGCGGCCAGATCGTCCGCCCCGGCGGCGAGGTCGCCGGCTACCGCCTCGTGCTGGTCCGCGACCAGCACGTGCTGCTGCAAAAAGGGGACAAACTCATCGCCCTTCGCATGAGCAAGGACGAGGGCTGACGGCGACGTAACCGCCACCGATTACGGAGGAACTATACCTCGGTCGCGGTGATGAATTGGCGGTAGAGGTTGGCGTAGATCCCGCCGGCGGCGAGCAGGTCGTTGTGCGGGCCGCGTTCAACGATCTGGCCGTGGTCGAGCACAAGCACCGTGTCGGCGTGGCGTATCGTCGATAGCCGGTGCGCCACCACAAAACTCGTTCGCCCCTCGAGCAGGACCTCGAGCGCCTTCTGGATCCGCGCCTCGGTCATCGTGTCCACGCTGCTCGTCGCTTCGTCCAGGATCAGGATCCGTGGATCGGCGAGCATCGCGCGGGCAAAGCAAACCAGCTGGCGCTGGCCCAACGACAAGTTGCCACCTTTCTCGCCGACGTCGGTCCGCAGCCCCTGCGGCAGGGCCTCGAATAGGTCCAGACAGTCCAGCCGACGGGCGGCGGCGATGACCTGTTCGTCGGTCGCGTCCGGTCGGCCGACGCGTATGTTGTCCATCACGGTGCCGGTGAACAGGAAGTTGGACTGCAGCACGATGCCGATCTGGGCCATCAGGGCTTCGGTCGACAGGTCATACGACTCGATACCGTCGATCAACACCTTGCCGTGCGTCGGCAGGTAGAACTTGCTGATGAGCTTGATGACGGTCGATTTGCCGCTGCCGGTGTGGCCCACCAGCGCGACCGTGTTCCCGGGGGCGGCGGTGAAGCTGATGCCGTGGAGCACGGGGTGGTCGGGGTCGTAGCCGAAGTGGACGTTGGCGAACTCGACCCTGCCCTGCAACTCGCGGGGGGACACGGCGTCGTCGGCGTCGAGCCGCTCGCTCGGCGTGTCCAGCAGCCCGAACACGCGCTCGGCCCCGGCCATCGCGGTCAGCGCGGTGTTGTACTGCTGAGCGATCATACGGATCGGGTTGAAGAAGTACGGGATCATGAACCAGAACACGACGAGTGCCGAGAACGTCACCTTCGGGTCGTCGCCGGCGAAGAACCCCCCCCGGAGCACCTGCCAACCCGCGAGCACGGTGAGCGTGGCGATGATGAACTGGCCCTTGAATTCCAGGAGCGGCAGCTGCGTCCCCGACAGCCGGGCCTGCTCGAGGTTGTAGTTCGAGTGCTCCCGCACGAGGCCGCGGAACAGCTCGGCGTTGACCTCCTGCCGCACGAAGCCCTGGGTGACGCGTACGCCGTTGACCGACTCGGCGATCGTCGCGGTCACCCGGCTGAAGCTTTCCTGGATAAGCCGCGCCTGCCGGGTCAACCGCTTCGTGAACCAGCGGTTGATCAGGTAGATGATCGGCGTCATCGCCAGCACGAAGAAGAACAGCGGCGGGTCGTACCAGAGCATCACCGCCGCGGCGACGACCATGCCCCCGCCCTGCACGAGGCTGACAAACAGCACGTCCTGGATGCCCATCCGCATCGCCTCGGCGTCGGAGGTCATCCGGCTGATGATCCGGCCGAGCTTGGTGCGGTCGTAAAACCGCATGCTCATCGATTGGAGGTGCGCGAAGATGTCGCGGCGCAGGTCCTGCACCACCGCCTCGCCCAGCTCGAGCGACAGCCGCATCCGGAAGTGGAACATCGCTTCGGTGAAGACCGCCAGCGCCGCGAACGCGAGGGAGCCCCACACGACGCCGCGGAAGTCGCGGTCGAACACCGGGCCGTTGATGATCTCCGCGGCGAGCCAAGCCACGGCGGGCAGCTGGATCGCGCGGACGATCACGATCGCCAGCAGCGTGTTGCGTTTGGCCGCGTGGGGCTTGGCGTAACGCCACAGACGCGTGATGAGCCTCCAGTCGAGCGGGCGCTGCTTCGCTTCGGCGTCGTCGCGGCGCACGGCCGTGATGCGTTTGGCGTGCTTGCGGCCCGGGGGCCGCGGGGGATCGGAGAGCGTTGCGTCGGCCATGACTAAACCGCCCCTTCCTGCGGCAGCCCCAGCAGCCGGCGCGACTCGTCGTCGGCCGACTGGAGCTGCGCCGCGTGTTGATAATGCCCTGCCGTGCCCATCAGTTGGTCGTGCGTGCCCGCCTGCGCCAGACGCCCCTTCTCGAGCACGAGAATCATGTCCGCGCGCCGCAGTGTGCTCAGCCGGTGGGCCACGACAAACGTCGTCCGCCCGGTCATCGCCCGGGCCATCGCGTCGAGGATCTCGTGCTCGGTCTCGGGGTCGATCGCCGCGGTGGGGTCATCCATGATGAGGATCGGCGGGTCGAGCAGCAGCGCCCGGGCGATCGCGATACGCTGGCGCTGCCCGCCCGAGAGGTTGTCGCCGCCCTCGGACAACAGCGTATCGTAGCCGTGGGGCAGGTCGTTCGTAACGAAGTCGTGCGCGGCGGCGGTGGTGGCGGCGCGCTCGATCTGCTCGGACGTGGCGTCGGGGTGGCCGAAGGCGATGTTCTCGGCGATCGTGTTGGAGAACAGGAAGCTCTCCTGGAAGACCAGGCCGATGTTGCGGCGTACCGCGTCGAGGTCGTAGTCGCGCAGGTCGACCCCGTCGAGCGTGATACGGCCCGAGGTCGGGTCGTAGAAGCGCGGGATCAGCGACAGCAGCGTGCTCTTTCCCGCTCCGGTGGCGCCGAGGATCGCGACGGTCTGGCCGGGCTCGACCGCGAAGCTGACGCTGCGCAGCGCCCCCTCGGGGTCGTCGTCCGAGTAGCGGAACGAGACGTCCTCGAATTCGAGCCGACCCTTAGCCCGGTCAAGCGGTTGCGGCACCTCGGGCGAGGCGATCTCCAGCGGCGTGTCGAGCACCTCGAACACGCGCTGGGCTCCGGTGAGCGAGGCCTGCATCGCGTTGGCGATCTGGGCGATGTTGCCGATCTGCGAGGAGAACTGCTGCAGCAGCCCGGCGAAGATCACGAGCATCCCGAAGGTGAAGCCCGGGTCGTGGATGTAGACCCAGCCGCCGACGATCAGCAACAGCAGAACATTGAACTGCGACAGGCCGACGATCAGCGGGATGAACGTCGCGACCCGCCAGAAGATCCACCGCTTCTGGTCGGCCACGGCCTGGCTCGCGGCGTTGAACTTGTCTTTCTCCAAGTCCTGTCGGGCAAAACCCTTGACCACGTGGACGCCCTGAGCGTTCTCCGACAGCACGCGGACCGCGCGGTCGAACAGCCGGCGGTTCTCGCGGTAGGCCGGCTTGACGATCTTGCTGAAGTACGCGGTCAGGAACCAGATCACCGGCGTCGTCGCCAGGCACACCAGCGTCAGTGTCACGTGCAAGCTCAGCATGAAACCCGCGAAGAACGCCAGCGAGATGATCAGCATCAGCACCTGGATCAACACGCGGTCGACGAACATGCGCACCATCTGCACGTCGCCGGTGACGCGGTTGATGAGCGAGCCCGACTCGTTGGCGTCGAAGAAGCGGAAGCTCAGGCGTTGCAGCTTGTCGTAGACCCGGCCGCGCAGGTCCACGACGATGTCCTGCACGAGCACCGCCACGCTCACAACGCTCCAGCGGTCGAGGAGAAACCGCAGCCCCCCGATGACGATGATCAGCACCGCGACCAGGGCGACGCGTTCGAGCTCGTCCCAACTGGCCGGCGGCGCGATGCCGAGGGGCCAACGCGGCGGCTTGGCCCCGTCGGGGTTGTCCGGGCCGGCGGGGTCGAAGCCGTAGCCCACCACGTCGATGCCCAAACCCAAGAGGCCCAGCCCCGACAGCGCCATCGCCAAGAGCACGAACTGCAACAGGACCACTTTGATCGCCCCGGCGCGGTACTCCCAGGCGAGGCCGAGCATGCGCAGGATCAGGCGGACGTTGGACGGCCCCGCGTCGTCGCCGCCCATCGCGCCGGACGTGACCGAGGGAGCCGCGCCGCGTTGAGGCGTTGGTGTAGCCGAGCTTGGATTCTGGGGGGCAGGCGGAGCGGGCACCGGGGTAAAGTCCTTGGGGGCTGGTCCGGTCCCCCACGCCCGGCCGCCGCTGCAACCTTAACCAATCGACCGGCCCCGACAAGAGGGTTCGGGTATAATCATCCGTTTTTACAGTTTTCCGTGCCCGCGGGTCCCGGGTTCGGTGGGAGTGCTTTGTGTCCGAACGAACCGTGTGTGTGTACTGCGCGTCGAGCCCGCGGGTGGAGCCCGCGTTCGGCGAGGTGGGTGATCGAGTGGGAACGGCGTTGGCCGAGCGCGGCCACACGCTCGTGTACGGCGGCGGCTCGACGGGTCTGATGGGCCGGGTGGCACGGGCGGTCCACGCCGGGGGCGGCCGGGTCGTGGGGGTGATCCCCGAATCGATGAAGTCGGTCGAGGTCGCGTACCTCGACGCCGACGAATTGATCGTGACCCAGACGATGCGGGAGCGCAAGCACGAGATGGACGAGCGCGCGGACTCGTTCCTCGTGCTTCCGGGCGGCTTCGGCACGCTCGAAGAGCTGTCGGAAGTCATCACCCACCGCTACCTGAAGTTCCACGACAAACCGATCGTGTTGCTCAACACCGACGGGTTTTACAACCACCTGCTGGCGTTGTTCGAGCACTTCATCGAGACGCAGTTCGCCGGGGAAGTATTTCGGGAGATGTACGCGGTGGCTATAGACGTCGACGAAGCGTTGGCGTTGCTGAACGGGGCGTCGTAGGCGGCAGCAAGCGTCTGGGCTTTGCCTCGCAGGAATGCAGCGCCAGATCGCGGCACCCGGGGGGTTTATTTGCCCCGCGACGCGGTGTAGGTCGCTTCACCGTCCGCGTCGAGCATCTCGACGGTGAGGCTGTGTGCGTCGATCGTGATGCGGGCGAAGCCGTGTTGCGACTTGGTGTAGGTGCCCGGCTCGTTGCGGAACGGCACCTCTTCGAGCTTGCGCCCGCCGCCGCTGGTGCTGACGTGCATCGGCTCGCCGGGGACGTCGAGTAGCTGCTGGAACCAGTCGTTGGAACTGACCGCGAGGTCGACGTCGAGCTGCTGGGCGACCGGCAGGAGGTCGTGCATCACGCGGGTCAGCGCGGTGGGCTGTTCGGTGAGGCTGCGCAGCGGGTTGTGGCCGACGACGGCTTTCCACCGCGGGCTGCCGGGGGCGGTCAGCGCGTCGCGGAGGAACTGTTCCTGCTCGGCGGGCGAATCCATCATCGGGATCATGTCGAGGAACACGACGCGTAGCAGCACCGCCCCGTCGTCGGTGCGGCCGAAGTCGCGGGAGTAGTACAGCCCGTCCATGCGCCACCGGCCGGTGCCCTTACGCTGGGCGGCGTAGCTGACCTGCGCCTGCGGGTTGCCGTCGTGGTCGTGGTTGCCCAGCACGGCGAACATCGGCAGGCCGCGGAGGTGCGGGCCGTCGTACTGGTCTTCGAATTTGGTCTGCCACTGCGGGTCGTCGACGGACTCGACGCCGTTGCGGAAGAAGTTGTCGCCGCCGAAGACGACAAAATGGGTGGGTTGTTCGGCCGCGGCGCGTTCCATGCCCGCGGCGACGCGGCGGCCGTGATCGTTGCCGTAACCCTGCCGTCCGACGGCGAGGAAGGTGACCGATTCAGCCGCGGCCGGCGAAGGCCCGAGCACCGCGGGCGGCATGGCGGTGCGCTGCGCGACGTACCACCCGCCCGCCGAGGCGAGGGCCAAGGCCAACACCCCCCCGATCAGGAAAATGACGCGTTTCATACCCATTAGGCTATCGTGGCGGAAAACACCAAACCTACACCACGTTTTCCCTAGGTCAAGCCAATCTGTCGGTCATCACGTGATAATGCGGGTCTTCGGAGATATTGGGTACCACCAAATCGCCTGCCTTACCCAGCAGCTTCTGACACTCCTCGCTGAGGTGGGTCAGGTGGACACGTTTGCCCAACGCTGCGTACTTCTCGGTGATGCCGTTGATCGCTTCGAGGCCGGACTGGTCATAGACCCGGCTGAAGTAGAAATCGATCACGACGTCATCGGGGTCCTCGGCCGGGGTGAACAGTGACTTGAACGACTCGTCGGAGGCAAAAAACAGCGGGCCGTGGAGCTGGTAGATCTTGCTGCCCTGGTCGTTGAACTTGATGTCGGCGATCAGGTGGGTGGATTTCTTCCAGGCGAACACCAGCGCGGCGAGCACCACGCCCAGGATCACCGCCCTCGCCAGGTCGTGCATGTAAACGGTGTAGGCGGCGACAAAGATCATAATGAGCACGTCCGACACCGGGACCTTGTGCCAGGTCTTGAGCGTGGTCCACTCGAACGTGCCGATGACCACCATGAACATCACGCCGACCAGCGCCGCCATCGGCACCAACTCGATCCACGTGGCCAAGAGCAGGATGAACAGCAACAGACACACCGCGGCGGTGATACCCGACAGCCGGCCCTTGCCCCCGGACTTCACGTTGATCAGCGACTGACCGATCATCGCGCAGCCGCCCATGCCGCCGAACATGCCGCAGAGGATGTTGGCCGTGCCCTGGCCGATGCACTCGCGGTTGCCCCGGCCGCGGGTCTCGGTGATCTCGTCGATCAGGCTCATCGTCATCAGCGACTCGATCAGGCCCACGCCCGCCAGCACCAGCGCGAACGGCAGGATGATCCACAGCGTCTCGAGGTTCATCGGCGGGATCAAGCTCGCGCCGTCGGGGCCCCCCGCGGTGTACTTGTCGTCGAGGAAAAACAGCTCCGGCAGGCCGGACTTCATCGTTACCTTTTCCGGGTCCACGGTCGCGAGCGCCGCGGCCACGGTGTCATCCGGCAAGTCGGCCACGGCCTCGCTGATCGCGTGTTGGTCCATCTCCACCGACGTGTCGGCCGCCTGCTCTTCGGTGATCAGGCCGTTGGCCAGCAGCAGCTCGTTGGCCCGGGCGGTGTCTTGTTTGATCTCGGCCTTGGCGGCGGTGGTCACGGCGGCGGCCTGCTGCCCGCTGACGAGCATGTCGCGCACGGTGGGCACGGCGTTCCTGCCATCTTCGCTGGAGGTGGCGCCGTTAATGGCCGCCGCCAATAAGCTCACCACCACGATCGCCGCGAGCGACGACGGCACGGCCCGCGTGATCTTGGGTAGGACGAAGATGATCGCCATGGTCAGCACCACCAGCCCGATCATCAGCCCCAACCGCGGGCCGTCGAGGAAGTGCAGCGCCCCGTCCGCGCCGATCTCTTTGAAGCTGCCGATCTGCGCCAGCCCGATGACGATCGCCAGGCCGTTGACAAACCCCAGCATGACCGGGTGCGGCACCATGCGGATGAGCTTGCCCAGCCGCCCCAGCCCCACCGCCACCAGGATAAGACCGCACAGG
Source organism: Planctomycetota bacterium (assembly GCA_039033595.1). GTDB lineage: Bacteria > Planctomycetota > Phycisphaerae > Phycisphaerales > Phycisphaeraceae > Algisphaera. The sequence goes on along the minus strand of JBCCCG010000038.1, from coordinate 24,147 downwards.
ATGACCGCCGGGAACAGGTACGCCACGCCGTGGATCGCCACCAGCGCGACGACGACCACGGCCATCGCTCCGGTCGCCCCCGAGATCATGCCGGGCCGGCCGCCGACGACCGCGGCGATCAGCCCGATGAAGAACGCCGAGTACAGCCCGATGATCGGCTCAACCCCCGCGACAAACGCGAACGCCACCGCCTCGGGCACCAGCGCCAGCGCCACCGTCAGCCCCGACAACAGGTCCGCCTTCGGCGACGCGGGCAACCGTGAAAGGATCGAGAACCACTGGGCCGCCGAGGTGCCGGGTTGGACAGGGGCGGTCACGTTCTGGGCTTCCGGGGTTGCCGGGGGGGCCGGGTCAGGAGTCATCGTTCAGATATCCGGGGTTCCGGGGTTCCGGGGTTCCCGGAGGATTCCGGGGGTGGGATCACGGCAGGAGGGCACGCAATCTATCGGCAGACCCACGTCGAAGCAAAGTAACCCCGCAATAACCGCCCGCCGACCACGGCTCCCGCTCACCTATAATGTCGCCATGCCGACCGACACCCAATCGAGTCCCGCCAAACCCCCCGCTCCCGAGAAGCCCGTGACGATGCGCGACCTGCGTCGCCGTGTCCGGGCCGGGGAGAAGTTCGCAATGCTCACCTGTTACGACGCGACCACCGCGCGGTGGCTGTACCGCGGCGGGCTGGATGTCATGCTCGTGGGAGACACGGCCGGGAGCATGATGCTGGGCTTCGACGACACGATCCACGCGCCGCTGGAGTACATGATCACCATCACCGCGGCGGTGAAGCGCGGCGCGCCCAACGCGTTCGTCATGGGTGACATGCCGTTCATGAGCTACCACGCCGACGACGCCGAGGCGATCAAGAACGCCGGGCGGTTCATGACCGAGGGCCGGGCCGACGCGGTCAAGATCGAAGTCGACGAGCGGTTTGTGGACTTGGTCGGCAAGATGGACCGGGCGTCGATCCCGGTGGTGGCGCACATCGGTTGGCGTCCGCAGCGCACGCCGCGCACGGGCGTGCCCATCGTCGCGGGCCGGACCCCCGAGAAGATCAAGAAGATGGTCGAGTTGGCGAAGCAGCTCGAAGACGCGGGCGCGGCGATGCTGCTGATCGAGCAGGCCACGGCCGAGGCGGCCCGCGCGGTGATGGATACGGTGAAGGTGCCGGTCATCGGCTGCGGGGCCGGGCCCGACTGCCACGGGCATGTCGTCGTGCTCCACGACTGGCTGGGCATGACCGATTGGCAACCCAGCTTCGCACCCCCCGCGGCCAACGGCGGCCAGAGCGTCGCCGCGATGGCCGAGCGCTGGGTCGAACTCGTGAAGACCGGCAAGTACCTCGCGGACGGCGGGCCGTATGCAATGACGCCTGACTGATACGGGGGCGTATTCATGAGTTCGGTTTACGCATGGAGCGTCGGCCTGCTGATCTTGGGTTGTGCCGCAGGGCCGCTGGTCGCCAGCTATCTAGTAATCAATCGCTTGCTGTACGTCACGCACGTCGAGCCTTACTGGATCAAGGACGGGCTGATCCTGAGTGCCGCCATCAACTTCCTCACGGTCGTTCCGCTTTTTTTCGTGAAAGTGCGTCAAAACCTGCGTGTCTACCTCGCGACGGCGTGCGTCGCGGGTACCGCGGTATCGATGGTCGTTTACCGGTTATTCTTGCTTTCGTTGATGGGGGTGTAATTAGACTGTTGCGGGTTGAACTCATCTTGCCGATAGACGTATAGTTCGAAGTCAACCTTCACTTGGAAGCCCGTTTTGCCCATCCGCTGGTACGGCCCATCCCTCGTCCTGCTTGCCACCGTGATCACGGTGATGTTGTTCGGCCCGGGGCTGGCACGGAATATCGTCTGGAGCCACCAGGAGGCCCAGATCACGCAGGTCCGCCAGAGCCTGCTGGCTGACCCGAACCTCGCTTCGCTCTCCGACTCGTTCACACAGGTGTCCGAGGCCGTCGAGCCCAGCGTCGTCCACATCCAGACCTTCGGCGTCACCGCCCGCAGCGGCGGGATCTTCAGCCGATTCGACCCGCCCCAGCCCACCGGCAGCGGGTCGGGCTGGGTGTACCAACACACCCCTTCTGACGGCGCCGACGCGACCAACTACATCCTCACCAACCACCACGTCGTCGACGGGGCCGACCGCATCAGTGTGCGTTTCGCCAACGGCAGCGAGCACACCGCCACGCTCATCAACTCCGACCCGCCCACGGACGTCGCGGTGCTGGAGATCGACGACGCGTTCCTGCACGCCGCAGCGATCAGTCCCGAGCCGATCCGCAAGGGCGAGATCGTCTTCGCCTTCGGCAGCCCGCTGCGTTTCGACTTCTCGGTCAGCCAGGGCATCGTCTCGGCCACCGGGAGGCAGCTCGACATCATCAACCCCGGCAAGTACGAGAACTTCATCCAGACCGACGCGGCGATCAACCCCGGCAACTCCGGCGGGCCGCTCACCGACATCTACGGCCGGGTCGTGGGCATGAACACCGCCATCGCCTCTACCCGCCCCAACACCGTCCAAGACCAGGGCGGTTTCATTGGTTTGGGCTTCGCCATCCCTGTCGAGATGGTCGTCGAGGTCGCCACACGGATCATCGAAGACGGCGAGGTTCGCCGCGGATACCTGGGCGTCTACATCGACAACCTCTCACCCGAGATGGCGGCGACGTTCGGGTTTGACGGCACCGACGGCGTGCTGGTCGAACACGCCACCGGCGACGGGCCGGCCGACCGCGGCGGGCTCCGGACCGGCGACATCATCACACACATTGAGGGCCAGCCCGTGGCGAGCGTCGAGGCGCTGCGCTATACCGTGGCGGGCTACGACCCGGGACACGACCTGCGTGTCACCGTGGCACGTGACGCCGAGTCACGCAGCTTCACGGTCGAGCTCGGCGAGTTACCCAAGACCGTGACACGCCGCCGGCAACTGCCGGCCTTCGGCTTCACGCCCCGCAGTATCTACCAGGACGAAACCCTGCGGGCTCTGGGCATCGAACGCCTCGCCGATTTCACCCTTGACGATTCCCGCGCCGCAGGCTACGCACCGTTAGCCGGCGTCATGGTCCTTGAGGTCCGCAACAACTCCATCGCGCAGATCCAGAACCAAGTCCAAAAACAAATGCTGATCACCCACCTCGGTTCGCAGCGTGTCGAAACCTTTGAAGCCCTTCGTAAAGCGCTGCGCGGCACGGACCCGTGGCAGCCGCTCCGGCTGACCCTCGCGACGTGGGACACCGCGGCGGGAGAGTTCGTCACGCGGTATGCGCTGCTGCAGATTCAGCGTGACTAAAGTCGATGCGTGTGTCTCGGGCCCGGGCCGAAGCATGGCTATACCTTGGCTTTACGCCGAGTTATCCTATAGGCCGACATGATCGCCCCCAACCCCCCGCTGCTGAGCGTCAAGAACCTGCGGACCTACTTCCCGGTCAAGCGTGGCCTGCTCAAGTCGCACGTCGGCGATGTTCGGGCCGTGGACGACGTGTCGTTCGACATCGCGCCCAACGAAACGCTCGGGCTCGTCGGGGAGTCGGGCTGCGGCAAATCCACCGTTGGCCGATCGATCCTGCGGCTGATCCCCACCACGTCGGGCAGCGTGCACTACCGGGGCGAAGACGTGCTCAACGCCCCGAGCGGCCGGATGAAGCAGCTGCGGCGCGAGATGCAGATCATTTTTCAGGACCCGGTGGGCAGCCTGAACCCGCGGATGACCGTGGGCAAGATCATCGGCGAACCGATGGCGGTCCACCGCACCTGCCCCCGGAACGAGATCCCCGATCGCGTCGCTGAGTTGCTGGTGAAAGTCGGCCTGCAGAGAGACCACGCCCGTCGCTACCCCCACGCCTTCTCCGGCGGCCAGCGCCAGCGCATCGGCATCGCCCGGGCCCTGGCCCTGTCACCCAAGTTCATCGTCTGCGACGAACCCGTCAGCGCGCTCGACGTGTCGGTGCAGTCGCAGGTGCTGAATCTGCTCAACGACCTGCAGGACGAGTTCGGCCTGTCGTATCTGTTCATCGCCCACAACCTCGCGGTGGTCGAACACTTCTGCGACCGCGTGGCGGTGATGTACCTCGGCCGGATCGTCGAACTCGCCGACCGCGACACGCTGTACCGCAACCCGTTGCACCCGTACACCAAGGCGCTTTTGAGCGCCGCCCCGATGCCAGACCCCGAGGCCGAAAAGCGCCGGATCATGTTGCTGGGCGACGTGCCCTCGCCGATCCGCCTGTTCAAGAACGAGGGCAAGGCACCGGCGGGCATGACCCCCGAAGAACAGGCCGAGCTCGACGCCGAACGGCAGCCCGGAGTCGAGTATGTCACCCGTCACTCTTTGCTCGACCGCCCCGATCTGGTTGCGGTCCTCGATGAGCCGGGGCATTTCGTCTCGCCCGGCGAGGGCGTCGAAATCTCTTCGGCCTGACCCACTGACTTTCCCAAGCCTCGGGCACCCCGGTGCCCCTACTCCACTCCGCCCGGCCCCCAATCGTCACCATGAACCTCAACCCCGAACACCTCCACGTCATGCTCAATCACCTCCCGCTGATCGGGCTGGCATTGGCGTTGGTGCCGCTCTTGATCGGGCTGCTCGGCAACCGGCGGGAGTCTTTGTTCATCGGGCTGCTGCTGGCGACGCTCTGCGGCGCGTCGACGATGGCGGTGATGTGGTCGGGCGAGGAGGCCGAGCATGACTGGCTGCACTCGGAACGCGCCGGCCACCTCGACGCAGACGCCTACGCCTGGGCCGAGATTCACGAGCACCGGGCCGAAGACTTCGTGTGGGTGATGTACGGCACGGCGGCGGTGTCGCTGGTCGCGCTGCTGAGCATGGTCATGAAGAAGCGGGTCAAGACCACACGTGTGCTGGCGGGGCTCGCGGCGCTGGGCTGCGTGCTGAGCGTTGCGGCGAGTGCCTACATCGCCGATTCGGGCGGCAAGATCAGCCACCCCGAATTCCGTACCGGGCCGCCCCCCGCTGAAGCCGAACACGGCGAATACGGCGAAGGCCACTGAGCTTGGCAAGTCGGCGGTTTTCGCTACACTATGCAGCTCGCCCCGGCGGACCGTCCGCCCCGGCACCCCGTTCACGGTCACGCCCCGGAGTCCATCCCGGGCCCCCCGGAGATCAAGATCATGGTTCGTCTTCGTCTTAAGCGTTTTGGCCGCACCCACCGGCCGTTCTACCGCCTCAACGCCATCGACCAACGCTCGCCCCGCGACGGCAAGCCCATCGAGCAGCTCGGCTGGTTCGACCCCTGCGAGAAGGACGAGTCGAAGCAGGTCAGCCTCAAGGAAGACCGGATCCGCTACTGGCTGGGCGTCGGTGCTCAGCCGTCGGAGACCGTCGGCAATATGCTCGCCAAAGCCGGTCTCTACGACAAGAAAACCGGCAAGGCCACGCCCGCCCCGGAAGGCGCCGCGGCCGGGTAAACGGCTGTAGGGCGGAATAAACCCGCCCCGCTGCTGGCTATGGTTCTGTGATGACCGCGAGCCAGACCTCTTCCGTCCTGAATAGTCCACCCGCCGCCGTGCCCCGCGTCCGGTGGTTTTTTCTCGCGCCGGTGCTGCTAAGCGCGGCGTTCGCGGCGATGCACGTGCTCGACAAGCACCTTCCCGGCACGCTGCTCTTCCACATGCCCGGCAAGATGGTCGGGTGGGGGCCGATGCTGGCGGGCGGCGCGTTCTGCCTCGCGGGGGCCGCGCGGTTCTTGCGGCGGGGCAACAACCTGCTGCCGAAGCCCGACGGGCGCACGCTGGTGACCGACGGCGTATTCCGGATCAGCCGCAACCCCATGTACCTGGGCATGACGCTGATCCTCGTGGGCCTCGCCGTAGTCGCGGGCTCGGCCACGGTCTGGCTGGTGCCGCCTGCGTTTGCGTGGCTGATCGATCGGCAACTGATCCGCCGCGAAGAAGCGATGCTCGTCCACCAGTTCGGCCCGGCCTACGACGACTACCGCCGCCGTGTCCGCCGGTGGGTGTGAATCCCCCGACCGATGCCCCCAAACGAGTCCCAACACCGGCGCTGTGTATCAGACTCCCGAGCGTTTCCGACGCCCGGCGGCCACGGTCAGCACGCTCAGCCCCAACACCGCCGCCGACGCGGGTTCGGGGATAAAGCGCACGTTGTCGATGCCCAGTTCCTGCCCGCCGATCTCCAGCGTGTTGATCACGCCGTCGAGGACCACCGTGCCGGCCTCGTTGACGCCGAGGATCGGCGACGGGACCGTATTCACCACGACGTTGACCCCGCCCAGAGTCATGGGGGCGCTGCTGAACTCGCTGAGCTCGGCTACCGCCCCGTTAATCACCAAGTTCTCGCTACCACCAAAATCGACGTACTCGAATGATGCGCCGGTGACGTCGCCGCCGTCGACCGACGGCGGATCGAACACCAGCCGTACATTGTTGATCGTGGCGGGCGGGGTCGGGAAGGCCGGGTCGGTGAACCCGCCGATCGTGACGAAGTTGAAGCCCGTGAATGTGCCTTGGGTGAATTCATCGATCGACACCGCGACCCCGCTTTCGGTGAAGATCAGGTCGCCCGGCAACTGGCCGAAGCCGCTGCCGAACTGCGTCCCCACCGCGAGCGACTCGAAATCCACCACGGCCTGGCCGGACAATGGAGTCGACACCCACCACACCAACGCCGCCGTGAACGCAACGGTTTTCCGTCCCATGACCGTACCTCCCGATTAAAAACAGATTCCCGACCCGGCCCGGGCCCACGCCTCGAGCACCATCCGTTACTGTATCGAGGCGCGGCCCACGGCCCAAGACTTTCACAAAATTTTCCAAGTTTTAACGTTTCCGCTCGCCCGCCCCATCCCCGCCATGCGGATCGACGTCCTCACCCTGTTCCCCGAGATGTTCACCGGCGTGCTCGATTCGAGCATCCTCCGTCGCGCGGCGGCCGACGTGCCGGACCCGGCCGCGCCCGACGACCCGGCCCGGGTGCGCCCGGCGGTGGTGAGTTACCACTTGCACAACATCCGCGACCACTCGGCCGACGCGAAACACGCCAAGGTCGACAGCCCGCCCTACGGCGGCGGCCCGGGGATGGTCATGCTGTGCCAGCCCGTCTGGGACGCCGTGCAGGCCGCCACCGCCGAGGACCCGCGGCCGCCGCGGCGCATCCTCACCACGCCGCAGGGCCGGCCGTTGACCCAGGGATTGTGCGAGGCGCTCGCCGCCGAGCCACGGCTGATGATCATCGCCGGGCACTACGAGGGGCTCGACCAGCGTGTGATCGAACGGCTACGCGAGGACGCGGACGGTGACGCCGGGAACGGGTTGCTGGAGGTCAGCGTCGGCGACTATGTGCTGTCCGGCGGCGAACTCCCGGCGATGACGATCATCGACAGCGTCGTACGGTTGCTGCCGGGAGCACTGGGCCACGCCGACTCGGCCCACGAGGACAGCTTCTCGGCCGGCGTCGAACGGCTGCTCGATCACCCACACTACACCCGCCCCCCGCAGTGGGACGGCCGGAAAGTGCCGGATGTGCTCACGGGCGGCAACCACCAAGCCATTGAGGCTTGGCGGGCCGAGCAGTCCCGCGCGGCGACCCGGCAACGGCGGCCGGATCTGCTAATAAACGAGCAGAGCACTTCGGCGAGAAGCACCACCCTGGTCACGCTCCGCGACGCCGGGCCGGGCGACGCCGAGGCGGTTGTGGCGGTCCACGCCGCGTCGTTCCCGACCGACGCCGAGGCGAAGCTCGTTGTCGAGTTGCTGGCCGGCCATGACGTGGTTTTTTCGCTCGCCGCCGAGTCGCCAGACCGGCGTCCGGGGATCATCGGCCACGCCCTGCTCACGAGCATGACCCACGAAGACGGCGGCAGTGTCCGCGGCCTCGTCGGCCTCGCTCCGCTTTCGGTGTTGCCCGAGTTCCGGGGGCGGGGGATCGGCAAAGCCCTGGTCCGTGAGGCGGTCCGTCAGTGCCGGGAGCACCGCATCGCCGCCCTGTTCGTGCTGGGCGACCCGGCGTTCTACGGCCCGCTCGGCTTCCAACCCGCTTCGAAGCATGGGTTTACCAGCGATTTCGACGCCGGCGACGCGTTCCAGATGCTCCCGATCCCCGGCACCCGCCCGGTCCCTCCCGGACGGGTAAGTTATGCCCCGGCGTTCAACATCGTCGCGGACTGAACGTCTTTCGGGCTGCGCCTCGACATCCGGAGGCTGATTTGTTAGATTACTCGGCTCGCCGTCGCGGCTTCGCGCTGGTGTTCCCCCGACAACCCCCGACCCCGAGAACCGCCATGAGCGACGCCATCCTCGCCGCCGTCCAAGAAAAGCAACTCAAGACCGATCTGCCGGTCGTCCACGTCGGCGACACCGTCGATGTCCACGTCCGCATCATCGAGGGCGCCAAGGAACGCGTTCAGGTCTTCCAGGGCGTCGTGATCAAAGAGCAGAACGGCGGCCTCGAAACCACCATCACGGTCCGCCGTATCGTCGCCAACGAAGGCGTCGAGCGGACCTTCCCGCTGCACAGCCCCCGCATCGCCAAGATCGAGATCGTCCGCCGCGGCGATGCCCGCCGGGCCAAGCTGTACTACCTGCGCGACCGCGTGGGCAAGAAGCGCCGCCTCCGCGACCGCCGCCGAGGCCTGGGTATGGTCGCCGCGCAAGAAAAAGCCGCCGCCGAGGCATAAACCCGCGGCCGGTTTGCTATGCCACCGAATTTCTGAACCTCGCCGCGTGATCGTGGCGGGGTTTTTTGTTTTTACCGCGGCGACCGCCAGCGCCGCAGAACTCCGATCTGGGTTTCTCTGGGGCCCTCGGCGGCCTGGGCGGTAAACCCCTCTGCCAACTGCTACGATCTCGAATCCCATGACCGAAGAAGCCTCCAGCAAATCCACCGCCCAACTCCTCGGCGACCGGCGCAACAAGCTCAAACGCCTCCGCGACGAGTTCGGCCTCGACCCCTACGGCCACGCTACCCCTGGAATTGTTTCGTTGGCCGAGGCGAAGAGTCGCTACGACGGGGCCGCAGACCAAGCCCACAAGGACAACCCAGACGTCGACGACCGCCCCATTGTCAAGGTCTCGGGCCGGGTCGTGCACCACCGCCCGATGGGCAATCTGATCTTCCTGGTCCTGCGTGACCACACCGGCGACCTGCAGGTGGCCGTGTCGAAGAAGGTCGTCGGCCAACCCTACTTCGGCCTCGCCAAGATGACCGACTACGGCGATCTCGTCGTGGCCTCCGGCCCGTTGGCCAAGACCAAGACCGGCGAGATCACCGTCTGGGCCGAGCCCGCCCCCGGAAATGCCGACGGCGATCCCCCCTACGCCATCGCCACCAAGTCGTTGGCCCTGCCGCCCGGCAAGCACCACGGCCTGACCGACCCCGAGACCCGCTACCGCAAGCGCTACGTCGACCTCTACGCCAACCCCGAGGTAATGCGGACGATGCAGCTTCGTATCCGCATCATCGACGAGATCCGCGACTACCTCCGCGGCCGGGGCTTCATGGAAGTCGAGACGCCGATGCTTCAGAGCCTGCACGGCGGGGCCGCCGCCCGACCGTTCCACACCCACCATAACGCGCTCGGCATCCCCCTGACTCTGCGTATCGCCCCCGAGCTCTACCTCAAGCGCCTGCTCGTCGGCGGCTTCCCCAAGGTCTTCGAGATCAACCGCAACTTCCGCAACGAGGGCGTCAGCCCCCGCCACAACCCCGAGTTCACAATGCTCGAGGCCTACGAGGCCTTCGGCAACTGGGAGACCATGGCCGAGCTGGTCGAAGACATGACCTGCACCGTCGCCGAGAAACTCTTCGGCACGCTGAAAATTGAACACCGTAATGCCGAGGAGGAGGTCACCAAGACCATCAACCTCACCCGTCCGTGGCGGCGGGTGTCGATGGTGGACCTCGTGGAAGAGCGCACCGGTTGGAAGTTCACCAAAGCACCCGCGACCCAGGAACAGATCGATCAGCTGCGCGAGAAGAACCCCGGGAAAGGCTTGAAGTTCGATGGAACCCCGGCCGAGCAACTCGTCGAGGTGTTCGAGAAACTGATCGAGCACACCCTCATCGATCCGTGCTTCGTCACCCACGTCCCGAGCGTGATTATCCCGCTGGCGAAGAAAAACGTGCAAGACCCGTACTTCGCCGACGTCTACGAGTTAGCCATCAACGGCGTCGAGATCAGCCCGGGCTACACCGAACTCAACGACCCCGAAGTCCAGGAAGCCAACTTCCGCGAGCAAGTCGGCGATGAAGAAGAACAGCAACAGATCGACGAAGACTTCCTCGAGGCCCTGCGTGTCGGCATGCCCCCCGCCGGCGGCCTGGGCTTGGGCATCGATCGGTTGGTCATGATGCTCACGGGCGCCGAGTCGATCCGGGACGTGATCCTGTTCCCGCTGATGCGGCCGCAAGGCGGTTGAAACCGCGAGTAAACGCGGATGGACGCGAACAGGAATCAAGTCGTCCTGATTTGACGTAATCTGCGTTCATCGGCGTCCATCCGTGGTTCCGATTTCAATGTACAAATTACTCCTCATCCTCAAATACCTCCGCCGGAAGCTCGCGCCGCTGTTCGCGGCGGTGGCGGTGATGCTTTGCACGGCGATGGTGATCATCGTCATGAGCGTGATGGGCGGGTTCCTCGACGAGTTCCGCCGGTCGGCCAAGAACCTGACCGGCGACGTGATCGTCGAGGGGCCGCTGCAGGGCTTCGCGGGGTACGAGGAATTGCTCGGGCGCATCGAGTCACTGCCCGAGATCGAGCAAGGCACGCCGGTGATCGAGACGTTCGGGCTGATCAACTTCCGCGACAACGCCAAGCCCGTGCGGATCCAGGGTGTGGATCTGGCCGACCTCGAGCAGATCGTGGGCTACAAGCACACGCTGGTCTGGACACCCGACGAGTTGCTCGCGCCGATGCGCGAATTTATGAGCCCCGACAGCGACAGCTATAAGCGACTCGAAACCATCCTGAGACGCGAACACCCGGTCGACCCCACCCTCGCCGACCGAGCCGAAGGAAACCCGGCGGCGGACGCGGCTCTCGCGGACCGCTTCCCCCCCCGACCCGAGATGCTCATCGGCATCGAGGTCAACCCGTACCAATACCGAGACGAGACCGGCGCGTATTCGCTGGAACGCTCCTGGGCCATGGCCCCGGCGGTGCTCACCGTGGTGCCGCTGACCTCGAGCGGAACGGTCGGCACACAACGCGAGCAGCGCCAGGATTTCGTCGTCGTCAACGAGTTCAAGAGCGGGCTGTACGACATCGACGGGTCTTACGTCTTCGTGCCCTTCGGCACGCTGCAGCGGATGCTGGCGATGGAAGAACGCACCGTGCTCGAGGGCGTCGATCCCGAAACCGGCTTGGGCGGCACGGAAGTCACCAAGCCCGGCCGGGCGAACCGGCTGGTGCTCAAGGCCGCCCCCGGCATCGACGTCAACGACGCCCGCGCCGCGGTGCAGGAGACCATCGGCCTGTTCTACGCCGAACGCGACCTGCTCGGCGCCCCGCCGCGGGCGCTCACGTGGGAGGACGTGCACGGCCAGATCTTGGGGGCGGTCCAGAACGAAAAAGGCCTGGTCACGTTCCTGTTCGGCGTCATCGGCATCGTCGCGGTGGTGATGGTCGCCACGACGTTTTACATGATCGTGCTCGAAAAGACCCGCGACATCGGCGTGCTCCGCGCGATCGGCGCCTCGCGTTTGGGCATCATGCAGATGTTCCTGGGCTACGGCCTGGCGATCGGCATCGTCGGTTCGGTGCTGGGGCTGGTGATCGCGGCGGCCATCGTGACCAATCTCAACGAGATCCAAGAGCTCATCGCCGCCACCACGGGCTGGCGGATGTGGAACCCGCAGACGTACTTCTTCGACCGCATCCCGGATCGTGTGAACTACACCGAGGCCGGACGGGTCGTGGTCGGCGCGATCGTCAGCAGCGTGATCGGTGCAACGCTGCCTGCGCTGCTCGCGGCCAGGCTCAAGCCGGTGGAGGCGTTGCGGTATGAGTGAGCCCATCCTCGAAGCCCGGGGGCTGAACAAGCATTACCGCATGGGCAGCAGCGACCTGCACGTGCTCCGCGGCGTCGACGTCGAGCTCGCGCCCGGCGAGATGCTCGCGATCCTCGGCCGGTCCGGCTCGGGCAAGTCCACGCTGCTGCACCTGCTCGGCGGGCTTGATCGGCCCGACTCGGGGACGGTGGACTTCAACGGCCAAAACCTCTTCCGCCTCGCCGGGGGCAAGCTCGACCGCTACCGCAACCGCCACGTCGGGTTCGTGTTCCAGTTCTACCACCTGCTGCCCGAGCTTTCGGCCCTGGAGAACGTAACGATCGGCGCGATGCTCGGAAGATCGGTGCTGGGTTGGCCGGGCGTGAAGAAAAAGGTGAGCGAGCGGGCCAAGACGCTGCTCGAACGTGTCGGTCTGGCCGAGCGCATGAAGCACCGACCCGCCAAACTCTCCGGGGGTGAGCGGCAACGGGTCGCGATCGCCCGGGCGCTGATCAACGAGCCGGACGTGCTGCTGGCCGACGAGCCGACGGGCAACCTCGACATCGAGACCGGCGGGTCGATCCTCGAGTTGTTCCATGAACTGCACGACGAGGGCCAGACGATGGTGCTGGTCACGCACGACGAAAAAGTCGCCAACGCGGCCGACCGCGTCGTGACGCTGGAACGCGGTAAGCTGGTACGCGAACCCGCGGGGTCGCGGGGGTGACGGCGGGGGCATGATGCACGATCCGTCCGGGCGGGGCCGACATGACGGAACAGCCCACGAGCGACGAGAAGCAGCCCGCCCCGGCCGACCGCCGGGCCCACGGACTCGACGCGTTGCGGGGGTTGGCGATCCTGCTGATGTGCTTGTCGGGCATCCTCCCCGGCGAGTTACCCAACTGGATGTACCACGGCTACTACCCCACGTCGCTGCCTGCGGCGTTGATCGAGGCCGAGGCAACACCCTCGGCTACGCCAGGGGGCGACCTCGGGCCGTGGGAAGCGGTGCCACAAAAGCGATTCCGGGCGGACTGGCCGTCGCTGACGTGGGTCGACGCGGTGTTCCCGATGTTCCTTTTCGCGATGGGTGCGGCCATCCCGCTGGCGATCGACGCACGGCGGGCGCGAAACGAGTCGTGGCGGCAACAGGTACGGGGCGCGTTCACGCGGTTCGGCCTGCTGGTGGGGTTCGCGGTGTACGTGAAGCACGTCACGCCGTACTTCATGGCGAACCCGCCGGGCGTGGCGACGTGGGCGATCGCGCTGCTGGCGATGGTGCCGGTGGGCCTGGTGCTGACCCGGCTGCCCCGTCGCTGGCCGCGGGGGCTGGTGTGGGCGCTGCGGTCGGCGGGTTGGGCGGGGGCGAACGCGTTGGTGGCGTGGACGCACGCCCGCTCGGGCAAGCCGTTCACGTGGGACGACAAAGACATCATCATCCTGCTGCTGGCGTGGTCGTCGCTGCTGGTCACCTTGGCGGTTTTGGTGGCGGGGCGTTGGCGGTGGCTGCGTCTGGCGCTGGTGCTTCCGGTCGCGCTGCTGGCCCACCACCAGGCGATGCGGCCGGGCTGGCGGGTGTTGGGAGATCGGCTCGACCCGTGGATGGACCGGTTGCAGCGGCCCAAGCAGTGGCTGGACCGTTCGGATTGGGCGGGCCAACTGCCGGGCGGGTTTGAGGTTCCGGGGGCGTGGCTGGACTTCAGCAGCCTCTACGACTTCACGTGGTTCAAGTTCGCGGTCATCGTGGTGCTGGGCACGTTCGTGGGCGATGTGTTGTGGAAGCGGCGGTCGGCGGAGTTCACGTCCGGTGGCGGGGTGCGGCGCGGCGTGGGGCGTGACCTGGCGTTGACCGCCCTGCTGCTGGGAGCGGTGGTCGGCACGTTCATCGGGCTCAAGGACTACGCGACGACGTTCCTAGCGCTCGGCCCCGTGAGCCTGACGTCGCCCTACGCCGCGTTGATGTTCGGCGGCGCCCCCGCGGGGCTGGCGGTATGGGTGGCGGGCCGATCGGGCGAAACAACGGAAGACCGGCGGTACCTCGCTACGCTCACGCGGTGGGGCGCGGCGGTACTCGGCGTGGGCCTCGTCCTGGCCGTGCTGCCGGGCCCGGCGCTCGACACCGCGTTCGGCTTCTTCGAGGGCGGGGTGAAGAAGGGGCCGCCCGCGACGCTGAGCTGGTACCTCGCGAGCCTGGGTGCGTCGGTGTTGCTGCTCGCGGCGTTTGCTGTGTGGCTCGACGTGCGTCGGCTGACGTGGCCGTGGAACTGGCTGATCGCCAACGGACAGAACCCGATGCTGGCGTACCTCGGGATCCGGAACCTGTTGGCCCCGCTGGTGGCGTTGCCGGTGTTTTGGTGGTCGGCCGACCCGGGGATGCGGTCGCTCAACGGGGTGATGCTGGAGCGGGTGTTCGGCGGTGGGCCGTGGGAGGCGGCGGCGTGGGCGGGGGTGCAGACACTCGGGCTGGCGTTGGTCGTGTGGGGGCTGACGCGGCGCGGGGTGGTGTGGCGGAGTTAGCGTCCGCCTCGCGCGGCATCACGGCAGCCCAGGGCACACCGGGGCTTTGACCCGGGGCGAAAGCGGCCCGAACGGCGAGATTGACACGTCTTGCCCACCGGGTATTTTCTTATCCTCTAACACCTCGCACGGAGGTCGTCGGTCGCGTGTCGCGATGTCAGGAGGGACGTGCCACTTCCCCCGCCCGAGGACCCGCCGTGACGAGAATCCTGCTCACCACCACCAGCTACCAGGACACCCCCGGCGAGCATCACGCCACGCTCGCTGAATCGGGCTTCGAGGTCGTTCGCGCCCGCGGGCCGCTGCCCGCCGCCAAGGTGCTGGAACTCATCCACGCACACCAGGGCTTCGACGGCCTCCTGAACGGTGACGACGAGATCACCGCCGAAGTTATCGACGCCGCCCTCGCCGCGCCCACGCCGCTGCGCGTCATCGCCAAATACGGCATCGGGCTCGACTCCATCGACGTCGCCCACGCCACGGCGAAAAATATCCCCGTGCTCTTCACGCCCGGCGTCAACCACACCACCGTCGCCGAGCACGCCTTCGGCTTGATGATCGGCCTCGCCAAACACTTCAAGACGCACCTCCGCGAACTTGAGGCGGGGAACTGGAAGCGTCAGACCGGCACCGAACTCGCCGGCAAAACCCTCGGCATCGTCGGCATGGGCCGTATCGGCAAAGAAGTCATCAAGCGTGGCGCCGCCTTCGGCATGCCCGCGATCGCCCACGACCTCTACTGGGACGAGGGCTTTGCGGCGCTGCACGACGTCCAAAAACGCGACTCGGCCGAACAGGTGCTCACCGAGGCCGACGTGATCAGCCTGCACATGAACCTGACCGACGACAACCGCGGGTTCATCAATGCCGCGCTCATCGAGAAGATGAAGGACAACGCGCTGCTGATCAATACCGCCCGGGGCGGTTTGGTCAACGAGTCCGACGTCGCCGCGGCGTGCAGGGCCGGCAAGCTCGGCGGCTACGGCACCGACGTGCTCAACCACGAGCCGCCCCCGGAGGACCATCCGTACCGAGGCGTCGACAACATCCTGGTCACCCCGCACATCGGCAGCCGGACGGTCGAGTCCGTCGGCCGGCAGGCGATGCGGGCGACGAAGAACCTTGTGAACTTCCTTAACAGCGACGACGACTTCATCCAGGCCAACAAGTTCTGAGCGAACCGAAAGCGCGTGATCCGTATGCAGAAACGTACCCTCGGAAGCACCGGGCTGGAGATCGGCGAAGTCGGCCTGGGCTGCTGGCAGTTCGGCGGCGACTTCGGCGCGATGGACGCCGAAACCGGCCGGGCGATCCTGGAGGCCGCCGTGGCTCACGGCGTCGATTTTTTCGACACGGCCGACGTCTACGGAGGCGGCCGCAGTGAATCCTGGATCGGCGAGTTCCTGCACCAGACCGGGGCCGACGTCACCGTCGCGACCAAACTCGGCCGCAACGGCATCTATCCCGACGGGTACTCGCTGGATTCCCTGCGGGCCGCGACTCAACAATCGATTGATCGGCTTGGCGTCGAGACGCTAGACCTCACCCAGCTCCACTGCGTGCCCACGCAAGTGCTGCGTGACGGCGACATCTTCGGCTGGATGGACCGGCTCAAGGCCGACGGCTTGACCCAACACTACGGCGCTAGTGTCGAGTCGGTCGAGGAAGCGCTGCTCTGCCTCGAACACCCCGGGTGCGAAACGCTGCAGGTCATCTTCAATATCTTCCGGCCGAAGATGATCGACGAGCTGTTCGCGAAGGCCCGAACCCAGAACGTGGGCATCATCGTTCGCCTGCCGCTCGCCAGCGGGTTGCTGTCGGGCAAGTTCACCCGAACCACCAAGTTCGCCGAGCAGGACCACCGCCACTACAACCGCGACGGCCAGGCGTTCAACGTCGGCGAAACCTTCGCGGGGCTGCCCTACGAGACCGGCGTGGACGCGGCCGAGGCGGTCAAAGCCCTCGTCCCCGCCGGGACGAGCATGGCCCAGATGGCGCTGCGTTGGGTGCTCGATCACGACGCGGTCAGCACGATCATCCCCGGGGCTAGTCGATCGGAACACGTTGCGTCGAACGCCGCCGCGTCGGGACTGCCGCCACTGTCCGCCGAGTTACACGCTTCGTTCCGCCGTCACGTCCGGGAGAACGTCGAGCCGCACATCCGCGGTCCATACTGAACGCACCGGACCACCCCATCAACCCTCAGCCACCCCGCGAAATCATGCCCCCAGCGCACCGCCCCAACATCTTGTTGATCACGTCCGACCAGCACCGCGCTGATACCTTAGGCTGCGCCGGCCATCCGTGCGTCCAGACGCCGCACCTCGACCTGCTGGCGTACCAAGGCATCCGCTTCAACAACGCCTACGTCGACTGCCCGGTCTGCACCCCTGCGCGAACCGCTTTGATCACCGGCCGGCGAGCCCACGAGAACGGGATGCCCGCCTACAACGACCAGCACCGCATCGAGCGGCCGCGTGAGCACTTCCTCGGCGCGCTGCTCACCGCCGCGGGCTACCAGACCGAACTCGTCGGCAAAACCCACTGGCACACCGAGCCGGATTTCCGTGGCGGTTTCGAGCATGTAACGTGGATGGCCCACCTGCGTCAGCAGCAACTCGTCGAGACCGGCCGGGCCGGCCTGCAGACGGGGCTGGGCTACAACGAGATGCCGCCGTCGGTCAGCCCGTTCCCCCGACATCTGTACCAGACCGACTGGTGCGTCGATCGGGCGCTCGACTTCCTATCGACGCGGGAGCGCGCCCAACCGTTTGCGTTGTGGGTGTCGCTGCAGGACCCGCACCCGCCGCTGATCATCCACGAGCCCTACTACAGCATGTACCGCGACGCCGACATCCCCGAGCCAACCGTGCCCGCCTGGGTCGGCACCGACAACGAGCCGTTGAACCTTTACCGGTTCCGCCACATCTTCAACAAGGGTCCGGCTACCGCGGCCGAGGTACGCGCGATGCGGGCGGTCTACTACGGCATGGTGACCAACCTCGACCACCAGCTCGGCCGGCTGCTGGCCCAGCTCCAGCTGGATGGCGACCTCGATAACACCCTGATCGTCTACACGTCGGACCACGGCGAAGCCCTGGGCGATTTTGGGAATTTCGCCAAAAGCCTGTTCTATGAAGCCCAGGCCAAGGTCCCGCTGATCGTGCGTCCGCCCACACACTGGGGCACCGCACCCGGGCGGGTGACCCGCGATCTGGTCGAGTGGGTGGACCTCCTGCCGACGCTGTGCGACGTCGCCGGGGCCCAGACCCCGGAGGACGTGACCGGCCGATCGCTCACGCCCGCGCTCCGCGGCCAAAGAATGCCAGCCCACGAGATGCACGGGCAGATCGAGCAACGCCACATGTTCCACGACGGCCGATACAAATATCTCTACTGCACCGAAGACGGCAGCGAGCAGTGCTTCGATACGGAAAACGACCCGCACGACCGTCACCCGCTCGTCGGCGAACCCCGTGAACGCCTTCGTCAGCGGCTGCTCGCCCACCTCACCGAGGAGCATCACCCCCACGCCCTCGGCGGCGAGCTGCTCGACCTAGGCCGAGAGCGGCCGCCGGTCCACGAACTGCGGGCGTGCGACTACGGTGGGCTTGGCCCAACCCAACACCTGGGCGATATCCGTCGCGGCGTGATGTGGATCAACTAAGGCTCGCGGTCGGCTAATCACCGGTTCGCAATTATCAGCCTGACGATGCCCGCCCAAGCGTGTACACTCGATCCGCGTTGCCTGTGAAAAGTTCCGCGGGCAAAACCAACCTCCCGACCACCCGCCCCCGGAGAATGTTTCGTGGCAAATCAATCCGACATCGGCCTCATCGGCCTGGCCGTCATGGGTCAGAACCTCGTCCTCAACATGGCCGACCACGGCTACACCGTCAGCGTCTACAACCGCACCACGTCGAAGATGGAAGACTTCATCGCCGACTGCCAGAAAAACGAACCCTCGGCCGAGCGCGTGATCGGCTTCGCCGAACTCAAGGACTTCGTTGCCTCGATCAAGAAGCCACGCAAGATCGTGCTGCTGGTTCAGTCCAAGGCCGTCCTGCCCGACGACCGCGACGCGGTCGACGCGACCATCGCCGGGCTGCTGCCGCTGATCGACAAGGGCGACATCATCATCGACGGCGGCAACTCGAACTGGAACGCCACCATCCGCCGCGAGAACGAGCTCACCGAAGCCGGCTACGAGTTCATCGGCAGCGGCGTCTCGGGCGGCGAGCTCGGCGCCCGGTTCGGCCCTTCGCTCATGCCCGGCGGCAGCAAGAAGGCCTGGAAGTCGCTCAAGCCCATCTGGCAAGCCATCGCCGCCAAGGTCGATCCCAAGACCGGCAAGGCCATCGAAGACTACGAGAAAGGCGTACCCATCACCAAGGGCGAGACCTGCACGACGCACATCGGCGCCGACGGCGCGGGCCACTACGTCAAGATGGTGCACAACGGCATCGAATACATCGACATGCAGTTGATCTGCGAAGCCTACCAGGTCATGAAGGACCTCTTGGGCATGAAGCCCGACGAGATGTCGAAGGTCTTCGCGAAGTGGAACGAGGGGTTGCTCGACAGCTTCCTCATCGAGATCACCGCCGACATCCTGCAGCAGAAAGACCCCGCCGACAAGAAGGGCAAACGCTTCTTCGTGGATGTCGTCCTCGACGCCGCGGGGCAAAAAGGCACGGGCAAGTGGACCAGCACCAGCGCGCTGGACATGGGCATCCCCGCCAACGCGATCGCCGAGGCCGTGTTCGCCCGCTGCCTGAGCGCGATCAAGGAAGAACGCGTTGCGGCGAGCAAGAAACTCAAGGGCCCGAAGAACCTCAAGAAAATCACCGGCAAGAAAAAACTCATCGAGGCCATCCACGACGCGCTCTACAGCTCGAAGATCTGCGCGTACGCTCAGGGTTTCCAGCTCATGGCCGAGGCCCAGAACGAGTACGGCTGGAAACTGAACTTCGGCGAGATCGCCAAGATCTTCCGCGGCGGCTGCATCATCCGCGCTCGCTTCCTGCAGAAGATCACCGAGGCCTACCAGAAGGATCCAAAGCTGCAAAACCTCATGCTCGACCCGTTCTTCAAGAGAGAGCTGCACCGCTGTCAGGAGAATTGGCGTAAGGTCGTCAGCCTGGCCGTGCTCAACGGCGTGCCGACGCCCGCGTTCTCCAGCGCCCTGGCCTACTTCGATGGTTACCGATCGAAGGTCGTCCCCGCCAACCTGCTGCAAGCCCAGCGCGACTATTTCGGCGCCCATACCTATGAACGCACCGACAAGCCGCGTGGCCAAAAATTCCATGTCGACTGGCCCGAGCCCGACCGCCCGCAACTCAAGGCTTAAACAACATTTAATCAGCTAATAAGCTGACCGCTTCAGACCCCGGAGCAAGAATCGAAAGATTTGCACCGTATGGTGGAATAGTTGCTCTCGGCTGCGCGTTTTAACCCACCGTGACGGCGGATCAATTCCCGCCGGCCGCAAGCTCGACCGCAAATCGTCGTTGTCTCAACGGATGCGTTATCCGATGTTGTCCCTGCGCGTCGCGGGGCTCAGGCAACGACAAACCGCTTTCCCCAATTGGAGTGTCTCCGATGTCGACCAAACCCGCCCGCCGTCTCGCCTCGCTAGCCCTCGGTGCTGTCGCAGCGTTAGCAATCCTTACCGTGCTGCCGACCGCTGCCGTCGCCGGCGAAAAGCCCTCCGAGTCCGCGAACCACACGATCCAGGTCGGCCTGCACGGCTACAGCCCGGTGTCGTACTTCACCCACAACGAGGCTCGCCCCGGCTCGCCGCTCTATACCGCCACCTTCGACGGCATCACCTACTTCCTCGAATCCGAGGACCAGATCCAGGCGTTCGAGCCGAACCCCGAGCGCTTCGTCCCGGCATACGGCGGGTGGTGCGCATTCGGTGCGACCAAGGAGAAGCACTTCGAGATCAACCCCGAAGCCTTCAAGATCGTCGACGGACGGCTGCTCGTGTTCAAGGCCAACGAACAGGTCAACGCACGGGACAAGTGGAACGCCGGCGACGAAAGCGAATTGACCCGCAAGGCAAACGCGTTCTGGGCCAAGACCTACGGCCATTGATTTGAATTTGGATAGAGCTGCTCGAGCTCCCACGAGCCAACAGAGTTAGCCGAATTTAAGATCGCCAAGCCGATCTCTGCACCCGCGGTGAAGACCGCGGGTGTTTTCGTGTCGAGCGTGTCCATGCAAACCGGCGACGCTCACTCGGAAGCGCCACGGCAGCGACCACCGTCAGCCCCCGATGTCTTGACCGACACGCCATGCAAACCGCCGGGCACGGCCAGAACTCCGAGGCGGATATGCCGGGCTTCGGCCTCATCGAGACCAGAGATTTCCCCCTAAGGGCAAGTTTGTGCTTGCCGTCGGGCCGGGCACCCCTTTATTCTAACGTATCGTTAATTAATGGTCATTCATCTCTTTCACCCCTGATCAGGAGCATCTCATGCGATTTCGTCTCGGGCCTTCTTTATGGATCGTCGGCGTGATAGCGCTGTTCTCGGCTTCGGCGGCACACGCCTGGGTCATCTTCGCGGACGACTGGTCGAGCGGGTACTGGAACGCGCTGGACCACAAGCGCGCCAGCGGCGGCAGCAATCCGGCCGGGGTGCCGTGGGCGATCAGCCAGATGCAGACGAACGCGGCGGGCCTGGCCGTCAGCACCCTCGAAGGCGGATTCGCCCCACGCAAGGGCAGCCACGCGATGCAGTTCACCTGGTACCGGAGCAGTTTCAACCCCAGCGACTCCAACAACACCCGCAAGGCCCACCTCTTCACCGACTGGGAATATCTCTACAAGACCGACCGGTGGTACGGCTTCAGCATGTTCCTGCCCTCGGCGACCAACGGCATGGCCGACGACTCGGAGTGGGAGTTGCTAACCCAGTGGCAATCCCGACGTGACGTCGGGGCCGGCGAGATGAGCCGGATCCCGCCCGCCGCGATCCTGCACAAAGATAACCGGCTGGTCTTCAAGTGGTACTACGACGAAAACGTACTCAGCTTTCCTGGCAGCCAGATCCTCGGAGGGCAGATCGAAGTCGGGCCGGCCGACAAAGACGTCTGGATCGATTGGCTGATCCGTATCCGTTGGGACCCCGATGGTAACGGCATCCTCGAGATCAACCGCAAGAACTCCGGGGGAAGCTGGGTCCGCTACATCAAGCAGTACGGCGTCGCGATCGGCTACAACGATATCTCCGACCCCCAACTCGGCATCGGCATCTACAAGTACGACGCCGAGAAACGCTACAACGAGGCGGGCAATACCTCGACCGGCTCGGACTACTACCGCCGGCGGATTTATTTCGACGAAGTCACCATCGCCACCACGGCAAATGAGGCCAAGCCCTAACCCCCACCGCTTTCTCCCTCCTAAGAGTCCCGGGCTCCGCCCGGGGCTTTTTTCGCGGCCAACCCCTCGATAACCTCCAAGCCCGCCCAGGACCTCCGGTCCTGGACGGGCTTTTCTATAATCCGAAGACTTACTCGCCGGAGAATCCGTCATGCCCACCTACCAGTACTACTGCACCGACAACCACCGGACCCTCGAAGTCATGCACAGCATGTCCCGTACCATCGAGACCTGGGGTGAGCTCTGCGAACTCGCCGAGACCGACCCCGAAAACACGCCCGCCGACACGCCGGTCGAAAAGCTGCTCGGCACCGGCATGGTTCTGGCCAAGAAGCCCGACCCGGCCGACTGCGCCGAGCCGCCCATGGGGGGCGGGTGCTGCGGCGGGATGTGCCGCGGGCATTGAGCCGGCCACGGGATCGGCGTATCCGATACACTAATTTTGCCTTGGCGAAGCTCTTTTCGAGCGCAGGGCGATGTTTCGTCGCCCGGGTCGCGTTGCGGCCTCCGCAGAGTCGGATGTAGATCTGATTTACCGCTTCGCGGAAAACAGATCGAGCAAGGCGTGGCAGCCGCAGGCTAACCCCTTCGTCTGCCGTTTCATGTCAGACCGCACCGCGTTCATTTTCAGCATCTGCGTGATCGCGGGGTTCGCGCTCCTGATCGCGATAGAAAAAATCCGGCCGATACTTTTCGCGAGGAATCAGCGACGCCACGCCGAAAGACGCGCGGCGCAAGCCAAACAACACGCCGAGAGGTTCACCAATCGGTACACCGTTTTCGAGTTGTCTCGTCGGCTGGGCATATCGCCTGGTGAACTCGAAAAAAACAAACCTGCTTACCGACACGTGTCGATCCCCAAGCAACGCGGCGGCACACGGACGCTGGCTATTCCTCACCCAGAACTCAAGGAGATCCAACGCAATCTCCTGCGACACGTGTTTCGGTCGCTGCGCAGCCATCCCTGCGCCACCGCGTTCGAACCGCGGCGATCGATTGCGGACAACGCCGCGGCGCATGTTGGACAGGCGGTCGTCGTAAAGATGGATATCGTTGATTATTTCCCCTCGACGCAAGCCTCCCGCGTGAAGGCTTACTTCTGCCGTATCGGCTGGGATCTAGGGGCGGCCACTCTCCTGATGCGGTTGACCACACACGAAGGCGGCTTGCCTCAAGGCGCGCCCACCAGCCCGCGGCTCAGCAACCTGATCAATTACGTGATGGACGCCCAGATCGAACGCTGGGTTGCCTACCGCAAGGGCACCTATACCCGCTACGCCGACGACATCACCATTAGCTTCCCCAAGGACTACCCCAAACGCATCCGCGGCACGATCCAACACGTCCGCCGCGTCGCCAAACGCCACGGCTACACCATCCACACCCGCGGCAAACTCCGTGTTGTTCGTCAACACCAACAACAACGCGTCACCGGCCTGGTCGTCAACGACCGGGTCAACCTGACCCGCGCAAAACGTCGCTGGCTGCGGGCCGTGGAGCACCGCCTGCGGACCACGGGCAAGGCCTCGCTGACCCGTGAACAACTCGACGGCTGGCGTGCTCTGCAACGCATGATCGCCCAGCAGGCCGCCCCGCCGCGGCGCACCGCGGACTTGCCCGAACCGGACACGCCGCCCGCTCCCGGGGGCTCTGGACGCGGGTAAAATCGCCCGTATGCCCACCAACTACGTCCTGCCCATCGATATCCACAACGCCCTCGTCGCCGCCGCCTACCGGCACCGCGGATTCACCGAAGACGAGGCCGCCCAGGCCGCACGATTCAGCCAACTCACCGCGTGGTACGGCATCAAAACCCACAACGCCCTCAAGGCCCTGCACCTCGACGAGCTCTTCGGCAGCGGCAACAAGACCAACCCGGGATGTGTGCCCGGGGCGCAGATCGAAAAACTCCCGAGCAGGTTCGCCGCGGCCCAGCAGTGGAACGCCAACAAAAAACTCGGCCAAGCCGTCGCCTTCGAGGCCATCGACGCCGCCGAAAAGATGGCCGACTCTTACGGCGTCGGCATCGTGTCCGTCGACCAGGCCTTCCACTACCTCTGGGGCGGCGGCTACGTCATGGACTCGGCGAAACGCGGCTACATCGCCTACACCAACTGCACCGCCGCCCTCGCCGAGGTCGTGCCCTTCATGGGCAAACACCCCACCCTCGGCACCAACCCCCACTCCTGGGGCTTCCCCACCACCGACGCCATCGGCTACCCCATCGTCATCGACTGGGCCACCTCCACCGTCGCCATGGGCCG
>JBCCCG010000037.1:0-36652 GCA_039033595.1 Planctomycetota bacterium | reverse complement strand
GGGCCGCACGCCGCACCAGTACGTGATGGAGCGTCGTGTGGAGCGTGTCAAGGCGTTGCTGTGCGACAAGGCGTTTGGGGACCGGGGCATCGCTTCGATCGCGTTGGCTTGTGGGTTTACGGACCAGAGCCACCTGGGCCGCCACTTCAAGCGGCTGGTGGGCGTGACCCCCGCCGCGTACCGGAGAAACGCAAAGTAACATGGGGAATTCTCTTATCTCTTATAGAATCATTGGTTTGCGCAAGCAATTTTGGGTTTTTTCGTACAAAAACGGCGCGGGTTGATCCTATTGATCGCGTAACTGGGGCGGTCTAATAGGAGCATGAAAAATATCTTCACCGATCCCCAAGCGTCGTCTTTCGTGGCCATGTCTCGTGTCACCTCGACCGGGGGTAAAACCCTGACCGACGGGGTGGTGGCGGAGCTCCACGCCCAGTTGCAGCAGCGGCTCGAAGAGCCGTGGACGCTCAACGACATGGCGGCGTTCTGTTTCCTGAGCCCGTTCTACTTCTGCCGGCAGTTCAAGCACGTCACCGGCGTGACGCCGTACCAGTACCTCATCCGGATGCGGATCAACCGGGCCCGGCAGATGTTCGAGCAGCCCGTCGGGGGCCAGCCACGGCAGGTCGCCGAGGTCGCCTACGCCTGCGGCTTCTCGGATCAGGCCCACCTCAACCGGCACTTCAAACGCCTCGTTGGCACCACACCCGGCCGGTACGCCCGCCAACAACTCACCCGGATTCAAAGTGGGGAAGACCGGGGGCGTTACGAATGGGCGCCGACCCCGAGCAGCTATTCGGTGTCCGATCAGGACTGCGCTTGATTCGATCCCTGCCTTGTGACGGCCATCGGGCCCGGCGACAATGCAGGTATGCCTCCGTCTCCCCCCGCCGTGCCCGGTCAGCCGTTGCAACAGACCCTCACGATCCCCACCCGGGGGCAGGGCACCACCGAGATCACCGCCGCCGTCCGCAACGTGCTGCGCGATTCGGGGCTGACCGTGGGTACGGTGAACGTGTTCTGTCGACACACCTCGTGTTCGCTGGTGATCATGGAGAACGCCGACCCGTCGGCCCGGACCGATCTCGAAGCGTTTTTCGATCGGCTCGTGCCCGAGGACCTGCCGTACTTTGTCCACACCGCCGAGGGCCCTGACGACATGCCGTCGCACATCAAGATGGCGCTGACCCGGACCAGCGAGACGATCCCGTTCGTGGACGGTCGGCTGCTGTTGGGTACGTGGCAGGGCGTGTTCCTGTGGGAACACCGGGCCCGGTCGAACACGCGGGAGGTCGTCGTCACCGTCACCGGCGGGTGAAAGCAGCGGGCCGAGATTGATCGAAATGTTGGGCCGGCACATATCCCTTGCGTAGCCTGGGGATATGACGCTATCGTAGAAGGATTCTTATCTGGGAGATTTCCGTGTTTTTATCTCGCATCGACGACCGGGACCGGGCAAGCGGTCACTACGCACCAGGTTTTACATTGATCGAGTTGCTGGTGGTGATCAGCATCATCGCGTTGCTGATCGGCATCTTGCTGCCCGCCTTGGGTTCGGCGCGCCAGACGGCACTCACCGCCGCGTGCGGCTCGAACCAACGCCAGCTCGTCATTGCGCTGGAGTCCGCCGTTATGGAGAACGACGGCGAGTACCCGGAGTACACGCCGTACCACACCAGCGGCGCATTAGCCGCCGCCGAGCCGGTCATCACCACCGTGGACAATCAGGGCATCGAACTGCCCGAGCTGCGGCCCGCCCGGCCGACGGTCTGGACCGCCGCGGTCTCGTCCCGCTTGCGCTCGATCAGCGTGGCCGTTACCCAATACGAATCGTCGAACACCAGCTACGCCCGTATCGATGCCCCCGAGTTCGTCTGCCCGGCCGACCCCGATCCCACCGGGCCGACCTTCGGCCAGTGGATGCCCTACGAATCGATCAACCGCAGCTACGTCTTCAACGGCTTCAACGACTTCTCCCCGACCTGGAACACCCAGCGCTACTCCGTGCCGCGCGACACCGTCTTCAAGCCGTCGGTCACCGCGCTGTTCGGCGAACGCAAGTCCGGCACCCAGCGGGGCTGGCAGTTCTACGTCGACCTCTTCCGCTTCCCCGGTCGACCGCTTGATGTCCTGATCCAGGACCGCCACCGCAGCGGCGGCAACCACGCTTACGCCGACGGCAGCGTCCGGCTCATGGAGCCCTTCGGCTCGCTGTCGCCCGAGAACCTCTGGGGGCTCTTTGCCAGCACCCGCGAGGAGTTCACCGACTCGGAAAACCAGCGCGTGGACTACGGCGACGATTACTACTACTGAACAAGCGGGTTGCCCGGGTGGCGTGATCCGTGTCAGCGCCCGGCGTGATCATCAGCCGTAGTACCCTCCGCCGCCCTCCGAAGGCTGCGGGACCACGCCGCCGAACCCCCCCGCCGAGTTGCGCCGCAGCCCCAACGTGACCAGGGCGCGCCGGCACAGCCAACGAAACCCCAGCGGGCGTCGCACCGTGATCTTCGTCGGCTCCCGGCCTTCGGGGAGGCACAGGTGCTCGATCGCCACGCCGGCTTTCTGCCAGCTCAACAAGACGTGGCTCAGGTCGCTGTCGAGCGCGGGCCTGGTCGTTTGGATGACGACCGCCCGGTCGATGCGCTGCTCGATCAGGAAATGGCCCGACGGAAAGTCCTGCGGGAACACCATCCAGCGGTTGTCGAAGTCTCCCGGGCGGGCTTTTCTACGGCGCGGCGTCATGCGGTCGGACGCGATCAGGAACGCCGGCGGCGCTTCGGGGCGCAGGTTGATCTCGGCCACGTCGTCGGCGTAGACCGCCAAGTGCCGGGCCAGCGTCGTGTTGTTGACCGCCGAGGGCGTGTTGCGCGGCGCCGGCACGCCGTTGAACAGCGGCACCGGCTGGTAGCCGTAGGCGGCCAGGGCGGCCCCGACGTTGACCGACTCGCCGCCGGGCAGATCGATGATCAGGGCGGTCGCGCCGTCCGCCGGGGGGATCGCCTTGGACCGGAGTTTCGGCGGCGCGAGTTTGGTCATGTCTCGCTGCATCGACGACGGCATCGTCGCGAACACCACGGGCTTGGCCCAGGGCGACCACACCGAGGCCTCGGGTGTCCAGTTCTCAAAAAGCGTTTCGGGGCTCAGGCGCACGCGGCGTTCTCCGGGAAGTCTGAAGCGGTTCGCGGCGTCGACGGGCCGTCGGCCACGAGCACCGCCACGTCTTGGGCAAAGCGGTCAATCAGGGCCCGGTGGCTGGACCGGCCGTAGGCCCCGGCGGCGACGCCGTCGATCACGTAGACCCCGACGCAGGGGTATTGCGCGGCGCGCGGGTCGCCCCACGCGACCGCGTCGAAGCGTCGCTGCATCGCCCAGCGTCCGGGCGCCCGTCTCACGGCTTTGGCGATGGCTCTCCAGTCGCCGGCCTTGGTCGCGCCGGGCACGCCGACGTCTTCTCCGACCCGTCCCAGCGCCGGCTTAAAGACCCACTCGTCGGAGCGGATCAACGCGGGCTCGGCCGGCCGAGTCTCGGGGACACGCTCGCGCCACACGGGCAACGCCGTCTCCAGGTTGTCCCACGTCAGCGGCCACCGCTTGCTCTGGGTCAGCAACGCCGAGCCGGGGTTGGACATAGGCACGGGGCAGTCCCGGAAGAACCAGCGGCGTTTGGCGTGGCGCGGAAGGTTCGGGATCCATTCGCCCGGGAAGAACCGCGCCACCGCGTCCGCCTCGCCCCACGCCACCGTGTCGGGCGCGGCGTGGGACACGGCCAAGCCCGCGGCCCGCATCGCCCGCTCGACGTGGAGCATCACCTGCGCGTCGTCGGCGTAGGACGTCGCGTAGGCCAGCGTCACCCGCCCGCCCCCGCCGATCCCGCGGGCCAGGGCCTCGGCCCAGGCCCGCGAGGGGTCGCCCACCAGCCCGGCGCCGTCGACGTGCTGGGCGATCAGTTCACAATACCCGGCGGCCTCGATGAACCCGCCGGGCACGTCGCTGTTGACTTCTGAGACGCGCCACCCCTCGGCGGCGTAGTGAAAATCAAACCGCATGACGCGGGCGACGCCGGGCGTGGACCGGCCGCCGCGCATCAACCGGCGGACCGGACGCGGCAGCCCGAGCCGGCGGATCAGCTCGGGACGCTCGGCGATCTCGGCCTCAGCGGCCAACGCCTCGGCGTACATCGCCTCGGCCCAACGCGTGAGCTGTTGCCACACCGACCGACGCAGCACCAAAGGCCGACGCCCCAACGCCGAGACGTCTTCGATCTGCGGGTCCCACTTGAAGTGTTCGAACATCATCCGGCGGCGGATCGTCGACCACGTCGCAGCATCGATCGGTTCGGTATCGATCCACGGGAGCTCGGGGGTTGTCGTCACCACCAGCCGATCTCCACGACGTAGGCGGTCGCCAGCCCGAGATAAACCAGCGCGGGCAGGGCACCCATCAGCATCCAGTCGCGGCCCGGGGTCTCGACGCGCGTCAAGACCCCCTCGACCACCGCGGCGGGCAGCACGACCCAGCCCAGTTCCACGAAGTCGCGCCACGTCGCCGGGCCCGAGACCCAGTCGCCCGCCACCGCACGGCCCAGCACCAGCCCCGCCCCGACCAACAAGCCCGCGGTCCGCCACGCCACCGCGCGGTCTCGGCCGACCGTGATGCGGTACGCCGCGCCCGAGATCACCGCCGAAACCACCCAGGCCAGGAGCAAGCCGCCCATCGACAGCACGCCGCACACCGCAACGACCCACCAGCCCGGGCCGTCGCCGAAATTGCCGCCCGTGAACGCGAGGGCCAGCCCGAGCATCGCGCCGGCAATCGCCACCAGCGCCGCGGGGTTGCGTCGCTCCGCCCCGTCATCCCGCAGGCTCAGCCCGGTCCACGGCAGCAGGAACTGAATCGCTCCCCCCACCCACGCCAACCCCATCAGTACGTACCACGGCAGGTAGATCGTGCCCCGCACGTCGGACGCGGCCCACGCCTGCAGCGCCGCGACCATCCCGACCGTGATGAACAACCCCATGCCGAGGACCACCCCCGCACCTGTCCCGCGCGACTCGCGCAGCGGCGAGACCGTGGTGAAAGGCCGCAACATCGAGAACCAGGTGAACCCCGCCACGCCCAGGTGGACCAACAGCATGATGAGTTCGCCTTGTGACATCGCATGACCCTCGGTGTGCCGCGATGGTACCCGATGGGCTCGTCGCAAAGGTGCGAACCCGGCGGCCGCACACGGCATCAGTGGGTACGGGCACGAAAAATGAGTCGGCCGGGAACCCGGCGGTGATCGGTGCGTCCAATGCTGAAGTGACCCCGTAACCCCCACCGGAGACCCGCCATGCACCACCACTCCACCCGCTCGCTGGGACTCATGTTGACCGCCGCGTTGCTCGCCGCGCCCGCCGTGGCCGAGCCCGCCGTCACGATCCGGATCGAACGTCCGCCTCTGGAACAGACCACACCCCCGACCACCCCACCCTTCGTCGGCCATCGCCCCGCGGTCGATGTGGCGATCCTGTTGGACACCTCCAACTCCATGGATGGTTTGATCGACCAGGCCAAGCGGCAGCTCTGGACAATCGTCGGCCAGTTTGCCGCCGCCGAGAAGGCCGGGCAGACCCCGCACCTGCGCGTCGGGCTGTTCGAGTACGGCAACACCAACCTGCCCGCCAGCGAGGGCTACCTCCGCCAGGTCTCTCCGCTCACCGATGATCTCGACGCCCTCTCGGCCGCGCTGTTCGGGCTGACCACCAACGGCGGCGACGAGTACTGCGGCCAGGTCATCGAGCAGGCGGTCGCCCAGCTGGACTGGTCGACCGAGCCGGGCAGCTACAAGGCGATCTTCATCGCCGGCAACGAGCCGTTTACCCAGGGCACGGTGGACTACCGCAGCGCCTGCGCCGCGGCGATCCAGGCCGGCGTCGTCGTCAACACGATCCACTGCGGTTCCTACGACGCCGGCGTGTCGGGCATGTGGTCCGACGGCGCGAAACTCGCCGAGGGCAAGTACCTCAACATCGATCAGGACCGGGCCGTGGTCGAGATCTCGTCGCCGCACGACGAGATCATCATCAAGCTCAACGCGCAGCTCAACCGGACCTACCTGTGGTACGGCGAGAAGCGTGCCCAGTACGGCCGCAACCAGGAGATACAAGACAGCAACGCCGCGGCGCTGTCGCCGGTTGCGGCCGTGTCCCGTGCCGTGGCCAAGAACTCGTCGGTCTACGACAACCGGCAACGCGACCTGGTCGATCGGCTCGACGTGGACGCCGAGGCGTTGGCCGAGATCTCCGTCGACGCGCTGCCCGAGCCCATGCAGACGATGACCGAAGAAGAGCGCAAGGCGTACGTCGAGCAGAAAGCCGCCGAGCGCGCCACAATCCAGGCGCAGCTTACCGAAGCGACACAGAAGCGCGACGCCTACGTGGCCGCCGAGCGCAAGCGTATGGCGGAAGCCGGTGATCAGGCCACGCTCGGCGACGCGGTGACGCAGGCCGTGCAGGAACAACTCCGTGATGCGGGATTCGAGATCGGCCGGCTTCCCGAACCCACCGAGGCCGATTGACCGCGTTTAGAGCATTTGGCCCCGGGTGCATGCCCGGGGTTTTTTATGCGCTGTTCCGCCGCAGCACCGGCCGCGTGCCGTAGCTCGCCCACCGCCAGACCCATTCCATCGGCCCCATGCGGAAGCGCTTCAGCCACCACGTCGCCGCCGTGAGTTGCACCGCCCAGACCCCCGCCACCACGAGCATCTGCACCGACCAGCCCACCCGGCCGAAGAGCCCGAGGCTGTGCACCGTGCCGTAGAAGATCAGCGTGCAGATCACCGTCTGGCCGAGGTAGTTGGTCAGCGCCGTCCGCCCCACCGCCGCGACCGGCCGCAGCCAGCGCGGTGTTCCGTTCTTGCAGGCGAGCATCACCCCCGCCGCGTACGCCACCGCCAGCGGCACGCTGCCCCAGTAGTTCCACAACGACCCGAGGAACATCGCCTCCGCCGTGCCGCGCTGTTCGGCTGGGTAACGCAGCATCCCGGTCACGATCAAGAACAGACCCACCGCCCCGCCGCCAATGATCAACGCCGCGTAGGTCTTCCGCGACGCGGTGCCGCGCAGCACGTTGAATTTCAACAGCGCCATCCCGATCAGCATCATGCCCCCCGCCCGCCAGACGCCCCAGATCAGGAAGAAGAACGTGTGCATCTCCAGCGCCGCCGGCACGCGGTAGGACATCTGTGCCCACCACCCGCCGCGGTGCGCCTCGGCCTCCGCGGCGAGTGTCTCGGCGTCGGGCGTCAGGAACGTCAGGATCTCTGCCTGGTCTTCTGCCGGCAGCAGCGGGATCGTCACGCCGAACAGCAGGTTGAATCCCGATCCGATTAACAAGAACCCGAAGCCCAGCCCCAGCAACAGCCACGGCCCGCGCCGACGCAGCAGGAACAACCACAGACCGCACAGCGCGTAGATCACCAGCACATCGCCGTACCACAGCCCGTAGGCGTGGACCACGCCGATCACCAGCAGCCCCGCCATCCGCCGGTAGTGCAGCCCCGCCGTCGGCCGCCCCGCCGCGTCCCGGTGTTCGTACATCAGCACCACCCCCGCGCCGAACAACATCGAGAACAGCGCCATGAATTTTTGGTCCGCCAGCACCGATGTGATCCACCAGACCACGCGGTCCGCCCCGGTCAGCGGCCCCACGACCGTCGGGTTCATGTACGCGGCCATCACCATCGTGAACGCGCGGATGTTCATTAGCAGGATGCCGAGCAGCGCCACGCCGCGCAGCGCATCGATCGCTTCGATGCGCTCGTCGCCGCGCGTCGGCCCCGGCGCGGGGGGCGGCGCCGGGACGTCAACGCCCGCCCACCCCGAATCGTCGGCGTCGTCGATAGCCCCGGGATGTCCGTGGTCCGCGTTCATGGGTCCAGAGGTTCAAGCCAGCCGAGCGAAACCAGGAAGTCGTCCATCGCCCGCACGGTGGCGTGATACATCTTGGCGGACGTGGGTCGGCGGTTGAAGAAGCCGTGGCCTTGACCGGGATACAAGATCAAGTCGCTGCGGACACCGAGTTCGGTCATCTTCTGTTGCACGCGTTCGGCGGTGGCCACGGGGATCAATTTATCTTGGTCGCCGAGCATGACCAGGGTCGGCGGCATGCCCGCGTGGAGATTGTGGGCGGGCGAGAAGTCGACGTATTTCTCTCCGATCCGGTCGTGCCCATAGCCCGCGGGGGCTGGGCTGTTGTCGTAGACGGGATTGAACAGGACCAGCGCGTCGGGCCGCGGGCTGATCTTTTTCTGCTCGGGCGGGTCGGTGTCGAGCCAGTCGGCGGTGACGGTCGAGCACGCCATGGCGAGGTGCCCGCCCGCCGAACCGCCGCCGGCCCCGATGCGGTCGGGGTCGATGCCGTACTCCTCGGCGTGCTGACGGACATAACGCATCGCGCTCAGCGCGTCGGCGACGCATTCGAACGGCGTCGTGCCGTGGCCCTTCCGGGTGCGATATTCGGCGCAGATCGCCACGACGCCGCGCCCGGCCAGATACTCGGACTGGTGGTAGAAGTGTGTCGGCCCGCCGCCGATCCACCCGCCTCCGAAAAAGAACACCAGCGCCGGCCGCCGGTCCCCGGCCGTGTGCCCCGCGGGCTCGAACACGTGCAGACGCAGGTCGCCTTGTTCGGTAACCTTGTACTCCGCGATGCGGTCGGGTTCGACGGGTTCGCCCCACACGGTGAGCGCGCTCACGCCCGCCAGGACGAATCCGATCAACATGATGAGCCGCACGGACAGTTTTGAAAATGCATCCCGCATCCCCGCATGATATCTGCAAACGTGGGTCAAACGTTAGGGCGTTTCGCCGCTGATCCAGTTCAGGCCGGTGAGAAATTCTTGGACGGCGACGAGTGTGGCGTCGTAGCCGCGGTCGTCGTTGCGGCCGTAGTTGAAGAAGCCGTGTTCCTCGCCGGGGTAGACGATCAGCTGGTTCGGCACGCCCAGCTCCGTGAGGCGGTCGTGGAACCGCCGGGTGGTGGGCACGGAGATGATGTCGTCCCGGTCACCGAGCAGGTTGAGCGTCGGCGGGACGTCGGCGTGGAGGTTGTGGGCGGGGGAGAAGTCGGGGTAGCGGTCGCCGATGCGGTCGTGGCCGTACTCGCCCGGGCCGTTGTCGATGACGGGGTTGAACAGCAAGAGCGCATCGGGGCGGTAGCTGGCGATGCGCTGTTCTTCGTTGCCCGAGAAGTCGTCTTCGTCGAGGTCGGGCGCGGTGAGTGTGGCGAGCGCGGCGGCGAGGTGCCCGCCGGCGGATGCGCCGCCCGCGGCGATGCGGTCCGGGTCGATACCCCACGCCTCGGCGTGCTGCTTGACGAAGCGCATCGTACTGATCGCGTCCTTGACCGACTCGAACGGCGTGGTGCCGTGGGTGAACTCGACGCGGTACTCGGTGTTGATCACGAACACGCCGCGCCGGGCGAGCCAGTCGGCCTGGGGGTAGAAGTGCTTGGCGTCGCCCTGCTCCCAGCCCCCGCCGTGGAAGAAGACGACGGCGGGGTGGCCCGCCGGGCCGGGCTCCTGACCCTCGTAAGGCTCGAACAGGTGCAGCTTCAGCTCGGCCTGCGGCGTGGTCTTGTACGGGACGATCTGCGTCGGCCGCATGGGTTTGCGCGGCGG
Organism: Planctomycetota bacterium; assembly: GCA_039033595.1. GTDB lineage: Bacteria > Planctomycetota > Phycisphaerae > Phycisphaerales > Phycisphaeraceae > Algisphaera. Next base: position 26,991 of record JBCCCG010000037.1, on the reverse strand, counting down.
CTCGTACGTCAGCTTCTGGTAGACGAAGTAGCCCCCGATCGCGCCGAACACGAGAAAATCGAAGAGCACGAACAAGATAATGAGGCGTCGCTTCATCGTGCTCCTATCGGCCAACCGAGAAAACCGTTCCGCCGAAACACCGATCAGAGCAGGTCGGTCACCATCTTGCCGATATCGGACGTCGAATAGCCGGACCGGTCCAGCGACTTGCCCGCAAAGTTTGGCGTGGCTTTCTGCACAGCCTGGCCGATCTTCTCGCCGGCCTTGACCGCCGCGTCGTTGTCCTTGATGCGGCCGACCTCACGCAGGAGTAATCCCATCGAGTCGATCGCGGCGATCGGGTTGGCCTTGTTCTGCCCGGCGATGTCGGGGGCGCTGCCGTGCACCGGCTCGAACATCGACGGCGACGCGCCCGTCGGGTCGAGGTTGCCCGACGCGGCGATGCCCATGCCCCCGGCGATCGCGGCGCCCAGGTCTGTGATGATGTCGCCGAACATGTTGGGCACGACGACCACGTCGTACACCTCGGGCTGGCTGACCATGTACATGCAGCAGGCGTCGACGTGGTGGTAACCCGTCTCGACTTCGGGGAACTCCTCGGCGACTTCTTTGAACGTCCGCAGCCACGTCTCGCCGGCGAAGTTCAACACGTTGGTTTTATGGACCAGGGTCAGGTGTCCGCGGTAGCCGGCGGCCTTGCGGGCTTTTGCGGTCTCGAAGGCATAACGCACGCAGCGCTCGACGCCGTGGCGGGTCGCGACCATCGTTTGGTTGGCGACTTCCTGCGGGGTGCCCTTGCGCATGATCCCGCCGAGACCGCAGTACAGGTCCTCGGTGTTCTCGCGGACGCAGACGAAGTCGATCTCCTTTGAGGTTTTGTTTTTCAGCGGCGTGTCGATGCCGGGGTAGAGCTTGACGGGGCGCAGGTTGATGTACTGGTCGAGGTCGAAGCGGAGTTTGAGCAGGATGCCCTTCTCGATCACGCCGCCGGCCAGGCGTGGGTCGTTCGGCTGGCCGCCGACGGCCCCGAGCATGATCGCGTCGAATCCGCGGAAGGTGGCGATGTCGTCGTCGGTCAGGACGTGGCCGGTCTCGAGGTAGTGGGCCGCGGAGAACGGGAACCGGGTCTGCTGATAGTCGAGCCCCACGGACGGGGCGACGGCGTCGAGCACGGCGAACGACTGATCGACCACTTCGGGCCCGATGCCGTCGCCGGCGAGGTTGGCTATATTCAAAGTCATGGCGGATCCTCAGGGTCGTACTTCCGGGGAAAAGTCGGGCCGAACATCTTACGGGATCAGCCGGCCGCTGCCCTGCCCGAGGTGCGCGTATGACCTGCGGGCTACACCGCGGGATTCGGATCGGTCTGTGTGCCGGGAGTGCGGCGGGAACTGGACGCAAGAACAGCTTTGGACCCACGCGGTCCAGCCGTACATCAGCCTCCCCCGGCTGCTGCTGTGGACGTTCGGGATGCCGGTAATACATTCGGTGGTGGCGGTGTTTTGGGCCTGCTCGTGCCTCGCCGTGGCGTTGAGTTTCGACAGGCTGATATCCGGCGAGTTTTTCACTGTAGCAAGCCTAGGCGGGCTGGTCGGGGGAGCCGTTCTGTTGGGCTACTGGAACCGAGAAACGGCCGGGCGTTGGGCGAGCCGGATGACCCAAGCGCCGGTCTACGGGGGTGTCCGTTCGGGCAGATGGTACTGGGGTACCTTACTCACCATCACCGCTGTCCAGATGGTCTGTACGTTGACCTACCCGTTGATTTGCTTGTTGATACTGTTCGAGCTGACGGGTTTCTGATTCAACGACCAACGGCGGCCCTCGTTGGCCCGACAACCCCCGGGCCGTGTCGGACGGCTCAATAGCTCCCGCGCATCATCGCCTCGAGCACGTCCTGGTCTTCGCCCAAAGCGGCGTAGCTCTTGACGAGCGTGTCGATCGACTTGTTGTAACGTTGGACGAGCTTGTTGTTGACCGCCCGGGCCTTGACCAGCGCGGTGCCGGCCGAGACGTAGGCATTGAAGGCGTTACGGAACTCGCGGGTGTCGGGGTGGACTTTGGAGCGCAGCCCGCTGAGCTGGCGTTTGATCTCGCTCATCCGTTGGCGGTCTTCCATCGAGACCCGTCCGGGTCGGGCGTTGTTCATGATGGAAAACGCGGGCCGGCCGATGTCGAGGATCGCGACGAGCGAGCCGGTGACCGAGAGCTGCTGCGGTCCTTCGCGGTAGACGTGCCTGAGCAGGAGATCGGCCGAGGTGTGGTGCGGGGCGGTCGCGACGATCTCGACCAACAGCGCCTCGGCCTCGGGGGTGCGGATCGCGGCGATGCCCCGCGGGCCCAGCAGGTCCCGCAGCGCGTCGAACTGCTTGATCGCGGTGTCCAGGTCCTCGTTGCGATCGGTGCGGGCCAAGGCCACGGCCTCGTCCAGCGTCTCGAGCGCAAACACCTGCGTGTCCAGCAGCGCCTGCGGCGACTCCATCACGACCAGGTCTTCCACGGCGTCGAGGTTCTCGGCGGGGATGCCGACGATGGTCGCACCGTCTTTGGTGGCGCCCTTGATCTTGGCCGCGACGCCGCCGATCTTGCGGACGCGCAGATCGACGGTGATGTCGCCGGTCATGGCGTAACCCGGGTCGATCTCGAAGCCCTCGAGCAGCGAGCGCAGGGCTACGGCGTAGGCGGTGCCGGCCGAGCCGCCGTCCTTGGCGGTGTACTTGTCTTCGAAGCTCATGCGGACCTGCGTGCCGTCCCACTCGCGGTGTTGGAGCTGCACCGCCCGGACCGCTTCGACGAGCGACGTGGTCATGTCTTCGCCCACGGCCCGCTCGAAGCGGGTCTGTTTTTTATCCCCGGGTGTGACGGTGGCGATGATATCGATCGCCTGGCCGATCATGCCGGCTGGGGTCTCCATGACGACGATGCCCTGGATCGATGCCTGATTGCGAGCAAACGTCGTGTCCTGGGCCGTGGCCGCGAAACTTGCCGAGCACACCAGGCCCACTGCGAGCCACCAACTCGATCGACGCATGAGAACTCTCCTCGGAAGCCGAACCGACGTCGGCGGGGAAAGGAACGATTGGCCGGAGCTATCGTAGGCCGACGCCCCGGGGCTTAGCAAGGGTTATGTTGGTCCCAAACGAGGGTTTACCAGGGCTCGTCGTCGGGGTTGTCGTCGTCGTCGCCGGGCTCCCAGTCCTTGCCGTAGAGGTCCGAATCGTCGTCGTCCTCTTCGTCGTCCTCATCGCTGCGGCGGCTGCTGCGCCCCGGCGGCCCGGGAGCGGGCTCGACCTCGACACGTTGCCCGGCGGCTTCCCAGGCGTCGTCGGGCATCAGCGTCTGGCGGGCCTCGTCGCGTTCGGTTTCGAGCTGGGCCAGGCGCTTGTGGAAGTTGCGCCAGGCGCCGATCATCGCGACGATCAGCAGGATGCCCACGATGCCGATCACGACGATCATGACGAAGCCGAAACGCAGGGCGCGCATCTTGTCGTCGACCGTGGGTTCGGCTTGGGCGAGGAGGGTAAGCAGCACGACAGGATTGTAACCCGTCGTGTCGTGATACCGAGGCGTCGGGCATTCAGCCCGGGGTCAGCGGCCCGAGGTGGTCTGCGGGCCGCGGTACGTGCACGACGTTTTCCCCGTTTCCCAGACCGTGACTTCATCCAGCGACACGCCCGGCGACGTCGCCGAGGCGAGTTTGGGAGCGAGCATGTCCCAGACCACGCGCACGATGTTCTCGACCGACGGGTTGAGCTCGGCGAACGCGGGCACGTCTTCGTTGAGGTGTTTGTGGTCGAGCTTGTCGATCACCAGCCGGTCGATGGCGGTATCAAGCGTCGCGACATCGAGCGTGTGCCCGGCCGGATCGACCGGACCGCGGACCGTGACCCGGACGCGGTAGTTGTGGCCATGCCCGGCGGGGTTGTTGCATTTGCCAAAGGTCGCGACATTCTCCTCGTCCGACAGCGCCGCGACGTGCAGGCGGTGGGCGGCGGAGAATTCGTACTGCTGGGCGATCAGGACGTGGTCCATGGCGGCGGGTTCCATCGCAAAGGCGATTAAGGGGGTGAGTTGCAGCGACAGCCGGGCGACTCGGTACCCGAGCGCGGGCTGGAGCGCCGCGACCAGGTCACGCAGCAGCGCGCCCATCGGCATCGCGGCGGCGCGGACTTCGTCGTCGACCGCGGCGCGGAGGATCGGCAGCGCGTGGTCACGCACGGCGGTGTCGATGTGCTTGATGTTGATGAAGTAACCCGTCTCCGGGTCGGCCTCGCCTCGGCAGGTCACGTGCAGCTCGTAGTACCTCCCCAGCCCGCGCATCGGCGGCCAGGCGGAGAACGTGTTGTCACGCGGCAACTCCGCGTCCCCGGCGTCGGGGGACAGGCAGAAACGCACGGTGCGGGACAGCTCAAGCATCGGGCGAGTATAGGCCGGCCCCGGGCCGGTCGGAGTCGGGGAATCGGGATCAGGATTCAAGGGCCTGAGTGATCAGGCCCACGGCGCGTCCGCGGTCTCTCCCCAAACCCCGGGGCCTTAACCCGCCTGATACGCTAAACCCATGAAGAGCAAACTCTGGATCGTGGCGGTCACGGCGGCGGTCATCCTGCTGATGCTGGGCGTCTACCGGGCGACGCGGCCGACGTCGGTGCTGATGACGCCCGAAGAGGCGCAGACCAAACTCGAAGACGCCGCGGCGCGGTTCAGCGCCGCGATCGAAAACGACCGCGACGTCGCGCCACTCCTGAAAGACATCAAGCTCATCGCCGAACAACACCCCGACCTGCGGCCGGCGCGGGTGTTGCTGGGCCAGTGGTACACCCAGGTCGGCGACCGCGAGCGGGCCTACGAAGAATTCGCCGCGGCCCTCGAACTCGAGCCCGACGACGCGGCGCTGCAAAACCTTGCCGGGACCACGGCCATACTGATGGGCGACGCCCGGTTGGGCGAGACCCACCACACGCTCGCGGCGCGGGCCGAGCCGGAAAACCCGCGCTGGCTGCTGCCGTTGGCGGACGTGATGCTCAAGACCGAGCGTTGGGACGAAGCACGGCTGATCTTCCTCGAGGCGCTGCGACTGGACCTGTCGCTGCACGAGGCGAACGCTGGGCTGTCCGACGTCTATGCCCGCCGCGGGCAGGACGGCGACGCGCAACGCGCGATCGACCAGATGGAGAAGGCCCGGGCGCAGGTCTTCGGCGACCCCGACGCCGTCGAAGACCACATCGTGTACGTGCGCAAGCTCGCCAAGCTCTACGCGCGTCAGGACGACGCGATGGAGGCGGCGCGCGTGCTCAACACGCTGATGCCCGATGAGGGCCGGGGCCGGCTCGAGGTGATCGCGGAGCTGGCGGAGTACCTGAATCAGAACGGCCAGCCGCTGGCCGCGGCGCTGGAGTATCAGCTGGCGCTCGACGCCGACCCGGGCAACGCAGCGTTCGCCGTCGGGGCCGCGCGGTGGTCGATCGAGGCCGGGCGTTTGGACGTCGCCGAAGCCATGCTGGACCGGCTGCGCGCGATCGACGCCCGGCACCCGGCGATCGCGGGGTTGAAAGAGGCTCTGAAGCCCGGGGCGGAGACCCGGGGTCAATGACCCGGCGCGGCATCGCCGCCGAGCCTGCGGAGTATGTTGGTCGTTGATCGGCCTTCGACCAGGTCGATGAGTTCGACCCGGCCGCCGTGGGCTTCGACGGCCTCCCGGCCGACGACCTCGTCGAGGAGGTAGTCCGCGCCCTTGACCAGGACGTCCGGCCTGATCGCCTCGATCAGCTTCAGCGGTGTGTCGTCGTCGAACTCCACGAGGTAATCGACGCTCTCGAGCTCGCTGAGCACGAGCAGGCGGTCGGCCAGGTGGTTGATCGGCCGGCCGTCGCCCTTGAGCCTCCGGATGGAGTCGTCGGAGTTCAGGCCGACCACGAGCAGGTCGCCGGACTTCGCCGCGGCGCGGAGGTACGCGATGTGCCCGGCGTGGAGGATGTCGAAGCAGCCGTTCGTGAAGACGATGGTCTTTCCCTGCCGGCGGTGGGCGGCGAGTTCCCGGACCAGCGCTTCGGGGGGGCGTGTCTTGCCGGACTCGCGGTGTCGCCGTTGGAGCACGGCGAGCATGAGCTCTTCGAGCGGGACCGGCGCGACGCCGGACTTCTCGACTTCGAGGCCGGCGGCGACGTTGGCGAGTTCGACGGCGGCGACCCACGGCGCCTGGTTGGCGCGGGCCGCGGCGAGTGTGGCGAGCACCATGTCGCCGGCGCCGGTGACGTCGTACACGGTGCGGGCGACGGTGGCCACGGGGTGGGGCTCGTCGGCTTCGTCCAACAGCAGCGCGCCGGATTTGTCGAGCGTGATCACGACGTGGGTGAGGCCGAGGTCGGTCTTGAGCTTTCGGGCCATCGCGACGGGCTCGGTTTCGCCGGTGGCGAGCTGGGCCTCGGTGCGGTTGGGCGTGACACAGGTCGCGCCGCGGTACTTGCGGTAATCATTGACGGCCGCGGGGTCGACCAACACCGGCACGCCGCGTTTCCGGGCCAGCGCGATCAGGCCCTGACACGCCGCCTCGCCGAGCACACCCTTGTTGTAGTCTTCGAGGCACAGCAGGTCGGCGTGGTCGAGCAGCGCTTCGGCCCGTTCGAGCAGCACGGTGAGTGTGGGGGCGTCGAGCGGGGTTTGTTCTTCGGTGTCGAGGCGGAACATCTTCTGGGCGTGGCGGTGCTGGGCGAGGCCGACGATGTTCTGCTTGACCGTGGTGGGCCGGCCCGCGACGGTCACCAGGCCTTGGGTATCCACCCCCACGTCTTGCAGCGCAGCGGTGAGCGCGCGCGCCGGCTCGTCGTCACCGACGACCCCGAGCGCAGCCGCGTCGCAGCGCAGGGCGGTGAGGTCGAGGCAGACGTTTCCCGCGCCGCCTGGCATCGACTCGGTGCGCTGGACCGTGAGCACGGGTACGGGCGCGTCCGGCGCAAGCCGGCCGGCGTGGCCGTAGGTGTAGCGGTCGAGCATGAAGTCGCCGGCGACGACGATGCGTCGCGGTTGCCAGCGGTCCAGCAGTTCGATGAGGTCGGCGTGGGGCATGCGTATGACTCGGGTGGAAGACGGACCGGTTCAAGCCCGGGAACGGCTACGCCTCGTTGTCGGGGGCCGGAAGTTGATCGAAGGTTTGTTGCAACAGCGCGTCGAGCGCTTCTTCACCCCGGACGAACTTCATCTCGACGACGGGGCGGAAGACGGGGATCTTGATTTTTACGCCGTGGGCCGAGCGTCGCCACTTGACCCAGTCTTTTTCGGTCGTGACCACGGCGTCGGCGCCGCGCTCGAGCGCGGTGTTGAAGATACCCGAGAGGTCCGAGCGTTCGTAGAGGAAGTGGTCGTCGAAGATCAGGCAGCCGACGCACCCGCCGGCGAGCTGGCGGAGTCGCTGCTCGAAGTCGGCCGGATTGCCGATGCCCGCGACGCCCAGCGCGGTGAAGCGCCGGAGGCGATCGAGCGGATAAGACTTGTAGGCGAGGCGCAGCGTCGTCCAGTCGTGTTGGGCGTGGGCGAGCGGCGGCCGGCCGGTGACCTTCTCGATGCGCTGCGCGATCTCGGTCAGCCGCGCGGGCTCGACGCGGTTGACGCGGGTGAGGATCACGGCGTCGGCGCGACGCAGCGCCCCGATCGGTTCGCGCATCAGCCCGCGGGGCAGCAGCCGACCGAACCCGAACGGGCGGGTGGCGTCGATGAGCACGAGGTTGAGGTCGCGTTTCGCGGCGCGGTGTTGGAAGCCGTCGTCGAGCAGGAAGACCGTGACCTCGGGGTGTTTCTCCAGCACGGCCGCTGCGCCGCGGGTGCGCTTGCGGTCGGGCATGACCGGCACGTCCTCGCCCAGGGCGCCGCGGAGTACGGCCGCCTCGTCGCTGCCCTTTTTGCTCTCGAAGCCCGCGGGCTCGTATCCGCGCAGCAGCACGGCCGGGCGGTGGCCCATGGCCTGGAGCCGGTGGGCCAGCGCGATAACTATCGGCGTCTTGCCGGTGCCGCCGGTGGTGAGGTTGCCGACGCTGATCGTGGGCCGACCCAGGTCTCGCCCGCCGATGACGCCCACGTTGTGCAGCGTGTTGCGGCTGAACACGGCGGCGCGGAACGCGGGGGAGACCAGCGAGGTCGCGGCGCGCATGAGGTGGGCCCGCGGGTCGCGGGCGCTGCCGGACATGATGGCGTAGACGCGGTCGTGGCCGGGCGGGCGGAGCCACTTGGGGATCTTGCGTCGCCGGCGTTTGGGGCTCTTCTTGGGAGCGTAGGCGGCTTTGGCCTCACGGCGACTCATGCGCCCCCCCTTCCGCACCGGCCCCGGACCCCGGAGACGGTTGGATAGAGAGCCCCGGGGCGGGGGCGATCTCTTCGCGGGCTGTTCCGAGGGTCATTCCGGGATCGGGACCGGGAGCCTGCGGGACGCCGAGTTCAACGAGTTGCGCGGTCAGACGCCGCATCGGCAGGCCCATCACGGTGCCCGGGTCGCCGGCGACGGTGATCGGCCAGCCGGCGCCGAGCCGCTCGGCGAGGTTGTAGGCCCCGGCCTTGCCGCGCCAGCCGCCGGTGTCGACGTAGGTCTGCAGCGTCGTCTCATCTATTTGACCCACGTTCACCGTGGCGGTGTCGGCGAACGAACACGGTTCCGCGCCGTCGGCGGTGCGCAGGGCGACGCCGGTCACGATGGCATGGGTCCTGCCGACGAGTTCACGGAGCATGGCGAGGGCTTGCTCGGCGGTTTCCGGAGTGCCGATGAGCCCGCCGGTGGGCGCGACGCCCAGGGTGTCGGCGCAGAGCAAGACCGCGTCTGGGGGGATCGCGTCGCTCGGAACGCTCCGGGCCTTGAGTTCGGCCAGGCGGACGGCGAGCGCGGGGCCGGCCCCGGTCGGCGACGCTTCCGCCCCCGGATCCAAGGCCTCGTTCGGGTCGGCCGGGTCGGCGAAAGGCGGATCGAAACGGTCGAATTTGAACCCCGCCTCACGCAACAGCATCGCCCGCCGCGGCGAGCGGCTGGCGAGGAAAAGTCGGCGGATAGGCGGCGGATCGATCACGAGCGGACATTGTACGGCTCGCCTCCGCACACGCCTTACGGCGGCGCCTGTGCGTGTCACGCACGCTCGGCGCGGGCGTTGATCGGGCTCGGGGGCGTTCGGTTGACGGGCCGATCGGACTCGGGAGCGCTTCCGGGGCCCGTTTCCGGAACGCCATCCGGTGGCCGGGGGTCCGCGAGTAACCGGCCTGCCAGCACTGTCGTTGGGCATTTTCTTCAAGGTCTGCCCGGATTAACCCCGATAAACCGTTTTAGGGTCCGCCCTTTCACGGACGAAAGGCTTTTGCCGTGCGCACGATCGCGATCATCAATCAGAAGGGAGGCTGTGGCAAAACCACGACCTCCATCAACCTCGCCGCCGTCCTGGCGCTCAAGGGGCACCGCACGCTGCTGGTGGACATGGACCCCCAGTCGCACTGCGCGCTGGGATTGGCCGTGCCCGAGAGCCAGATCGAGCGATCGACGGCCGACCTCTTGAAGCACGGCCTCGACGGCACGATGTCGGTCGGCGACGTGACCTGGCAGATCAGCCGGGGCCTGGACCTCGCCCCGTCGTCGATGGGGCTGGCGATGATGGAGCAGCAGCTCGCCGCGGCGCCCGACAAGGACCGCCGGCTGGTGCAGGTGCTCTCGACGGTTCAAGACAAGTACGACTACTGCATCGTCGACTGCCCGCCGAGCATCGGCTTGCTGACGTTCAACGCGTTGCGGGCCGCCGACGAGGTGTTGATCCCCGTCGAGACCGGCTACTTCGCGATGCAGGGCAGCGTCCGGCAGGAAAAGACGATCGACCTGCTCGTCCGCCGGGTGGGCCACCGCGTGCGGTTCCGCGTGCTGCCGACAATGTACGACGTGCGCACCAAGCTGGCCCGCGAGATCTTGGCGGAGCTCAAGAAGCATTTCGGCGAACGGGTGTTGCCGCTGGTCATCAACTTCAACAGCAAGCTCAAGGAGGCGGCCAGCTTCGGCCAGCCGATCACCGAGTACGACGCGGCGTCGCGCGGGATGCAGGACTTCGAAGAGTTGGCGACGTGGCTGGTCAACAACCCGCCCGCCGCGGCGGTGGCCGTGTCTCCGGAAGGCGAGGCGGCCGCCGGGGCGTCGGCCGAGAACGGTTCCGTGACGCAGGTGGCCGGCCCCGCAGCCACGACCGCAGCCGGCGGCGATGCGCCGATCCAAGTCAACGAATGGCCGTCGCGCCGTGAAGCGCCGGTGCTCGGCCAGACCCCGGCCGTCACGACGGTGACCCCGACCAACACCGGCAACCCCGCGCTCAGCCGCGCCGCCGAATTGGTCGAGCGGGCCCGCGCCCTGTCGGCCAAGACCGCCGACCTCGCCGAACGTTTCAAGGACGACCCGGATCACGCGGCGCTGCAACACCCCGTCGCCCCGCCCCCGGCCGAGCGCCCGCCGGCCCCCGCAACGGCGTTGGCCGATCACCTGACGCAAATCGCCTCGCCGCCCGAGGCGGCGCCGCAGCCCGCCACGGACGCGCCCAACGGCGGCAACACGCTCGTGCCCACGCCCACCCCGCCGGCGGTCACCGCCGCCCCGCCCGCCGAGACGCTCGAAGAAAAACTCGCCAAGCTCTACGGCGTCCGCCACACCTCACGCGGCGTGTTGTTCGTCCAGCCCGCCGCCACGGCCGAGGGCGACGCCGACCAGGGCGCCTCCGACCACGCGGGGGGCCTCGCCATCGCCGGCGACTTCAACAACTGGAACCCCTCCCAGACCCCGATGACCCGCGACGAAAACCTCGGCGTCTGGCGGGCCTGCGTCAACGTGCCGCCCGGCCGGTACCGCTACCGCCTGGTCCGCAACGGCCAATGGGTCCAGGACCCGTTTAACCGCACCGTCGAGTCCAACCCCTTCGGCGAGCTGAACAACATCATCGAGATCAAGGGGTAGACGCCAACACGAGCGATGAGCCCGGAAGCGCGAAATCAGGGCAATCTTCCCAGCCGTCCGTTCTGACTTGCGTTTTCTCGAGCCCGCCTTCCGATCTGACCTGTCATGGACGACCCGAAGAAAAACACGCTTGATGACCTGGCGGACCTGTTCCTGACCCACGACGCCGTCCCCGAAAGCGAATCCCCGGCGTCGGTCGACGATCTGCTGTCCGGGCCCCCGTCGATCAAGCTGCCGCCCAAGGCCGCGCGGTCCCAAGCCCCGCATCGCCCGGCCGACTTCGCTGAACCGCCCGAGCCCACGCTCGGCGACCTCGACGAGCTCACCCGCGAACTCCTCGGCGAAGACCCTTCGGCCACCGACTACTCCGTCCCCGGAACTTCCCCCGGAAGTGGCCTCGAGACCGACACATCAACGGCCGAGTTTCCTTCAGGAGACACGTTTGCGCAGGTGCTCGACGAAGCGCAGCACCCCGGTGAGCGCGCGGCCCACGAACAGCCCCCCAAGCTGCGGCTGGCCGGGCACGACGGAGCGGGTTTTGAAAACAGCGACTTCCCCGGCCCCGACGACCCGCGCTGGTCTCGGCGGGAAAACCGGCCGGGGCTCGGCGTGGCCGAGGCGGTGGTGCTGGGCAACCTGCCGGGTATGGCCGGGCCTTGGTTGACCCAGTACGGCCAACTGCTGGCGCAGCAAGACGGGGCCGTGGTGATCTTGCACGTCGACGACGACGCGATCGACCTCGAACTTTTGGAACCCACGTCGCCGCCGCAACAGACCGAAGACGAAACCGGTCTGCCGGCAACGGGCCCGAGCTTAAGGGTGCCGCCGGGCGGGTTTGCCGGGCGTGACTTGGTCGACGTGTTGGACCAGCTCAACCGGGCGCGGGTCTCGCCGGTGCGGACGGTGCTGGTCCATCTGGACGCGACCGAAGAAGCGCTGCCCAGGCTGCTCGACCTGGACTACTGGACGCTGCTCAGCGGCGCGGACGATGCAGCGATCGTCGCCGGGTATCGGCTGCTCAAACGATTGCTCGAATCCGACGGCCGGGTCGCGGGCACGCAGGTCGGCCTGATGGTCGTCGGCTCCGACCAGGACGCCGGCCATAAAGCCGCGGGCAAGCTCCGCACGGCCGTCGCGAACTTCCTGCAAACCCCGCTCGAACTCATCGGCTACCAACCCAAGATGATCCCCGCCCGCTGCCGCACGCTCGGCCGGTTCGGCAACCTCGAAGAGGTCTGGCCGCGCCTCACCGCGTGGTTGAAGCAGCTCCAGCCCCCGGCCCCCGAAGCGCCCGCCGCCGAGCCCGCGCCCCGCGCTGCGCTGCCCGAGCTCGAGCAGCCCGTCCGCGTTGAGGCCGCCGCGAAGCAGCCCCGGGCGGCGGAACCCGAAGACCCTCACCCTCACCCCCAGGCCGACGCGACGCCCGACCTGTTCTCGCTGATCGACTCCGACCCGCGCACCACCGCCTCGATCCCCGGCGGCTTGGCGCTCGAGGCCCGCTGCCCCAGCCAGCCACACACCCAGCTCGCCCTCGACGCCACCGGCCGGCTGCACCTGCTGCACCGCCACGACTCGGCCGAGGGCGACCCGCCGACGCCCAAAGAAGCGATCGTCGAGCTCGTGGCCGTGCGCGACTGGGCCCGGCAGCACCGCCAACTGCTGCAGCTCACCGAACGCGGCCGACGGTTCGATCCGGACGCCGACCCGGTGCTGCACCTGTTCACCGACCGCGCCGACCTGTCGGTCCACCTTGTCGCCCGGCTGGGTGATCTGCTGAAACTGCACCTCTTGCGCGACGTCACCGTCGGCAACGAGCGCACCTTCTTCTGCACGCCGCTGTCGGCGTAAGCCGCACGCAGTCCGGCCAACGTGTTTCAATCTTCAGCGGGTGGCACGAAGTGCCCGGTGTTTCACTTGGGCAGCACCGGCACGCCGATACACCGCCGCAGATCGCCGAGCGACACCAGCCCCGCCTCGACCTTCGCCAGCCCGTCGTCGATGAGTGTGCGGTGCTCGCGCTCGGCCAGGCCGCGGCGCATCTCGCGTTGGCCCGCGCCGCGCAGGATCAGGTCCAGGTCGTCTTCGCGCAGGCGCAGCACCTCGAACAGGCCCACTCGGCCGGGGCCGTGCAATTCGTCCGGCTCGCTGTCGGGGTCCCGGGCGAAGCAGGCCGACGGCGGCTCGGCGCCGACGGCCCTGAGCCAGGCCAGGTCGGCGTCGTTGGGCCGGACCTCGATGCGCCGCTTCGGGTCGAGGCGGCGCAGCAGCCGTTGGGCCACAACGACGCGCAGGCTCGCGGCGATCTGGTGGTTGGTCAGCCCCCAGTTGCGCAGGGCGGTGACCGACGCGGCGGCGTCGCCGCAGTGGATCGTGCTGATCACGACCCGCCCGGTAACGGCGGCCTCGACCGCGGCGTGGGCCGAGGCGTCGTCGCGGACCTCGCCGACCATCATGTAGTCGGGGTCCAGCCGCAGCATGCTGCGCAGCCCGTTGGCAAACGTCAGCGCGTGGCGGGTGTCGACCTGGATCTGGGTCAGCCCGTCGAGCCGGTACTCGACGGGGTCTTCGATGGTGACCACGCTCTTGTCGGTGTCGCGAAATTTGTGCAGCAGCGCGTAGAGCGTCGTGGTCTTGCCCGCGCCGGTGGGCCCGACGCTGAGGAAAAGCCCGTCGGCGTACTCGGTCCAGTCCTCGATCTCTTGGCGGTGCGCTTCGCTCAGCCCCAGGTCGTGGAGCTGGTGGCCGATACGCTGGGGGTCCAGCACGCGGACGGTGAGCTTGTCGCCGCTGACCGACGGCACGCAGGTGACGCGCAGGTCGAAGCTGCGCCCCTCGGCTTCGTGACGCCACCGGCCCTCGATCGGGCGGAACGCGTGCATCGGGTCGATCTCGGCCGAGGTCTTGATCTGGTTCACCAGCCGCGCGGTCTGGTGCGGCAGCAGCTCCGCGACGTCGTACATCAGCCCGTTGACGCGGAAGCGCACCATCGCGCCCTCGCGCATCGGGTCGACGTGGATATCCGACGCGCCCTCACGCGCTGCGTCGCTGAGCAGGGTCGCCGCGATCGAGTCCGAGTCGGTCTCGTCCGCGGCGGCCCGCGCCGAGGCGCGGTCGCCCCAGTGCTTGAGCCGGTCGAGCGTGAGCCGGAACATGTCGACGTAGAGATCGCGAGCGATCGGTTCGCCGTAGTGCAGGATGTCCTCGGCGATCAACTCGTCGGCCCGGCGGGGAGAGGAACGGCCCGGAGCAGCAGATGAGGCGGAAGTTTGCGACATGGTGCCCTGCTTTCGAGATGTGAGCGATGCGTGATGACCCCGTGCGCTTCCCCTTCATTTTATGCCGCGGGTCATGATTGCCCGAGGGAAATCTGCTTCGTTCGGCGGAACGGGCTGTGCGGTGGTGTGCGGGATCGCCCGCGATGGTTTAGGTTGGAGCGATGCCTACGTTTGCGATCGGTGACATCCACGGCTGCCTCACGGCCCTCCAAACCCTCGCCGCCACGGTCCCCTTCAAAGCCAAAGACAAGCTGATCGTCCTCGGCGACTACGTCGACAAGGGGCCGGACACCGCCGGCGTGCTCGACTGGCTCTGCGACCGATGGGCGGGCGGCAACCTTGTTGCGCTGCTTGGCAACCACGACCTGCTCATGCTCGAAGCCCGCGAGAGCGCGGCGAACTTCGACGTGTGGATGGACTGCAACGGCCACACCACGCTGGCGTCCTACGACCTCCCGCTCCGCCGCGCGTCGCTGGACAAGATCCCCAAGAAGCACTGGAAGTTCCTCGAGAGCACCGAGCTGTACTACGAAAACAAGACCCACTTCTACGTCCACGGCAACGTCGACCCCGACCTGCCGCTGAAAAAGCAGCCCGAGTACCTGTTGCTGTGGGAGAAGTTCTACGACCCGTCGCCGCACATGTCTGGCAAGACCATGGTCTGCGGCCACACGTCGCAGAAAGACGGCCACATCGACGACATCGGCCACGCCGTGTGCATCGACACCTACGCCTGCGGCGGTCAGTGGCTCACCGCGCTGGACCCCGAGACCGGCAAGCTCTGGCAGGCCAACCAGGACGGCCAGACCCAGACCGCCAAACGCTGAGCGGCCGGTTGCCGCGGCCCCGCCGCGGGTTAGACTCGGCGCACCCACCCCGTCCGGGAACCGCCCTTGTCTTCCTCCGCCGCGATCACGTACCAGCCCGTCGTCCCCGAGCCCAGCGAGGTCACCGCCGCGTTGGCCCGGCACGCCCAGCAGGTCATCGGCGAACTGGTCGAGAGGCTCGGCGGCCTGCCCGCGCAGCCTGCCGACGGCGTTGTCCCGCTGTTCCTCTTCGAATCCGAATGGGCGTACCAGAACCACATGAGCGAGGTCTTCGTGCGCGGCATCAGCACCGGCAGCCACGGCGTGTTCTACCGGCACGAGGACGTCGGCCTGGGCCTGGCGTTGTTTACCCGCGGCATGCCGGTGTTCGACCTGATGACGACGATCCAGCACGAGTGCTTCCACCACGCGGCGTTCATGGTCTTCGGCGAATCGCTGCCGCGCTGGCTCAACGAGGGGCTCGCCCAGTATTTCCAGGACGCGTTGTGGCGCCGCGGCAAACTCACCGGTGGCATGGCCAACCCCGATCGGCTCGAACGGCTGCGCCACCCGCAGTATCGCCGGGCGGGCATCGCCGAGTTGATTGATACGCCCGACGAGGCGTGGTTCGCGGGGCCGGCGAATTCGGGGTTCGACGTCAGTCGGCTGTACGAGAGTTCGTGGCTGGTGGTGGTCGCGATGATTGTCGGCCCTTCGGTCAAACTGCGACGGGCGCTTTCCCGTTACCTGGGGATGCTGCGCCGGCCCGGCGTCGACCACGACCGGGCGTGGGGGCTGGCGATGGACGGCGTGCGCCCCGCGGAGATCGACGACGCGGCGGCCGAGGTGTTGACGACCCTGAACCCGCCGAGCGTCTGCGACGCGATCCATAAGATGACCTTGTTGGCGATGATTCTGGGCATGCTCAACGAGCAGAACCAGCGGATGCCCGCGACGATGGAAGAAGCGAGCCTGCGGATGCGGATGCTCGGGGTCGAGGTGTTTCGTCGCGTGCCGGGGGCCGAGCCCATCCGCTACCGCGGCGACGACGAGCGGCTGCACTATTACGAAGTCGAGGACGGCCTGAGCACCACTTTCGAGCTGACCCCGCCGGCCCGGCCCCAACAGCCGCCGGGCCTCCACGCCCCGGGCGTCCTGGGCGAGCCGCGGCTCCGGTGGGTCGGGCGCGGCCGCCGGTGCGTCCCGTGGGTCGAGCTGGAGGAATAAAACCTGCCAAGATGGCATTTCGACCCCGGTTTTTGGCATTCAATATCAATTAAAATAAGTACTTACGGCCGATTATCCGGCAAGCTGTTTGCAACCCGTGTTCTGGAGAACGAAATGTCGGTCACGTTCGAAGACTACTACCAGACCTTGGGCCTGAAGCGGGACGCCTCCGCCGACGAGATCAAGCGCGCCTACCGCAAGCTGGCTCAGAAGTACCACCCCGACCGCAACAAGGACGACGGGGCCGCCGAGAAGTTCTCGAAAGTCAACGAGGCCTACGAGGTGCTCAAAGACCCCGAGACGCGGAAGAAGTACGACCAGTTCGGCGCCAACTACAAGGCCGGGCAGGAATTCCGTCCGCCGCCGGGCTTCGAGGGCTTCGACTTTGGGGGCGGGGGCCGGCACGGCGGCTTCCACGCCGGGGGCGACTTCTCCGACTTCTTCCGCCAGATGTTCGGCGGTCACGACGGGTCGGGCGGGGCCGGGGGCGACCCGTTCGGCCGGGCCCGGCCGCAGGGGCACACCCGGGCGCGCGAGCAGGAGGCCGAGATCAGCGTCTCGCTCCACGAGGCGTACCACGGCAGCACCCGCCAGCTCCACGTGACCGACCCCGCCGGCGGGACCAAGAAGATCGACGTGAAGGTCCCGCCGAAGATCAAGCCCGGCTCCAAGATCCGGCTCAAGGGTGAGAACCTGTTGCTGACCGTCAACGTCGCCCCCGACCCGCGGTTCAAGCTCGAAGGCGTCAACCTTGTGTCGGACTTGCGCGTGACGCCCGCCCTCGCAGCGCTCGGCGGCAAGGCCGACGTCGTCACGCTCGACGGCACGGTCACCATGACCATCCCGGCGGGCATCGCCTCGGGCAGCAAGCTCCGCGTCCGCGGCAAGGGACTGGGCAAGGACGGCGACCAGTTCGTGCGCGTCCTGGTCACCGTGCCCAAGGAGCTGACCGACGAACAACGCGGTCTTTACGAACAGCTTCGCGACTTGGATTCAACCTAATCAACCCACCGCGCCTGTATTGGGGTGTCGGGGCGAAGCCCTGACCGCCCGCCGCGCAGGCGACGGAAACCAAAAGCAAAGGCGGATTAAACATATGGATTTCCAAAAACTCACCGAGAAAACCCAGCAAGCGCTGCAGAGCGCCCAGAACCTCGCGATCGAGCGCGGCCACCAGGCCGTGGACGTTGAACACCTGATCCTCGCGCTCGTCGAGCAGCCCGACGGCCTTGTGCCGCGCCTGCTCGACAAGCTCAACCGCCCCGCCGACGTCGTCGCGGGTGAACTGAAGCGCGAACTCGACCAGCGCCCGTCGGTGTCCGGCGGCAGCGCGGCGCAGGGGCAGGTCGCGGTGACGCAGGGGTTGCAGCAGCTGCTCGTGGCCGCCGAGAAGCAGGCCGGGCAACTCAAGGACGAGTACGTCAGCGTCGAACACCTCGTGCTCGCGCTGCTCAGCGACGGGAAGTCGCCGGCCGCGAAGATCTTCACCGACCTCGGGGTCTCGCTCGAAGCGTTCCGCGGCGCGCTCACCGAGGTGCGCGGCAACCAGCGCGTGCAGTCGGCCAACCCCGAAGCGACCTACGAGTCCCTCGCCAAGTACGGCCGGGACCTGGTCGAGTACGCCCGCTCGGGCAAGATGGACCCGGTCATCGGCCGCGACGAAGAGATCCGCCGGACGATCCGCATCCTGTCGCGCAAGACCAAGAACAACCCCGTGCTCATCGGCGAGCCGGGCGTGGGCAAGACTGCGATCGCCGAGGGACTTGCCCAACGCATCGTGCGCGGCGACGTGCCCGAGGGCCTGAAGGACAAAAGCGTGTTCGCGCTGGACATGGGGGCGCTCATCGCCGGGGCGAAGTTCCGCGGCGAGTTTGAGGAACGGCTCAAGGCGGTGCTGAACGAGGTGACGCAGGCCGAGGGCCGGGTGATCCTGTTCATCGACGAGCTGCACACCATCGTCGGCGCGGGCAAGGCCGACGGCGCGATGGACGCGGGCAACCTGCTCAAGCCCATGCTCGCCCGCGGCGAACTGCACTGCATCGGCGCGACCACGCTCAACGAGTACCGCCAGCACGTCGAGAAAGACGCGGCCCTCGAGCGCCGCTTCCAGCCCGTGCTCGTCGACCAGCCGACCGTCGAAGACACGATCAGCATCCTCCGCGGCCTGCGCGAGCGCTTCGAGGTCTTCCACGGCGTGAAGATCACCGACAACGCGATCGTCGGCGCCGCCACGATGTCGCACCGCTACATCACCGACCGCTTCCTGCCCGACAAGGCGATCGACCTGGTCGACGAGGCGTGCGCGATGATCCGCACGGAGATGGACTCGATGCCCGCCGAGCTCGACGACCTGACGCGGCGGGTCATGCAGCTCGAGATCGAAGAGGCGGCGCTCAAGAAAGAAACCGACGACAGCTCCAAGCAGCGGCTCGAGGCGCTGCAGAAAGAACTCGCCGACCTGCGCACCGACGCCGACGCGATGCGGGCGCAGTGGGAGAACGAGCGCGGCAACCTCGACAAGGTACGCCACCTGCGCGAGCAGATCGAGCAGACCCGGCTCGAGATCGAACAGGCCGAGCAGTCGTACAACCTCGATAAAGCCGCCGAGCTGAAGTACGGCAAGCTGCCCGGCCTCGAAAAACAACTCGCCGCCGAGGAATCTCGGGGTGTGGGCTCTGCACCCCAATCCCCCGCCCCCGAGGCTCCGTCCCCCGCCCTGTTCCGCGACGCGGTGACCGACGAGGAGATCGCCCAGATCGTCGCCCGCTGGACCGGCATCCCCGTGGCCCGGCTGGTCGAGGGCGAGCGCGAAAAACTCCTCAAGCTCGCCAACCAGCTTCACGAGCGCGTCGTCGGCCAGGACGAGGCGGTGCAGCTCGTCGCCGACGCGGTGCTGCGTGCCCGGGCCGGGATCAAGGATCCCAAACGGCCCATCGGCAGCTTCCTGTTCCTCGGCCCCACCGGCGTGGGCAAGACCGAGCTGTGCAAAGCCCTGGCCGAGGCGCTGTTCGACAGCGAAGACAACCTGGTCCGCCTCGACATGTCCGAGTACATGGAGAAGCACAGCGTCGCCCGGCTGATCGGCGCTCCGCCCGGGTACATCGGCTACGACGAGGGCGGCCAGCTCACCGAGGCGGTCCGCCGCAAGCCCTACAGCGTGGTGCTGTTCGACGAGGTCGAGAAGGCGCACCCCGACGTCTTCAACGCGTTGTTGCAGGTGCTCGACGACGGCCAGCTCACCGACAGCCAGGGCCGGACGGTGAACTTCAAGAACACCGTGATCATCATGACCAGCAACCTGGGCAGCCGGTTCATGCTCGACGACGCGATGGCCGGCGGCGGTTTGTCGGAGCAGACCAAGAACCAGGTCATGGCCGACGTGCGCAGCCACTTCCGCCCCGAGTTCCTCAACCGCGTCGACGACCTGGTCATGTTCACGCCGCTGGGCCTGGGCGACATCCAGCAGATCGTGACGCTGCTGACCACGGACGTGCAGGAGCGGCTCGCCGACCGGCGGATCACGCTGGAGCTGACCGAGGCGGCGACACGCCACCTCGCCGAGGCCGGCCACGACCCGGTCTACGGCGCCCGTCCGCTGAAGCGCTACCTGCAACACGAACTCGAGACCCGGCTGGGCCGGGCGATCATCGAGGGCCGCGTGCCCGACGGCAGCACGGTCCGGGTCGACCACGACGAAGCGGCCGATGAGTCGCTGACGCTGGACGTGCTGGTTCCGGCCGCGGCGGACTAGCGGCGGACTAGAAGAGTCTTATGGTGTCGCGTCCAGCATAACCCGAGGGCTTGTCGCCCCGGCGGGTTTGGTCGCGAGCGCCGGCTGCGCAGCGCGAGGGCAAACGGCTGTGGTCTGTGCATTAATTACTCGGTGCGAAGCGATTTATTGTGGGTGTGGCATTGAAAAACGGCTTGTCGGACCTCACCGGGGGGCACCTTCGGCTTTTGGCCCCTGATTTGCTTGTTTTTTTACGCTGGCTATGTGATTCGGGTTCCATAGACAGGAGAGGCCGATTCCTGACCGGCTTTTCACACAACATTGAGGTCTAGACCACTATATTGCTGTGTCGAGAAAAGGATTGCCGGGCGTAGATTGCCCGGAACGTAGTTCAAGTACCACGAAGTAATTTATTAGTTTGGAGGCTAGGAGTGTTGAAGCAGAGTTGTTTGGTGGGGGGATTGGCCGCGGCGGTGTTCGCGGGTTCGGCAGACGCCGCGGTGATCTTTTCGTTGGCCGACACCTCGGACGCGTTGTTCACCCACTCCAGCAGCGGGGGTTCGCCCTCACCCATCCCCGCGGCGGGCAGCCAGTCCGTAGGCAACGGCACGTTTTCTTGGGGTGATTTGGCGACAGACGGCGGCGGCAACACTGCCGAATTCGCCAGCGGGGCGTTTACCTCGGGCGACTTTGGGGGCGTCGGCACTTTTACGTCGTTGACATTGGACGTTTCCGCCTTCACCGAGGTGGACATCGACGCGGTTTACGACGGAAGATTCAACACCGCCTCTGAATTCTCAAACTTCTTCTACGTGCTCGACGGCACGGAAGTGGTGTTCGGTGAAGGTGTTGAAGACGCCACCGCCGACGACGTGGCGGTCAGCATCGTCGACCTCGACGTCACCGGAGCCTCCACGCTGGTCGTTGGATTCACCTTCAATCACAACGGCGGCAGCGACTTTTTCAACGTGGACTCGCTGGTGGTGGATGCCATCCCCGAGCCCGGGAGCCTCGTGCTGATGGGCTTGGGCAGCCTGCTGATCGCTAGCCGTCGCCGCAAGGCTTGAGCCTCCGGCGGCCAACAACCCGACATTCAACCCTGTAAGCGGCTGGTTCTTTTACTGGCCGCTTATTTTATTCGCCGAGCCCGCTTGAACCCCAGGGGGCAAACGGGTCGGTCGCTACCGACAGCCATTTTCACCCTTCTGCCCCAACTCCCCACCCTCGGTTGCGATCCGTTTCGCCCGATGTCTGCCCCTCGGGCCCACTATTCACTGATCACGGCAGCATTTACACCCAGAATATTGTTAGAAAAGCATAAATCTTGCCGGCAGAACATTGAAAATCCGGGGTTATCCCATATATTGGACATGGAGTTTGGGCGCGATATAACGTTGCGCTTATATTTTGTTCACGAAGCTAAATCTGCTCATGATTTACACAGCGTGAACGACATGCGGATCGGTTCCAGGCTCGTGTAGAAAGGTGGATGCCGTGTGGCACACATCTTGCGAGAGTGAGAAGAACCGGAAGACTTTGAGCGTAGAGACGCTCGGCCGACGGCAGCGGTCGCTAAATGCTGCACCTACGCGTTCCGGAGGGACGGGTTGGGCCTCGGGGCCCGATGCCGTAGAACGACATGATTCGGGTGCAGCGGAAGTAACTTTGCCGAATCTAGACAAGTCGTTCATCAAAGCCTCACCGCGCCCGGCGAAATTGGGCAAGGTGTAACAGGCCTTTACCCCTCGCGCTCGTTTGGATGCGGGCCCGGAGTCATTGAGAAAGTTCACTTTTTAATTGCTGAGGAGGATTCAAGAATGAGTATGCGTAAAGCGGGAGTTTGGAAGTTGGCGGCCAGCGGCTTGGCCGCCTCCGTGTGTGCGGGTGGGGCTTCGGCCAACCTGATCAACGAGTTCGAGCCGAACCCGGCCGGCGGCGACCCGGCCATGGTGTCGCTCGAGCTGCTCGGCACGCCGGGCGCCAGTTTCACGGGCGCGATCACCTCGATCGATACCGATGGTGGCACCGCCTTTGGCGTCGTCAACAGCACCGAGCCGGTCTCGGGCACGTACGACGCCAACGGCCTGCTGACCGTGTCCATCAGCGACCTGGAAAACCCCAGTTTCATCCTGGTCCTCTCGAGCGTCGGCGTGGCGGGCGGCACCGACCTCGACACGGCCGACGACGGCCTGGTTGACGATCCGTCGCTCTTCGGCACGGTGTACGACGCCATCGGCATCATCGACTCGGTCGGCGACGCCTCGGGCATCCCCGCCCAGCTCGGCGGCGACGAGTTCGCCACCCCCAACGAGTTCGAGATCGCCTTCCGCGACGGCACCACCCAGGCGTGGTTCGGCGTCGACACGTTCACCGGCGAAGTCTTCGACATCGACGGCACCGTCTTCGGGGCCGGCGACTTCGACATCGACCCCCTGGTGACGACCTTCACCGCGACCAACCCGTCGTTCATCCCCGAGCCCGCCAGCCTCGCGCTGGTCGGCCTGGGCGGCCTGGCGATGCTCCGCCGCCGCCGCGGCGCCTGATCGATCCGATCACGCCGAGTACGACCGAAAGATGTGGGGTGGCAGGCTTGACGGCTCGCCACCCCTTTGACTGGACAGATTCCGGGAAACGCGTGTTGCTGGGTGCGACGCCGTTCCCGGGAGGATCAGAAGAGGGAGCCGAGCGTCTTCGGCAACCTCCGGCCACAGGCCGAGGGGAGTTGGGGGCAGGGGCAGGAAGCGGGTGCGGAACGGTCTTTGGGCCGTGCCGTCCGCCGATCACCCCATGCCGGCACCCCCGGCCACGCAAGGAAACGCATCTATGAACGACCGACCCCGACCCCTGAGCCGACCCCTGAGCCGCGGCGCCTTCACGCTCATCGAGCTGCTGGTGGTGATCTCCATCATCGCCCTGCTCATCGGCATCCTGCTCCCGGCGCTGGGCGCCGCCCGCGGCACCGCCCGCAGCGTCGCGTGCCTGAGCAACCTCAAGCAGTGGGGGATCGCGACGAACATCTACATGGCCAACGAGAAGGATTGGCTGCCCGGGATCGGCAAGTTCGAGGACCCGCTGCTCACCGAAGATGCCAACCTGTGGTTCAACGCGTTGCCGGGCCTGATCGACGCCACGACGCCGTTCGAAGCGACCCAGGACGGCCTGACCATGAACGAGTTCCGCAGCGGGAGCGGGGCGATCTGGTTCTGCCCCGAGGTGCAGGAAAACGGGGACAACCAGTTCCATTACGGCGTAAACCTCTACTTCGCCGGCAAGAACGGGATATTTCCGGTGCCGTCGCCCAACCCACGTCCTCATACCAACGCGCTCCAGATCCCCAACACCTCCCAGACCGCCTGGATGGGTGAACAAGGCAACGAAGACGAGATCGCGGGGGTCATCTCCCCGTCTTCGGGCGACAACCCGGCGTTGGGCCGGATGATGGCCAACAATGGCTTTTCGCAGATCGACGTGGACCGCCACCAGGGCGACTCCAGCAACATCCTGTTTGTCGACGGCCACGCCTCGAGCTTCGGAGACCCCGACCTGATCACATTTTCCACTTTTTATTCGGGCGCGGACTTTAGTTTTGGCAATAAGTATTTAGGCAACCTGACCGCCGATGGGCAGGTCGAGTGGGGCCCATTCCCTGCATTTGCTAGGTAATTTTGACTCACACGCTTGGCGTTGTTGGCCAAGCCTGTTTTTATCGTGTTTCAACTTACGTTGAGTTGTCCGAGACAAGTTTTTTGGAAGTACTGTAATTCAAAATTTGTATTGAATTTACCCTTGATTGGAGGATAAGTAAGATGATTCGTACCACTGTATATGGCGTCAGCATGCTCTCGTTGGTCGCGGTGCCGCTGACCGGTCAGGGCCAAACCGTGATCGGCTCGGACGATTTCGACGGCGGGGGCGTGTTCACCACCCGTCTCGTCAGCCCCGACCAGTCGGGGACCAACGGCCAGTTCGGCTCGTTCTTCGACCGCTTCGGCATCATGGACCCCACGCCGGGCATCCCCAACGCGGTCCCGTTCGACTTCCTGGACGACTCGGTCAGCTTCCCGGCCGACCAGGTCGGCATCCTCCAGTCCGGCGACCGCGACAACTTCTTCGGCGTCGCCGACCTGAACAACGGCAATAACCCCACCGGGCTGGGCACCGTGACGTGGACGTTCGACATCTCGGGCTACGAGGACCTCTCGCTGTCGTTCGACGCCGGGGCGATCGGCGACTTCGAGGCCGCCGACCAGTTCCAGTTCTTCGCCCAGATCGACGGCGGCGCTCAGGTCGAGATCGCCAGCACGACCACCGCCGAAGACACTTTCTACGGAGTGACGCTCGAGAGCGGCTCGTTCTTCGACCGGGCGCCCTCACCGTTCTTCGTCGAAACCGAATTCACCGACCTGCTGGCCAACGGCAGCGGCAGCCTCTCGGGCGGCAACACCGTGTTCTTCCACCCCGATGACGACGGCGTGACCAACGGCGACACGACCGCCGAAGACGGGTTCATCCCCGTCGAGAGCCTCAGCGGCACGATCGACGAGCGGGCCTACAACGTGACCAACGGCTTCGGCAACTTCGACCAGGTCGAGAACGACCCCTTCCAGGACCCGCTGTTCCTCACGACCCCCGCCGACGCGACCGGCACGCAGTTGACCAACGAGATCCAGACCTTCTCGACGGACATCGCGGGCACCGGCAGCGAGCTGACCCTCACCTTCCTGGTTGTCCAGGACGGCGGCGGGGAAACCTTCGTGCTGGACGACGTGGTGCTCGAGGGCTCGCTGATCGGCGGCGACGGCCTGATCGGCGACTACAGCGACGACGACTTCGTCGGCCAAGCCGACCTGGACCTGGTGCTGGCCAACTTCGGCTCCACCACGCTGCCCGCCGGCTTCAACGCGGGCAACACCACCGTCGGCTCGTTCGACGGCCTGATCGGCCAGAACGAACTCGACGACGTGCTGGCGAACTTCGGCAACTCCGGCGGCGCCGCTGTCGCCGCGGTGCCCGAGCCCGCCAGCCTCGTGCTGCTGAGCCTCGGCGGCCTCGCCCTGGCGACCCGTCGCCGGGCGTGAGCCTGAGCGATCCGGGTTGCACCCGTATTTCGCAGGGGACGCCGGAAACGGTGTCCCCTGTTTTTTCCGAAAAGCGTTGACCCGCGGTGTGTCGGGTCCGAGGGCGTGGGGAGAACAGGAGTTTCACATGTCCCGGTATCGTGCACACCGGTCGTTGAATCGATCGGCTATTTTGAGGAGCGGGGTGGCGGCGGTGGGGCTGCTGCTGGGCGCGGGTTCCGCCCAGGCGCAGCTGCGCGTCGTGACTTACAACACGCTGGATAAGCCGTTTACCATCGCCGACGATGCGCAGGTGCAGGCGATCTTCGGCGCGATCGCCGACGAATCGGTCAACGGCATCGCGAGGCCGGCGGACATCGTGCTCCTTCAGGAGCAGACCACCTTCAGCCTCACCACGTCGACGATGCAGAACATCGCCGACAGCCTCAACGTCATCCACAGCGGCGCGGTTTATGAGGCAGATTTCATCGGCTTCGGCAACGACCGGCTCGCGGTGGTCTACAACGCCGCCACGGTCGACCTGCTGGATTCTCGACAAGTTGGTGTCGGCATCCGCCCGGGGTACCGGGGGCACTTCCGGCCGGTGGGCTACTCCGATCCGGGCTCGGACTTCTACGCCTACAGCGTCCACTTCAAGGCGGGCTCGTCAAGCAGCGACTTCAGCGCCCGGGCCAGCGAAGCCATCAACCTGACCAACAACGGCGACAGCCTGGGCCAGGGGACCAACATCATCTACGCCGGCGACTTCAACATCCAGGCGGGCTCCGATGCGGCGTACCAAAACCTGATCGCGCCCGGCCCCGGGCAGGCGGTCGACCCGACGGGCGTCTCGAGCTGGAACGGATTATTCAACCCCGAGATCATGACGCAGTCGACCCGGACCGCGGCCCTGGGCGACGGCGGGGCGACCAGCGGGCTCGACGACCGCTTCGACTTCCAGTTTGTGACCGAAGAGGTCAACGACGGCGAGGGCTTCGCGATCATCACGCCGACCTCGACGGGCGCGGCCGAGTCGTCGTACCGCGCCTTCGGCAACGACGGGGTGAGCTTCAACCAGGCGATCAACAACACGACGGTCGGCCGGTCCCAGCCCGCGGTGGTGCTCAACGCGCTGCACGACTTCTCCGACCACCTGCCGGTCGTCGCGGACTACCAGCTGCCGGCGTTGATGGAACTCGGGACGACGACCCTGGCCACGCAGGCGTTCGTGGGCGAGAGCGCGGGGTTCCTCGGCACGGTGCAGAACGTGGCGCCGGTGAGCGTCGCGGCGGGGGCGGACGAGCTCGACTACTCCGCGACCGCGAGCGGCGACGTGGACGGCCCCGGCACCTTCATCGGCACCGCCGACCCGTTGGCGTCGGCCAACTCGCACGCTTTTGCCTTTGACACCGCGACCGCCGGCGTCAGGACCGCGAGCTTCGACGTCACTTCGCTCAGCGACGGCGTGGCGGATCAGCAGACCGAGGTGTCCATCAGCGTGTTCGACCACGCGAACGGCTCGTTCGCGTCGGGCAGCGACGTGAACACGTTGACGATCGATTTCGGCACGGTGGCGCAGGGCGCCACCGACGGAGGGACGTTCGGCGGATTGACCGAGATTTTCGATCTTTTCAATTTGGAGAGTACGGCCGGTTTTACTTCGGCCTTGAGCATCTCTGACCCCACCGGGGTCGCGGGGGATACCGATGTTCTCTCGCTCTTTTCTTCGCCGAGCTTTGAAGACACGGCGGAAGCGGGCCAGAGCGTGACGCGTGGCGTGGCTTTTGACACCGGAGTTGCGGGCAGCTTCTCGGCGACTTGGGAGATCGAGGTAGGCGACGCGTTGGACATTGCCGGTGCTCTGACCGAGACGCTGACGCTGACGCTGCTCGGCGAGGTGTTGGCGGCGGGTTTCATCGACGGCGACTACAACGGCGACGGCACGGTG
>JBCCCG010000036.1:0-36830 GCA_039033595.1 Planctomycetota bacterium | reverse complement strand
GAGACGCTGACGCTGACGCTGCTCGGCGAGGTGTTGGCGGCGGGTTTCATCGACGGCGACTACAACGGCGACGGCACGGTGGGCCAGGCGGACCTGGACCTGGTGCTGCAGAACTGGGGGTCTTCCGAGCTGCCCGCGGAGTGGCTGGCGGTGGATCAGTTCCAGACGGCGCTGATCAGCGGGGCCGAGCTGGACGGCGTGCTGCTGAACTGGGGCGACACCGCGTCGTCGAATGTCGCGATCCCCGAGCCGACGTCGGCCGCGGGGCTGGTGGCGCTGGGCGGTCTTTTGGGCCGTCGGCGTTGCGGCCGGGACGCGCGGGCGGTGTAAGACGAAGAACTATTTCTGTGCCGCAGGTGTGGCGCATCGGGGATTTTTTAGGGACACACTGAGGGTGGGCCTAAGGGATGAACCGCGCGGATCACATTGGCCAAAGCGACCCCGCCCTCATCCTGCTGAGCTGGGCGCTGGCACACGGCCGCCGGGCGTCGCGGCGGGCCCCCGAGCCGGGTGTTCTGACGTTGGCCATGGGCGGCGCGGCGTTGGCGCTCGTGCGGCGCGGCCGTCAAGGTTGAGATCGCCCCCGCCGGGGACTGATGGAGTTTAGAGGAACCGCCAGTCGTTGAACTGCACGGTGTACCACCACAGCAGCGCGTTGGTGATGCCGTGCGACCACGCGACGGGCCCGAGGCCGTAGCGCCCCCGGCCGCCGGTTTCCTGCGTCAACGATTCCCACGTCTCGCCCTTGCGGCGGCGTGGCTTGTTGGTCATCCACACCAGCCAGCACCACACGATGCCGCAGGCGATGCAGCCCGGCCAGTCGCGGGGGATGTGGCTGAGCATGAACACGAGCGTCGACGCCACGACGCCGAAGACGCAGATCATGCCCACCGGTGTGTCGACCAGCTGCCGGGTGAGCGTCGGCGGCGCTGCCTCGGCCCGCTTGCCCGCGTCGGTGGTGCGCAGCCAGTCGCCGACGACGGGCAGGTCGTTGGCGAACTGCAGCAGCCCGGTGAACGTCGGCCGGCGTTTCTGCAGCCCGCGCAGCATCGCCGAGCGGATGAACATCTCCTCGAACAGCGGCACGATCAGCGACATGCCGATCAGCCGCAGCACCAGCGACAGGCTGCCCAACGCCGGGCTCTCCTGACGCATCTGGTCGATGTCGTGCGGGATCGCCTGGCCCAGCGGGTCGAGCTTCGGGCCGAAGCGGTTGGGTTCCCGGCCGAGCTCGGCGTAGGGGAACGGCCCGCACGCCGCGTTCCAATCCCCCGCCACCGCCTGGCTCCACCGCCAGCCCAGCTCCCCCGCCATCGCGTAGCCCAGCACCACCCACGCCACCAGCAAAAACACGCCCGTCGGCACCGCCAGCCAATGAAAGCTCAGCGTCAGCTCCGGCGTCAGCTTGCGGTAGTGCCACAGCAGCCACAGCGTCGCGACGCACTGGGCGATGTAGATGAACGGCTTGGCGGGCTCCACCGCCGACGGTAGGAACGCCGTCACCGTCATGAAGATGATCCAGCAGAAGAACGGCGCGATCCGCGGGTGCCACGGGTTCGACCGCACCCACGCATCAAACCCGCCCCCGGAAGCATGACCCCCGGCAGTGCTCCCCCCGGAACCGCCCCCGGAACCGCTCCCGGATCCCTGCCCGGTCCCGGCAGGTGCTGCGGCGTTCTCGGCGGGCGCGTTGGTGGTGGGTTCACTCATCAATTGACTCGAGCCTTGATCGTGGCGAAGGTCCGTCTGTTTCGCCGGGAATCCGAACCGATACGATAGCCGCATGCCTGCCGACCCGCCCCCGGCGGGGGTCCACCCCGCCGCCCAACCTATCGACGAACTGCTACGGTCGTGTGAGGCCCGGCGGTTCCGCGCGTCGGGCCCCGGCGGGCAGCACCGCAACAAGGTCGAGACCGCCGTGGAACTCACCCACCGCCCCACCGGCGTCTCGGGTCGGGCTACCGAGCGTCGCAGCCAGGAAGCCAACCGCCAGACCGCGATCTTCCGGCTGCGGGTCGAGCTCGCGCTCAAGGTCCGCACCGAGTTATCGGCCGACGCGCAGCCGAGCGACACCTGGCGGGCGCGCGTCCGTTCGGGGAAACTCGCCATCAACCCGACCCACGACGACTTCCCCGCCCTGCTCGCCGAGGCGCTTAACCACCTCGCCGCCGTCGGCCACGACCATGCCGCCGCCGCCGATCGCCTGGGCGTCAGCCCGTCGCAGCTGCTCAAGCTCCTGCGCCACGACCCGCGGGGTTTGCAAACCCTCAACGCGGCCCGCGCCGCGTCCGGGCTCTCGGCTTTGAAATAAGCGTCTAATACGATATGGTTTATCGGCACCGCCCTTGAATAAACACGGGCCTGTGGGGAACGACCCGGCCTTGGGCCGGCAGGGAAATGGAGAAGGACAGGATGAAGTTCAATCCTCGGTTAGGCCTGGGGTCTGCGCGGCACGCCGCCGCGGGGTGGGGTTTGATGCTCGCGGCCGCGCTGGTCTCCCCGGCCGACGCCGTGCCCCTGTCTTCGGTTCAACTCGGCGCGCTCGGCGACAGCTACACCTTCCCCTACGCCCAGCGCGGCACCCGTAACAACCACCTCAACTGGGCCGAGCAAGTCGACCGTTTCTACGAAGGCCAGATGATCTTCGGCCCGCCGCGCGGCGACGCCCCGGCGTACAACCGCGCGATCTCGGGTGACGTCACCCTGCAGATGGCGACCGAACAGATCGCCGACTTCGGCGACGACATCGTCGAGCCCGAGGTGTTCGTGCTCTTCGCCGGCGTCAACGACTTCAGCGGCGCGTTCTCCATCCTCAACGGCGGCAGCAGCATCCCACTCGACCAGCTGCCCGCCGTGGCCGACACCGCTCTGGCCAACATCCAACAGACCGTCGCCAACGTACTCAGCGAACGCGAGGCGCGCAGCCCCGGCCTCGCCGCGCCCGACTTCGTCATCGTCAACACCATCGACCGCGGCCGCTGGCCCCGGCTGGACCCCGACGTCGGCCTCGACCAGGGCCAAGCCGTCTACAGCGCCGTGACCGCCGCCACCGAACAGCTCAACGCCGATCTCACCGACTGGGCGCTGAGCCAGCAGTACCCCGTCGTCGACGCGTACGGCCTGCTGAACCTGGGCAACACCCTGCACGAAGACGGCGACACCCTCACCCTCGCCGGCCAGCCCGTCGCCGCCGGCGACAACGGCACCGGCCAGCCCGGCAACTCGTGGTACGCCGACTTCGCCCACGCCGGCACGATCTACCACGGCCTGCTCGCCAACGCCGTCTTCCAGGCCATCGAGGCCCGCCACGGCTTCACCTCGCCCGGCCTCGACTTCCACGACGACATCCTCGCCGCCGCCTACGAGCAGAACCCCTGGCCCGGCCAGGGCAGCGGCGTCTCGCTGAGCGACTACCTCGATTCGCTCGACGAGAACCAGTTCGAGATCAACGGCCAGCCCTTCGACTTCGACACCGCCGACTTCTTCACCGCCTTCCTCGAAGGCGACCTCGACGACGACGGGCTGGTCACCGAAGCCGACATCCCCGCTTTCGTCCTCGCCCTCGAAGACCCCGCCGCCTACACCACGGCCTTCGGCCTCGCCCCCACCGCCGCCGGCGACTTCAACGGGGACGGCCGGTTCAACCTCTCCGACGTCGAGGGCTTCGCCGCCCGCCTCGACGCCCTCAACATCCCCGCCGGCCCAACGCTCGCCGCGCTCGTGCCTGAGCCGACCACGGCCGGCATAGTTTTGCTCGCAATGGTCCCTCTCTTGAATCGCCACCGCCGGAAGTTAACCACAGCCCCAGATGTCGATTACTGTGCGTAGTCTTGTGGAAGGGGCTTCACAATAATCAGCACGTCTCGATGAAGCCATATCTCCTGATTGGTACGACCCGTGGACTTCGGCTTAACCTTTTGGGTGTAGTGTTCCTTAGACATCTGGGACAGATCCACCACAAGCTTCGGATATGGGGGCTTAAATCCACCACCCGATTCGAACCGAACCGATTCCACGGAGCAACCGAAAAGTAGAGCGGAGAGGGTAAAAAGTAGTAGTGGGAATCTCATGCCCGATCATATCTTCCGGGGAGATTCTCGAACAAGGCTCTCTGAATGATCCGGGTGCCGCTCGACTTGACCGATTCATCCCCTGGAAGCTTGTTATGCCGCCCACGATCCACCTCAAGCGTGTCTACGACGACCCCGCCGCGGAAGACGGGCGGCGGGTGTTGATCGACGGCCTGTGGCCGCGTGGCGTGGCGAAGGCGTCGGCGCCGTTCGACCGCTGGACCAAAGACTTCGCGCCCAGCCCCGAGCTGCGCAAGTGGTTCGACCATCGGCCCGAGCGTTTCGCCGAGTTCACCGAGCGGTACCGCGCCGAACTCGCCGACCGCACCGAGGCCGCCCGCGCCCTGCTCGCCGAGGCCGGCGACGCCCCCCTCACCCTGCTCTACGCCGCCCGCGACACCGAGCACAACCACGCGGTCGTGTTGCGGGCGTTCCTGAGCGAGTTGGCGTGACGCATTACCCTGCCCCGAAGACCGGCATGTGTTCCGGGAAAGAGTGCTTCTAGCCGCGAGCGCAAGATGGCATTGGCAAAACGATCATCGCGAACGATCTCGATCGATGGATTGGAGTATCGCTGGGCGGTTTCCCCCGATAGCGGCTACCTGTGCCTGGTCGTAGAGCGGGCCGATCGTCCGGGGCAACGTGTCGAGGCCTCGTTCGACTACCACGATGTCGTTCAGCCCGACGGGTGCATAGCCGGGCAGCGTCGATCCGTGTCTCCGGGCGTGGTCCGGGCGGTCGTGCTCCACGCGCTCGCCAACGGTTGGCGATCGGAAGCACCGGGCCTCAAGCCGTTCCGTGTAGATGGCGAAGCGGTGCGGCCGGTTGATGAATCCTCCGATCGCGGTTGACCGGGGAAGCCGACGCAGGACAATTGTTGTGTCGGTGGAGGGCCCGTCTCCGCCGACGGTCAACGACGCCCCCTTTTCCGAGAGCACCCCCATGAAGATCAACAGCGCCGCGGCGGTATTTCCGGTGAGCGACCTCGACGCGTCGCTCCGCTACTTCACCGAAGTGCTCGGGTTCAGCGAAGACTTCCGCGTGGACCAGTACGCAGGGATCAAGCTCGACGGCTGCTGCCTGCACCTCTCGCATCACAGCAACCCCAACACGGGGGAACCGGGCACCGGGGCGGTCTACATCTTCTGCGACGAGGTCGACGGCTACTTCGCGGACATCGCCGGGCGCGGCGCCGCCACCGACGGGGAGCCGCGGGACTACGACTACGGGATGCGCGACTTCATCGTCCGCGACCCCGACGGCAACCAGCTGTCGTTCGGTGCCCCCACGCCCGGGGCCTGACGCTCGCCCGTGGGGAGACGGCGTCGCCCGGGGCGTAAACCCCGGTGGGCCGCCGCAAGGGGTGGAACCCGTATCATCAGCCCATGCGAGACGTGACCCTCGACAACTTTAAGTTTGTTCTGATCACGCTGGTCGTCGTCGGCCACGCCATCGAGCCCGCCATCGGGAGTTTCGACTGGGCGCGGACCGTCTATATCTTCATCTACTTGTTCCACATGCCGATGTTCGCCTACGTCTCCGGCGTTTTCTCTTCGGCCAAAATAGACGGCGCGGCGATCCGGAAGATCATCGTCCGGCTCGTCATCCCGTACGTGTTTCTCGAGACGGCTTATTCGCTCTTTGATTACTTTGCTTTTTCCCGGGAGGCGCTGCGCATCTCGCCCTTGGTTCCGTATTGGATCATGTGGTACATGTTCAGCCTGGTATTGTGGCGTTTGTTGTTGCCGATCGTCTCCCACTTCCGGTTCCCCGTCGCGCTCTCAGTGGTCGCCGGCCTCGCCTGCGGCATCAATCACTACGACTACAACCTGTCCTTCTCGAGAACCTTCGTGTTCTTCCCGTTTTTTCTGATCGGCCACTACTACCACGCATGGATCGCGGAAAGCTTAAAACGGCTCGGAGCGAGCCGGCTGGTCGGGGGCGTGGTTATCGCGGTGGCGCTCTTGGTGCTTCTGGTCCTGCCCAACGCCCACGAGTTTGATGTGCGTTGGCTGTACGGCAGCAAGTCGTACGCGAGCTTGGGGGTGGGGTGGGAGCAAGGCGTTGTCTATCGATCGCTTTTCTATGCGATGTCTATCCTGCTCGGGGTCGCGTTTCTATCGATGATCAAAGCAGACCGCGGCTTCGGCACGGCTTTCGGCGAGAGCTCGCTGTACATCTACGTGCTGCACGGGTTCGTGATCAAGGGGTTGCTGGCGATCGGTTTTTATTCATACATCGACAGCGAGTGGAAGATGGCCGCCTGGGTGTTCGCGTCGCTGAGCCTGCTGCCGGCGCTGAGTTCGCGGCTCGCGAAACGCGTCGCCGAGAACATCATGAATCCGCTGGGTTTGTCGGACCTGTTGCTGGCCAGGGTGGATGCGCGGGCGGGGGTTCGCTCGTCGCCCCGTTGACGCCGTCCGCCGCGGGCGGCGCAAAGCGCGCGCACAGTTTGAATCGATGGGCAGACAGAAAACCGAGATCGGGAGAAAGTTTTATTTCGTTGCGATCGCGGGGATTACGGGTCGGTTTCTATTGGATCAAGGCTTCCGGCGCGCACAGAACGTGCGCGGCGCCCCCAAGTAGGGGCACGAAAGATCGGGCGCGGTGGTCGCGCCCGTGTGGCGAGGAAAGGTTCGGTGGCGAGTCCGGCCTATGTTTGAAACCCTGCCGGTATTGATGCGTAGTGGTCTAAAAGCGGCCGGGAAGTGGCCGACAAGTGGTGGGGTCGACGAAATAGCGAGCAGACCAGTCCACCGCAAACCGACCGCATCCATACCAGCGCGCACCTCCGGAGGTCGGCGCGATACCGCGTGGTCGGCGGGAGGCTCGGGGTCAGGCGCTTCGGCGTCGGAGGGCGAGCAGGCCGGCGGCCAGCAGCGCGGCGGTGGCGGGCTCGGGGACCGCGGCGACGTCGGCCGGGAGGCTGCCGTTTCCGAAGTTCAGCAGCACGTCGTTGAGCTCGTTCTGGCCGATGAGGCCGTCGAAGCCGTCGGGGCTGGTCTGGGGGTCGAGGCCCGCGGGGTCGAAGCCGACCGGCAGGACGGCGTCGCCGAAGTTCAGCAGGACCAGGTTGAGGTCGTCCTGCCCGACGAAGCCGTCGCCGCTGAAGTCACCGATGAGGGCCGGTTCACCGGGCACGATGAGGGTGAAGAACTGGTCGCCGGCGAAGTCGTTGAAGTCGACGCCGGAGAGCGTGCCGGTGAAGTTGCCGCTGCCGTCGCCGCCGAGGCTGCCGGAGCCGGCGGGGAGTCCGGCGAGGACCTGGTTGGAGTGGAAGTTCTGGTCGCCGTTGCCGTAGGCGACGTGGAGCTTGATCTCTTCGCCGGGGGCGGGGCTGCCGAGGTCGGCGAGGTCGATGGAGAACTCGAAGCCGGTGGTGACCGCGAGGGCGGCGGCCGGGTTGGCGGCGCCGGTGCCGGCGGTGACGCCGGCGGTGTTGGTGTTGTTGAAGCCGAACTCGACGGGCTGGGTGAGGAAGCCGTCGAGGTTGCGGACCTCGCCGACGTTGCCGGGCCCGGGGCCCAGGCCCAGGTCGCCGGGGGTGATGGTGCCGGACTGGACGCCGGTGCCGGCGCCGCTGGACGACTGGGCGCCGTTGCCGTTGACCGCGGCGCTGGTGCCCCCGGCGCGGTCGACGAGGTCGACGGTGAAGACGCTGCCGGTGAAGCTGCCCCAGCGGGCGTAGAGGTGGAAGTCGGCGTTGAATCCGGGGTCGAAGGTCAGGCCGCCGAAGTTCTGGCTGAGGCTCTCGAAGTCGTAGACGGGGGTGCTGGACAGGGTGTTCTCGCCGCCGGGTCGGGAGTCGAAGAAGACGTTGAGCTTGTTGAAGTTGTTCTCGATGTTGCCGGTGATCAGGACGTTGAGCCGGCCGTCTTCGATGGTGGCGTAAGCGGCGTCGACCTCGCCGCCGCCGCCGAGGCCGGAGGGGCTGGTCGCGTTGCCGAAGCTGGTGTTGACGGTCTGGACGGCGACGGCCGGGCCGTAGGCCGCGTCGAGCGAGCCGTCGATGGTGATGGCCGAAGCCAGGGCGGGCGACAGAACAACAGCAACGCCGGTAAGGGTGGTCTTCAACTGCACGTTTCTCTTCTCCGGGGTTTTCGGGGTGATACGGAAAAACAACTTGAACCGCCCGAATCGGTACCAAAGCATACCTCAAATCGGGGGCGGGGCCCAGGGTTTTCTCTTGGTTTAATGGGGGTTTAGACTGGGCGGATGGTCTACGTCTGGTTTGTGCTGGTTTGTCTGATCTGGGGCGGCAGCTTCATCTTGATGAAGAAGGCGGCGGTGGTGTTCGGGCCGCTTTCGATCGGGACCGGGCGGGTGCTGGGCGGGGCGTTGGTGTTGGGGCTGGTGCTCGCGGCGGTGGCGTGGCGGCGGCGGGCGCGGGAGCAAGCGCCCCGCGGGGCGCGGGCGGCGTGGTCGTGGTCTACGGCCGGGGCGTTGGCGGTCGTGGTGGGGTTTGGTTTTCTGTATCCGTTCTCGATGCAGCCGTACCTCATCGGCAAGCTGGGGCAGAGCGGGTTCATCGGGATGATGGTGGCGCTGGTGCCGCTCTTGACGATCGCGGCGTCGGCGGTGTTGCTGCGGACGTGGCCGAGCGTGCGGCAGTGGGCCGGGGTGTTGGCCGGG
The DNA here is from genome assembly GCA_039033595.1 of Planctomycetota bacterium. Classification (GTDB taxonomy): domain Bacteria; phylum Planctomycetota; class Phycisphaerae; order Phycisphaerales; family Phycisphaeraceae; genus Algisphaera. The sequence goes on along the minus strand of JBCCCG010000036.1, from coordinate 28,128 downwards.
TTGGCGTGCATGCCGGTGCTATTCGGCGTGGGGCGGGAGCTGGGCGTGGCGGCGGGCGACGTGGCGCTGGCGGCCACGGTGCCGCTGGGCTACGCGGTAAGCAACACGTGGATCAAGCGTCGGCTGAGCGACTGGTCGCCGACGGTGTTGACCGCCACGGCGTGCGGCGCGGCGGGGATGTTCTTGTTGCCGGCGGCGTGGGCGCGGGAAGGCGCGGCGGCGGCGGAGTCGGTCACGCAACACCCGGCGTCGGCGGTGTGGGTCGCGGTGGGGTCGGTGTTGGTGCTGGGGATGCTGGGTACGGGGGTGGCGACGATGTTGTTCTACCGGATGATCCAGCAGCGCGGGCCGTTGTTCGCGGGGATGGTGACGTACGTCGTGCCGGTGGAGGCGCTGCTGTTGGGATTGGCCGACGGCGAGGCGGTGACGCGGTGGCAGGGCGTGGCGTTGGGCGTGATCCTGTTGTCGGTAGCGCTGGTGCAGTGGCCGGGCAAGGCGGCGCGGGCGGCGGCGGAAGGCCCCGGGGGCGCGGCGTTGTCGGCCGCCCCGGCCCCGGTCGCGGACGAGGCTGTGAAACCGGGATGACTTTGGCGGTCGCCCGCCGCGGCGGTGGGGTGTTCGCCGGATTTGTGTCCGATACCCCACGAAAACCGTTGGCGACGGCCGATAAACCCGGTGGGGCCCAACCCGGGCGGCCGCTTGCCCGAGATAGACGGATAGACGCCGGGTGTTGGGGTTGTGGGTGGGAACTGGAACCGACGCGCCGTGTGGCGCGTGGCCGACGATCGAGCCGGAGCGACCGCGTGTTACGAGTGGACCTGATGCAGGCGAAGCCGGGGATGAAGCTGGCGTTGCCGGTGCAGAACCCCAAGGCGGTGTCGCGCAACCTGCTCAAGGCCGGCTACGAGCTCACCGACGAGGCGATCGAGCGCGTCGGCGAGATGGGGGTCCGCAGCCTGTGGGTGGCCTACCCCAGCCTGTCGGCGGTCGAGAAGTACCTGAGCATGGACGCGATGAAGGTCCAGCAGGACGTGGTGACCAAGATCGCCGACACGTTCGAAGAAACCAAGGGCGACGCCGCCGCCAAGCTCGACTACCAGACCTATTCGACGTCGGTCAAGGGGATGATCGAGCACGTCGCGACCAACCCCAAGACCTCGGTGTTCCTGGGCGAGCTGTCGGACTCCGACGACCACCTGATGCGGCACGCCTCGACGGTGACCTACCTGTCGGTGCTCATGGGCATGAAGCTCGAGACCTACATGGTCAAAGAGCGCAAGCACATCAACCCCGCGAAAGCCAAAGAGATCGTCAACCTCGGGGTCGGCGCGATGCTGCACGACTTCGGGATGACGCTGCTCGACGACGAGGTGCGGCAGCGTTTCGAGCTCGAGGCCGACGAGTCGGACCCGGCGTACCGCGAACACCCGGCCCTGGGGTTCCGTGCGGTGCGCGGGCAGGTCGACCCGTCGGCGGCGACGTGCGTATTGCACCACCACCAGCGCTTCGACGGCACGGGCTTCGCCGGGGCCGACTTCCCGCCCAAGGCCGGCAATAGCATCCACATCTACGCCCGCATCGTCGCGGTGGCGGATCAGTTCGATCGGCTGCGTCGGCCGGTGAACCTGCCCGAGCAGCCGACGGTGGCGGTGCTCAGCGCGATGCTGAGCCCGGCGATGCGGAAGCGGTTCGATCCGGTGGTGTTGGCGGCGTTGGTCGAGGTGGTCCCGCCGTACGCGCCGGGCAGCCAGCTCAAGCTGAGCGACGGCCGCGCCGCGGTGTGTGTCGACCACAACCCCGCCGACCCGTGTCGGCCGGTGGTGCAGACGATCCCCGACCTCTCCACGCTGGGCCAGGCCGACGACGAGGTGGCCGACGGCGAGACGATCGACCTGTCGCAGGAGCCCCCCGCCCTGTTCGTCGCCGAGTGCGACGGGCATCCGGTGACGGAGTTCAACTTCACGGCCGAGTCGCTCAAGCGGGCGGCGTGAGCCGGAATTCCGGCAGATCGGGGCTGGGTTTGGCTTGCGGCGACCGATAGAATGATGGTGTGTTTTGCGGGCCTTGTGCCCTGCCGTTTCGCGGGTCTTTTCTCATGCGGCTATTCCTCGTTCTTTGTCTTGGCGTGGTGTTGGGCCTGGTCGGGCTCGGCGGCACCACACACGCGGCGCCGGCGGAGGCCGACCTCGGCCCGCCGTTGACCGAACGCGAGCGGGCGTTCCACGTGCTCAACCGCCTCGCCTTCGGGCCCCGCCCGGGCGACGTCGAGCGGGTGATGGAGATGGGCTGGGAGGCGTGGGCGCGGCAGCAGCTCGACCCCCGATTCGATCGACAACGACGCCGTGGACCGCGAGATCGCCGAGCGCTACCCGTCTCTGGGCCTGACCCTCGACAAGATGTTCGAGGTCTACCGCCCGCCCTATCGCCCCAACGAGTCGGTCGAAGACCAGCGCCGGCGTAACGAACTCCGCCAGCGGGTCCGCACCGAGCTGCGCGACGCGGTGCTGCTGCGGGCGGCGATGTCTAACCGCCAGTTCGAGGAAGTCGTCGTCGAGTTCTGGCGCAACCACTTCAACGTTGACCAGAACAAGGACGACGTGGCGTACATGGCCCCGAACTTCGAGACCCGGGTCATCCGCCGCCACGCCTTCGGGAAGTTCGAGAACATGCTGCTCGCCTCGGCCCGCCACCCGGCGATGCTGACCTACCTCGACAACATCGTCAGCCAGAAGCCGCTGTCCGAACGCGAGCAGAAGCTGATCGAACGCTACGAGGATCGCGACTACACGCCTCGCACCGTCGCGGCGCTCGGCCGGCAACGCGGGCTCAACGAGAACTACGCCCGGGAGCTCATGGAGCTGCACACGCTCGGCGTCGACCGCAAGTACAAGCAACGCGACGTCACCGAGGTCGCCCGAATCTTCACCGGCTGGTCGGCCGGCAGTAACGACCGCGAGGGCTACGGCTTCCGCTTCCGCGAGGACGTCCACGACGACAACGACAAACGCCTGTTCGGCAAAACGATCAAGGGCGGGGGCGTGGACCAGGGCGTCGCGGTGATCCGCAAGCTGGCCGACCACGAGTACACCGCCGACTTCATCGCCTACAAGCTCTGCCGGTACCTGGTCCGCGACGAGCCGAGCGAGGCCCTGGTCGCGAAGGTCGCCAAAGTGTTCCGCAAGACCGACGGCGACCTGCCGGCGGTGTACGAGGCGATCATCTTCTCCGACGACTTCATGTTCCGGCAGAACCACCGGGTGAAGTTCAAGACGCCGTTCGAGTTCGTCGTCTCGGCGCTGCGGGCGACCGACGCCCAAATCAACGCCACCGGCGGCACGCACTACCTGCTCGAGCAGATGGGGCAGCCGATCTACCGCTGCGAAGACCCGACGGGCTACTACGACCAGGCCGAGGCGTGGCTGGACCCGGGCGTGATGCTCAACCGCTGGCGGTTCGCGCTGGTGCTCGGGCACAACGACCTCGACGGCGTGCGCGTGGCCGACCACAAGCTGGGCGGCGGGTCGGCCGAGAAGTTGGAATCGAAGTTGATCCCCGGGCGGCTTGATGTGCAGACCCGGCGGGCCGTCGAAGACGCCTTCGACGACGGCGGCGCGGCCGCGGCCTGGGGCGTGATGCTCGGGGCGCCCGAGTTCCAGCAGCAGTGACCGGGCGGCACCGCCTCGTGAAGGAGTAACCCATGTCCCCCACCCGACGCGACGTGATGAAGGCCGGCCTGTCCCTCGGGGCCGCGGGCCTCGCCGGGCTCCCGCCCCAGCTCACCTTCGGCCAGCCCCACGTCGACGGCAGCGCGCCGCCGACGCTCGTGGTGGTCTACCTCCGCGGCGGGGCCGACCCGCTCAACACGATCGTGCCCTACGGCGATCAGCGCTACCGCAGCGCGCGGTCCACCATCGCCGTGCCCGGCGACAGCGTGATCCCGATCAGCCACTACTTCGGGTTCCACCCCGCGCTCGCCGAGCTGGCGGACCTGTACCAGCGGGGCCTGATGTGCCCGATCCTCAACACCGGCTCGACCCACCCGACCCGCTCGCACTTCGACGCCCAAGATTTCATGGAGCGCGCCGCGCCCGGCATCAAGTCGGTGACCGAGGGCTGGCTGAATCGCTACCTCTACGCCACCAAAGGCGGCGAGGAGAGCGGTATCCGTGCGGTGTCGTTGCAGTCCACCTTGCCGAGGTCGTTGCGCGGCCAGTACGCCGCGCTGGCCGTGCCGGGATACGGCGCCGACGAGGTCATGGACACCTTCGCCGAGCTGTACGACTGCGACTCGAACAAGGAAGCGAAGCAGAAAAACACCGAGCCCGCCGAAGGGCACGACACGCCGGACGTCGGCGGCGTGCTGCCCGAAGAGCAGATGCGCCAGCGCATCGCCCGGGCCGGGGACAACGGCATCGCGAAGCTGCGTGAGCTCAACCAACTGGTGGAGAACCAGAACCGGCTCAACGGCTACCCGAACTCGCGGCTCGGCCGGCAGTTCCGCGACCTGGCCAAGCTGATCAAATCCAATCAGGGCCTGGAAGTCGCCGCGGTGGACTACGGCGGCTGGGACCACCACGCGTTCCAGGGCGGGGCCCGCGGCACGATGGCGAACATGCTCGCCAACCTCTCGAAGTCCATCGCCCGCTTCGTCGACGACCTGGGCCCCCACGCCGACCGCACGCTGGTGCTGACGATGAGCGAGTTCGGCCGGACGGTCCGCGAGAACGGCAACTCGGGCACCGACCACGGCCGGGCGAGTTGCATGTTCGCCGTCGGCGGGATGGTCAACGGCGGGAAGGTCTACGGCAAGTGGACCGGCCTCGAACGCCGCGGCCTCGTGGACGGCCGCGACCTGCGGGTCCACACCGACTTCCGCCGCGTCTTCGCCGAGACGCTGGCGAGCCTGTACGGCTTCGAGGCCGACGAGCACGACTTCTTTCCCGAGTACAAGAGCCGGGAAAAGCCGGTGGGGTTCCTGCGGCGGGTCGCCACCGAGGTGTGAGTCCGGGCCGACGGCAACTACGAGTTTTCCGTGAACGGGTGGTTTTTTGCTTGATCTGGACCCCGGGGGCGGGCGACAATCACGGGTTCTGGGCCGATTGCTCCGCGCGTCTTTGGTGGGCCGTGGGTGTCGGCGGTCATGTCAGGGAGTCGATCCATGTCCGAAGCGTCGCCGGCGTCGAACAAGAAGGCGTTCAATCCGTTACTGGTTTTGGTGATGTTGGTCTTGGCCGCGGTCGTGCTCGCCGTGGCGTGGAACCGCATCAATTCCCCGGCGGTCGCGGGTCGTGGGGTGGACTACGACCGCACGCTCAACAGCCTGGGCCTGGGCGCTCCGGTCGAGAACCAGCTCGACGCGGCCTATACCGACGGCGATCAGGACCTGGTCGCCGACCCGCCCGCCGACGCGGCGAGCCTGCGCGACCCCGAGGTGCTGCGGTTCAGCTTCCTGAACGACGAAGCCAGCGGTGTGGACCCGGCGGTGTGGCAGCCGCTGCTCGACGCGGTGTCGCAGGCGACCGGCCGGTCGGTGGAATACGCCAACGTCGCGACCAACGAGGCGCAGCTCCGGGCGTTGCGCGACGGCGAACTGGACATCACGGCGTTCAACACCGGCAGTGTGCCGCACGCGGTGAACGCGGCGGGCTTCGTGCCCGTCGCCGGGCCGTCGGTCGGCGGCGAACTCGCGTCGTACAAGATGCTGATCCTCGCCAAGGCCGACAGCGATATCAAGATGATCGAAGACCTGCGCGGCAAACGCGTGGCGCTGACCCGCTATGGCTCGAACTCGGGCTACAAGGCCCCGCTGGTCATCCTCAAAGACTTCGGCCTCGCGCCCGAGCGCGACTACGACTTCGCGTTCAGCGGCGGCCACGACAAGTCGATCGCCGGGCTGGCCGGGAGCATACTCGACGCGGACGCTGTGGCGGTCGCCAGCGACCTCTACGCCGCGGCGATCGAGCGCGGCGACGTAAAGGAAGGCCAGCTCCGCGTCGTGTACGAGTCCGAGCCGTTCCCCCGCGCCGCGTTCGGCATGCCCCACGACCTAGAGCCCGAACTGGCGCAGACCATCGCGCAAACACTACTGGCTTTTGAGCTGTCGGGCACGTCGCTGCAGACCCAGTTTGCCGACGGCGACGGCTTCGCCCCGCTCTCGTACAAAGACGGTTTCGCCCTGGTCCGCCGCATCGATAACGCGGTAGGGTCGAAACACGAGATTGCGCCCACAGGTTCCGAGTCGATCAATTAATGGAATCGCCGCATTCGGGGCACGGCGTAACAAGTCCGGAAGCCCCAGGGCTACCCCGTAAATCGTAATCGCAGTTTCGGCACCGCCCCGGAACCCAAAGTTTTTCTCTCGTACCAATCAATGCACAACACCACATCACCGCAGGCAAGGCGATCAGCAAAATCGTCTCGAATCGCATCGCGTTGAGATAAGCCATACCGACAGGTGTCCAACTGCCGCTGGGGGCGCTGAATGTCTCGTAATGGTTGATATTCAACAAAAAGCCTAATACTCCCGCCACAGACACCCCGCCCAGCGATGTGTTGAGTATGGGCCAACAATACCGATTGTCGGACGTGGTCACCTTGCTTGAAATGGCTTCGGGAAACTTGTTTTTGTGATAACCAAGGGTTCGTGCGAGGAAATACCACACGCCCCATCCGAACGGATGCGCTGTGAACGAAATCAGTACCACGGTCATGGGGTGCATCTCAACCCCATCGACGTTGTAGACACGCAAGGCCATCCGCGTGAACCAATACGCGGTAAAGCCAGCAAAGATACTGCCGAACGCAAAGCCTAAGGCCCGGGCGGTACGCGACCGACTCCGCACGGCTGTGAGTGCGCCGCCTACTCCGGCTGCCAATAAGATTACGCCGAAACAAACCTCCGGCCCGCCAGCAAGATTACGTCCTTGGTACCAGGTCTCGAACAGCGGCGATCCCGGCCAGATCGCAGCGGCCGAGAGCAGCAACAGCAAGGTCACGGTGTGGGGCCACAAAGGCCAACGGCCAGCCAGGATTTGCACTAACGCTATCCAAACCAATACAACGGGTGTTGCCACCAACAAGACCCACCAACCATCTCCAAAGTTAGGGGTAAAAGTGGTCACGACGGCATCTCGAAATCGCTCATCGGCGGACAGGTGCAGACGAGGTGGCGGTCGCCGTAGGGGTTGTCGATGCGCCCCACGGCGGGCCAGAACTTTGCTCCCGGAAGCTTCTGTTCGGCTAGCGGGTAGGCCGCGACTTCGCGTGAATAAGCATGCGGCCAGTCGTCGGATGATACGTGTGCGGCGGTGTGTGGCGCGCCCCCGAGCGGGTTGTCTTCCGGGGTCCATTCGCCGCTTTCGACGCGGGCGATCTCGGCGCGGATGGCGATCATGGCGTCGCAGAAGCGATCGAGCTCGGCCTTGGACTCGCTCTCGGTGGGCTCGATCATCAGCGTGCCGGCGACGGGCCAGCTCATGGTCGGCGCGTGGAAGCCGTAGTCCATCAGGCGTTTGGCGAAGTCGTCGACGGTGACCCCCGCCGACTTCTCGAACGGGCGGACGTCGACGATGAACTCGTGGGCGACGGTGCCGGAGGGGCCGGTGTAGAGGATGTCGTAGACCCCGCGGAGCCGGGCGGCCATGTAGTTGGCGTTGAGGATGGCGCGTTCGGTGGCTTGCCGGAGCCCGGCGGCGCCCATCATGGCGATGTACATCCACGAGATGGGCAGGATCGACGGGCTGCCGTAGGGCGCGGCGGAGACGGCGTAGCCGTTGCCGTCGAGCGGGTTGCCGGGCAGGTGAGGCGCGAGGTGTTCGCCCACGCCGATGGGCCCCATGCCCGGGCCGCCGCCGCCGTGGGGGATGCAGAAGGTCTTGTGCAGGTTGAGGTGGCAGACGTCGGCGCCGATTTTCCCGGGGGAGGTGAGGCCGACCTGCGCGTTCATGTTGGCGCCGTCCATGTAGACCTGACCGCCGTGTTGGTGGACGGCGTCGCAGGCTTGGCGGATGGCATCTTCGAAGACGCCGTGGGTCGACGGGTAGGTGATCATCAGCGCCGCGAGCTCGTCGCCGCAGTGCGCGGCCTTGGCACGCAGGTCGTCGAGGTCGATGTCGCCGTTGTCGGCGCAGGCGACGGGGACGACCTGCATCCCGGCGATCACGGCGGAGGCGGGGTTAGTGCCGTGGGCGCTCGTCGGGATCAGGCACTTGGTGCGCTGTGCATCGCCGTTCGCGTCGTGGTACGCCCGGATCGCCATGAGCCCGGCGTACTCGCCCTGCGACCCGGCGTTGGGCTGCAGCGACACGGCGGAGAAGCCGGTGATCGTGGCGAGCCAGCTTTCCAGGTCTTCAAACAACTTGGCGTAACCCTGGGCTTGTTCCGGGGGGCAGTATGGGTGCGGTTCGGCGAAGCCGGGCCAGGTGACGGGGATCATCTCGGCCGCGGCGTTGAGCTTCATCGTGCACGAGCCGAGCGGGATCATCCCGTGGGCCAGGCCGTAGTCGCGGGAGGCGAGGCGCTGCAGGTAGCGCAGCATCTCGTGCTCGGTGTGGTAGCGGTTGAAGACAGGGTGGGTCAGGAAGCTGGACCGACGCGCAAACGGTTTGAGCGTGTCATCGGCGGGTGTATCGCCGGCAAAAGACTCGCCGGGCAGGAACGCCGCGACCACATGATCGAGTTCTTGGTCGGTGGTGGTTTCGTCCAGACACACGTTGACGATCTCGTCGTAGACGACGCGCAGGTTCAGCCCCGTTTCGGATGCCCGTTGGAGTACGGCCTTTGCTTCCTCTTGGCCGGCGCACACACTCACGGTGTCAAAGTAAGCGTGGTCGTCGACGCGGAGGCCGAGCCGAGCGAGCCGCCCCGCCAGGGCGCGGGACCGATCGTGCACCCGCTGCGCGATCGCCTTCAGCCCCTCCGGCCCGTGGTACACCGCGTAGAAACCGGCGATGTTGGCCAGCAGCGCCTGGGCGGTGCAGATGTTGGACGTGGCCTTGTCGCGTTTGATGTGTTGCTCGCGGGTCTGGATCGCCATGCGCAGGGCCAGGTCGCCGTGGGCGTCTTTGGAGACGCCGATGAGCCGGCCGGGCATCTTGCGGGCGTACTTTTCCTGCGTCGCGAGGAACGCGGCGTGCGGGCCGCCGTAGCCCATCGGCACGCCGAAGCGCTGGGCGCTGCCCACGGCGATGTCGGCGCCCCACTCGCCCGGCGGCGTGATCAGGCAGCAGGCCAGCAGGTCGGTGGCCGCGACGACGAGCGCCCCGTGTTCGTGGGCCCGGGCGGTGAGCGACGCGTAATCCCGGATGCACCCGTCGGTGGCGGGGTACTGCACCAGCACGCCGCAGTAGTCTTCCGGCGTCGGATCAAACGACTCGGTGTCGCCGACGACCACGTCAATCCCTAATCCCCGGGCCCGCGTCCGCACCACCGCGATCGTCTGCGGGTGGCAGTCCGCGGCGACAAAGAACTTAGCTTTCTTCTGCCGGGCGACGTTGAAGCACATCGCGACCGCCTCGGCCGCGGCCGTCGCCTCGTCGAGCAGCGACGCCCCTGCCAGCGGCAACCCGACGAGGTCGCTCACCATCGTCTGGAAATTCAGCAGCGCCTCGAGCCGGCCCTGGGCGATCTCGGCCTGGTACGGCGTGTAGGGCGTGTACCAGTTCGGGTTCTCGAGCACGTTGCGCAGGATCACCGGCGGCGTGATCGTGCCGTGGTAGCCCATCCCGATCATCGACGCCATCGACTGGTTCTGGTCGGCGTACTTCTTCAGCTTCGCCAGCGCCGCCGACTCGCCCAGCGGCCGCGCGTCGTCGAGCCCGTCGAGTTGCAACGGCCGGTCGAGCCGGATGTCCTTGGGGATGGTCTGCTCGATCAGCGCGTTGACCGAGCCCACTCCCACAACATCGAGCATGGCCCGCAGGTCGGCGTTGGTCTGTCCGTGATGCCGACGGGCGAAGGTGTCGAGCTGGGCGAGGCGATCGCTCGCCGTCGCTGGGGCGGCCGCGTCTGGGGACGAGGGGTTCGATGGGCTTGGCATCCAACAAGTTTAGGGCTGGGTCCGGGCCCGGACAACGTGCCAGGACTCTTGCTGCTGGATGTATTCACGGCTGTTTGTCGGACAGCTCGATGAGTTGCACGTCGCCCAACTCGGCGTCGAGTTGTTTGAGCCGGAGGTTGTCGGCGAGCTGGACGCGCAGGCGGCGGCCGTCGCCGAGGATGTCGGGCTGGTTGAACTTCCACTGCGTCGCGAGGGTGTCGCCGCGGGTCTCGACGCCGCGGCGGAACCCGGACGAGAGCAGGTTGCCCTGACCGTCGAGCAGGTCGACGCCCAGCGGCCAGATGGCGGGATCGGCGTTGATCGCGTGGAGCACGAGCTCTTGCCGGTCGTCGGCGGTGGCTTCGATGCGCAGCGTCCACGCCCCGGCGACGACTTCCGAGGAATCCGGGGTTGGTGGCGCAAGCTCCACGGTACGCGGGTTCTCGGGGATCACGGCGTAGGCCCGCAAGCGCAATTGCTTGAACGACGGCGTGAGGTATTCCAGCTCGCTGAGTTGGACGTCGAACGGCAGGCGCTGGCCCTTGTGCCGGCTCATCGACACGCCGAGCCGGCGGTAGAGCTCGTCGGCGGGCTCCTGGTGGAGTTGGTCGGCGTTGAGGTAGCCGCGGGTGGTGAACTTCATCGGCTGACCGTCGGCGTCGAGGGCGTCGAGCGCGGCCCAGCCGGTGGGGCCGAAGGCGTCTTCCAGGCCCGCGGGCCGGGCGATCGTGCCGCGGAGGTTGACCGAATAGAGCGTCTGCGTGGCCCGGCCGGTGCGCACGGCTTTGACCTCCATGTGTTCGATCATCGGCGCGGTGGGGTCGGGTTCGTCCATCGTGGCGACCTCGACCGACATCAGCTTCGGTTGGTTGATCGGCCGCTGGGCGATGATCTCGCAGCCCACGAGGCCGAGCGCGGTGCCGGCGACGCCCATGAGCAGACTGAGGGACCGGAGACGCGGCAGCTTCGGCGTGATCGGCATAGGATGGCTCTCTTGAATCGACGGAAACGGAGAAGCGCCACGGCGAACCCGCGAACGCCCCGACTCCTCATCATACACCCCGGCCGACCCCCGGATCGGCCTTCGGACCGCCCCCGCCCATGGCTTCCAACAACGCCCAACTCGCCGCGATCTTCCAGCAGATGGCCGACCTGACCGAGATCACCGGCGGCAACCGGTTCAAGGTCAACGCCTTCGCCAAGGCCGGCCGAATCTTGGAGGACCTGACCAAAGATGTGGCCGACATCGACGCGGCATTGCTCCCCAAAGTCGAAGGCATCGGCAAGGGCACGGCCGAGCGCATCGCCGAGTTCCTCGAAACCGGGAAGGTCGCCGATCACGAAGCGCTCCTGGCTCAAGTGCCCGACGGGCTGCTGAAGGTTATGGACGTCCCGGGGCTGGGCCCCAAGACGGTGGCGCTGCTCTGGCAGGAGGCGGGCGTCGAGTCGCTGGAAGACCTGGAGGCCAAGCTCGACACGGGCGAGCTCGAATCGCTCAAGGGCTTCGGCAAGAAGAAGGTCGAGAACCTGCGGAAGAACCTGAAGTTCGCCGCGTCGGCGGGCGACCGCAAGCGCATCGGCGGGGCGTACGCGCTGGCGACGGTCTTCGTGGAAGACCTCGCGGGGCTGCCGGGCGTCGAGAAGATCGAGTACGCGGGCAGCCTGCGGCGGGGCAAGGAGACCATCGGCGACATCGACGTGTTGGTGTCGTGGTCGGGCGACGACGAGCAGAAGGACGCGATCTTCGGGGCCTTCGTCAAACACCCCGCCGTCGCCGACGTCATCGCCCACGGCGACACCAAGGCGTCGGTGCGGACCAAGGACGAAGCCGGCGGGATGCAGGTCGACCTCCGCGTCGTCGCGCCCGAGAGCTTCGGCGCCGCCCTCATGTACTTCACCGGCAGCAAGGAGCACAACGTCAGGATGCGAGAACGCGCTATCGCGCGCGGCCTGTCGCTCAACGAGTACTCGCTCTCGAAAGACGGCGAGCCGGTCGCCGGAGAAACCGAACAGCAGGTCTTCGCGGCGCTCGACCTGGCTTGGGTCCCGCCGGAGCTGCGTGAGGACCGCGGCGAGTTGGCACTGGCCGAGGCCGACCGATTGCCGAAGTTGTTGGAGTTGGCCGACATCAAGGCCGAGCTCCACAGCCACACCACCGCGTCCGACGGCAGGTGGAGCATCGAAGAGAACGCGCTCGCCGCCGCCGCCCGCGGCTTTCACACCGTTGCCATCACCGACCACTCCAAGGGCCAGGCCCAGGCCAACGGCCTGTCCGAGAAGCGCCTGGTCCAACACATCGAGGCCGTGCGCAAGGTCGCGGCGAAGCTCAAAGACATCATCACCGTCCTGGCCGGCAGCGAGGTCGATATCCTCGCCAACGGCGACCTCGACTATCCCGATGAGTTGCTCGCCGAACTCGACCTCGTTGTCGCCTCGCCCCACGCCGCGCTCACGCAGGAGCCCGCCAAGGCGACCCAGCGCCTGATCAAGGCGATCGAGAATCCCTATGTCCACATCGTCGGCCACCCGACCGGCCGCGTCATCAACCAACGCCCCGGCCTGTCGCCCGACATGGACGCGGTCTTCAAAGCCGCCCAGACCCACGGCGTCGCCCTTGAGATCAACGCCAGCCCCTACCGCCTCGACCTCCGCGATACCCACGCCCGCGCCTGGGTCCAGGAGTACGGCGGCAAGCTGGCCATCAACACCGACGCCCACAGCCTCGAGCACCTCGACAACCTCCGCTTCGGCGTCCTGACCGCGCGCCGGGCCGGGGCGACGAAAGACGACGTGGTCAACACCATGGGCCGGGCGGAACTCGTCAAGTGGGTGAAGTCCCGAGGCTAAGCCGTGGGCCGTGTCCGTAAAATGAACCAAGGCCTTTCTGCTTCAGGCGGTTCGACTCCCTTTCGCGGGGGCTCCGGCGCATCTCCACGCAACAGATCGAACGGGCCCGGACGCACCTGACCGATCCCGCGTGGCCCGCCGCCGACCATGAACCCGTAGGCGACTGATCAAATTTTGTTGCGCAGGTAGTACTCGCTCGGCGTCAGCTCTTCGTCGATGCTGCGGAACGGGACGCCGATCATGGTGTCGCCGGACTCGTGGTCTTTGATGACGTTGACCGGACGGTCGATGGCGAGGTTGGGGTTGGTCGGGTCGGCGACGATGAGGCGGACCTGCAGCCGGGACTTGTCGCTGAAGTACCACGTGCCGTTGGAGTAGGTCCACTTGGCCTGGCGTTTCCAGGCCTCGGCGGGGATGCGGATCGCGAGGATCTCGGCGTCGGGCTGCTGCACGGCCCAGCCGGACTTGGCGACCTCGATCGCTTTGTCGCGGTCGGGCCCGGCGAAGTTGTCGGCGGGCAGCGTGTTCTCGCGGATGATGAGTTCCTTGAGCGAGTCGGCTCGCTGCTTGAGGCTGGCCTGCAGCGCGGCGACTTCTTTCTCCACGGCCGCGCCGTTTTCGGCGTCGATCGCCAGGAGCAGCGCGAGCTTGTCCTGGGCCCAGCCCATGCGCTGCGGGATGCCGCCGTTGAACCACGCGGGCTTCTGGTTCTGCACCGCTTCGGTGGCGTACTTGTCGGCCTCCGCGAGGTCCTCGCGGATCGAGGCCGGCAGCGTCTTGCGCTGTTCCTCGATCTTGGCGTCGAAGGCGGTCAGGCTGCCGATCGTGCCGTTGCCCACGGCCTCGATGGTCTTGCCCATGTCGGTCTGCTGCTGCATCAGCCGCTGATAAGCCCCGGCGATGCGGACGACTTCCTGATGGGCGGCTTGGCGTTGCTGGTAGAGTTCCGCGGCGCGGGCGCGGTCTTCGGTGAAGATCCAGTCTTGGCCATAGTCGCTGGACAGGCCCTGCAGGCGTTTGCGGTCGGCGTTGAAGGCGGGGTACTTGGCCGGGTCGATCATGGCCATGAGTTGGGCGTGCAGCGGGGCGAAGTACTTCTCGCTGCCGTCGATCGATTCGAGCGCGGCGGTGAGTTGCTTCTTGGCGGCGGCGACGCCTTGGCCGTTGGCGGGGATCTTGGCGAGGCCGTCTTGGACAAAGCCGGCCTGGCGACGCGCTTCGGCGATGGTGGCCACGGCCTGCGCGGTCACGCGGTGGTTGATGGTGAGTTGGTCCTGGACCGGTAGCAGCTCGGCGTGGAGCTTGGTGAGCTGGTTGGCCGGGGCCTCGACCTTGTTGCGGAAGGTGAACTGGACGTTCTTGAAGTTGTCGGCGTGGGGGTAGCCGAGCTTGACCTCGCCGTCCTTCGGCCCGTCGGCCGCGGGGGCGCTCCCGCCGTTCATGACGGCGGCGAGCTTTTCGTAGAGCTTCGCGGCGTCGTTGTACCGCTGCGTGGCTTCGGCGACGCCCGCTTCGCCGGCGGGCAGGCCGGCGACAAGTTTACCGGCGGGCTCGAGGTCGCCGTAGGCCTGGTTGAGCCGGTTGGCCAGCAGCTTGCCGGCCGAACCCTTGGGCGGCGACGTGCGGCCGGCGAGGTTCTGTTCGACCGACTGGAGGTTGTTCTCGGCGCGGCGGAGCAGGCCGTTGATCTTGTCGAGATCGGCCGCGGAGTCGGCGAAAGCGGGATTGAAGTTGAGCCCGACCATGAGCAACGCGAATACGAGGCAACCCAACCAGCGCGGCAGAAATCTTGACATACCCAACCCTTTGTGGTGTGAAATGAAAAACGGTTTAACGGAACGATTATAAGCGGGCGCGGATTTTATCCAAGGTGCCCGATGTACGCGGCCGCGATCCATGCTCGGGGGCGTGGGTTTGCAGAAACTATCCGGGGGCGTGGGTTTATTCACCGGCGATGGAGCGGGCGAGCGCGAGGTAGTCCTTGGCGCCGTTGGAGTCCGGGGCGTAGGCGTGGACGGACTGGCCGAAGCTCGGGGCCTCGGCGAGCTTGATGTTGCGGCGGATCGGTGGGGCGAAGACCCGGCCGTCGGCCCAGGGCTGATCGGTGCCGCGGGCCCCTTCGAAGAAGCCTTCGAGTTCGCTGATGACCTCGTTGGCCAAGAGCGTGTTGCCTTCGTGCATGCACAGCACGACGCCGGCGACGGTGAGCGAGGGGTTGATGCCCTGGCGGACCATGCCGATGGTCTCGAACAGCTTGGTCATGCCCTGCAGCGCGAGGAAGTGGGCCTGCATCGGCACGATGATCTGGTGGGCCATGGTCAGCGCGTTGATCGTGAGCAACCCCAGGCTCGGCGGGCAGTCGATCAACACGTAATCAAACTGCTGGACGAGGTCCTGGCACTTGTTGCGGAGGATGGTCTGGGCGAGTCCGGTCGCCACCATCTCGGCGAGCTCGGACTCGACGCCGGCGAGGTTGGTCTCGGCGGGCAGCACGGCCAGGCGCTTGTCGTCCCGCGCGGTGTAACGCACGACCTCCATCGCGGTGGTCTCGCGGTCGCCGAGCAGGTCGTAGTTGGACTTCTCGATCTGGTCGGGCTCGATGCCCAGCGACAACGTGAGGTGGGCCTGGGGGTCGAGGTCGATGCACAAGACGTTGAGCCCGAGGTTCGCGAGCGCCGCGCCGACGTTGACCGCGGTGGTGGTCTTGCCGACGCCGCCCTTCTGGTTCATGAGCGCGAGGATGCGCGGCTGATCGGGCTTGGGCAGCGGATCGGTTTTTGCGCTGGGCGGTTGTTTTTTGGGCTTGGGCGGTTCCGGAGGCTCCGTGTTTTCCGCGGGCGCGGCGGATCGGGCGGGGGGTGCTGTTTCCGTCGCCCCGGACACGGCGGTGTCCGGGGCCGATCCGGGCTCCGGGTGGGTAGCCTCTGGCGTGGGGTCGGCCGCGGTCTGGGCGAGTTCGAGCAGTGCCGCAGCGGCGCGGTCGCCGGCGGTGAGCAGCGCGGGGCCGTCGAGGTGGAGCTGGTCGTAGTGGTGCAGATCATCGACGTCGACCCACGCGGCGCGGGGGTCTTCGTTGGCCAGCGTGACGAGTTGATCGCGGATAGGTGTGGTGTTGGGGCTTTCCTTGTGGTGCGGGTTGACGCGGACAACGACCTTATCAAAGTCCTGGCTGTCGTTGAGCTCGTCGGTGATGCGCCGGACGAGGGTGCGGTAAAGCTCGGCGTAGCGCTCGGGGGTCGGGCCGTCGACGTCGGCGTCGGATTCGCCCTGGTACCAGACGAAGCCGGCGAGGCGGGGGTCGTGACCGTCTTCGAGGAGCTGCTCGATGGCGTCGGCGGCGTGGGCGAGGAGCTGGTTGGTATGAGTCGCGGGGTCGTCGCGTTCTTGCGGCCGGTAGTCTTTCTCGAGGCCCAGGCCGCCGCGTTCGCACTTGATGAGCGCGATCTTGCGGTCGGAGATCTGCGCGGCGAGGGTGTGGCCCAGCGAGAGTTCGAGGCCGAAGCCGCCGACGTGTTCGGCGCTGCCGGGGGCGAGGGGCGACCACGAGCCGGCGTGGGGCCGGCTGGGGCGTTCGTCTTCGGGGGGTTGGAGCGGGGCGAAGTAGATGATCGCCGTGGGGTGCGGGGCCCGCAGCGGCTCGGGCACTTCGTCGCGGGTGCCGTGACCGGTCATGTTGGACTGGCCGGCGAGGAGATAGACGTCAACGGGGTCAGGCATCGCGGGGCATTGTAAAGCTTGCCCGGCCGTTTGCCGGTTTCGCTGGCGCGGGAACATTCTTCGGACGGGCGGGGTTACACCGTCGTCTGCGGGCGCCGGGTGTTCCGTGCGCGGGACGGGTCACCCGAGAACGGCGGTTGACGAACATGAAAGAATTGCTGCGACGGTTTGTTTCACCGGTCCGCGATGAGACCCGACGCGATCTCGACGCGGCGTGGCGGCGGCTCGACCCCGAGTTTCGCGTGCCGCACCAGACCATCGGCGTGATGGAAGAGGGCTGCGGCGCGACCATCGGCGCGATGCCGACGTGCGACTTTGGCTGCCGGGGCTGCTACCTCGGCGGCAACGCCAACGCGACCCCGGCGTTGCCCGTCGAAGACATCAAGGCCCAGATGCGTGTGCTCCGCGACAGGCTGGGCGTCTGGGGCAACCTGCAGCTGACCGACGGCGAGGTGACGCTGCGGCCCGAGGCCGAGCTCATCGAGCTACTCCGCTACGCCCATGAGATCGAGCTGATCCCGATGGTCATGACCCACGGCGAGACGTTCCGCCGGCGGCCGGGGTTCCTCGAGAGGCTGATGCGCGAAGGTGGGTTGGTCGAGCTATCGATCCACGTTGACATGTTGCAGCGCGGCCGGGAGAAGGACTACGCCAAGGCCGAGAGCGAAACCGCGCTGATGCCGCTGCGGGCCGAGTTCGCCGACATGATCCGCGCGGCGCGCAAGGCCACGGGCCTGCCGCTGCGGGTGGCGTCGACGTGCACGGTGACGCCGGAGAACCTGCACGAGGTGCCGGCGATCGTGCGGTGGTTCCGCGAGAACGCCGACGCGTTCCGATTGATCTCGTTCCAACCCGCGGCGCAGGTCGGCCGGAGCCGGCCAGGCCTCGGCGGCCACGTCACGCAGGACGACGTGTGGGAGCTCGCGGCGGCGGGACTGCTCGGTGAAGACTCCACCGGCGCGCAGCGGCAGGCGTGGGTTGACCAGCAGTGGTGGTTCGGTCACCCCGACTGCAGCCGGCTGACCACCGGCTTCGTCTGCGAGCAGCCCGGTCGTGCCAGGCATTACGAGCCGGTCTGCCCGCGTGGCGACGAGCCGTACGCGAAGATGATCGAACGCTTCATGAAGCACTGGGGCGGCGTGTCGTTCCGAAGCGGCAACCGCCTGCACCACGCGGGTCAGCTCGCGGGTATGATCCGGCAAGATCCGGGCTTCTTCTTTACAACTTTGCCGCGGTTTGGGGTTCACCTGTTGCGCAAGCTCAACGCTGAGCACCCCTGGCGGCTCGGCCGCCAGCTGATCTCTGGCCGAGCGAGGCTGCACCTACTGACGATCGTGACGCATCAGTTCATGAGCCGGGCGGAGATCGAGACGCCTCGTGGCCAGGAGCGTATCCGCAACTGCATCTTCACCGTGCCGATCGACGGCGAACTCGTATCGATGTGTGAGGTCAATGCGCTGGGCATCCGCGACCGGCTGTACGACCGCGCCGCGGGGCGTGACCCGCATCCCGAAGAACCGTTGGTCGATCTCACGGTGAACCAGAGTGCCCCCGCCCAAGATATGGTGCTGGCGGATGCGTGACGCCGAGCGGTCCAACCCGGAGCGGGGGCATCTGAGCGTGGTGATCCCGGCGTTCAACGAGGCGTCGCACCTGCCGGCGACGCTGTCGAGGCTGCGGGCCGTCGGCGGGGCGCGGATCGAGATCATCGTCGCCGACGGGGGCAGCACCGACGCGACGGTTGCGCTCGCCCGGGCGAGGGGCGCGGTCGTCGTAAACGCGCCGCGCGGGCGCGGGCCGCAGATGAACGCAGGGGCTGCAGTCGCGACTGGCGACACGCTGCTTTTCCTCCACGCCGACACGCTGCTCCCGGAAGTTTTCGTCGAGCAGATCAATACGGTCTTGGCACGGCCTGGGACGGCGGCGGGCGCGTTTCGGCTGCGTATCGACGGCGACTCGTGGCGTTACCGTTTGATCGAATGGGCGGTGCAGCGACGCGGCGTGCGGCGCGGCCTGCCCTACGGCGACCAGGGGTTGTTCATGTCGGCCGCGACGTTCCGCGGGGTCGGCGGGTTCCCGCAGTGGCCGCTGCTCGAAGACGTCGACCTGGTGCGTCGGCTCGGGCGCGTGGGCCGGGTGCGGCTCGCCGATGCGAGTGTGGTGACGTCCGACCGCGGGTGGGCCGGCCGTGGGCCGTGGCGGACGACGCTGGTGAACCAGACGTGTCTGGGGGCGTATCGTCTCGGCATCGACCCACACCGCATCGCGCGGTGGCGGCGTTGGTGCCTGTGCTCGCGTCGCGTTGCGCGGTCTAGCACGGCGCACAGCGTCGGCCTGACCGGCCCGGTTCAGTCGCCGTCGGCCTGATCGCCGCCGGGCGATCCCTCGGCGTCCGGCCGCCCCGCCACCGCCCGGATGATGGCCGGCTCGTTCTTGCTGAACGTGAGGGTGCGGTGCGGGAACGGGATCTCGATGCCCGCGTCGTCGAGGGCTTTCTTGATCGCGGCGATTACCTCGTCGCGGCTGCGCATCTCGTCGATCGGCTTGGGGTCGGCCCACCAGATCACGGTGAAATCGATCGACGATGCGCCGAAGTTGCTGGTCAATACCTCCGGGACGGGCTCGTCATGGACGGTGCCGCAGGACTTCACCGCGTCGAGGATGACGCGTCGGCCGGTGGGCAGGTCCTCGCCGTAGGCGATGCCCGCGGTCACCTCCAGCCGGCGGCGCGGCTGGTCGTTCATCACGCGGACGACGTTCTTGAAGATCATGGAGTTGGGCACGAGCACGAGCTCGCCGTCGGCCTGCCGCACGCGGGTCATGCGGATCTCGACGTCCTCGACCATACCCTCGACACCTTCGCAGCGGATGAAGTCGCCGTTCTCGAACGGGAAGCGCCAGAGGATAAGGATGCCGGCGAAGAAGTTCTCGAAGATGTCCTGAAACGCGAAACCGATCGCGATCGACGCGAGGCCGGCCGTGGCGATGAGCTGCGCGAAACCGAAGCCGGGGAACACGATACCCGCGGCGACCATGAGCCCGGCGAACCACACGCCCGTGCGCACCGCGATGCGGAACAGGTCGCGCAGGCTTTCTTTCAATTTGGCTCGCCTGAACACCCGCAGCGCCGCCCCGTCGACGATCTTGACAACCACCGCGGTGGCGATGACCACCAGCAGCGCGATGACGAGCTGCGGCAGGAACGCGATGAAGTTGTCGAATAGGTTGCCGACCGCGTCGGTTAGCGTGCCGACCGCGCTGTCCACCGATTCGATCCCGGTCGCAGGTACTACTTCATCAAGCGCTTCGCCGACGGCGCCTTGGGCCTCGATCTCGGATGTTCCACTTTCGTCGGTCGTGATCTCCACGTCCGGCACTTCTCCGGGATCGACCTCGATCGTCGTCGTCGGCGGTGTACCCGGGGCTTGCGCAAGCGTGGTGGGGAAGATAGTCATCCCCATCAATATACGAAGCGTCGACCCTTCACGGTTGACGCTCGCCCACGATTCATGTCGGCGTCAAGCCTGAGCTAAGCTGATCGTACAGCGATAGGTGAGTAGATACACCGGGCCTTCGTCACCTTATTCGTCGCCGAATGTGCCGTATCCACCGCCGCCCTTAGCGCCGCTTTTCCCGAGACCGCCGAAAGAACCGCGGGTTGTTCTGCCGCCGTAGCCGCCGGCCTCGGCCCCGCTCCGCTGTTTCGCGGGCCGCAGATAACGCCCGCCGTTGCGGCCCTCGACGAAGCGCTGAAGCTCGGCGGAGGGTTCGCCGAGCTGCACGACGTGGAGCGTGACGCGTTTGTCGTCGGTCCGGAGTTTTCGCTGCAGCGTGGGGAGGTAGCCGCCCCAGCCGTTGGCGCGGGACGTGATCAGGATGATCTCGTCGACGCCGTCGGCCAGCGCGGCGTCCAGGCTGACGCCGAGCCCGCCCCGGCCTTTTGCGGCGACCGGTTCGAGGAAACGGGTCAGCGGGGTCGAGAGTTCAGGGCCGGGGGTGAACGGCTGGCCGTCGAGGGCAATGACGCCTGAGGCCTGGATGGCGAAGAGGCTGCCGACATGCTCCGATGACCCGGATTGGGTCAGGCCGCGGATCAAGGCGGCCTTGGCCCCGTCGAGCCAGGGGCCGGCCGTGTTGCCGGCATCGAGGATCACCGCGGTGTGCCCGGGGTTCAGCGTCATGCCCAGGACGTTCGGCTTGTTTTCCGTGGAAGAGATACCGGGCTGAGTTGTGGTCCGTCCGCGTCGGGTGCTTCCGGGGGTGTAAGCCGGTGGGTACCCGTCGGGGGCGTAAGCCGGCGCCTCGGCGGGCTCGGCCGCGTTGGCGTTGTAGCTCGCCACGCGGGCCTCGAGTCGTGCAGTGACATCGTCGAGCACCGCGCGGAGTTGCTCTTGACGCTTGGGTGTCTGCCGGACGACCGCAACGCCGGCGAACAGGCCCAGCGACTCGCCGTTATCCCACGCCGCCGCTCCGAGCCCTTCGAGGATCATATTGATCAACTCGTCGCTGGGATTGGAGAAGCTTTGCCTCCTTGATGAAGGCCCGCCGTGCCACTGGCTGTAGACCGCGCTGCCGAGCTCGATCAGCCGGGTGCAGTCGTAGGTCTCGATGACCATCGGTTCGTGGCGGAGTTGGGCGCGATCGGCCACGACCAGGATGTTGTCGCGCTGCTCAAAGCCCATCGTTCCGTCACCGATCGAATCGGCCAGCAGCTGTAGGACTGCTTCGGCGCGCACGTTGTCGAGTTGCATCGTGACCGGGAGATCCGACGTGATGCCGAGGCCTTCGAGGCTGTTCCAATCGACGAACACATTGATTTTCAGTTCGCCCCGCAGGTACTCGAAGACTTCCTGCAACGGGTTCGCGTCGAAATGGACGCTGACGAGTTGGTCGAACGGATCCGTTTCGGCGCCGTTCCGGGTTTCGGGGTTCGCGCCGCCGAGCCCGCCGGCCTGGGCGGTTGCCTGCGGCAGCATCGGCTGGCCGGTGCGGGTCTGGGCGGGCATGAGATAGAAGAAGCCGAGGCCGACCACGGCGGCGGTGGCGAGTGTTCCAAAAGTGGTTTGCATGAGTCGTCTCCTGCGCTGAAGGCGGCGGGGTTCGGAAAGGTCTTTGGCTAACACGTTGGCGTCGCCGAACTCGTCGAGGGCGGTGAGGACGGCGGATTCGCGGTCTATCCCCGCGTCGGTGAGGTCGGCCAGGCGTTCTTCGAGGTGGTCACGCAGCTCGCCGGCGATGCGCTGCCGCTGTTCGTCCGACAGCTTGAGCGTTCGGGCGAGCAGGTTCAGATAGGCTTCGAATTCGCGTTCGGACATGGCGGAGGCACCTTTAGCGGGTGGGGCTCAGTTGGGCGAGCGGGCTGAAGGTTTCGATCCGCTGGTCGAGTTGGGTACGCAGCGATGCTTCGTAGTCGGCTTTGCTTAGCCTCGAGCCTTCCCGCAGTACGTTGGCCCAGCGATGGTCGAGGAACGCCGTGAGTTCCTGGTGCGTGGTCACGTGAGCGGGGAGCGCGGTGAAACTCTCTTCTGCGTCGAGGGGGTGCTCGCCGTCGGGCGTAACCAGCGCGGTGGCGTCGATGAGCACGACCCGGCGGGCATGCCGGGCGGGGTGGTCGGGGAAGGTCAACGGCGTGCGGATCGCAAGGGTGTGGTCGTGGCCGAGCCAAGCCCGCGCCGACAAGCTTTCGAGCCGGGCGCCCGAGGGAACGGGGACGGCCGCGGCCGCGGGTTGGCGGGTCTGCTCGTGGAACGAACGCTCGGTAAAGAAGGTGACGGCGAGTTCGACTTGTCGGTGATCGGAATTCCACCAAGGGGTCATTTTCAAGCCAACGCCCGATTCGTGGCGGATGTCTTGGCCCGAACCCGTTTCTTCCCGGCCGACAAACAATTCGGCGGGTTGGCCAAAAAGCACGGCGATGTTGGGGGCCGCGAGGCGGGCGGTGCGGTCGCGCATGGTCGGCTGGTAGACGAGCGGGCGGGCCAACCCGCGGGGAAGGATCAGGACGTCCCGATGAGCATCCGGGTCAGCCCCGCTGAGTTGCACCAGCGCTTCCCAGAAACGCTCATCCGCATCCAGGATCGTGGTCTCGACCAGGCACTGCGGCGGGTTGGTTGCTGCGGTCGATTCTTCAGCGGCCGGCAAGGTGGCTGCGGGTTGATCTGCGATGTCAGGGGCCGACGGTTCGGGTGTCCAGGCAACCCGGTAGACGGCAACACTCAGTAGAACAAGTGCCGCAGACGACAGCGCCACGAGTCGTTTTCTTTGCATCGTTAAACGTACTTTCTTTGGGGAGATCGGAGCGGCGTGCCGGAAGCGACGAGCGAGCTGGTCGGCGTCTCCGAAGTCTTCCAGAGCCCCGCGGATCACGACATCGCGGTCTTGAGCGGCGGGGTGGAGGTCTTCGAGGCGCGACGCCATGTGGTCACGTAGCTCGCCCGCGATTGCTTCGCGCTGTTTAGTGGAAAGGTTGAGCTTCTCGCAGAGCTCGTCGAGGTAGGTTTGGAATTCTTGATCAGACATCAAAGCTTTCCGCGTCAAGATTGAAATAAGGAGTCTGGTTTTATGTTGCGCGTTAGGTAGGGTGAGGTGCCGGGTGATTGGTCACGTGACGCAGCGCGGGCAGGACGAGAGACTGCATGCGGGCGAACATGGCCTGCCAATCGGCGACGGCCCCCCGGAACTTCCGCTCCCCGGCCGGTGTCAGCGAATACCACTTCCGGGGACGGCCGGTGTCTTCTTCCCACGTCGCGACGATCAGGCCGTCGGTCTCCAATCGGTGCAGCAGCGGGTACAGCGAGCCGGCCTTGATGGTTTGGCCCGAGGCGTGTTGGACGTGCTTCTGGATGGAGTAGCCGTACTGCTTGCCGTCGGCGAGTACGGCCAGCACCATCACGTCCAAACTGCCTCGGAACAGATCGCGGCGGGATTTTTCGTCCAAGTTTGACATATCGCCATTCAATATATCGAAAACCAATATATTGGCAAGCAATATATTTCGGTTTGTGGCGAGAGAGAGGTCTCGCTACACTCCACGACCTTATTCAGGCGGTCCCAACCCACTTTTTCCTGACCCTCAACCCCCGGAACCACCCACCCCCGAGAGAATCCCATGGCCTCCACCGGCACCATTTCCCAAGTCATCGGCTCGACCTTCGACGCCCAGTTCCCCGAGTCCGATCTGCCCGAGATCTACAACGCGGTGAAGATCACCGGCAGCCACAACGGCATCGACATCAACCTGACCGGTGAGGTCCAGCAGCACCTGGGCGGCGGCCAAATCCGGGCGGTGGCGCTCGGCTCGACCGACGGCGTGATGCGGGGCATGGAATGCGTCGATCAGGGCGAGCCCGTCGCGGTGCCCGTGGGTGAGGGCGTGCTAGGCCGGGTGTTCAACCTGCTGGGTGAGCCCATCGACGAGCGCGGACCGGTGAACACCGGCAAGACCATGCCGATCCACCGCGAACCCCCGGAGTTCACCGCCCTCAACCCGCGGACCGAGATCCTCGAGACCGGCATCAAGGTCGTCGACCTGCTCTGCCCGTTCGTCCGCGGCGGCAAGATCGGGCTGTTCGGCGGGGCCGGCGTCGGCAAGACCGTCATCATCCAGGAGATGATCGCCCGTGTCGCCCGTGAGTTCGGCGGTTACTCCGTGTTCTGCGGGGTCGGCGAACGGACCCGCGAAGGCAACGACCTCTGGGGCGAGATGTCCGAGGCGGAATACACCGACGCCGAGGGCAACACCGCCCACGTGATCGACAAGGTGGCGATGGTGTTCGGCCAGATGAACGAGCCGCCCGGTGCGCGTCTCCGCGTTGCGCTGTCGGGCCTGACGATGGCCGAAGAGTTCCGCGACGCGTCGGGCAAGGAGACGCTGATCTTCGTCGACAACGTGTTCCGCTTCACGCAGGCCGGTTCGGAGGTGTCCGCCCTGCTCGGCCGGATGCCCTCGGCGGTGGGCTACCAGCCGACGCTGTCCACCGAGATGGGCGAGCTCCAGGAACGGATCACCTCGACCGACAAGGGCGCGATCACCTCGGTGCAGGCGATCTACGTGCCGGCGGACGACCTGACCGACCCCGCGCCCGCCACGGCGTTCAGCCACCTCGACGCGTTCGTCGTGCTCGCCCGCGGCATCGCCGAGAAGGGCATCTTCCCCGCGGTCGACCCGCTGGCGTCGACCTCGACGATCCTCGACCCCGGCACGCTGGGCGAAGAACACTACGCGGTCGCCCGCCAGGTGCAGTCGATCCTCCAGCGGTACAAGTCGCTGCAGGACATCATCGCGATCCTCGGCGTCGACGAGCTGTCGGAAGAAGACAAGCTGATCGTCGGCCGGGCCCGGAAGATCGAACGCTTCCTGAGCCAGCCGTTCTTCGTCGCCGAGGTGTTTACCGGCTTCCCGGGCATCTACACGCCGCTGAAAGACACGATCGACAGCTTCAAGCGGCTGTGTGACGGCGAAGGCGACGACATCCCGGAGAGCGCGTTTATGTACGTCGGCACCCTCGACGACGCGAAGGCCAAGGCCGAGAAGATGGCCGCGGCGGCGGGCTGATCGCCGTCGCCTCATCTACGAATCCCACGAGAACCCACGCTCCGTCGAGCGTGGGTTTTGGGTTGCGCGTCGGGCGTCACTCAGCAAAATAGACCCAGCCCTGCGAAAAGCCCTACCCGTGTCGCCGGGCGTGCGACGTTGGCGTGAAATACAATCATACCGATCAGTTTTTCTGCCCCTTTATGTGAGGCCTTGCTATGTCAAACAACACGCTTGCCAAGATCCTGCCGA
The DNA here is from genome assembly GCA_039033595.1 of Planctomycetota bacterium. Lineage (GTDB taxonomy): Bacteria > Planctomycetota > Phycisphaerae > Phycisphaerales > Phycisphaeraceae > Algisphaera. The sequence continues at coordinate 2,743 of JBCCCG010000036.1, read as the reverse complement.
TCGTCGTCGTCCTGGCCATCGCCGCCTTCGGCGTCTCGCGCTGCGTCAAGGTGATCCCCGCGGGGCATGTCGGCGTTGCGACGCTCTTCGGCAGCGTGAAAGAGAAGCCGTACGAAGCGGGCTTCCACTTCGTTAACCCGCTCTTGGGGTGGACCGAGTTCGACGCCCGCCAGAAGACCCACAAAGAGACCGCCGGGGTGCCCAGCCAAGATCAGTTGACCACGCAGGTCGACGTCTCGGTGCAGTTCCGTGTCATCGGCGCGATGGCGCCGGAAATCTACAAAGACACCGGCACCGCGGCCCAGGCGGTCGAAGTCCACCTGATCCCCAAGGTCCGCAGCGTGCTGCGGGAGCAGGGGAAAAGCATCCGGAGGGCCGAGGACTTCTTTCTCGAAGAGACACAGCAGGATCTGCAGCAGTCTTTGCAAGTCGAACTCGAGAGTTTTTTGCAGTCCAAGGGCATCGAGGTCAACGACGTCTTGATCCGCGACATCCAGTTGCCCCAGCGGCTGATCGCGCAGATCGAACAAAAGAAAGAAGTCGAGCAGCAGGCCGAGCGCCAGAAAGCGGAACTGATCCGCTACGAAACCGAACAGCAGCAGCAGGTGGTCAAGGAGCAGGCGGACAAAGAGGCCGCCAAGTTCGCGGCCGAGAAAGTCGTGTTGCTCGCCAAAGCCGAGGCCGAGAAGCGTCGGCTGGTCGCCGACGCTCAGGCTTACGAGATCGAGAAGATCAACCAGGCCATTTCCGAAAACCCCGCGTATATCCAGCTCCAGTCGCTCGAAGCCCTCAAGGCCATGAGCAAGGACCCAGCGGCGAAGATCTACTTCCTCGATGGCGACAGCCCCGCCCCGCTGCCGCTGCTGAACATGGGTGACACGCCGGCGCTCGGGCGCTGAATCGGAGCTTGGGCGGGCGGCGCCCCGGATACAGGAAGCAATTTTTCGGCACCGCGGCTTGCCGCCGGACTTGCCCGCTTGACCGGGTTGAGTGTCCGGTAATTCCGCCGTGCGCAGGCTCCACGCCGGGGCCGGCGTGGCTCGGTCAAACGCGTTCGACACACCCGTCGAAGCGTCGCTATCCTATAGGGGCTGAATAAACATCTCTCTGTTTTTCCTGTCTTTACACTGCTGATCGTTGTTTTCGTGTATGAACGATGGGCACCGCGGATTCGTATGAGGAATGAAGCGGCGGGCCGCCGCCGACCGATGAATACAGGTGGACTACACTAACCGCGGTGATGGTCCGCCGGGCCCGAGAGACACGGGCTTTCGCAACCGACTCGACTCTCGCACGATCACGATTCGAGTCCACCACCGCGCGGCCCGCCGGGGTCACGTCGCCGGACCGGCCTCCGCCGCCGGAAACCGGCGGCCGGACCCTGCATCGAGGTAAGCTCATGGCTCGTACCCTTCGACAACACCTCCAAGCCCTGACCGCCGGCGCATGCCTCGGCGGCGCGGCCTTGGTCGCGGCGGGGCCGGGGATGCCCGCGACGGCTCAGGCCCTCGAGCCGACGCCGGCCGAGACCACCATGCCCACGTTCGTCAACGACCGCGCGTTCCTCGACGAGTGGCAGCAGCGCTGCTTCCGGTTCTTCTGGGAACAGACCCACCCGCTGACCGGCATCACCGCCGACCGCGCCCGGGCCGACGGCAGCGTGCTCGTCCACACTCAGGACCAGCCCGTCGGCAGCATCGCGTCCGTCGGCTTCGGGCTCACCGCTATCACCATCGCCAACGAACGCGGCTGGGTCGAGACCGACGCGGCGATCGAGCGGGTCGAGACCACGCTCCGCTTCCTGCTCGACAAGGCCCAGCACAAAGAAGGGTTCTTCTACCACTTCGTGGACATGCGCACCGGACAGCGGGTATGGAACTGCGAGCTGTCGTCGATCGACACCGCCCTGCTGCTCGCCGGCGTGCTGACCGTCCGGCAGTACTACAGCGATCACGAAGCCATCCCCGAGTTGGCGACCGCGATCTACGACCGCGTGAACTGGCCGTGGATGATGGGTGACGGCCGGACGCTGAGCATGGGCTGGACCCCGGAAGAGGGCTTTATCACCTGGCGTTGGGACCACTTCTCCGAACACCTGGTGCTGCAGATGCTCGGCCTGGGCAGCAACACCCATCCACTGCCGCCGGAGACCTGGCACGCCTGGAAGCGCGGCCCGGTCTACACCAACCCCGACACCGGCGAACGCTTCATGTCGTTCCCGCCGCTGTTCGTCCACCAGTTCAGCCACGCCTGGGTCGATTTCCGCGGCAAGCGTGACGACTACGCCGACTACTGGACCAACTCCATCTTTGCGACCCGTGCCCATCGCGCCATGTTCAGCCGGCTCACCGACCGCTTCCCGCATTACAGCGAGATGCTGTGGGGCGTGACGTCCAGCGACTCGGCCAACGGATACACCGCCTGGGGCGGCCCCGACCCGTCGCCGCATATCGACGGCACCGTCGTGCCCTGTGCCGCCGCCGGTTCGATCCCGTTCAAGCCCGACGAGTGCATCGCGGCGGTACGTCACATGTACGACGTCTACGGCGACAAGCTCTGGAAGCGCTACGGCCTGGCCGACGCGTTCAACCCCGCTACCGGATGGGTCGCCAACGACGTCATCGGCATCGACGTGGGCATCACCATGCTCATGATCGAAAACGAACGCTCGGGCTTCGTCTGGCGCCAGTTCATGGCCAACCCCGAGATCAACCGCGCCATGCTCACCGCCGGCTTCCGCCCG
>JBCCCG010000035.1:0-38375 GCA_039033595.1 Planctomycetota bacterium | reverse complement strand
GCCCGACCTGTCTCCGGGGCGCGCCCGCGCCACAAATCGCGCCACAGCATGAACGAATTTACCTATAAATCAAGGTTCACTGCTCGGACTGTCGATCCGAAGGTTGCGGGTTCGAGCCCCGTCACCCTCGCTTGCAAAAAAAAGAAAACGCCGTGCCCACAAGCACGGCGTTTTTCGTAGACATCGATTTCACGGAATCATACCTCAGACCCGAGATCACTCACGGCAGAACGATCTCGTCGCCGATCTGGAGTTTCTTGGGGTCGACGCCGGGGTTGGCGGCTTCGATGTCTTTTACCCTCAGCGGGTCGCCGTAAACCGACTTGGCGATCTTCCAGTAGTTGTCGCCTTTCTGGATGGTGTAGGTGCGCACCTGCACGACAGGCTCGGGCTCGGGCAACGGTTCGATGGCGTCGGTTTCGGCGGCCAGGGCGGCGTCTTCGGAACCGGGCTCGATGAAGGTCACCTCACCGCCGGAAGCCCCGGGGGGGGATCCGGGGGCGGGAGCGATCGTGGTGGGCGGCGGGCCAGGGACGGCAGCGATTTCGCCGGTATCTTTCTTGTAGATGCTGTTGACCGGCTGGCAGCCGCCGAGAGCAACGATAAAACCTAGGGTAAACATCCAGTTTCGGGTTGTGGAAAATTTCATGATTGGTTCCTTGCGGTAGATGCGCGGTCCATCACAGCAAGTTTACGCCATTCCCCGTCCCGCCGCGATCCAGACCGCCCCCGGATGGCTCCGCAGAACTCTTGGAAGCCCTCAACACCTGCATCTTGCCAATCTAAACCAGCCGCTGGCCGGCCAACAGCGGCGGCACGGGCACGCCCAACGTCTCGGCGACCGCCCGCATCAACTCCGATTCCCGTGAGGTCACCCGGCCGTCGGCGGCGATCACCGCCGCGCAGGCCGTGATGACCGATCGCTGGTCCACGGGGAGCAGTCTGGCCAACTCGTCCACCGCGTCGGTCAGACGGCCCATCGAGATGCCCTCCCGTGGCAGCAACTCCACCCGCGTCTCGCCGGGAAGCCGGGCCTGCCCGGCGGAGAATGCGGCCGCAGCACTTTGCCCGTCGCGGCCGCCGACATGGGCCAAGACCGACATGAGCAGGCTCAGGGACCCGGCGGCCGCCGCAAATTTCTGCGGGCGTTCCTGCGGCGGATTCCCGGCTTGCCCCCGGCACGCCAGGTGCCGCCAGATCACCTGCCGCAGCGCCCACTCGAACAGATCCAACCGTCGGTCGGCTTCGACCAACTGATCCACGTGCGCCTGGAGTTGGTCCTGTACCTGGGGGTGCAAGCTTGTCAGTGACGGCAGCGCCAGGTCCAGCAAAGGAAGCCTCTGCTCAACCGGGAGCGACGTCGCCGCGTCGGCGAGCCGGCCGGTCAGCACCGCGACCGGCCCAGCGGCTTGCTCGCTCAGATAGGTCAACTGCTGTTGCATGACCGCCGCGTCTTTACGATCCAGCAGCAACGCGAACACCAGGGCCTGCGCCCCCGTACTCGTGTGGGCTGCGGAACGCAGCACGGCCGGCAGGCGGTCGATCAACTCCCGGGCGTGCCGGAGGTGGGCGGGTGTGAGCTGGCCGATCTGCGCGATGGCCGATTCCCGGCCGTCGGCAATGGGTACATCCGGACCAGAACCCGTTGGTGCTTCTCCGCCTACGAATCCCGCCGCGCCGGGGATCAGAATATCCTTGATGCGTTGCCCGTATTCCACCGCGGTGCCAGGCTCGCGTCGATGTTCGCGTGGCTTGGCCTGGGGCGGCAGCGGGGCGAGGAACGTGCCGTCCCAGCTCGGCAACACCCGCGAAATCCGTTCGGGCAGCGGCGGGTGTGTCGCGAACACGCCTCCGAGGAAGCTGGTGACGGCGCTGCCGAAAAACAGGTGGCTGTGCTCAACCGCGTGGGCGGTTAGCAGCTTGCTGCCCTGAGACACGCCCCCGATGCGTCGCAGCGCCCCGGCGATGCCTTCGGGGTTGCGGGTGAATTGCACGGCTGAGGCGTCGGCGAGGAACTCACGTTGCCGCGATACCGCCGCCTGGATGAGCTTGCCGAAGAACACCCCGACGTAGCCGATGACGTAGAGCCCCAGCCCGATCAGGAAGATCGCGATCACTCCACCGCCACCGTCTTTGCTGCTGCGCGAACGCGACCGGCCGCTGTAGGCGATCGACCGCATGACACCCGCCCCGATGACGCTGATCACGAGGATGCCGAAGATAACACCCACGAGTCGTAGGTTGATGCGCATGTCGCCGTTGAGGATGTGTGAAAACTCGTGGGCGATGACGCCTTGGAGCTCGTCGCGGGTGAGTTGCTGTATGCAGCCGCGGGTGACGCCGATGACCGCGTCGTCGAGCGTCCACCCGGCGGCGAAGGCGTTGATGCCGTCTTCGTGGTCCAGCAGGTAGACCGTCGGCACGGGCGCCCCGGAGGCGATGGACATCTCCTCGACAACGTTGAGCACGGTGCGCTCGTCGGGGTCGGTGGTGTCGGCCTCGATCGGCCGGCCACCCAGCGACCGGGCCACCACCTTGCCCCCGCCGGCGAGCTGACTAGTCTTGTAGAGCGATCCGCCGCCGACCACGGCGAGGACACCCGCCGCGCTGAGCCCCAGCGCTTTCAGCCAAGGCACGGCGGCCGGGCCCGTTGCGTACAAACCCGATGCGTGCCCCGTACGGCCGGTGTTGTCCTGGATCGCGAGGATGGCCACCACGACCAGCCCGAACACCAACGCCGTGATCGCCGCGACGGCCAGCGCCATCAACGCGATCAGCCGGCCGGTCTTCTTTCGGGCGCGGTCCTGGTGCTCGAAAAAATCCATGGCGGTTTACGAAAAGCTGACCTTCGGCGCCTCGCGTTTGGCTTCTTCGGTTTCGAGGTAAGCGCTGCTGATGAAACCAAAGATGCTGGCAATCAACACCGGCGGGAACTGCTGTTTGTATTCGTTGTAGCGCGTCGCGGCGTCGTTGTAGGCCTGTCGCGAGAACGCAACCTTGTTCTCGGTGCTGGTCAGCTCCTCGGTGAGCTGCGTCATGTTCTCGTTGGCTTTGAGATCGGGGTACGCTTCGGCGACCGCCATGAGCCGGCCCAGCGCCCCGCCGAGGGCGCCTTCGGCCTGCGACAAGTTGCCCATCGCCGCGAGGTTGGTCGGGTCGCCGTTGACTTCGATCCGTGCCTGCGTCGCCGAAGCCCGCGCGGCCATGACCGCCTCGAGCGTGTCTTTTTCGTGGGCCATGTAGCCCTTGGCCACCTCCACGAGGTTGGGGATCAGATCATTTCGGCGTTCGAGTTGGACGTCGATCTGCGCGAACGCGTTCTTGCCGCGTTCGCGCAGCGAGACAAGCTTGTTATAAATCGCGATGACAAATAACAAGACGGCCACGACGACAACGCCCAACACGACCGCGGCGATCAATCCCTCCGACACGGCGAGCGTCGGGGCAAACGTTTTGGCAACAGCAAGGCAAGGATCGAGCATCGGGTGACCTCCCAGTCAGTGAGTTTTGGGTGCAGCTCTCTGTTTCTACTCTAACGTCTGTATTTTTCCCACGGCTGCGAAATGAAACGACTCGACTCACGGGGCCGGGAGAGCCCGGGCATTCACGGGGCTTTAAGCGGACGACGCGAGCAGGTCACGGATCTGTCCCCGCAGGTCCACCGCCGCCTGGGCGACCGCCGCGGGCCAGTCGTTGTCCGCGGGGTTGTAAGCGTAGATCACCGAGCGGCTGGCGGTGATGAGCGCACCGGTGCCGTCGGGCTTGAAACAGGCCCGCACGTCCTCGGCCGAACCGCCCTGAGCCCCGAACCCGGGCACGAGGAATATCTGTTGCGGCATCCGCTGCCGAAGCGACGCGGCGTCTTCCGGCTGGGTCGCGCCGACCACCGCCCCCAGCAAGGAATACCCGCTCTCCCCCAAGTGGCCGCAGCCCAGGTCGGCGACCATATCCGCCACCGATTCGGCGACCGTGCGGCCGTCTCCAAGTTTGGCGCCCTGCAGCTTGTTGCCCCCGGGGTTGGACGTACGCACCAGGGCGAACAGGCCCCGCCCCGTCGCGGCCGCGGCTTTGACAAACGGCTCGAGCCCGTCGGTCCCGAGGTACGTGTTGACCGTCAGCGCGTCGCAGCCCACCGCGCCGTCTTCTTCACCGGCGAGCAAACCCGAGGCGTAGTGCGCCGAGCTGGTGCCGATGTCGCCGCGTTTGGCGTCGCCGACGACAAACAGGCCCGCGTCTCGGCCGGCCGAGACCACGCGTTCGTAGACCGCGTACCCCGCGCTGCCGTAGCGCTCAAAGCAAGCGATCTGCGGCTTGATCGCCGGGACGTGTTCAGCCACCGCGTCGATAATCTCTAAACAGAAACGCTCGACCGCCGCCACCGGGTCGAGGCCGCCCAATACGTCGGGGAACTTCGTCACCACGGGGTCGAGGCCTACACAAACCGGCGCACCTTTGATCCGGCATGCTTCGATCAGCCGGTCCGCTGCGTGTGTGGGGTAAGCCTTTTCAATCATCATCTGTATGCTAACCCAAAGCCGCGTGCGGCGCGGCGGGCGTGGCTTGTTTCACGACTCGAGTCCGCGCCCTAGATGCGGACGGAGCATCCAAAGAAAGGCCACGCCACCGACCAATGCCGTAAACACACCCAGCGGAACGATGCCGACGCCCAACCGCCAAGCCAGCCACGCCCCGGCCGTGTCGGCGAACACCACGAGCGTCGAGCCGAGTAACGCCGAGGCCCACAGCAGCGCCCGGTGACGCGCCCCGAACATCAGGCGCGCCACGTGGGGACATACCAACCCGACAAACGCGATCGGCCCCGCCAAGACCACCGCCGACGCCGCCAGGCCGCTCGCCACCGCGAACAACAGCCCACGCAAGCGGCGTAAATCCACGCCCAACGCCTCGGCCTCCCCCGGCGACAGCGTCGCCACGTCCATCGCCCGCGCGCGCATCGACAGCCACGCCAGTCCGATCAACGTGACCAGCGCGATCACCAACAGCCGCCACGGCACCGGCATGCCCTCTGTCTGTCCGCCGAACAAAGACAACAACCACGACCCAATCCCCCCCGCGTCGTCACCGAGAAACCCCATCATCCATTGGCTCATTTCCACGCGAAGCAAGTCCGGGCGGAAGTGGATCGCCAGCATGATAAGTGCGCCGTTGATCGTGCTCAGCACGACCCCGGTGAGCAACAGACCCAACGGATCGAGCACGCCCCGCCGTCGACTGACCAGATACACGACCGCCATCGACACCCCCGCGCCCACTGCCGCGCCCCCGTAACCCACGCCCAAGGCGAAGCCGAGCGCCGAGGCGATCAACCGCTGCCCCACCATCCCCGCCGCCGCGCCTGTTGATAACCCCAAGATGAATGGCTCGGCCAGCGCGTTGCGCAGCAGCGCCTGCAACGCCACCCCGGCTACCGCCAACGCCGCACCCACGATCACCGCCACCGCCAAGCGATCCGCCCGCAGCGCGAGAACCGCCGCGCCGCCTTCGCCGCTCGGCCAACCGGGCCCCGACGTACCGATCGAAAGTCGCAGCGCCGCCGCCAAGATCAGCAAGCCCCAGAGCGCCGCCCCAGCCGTCACCTCGCGTGCCTCGGTGCCGTCACGAGCCGTCACGGAACACCTCTGCGATCGGCCCCGCCAAATCGGGGTGAAGCGCCACCGCCATCGACACCGCCGTGGTCGCCAGCGATGGGCCGGGCAGCAATACCGCCGGATCATTCAACACGAACACCCGGCCGCTCTGCAGCGCCGGCAGATCGAGCCCCCGGAACGGATCGAGTCGTGGATCGCCCGGCCCGGCCCACGGCGTGCCGCCGGGCTCCATCAGGAAGATCGCGTCGGGGGCGAGCGCCCGCAACGCCTCGCGGTCGTAAACCGGTGCCGTGACCCGTGCGTCGGCCGCGGCGTTGGCCCCACCGGCGATGCGTAGCAACTCGACGTTTACCGTGCCCGGCCCCGAAACCATCACCGGCGACGTCGCAAACACCAATAGCGCCCGCGGCCGATCGCGTTCGGCCGTGAGGGCTTCGATGGATTCGAGTTGATGCTCGATCGATGTCACCAATTCTTCGACCCGCTCCGCCCTGCCCAGCGCAACCCCGACGTCACGGGTCAGCCGCAGCGCCGCGGCGATATCGTTGGGGTAATCGAAGTCAGACAGGGCGAATCGGCCCGCCTCGCCGAGTTGGATTACCCGGTCGGGCAGCGACACCTCGCCGGTCGTTGCCAACACGTGCGTCGGTGCGAGCGTGGTGAGGCGTTCGAGGTCCAGGTCGTTGAACCGGCCGAGACTCGGCACGCCCCGGGGGGCCAATTCGTCGTAATCGCCAACCGCGATGATCGCGTCGGCCAGACCCAGTTCAATCACAACTTGGGTGATCGCCGGAGACAGGCTCACAATACGTAAATGCTCGTCGCGGTAGTCAGCGGGCTCGGCGCAGGAGATCAGCCCAACGCCCACCAGCGCCAACAGCAGGCGCAGCGTGCTACGACGCCGCATCGGTTCGGTTCTCGTCGTCGCGCCCCGAGCCGTCCCCGCCTGCGTCCCCAGCAGTTTCGATTTTATCGGCGACAACATCGGCGGCCGCCTGTTCCTCCGCGGGCCCGGCGGCCTCGATGTAGCAGTCTTCGAATACGGTGCCATCGACGTCGCGGCGCAGCAGCAAGTAGATCCATGTCTGGGCGCTGAAGAAGAAGCTGATCACGAACGCCAGCGACAGACCGAACCACAGGCGAGACCAGACCAGCAGCAGCCAGGCCGTGCCCTTATCCATGGTCGACAGACCCTCGGCCTCAACACGGTAGGGCATTCGCCCGAACTCCTGCACCGCGACGAGTTGATCGAAACCACCGACCCAAGCACCCACGGCCCGCGTGGTGAACCAGAACGCGAAGTACATGATCGTGCCGACCACCAAGTACATGAGCGCTCCGAACACCAGCGAGATCGCGATCAGCAGCAGGTAACGGATCGGCCGGTAGATCAGGAACGTGCAGACCCGGGACACGGCGTCGAACGCATCGGTGCCCTCGACCGCCAGCGCCGAGGGCAGCATCCCCACGCCCAACGCCGAAAAGATCATCAAACAAGCCGCCACGAAACCGAGCAGGATCATCAGCCCGAAACCGAGCGCGCCCAGTATGTTGAGGCCCGGCACGTTGAACAGCACCACGCCGATCGTCGCCTGGATCAGCCACACGACGCCCGCCACGCCCAGAGGGATCAGCGGCGCAACGATGAACCACCCGGCCCGCGGTGCAGTGAAACTGGCGGTTTCGAACAGGCCGTCGCTTGCATCGGCGCACGCCTGCATCACGGCCAGCCGTGAGATGGCCCCGCCCAGTACCATGAAAACTACCAGCGTGTACCCGCTAAAGATCAGGAAGAACCCGGGGTGATGCGTCCAGACCCAGCCCGGCGTGACCACGGCCATGCTCCACATCGCGCCCAGCACGCCCTGCCCACGCCCGTCAGCCAGATCACCGACACCCAGGTCCAGGTGCGTCGCGGCGTTGATGAGAGAAGCGAACGCGTGCAGCTCGCGCAATACGATCTGATCGAAAACGCGATAACTCTCGAAGGGCTCCTCGAAATTCATAACGTACATCGGGCCGTCTTCGGGTACCTGTTCACCCCATATGAAATCGAGCGTCACCCCGCCGAAGTACACCAGCATCAGCAGCAGCATGCCCAGCAGTAGCTTGGTCGGCTGCAACGCCATGCGGAAAGACTCGAACAGACGCAGCGTCGGGAACGCTGCGGTCAGGTCGATGCCTTCGAGGCGGACACGGTGAGCAGAGTCGGGCATGGCAAAAGTTTCCGAAGCTTCCGGGTTTTCCGGGGCGGGGCCTAGCGGGATGAACGGGACATGATAAAGCCCCCGCCAATCGGCTGCAGCGCTATGGGCGACTCATCCGATGTTACGGGGCGACAGCCGGGTGACGGGTGGCGGACCAACTCCCCGGGACGCTGTTCGCCGTCTCCGCTAAATCGTTGGGGAAAAATCAGCCTGACGCGGCGGGCCGGGTGGTGACCTCTTCGATCGCGGTGATCTTGCCGATGCGACGGGCGTGTCGGCCGCCCTCGAAGTCGGTGGCAAAGAACGTCTCGACGACGCGCTCAATGGTGCGGTGGCCCATAAGATCCGCCGCGAGACAAAGGATGTTGGCGTCGTGGTGGCGGCGGGCCATCTCAGCGCCGATCTCGTCGTGGACCTGGGCGGCGCGGATGCCGCGGACCTTGTTGGCCGTGATGCATGAGCCGATACCCGAGCCGCACACAAGGATGCCGAAGTGCGCTTCACCCATCGCTACGGCCCGGGCCACGGGCAAAGCGGTGTCGGGGTAATCGACGGATTTGTCGATGTCTTGCTGATCTACGGTCAGCAGCTCGTGGCCCTGTGTCCCGAGCATCGCGGTGATGTGCAACAGAGTCTCGCGGCCGCGATGGTCTGCCCCCAGTGCGATTTTCATGTGTGCTGCTCCTTCAGCCGGGATTCGAGGGCGCGGCGGATCTGAGCCGCGGTTTCCATGTAAACGGGCAGTGGGCCGCCGAACGGGTCGCTGATGTCGGCCTCGGGGTCGAGCCGTTGGGCCTTGACCTCGGCCTCGGGGGCTTGGTCCAATACCGCCCGCCGATGTGATTCGGTCATGGTGTAGATCTGGTCGGCCGCGGCGATCAACTCCGGGGTCAACGCGGTCGAGCGGTGGTTGGTGAGATCCAGTCCTTGCTCGCGCAGCGCTTCGACCGCTTCGGGGCTGGCGGGAGCACCGTCGCCGGCGAAGACGCCCGCCGAGGCCACGCTCACGTTGAGTTGATCGACCAAGATGTCCCGCGCCAGCGCTTCGGCCATTGGGGAACGGCATGTGTTGCCGGTGCAAACGAAAAGGAAGCGGTAGTCAGCCATAAAACGAAGCCTGCGACAAATCGCGCCCGTGTGAACTTAGAAGACCGGCTTAGTGTAGCCGCCCGGATCAGATCCCACGCGGCGTTTTCTGCTCTAAGGGAAAATACGCAGATCTTGCGACGTATTTTTCGGTCGCCATTTACTCGGCCCGCGGCTCCACCTGCGTCGCCACCGCCCGCAGATATCCGTCGAGGTAACGATCCACAAACAATTGCAAGCCGTGGGCAGTTAGTTCGTGATCGGTGCCCCAGATGCACGCTTGCAGATCGGTGTAGTCCGGGTCGATCTGCAACAAGACGTCGGCCTGTTTGTTGTCATCCGACAGGTGCTGGGCCAAGTACGCCGACAACGCGTTCACGCCCGGTCCGCCGATGCACACCGTCGGCAGCCGCCGCAGATCGTCGTGGTTCAGGTACCACAGGTCGGTACACACGGTCGGCTCGATCTCGACCCCGAGCTGAGCCTCGTAGGTCTCTTTCCACGTCTCGATCTCTTGGATCAGCCGGTACGCCAACGGCCGATCCGCTTCCTCGGCGCGCAGGTGCGACCCCACCACAACCATCACCCGGTGCGGCGGGTCGGGTTTGTCCGAGGGATCGGGTGGGGTCGGGTTGGCGGGAGGATCGGACATCGTTTGGAATAAATGATAGATGATTGGTGATATCCGAGATCATCTTTCCTTGGCCTTCGATCGACTCACGCCCCGCCCATCAGCACCGCGAGCAGGCCCTTCTGGGCGTGCAGGCGGTTGTGGGCCTGGGAGAACACGCGGCTGCGTGGGCCGTCCATCACCTGATCGGTGATCTCGACGCCGCGGTAGGCCGGCAAGCAGTGCAAGACGATCGCGTGGTCGGGCGCGGCGTTGACCAGGGGCCGGTTGATCTGGAAGCCGTCGAACGCCTTGATCTTCGCGTCTTTCTCGGCTTCTTCGCCCATCGATACAAACGTATCGGCGTAGATCACGTCGGCGTCCTTGACCGCTTCGTGCGGGTCGTTGGTGATCTTGGTAAATCCGTCGGCGGGGAGCTCGTACCCCGACGGCGCCGCGAGGGTGAAGCGCATCCCCAAGGATTTGCAGACCGCTGCGAGGCTCCGGGCAACATTGTTGCCGTCGCCAACGAACGCCACGGTGCGTCCGGCCACGTCGAGGTTGCCGGTGTCGGGGTGGCCGAACTCGTCGATAATCGTCATCGCGTCGGCCAGGGCCTGGGCCGGGTGCGAGTGGTCCGAGAGCATGTTGACGATCGGCACGGTTGCGGAAGTGCTCATCGCCACGAGGTGCTCGTGGCGGTACACCCGCGCGGCGATGCCGTGGACCATGCCGGACAACACGCGGGTCACATCGGCGACGGACTCGCGCTCGCCGAGCCCCACCTCGTGTTGCCCAAGCACGATGGCGTGGCCGCCGAGCTCATTCATCGCCTGCTCAAAACTCACACGGGTCCGAAGCGACGGCTTCTGGAACAGCATCGCCAGCGTCTTGCCGGTCAACACCGGATCGTTCGCCACGCCACGCTGCCGCTGTTCGCGCAGGCGCATCCCGACGGCGAGGATGTGCTGGATCGTCTCGGGTGGATGGTCAGCGATGGTGAGGAAGTGGCGCATGTTGTTGAACAATTTGATGATTCGGCGATCTGTCCCGTCGCCGGTTTATCTGGGTGTGACGCTTCGCGGCCTGTCGATCAGAGAATCGCCAGAGCACGGAATCGCCAAACGGTTAGAGCACGATCTCCGTCCCGATGCCTTGGTCGGTGTAGACCTCCAGCAGCAACGAATGCGGGATACGGCCATCGATGATGTGGGCCTTCTTCACACCCGCGCCGACGGCGGTGAGGCTGGCTTCGACCTTGGGCAGCATACCCGCGGTGATGATCCCGGTCTCGATCAGGCCGTCGATCTCGCCGCGCGTCAGGTGTGAGGCGAGGTCGTCGACGTCTTCGCTGCGACGGATGCCGTGGGTATCGGAGACCAGCACGAGTTTTTCCGCCCGGATGGCCGCGGCGACGTGCCCGGCCACCGAGTCGGCGTTGACGTTCAACTTGCCGCCCGACGCGTCCCGCGCGATCGGCGCGATGACCGGGATCGTCCCGCCCTCAAGCACGGCCCGCAGGAGGTCGGCGTTGACCCAGTCCACCTCGCCCACCAACCCGATATCGATCTTCCGCCCGCCCTCGCCGTCGAGCCGCAGCTGCTTACCAAAGACCACACAACTCGCGAGGCTGTGCAGCCCCATCGCCTTGGACCCGAAGCTCCCTACGGTTTCGACAAGCGCTTTGTTGATCTGATTGACCAACACGTGCTCCGCAATCGCCAGCGTCCGGTCGTCGGTGTAGCGGCGGCCCTGGACAAACTGGGCCTCAAGGCCGGCCTGGCCCATCGCGGCGTTGATCGCTTTGCCCCCGCCGTGGACCACGATCGGCCTCATGCCGACGCTGGCCATGAAGCAAACGTCCTGCACTAGCGAGGCCAGTGTGTCGGGCTCGTCCATGATCGACCCGCCGATCTTCACCACGACCACCGCACCGGCGAACTGGCGGATATAGGCGTGGGCCTCGACGAGGGCGGCGGCTTTGTCAATGGCCTGTTGCAAGGCGGTGTCTCCGGCGATCGGCACAAGCTACCCGCCCCGGCGGGCGGATCGGGGGAAACGCCTCATTGTACCGACGGCCAACTGCGGCCACAAACCCACGCTGTCATCGGGAAACGGCGTGTGGTGCCGAAGCCACATCCCGTACATCCTGCTGCCGGGGATCCCCGCGAAGCCCTACAAAACTCGACGATTGACGGACACCCGGTGTTTGGCACCGGGCTTGCGTTTGCATATTCGTCGGTCTTGATCTGCCGGCCTCCGCCATCCTTGATGAGGGGAAACTCATGCCCAGCCGTTCGACCGTTAACGCCGCCTGGATCGTCTCGCTCGCTCTTATCCTCGGCGGCACGGTGCTGCTCGCCGGGGCCGCCACCGGCCGGTTCTACGAAGGCCGTCTGTACGGCCTGCAAGAAAAAGGCACCTTGTATGCGGCCCTCGGCGGGCTGGTACTGTATCTCGTGGCTGGACTGTTGCTGGGCCCGATCATCTCGGCCTGGCACCGCCGCCGGCAGTTCCGTTGGGTTCTTGAAGCCGAACGGGCTTAGCGCTCATCCAACCGGTCGGTCCGGAGGCCGGGGGCCATCCGTCTCATAACAGCTCCGCCGCCTCGGCCTGTTCCCCCGCCCATTCGGCGACCTCGCGGATCGGCGCGGCATTCAGCCGGTACACCCGCTGTCGGCCCGACCGCCGCTGGCGGACGACCTTGGCCTTGCGTAACACCTGCAGGTGCTGGGACATCGCCGGCAGCGACACCTTGAACGGCTCGGCGAGCTCGCCCACCGTCAATTCACCCTCGCATAGCATCTCCACCACCTGACGCCGGATCGGGTGCGCAAAGGCCATGTAGGCATCGGTTTTGGTAGAGTGGGGCCGGCTCAAGACATGCAAGTTTTAACTTAAGAGTGCCCCAGTGTACAGCGTTCACTTTTATCGCCCCCGCTACCCCGCGTTCGGGTCGCGTCAACTCTTTGGCGTGCTCGCGGTATTCGGCCTGATGGTCGCAACCGGCTGCAACACTGCCAGCCCGTTTGATCGGCTGGACCTCGAAGCCAAACGCATCATTGAGGACCAGCAGGCGCGCACCCTCGGCCCCACCGCGGCTTACGGCGACCGCATCGACCCCGCGACCCCCATCGATCCACGTCCCGCCGACTACGACAAAAATCCCGCCACCAACAACCCCACTGCTGCCAAACTCGACACCCAGCGTGCGCCCGACAACGGGCCATTGCCCCCGCCCGCCATCCTCGATGACGGCTCGCAGGCCGACACCCTGCGCCTCGACCTCGAGTCGCTGCTCGCCTACGCCATCGAGCACAGCCCCGAGTACCGCAACGAGCGCGAAGCCCTGTTTCTCACCACGCTGAGCCTGATCATCGAGCGTCACGAATGGGGCCCGCGGTTCTTCTCGGCGATCAGCGGCGTGGTCGAAGGCGTCCCCGAGGCAGGCGACAAAGACACCGCCCTCGAGCTGATCGCCTCGCTCGGCGTGACACAGCGGCTCCCCTACGGCGGCACCGTCTCGGCCTCGGCCCTGGTTGACTACGTCACGTTCCTGCAGCAAGCATCGACCAACACGTTGCCCGACGAGACCGAATCGGTTGCGCTACAGGTGACGGTCGACCTGCCGCTATTGCGCGGGGCCGGGCGGTCAGCCGACACGGTTGAAACCCTCATCCAGGCCGAGCGCGACCTCGTGTATGCGGTACGGGGCTTCGAGCGGTTCCGCCGCGAGTATTTCGTGGATCTCTCGACGCGTTATTTCGACCTGCTGCGACGCCAGCGCCAGCTCGCCAACCGCGAGTTGCAGCTGCGTAACCTCGAGCAGAGCGCTGAGCTGTTTACCGCCCTCGCCGAGGCGGGCCGTCAGTCGTACTTCCAGTCGCAACGCGCCGAGCAGCGCGTGCTCCGGGCCCGCAACTCATTGGTCAATCAACAAGAAGCCTACGCGAGCCAGATCGACGACCTAAAGATACGGATCGGCATCCCCACAACCCGGCCCGTGGAGATCGTCCCGGTTGACATCGACGTGCCCGGCGTCTTGCTGGACGCCGACCGTTCGGTGCAGAACGGCCTCGAGCTTCGCCTCGACCTACAAACCATTGATGACCAGGTCGACGATGCCCGCCGCGAAGTGCTGATCGCCAAGAACAACCTCCTGCCCGACCTGGATTTCAACGGCAGCCTGTTCCTGCCGACCAGCGAAACGATCATCAGCAGTGACTCGGAGTTCGACGCCGGGGACGGCGACTTCGAGGCCGGCCTTACGCTCGATCTGCCGCTGGACCGCAAGATCGAGTACACCGACTACCGCGCCGCCCTGGTACGCCTTGAACGCGAGAAACGCGACCGGCAGGTCAGCCGCGACCGCGTCGCGCTGGAAGTCCGCGCCGCGGTCCGCGCGATCGAGCAGGCACGCTACATCGTCCAGCTCCAGGACCGCGCCGTGCAGATCAACGAACGGCGGGCCGAACAGATCGAGATCAACCAGCGTGACCTGGGCCCCGAAGAAGTCATCGACGTCCAGGAAGACCTCTTAGATGCTCGCGACGACCGCGACGCCGCCGCGTCGGACCTGCGCATCAGCATCCTCGACTACCTGCTGGCCACCGGGCAGATGCGTATCGGCCCCGACGGCCGGTGGCAGGCCCCGGGGCAGCTCCGCGCCATCGCGGACCAACCCCCGCTGACCCCGGAGACTCCCTACGGAGACACCATCGAGTCCCCGCTGCCCGCCGTCGACTGAACTCGCGGCTACACTTATGTAAGACCGTTGTGTCGCCCTGTTCCTATGCCGATACCTAACCCACACATCACGTCGCACGGCCGTGCCCATCGATCTCACCGCCGCGGGGCGGCACTCGTGGGCTGGATCGTGGCTTCGATCATCCTTGTGGTCGTCGGTGCGTTCACGCTGGCTGCGCTCAGCGGGGCCGACGACGCCGCAGCCGACGACGCCGCCACCGTGGTCAACGACGGCGAGTGGTACAAGGTCCAGCGGCGGAGCTTCGATCTCACCGTCGTCGAGTCGGGCGATCTGGACACCGCCGAGCGTCTGGAGTTGAAGAGCCGTGTTGAGGGCCGGCCCGTGATTATGTACGTCGTCGAAGAGGGGGCCGAGGTCGAGGAAGGCGATCTGCTCGTACGCCTCGAAACCGAAGACCTCCGCACTAAGATCGAAGAGACGTCGCTCAACGTCGAGAAAGCCCGGGCCGACGAGGTCTACGCACGGCGTGGCCTCGAGATCGAACGCGAGGAAGCCAAGTCTGTCCAGGCGGTCGCCGAAGTCAACCTCGACTTGGCCCGGCTGGAACTCGCCAAGTGGCAGCAGGGCGACGTGCCCCAGATGCGTCGCGAACTCGACCTCGAGTTGCAGAAAGCCAAACGCCTGGTCGAGCGCACCAAGCGTGACTACGAGATCAGCCAACAGCTCTACGCCAAGAAATTCATCAGCCTCAACGACCTCGAAGACAGCGAGATCGATCAGATCGAAGCGATCGACGCCTTGGCCACCGCGGAGCTCGCCCTCGAGGTCTACGACCAGTACACCTACAAGACCGAGGAGCAGGAGAAGCTCTCGGCCGTGGACCAGGCCACCTCGGATCTGGCCCGCGAGATCGCCAAGGCCGAAAGCGAGATCGCCCGCCTCGAAGCGGACCTGAACAGCAAGACCCAGACCCTGGCCATCCGCGAGGAGCGCCTGCGCAAGCTCAACGAACAACTCGCCGCCAGCGAGATGAAAGCGCCCCGCGACGGCATCGTGGTGTACGCCACATCGGTCGGCCGGCGGTCGTGGCGTAACGACCCGATCGCTGAGGGACGCGAGGTCCGTTTCAACGAGGCCATCTTGTACCTGCCGGATGTTGAGCAGATGGTCGCGAACCTGTCGGTGGCGGAGGCCTACGAGCCTTTAGTGGAGATCGGCCAGCCAGTGCGCATCACCGTCGACGCCCGGCCCGGGCAGATCTACGAAGGTGTGATCGACCGCAAAACCCCGCTCGCCGAGTCCGGCGGCTGGCTCAACCCCGGACAGCGCGAGTTCACCGTCCGCGTGATGCTGCCCCCCGATTCGGACGACACGCTCAGCCCCGCGATGCGGTGCACCGGCGAGATCACCGTCGGCCGCGTCGACGACGCCCTGGCGGTGCCTATTCAGGCCGTGTTCACCGAGGGTGATCAGCACTTCTGCTATGTCCCCGCCGGCGGCGGCTATGTGCACCCCCAACCCGTCGAGATCGGCCGGGCGTCGGAAACCCTCGTCGAGATCACCGAGGGGCTGGAGCCGGGCGATCGCGTGTTGCTGCGGAACCCGCTGCCCGGCGAGCTGCGGGACGGGGCATAAGGCTCGACGATCTCGCGATCCGGCGCTCGAAGCAATCGACGCCGCTTCGGCAAATCCGCCAACCCGCACGAGGCCGCGAAACACCGTTTCGATGGTCAAATCACTAAATCGCTGTACTACCGCCCTACCATCCGCCATGCAAATCGCCGTCATCTGTTGCTCCCTGAACCCAGACAGCCGCTCGACCGGGATGGCCGAGAACCTCCGCGATCCGTTGGCTGAGGCGGGCGCCCGCATTGATTGGATCGACCTGCGGGACCACGACCTTCCTATCTGCGACGGCACGACGGTCTACGGTCGTTCTGATGTGCAAGCCATGACCGCGCGGATCGCCGATGCCGACGGCGTGATCCTGGCGATGCCGATCTACAACTACGACGGCAACGCCGCGGCCAAAAACCTCATCGAACTCACCGGCAAAGGCGCCTGGCTGAACAAGACCGTCGGCTTCGTGTGCTCGGCAGGCAGCCCGGTGAGTTATATGTCGGTCATGCCGCTGGCCAACAGCCTGATGCTCGACTTTCGTTGTTTGATCCTGCCGCGCTTCGTGTACGCCGACGACCGTGACTTCGACAGTAACGGGATGAGCGAGAAGATCGCCGACCGCCTCAACGAGTTGGCCCGCGAGACCGTGAGGATCACCGCCGCGCTGGCCGACGCCGTGGCCGCCGAGTAAATTCACTCGGTTCACGTCCACGGTCAGCCGACGTCAACCAGCCCAAGCGCCCGGCCGTACTGCAGCATCAACACCTTCCGGAGCATCTCGTGCTCGGGTCGGCTGAGTTCTGCGTCTGCCTCGACCAGCGCCTGCGCGTCGCGTTTCGCCAGATTGAGCAGGTCCATATCCTTTGGGATCTCCGCCAGCTTCATCGGCGGCAGCCCCGACTGACGGGTGCCCAAGATCTCACCCATCCCTCGGATCTGCAGGTCGAGCTCGGCGATCTTGAATCCGTCGTTGGTCGACGAAATCGCGTCCATGCGGGCCAGCGCGTCGTCGGTCGTCGGCTCGCTGATGAAAACACACAACGACCGCCGGCCGTGGTCTCCGCGGCCCACCCGGCCGCGGAGCTGGTGCAGCTGCGCCAGCCCGAACCGCTCGGCGTGCTCGATCACCATCACCGTCGCATTAGGCACGTCCACGCCGACCTCGATCACCGTGGTCGCAACCAACACGTCCACTTTGCCGGCCCGGAACTTGTCCATGACGCGTTGGCGGGATTCGCGTTTGAGTCGCCCGTGGACCGCCGCCACCGTGAAACCCGCAAGAAATTTTTCTTGCAGCAGCTTCGCGTGGGCGTTCACAGACTTCAGCAGCGCCGCCGGCTCCGCGCCGTCGCCGGACGCCGAGCCGATCGCGGGGACCACGACGTACGCCTGCTCGCCGCGTTCGAGCCGGGTCCGCAGATAGGTGTACACCTCGTCGGCCTTGTCCGCGCCGACCACGCGGTTCTGGATCGGCGTCCGGCCCGGCGGCAGGCCCGTGAGCGTGGAGTTGTCTAAGTCGCCGAACAGCGTCAGACTCAGCGTGCGGGGGATGGGCGTCGCGGTCATCACCAGCGTGTGCGGGGTTTTCTCTTTGCCCGACTCGGCCTCCGACGGTTGCCGGAGCGTGGCCCGCTGCATCACACCAAACCGGTGTTGTTCGTCGATGACGACCACGGCCAGGTCTCCGAACACCACCGAGGCCGAGAGCAGCGCGTGGGTACCGATGATGAGGTCCGCCTCGCCGGACGCGATCGCCTCGACGCCGTCGCGCTGCTTGCCGGTCAGCAACACCACGCGGACATTCGAGCCCTCGAGCATCTTTGAGATCGACAGGTAGTGCTGCTCAGCCAGCAACTCCGTGGGCGCCATGAGCGCCCCCTGCTTCCGGTCGGCGACCGCCATGAGCAGCGCGTACAACGCGACCACGGTTTTGCCTGCGCCGACGTCGCCCTGCAACATACGGTTCATCGGCCGGTCCCGCGTCAGGTCGGCCGCGATCTGCGCGACCGCCGCCGACTGCGCCTCGGTGAGCTCGAAGGGGAACCGCCCGCGGATATGCGCGTCGACCTGGTCGCTGTGCCGGAGCTTAGGGGCGACGCATTTGTTCTCCACTTCCGCCCGGCGCATGGCGATGCCCAGCTGCAGCAGCAGCAGCTCGTTGAACGCCAGCCGCCGCCGCGCGGCCCCGGGCTCCTCGGCGTCGCGCGGCCGGTGGATCATCCGCAGCGCCTCGGCCTGCCCCGGCATCTCGTGGTGCTTGATCAGGTCCACGGGCAGCGGGTCGGGCACCAGCGGCAACGCCCACGCCAGCGCGTCCCCCACCAGCCGTTCGAGCATCGTCGACGGCAACCCCTCGGTCGCCGGATACACCGGCCGCAGCCGCGCATCTTTCGCTTCGGGCTGATCCTCTTCGCTCAACACTTCCCACTTGGCGTTGACCATCTGCGGGTAGTCGCCGAACATCTTCGCCTTGCCGTGCACGCGCAGCACCATGCCCGCGTGGATCTTGTCCCGCAGGTACCCCGCGTTGAACCAAACCAGCTGCAGGGTCCTCGCGCCCACCGCGTCGCTTCCGTCACGCAGCGTCGCCTCGAACCGCCCCTTCTTGCCGTACCCCATCGGGGGCACCCACCGGCAGGCAACGATCTCGCCCCGGGCGGCACCCACCGTCTTGCCGTCCGTCGGCAGCTCGAAGACCGAGCCCTCGGCCGCCTCCTTCTCGTACCGCATCGGGTAGTGCCGCAACAGGTCGGTGACCGATTCGATGCCCAGCCGCCGCAGCGCCCGCGCCCGTGCCTTGCCGATCCCCGGCAGGTCCGCGACCCTCATCGCCAAACGCGGGGGGGCGTCGAGAGGGGATTGCTTGGGTTGGTGGGGGGAGGCGTCCGGGGGCACGACCACAAGTGTACCGCCGCGTTAAGCCAAAGCTCAGAGCACGTAGGCACCTTCTTCGCTCGCCGCGATTCGACGCAGGTTCTCCAGCGTCACCTGGGCGATCTGGCGGAGCGCTTCGGCGGTAAAGAACGCCTGGTGCCCGGTGATCAGCACGTTGGGAAACGTCAGCAGCCGGGCGAACTCGTCGTCGCGTAGGATGTCGTCGGAACGGTCCTCGAAGAACAGGCTGTCTTCTTCTTCGTAGACGTCCAGACCCAGGTGGCCGATCTTCCCGCGTTTGAGTCCTTCGATCGCGGCCGCGGTGTCGATTAGCGCGCCACGGCTGGTATTGATCAGCATGACGCCTTCGCGCATCGTCGTCAAGCGGTCGGCGTCGATCAGGTAGTGCGTCTCGGGGGTCAGCGGGCAGTGCAGGGTCACGATCTGTGCCTCGGCCAGGAGCGTGCCGAGCTCGACGTACTCCACCCCGGCCGCACGCAATTCGTCGCTCGGAAACTTATCGAACGCCAGCACCCGACAGCCGAACCCTAGCAGGATGCGGGCCGCGGCCGCCCCGATCTTGCCGGTGCCCACCACGCCCGCCACCTTGCCGCACATCTCGAAACCCATCAGACCCTCGAGCGCAAAGTTCTGCTCACGGACACGAGCAAACGCTCGGTGCGTCCGACGGTTGAGCGCGAGCATCAACGACACCGCGTGTTCCGCCACGCCGCGCGGCGAATACGCCGGCACCCGGCAGACGGTCATCCCGCGGGTCTTCGCCGCGTCGAGGTCGACGTGATTAAAGCCCGCCGACCGCAACGCCATCGCCCGGATCCCTACTTCGGCGAGACGGTCAACCACGCCCGCCGTGCCGTCGTCGTTCACAAACAGGCACACCGCGTCGTGCCCCGCGGCGATCGGCGCGGTGTCGATGTCCAAGCGCGGAGCCAAGTAGCTGATCTCGTGGCCGAAGTCGGCATTGGCCTCATCGAAGAAACGGCGGTCATAGGGTTTGGTGTTGAAAAACGCGATCTTCATGGACGGACTTTAGCCGGGCTGATCGGCTCGGTCGCGCGGGATCGCTCACTCGTCAGTCACACACCCCTCGGACGCGGTCTTGACGTTCTTGATGTACTTGTATAACGTGCCGCGGGTGGCTTTGAGCGGCGGGGACTGCCACGCTTGGCGGCGTTCTTCAAGTACTTCTGGGGTCACGTCCATGTTGATCTGGCCGTGGTCGGTGTCGATGGTGACGGTGTCGCCGGTCTGGACCAACGCGATGGGGCCGCCGTCCTGGGCTTCGGGGACGACGTGCCCGATGATGAACCCGTGGCTGCCGCCGGAGAACCGGCCGTCGGTGATGAGCGCCACGTCCTTGATCAGCCCCGCCCCGGCGACGGCGCTGGTGGGCGTGAGCATCTCGGGCATGCCGGGGCCGCCCTTGGGGCCTTCGTAGCGGATGATGATGACGTCGCCCTTCTCGATCTGCCCGGCGGCGAGGCCGTCAAGCATGTCTTCCTCGCAGTCGTAGACCTTGGCCGGGCCGGTGAAGGTCGTGCCCTCCTTGCCGGTGATCTTGCCGACGCAGCCGCCGGGAGCGAGGTTGCCGCGCATGATCTGGAGGTGGCCGGTTTTCTTGATCGGGTCGGTGAGCGGGCGCACGATGTCCTGTGTACCCGGGGTGTTCCGAGGGTCGCCATAGTCGGGCAGGCCGGGCAGGTCGGCGAGGTTCTCGGCGATGGTCTTTCCCGTCACGGTTTTCTGCGACCCGTCGATCATGTCGTTTTCGAGCAGGAACTTCATCACCGCGGGCGTGCCGCCGACGGCGTGGAGTTCTTCCATGACGTACCGCCCCGACGGCTTGAGGTCACACAGCAAAGGTGTGCTATCGCTCATGGCCTGCCACTCGTCGATGGTCAGTTCGATATCGAACGCCCGGGCCATCGCCAGGAGGTGCAGCACCGCGTTGGTCGAGCCGCCGGTGACGATGATCAGCCGCATCGCGTTCAAAAAACTCTGCTTGGTCACGATGTCGCGGGGCTTGAGATCGAGCTCCATCAATCTTCGCACGGCGTGGCCGGCCCGGACACATTCGTCGATCTTCTGCGCATCCTCGGCCGGGGTGCTCGACGAGAACGGCAGCGACAGGCCCATGCACTCTATCGCGCTGGCCATCGTGTTGGCGGTGTACATCCCGCCGCAGGCCCCGGCCCCGGGACAGGAGTTTTCGACGATCGATTTGCGTTCGTCTTCGGTGATCGTGCCCGCCAGCGACTGGCCGTAGGACTGGAACGCGCTGACGACGTCGAGCTTGACCTCTTCACCCTTGAGAGTGGTGCAGCCGGGCTTGATCGTGCCGCCGTAGACCATGAGCGCCGGGCGGTTGAGGCGGGCCATGGCGATGATGCAGCCGGGCATGTTCTTGTCGCAGCCGGGCAGCGCCACGAGCGCGTCGTACCACTGGGCGCCCATCAGGGTCTCGATCGAGTCGGCGATCAGTTCGCGAGACTGCAGCGAGAAACCCATGCCGTCGGTGCCCATGCTGATGCCGTCGGACACGCCGATAGTGTTGAACCGCATCCCCACGCAGTCGGCCTCGACCACGCCCTTTTTCACCTCGGCCGCCAGGTCGTTGAGGTGCATGTTGCAGGGGTTGCCCTCGTACCAGACGCTGGCGATGCCGACCTGGGGCTTGCTCATGTCCTCGCGGGACAGCCCCGTGGCGTGGAGCATGGCCTGCGACGCGCCCTGGCGGGCGGGCTGGGTGATGGTCTTGGAATAACGGTTCAGGGGATCGGGCATGGGGTTTCCTTGCGGCTTTCGTGGCGTCGCAGCGAGCCGCATAGTTTAGCCGGTCGCGGCGGAACCGGGGAGGGCCGGGCACCGCATCAGCGCTTCGTAGAGCTGAACGCCGCGCTCTATTTGTTCCACCGACACCCACTCGTCTTTCGTGTGGGCGGTATGTCCCGAACCCGGCCCGAGCACCACGGCCGGCAGCCCCGCAGCGTCGAACACCGAGGCGTGGGTCGCGTAGGGGGCCCCGAGCGTCAACGTGGGCAAGGCCAGGTCGTCGAGCACGGCCGTGAGGTGCGCGGTCAGCGCGCCGTTACGCGTCGTACCCAGCGGAGAGTGCCCGACCGAGAGGTCTTGCGTGAATTCGACCGGCGACGCGCCGTGACGCAACGGCTCAAGCAGCGCCTCGATCTCGGCCAGCACGCCGCCTTCATCTTCGTCGGGCACCAGACGGCGGTCGATCTCGATCACGCATGAATCCGGGATGATGTTGGGGGCACTGCCGCCACGGATCACGTTGATCGAACACACCGCCGGACCGGTCAAGGGGTGCTCGGCCGACAGGTGCGGGATGTACTCACGCTCGAGGCGATCGATGACGCGCACCATCGCGCTGATGGCGGAGCGGCCCTCGTGCGGCGTGGACGAGTGGCACGCCCGGCCGTGGGTTGTGATCGTCCAGCGCAGGCACCCGTTGTGCGCAACCACGGGTCGGAGCTCCGTCGGCTCGCCGACGATCACCGCCCCCGGAACAAAGCCCAACGACGGCAGGTCGTTTTCGACGAACGACTCGACGCCGGTCATCGCGACCTCTTCGTCGACGCTGAACAGCAGCGCGATATTGTTCGGTTTCTCCTGCCCGTTCGACGATTGGGCGTATTGCCGAAGCGCCCACAGCATCGCCGCGCCGGTGCCCTTGGTGTCGGCCGCGCCGCGGCCCCAGACACGGCCGTCGCGGAGCTCGCCGCCGAACGGCTCGATCGTCATGCCCTCGACCGCGACGGTGTCGAGGTGGCTGTCGAACAGCAGCCACGGCGCACCGGCTTCCGCCTCGAAGGCCACCAACAATTGATCCACCTGCCCCGGCACGGGGAGCCTTCGCGTGGTCAGTCCGAAGCCCTGCGCCGTGCGTTCGAGCGAAGTCACCAATTTTGATTCGCCGCCGCGTGACCCGGGCAACGCCGCGTTGATCGAGTTGATGCGCACCGTCGCCTGCAGCAGCTCGATCGGCGAATTCGGGAGCGGCACAGCCATCGCGGTAGGATATCGCCATGCCGACCGCCGCACCGATCGTGCTGACCGAAGACGCCTTGACGGCGCAGGCCCGGCGGCTGCTGGCCCAAGCAAACGGCTCCCCGCGGCGTGTCATCCTGGGTATCGCGGGGATCGCGGGCTCGGGCAAGAGCACGCTCGGTGAAAGGCTGATGAGCGTGCTGAATCGCGCTGATTTGGGTGGCCCGGGGGCGGCCGTATTTATCCCGATGGACGGGTTCCACCTGCCCAATGCGACGCTGATCGAGCGGGGCTGGAAACCGCGCAAGGGCGCCGCCTTCACCTACGACGCCGAGGCTTACGTCGGGCTGCTGCAGAAATACACCCACATGCCGAGGACCGGCGTCTACCCCGTGTATTGCCGCAAGGTCCATGAGCCCGTTCAGTCCGAAGTACAGGTCACTACCGCTACACGGGTCATCGTGACCGAGGGCCAGTATCTATTGCTGCCCGAAACGCCGTGGTCGGCGCTCGGCGATGTATTGGACGAGTGCTGGTGGCTGGACGTCCCGCCCTCACAAGCGCGGGGGTGGCTGATGAGACGCGACACATCGGTAGGACGCAGCCCCGAAGAAGCCGAAACGAAATACCAGCGCAACGACCGGCTCAACACCGAGCACGTCCTCGCGGGCCGCCGCGAGCCGGACTTGATCGTTCGGTGGCCGGATCGGGGCGAAAACGGCGGCTAGCCGCCCCGCCGCTGGGCCGGGTTGAGCACCACGTTGTCGTGACCGGGCACGATGACGTCGGCGATCTCCAGCACCTCGACCAAGCTCTCCTGCGCCGCTTCGATGTCGAACGCCCCGCGCAGCACTTGCCCGCGTTCGAGGTGCTCGCCGCTCGCCACCGCGTCCCCGGCGATCACGATCGTGCGCGTCGGGTGGGCCAGCAGCAACCCGCAAGCCCCGGGCGTGTAGCCGGGCAAGGGGAACAAGTCGACCTGCGGAGCGAGCTGATCGGGCGCGGCCTTGGTTCTTTTGAGCAGTTCGATGTCGGCCTCAAGGATCCTGCGGACCGCGTTGTCGTCCTCCTGCTCAAACCGCGCCAACAGCGATCGGCCGACGCGTTCGCGCTCGTTCTCGGCGACCCACCAGTTCGCGGGCTCGAACGCAGCCAGCCCGTGGCGGTGGGCCGGGCGGAAGTTGGTCAGGAAGACATCGGTGATGTCGGTCGGCTGCAGCCCCGCCCGCTCGCCGAGGCGGGCGGAGATGACCTGCGGCGGCAGGCCGGGGTCGATCAGGATGTTCCGGCCGCCGCTGACCACAAGCGTCGTGGTGGCGTGCGGGGTCCGGGTGGGTTGGCTGGCCGGCCAGTGCTCGTGAGCGCTGAGCGTGCCGATGCTGATGATGCGGAATTCAACGGGCATGGGTTCAAATTCGTATGGTCAATATCTTGAGGGCAGCGGCTGCGCGGCGGGCGATAGGGGCTTGGCCCCGACACCAGATGCGAGCACACTGCGTAACGTGTGGGACGGCCCTATTCCTTGAAATGATCAACGTGGGCCCAGGGCAGGGTTCCGCCCAACTCGGACTTCTTGGCCTTGAGCCGCCCGAGCACGACCGGGGGCAACAGCGCGTGCAGGCGGTCGATATTTCCGCCCGAGGCGATCTGCTTGATGAGCGTGGAACTCGTGAACGCGGTGCTCTCGCCGGTCATGATGAAGACGGTCTCGATGTCGGCGATCGCGCGGTTGGTCAGCGCGAGCTGGAATTCGAAGTTCAGATCGGTGACGTTGCGGATGCCGCGGAGGATCGCGGTGGCATCGACCTGACGGGCAAAGTCGACCGTAAGCCCTTCGAAGCACTGGACCTCGACGTGGTCGTCGCACTCGGCCCGGAGGATCTCTTCGATCATCTCCCGGCGTTCGTCGGTCGTAAAGATCTCGCGTTTGGCGGGGTTGTGCCCGACGGCGACGATCAGGCGGTCGAACAGGTCCTGCCCACGGCGGATCACATCGAGGTGGCCGTTGGTGATCGGATCGAACGTGCCAGGGAACAGCCCGATTTTGGGGCCGGGCGTCGAAGAAGCGGGGTCAGAGGCCATCGCGGGAGTATACCAGCGGGTCGGCCGAAGATGTCTGGAGCGGAGCCTCACGGCCCGACGATGCACCCGGTCGCCGAGCCGCGTAGCCCCGGAAGTGGGGGCCGCAAAACCTCCCCGGGGTTCCCGATTTCCCAGCCGTCACAGCCCGACCTCCTATGGCGGGCATCTCTTTAAATTCGCGCCGTGCCGGTTGGCGTTCGCGCGATTGAATTCGACTCTACTTCTGTCCGCGGCAGCGAGCGACCGGCCCCACGCCAACCGCCCTGCCGCCGACCGGATCACGCCATGTCGTGGCCGACAACTCCCCCACCCTGGATCGGGTCTCGTGCCGGACGCCTCCCCGGCCGAGGCCTTTTTTTTGCGCGACTCCGGGCGGTGCCGAACCCGGCTACGCGGGCCAGGCGTCCGCCCCGATCAACGGCACGAAACGACACGCCAAATCGTCACGCCGAACCAACTCGTCGCCCCGGCGTTCGACGATCACGAGCACCTGCTGCCCGCGTTCGCCGATCGGGATGACCAGCCGCCCGTCGGGTGCCAGTTGCTCGCCGAGCGCCTCGGGCAACGACGGGGCCGCCGCGGCCACCAGGACACGGTCGTAGGGCGCCGCCTCGGCATAGCCACACGAGCCGTCGCCCACGACGAGTGTCAGGTCGGCGTGCGGAAACATGGCATCCAACCGACGCCGGGCCGTGTCCGACAACCCGGCGTGTCGCTCCACCGACACCACCGCCGCCCCCAGCGTCAGCAGCACGGCCGTCTGATACCCGCTGCCGGTGCCGATCTCCAGCACCCGCATCTCCGGGCGGACTCTCAGCGTTTCGGTCATGTGGGCCACGATGTAGGGCTGGCTGATGGTCTGGCCCGCGTCGATTGGCAGGACATGGTCGCCGTAGGCGACCTCTGGAGACAGACCCGGCGTAAACCGGTGCCGTTCGACGCGGGCCATCGCCTCCAGAACCGCCGGATCGACGACCCCCCGGGCTCGCAACTGCGAGCGCACCATGCGGCGAGCGGCCTGGTCGTAGGTCATCGGCATCGCTTCGAAACGATCTCTGGGCGGCACAAGACGCGCCGGGGAACACCAAGCACTCCACTCAACCCGCATTTTACGCTTCATCCAATTGTGGATAACCGGAAAATCACCCGCCTCAACTTCCCCAGCTTGACGTTTCATGAACTTCGGTCCAAACTACCGATAACTGTTCGCATGGAGGTGAACGCTATGTCACAAGTAACCGACGGATCGGTTTCCCCCGCCAGCCCCAACCCCTTCAAAGCCACGCCGGCGCCCCCAGTGAAGGACCTGTCACGCCCAGACGTGCTCGGCTCGATCGGCCCGGCAACGACCGTCGTGGTCACGCCCCGGACCCCGACCAATCTCAGCCGCGAGCAGATCCTCGACGCCACCGACGTCTGCCTGCAGGAACTGGGCTACGACGGAACGACGATCCGCCGCATCGCCAAAGAGCTCGGCTGTGCGGTCGGTTCGATCTACCGCTACTTCGACGACAAGCGGGCCCTGCTCACCGCCGTCGTTCAACGCCGCTTCGAGCCGGTCACCGAGCGTATCGGCCAAGGCGCCCCGATCGACGCCGTCGCCAACCTGTATTCCCAGATCGCCGCCGAGCAGCCCGAGTTGTACCGCCTGATGTTCTGGCTCTCGAGCATCGGCAAGACCACACACACCAACACGCTGCCCCAGATCATCCGCGAAGTCGTCGATGGCTGGGCCGAGCAACTCGGCGACCGCCGCGCCGCCGAGGGCTACTGGTCGCAGCTTCACGGCTCGATCATGCACGGCCGCCGCGCCGACGACCTGCCCCTGCCGACCGTCGCCCCGGCCCCCGGCACGCCCCAAGACTAGGCCAGTGACCACGGCCCCGCCCCCGGAGCCGGCCTCGGACAAGATCGCCCTGTCCTGCCCGGCGAAGATCAACCTTGCCTTGGGTGTGGGCAAACCCGACTCCGCCGACGAACGCGGCCTGCACCCGATCGCGAGCTGGATGGTCGCTGTCGACTTCGGCGACACTCTGACCGTTACACGAATCAGTCCAACCGGCGCCAATGCCCTGGTGTCGGTTTTTTCCTTGGGCTATGCCGAAGACGCGCCGTCGCCGTGCGCGATCGATTGGCCGCTAAAAGACGATCTCGTCTTCCGCGCGCACGGCCTGGTCGAGCAGCACGTCGGTCGTGAGTTACCGGTACGGGCCGATCTGGAAAAACGCATCCCCACCGGGGCCGGTCTGGGCGGCGGCTCGAGCGACGCGGCAGGTTTGATCCTCGCGTTGGATCAGTTGTTCGATTTGAATCTGGATGTGCAAACGTACGCGGAGTTGGCGGGGAAATTGGGCAGCGACGTGCATTTCGCCCTCGCCGCACTGCGAGGCGAACCGTCGGCCGTCGTCACCGGTTCCGGGGACGCGGTCCGGGCGGCCGCGTTGCCGAACCCGTTGGATATCGCGTTGGCGCTGCCACCATTCGGCTGCCCGACCGGGCCGGTGTACGCGGCGTGGGACCGCCTGGCGCCGGACGCGGAGCATCCATTGGACGTGAAGGCCGTCGAAGATTTAGCGCGACAGGCGCCGGGGCCCGCTTCCGGGTTCTTCAACGATCTCGAGCCCGCCGCCGTGGCCGTGGAACCACAACTCGGCGATCTGTTGCGCACGCTGCGCGAGGATCTCGGCCTGCCCGCCCACGTCACGGGGTCCGGCGCCGCGTGCTTCGTCCCCGCGGCGGATGCCGAGGCCGCGTCGCGACTCGCAGCGCAGATCACGACACATACCGGAATCCCGTGCGTGGCGACACGCACGCTCCCCGCGCCGACGACCACGCCGTGAATCACTCGCGCGCGGCGGCGGCCAGAAACTCCTGAGCCTCCGCCAACTGCGATGCCGTCAACGGGTCGGCCGCATCCAGGTACAGCTGCTCACGCAACGCCAACACCTCGCGGAATAGGGAAGCCGCCTGCTCAAACTCACCCGCCCGCCGGGCGAGGTCGGCCCGCGTCCAGGCGTCCTGTACGTTGTACGGCGACCGCGGCCGCAACGTCTCGTACGCCTCCTGCGCGGCGGTGATGTCTTCCGGGTGGTCGCCCTTCACCATCGCCCAACGATCCAACAACTGCCCACGCAGCCGGGCCGCCGTGGACGGCAGGCCACGCCCGGCCACCGCTTCGTCGATCCAGGCCAACGCCTCGTCGACACGCCCTTGTGCCTCGGCCTCATGGCCCGCCTGCACGAGATAGCCCATCGGCTCGGCCGCGTGCAGCGTCACCCGCCACCGCAACGCCTCCGTGTCCCAACCCGCCGCGTGCTGAGCGCGTTCCAAACGTTCGACCGCCAGCGGCACCTCGTTCCGCCGCAGCGCCGCCGCCGCCTCGGCCATCGCGCTTTCGTGACGATTCACCCCCGCTACGTACACGCCCATGCCCGTCAGCAGCACGGCCGCCGCGACGCCCGCCAAGGCCAACGATACCCACCGGTTTTTCTTCGCCGCCGTCGGGGATTGGGCCGCACGGATCGCCCCCGCCGCCGCGCCACCCACGATCAGCCACATCAGCGCCATCGACTCGGGCCGGACAAACGTCATTTCTATCTGGTTGTGCACCAACACGACCGCCGAGGTGATGAACAACGCGGACCGCTGCGCGTATGCCGGAAGAATGCCCGGCACCCCCAACACGGCCGCAACAATGGAAAACGCAATCGCAGCAAACAACCAGAGGCGAATCGGATCGAAATTCTCGGAAGCATCGTAATACAGGGTCGGCCACCTCACGGCGAGGCAAACCCCAAATATGCCGCAAGCCGCCGAAAAGGCCATCGCCAAGGCCATCCACGCCCGCAACCTATGGACGGGTCTCCCCTGCCCTTCTACCTTGACTTCATCCGAAGTTGACGCATGGCCGACCGCATCCCTGCACCGCCAACCCGCCAAGCCCAGCCACGCCAGCAGCAACGCCGACCACGCCACGCCCCCCGCACCCAGCATCGTGATCTGATCCACGAACACGTTGTGGGCGCTCGTGACCGTCTCGGGGTTCAGCGGGTCCTTCGCCGCGGGGTAGGCGTCGGCAAAGCCCCGCGTCCCGACTCCGCGCAGCGGGTGGTGCGCCGCGATCCGGGCCGACGCCGACCAATATTGGGCGCGGAATAACAGGCTGCGCTCACCCTCGACCACCCGACCCGGCACAAAGCCGTCGGCCGGGGGGTCGGGTGGGCCCATCGCACCCCGTACCAGCACCGCGCCGAAGGCCAGCGCGACCAGCGCAACCGCCAGCGCCGGCGTCACCCAACGCGGCATGTTCCGACTCCGCGTGGCCACCAGCCACGCCAGCAACCCCGCGACCATCACCACCGCCACCGCCGCGCCGCGTGACGTCGCCAGCCACACCGTGAGCCCCCCCGCCGCGCCGCAGCCCAGCGCGACCCAGGCCGCCCCGCTTCGCCACCGCGCCCCCAGCAACCCCATAACCCCGAGCGCCGCCGCGCCCAGCCCCAACGCCCCCGCCACCGAAGCGAGCAGGTTCGACGTCGTAAACACCCCGCTCGCTTCGGGCGTCCGCAGCCGCCGTTCGTACAACGCCGCCTGCTCCGAGCCCGGCTCGATCCCCCGCAGCGCCAGCAATTCGTCCTGATACGCCTCGAAGTACCGCACGTCCTCGGCGTGCTGAACCCGGACGTCCCACACCGCCTCGGCCGCCAGCGGAACCGTCGCCGCGCACAACAACGCCACGACCCACCGCCGCGCCGCGGGGAGCTGCGCCAAGTGGTACCCCGCGACGCCCACCGACGCCGCGGTGAGCCACGCCCCGCCCCTGGTCCAGTCTTCCCAACGCGCGTTGCCGTCGACCATGTGCGCCGCCGCCGCCAGCCCGCCGAGCCCCGCCAAAGTCACGACCCACCACGACAGCCGCGCTCCGGCCCACACCGCCGCCGCCGTCCCGACCACCGCCAGCAACACCGTGATCAACTGCAGCGCCGACGTGCCCCTCGGCCCCAGTTCGGTGACCACGTCCGCCCCCATGCCCAGCCCCGCCGACAGCCGCGGGTCGGTATCGAAATACACCGTCGGCGTCGTCGGCGTCACACACGGCACCAGCACCGCCGCCACCAGCGCGACCGCCGCCACCGCGATCAACCCGCTGCGAAACCTGCTGCCTTCGTCTTCGTCAACCATCACCCGCAGTGTAAAGCCTCCGGGCGAGACCCGCGTCACAGGTCGGCCATCAAAAAACAGCGCCCGGCAAAACCGGGCGCTGTGTCCAAGGTTTCAGATATCTTGAGCGCTGCGGCTTAAGCCTGCGAACGACGCCGGGCCAGCAAAGCACCGCCGCCCAGCAGCACGAGCGCCGCGGTCGTGGGCTCGGGGATCGCGTTGACCGCCGGGCCGCTGCTGTTGCCGAAGTTGGCCAGCACGTCGTCGAGTTCGTTCTGGCCGATCAGGCCGTCGAACGAGCCGACCGTCGTGTTGGTCGGGTCGAAGCCCTCGGGCAACACGGTGGAACCGAAGTTGGCCAACACCAGGTCGGGGTCGGCTTGGCCGACGAAACCGTCCCCGCTGAAGTCACCGATCAGCGCCTCGATGGCCGATTCGGTCAGCAGGACGAGCGAGAAGTCGTCCCACTGCACCGCACCACCTTCGAAGCCGGTCGGCGTGGCAAACAGAGCTTGCAGCCGAACAAACGCGGTGCCCGCCGGAGCGATCGCGCTGACCGTGGCCGTCAGGAAGGTGTCTTCAACGGCGTTGGGGTCCTGACCGTTGATGGCCGCGAACGTTTCCTGGTTGTCGCCGATGAAATCGTCGTTGGCCGGATCGGTACCGATCACGTTGCCCGACGCGTCGAGGAACTGCAGCGAGAGTTCCGTAAAGTTTTCGGTACCGACGATGCTGTCAAACGAGGCCGTGATGACGGTGCCCGAAGCCTCGAACTCCTGGCCGGGCAGCGCCGGGACGTCTTGGAACAGGCCCGACGCGTCGGGCGTGAAGTTGAACGTGCCGAACATCGACGCGGTCGCCTCGCCCTCGAACACACGAGAGTCCTCCGAACCGAAGGCGTCCTGGAAGACGTTGTTGAACGAGCCCCAGCCGCCGACGGTCAACGCCGACGTGTTGGCCGCGATGCCGCCGGGGGTCTCGAAGCCGGGGTTGACCAGCAGGTTATCGCTCACGTCGGTGTTGAACCGGCTGACCTCGATCGAGTCGATCTCGGCCCGGATGGTCTGGTTCGCGCCGGCGGTCGCCGCGGGCGTGAGGGCGGCGTCGAACGCCTCGGCAAATCCGGCATCCACGGCCCACAGATTCGCCCGCACCGTCTGCGGGGCGTCGGGCACCACGGTCGATTCGCTGCGAACCAGCGCGCCGTTGACGAAGTAATCGACCGAGCTGGGGGTCCACTCGACCGCGTAATCGTTGAACTGGGTCAGGTCCACCAGACCGGGCGCGGTGAACTCGCTGTCGCCGGCCGCGGCGGCTCCGGTGAACGGGTCGTCGTCGAAGACGTTAGTAAAAACGCGGTTCTGGCCGCTGACGACTTCGTTGGTCAGCAGCTCAGCGACGTCGATCTCGTCGCGGACCAGTTCGCCGCCCACGTCCTGCGGGGTGCCGAACAGGAACAGCCCGTTGACCACGCCGCCGACACCCGCCGGCAGCGAGGTCGGGTCAAGGCGGGCGCGGTACTCGACCCGCAGACCGCCGCCGCGCGCAAAGTTCTGCCTGGAGATGAACTCGTGGCCGAAGAATGCGTTGCCCGGGTCATCGGGGAAGAACGTATCGAGTTCCAGCACCGCGGAGCCACCGACCTGCTGGGGCAGCTGGGTGGCGGGATCGAGCTTGAGCTGCGTCTGGCCGAGGAACGTGCCCTCTTCGCCGAACGGCAGCCGCCACGTCGCCGTGTCGATGTTGCCCGTGCCGTTGAAGTCATCGCTGAGCAGGACTTGAGAATTTGCCGTAAATGCCGGGGTTAACATCGATCCGGCGAGAGCCGTGGTAAGCAGGGGCTTGCGATACATTTCTTTTCTCCGTGGGTAGATGGGGGCAGGTAGATAAGTGGGATGAGTTAGCTGACTGTTCAATTCGGTTGAGCGAATCGGCTCAGAAGATCGAGATACAAGCAGATCGATTCACAAGGGAGAGACTGAATTACGCGAGATCAGTTGTCCGGACGAACTTCACCCTTGGTCAGCTCGCCGATAGACACACTGCTCGTGTGCCCGTCTGGAAAAGCCAAGTTGGCGGTCTGATCAGCGCCGTGGCGGAACCGGATATCTTCGGAGGCGGCTTGTGTAGTCGCCGCATCGTTGTTCAGAGCTTCGTCAAAAGTGATAACGACATCGTTATCCGTGTCGGAAGCCTTGTAGAAATCGATCGTGTGCGTCCGGGTAATCGTGGTCCCCGCCGGGGTCTTGAATTGCCAGTTCGTCATATCGCCGTCGTTGATGACGGAGCCATCATCAAGGCGATTGGCTACCGCAAAAGAGTCGTTGGCATTCGTTAACCCAGGCTCGAACTGCATGCCGTCCATCAGCAACGGCGTCACCGACGATCGCTTGACCCGGTCGGAGTTGTACAGGGGGATAAAGCCGAAATTGCCCATCATCGCGGGGTGGCTGCTGTAATGGAGGCGGTCTTCGGGATCGGGAATGGCTGCCGCGGGGCAGAGGAACATCTCGCTCGGCTGTTCGTCTGCCAAGCCCGTAAAGTCCTCCGGACCGATACCGATGAAGCTCGAAATCTGAACGCTCCAGTCCGTGGGGGTCGCACCGCCGACGCCCTGGGGATAGAACGACTTGTTCGCCTGGGTAAACGCCACAACGCCGATCATGTGCTGGCGTAGGTTGGACTTGCAAGCGATATCACGAGCGGTGTTACGGGCCGCAGCAAGTGCCGGCAGCAGGATACCGATCAGCAGCGCGATGATGGAGATCACAACCAGGAGTTCGATAAGGGTAAATCCTTGGCGGACGGCACGATGCATAGCAGGCTCCGTAGAAACGGGGTGAAGGTTCATGATCCGTGGTCAAGCGTCCACGGCGGGGTTAACCGCCGTGGACGTAAAGAAGAGTCGATTCAGCGGACACGGCGACGCAGCATGGCCACGCCACCCAGGCCCAGGAGCACCAGCGAAGCGGGCTCGGGCACGACGACGAGCGAGGTGTCGTCGAAGAACACGGTGTTGTCGTGCAGCACGTCCTGGTTGAAGGTCGCGGCGGCGGTGACGACGTTCGCCGAGACCGTGCCGGCCGGGGCGACGGCGGTGATCGAGAACGGCTGGTAGACGTCGGTCAGCGACGTTTCGAGCGTGATCTGGTCGTTGCTGATCTGGGCGCCGCCCGAGTTGAACCACTCGATGCGGAACTCGATGTTGCCGGTCGGGGCGGTGCCGTCGTGGCGGGCGTTGGTCGAGTAGGTGTACTCGGTGCCGGCGACGATGCCGGGCACGGTCTGGACGTGGCCGGTGAACGAGTTGGTGCCGTTCACAACGCCGGGGACGCCGTTGATGGTCAGCTCGAGCGCTTGGGCGCCGCTCAGCGGCGGGGCGCCGGTTTCGTTGCTGGCGACCAGGATGGTGTCCGGGGGGGCGCCGAAGAAGCCGTTCCAGTTGCTGGTGTCGGAGAAGTCAAAGCCCAGCGGGTCTTCGTAGCCGGCGTTGTTAAGCAGGTTCTGGCCGGAGGCCGAGACACCCACGGTGACGAGAGCGGGGACAATAAACAAACGGGTCATTTTCTGAAGCAACATATCTCTCTTCCTTTCGAGTGAAGACTTGGACGTGATGGGCAACGAGCCCGAGAAACGACATTGATCCGGCGTCGGATCGGTAAATCCAAGATGAACGAGCGAAACTAAATCAGTGAAGCGAAACGAGAATTGGTCAGGGATTAATCGGCCTTCGGCGGCGCGGTGCTGCCGTGGACTTCCAGCCAAGCCGGCTTGATCTCGACTTCCGTCGGGACGTCCGGCGGGTCGATAAGTTGGTTGAGGGCGGCAAACGCCGAGCGGCCCAGCGACATCGCGTCCTGACAGACCGCGGTGAGTTTGGGACGCGACATGAAGCGCCATTCGTGGTCGTCGAACCCGACGATCGACAGGTCTTCGGGGACCCGCAGCCCGAGATTCTGAGCGCGGTTGAGGGCGGCGACGCCGGCGATCGGGTCGACGAAGTAGAGAGCCGTCGGGGCGTTGGCGAGCGAGGCGAAGCGGTTCATGAAGGCTTCACCACCGACACGGTGGGCCGGCGTGCGGTAGACCAGGCCGTCGCCGTGCTCGAGCCCGGCCGCCTCCATCGCGGCGTGGTACCCGGCTAAGCGATCGAGGTGGTCGCAGTCGTCTTCGACGTTGGTCACCACGCCGATACGCCGGTGGCCCAGGTCGATCAGGTGTTCGATAGCCTGTTGGCTGGCCCCGATCGAATTCGCGCCAACGAACGTGACCGACGGGTGGTCGAATCGGTCGCCGAGGACCACCGCCGGGAAGCCCTCGTCGGCGATCTCGATAGCGGGTTGCCGGGCCGTGGTGGACGACCGCAGGATCACACCGCGGATGCCCTTGCGCAGGAAAACTTGGCTGTAAGATTCACCGGGCTGTCGGAGGCGCTTGCCGTCGAGAACGATCAGGTCGAAGCCGTACTCCTCCATCCCCGTGGTCATGCCTTCCATGAGAGCGGCGTCGAACGCGGAGCCAACCGATAAGGCCCCGGTGTAGATCAGGGCGATATTGACCGTGGATCGCCGACCGACCTTCGGACGGTAGCGGGAACGGTTGGCGGCGGCGAGCACACGGTCACGGACCGCCGTGCTGACTCGGGGGTGGTTATTTAAAACACGGGACACGGTCGTGATCGACACGCCGGTTTGTTTCGCGATATCTCGGACGCTCGACATGGGATCGACTCTTTTCGGCCGCAGACACGGTGACGGGAACAGAACTGATTCAGACATGAAAAGCAATGTGCAACTGTTTCATTCTATCACCACTCAGTTTCATGTCAAGTGTGATAATCTGCTTTTACTCTTGAATATTAGGTATGTCGGGTGGGGTTTTCCCGAAATCACGAAGAAAAAACCCCCGGCAGGTGGTGGGGCCTGCCGAGGGGGAGGGAGAAGGAAGTGGGTTGGCGTGGGGCCGGCCGTGGCCCGGCGGGAATCGCATCTTGCGTCCGCCGTGTAATTCTCTGGGGTCCGTGTCGGCGTCCTGCCGTTTGTCCGTAGTCGTGGACCCTCCACGCACCGACTCCTTCGTTTAGGGGCAATCGAGTATCCGGCGTCCAGCCCTCGGGGCTGGTTACGGGTTACGAGCAACCCATCGACGCCCCGCAGTTCAGGCACTTGTAGCACGTGCCGTTGCGGACGGTGATCGTGCCGCAGACGTCGCACGCCGGGGCGTCGGCTTGCATCGAGCTCATCGCCTCGGTCAGCGTCGAACTCGCCTTTTCCGCGGCGGACTCCAGGGCTTCCGCCCCGGAGCCGGCCTTCATCACAACTTCTTCGCGGGCTTCGGCACCGCCCTTGGTGGCCTCGGCGAAGCCCCACGGCCGCTCGCTGCGCCCCGAATCGCCCTCGGAGCCGCCGCCCGCCATGACTTGCGGTCCCTGCTCTTTGAGGTCACCGATCTTCAACCGATCAGACGCCGGCTCGGCCTTCACGGCGTCGCCGTCAACCGCCGCGGTCATGTCCACGGGCGTCGGCTTGGCGATCGCCTGGGCTTTCGCCGCCGCGGCCGTGGGTTTGGCCGCCTCGGCCTTCTTGTCGCTCGGCCGCTGCGGAGCGTTGGCTTCGCGATAACCCGCAACGAACTCCATGCCCATCCAGCGGAAGATGTAGTCGACCAAGCTCTTGGCGAAGGGGATGTCGCGGTTGTGCGTCATGCCGGCGGGCTCGAAACGCTGGTGGCTGAACTTGGTCACCAGCGACGACGTCGGCACGCCGTACTGCAGCGCCACCGAGATCGCCGTGCCCAGCGAGTCCATCAGGCCGCCGATCGTCGAGCCTTCCTTGGCCATGGTGATGAACAGCTCACCGGGCTGGCCGTCGTCGTAGAGCCCGACGGTCAGGTAGCCCTCGTGGCCGGCCACGTTGAACTTGTGGGTCTTGCTCGCCCGGGTGTCGGGCAGGCGGCGACGCATCGGCCGCTCAACCACGCGCTCGACGATCTTCTCGACCGTGCGGATGCCCCCCGAAACGTCGCCCGACAGCGCGTCGGTCGCCGCGGCGGCCGCGGCCGTCTCGACGATGTCCTCGGCCACCTCCTCGAGCGCCGCTTCGATGGCTTCCGTGTCGTCGGCCTCTTCGTCCTCGTCGCCCGCCTTGTTGTTGAGCGGCTGGCTGAGCTTGCACCCGTCGCGGTACAGCGCGTTGGCCTTGAGGCCCAGCTCCCACGACATCTCGTAGGAGTCCTGGATGTCCTCGATGCTCGCCTCGTTAGGCAGGTTGATCGTCTTGGAGATCGCGCCGCTGATGAACGGCTGAGCCGCGGCCATCATGCGGATGTGGCCGTGGGCGTGGATGAACCGCTCGCCGGTCGGGCCGCACTTGTTCGCACAGTCGAACACCGGCAGGTGCTCTTCCTTGAGGTGCGGGGCGCCCTCGACGGTCTGCGTGCCGCAGATCACCGCGTTGAGTTCCTTGATCTGCTTGCCCGACAGGCCCAGCGACTTGAGCAGATTAAAGCTCGGGTCGGCCGCCTGCTCGGTCAGCTCAAGACGCTCCATGCATTCTTCGCCGAGCGTCCAAGCGTTAAACGCGAAACTCACGTCGAAGATCGTCGGCAGCGCGTCGGTGACCTTGACCAGATCGTCCTGGTTGAAGCCCTTGTCCATCAGCCAGCCCGCAAAGGACTGGTCGCCCCCGGGCACGGCGACGTCCAGGGACAGCGTGCCCATCACGTGGGTGATGATGTCGCGGACCTCCTGCTCGTCGTAGCCCAGGCTCTCGAGGGCGGGCCGCAGCGACTGGTTGGCGATCTTGAAGTACCCGCCGCCGGCGAGCTTCTTGAACTTGACCAGGGCGAAGTCGGGCTCGACGCCGGTGGTGTCGCAATCCATGAGCAGGCCGATCGTACCGGTGGGCGCGATGACGGTGGACTGGGCGTTGCGGTAGCCGTGCTTCTCGCCGAGCTTGAGCGCCTGGTCCCAGCAGCCGCGGGCCGAGGCGAGCAGGTCGTCGGAGTTGGCGATCGTGCCGTAGCTCTCGGCCGTGTCGGTGAGCTTCTCGGCGTCGATCGGCACGGGGTTGATCTCAAGCCCCTCGTAATCACCAAGCTCGCCGGCGTCTCCCGTGGAGGTACGGGAGACGCCGTAGGCGGCTCGGCGGTGATTGCGGATGACTCGGAGCATGTGGCCACCCGCTTTCTTGTTCTTCTTGTAGCCCGGGAACGCGCCGAGCTCCTTGGCCATCGCGGCACTGGTCGCGTAGCTCTTGCCCGTCAGCGTGGCCGAGATGCAGCCGCAGATCGCCCGGCCGCGCTCGCTGTCGTACGGGATGCCCGCCTGCATCAGCATCGCCCCGAGGTTGGCGTAGCCCAGCCCCAGCGTGCGGAACTTGTAGCTCAGCTCGGCGATCTCCTTCGAAGGGAACTGCGCCATCAGCACGCTGATCTCCAGCACGATCGTCCACAGCGCCACGCCGTGCTCGAACCGCTCGACATCGAACGTTCGTTCCTGGGCGTTGTAGAACGTCAGCAGGTTCAACGACGCGAGGTTGCACGCGGTGTTGTCGAGGAACATGTACTCGCTGCACGGGTTCGACGCGTTGATCCGCCCCGCTTCCGGGCAGGTGTGCCACTCGTTGATCGTCGAGTCGTACTGCACGCCCGGGTCGGCACAGCGCCACGCGGCGTAGCCGATGCGGTCCCACAGCTCCTTGGCGTTGACGGTCTTGGCCAGCTCGCCGTCGGTCCGGCGGACCAGGCCCCAGTCGCCGTTCTCGCGCACGGCCCGGAAAAACTCGTTGGGGATCCGCACCGAGTTGTTCGAGTTCTGCCCGGCGACGGTCTGGTACGACTCGCCGTTGAAGTCGTAGTCCAGCACCAGCCCGAGCTCCTTGGCGGTCTCCTGCATGTCCTCGCCGAGGTGCTTCATGCCCTCGACCAGCGCCGCGACCTTGATCTCCTCGCGGACCTTCCACGAGACGAACTGCTCGATGTCGGGGTGGTCCAGATCGAGGCAGCACATCTTCGCCGCCCGGCGGGTGGTGCCGCCGGACTTGATCGCGCCGGCGGCACGGTCACCAATCTTCAGGAAGCTCATCAGGCCCGAGCTCTTACCGCCGCCGGAAAGGGGCTCGTCTTCGCCGCGGATGCTGCTGAAGTTGGTGCCCGTGCCGCTGCCGTACTTGAACAAGCGGGCCTCGCGGGTCCACAGGTCCATGATGCCCGCCTCGCCGACCAGATCATCCTCCACGCTCTGGATAAAGCAGGCGTGCGGCTGCGGGTGGGTGTAAGCGTCTTCCGACTTCTTCACCTTGCCGTTCTTCGGGTCCACGTAGTGGTGGCCCTGGGCGGGGCCGTTGATGCCGTAGGCCCAGTTGAGCCCGGTGTTGAACCACTGCGGGCTG
>JBCCCG010000034.1:0-40220 GCA_039033595.1 Planctomycetota bacterium | reverse complement strand
GCGGCGGGGGGGTGGTGGGAGTAGAGGTGGTCTTCGGCCAAGGCAAGCGCGGCGATGATAATCAGGGCAGTGAACCAAAGGTACGGGGGACGAATCTTCGGAGTCAGACGCGATAGATAATTTTTATAATTCCATTTTTTAAAATATAATACGCATAATACTAGCCATACGATCGGTGCCGCCAGGGGGAGTAAGTAACTCATCAATTTGCCGGCGATCAGGGTGAACACAGCAAAGATCAGCACGATCACCAGCACCCAGAAAGGGGCGTCTTGTCGCAAGTGATCCTGGTTCATTGCGGTGGGATCTGAATTTGCAGTAGCTGTCTGGCTGTGGTGCGCGGCCTCGCCCCGGGTTGCTCGCACTCGATTCCGGAGGCGGACGATAAGCCACCCAACCAGCACAGCGGAGCCGGGCAGCAGGCCGACCAACCCGACCGGCCCGAAAAACCACCACGGCTCGGGGTGGTCACCCGCCCCCACGGCCCGATCAAACGTCTCGTACCTCCAGATCTCCCACACCTCGGGGTGACGCGACGCGATGAGGCCGGCCCAGGCGAGCACCGGGATGGCCGCCGCGGGCAGGCCGAGCCAAGGCTGCAGCGCACTCCAGCCGCCCGGCGGGCGTTTCCAGGCCAGCCACAGCAGCAGGGCGGCCGCGGGCAAGAAGCCGGCGGGTCCTTTGGTGAGCAGCGCCAGCGCCGTGGCGACCCAGAACACGACCGCCCAGCGCTGACGGCGCTCGCGCACCGCTAGAATCCCCGACGCCATCGCGGCCGTGCAGAACAGGCCGAGGAAGCTGTCGGTGGTCGCCAGTCGGCTGAGCACGACGAACATCGGCGTGACCGAAAGGATCGCCGTGGCCGTCACCGCCGCGTTAAGCCCGTACCGCCGCCGCGTAAAGCCGAACACGACCGCCAGCGTCGCGGTGCCGGCCAGCGCCGCGGGCAGACGCAGCGCCCACTCGCCGTCGCCTAGCACCCGCATCGACGCCGCCATAAACCAATACGTCAGCGGCGGCTTAGTGAGGTGCGGCCGATCAAAGTAGTGGGGCACCAGCCACGAGGCCTCCCCCTCGGCCATGCCCCGAGCGACCACGCCGTAACGCGCCTCCGAGTCGCCGTGGATCGGGTGGTTGCCGAGGCTGAAGAAGATCGGGAAGACACAGAGCGCCGCGAAGGCCAACCACTTCCACACCGGCCAGTCCGAGCACGTCGTCGGCGTGGTGTCGGTCGCAGCGGGGCGGTGGGGCGGCATGGCCGCCAGTGTAGTCGCTGCTCGACGCGGTCCGCCCGGGGCACACCGCGTGGGGCGAGGCGGCAGAGGCCCCGTGCACCGCGCAGAATCAATCGTCGGCGCGCGGCAGCGTGGCGACGGGCAGCGTCGGCGTCCAGCCTAGGTCCCGCTCGAGCGCGGACACGTCCACGAGCCCGCCGGGGCCGTCGAGCGGGCCGCGGACGGGGATGTGGGCGAGGTGCTGCTCGGCGATCTGCGTCGGCGTCAGGCCCTCGACGCTCAGCGACACCGCGGGGAAATAGGTGCGGTAGCCCGGCGAAGCCTTCTCGAGCGCGGCCCGTATCACATGAACGGCGTCGGCCATCGTGAGGTGACACAGGCACTCTTGCAGCCGGTGGTCATGCGGGCGGAACGGGTGCAGATGCCGCCGGATCATCTCGGGATCAGTGGGCCAGACGTAAGGCAGACGCAGGGTGATGGCGCGCAGCGATTCGTCGTGCTGCGCCATGATCTCCAGCATCTGCTCGCCGAACGCCTTGCTCTGGCCGTAGTAATTGAAACCGGGGTTGCGCGGCAGATCGCCGTCCAGCGGAAGGCGGGACAGCCGGCTGGGTGTCAGCGGCTTCCAGTACGACTGGGTGCCGTCGGCGCCGGTGGTGGCCTGGATCGAGCTGATAAACACGACGCGTTCGAGGCCCAACTCGGCGGCCGCGGCGAAGGTGTAGGTGTTGATCGCCGTGTTCTCGACCAGCACGCGCTGGGCCGGTTGGGCGGCTTGGGAATTGGGCAGGTTGCCGAGGTGGATCAGGCTGTCGCAGCCCTCCATGAGCGGGTAGATCGACAGCCGGTCAG
This sequence comes from Planctomycetota bacterium, assembly GCA_039033595.1. GTDB lineage: Bacteria > Planctomycetota > Phycisphaerae > Phycisphaerales > Phycisphaeraceae > Algisphaera. The sequence goes on along the minus strand of JBCCCG010000034.1, from coordinate 38,133 downwards.
TCAGATCGGCAACCCGAAGCGAGAAGCCCAGATCCCGGCGGTACACCGCGTCGGTGGCGACCACGTCAAACCCCACCTCGATTAACTCACGGGTCACGTTCCGCCCGATACGGCCGGCGGCTCCGGTGATCAGCACTCTCATGGTGTAGACGTTAACCGCAACTCCCGCGGACAACTACGCTATGCGAACATCTTCGACTTTTGGCCGCGTCCGGACGGACCCGCGAGCCCGTAGGGTGCGGCACTACGGTGGGTGCGTGAATCAGACGGCGCTCAACCCATGAAGTCCTTGAAGTGGGCGTCTTGCTGCGGGACCGCGTGGTCGAGGATGTCGTGCAGGATCTGGGCCGGCGAGCCGATGGAATCGATATCGACGATCTTGTCGGCGGCGTAGTGCTTGAGCACCGGGGCGGTCTCGCGCTCGTAGACTTCCCAGCGGTGGCGGATGACTTTCTCGTCCGCGTCGTCGTGGCGGTTGCTCTTGAGAGCGCGTTTACGCAAACGCTCGAACATCTCGATCTCGTTGGAGCAGGTCAGGTGGATGATCTTGAGCACCTCGATGTGGTCGTCCATGATGAAGGCTTGCTCGAGCGTCCGCGGGATGCCGTCGAGGATCAAGAGGTCCGCGGCGGGCTTGTAGTCGCCCAGCACGCTGCGGGCGTGGATCGCCTGGGCCCACATGCCCACGGTGATCTCGTCGGGCACGAGTTCGCCACGCGACGAGAATTCGTAGAACTGCCGCCCCAGGTCGCTGGTGATGTCGATGTTGCGGAACACGTCGCCGCAGGCGCAGTGGTAAAACCCCGGGATCCTTCCCAGAATCGCGCCCTGTGTCCCCTTGCCCGCGCCCGGAGCGCCGAATAACAGGATGGTTTTGTATTTGGGGTGGTCGGGCATGGCGGGTCTCGTGAGGAATCCGGGACAGGTCCGGGTGATTCGGGAGGGGGCAAATATGATACGGCATCGACTCATCGCCGCCAGCGGTTTAATCCTGCCGTAAGCAGGATTTCGAACGAAAGCTTGATAGGGCACCGAAGTGGTACTATTATTTAATGAGGCCGGGACGATGTAACCGGAACAATCCGGGCGGGCCTTGCCCGATCAGATCGTGGTCGTGCCAGCCGACGGATTTATTGTTCACTGCCGTACCGCAACCGAGGCGCCCATGCTCACGCTGACTCGCAAGACCGATTACGCACTGGTAGCGCTCTCGCACCTGGCCCACCGCCGTCGGGAAGAAACCGGGCCGACCAGCGCCCGCACGATCGCCGAGGCGTACCACCTGCCGCTGCCGCTGCTGATGAACATCCTCAAGGAGCTGGCCCAAGCGAAGCTGGTGAGCTCAACCCGCGGTGCCACCGGGGGCTATGCCTTGGCCGTGGCCCCAGAACGGATCTCGCTCTTGGAGATCATCAACGCCATCGAGGGTCCGGTGAAGCTCACGTCCTGCTGCGACGGGCTGCCGATCGTTGGCCAAGGCTGCCACGTCGCCGAGACCTGCCCAATCCAAGGCTCGATCCAGAAACTGCACAAGCGCTTGCTGGGTTTCTTCAACGGGGTGATGCTCGACGAATTGATCGGCGAGCAGAGCTGTTGCCAGTCGGTCGAGCCAACGTCGTCCGTCTCCTAAATCCGCCGCGCCCCGCGGCGACACGCGGCATAGGATCCATTGAATTAACAAGAAGTACCGGAATCACAAAACCAATTTTACGCAAAGCCACGCCGGTGGCGCCAGGAGCCGTTTCCGATGCCCGTAAAACTGCCCATCTACCTCGACCACAACGCCACGACACCGATGGACCCGCGTGTCCTCGAGGCGATGACGCCGTATTTCATCGAGCACTTCGGCAACGCCTCGTCCCGCAACCACGCCTTCGGCTGGGCCGCCGAGGACGCCGTCGACAAGGCCCGCGGCCAGGTCGCCTCGCTCATCGGGGCTTCGCCCAAGGAGATCATCTGGACCTCCGGCTCGACCGAGTCCAACAACCTCGCCATCAAAGGCGTCGCCGAGATGTACGCCCAAAAAGGCAAGCACATCGTCAGCGCGGTCCACGAGCACAAAGCCACCCTCGACCCGATTAAACGGCTCCAGCGTGACGGCTACGAAGTCACCTGGCTCGAGCCCAACAAAGACGGCATCATCTACGCCGAACAGGTCAGAGAAGCCATCCGCGACGACACCGTGCTTGTCACCATCATGTGGGCCAACAACGAGCTCGGCACGATCAACGAGATCCCCGAGATCGGAGCGGTCTGCAAGGACAAGGGCGTGACCTTCCACACCGAAGCCACGCAATGGGTCGGCAAGATGCCCACCGACGTCGAGGCCGCGGGCATCGACCTGCTCTCGGCCACCGGGCACAAGATGTACGGCCCCAAGGGCTGCGGCTTCCTCTACGTCCGCCGCCGTCGGCCCCGCGTCCGTGTTGCGCCGCTCATCGACGGCGGTGGCCACGAACGCGGGATGCGCTCAGGCACACTCAACGTCACCGGGATCGTCGGCGTCGGCGCCGCGGCCGAGCTCTGCGAAAAAGAGATGTCCGACGACGCCATCCGCCTCGGCCAACTCAAGACCAGGCTCGAAGAGGGCATCACGTCCAAGCTCGACATGGCCGTCATCAACGGCCACCCGACGAAGCGGCTTCCACACACAACCAATATCAGCTTCCCCTACGTCGAGGGCGAGTCGCTGATGATGGCCATCAAGGAGATCGCCGTGTCGTCGGGCAGCGCGTGCACCAGCGCGTCGCTCGAGCCGTCGTACGTGCTCAAAGCCCTGGGACTGGGCGACGAGCTCGCCCACTCGTCCATCCGCTTCGGCCTCGGCCGGATCACGACCGAAGAAGAGATCGACTACACCATCGACAAGGTCGTCCACAACGTGTCCAAGCTCCTTGAGCTCTCGCCGCTGTGGGAGATGGTCCAAGAGGGCATCGATCTGGAAACCGTGCAGTGGGGGGCTCACTGACCTCCGCTCGCCCAAAACGAACACCGATATCAACACACGCGTAAATCAAACCAACGAAAGCCGAAGGAAACCACCATGGCCTACTCCCCCAAAGTCATCGACCACTACGAGAACCCCCGCAACGTCGGCAGCTTCGACAAAGACGACCCACAAGTCGGCACCGGCGTCGTCGGCGCCCCCGAGTGCGGCGACGTCATGAAGCTCCAGATCAAGGTCAACCCCGAGACCGGTGTCATCGAGGACGCCAAGTTCAAGACCTTCGGCTGCGGCAGCGCGATCGCCTCGTCTTCGCTCGCCACCGAGTGGATGAAGGGCAAAACCCTCCACGAGGCCGAGGAGATCAAGAACACCGATATCGTGCAGGAACTCAGCCTGCCGCCGGTGAAGATCCACTGCTCGGTCCTCGCCGAGGACGCGATCAAGGCCGCCGTCCACGACTACGAAGAAAAGGCCGGCATCCACCACCACGAAGAAGCCAGCGCGTAATCCCCCCGATGTAGCCCCGGATCGATGACCCGGGGTGTCGTGGCTTCTGTGTCGCATCCCCCGCGACCGAAAACTATAGTGACGTTGCCTCGATAAACCGCTATTCCCCGTAACCCGAGACCCCGCATGGCCATCGAACTCTCCGAAACCGCCGCCCGCGAAATCAAGACCATCATCGAGCAGCAGGAACTCGACGCCGAGAACGTCCGCCTCCGTGTCGGCGTCAAGGGCGGCGGCTGCTCGGGCTTCTCGTACCTGCTCGACCTCACCGAACAGTTCCGCGACACCGACGAGACCTTCGAGGTCCACGGCGTTAGCATCGTCTGCGACCCCAAAAGCTACCTCTACCTCAACGGCACGTCCATCGACTTCAAAGACGAAGTCATGGGCCGGGGATTCGTGTTCAACAACCCCAACGCCACCAGCTCCTGCGGCTGCGGCAGCAGCTTCAGCGCCTGAGATGGTCTGCTTCGCGGCATCGGTCGACGCCAAAGTCTAAGCAAACGAAATCCCGCGGATACTGTCCGCGGGTTTTTTGCTTTGACACGGCAAGACGCTTACGCCGTCGATATACGACGTCGGTGAAGAATGGCCAGAATCAAAAACATGACGGCAGGTAGCGCCCAAGCCCGCCAAGCGTAGTACTGAGTGATCCTTCCTATGCTCTCTGAAGAAACAACACGGTAAAGGTGGATCGTGGGGATCACGGCCAAAAGGCTAAAAGCGATATAAACGGAGGCTGCTGTAGTGACAGCAGTGGCGTAGTTGATCCATCGCATCCATAACGGTGGACGATGAGCGACCGGCTTTCGTATCAGCGACCAGGCGGTGAAACTGAACACCACAATCAATATCCAGTGCAACCACAGCCCCGCTCCCAATTGCTCGGGGAAAGTTGGGAAAAGCGGCGGAGCTGCGTAGTCCAAAGGCAGGGTTCGCCGAATGAACAAGTAAGCAGTAAAGAGCGCGAGCAAAGCCACCGCAATCCCCCACGCTTGACGAAAATCAATCCTCTTGAAAATCCCCACCGGCAATCGGCGAACCCAGCGGCCGCCCCGAGCCATTTCAACAAGCGTGGCGATGAATACGACCTGACCCAAAGCCAAAGCCACATATGCCGTCACCAAGACCGCGGTGTCCGAGGCCCCCGTCCAAGCCGTCAACAGGCTCGACAGATTGACCGTAAACGTCACCAGGGTTTGGATCAACGTCACCGACAAGTAGCCCAGCACCATCCAATGCAACCTTTTCCGACAGACCCGAGTGGGATTGGCAGAATCAAACTCGGCGATCACGGCGGCCGGTGCCCCGACATGTCGGGCCGCCACCCATACCGCGTCGTCGGCTGATAACCCCTTGGCTAACAATGGCCCGGCGTGTTGCCGCAGATGATCTTCCAATTCATCAAGATCCGGCCGACTCAAGATCTCTCCCGCCCATTGCTCGCGCCATTGGTCGATCGCATGTTCTAAATCTTGCATGTCGGAGTTCCCCAAAGTTGGGCCAGGGTGTTGTGGACGTTGACCCACTGGGTCTTCTCGGCTTTCAGGGCCTTGCCGCCGTCACGGCTGAGCCGGTAGTACTTTCGCTTACGCCCCGTCTCCGATTTCCCCCAGCGGGACTTGATCAGGCCCTCGCGCTCGAGACGGTGGAGGACGGGGTAGAGCATGCCGTCGGTCCACTGCAGCTCGCCCCGGGAAAGCGCCTTCACTTCCTGGATGATCGCGTATCCGTAGGACTCGCCGCGCTCCAGGATCGAGAGCACGAGCGGCCGGCTGGACGCGGCGACGAGTTCTTTGGTGGCCATGGCGGCATTATGCATTGAAGTACAATGTATGTCAAGCGCCTTGTGGTTTGCTTCCGGCGGGGTGATGATCGGGGCATGGAATCAGACGCCCCCTATGCCCCGAAGGCCAACTTCTTTCCCCACCACGAGGTGGCGATCGCGTCGTTGATCCCCGAACTCGATGCGGAACCCGAAGCGCTGGCGATGCTCATTGGCGGCTCGCTCGCCCGGGGCTGGGGGCGGCCCGACAGCGACATCGACGGGCACCTGGTGATCACCGACGAGGCGATGGCCGGACGGCTCGAACGCGACGACCTGGTCTACCCGCGCTGCGAGGAGCACTGCGGGTACGAGGGCGGCTACTTCGACCTCAAGTGCGTCACGCTGGCGATGCTCGAAGACGCGGCCGAACGGGGATCCGAGCCGTTCCGCAACTCGTACGTCGGCGCCCAAGTCCGCTGGTCACGGCTCGACCACCCGCTCGACGACCTGCTGGCGCGGGTGACCGCGTACCCCGAGGCCGGCCACGCCGAGAAGGTCTTGGCCTTCGCCTGCCACCTCGAGGGCCTGAAGTGGTTCGCGATGGAGGCGGAAAAGCGTAGAGACCCGTACCTCATGGGCTGGTCCGCCCAGCGGTCGGCGCTCTTCGCCGGCCGTTTGATCCTCGCGCACAACCGCATCCTGTTTCCCTTCCACAAGTGGCTGATGCGGTGCGTCGAGGCGGCGGCCGACAAGCCCGCGGGCTTCGTCGAAGCGGTCAACGCCGCGATCACTTCGCCGAGCGTCGAAACGAATCATGTCTTGGCCGACCTGACCCTGGGTTTTCAGGATTGGGGCCGACCGCCGATCGGCTGGTGGAACCCGTTTATCCGCCACACCGAGTGGGCCTGGCGCAACGGTCGGCCGCCGATCGAGGAATGCTGAGGCGCGAACCGGTTGGATAGCCGTCGGTTGATGGTGGACGGGGCGGCCTCCACCTCGCGAATCACCCACTACTTCCCTGCCACTAACCGGGTGCGCTTGGGCCGCAAGGTTCGGTCCGGCCCGTGCTCCCCGATCCGGATTGACAAAGAGCATGCGACGCTGCCGCGCTGCACGAAGCCGCGTCTTTACTTTGGAGTCAAACGCAATTTTCGTGCGCATTTTCGTGGGAAAGTATCGAAGGTTATTGAGACAACACACAAACCGATCGATAGATAGAGATTTAATTTCAAAGATTTTGTTTGGTTTAATTTTTGGATTTTTATGTGCGCACACTTTTCGCGTTCTGTATTACGCCCTAACGCTATTCTGCCATCTGCACTTACACACGCTAAAACGCACACAGGCGTGTGTGCCATTCGCCCTTAGTGCGTCCCGTCCACCGCCAAGTAAGCTATCGAAGTGGTTGAATTTTTTTGGCTTCTCGTGTGAGTAGACGTTACACTCGAAACACGTGACGGGCCCAGATACATAGCCGGGTGGAGTACGTATGGCGAATATCAGTTTGGCCAGTTCGGCGCTAAAGAAGCGCAACGAGATAGCAGAATCCGGCCGGCCCATCACCATCAGCCGTTACGCCCAGGTGGCTTACGACGGCAAAGAGGTGGTCGAGCTACGCGAGCCTCCGGGGTCGCTGATTCAGGTCGTGAGTTCACGGCACAACCGCGTGGCCAGTTTGCCGGCGACGCCCAATCTCGAGATCACGATGCAGGTCGACGGCGCGTCGATGTGTGAAGTGGACCTGGGTTTTGGCAACGTCTATTGCGACTGGCCGACGTCCGGGTACTTTGTGGTTCAGCCGCCGGACCTGCCGTTCACGGTCAACCGCAGCGAGTCCGAGGATTTCGGTTTGCTGACGCTCGCGCTGCCGTGGGCGAGCCTGCGGGACCAGGCGGAACAAACGGTGCAGCGCGAGTTGCCGAACCTCGGCGGCGAGTTGCACGGCCGCTACCACCGCGACGCGCACACACAGATGCTGATGCACCAGATCTGGATGGAGCTGGCGGCGGGTCAGCCCTGGGGGGAGCTGATGGCCGAGAGCCTGTCGACGGCGATCGTGGGTCGGCTGCTGCAGCTCGCCGAGGTGCCGCTGCCCGAGCTTGCGGGGGCGCGGTCGCAGAACAAGCTTTCGTCTTCATCGATGCGTCGGGTCAAGGAGTACATCCACGAGCGCCTGGAACGGAAGATCATGCTTGACGAGTTGGCGGAGTTGTCGGCCGTGAGCAAGTTCCACTTCGCCCGGCTGTTCAAGAACACGACAGGCAAGACGCCGCACCAGTACGTGATGGAGCAGCGCATCGAGCGGGCCAAGCAGTTGCTGCGTGACGACACGTTCGGCGATCAGGGCATCGCGCCGATCGCGATGGCGTGCGGCTTCTCGGACCAGTCTCACCTGGGCCGACACTTCAAGCGGCTCGTGGGCGTGACGCCGGCCACGTACCGCAGGGCCGCCCGAGGATCCCGGCCATAGCCCGGTCAGACCCAGCGGCCCGCGGGACCGGCGACGAGAAATCATGGGGGTGTTGATGACGTTTCACGCGCCCCGCCGAGGCCGCAGCAGGGCGGCGCCCGCGAGCAACCACGCGGCGCCCGTTGGTTCGGGCACGGCCGCGACGCCCGGCACCGGCGGCGTGCCCTGGCCCCAGTTCAGCAGCACCGCGTTGAGCTCGTTCTGACTTACCTGCTCGCCGTCAAACTGATCGAGGTTGATCCACTCCGGCGGCACGACCGACGCGCCCCAGTTCAGGAGCACCAGGTTCAGGTCGGCCTGGCTGACGAAACCGTCGCCGTTGTAATCGCCCAGGAGCACCGACTCGGTGAGCGAGACCGCGTAGTTACCGACCTGGTTGTGTTCGTTGAAGAGATCGAAGTCCGGGAAGCCGCTGACGGCGATCCGTAGCTCGCCGTTGCCGTCGGAGGTGATCTCGAGTTTCGAGAGGTTGTCCTCGCCGCCGTCGTCGTCGGTCTGCACGATCTGGCCGACGTTGTCGATCTCGGCGAGGATCGTATCGAGGAACGCGTCCGAGGTGATCTCGACGTCGTACGCCGTGTTGGCGGTGAGGCCGGTGAACTCGAAGAAATCGACGTCGCCGACCGTGTTGTCGATGAAGGCGTCGTAGCTCAGGGCGTCGATCGAGGCGGGCACGCCGAACACGTCGACCGATCCGCTCTGCAGGAAACCGGTTTCCGCGAAGCCGTCGATGAACTGGCCCTGGTCATCGAAGACGTCCACGATCAGGGTGTAGAAACCGGACTCTCCGTGGTTGCCGGTGAACTCTTCGACGAAGTTGCCGTCGCCGTCTTGCCCGTCACCGAAGCCCGAGACTTCGAGATCGATGAAGCCGTCGATGATGGGCACGCCGAGCAGGGCGCTGCCCAGGCCGTCGCCGAAGATGATGTCGTCCGGGTCGTCGTTGCGGTCGAACTCGACGCCGTCGACGAACGCCCGCATGACCGTGTCGACGCCGGTGAATTCGGAGAAGAGTTCCGCCTCGACGATGACCGTGCCCGGCGACAAGACGGTTCGGTTGTCGAACGTGTCGTTGAAGTCCGGCGGCTCGGTCTCGGTCTGAGCGGTCGCCGGCCCGACCCACCCGATGGCCGCCGCGATCAGCACGGTCGACACCCACCACCCACGTTTCATCCCTCTACACATCGTGAAACCCTCCCTTGTGATAATGACGATTCGACGGCGCCACACCCGCGTGCCCGTCGGTCCAGGTTCCAAATATACCCGCAGTGGTGTCAATCATCTAGGGTCATTTTGTCGTTAGCCGGCCCGGGCGTCGCGGCAAGGAGCAAGTCACATGTGGCCTCACGTGGTTTTGAGCGTCGCACGGCCGCCACCCAAGACCGCGTTGACCGCGCCGATGTGGTGAATCGGTCACCCTCTTCACCCGATCCCGTCGAATCGGTCGGTGGGGGTGAACGGTGGATAAACGGTGTGAGCGTTGTAAGGCTCAAGTAAACGGAGCGTTATCAAACCGTGTCGAATGTGTTGGTTCTTATCCACAGGTTGCCGTGGAAAAGCCGGGGGCTTGGGGAAAAAATTCTTTTCTTGCCCTAAGCGCCTGCATTGATTGACTCTGAGAAAAGCAACCCGATAAACCACGCCTGATCACGGTTGATAGCGGCAACAACTCGCCCTATCTTCTCGTGGTCGCCGAAGGATTCGGCGACCCGCGTGAAGTTTCACGCCGGCCCGTCACGACCGCGTGACACGCCACGCCAAGGACCACGGCGAGGGAGTCTCCCACGGCTCGGGTTCAACCCGGCCGCCCTCGTTTCGGAACGTGATCCGCGTCGGCGGCATTCGGGGCCGGCCTCTCGATCAGGCGGCGTCTCGGACGGACCCACAACATTCAAGCACCCAGCGGAGTCAGGGATCGGTGTGGGCCACATCGTGGTTATGCGCCGCAAGGGCTTTGCGATTCACCCAGTCCCCGGGCGCGTCACGGCGTTCTACCGGCTGTCAGAAGGAGTGAGGTGGCCATGTCCACACAACGCAGCGCGATCAATGCGCGCATCAACGAGCGATTGGCCCAGGCCGTCGGGCAACGCAAGTACGAGTTGTGGATCCAGCCGTCGGTCCGGGTGGATTACGAAGACGCGGGCCGTGTTCTGCACGTGGCCGTGCCCAACCGTTTTGTGGCCGACAAGGTGCGTAGCGACTTCTCCGACGAGCTGCGCGAAGCCGCCCGGGCCGAGGCCGGCGTCGAGGACGACGACGAGTTGCGGCTCGACCTGTGCATCGCCCCGGACCAGTTCGCCACGCCCGCCCCGGCCGCCGCGCCGCGCCCGGCCGACGACGACCACGAGGCCGCGGAACACGCCAAACGCGGCGCCCCCCGCAACCCCCGTCCGCGTCAGAACCCCGCGGCCCACGACCCCGCCCTCGCCGGGCCGCTGCGTCACCGCTTCGAAGACTTCGTCGTCGGCCCGGCCAACGAACTCGCCTACGCCGCCGCCGCCTCGCTGGTCGAGGTTGACCCCGACCGCTCCGCAGGCGGTGATCCGGCCTCGGGCACCGCGGGCCCGCTGTTCGTCTACGGCGAGTGCGGCATGGGCAAGACCCACCTGTTGCAGGCCGCCTGCCGCCGCACGCTCGAGCATCGGCCCGACGCCCGCGTGCTCTACACCACCGGCGAGCAGTTCACCAACGCCTACATCACCGCCGTCCGCACCGGTAAGCTCGACGCCTTCCGCCGCTCGATGCGCCGCCTCGACCTGCTCGCGGTCGACGACATCGAGTTCCTGGCCAACAAGGACAAGACCCAACAGGAGTTCCTCCACAGCTTCAGCCACATCGAGCTCGCCGGCAGCCGCGTCATCCTCGCCAGCGACAGCCACCCCAAGCTCATCAAGCGTTTCAGCGAAGGCTTGGTCAGCCGCTGCGTTCAGGGACTGGTCGTTCAGGTCCAGGCGCCCGACCAACCGACGCGGTTGGCGTTGATCAATCGCTTGACCAAGCGGCGCGGCCTGGTGCTGCAGCCCGGGCTCGACGAACGCGTCGCCGCGCTCGCCGGGCGTTCGGTCCGCGAGATCGAGGGCACGCTCGCCCACCTGCACGCTCTGGCCAGCCTCGCCCAGCCCACGGGCCCGACCCGCATGGTCAACCGGGCGTTGGTTGAGAAGCTTGTCGCCGGCCAAAATCAACTGCGCGCCCAACGCCCCGTGCGGTTCGCCGACATCCGCGACACCGTCTGCGAGCGCCTCAACGTCCCCGCCGCCCAGGTCGCCGGCTCCTCCCGGCACCGGCTCGTGGTCCTGGCCCGGGCGATGCTGATCCACCTCACCCGGCAGATGACCACGCTGAGCTTCCCCGAGATCGCCGCGGCCCTCGGCAAGCCGTCGCACTCGACCGTGGTCACCGCCAGCCAACGCATGTCCCGCCAGCTCGAAGACAACCGCCCGCTGCTGCTGCCGGGCTTCGCCGAGCCGATGACGCCCGTCCAGCTGATCGAAGACATCCGCCGCCAGGTGCTGCAGAACCTCTCGGCCGCGTAATGGCGCGGCGGGCCCCGGAAACCTTTACCTGCCCCAACTGCGGCGCCGACGTCCGCGTCGGAGCGTTGGCCTGCCCCGAATGCGGGTCCGACGAAGACACCGGCTGGTCCGACGACACGATGTACGACGGGCTCGACCTGCCCGATCCGGATCACGACGGGTCCCACCCCGAGACGTCGGCGGCGCGGTGGAAAGCTTCGGTCTACGGCCTCGCCGCGGTGGTGCTGCTCGTGGCGTTCTTTTGGTTGTTGTCGCGCAGCGGGCGGCTGTGGTGACGGCGGAGCTCCATCTTCAATGATCTTTGCCGCGGTCGAAGTCGGCTTACCGGCCTCGTCTCTCGCGCACCTCACGCACGAACTTCTGCAGGCGTTGGTCGTCGCGCGGCACCATCTCGACGTGCCCGTCGACGAATCCCACCGCGATCCATTCGTCTCCCGCTTCCCACGCCCGGCCGTCGAGCAGAAGCATCACGCCCCCAGGCTCTTGGTGCGCTCCCAGCTTCGCCGTCGGCGGGGCGTACCAGACCTCCTCTTCGGCCGCGGTGCCGGGCGGCGGACCGTCGGGCCAGATCCAGTCATAGGCTTCCTCGAGCGTCGGCGCCCAAACCCCCTCCGGTTCGCTGGCGTAAAACGTCTGCACCGCCAACGCCGCCTGCCGCAACTCGTTCATCCGCGCCGCCTGCGGCGCCTCACGTTCCGTGGCTTCGATCAGCGCGACGATCGGCCGCCAGTCGATGTCGCCCAACGCGACCGTCTTGCCGACGCGGTCCTCGACGGCGTCCCAGTCTTCGCCCAGTGCCGCAAACACCAGCCCGGTGACGCCTAGGCTGACGCTGGGCGCCTCACCCGCCTGTCCTGCGGGAGACGTGAAGACCTGCCGCGTGAGGACGCTCAGGTCCGGGCCCCACGCCGCGGCCGACGCCGCGTCGGCCATGCGCCCGGTGAACCGGACTTCTTCGGGTTGCCCCTCGGCCGACAGCCACAGCCCCGCCGACATCCACCGCGCTCGCCATATGTGTCGGAACACCGTGAACGAGTTCTGAACCCGTTGCATCGTCTCCTCGCCCTCGGGGAACTGCGCGAGGCTTTCGCGGACGTCTTTCTCCTGCTGCTCGAATTGCGTCAGTTGGTAATCCCGGACCCCGGCCGTCGGCGAACACACGGCCCACGCCGCCGCACCGCGCACCGCCTCGGCGGCTTCCAGCCAGTCCGCGTCGATGGAGGTCTGCAGGTCCCGCAGGTCTTGCAAAGCCAGGGCCGGGGGGCCGTCGAGGATGCCCAGCCAGTGGTCGCCGCCGAAGCGCCCGTGCCGCGGCAGCGGCTGACCCGGGCTCAGCGTTGCCGCGAGGCGCTGCGAGGCTTCCTCGCTGCCGGGCCAGGGCGTGATGACCAAAACCGTGGTTCGGTCGATGGCCCGCGGTGTCGCCCCGGACGGCTCGCGGACCACCCATCCGACACGGTCGACGCCGAGCCCGCGCAGCTCGTCTCGCCAGGCTTGGCCGCGTGCCACCATCACTTTGCTGAGTTCCGCGACCACGCCATCGGGTGCCCCCTCGGGCCAAGCTTGTTCAAAGGCCCACGACATCGCCGCGCCCGGGCCCGTCGCCGTCAGGTCGAGCTCCGCCACAGCCAAGGTCTTGTTGTCCATCACCGCCGCCACCATCTCGAACGGGTGGCCCACCCGGACCCGGGCGCCCCCCGGAGCCACCGGATTCACGGGGGGAGCCGCGGCCGGGGGTGGGCTCGGCGGGGCGGTGGGCGGAGCCGCACCGGGGTTGGATTGGGCGATCCACACCCCGCCGCCGATCACGCCTCCGGCCAAGACCAGCCACGCCGCGAGCTTCGCGCCCCAACCTAGCCCGGCGCCGCCGGCGCTGGCGGTCGCCGCGGCGCCCGTCGTGCCGGCCGCGACCCCGACGCCCGACACCCCGACCTTGACCAACTCGGCGGTCACCGTCGCCGGCACCGCGCCGGCGCTCGCGCCCGAGAGCGTCGTGGCCAGCGCCCCGGCGGCCGGCACGGTCACGCCGCGTCGCGTCAGCGTCTCGCGCAGCGCCGACACCGCCGACTCCAAACGCCGGCTGACCGTCGCCTGGCTGATGCCCGTTTCCTGCGCCAACTCCCGCTGGGGCCGGCCGGCCAGGAAGTGCTCGACCACCAGCGCACGCCGCTCGTCATCCAGCTCCGCGACCGCTTCGTCCAACGCCACGCTCACCTGTTCCCACGAAACTCCGTCGGGTGAGAGTTCGGTGGGCTTCGACCGGGCGTACGCCGCTTCGTGGCCGCGGCGTCGGCTGGCCGAACGCATCAGGTCTTTGCAGGTGTTGATCGTCGTGCGGTGCAGCCACGCCGCCAACTCTCCGGCCGACCGCGCCCGGATGGTCTCGGCCTGCTTGGCGAGCTTGATAAAAGTCTGTTGCGTGGCTTCCCGCGCGTCGTCGTCGTGGCGCAGGCGGCGCATCGCCGTGCCGTAAACGAGGGATTGGTACGTCCGCACGAGGACCGAGAAGGCTTCGGCGTCGCCGCGGTGGGCGTAGGCGGTCAAGGCGGCTTGGCTGGTCATGGTGGGTGTTCCTTAATGCAGCAAGTGGGGCTGAAACCCACCCGGCTCCACCGGCAGACGCCGACCGACGCGGCTTGATTCAGGCCGCCCGGAGATTCTGAGGGGGCCGTGGCCGACAAACAACCCCGGCGTAAGCGCCGGGGTGGTCGTCGAAAACTCCAACGATGTCGGTATGGAACTTCCGGGGCCGCGGAGGGTTTCCGGGGCAAAAGAAGTGGGCGAAGCAGGATTCGAACCTGCGTAGGCGTAAGCCAACGGGTTTACAGCCCGTCCCAATTGGCCGCTCTGGCATTCGCCCGATTGAGTCGAGCAGTTTAGCGGATCGCGGTGGCGGTGTCGATGTACCCGGAAATGCCCGCAAAGACGTCCCAAACATCCCTTTCTCGGCCAAGATTGTTGTGGACCCGCCGCCAAACCGCGGGTAGGCTTTTGATGGATTTCGTTGTTGGCGAGAAAGGATTCTGTACGGCATGACCGCAGCGCCCACCGCCCTGAACAGCCACGTCCTGGTCTTAAACAAGATGTGGATGGCCATCCGTGTCATCGATGCCCGCAAAGCGTTTTCTATGCTCGTCCGTGACATGGCCGAGGTCATCCGGGTCGACGACGGCAGCTATACCGGGCACCCCTTCGAAGACTGGGCCGAACTCTCCGCGGCCCGCGCCGAATACGAGGGCGAGGGCGAGGAGTCGGCCTACGAGTGGGTCCGCACCGTCCGGATGCAGCTGGCCGTGCCCAAGATCATCCGGCTGCTTTCTTATGACCGCGTGCCGCGGCAGGACGTGAAGCTCAACCGCCGCAACATCTTTGCCCGCGACCACAACCGCTGCCAGTACTGCGGCCGCAGCTTCGCGACCAGCGAGCTGTCGCTCGACCACGTCACCCCGCGCAGCCAGGGCGGCGGCACGAGCTGGCAGAACCTGGTGTGCTGCTGCGTGGGCTGCAACTCGAAGAAGGGCGGCCGCACCCCGACGCAGGCGAACATGCCGCTGATCCGCCCGCCGGCCAAGCCGCGCCGCAACCCGTCGATCACGCTGCGTATCGGCCACGACAAGTACGCCTCGTGGCGCACTTTCCTGGACAACGCGTACTGGTCGGTTGAGCTCAAATAGCCGCGCAACGTACCCCGTGACCTCATCCCCTCGGATCCACGCCGTGACGGCGGCATGGTCTTGGCATGTCTCTCGAATCCGGGAACGGGTGGCGATTCCTGTTGCCGCGTAATACATACGTGGACCAAGAATGCGACGTTGGTATTCGGGCCAGAATAAGAATGCGTTCGGTGCAATGAGACGTGGTCGGTCATAATGCAGCGATGGCCAAGCCCGCCCCCGAGGAAAAGAAGTTTGCGTCGCGCGGCGGGCTGAAGCTCGACGCGGCGTTGGAGCACTTCGGCATCGACGCGGGCGGGGCGACGTGTGCCGACCTGGGGTGCTCGACCGGCGGGTTCGTGGATTGCTTGCTGCAATGCGGGGCGGCGAAGGTGTACGCGGTGGACACCGCCTACGGCGAGCTGGCGTGGAAGCTGCGCCAGGACGACCGCGTGGTGGTGATGGAACGCACCAACGCGCTGCACGTGGAGCCGCCCCCGGGGGTGGCCTGTGACGTGGTGTCGCTGGACCTGGGCTGGACCAAGCAAGAGAAGGCCATCCCCGCGGCGCTGCGGTGGTTGGGCGGGTCGCCCGGGGCCCGGATCGTTTCGCTCATCAAGCCGCACTACGAATCGGGGCAACACAAGCTGACCGACGCCGAGGCGGACGCCGAGACGCGGCGCGTCGTGGAAACGGTATTGCCCGACCTCGGGGTAGAGGTGCTGGGCTGGATGCGCTCGCCGATCCGTGGGGGCAAGGGCAAGAACCTCGAGCACCTGGCGGCCCTGCGGCGAACCACCTGATCGATCCGCGCGTTGCCGGCGGCCCGGCGGTGATCAATCAGAATCAATTAGACTCCCCGAATGGTGAGCGACGCGGAGATCCAGGAAGCCGGCGCGACGATCCGCGGGGGCGGGCTGGTGGCGTTCGCGACCGAGACGGTTTATGGGCTCGGGGCCAACGCGCTCGACGCGGCGGCGGCGGCCAAGGTGTTCGCGTCGAAGGGGCGGCCGAGCTTTGACCCGCTGATCGTGCACGTGGCCGACGCGGCGGCGGCGTGGGTGTTGGCGGATTTGGGCAAACTCCCCGCGGCGGTGCGGGACCTTCCCGGGGCGTTGGCGGGGGCGTTCTGGCCGGGGCCCCTGACGCTGGTGCTGCCTAAGCGTGACGTGATCCCGGGGATCGTGACGTCGGGGCTGGAGACGGTCGGGCTGCGGGTGCCGGGGCACGCGTTGGCGCGGCGGCTGATCGCGGCGGCGGGGGTGCCGGTCGCCGCGCCGTCGGCGAACGCGTTCGGGGGCATCAGCCCGACACGGGCCGAACACGTGAGAGTCGACTGCGACATGGTCCTCGACGGCGGGCCGTGCACGACGGGGGTGGAGTCGACCGTGGTCGGCTTCGGCGAAGCGGGCGCGGCGGTGCTGCGGTTGGGCGGGACGCCGGTCGAGTCGATCGAAGCGGTGGTGGGGGGGGCGGTGTCGGTGGCGCAGGCTGGCGAGAAAGTCGCGTCGCCGGGGATGCTGGATCGGCACTACGCGCCGCGGACGCCGATGCGGTTGACCGAGAAGCTGGAAGACGCCGACCCGGGCGAGCTCGGCGGCAAGGCGGTGGGGCTGTTGAGCCTGCGCGGCGAGCGCGGGCGGGGCATGGGGTTTCGCGTGATCGAGACGCTGTCGGCGACCGGCGACCTGACCGCGGCGGCGGCGGGGCTGTTCGAGGCGATGCACCGGCTCGACGCGGCGGGGCTGGACCTGATCGTCGCCGAGGCCGTGCCGGACCAGGGGCTCGGCCGCGCGATCAACGACCGGCTGCGCCGCGCCGCGACGCCCTGAGCCGACACGCCGGCCCCGAGACAACGGCGCCAACCATTCACTTGGGCTGCGCGCAAACACGGCAACCTCTCGATTCAACCGGCGGACCGCCCAAGCGCTACGCAGCGGCAAAACTTTAATTTTTCACGGCCGATGTCGCCGGCCCGGGGTCGCGCCAAAAACCCCTGTTTTTACGGCATTTTTCGCGTCGACGGGTCTTGAAATCGGGTCCCGAAAAACTAACCGGATCCTTACCCCGTGCGCGTGGACAAATGGCACCGGGCTTGCATAATCTCTGCCGTGGGTCACCTGCCGGGCCCACCCTCCTTCAGTCCCGTGGAACGGGACCCCCGCCCCCTGGAGGTGTCGGACGCCGGTTGCGTCACGGCCTCCACCTCACCCCGCAACCGCTTGTCGTGTGACCCACCCACGCCCGGCCGACGAATCGTTTGCGGAGAAGAAAGAAGCAGTACCCATGCAAGAGATTGAAACCCGCCCGGTCAGTGAAAGCGTTCCTTCCTTCGACGCCTCGGCGTCCGATACCTCCTTCGGCTCGGGTTTGGGGCCGGTGGCTTGGGGTCTGATGGCCTCGGCCTTTGCCGGCGTGGCGGCGGCCCCCGTGCTGTCGGCCGTCATCGGCCCAGTCGAGCACTTCGGATTGATTGCGTATCCGGCGATGATCCTCGGCGGGATCGTCGGCTTCTCCGGCTTGCTGGTCGCCGGACTCGCGAGCAACGCCGCCAAGGCCTGGCGGGGTGTCCGTCGCGGGACCGCCGAACGCCGGGGACGCGAACCCCAGACGATCGGTCGCGGCCAGCTGGCGCTGGACTAAGGCCCCACGGGCCACGGCTATGCCGCGTCGCCCGGCCAACGCCGGGCCGTGCATCCACACACTACGTTCCCCCGGCCGTCTACATCGGCCGGGGGAGCTTTGCCTTGCGCGAACCCCGTTTGATCCGGGGCGTACAGTACAGACCCAGTGCGCGCCCGGTCGGCCGCGGCGAGGTCTTTGCCATGGCTTGTTTACCCATTCCCTCTCCCCTCGGACCCGCGACCGCCGGATCAGCCGACCTCACGCCGCTGGAACAGGATGACCGCCAGCGACAGGACGACGGTGCAGTACAACGCCGCGTAGGTCGTGATAAGTCCGAACACGCTGAGCGTGAACTCGCCGTCGGCGTCGTGCACCAGCGAGTGGCCCTGCGTGATCGCGTCGGCGGGCCAGAGGAACTGCAGGTTGGGCACGACCAGATACACCAGCTTGGTCGCCAGGAAGACCGCCTTGGTGGCCAGCGGCAGGTTCGCGTTGACCACCGCCGCCAAGCTCTGGAACACGCCCAGGTCCGCGGGCAGCGCCAGGGCCTGGTTCACCTTCCCGCTCAGCGAGCTGCTGACCACGCCCAGCAGGAACGTGCCGATGCAGATCAAGAGCGTCATGATCTGGCCCAGCCGCGTCGAGACCGCCACGGCCACGGCCGTGAGGATCAGCACGGCCTGAAAGATCATCACGAGCCCGATCGCAATCTGCGTCAGCTCGCCGTTGTGCGCGACGAACTCGTTCAGCGGGCTCTGGATCGCGCCCTCTTTGCCCACGACCAGGACGCCGAGGAAGCCGAGCGTCATCGTCACCGCCAGCGCCTTGATAAACGTCGAGGTGAACACCCAGCGGTACAGGTAGTTGCCCCCGGCCGCGACGCCGAGCGCCACGAGCGCCGCGAGCAGGTTGAACAGGATGACGGGGATGTCGAAGTCGTCGCGGGCCGTGGACATCACGCCGTGGCGGTAGGTTCCCATAAAAAGCAGGCTGAGCACCCAGTAGGCCACGAGGATCGCCCCGGCGACGCCCAGGAACTTGCCCAACACGAAGATGGGGCGATTCACCGGCTTGCTCACCACGGTCAGCACGGTCCGCTCCTCGATCTCTCGGCTGAGCACGCCCGTGGCGCTGAACGCGGCGAGCAGCATGCCCGTAATGAACAGCGTCGACAGGCCCATATCGACCAGGATCTTCTTGTCGCCCTCGCCGGTCTCCATCGAGTACGCCGACAGGGACGGGGCCAGGATCAACGCCAGGGCCGAGACCAGCGTGAGCACCGTGAAGATCGGCTGGCGGATCGACTCGGTGAACGTGTTGCGCGAGATAGTCAAAAGCTGTCGAAACATGAGAGTTCGGTATCATACGCGACCGCGCCCGCCCGGGTTTGCTCGGGCTTCGCGGCTAAACTCTTCCCTCCGCTCGGCGTCTCCCGGCGGACCCCCGACTCAGAACCCACGATTTGAGCATGACCCAAGACCAACAAACCTACCGTCGCGCCACCTCGGCGGCGCTGCTCGGCGGCGCCGCCCAGCTCGTGTTCGCGATCATCGTCGCGGGCCTGGGCCTGTACGCGCAGTCGTCGGCGTTTCACGCCGCGGCGTGGCACCTCTTCGGCGGCCTGCCGATCTGGGTCACGCTGTGGATGCTCTACAACCAGCACCGCCTCGAGCGCGAAGAAACGCTCGAGGCCGAGCAGCTGGCGCGCGAAGACGCCCGCGCCGCGGCGCTCTTCGACGAAGCCGGCCACAACCTCGCCACCGCCCGCAAACGCCTCGAGAGCTTCTACAAGTGGGGCCTCAACGTCGTCTCGGTCAGCGTGGCGATCTACCTGCTCGCCGCGGGCGTCGCGCTGCTCGTGGGCAACTACCGGCTGATCGACCTGAACGACGAGGGGCAACGCGAGTACCTACGTCTCCTGCAGGCCAACCTCGGCAACCCCGCGACCAACCCGTGGATGCTCGTGGGCTTTACCGCGCTGCTGTCGTTCCTGGGGTTCCTCGTAGCGCGATACGTCGCGGGCATGACCCGTGAGCCCGCGTGGCAGATGCTCCGCGGCGGGGCGGCGTACCTCATCGGCAACGTGCTGGTGCTCGTGCTGCTGCTGGTGGCGGCCGTGTTCTTGTCGGTGGGCAACGTGCCGGTGCTCGCGGGGCTGTCGCTGGCGATCCCGGCGCTCATGGCGCTGCTGGGCCTCGAGACGCTGCTCGCGTTCGTCTTCGGCATCTACCGGCCCCGGAAAAAAGACGAGGTGGTCCGCCCGGCGTTCGACTCGCGCCTGCTCGGTTGGCTGACCAGCCCCGAGTCGATGGGCAAGATCGTCTCGGAGACGCTGAACTACCAGTTCGGCTTCGAGATCACCAAGAGCTGGTTCTACGTGCTGCTCGGCCGGGCGCTGACGCCGCTGATCGTCGCGGGCATCGTGATCCTGTTCGGGCTGTCGTGCGTCGTCATCGTCGCGCCCAACCAGCAGGCGATCATCACCGACCGCGGGGCGGTGGTGAAGATCGCCGACCCCGGCGTGAGCTTCAAGCTGCCCTGGCCGCTCGGCCGAGCCGAGAAGGTCGACGTCAAGCGTTCGCGTCAACTCGTCCTCGGCGGGTACGAAAACGCCAACCGTATCGCCGGGGTCGCGACCCTCTGGACCAACGACCACGCCCAGGGCGACATCATCTACTTCCCGACCGCCCCGACCAGCATCCACGACGAAGCGGTCCGCCGGGGGGTCGAACAGGAGCTCGACGGCGCCGAAACATTTGAAGGGCTGCCCGCTCCGGACGGAGCCGCCGACACGCCCGCGGGCAACGGGTCGAGTTCGCCGCTGGGCGGGCTTATCTCGATGCAGGGGGTGGTGACCTGGAACATCGGCGACCTCGAGGCCTACATCGGCGCCGCCGACCCGACCGCCGCCGCGACGCGGCCCGCGGTCTTGCTCGAAATGGCGGCGAAGCGACACCTCAACGCGATCGTCGCCAACCGCGAGGTCGACGAGTTGATCGGCGAGGGGCGGATCGAAGCGGGCGATGCGCTGCTCGAAGTCTTGCGGGCCGAGATGGCCCCGTACGGCATCGCCGTGCGGGACGTGCTGCTCTACGACATCCACCCCCCCAAGGACAACGAAGTGGCCGACGCGTTCCTGCAGCAGATCAACGCGTTGCAGGTCCAGCAGACCGACATCGAGAACGCCGAGCGCGACGCCATCGGCATCCTCGCGGCCGCGGCCGGCTCCCGCGCCGAGGCGCTGCGGATCGAGACCGAGATCGACAAGCTCAACCGGATGCGTTCGGACGGTGCCCCGGAAGACGCGGTCCTCGAGCAGCAGACGGTGATCAACCGCCTGATCGATCAGGCCGGCGGCGAAGCGGCCCGCATCCTGGCCGACGCCCGGCAGGACCGCTGGCGCACCGCGCTCGACGAGAAGGCCCAAGGCGACCGCTTCGCCTTCGAGCTCGCCGCGTTCAACGTCGCCCCGGACTACTTTAAGTCCCGCTACTACCTCGAGGCCGTGGCCGAGGCGTTCGCCGCCGCCAACCGCCGCGTCATCTCTACCGTGCCGCTGGACGACGATTCGACGGTCCGCCTGAACCTCGAAGACGCGGGCAGCGCCGCCGACATCTTCGCGAACCCCGAATAACTCTCCGACGATCCCGCACGCCGGGACGCTTACCCAAACTTCATTCCACCCCCAGAAACCCCCACTCCCCAACGCCCATGCGAAGACTCACCACCCTCCTGATCGCGACCATCATCACCCTGGTGCTGGTGTCCTACATGTTCTTCTTCCAGGTCAGTTTCGACGAGAACGCCGTCGTGACCACCTGGGAGAAGGCCGACGCGCCGACCTACAACGACGCCGGCGAGATCGTCGAGGCCGGCAGCCTGATCACCGAACCGGGCATCAACTTCAAGTTCCCCTGGCCGGTCCAGAAGGTCTACCGCTACCCGACCAAGGTGCAGCTGCTCGAGCAGAACCTGGCCCAGTTCCAGACCGCCGACAAGAACTCGGTGGTGCTGCAGACCTACGTCACCTGGCGGATCGACGACCCGTACCGCTTCTTCGTGGCCCTGCGAAACACCGAGACCGCCAAGGAGCGCCTCGGCACGCAGATGCAGAACCTGCTCGGCGAGTTCTCGCGGTACCGCTTCGACCAGTTGGTCAACGTCGACGCCGACCAGCTCGCCCTCGACGAGATCGAGGCGCAAACCACGGCGCAGCTGCAGCAAACCATCGCCGGGCTGGACTACGGCATCGTGATCGAGCAGGTCGGCGTCCGCCGGATGCTGCTGGCCGAGTCGACCACCGAGAAGGTCTTCGAGCGGATGCGCAGCACGCGTCAGCGTCTGGCGGCCTCGGCCGAACAGGAGGGCCAGAACCGCGCCACGGCGATCACCGCCGAGGCCGAGCGTGTCAAGGGCCAGATCCTCAGCTTCGCCCAGTCCGAGGCCTCGCGGATCAAGACCGAGGGCCTCCGCGAAGCGACCCGCAACTACGACGCCTTCGCCGACAACCCCGACCTAGCGATCTTCCTCTCGAAGGTCGAGTCGCTCCGCCAGATGCTTCCGGAATCGACGCTCATCCTCGACGCCAACGCGTTACAGTTTTTCGACCTGATCACGACGCCGAATGCCGAAGAGTAGCCGCCGTTTGCCCCGGCTGAGCCAGGGGTGACGATATACCCAACGTTCCTTTACGCCACGCCCCCGGAACCGCCCGGGGCCAAGGGCACAAGCCTCCGAGTCCGACACCATGGCCGAAACCCCACCTTCTTCCACTCCCCCCGCGAGCCCCGGCAACCCGCCCGGCGTCGATCCGGCCCAGCAGTCGCTGTCCGACGCCCTGCGGGTCAGCTTCGGCTTGCTGCGTGCGGTGATGATCATCCTCGTGGTCGCCTACCTGTTCAGCGGCATCTATCAGGTCGGCGAGCAGGAAGAAGCCGTGGTCACCCGCTTCGGGAAGATCGTCACCGACAGCGAGGGCATCGACCGCAAGGCCCAGGGCCTGCACTTCGGCTGGCCGTTCCCGATCGACAACGTCGTGACCGTCCCGGTGAACGAGCGGCCGATCGATATCAGCCGGACCTTCGTCTACGAGGGCGAGGGCGGGCCGCGGCCGCTGAACCCCGAGCAGGACGGCTCGCTGATCACCGGCGACGCCAACATCGTCCACGCCCGCTTCACCGCGACCTACCAGATCAGCGATTCGCCGGCTTTCATCCGCAACTTCGGCGACCCCGACGGCGTGACGACCGAGACGCTCATGATCGACACGCCCGAGGGCCGGCAGAGTATCGAGGTGGCCCGCACCGGGCTGCAGATCGCC
Source organism: Planctomycetota bacterium (assembly GCA_039033595.1). Taxonomy (GTDB): domain Bacteria; phylum Planctomycetota; class Phycisphaerae; order Phycisphaerales; family Phycisphaeraceae; genus Algisphaera. The sequence goes on along the minus strand of JBCCCG010000034.1, from coordinate 15,307 downwards.
GAGGCGTTGGTCACCAACATGGTCGAGTCGGGGATCGTCCACGCGGTGGCCGGCGAGACCGCCGATGAGGTCATCGGCGGCCGGTTCAGCGCCGACCGGGCCAAGGCCGTTGCTCAGCGGCGCCTCGACGATCTCGACGTGGGCATCACACTGACCAACATCGCGATGCGGCTGCCGGAGATGCCGCCGTCGGTCAAAGACGCCTACGAGTTGGTCAGCCAGTCCGAGGCCACCCGCAGCACACTCATCAACCAGGCCGAATCTGAACGCACCCGCCTGCTCGGCGAGGCGGCGGGCAAAGCGGCGCTGCCCGTCGGCGGGCAGGACGGACCGCTCGTGGCCCTGCTCAAGGAATACGAACTCGCCACCAGCCTCAACGACAGCGGGCGTCTGGCCGAGCTCGACGCCCGGCTCAGCGAGGCGTTCACGAACCTGGCCGTGGAAGCCGACGGCGAGACGTACGACATCGGCGGCGAGACCGCGACGATCATCAACAACGCCCAGATCGAGAAATCCCAGATCACCCAGCGGATCAAGACCGAGGCCGAGACGGTCCTCGAGCTCAAGGAAGCGTTCGAGAAGGACCCCGAGCTGTTCAAGGAACGCCGGTGGCAGTACGTGGTCCGCGAGATCTTCAACGACGACTCGGGCATCGAGCTTTTCTACGCCCCGTCGGGCCAGCGTCTGCTGCTCGAAATGAACCGCGACCCCCAGATCACGCGTACCAAAGAACGTGCCCGGCTCGACGCCGAGATCGACGCGAATCAAGGCAACTGATTTTTGATTCGGGGCTGAGGATTGGGGGTCGCAACATCCTCGGCCGAGGCACGGCTCCTGCCCGCGTCCGCAAATCAAAAATCCTCACTCCACCTCCAAACATCGCCCATGACGCAACTCACGACCCAGCCCGCCGCCACGTCAACGGACACCCACGACCACGTCATCCGCTGCGCCCGGCTGACCAAGGTGTTCAAGGACTTCTGGCTCCGCGACCGGGTGACGGCGGTGGACGACATCGACCTCGACGTCCGCCGCGGCGAGGTCTTCGGGTTGCTGGGGCCCAACGGCTCGGGCAAGTCCACCACGATCAAGATGATCCTCGGGCTGCTGCACCCTACGTCCGGCGTCGTGTCGGTGTTCGGCAAGCCCGCCAAGGACGTCGCGGTCAAGAAACAGATCGGCTACCTGCCCGAAGAGTCGTACCTCTACCGCTTCCTCAACGCCCGGGAGACGCTGGAGTACTACGGCAAGCTGTTCCACCAGGACCGCCGCAAACGCCAGCAACGCATCGACATGCTCCTGGAGATGGTCGGCCTCGACAAGGTCCAGCGCCGGCCCATCGGCGAGTACTCCAAGGGCATGCAGCGACGCATCGGCCTCGCCCAGGCGCTGATCAACGACCCCCAGCTCCTGGTCCTCGACGAGCCGACCACCGGCCTCGACCCCATCGGCACCCGGCAGATCAAGGACCTGATCCTCAAGCTCCGCGATACCGGCAAAACCGTGCTGCTGTGCTCGCACCTCTTGTCCGACGTCGAAGACGTGACCGACCGCGCCGCGATCATGTTCGGCGGCAAGGTGCGTCGCCACGGCACGATCGAAGAGCTGCTCGCCAAGCACGACCAGACCACGATCACCACCGAAGCGCTCGACGAGCATTCCAGCGAAGAGCTCGTCGCGCTGCTCGAGTCGGCGGGCATCACGGACGTCCGGGTCAGCCAGTCGCGGCAGAAGCTCGAGTCGCTGTTCCTCGACATCGTGCACCAGGCCCAGGCCGAGGGGGCCCGGACCGCCGGGGCGGGCAACGCCGGGCAGGTCGCCGCGTTCCTGACCGACGCCGCGGGCGACACCGAGTCGCGCTCGGCCCACATGCCCGAAGACGTCGACGCGGCCCGGGTGCTCGATCAGCTCACCTCGGGTGCTCCGGCGCCCAAGCCCACACCAACCCCCGCCGCCGAGGCCCCCGCTCGGCCGACGAAACCCGACGCGGCGGACGATGTGTTGGCCGGCCTCACCGCCGGCGCCGCGCCCAAGCCCGCGCCGCCGAAACCGTCCGCGTCCCCGGCCCCTCCGCCGGCTTCCCCGGCGCCGCGGGCCAAGGCCGATGACTCGGTCCTCGACGACCTGATGGGGAACTAAACCGTCCATGAAACCCCGCCTCGCCCCTTGGCTGACCATCCTGATCGCGCTGATCGCCGCCACCGTCGGGCTGGGCTTTCTGCTGCACGGCCAGGGCTCGTCCACGCTGGCCAACGTGGTGTTGGGCGTGGGGCAGACGCTGACGTACCTGTGGATCGCCCGCGGGCTGTTTCTGTGGCGACACGTCGGATGGGTGTCGAAGACCGCCCGGCTGATCGTCTTCACGATGATCTCGGCGTTCCTCGTCGTGATGAGCGAGGCGCTGGGCAGCCGATCGGCGTCGATCACGTTCCTGGGCGTGTGGGGCATGGCCACGGCGTTCATGCTCGGGCTCGAACTCCTGCGCCTGTTCTTGTCCGGCGGCTGGGCGGTCTTCGGCGTCGCCCGCACGCTGCTCGACGAAGCGATCCGCATGAAGATGGCGCTCATCTTCGTGGTGATGCTGGTGCTGATCGTGCCGTTCCTGCCCGCGACGCTGGGCGGCGAGACGCGGCTGCAGTACCGCCTCGAGTCGTTCCTGACGTATTCGCTCACCGTGATCGCGACGCTGCTGAGCGTGATGACGATCCTGCTGGCGGTGCGGACGGTCACCAGCGAGCTCGGCGAGAAGCAGGCGTTCCTCACGCTGACCAAGCCGATCAGCCGGCCGGCGTACCTCGCGGGCAAGTGGGTCGGGATCATGGCGCTCAACGCGCTCTTGCTGCTGGTGTCGGGCATCGGCGTGTACTCGTTCGTGAAGGTGCTCGAGCGGCAGCCGGCGATGGACTTCGCCGACGCGGTGGCGGTGCAGGAGCAGGTGCTGACCGCGCGGTCCTCGGCCGAGCCGGGGCCGGCGGTCCCCGGGGCGCTGGCGATCGATTTCGACCAGAAGCTCCAAGAGATGCGGCAGCGCGGGGCCGACCCGGTGCTCTACGGCCAACTCGGCGACCCCGACACGTTCGTGAACCCCGCGATGCGGCAGGCGATGCAGCTGGACATGATGAAGCAGTGGCTCACGATCCCGCCCCGCAACCGCCAGACGTACCGCTTTTCGGGTTTGACGGCGGCGAAAGAAGCGGGCCCGTCGGTGCAGCTGCGGTTCAAGCCCAAGGCCGGCCGCGCCGAGGCCGACAACATGGTGCGGATGGCGTTCCGCGTGAACGACCGGCCGTTCGCCGACGCCCGCAGCGGCCAGCCGCTGCCGCTGGTGCGCAACAACACGTTCCACACCGCCTACATCCTCTCCGAAGAGATCCGAGACGACGGCACGCTCGACCTGACGATCATCAACACCGGCGGCGACACCCAGCAGACCGCGATCACTTTCAAGCCCGGCGAAGGGATGGAGGTCTTCTACAAGGTCGGCTCGTTCCGCGGGAACCTGGCCAAGGGCATGCTGGTCATGTGGGTGCGTCTGGGCTTCCTCGCGGCGTTGGGGCTCGCGGCGGCGACGTTCCTGGGCTTCCCCGTGGCGTGCCTGCTTTGTTTCCTGGTGTTCTTCGCGGCGGTGGGCAGCGACTACCTAGGCGAGTCGCTGAGAAACTACGCCTCGATCCCGCGGGACGAGGTGCCGTGGTGGGACAAGATCTGGCTGACGGTCGGCAAGTTCGCCGGGCACATCAAAGAAGGCGAGGTCTACAACGCCTTCAAGCTCGTCATCCGCGTGATCGGCGAGGGCTTCACGTTTATCGTCCCGCCGATGGCGCGGTACAGCCCGACGCCGCTGATCGCCTACGGCCGGTCGGTCGAGCCGTCGATGATCTGGGGCGTGTTCGTGCGGATCGGCGTGGTGAGCACGGGCGTGGTCGCGGTGGCCGCGTCGTATTTCTTCAGCCGCCGCGAGGTGGCGCAGGTGCAGGTCTGAATCCGGCGGCCTGGTGGTCTCTGCGATCCGGCGACCGGTCAGGCACCAACGCCCAGACCCCGCGAGTTCAGCTCTACTTCCGATCACCCTCTCACGAAGTCGCAAAATGAACCGAGACCGCATCACCCAACTCGCCTTCCTGCTCGTGCTGATCGCGGCGCTCGCCGGCAGCACGCTCTTGATCAACCCGATCAATGCGCAGCGGCGTGACCTGCAGCTCACGTTCGCGGCGGACTCGAACCAGGGCGACGCCCCGCAGTACGCGCTGCTCGCCGCGGGGCTGGGCAGCTTCCGCGGGGTGGCGGTCAACGCGCTGTGGTACCGCGCCGAAATGATGAAACGCGACGGGCAGTTCGCCGAAGCCAACACGCTGGCGACGTGGATCACGTACCTGCAGCCGCGCTTCCCGCATGTCTGGAGCTTCCTGGCGTGGAACATGGCGTACAACATCTCGGTCGAGACGTACACGCCGCAGGAACGCTACGACTGGGTCAACAAGGGCGTCAGGCTGTTGCGCGAGCAGGGCATCCCGAACAACCCGCGGTCCGTGAGGCTGTACCGCGAGCTCGGGTGGATCCTGTTTCACAAGATCGGCCAATCGACCGACGACGTGAACTGGTACTACAAAGGCGAGTTTGCCCGCGAGTGGGAGATCCTTCTCGGCGCCGCGCCCGAGCAGCTCCAGCCCCAAGAAGTGACCAACGCTTTCCTGCCGGTCGCGGTCTACGCCGACCTGTACTTTGCGGTCGACCGCCCGGGGCGCCGCGTCGCGCAGGGCCTGGACACGCTGATCGAGTCGGGCGCGGTCCGACAGGTCAGCGACGAGGCGGAGGCGTTGCGTGAGTTGGGCATCATCGCGCTCGACCAACGCCTGCGTCGGATCCTCGCCGAGGTCTCGCCGACCAACGAGCGCGGGCGGGAAGCGTTGGGCCAGTTGCTCAAGGCCGCGGCCGACCAGCTCTCGCGGGCCGAGCGCGACGCGACGACGGTCTTCCTCGAAGAAAACCCCGGGGCGGCGGCGGCGGCGGAACGCTTCCGCGAGGCCGAGCTGTCGATCGATAGCGCGACGATGCGGGCGATCGGCACGTGCCTGATGTACCTGCGTTTCCGCTCGCCGGAGGTGGTCGCGTCGCTGCCCGAGCAGCTGCTCGACGACAAAGCTCAGCGGGCGCTGCGTGTGCTGCTGTCGATGGGCGACGACGCGACCGTCGCCGCGGGATTCCGCGAAGAGCTGCTGCCGTTTCTACGGGCCAAGGTGCTGGTCGAAGACTACAAGATGGACCCCGAGAAGATGTGGGAGTACATGAGCACGTACGGCCCGCTCGACTGGCGGCACCCCCACAGCCACAGCCTCTACTGGTCGAAGCTCGGCGTCGAGCGCTACTACGACCTGCGGGACAACGACCGGGTCGACCTGCTCAACACCCAGCGGCAGGCGCTGCACTCGCTGCAGTCGCTCAGCGACTACGGCACCGTGGCGTTCAACCCGTTCAACCGCCCGGGGCAGCAGATCGACCTGTTGCCCGACCCCGACTTTATCGACGGGTACTTCATCATCGTCCAAGAGACCCAGGCGATGGCCGAGGACGAAGAACTCGGTGCCCGCATCCGAGCCGACGCGTTCGCGCAGGGCGAAGAAAACTTCCTGCAGAAAGCGGTGTTGTACTCGTATCTCTACGGCAACCCGCGGCAGGCCGAGCGTTACTACAAACGGCTCATCGACGAATTCGGCGATTCGCCAACCAACCAGAATTACGGCTGGTACAAGCTGCCGCTGCCGGAGTTCGTGGCGATGCTGATCTTCGACGACGACCTCGGGCGTCCGGGCATGATCTCGCTGATCAACTCCCGGCTGGAGCAGGCGTTCCGCAGCGGCCTGGCCGCCGGCAACCAGCGCGGGCTGCAGGTGTTCGGGCGTAACCTGGAGATCGCCCAGACGGTACACCGGCGCTATAACGAGCAATACGGCTACCAGACGGGCCTGGGCGTGGGGGGGGGACGCCTGCGGATGCCGCCGTTCGATCAGATGGTGTTCGACGCGTTCACGCGGTACATGCAGAACCCGCAGCACGACCTGTTTGTGCGGATCAACTCGTACCAGACGGCCTACCGCCTCTCGGGCGAGGTGCCGATCGCGGCGCAGACCTACCGGCGGTGGGAACAAACCGTGCGCGACGAGTTGACGTCGTACAACCTCGACCCCGACACGGCTCTCCCCGTGCCGCCGAACGTGGTCGAGAACGTCGAGGGCATCGACCAGCAGCAGGGCGGCAGCACGATCGAGCGCCAGTGAGTGGCGTTGGTCGAATCGCGTTGTTGGTGACAGGCGCTCGCCGCGGGCGGCAAACAGCCAAAGAGCCGGAACCTCAGCCGGTCTTCTCGACGCCGATCTTGACCAGCGTCGTGTGCGCTTCGCCCGGGGCCAGGGTGACGGCGTGCTCGGCGATGTTGGCGGTTTCGATGCAGCACATGCCCAGGTATTCGTCGTCGCCGAAGTCCGAGAGGCGTTTGGATTTGTCGATCCACGGGTTCCACACGACGGTGGAGAGTGAGCCGAGCTTCTCGACGGTGATCTTGCGCTTCATCGCCGGGTCGTGGAGGACGCAGGTGGCGGGAGTGTTCTGATAGACGCGGTCGGTCTCGGCGGTGAAGGTGATGGGGGCGTCGCCCTGGTTGAGGCGTTCCTGGCTTTGGAGGTGGTCGACGTACTCGGCGTGTTCGAGCCCGGTGACCGAGGCCTGGTGGATGTCGCCGAGGGTGAGGTAGGTGTGCAGAGCCGACTCGAAGGTCTGATCGGTGTCGGAGGTGTTGGTGACGATGAGGCGGACGGTGAGGTTCGGGCCGAAGGTGGTGCGGAGCTCGGCGCGGAGCTGGTCGAGGTTGGTGACCATCTCGACGTCGACGCCGTCGGGGCCCAGGGCGGTCTGGGTGAGGTGCCAGGGCTTGGCGCGGACCAGGCCGTGGGCCGGGGCGTTGGGGTCGGTGGGGTGGTCGCTGAACCAGGGGAAGCAGACGGGCACGCCGCCACGGATACCCTTGCCCTCGCGGAACACGGCGTGGTCCGCGGTGAACAGCACCGGGTCGTGCCCGGCGGGCTGCCAGTCGGTGACGGTCGCCCCTAAAAGGTATTGCCGGGCGGTGCAGGCGGGGGTGTCGATCTGAACGCACGGCAACTCGCCGCCGCCGGCAACCACGGCCAGCGCGTCGGGCAGGTTGAACTCTTCGGCCTGGTCGAGGACGGTGTCGGGCATGAGTGGTATCGTCGAAGCTGGCGGGGAGAAAGTCAACGTCGGGTGCCGGGTGGAGGACGCTGCCGGCCGCTCCCCGACGGTGACCGACGAGCTTACGGGGGTCAGCCGCCGAGCTGGGACATCGCGCGGTTGCCGCGGGGGCTGTGGGTCTCGGGCTTCTCGGCGACGCAGCGGGCCATGAGGTCGCGCAGCGCCCCGGGATCGACCCGCTCGGCCCGCAGCGTGGGCAACAGATCGACTTCACCGCCGTCGAACAGACAGGCCCGCAGCTCGCCCCGCGCGGTCAGCCGAAGCCGGTTGCACGTCTCGCAGAACGGCCGGCTCATCGCGGAGATGAACCCCAATCTCCCCCCGCCGCCTCCGGCCGCTCCCGGCTGCCGACGCCCAGCCGATGCGCCGGTCCGGAAGACCACGGCGGGGCCGACGCCCGGCTCGGCGTCGCGCTCGACCGGAAGCAGCGAGCCGTGGACGGCCTCGATCCGGCGGATGATCTCTTGGTTGTCGACCGTAAAAGTTTCAGCACCGGCGGCGTGGTCGGTCAGCGCGCTGTCGCCCAGCGGCATGTACTCGATAAAACGCACCGTCCACGGCCGATCGTGGGTGAGCGCCGCGAAGTCGGCGACCTCGTGGTCGTTGATCCCGCCGACCACGACCACGTTGAGCTTGAGGGCCTCGAAGCCCGCGGCGACGGCGGCGTCGATCCCCGCCCACGCCTGGTCGAGCGTGAAGCCCCGCCGGCCGGTAAGGCGAGCGAAGGTGTCGGGGTCCAGCGAGTCCAGCGAGATCGTCAGCCGATCGAGCCCGGCGTCTCGGAGTTGGTGGGCGAGCCGGCCGCCGTGCTGACCCAGGCGGATGCCGTTGGTGGTCATGGACAGGTCGGCGGGCGACAGCGCGGCGAGGCGTTCGACGATGGGCAGCAGGTCTTTACGGAGCGTGGGTTCGCCGCCGGTGAGCTTGAAGTGGGTCACGCCCACGCCGCGGGCGGCGGCGGCCACCGAGACGATATCGTCGGCGCTCAGCAGGTCGTGGTGGTCGTAGAACGAGACGCCGTCGTCGGGCATGCAGTAGACGCAGCGCAGGTTGCACCGGTCGGTGAGCGAGAGGCGCAAGAGTTTTACGGCGTCGAGAGAACGCGGCCCCCGGGCAAACGCCGGCCGCTGGGGGCCGGAGTCGAGGATCGGGAGCACAACGGACATCAAGCAAGTATAGGGTCCCGCCGCGTAGGCCGAGTCCGACCGAAGATGATCTTCACGGCGAGCCGCATGGAGGACCGCGAGCGTTGGTGGGGCGGCAGGCGGGCTGCTACAGTGGGATGTCAGACGATGTATGAATTGACCTGTCCATCATGTCAGAAAGCGCGGCGGTCGCCGTTCGTGCGCGTGACAGCGGTGACGCGCTGCCCGCATTGCGGCCACGTTTGGCGGGTCAGCGAGTCGCACTTCGTCCGGCGTCAGCCCCCGGTGCCGTCTCCCGCCGTGGTCACCCCCGAGCCCGAGCTCAAGCACGACGACCCGCCGGCGGACGACCCCAAAGGCGGCAGCAGCGTGACGGGCCTCTCGGGGCTCAGCGACATCATGCAGGCCGAGCCCGCCAAGCTCTCGTCCAAAGTCACCGGGCCCGGCCCGGCGCCGCTGCAGCAGGCCAAGCTGGCCTCCCCGCCCCCTCCCCGCACTGTTCCGACGCGCCCGGACCCGGCGCTGACCCGCCAACCGCGACGCACCGCCATCCTCGTGATCGCGGCCCTCGCGGCGTTCATCGCGATCGCCGGGATCGCCTTGGTCGTGCTCTTCGGCGGGGGCGGCGACGCCGACCACGCGACCTCCGACCCCGCGCCGGCACGCGACGCGGCGGGGGACGATCCCGCCGATCCGGCGGACCTGTTACCCCAGGGCCCGCCGCGCCCGGGGGCCACGCCCGACCAATAACCCCGGCCGCCGCTCAACGATGTTCTTTCCCATCCGCACCGACCGCCGACTCAAGCGCACCCCGTGGGTGAACTACACCCTGATCGCGCTGAATCTCGGGGTTTACGCGTTCACGTGGCAGTCGACCCAGCAGTACGCGCTCGACGCGCAGGGCGGCTACAGCATCGAAGAGAGTTTCCAGAACTCGCCCGGCGTGGCGCTGTGGCTGTGGCCGGACGACCCGCAGGACACCCACCTGCGGCTGTACCAATTCATCACCTACCAGTTCGTGCACTCGGGACCCGAGCCCGCGCCGTTTTTCGGCATCATGCTGCCGCTGCACCTGATCTTCAACATGCTGTTCCTCTACGTGTTCGGCAACGCGGTGGAGGACCGGTTGGGCAGCGTCGGGTACCTCGGGTTCTATCTGGCCGGGGGCGTGCTCGCGGGGTTGGCGCACATGCTCACGGGCGGCGGCCCGGTGCTCGGCGCCTCCGGCTCGGTCGCCGCGGTCACGGGGATTTATCTCGCGCTGTTCCCGATGTCGAACGTGACGATGGGGTACTGGCTGATCGTGTTCTTCGGCAGCTTCGTCGTCTCGTCGATGGTGTTGATCCTCTTCCGCGTGGTGCTCGACGTGATCTTCCAGTTCAGCGGCTACGGCAACACCGCCTACGTCGCCCACCTCGCGGGGTACCTCTACGGGTTCGTGATCGGCATGGGCTTCTTGCTTACCCGCCTCTTGCCCCGCGAGCAGTACGACATGCTCGCGCTGATCGAAGACAAGCGCCGCCGACACCGAGCCCGCCGGGAGAAGTACGAAGCCGACACCACCCCGATCACCCCCCCGACCGCGACTGAAGAAGAGATCATGAGCCGCCGGTCCGAGATCCAGGAATCGGTCAAGCGTCACGACATGGCCCACGCCGCCGAGCTATACGCCCGCCTGCTCAAAGACGACCCCGCGCAGACCCTCGGCCCGCAGACCCAACTCGACCTGGCCAGCGAGTTCGGCGTCTCCGGGGCCTACGACACCGCCGCCCAGGCCTACGAGCTCTACCTCAAGAACTACTCGGGCCCCGATTCCCGGACAGAAGTTAGTTTCATCCTCGGCCTGATCTACACCAACCGGCTCGATCGGCCCGAACGGGCACACGAACTGCTCACCTCCGTGCGCGACGCGTTGCCGCCCGACGAGCGGGAGGTGGCCGACAACGCCCTGAAAACCCTCGGCGGCCGGTTGTCCTGACCCCCCGCGGTTGCTGAACCTCGCGTCGGTTTTCCGTCCGAACCTCCGTCGCTTTGTGGGCACCCGGGCGTTCCTCTACACTGCGGCGACGCGGCCGATCCGCGGCCGCATTCACCCCTAAAACCACCTTGTTTGGAACCTCGATATGTCTCTCGGCAACGCAGTCATCGGCCAGTCCGGCGGTCCCACCGCTGTCATCAATCAGTCCCTCGTCGGCGTCGTCGAAGCGTTGCAGGCCTCGATCAAGGGCGGCGACGGGAAGGTCGGCAAGATCCTCGGGGCCCACCACGCCGTGGCCGGCATCGTCAAGGACGAATACATCGAACTGACCGACCGCGCCCCCGATTTCCTCGACCGCATCGCCGACTCGCCGAGCTCCGCCCTCGGCTCGTCCCGCGACAAACCCGACGCCGAATACTGCAAGCGCATCTTCGAGAGCTTCACCAAGCAGGACGTCCGCTACTTCTTCTACGCCGGGGGCAACGACAGCTCCGACACCTGCCGCATCATCGCCGAGATGGCCGCCGAGTCCGGCTACGACCTCACCGCGTACCACGTGCCCAAGACCATCGACAACGACCTGATGGTCAACGACCACACCCCCGGCTTCGGCAGCGCCGGCAAGTTCGTCGCCCAGGCGTTCATGGGCGACAACCTCGACAACGCCGCGCTGCCCGGGATCAAGATCAACATCGTCATGGGCCGCCACGCCGGCTTCCTCACCGCCGCGTCCATGCTCGGCCGCCGCCCGGGTAAAGACGACGGGCCCCACCTGATCTATGTCCCCGAGGCCGACTTCAGCGAAGAGAAGTTCCTCGCCGACGTCGAACGCGTCTACACCAAGCTCGGCCGCTGCCTCATCGCCGTCTCCGAAGGCATCCACGACGCCGACGGCACCCCCATGATGGTCAAGCTCCAGGACGAGGTCGAGAAAGACTCGCACGGTAACGTACAGCTCTCGGGCTCGGGCGCGCTCGGCGACATCCTCTCGGACCTGGTCAAGACCAAGCTCGGTGAGAAACTGGGACAGAAGCTCCGCGTCCGCGCCGACACGTTCGGCTACCTGCAGCGCTCGTTCGTCGGCTGCGCCTCGGAAGTCGATCAAAAAGAAGCCCGCGAGTGCGGCCGGCAGGCCGTGCAACACGCGCTGTCCGGCGAACACAAGTCCGGCAGCATCGCCATGATCCGCGCCAGCGATTCGCCGTACACGATCGAATACAAACGCATCGAGATCAAGGAAGTCGCCGCGCTGACCAAGCATCTGGACCCGAAGTACATCGTCGACGGCTGCGACATCGCCGAGACCTTCCGCGACTACGCCGGCCCGATTGTCGGCGAGCTGCCGGTGATCGAGACGTTCTGACCGCCGGGGAAAACGCGGTGCGGAACGGGCGATCCTCGCCGGCGGCGGCTTCCACGGCCCGATCGGCCCCGCACGAACCGTGCCGCGACATATTGAACTGGGACCACGCTACCGCGGGGAAACCCGCAAGCGTGTCGGCGATCCTCGAGCCTGTGTCGCTGCGCTCGCGTACCGGGCCGATTTTTGTGGACGGGGTGCCAACCTCGTGGCACCCTCGGGGGGCGGCGTCACGATTTCCCTTGTATTGACCGAGGATATCGGTTACATCTGCAGTTTGATCCGCGGGAGCGGTCAACATTTATGTTTTCGGGTTTCACAGCTTTACCGAGGCGATCGAGATGATAAATCGGACAGGGACGAAAGGGTGGCGAGCCGCCGCCGTGGCGATGTTGCTGGGGCTTGGCTTGCCGCCCCACGGATACGCCCAAAACCAGTTTGTGTTCTTCGGCAACACGGCGGCGATCGAGGGGGTGTTCAGCACCACCTCGTTCAACAACTCGACCGACCCGATCCCGGTTGAGTTCATCGACGAGCCGGGCTTTGCCAACGACATCCAACGCCGGGCCCTCATCGGTTTCGGCAGTTTCGCGTTCGGGGCGCCGGTGGGACAGGTCTTCGTCGGCGCCGATCTCCAGTACAGCACGATCTCGGCGGTGCCGGGCTCCGCATTGGCATTCAACGTCTACTCCGGCGACCTGTTCCCGTCCTTCTCCGAGGGCTTTGGAGGAGACGATGCGCTGGCCGCGCGGGTGACGCCGCCGAGCGGGCCGCAGACCCAGACGATCGCGCTGGACCCCGGGGAGATCGCACCGCTGCTGGACGCGGGCAGCAACGTCAGCCTCGAGGTGCTCGCGCCCTTCGGCGGCAGCTCGGTCCAGTTTGATGGCGGCAACTTCGGTACCCCGCCGGGCCCGACGCTGACCCTTCTTTATCTGGACCCGAGCAACGGCACGCAGTGGCTCGGCGGCAACGGGTCGTGGAACAGCTCGTTCAATTGGACGGCCGGCGCACCGTTCACGAACTCCGACGCGTTCATCATGCCGGCGGTCAACAGCGTGGTGCAGGCCCCGTCGTCGTTCACCACGGTCGGCACGCTGACGCTCGGCGGCGGCGGCGGCGACGCGACGCTGCAGACCGTCGACGGCCAACAGTTCAACGTCACCGAGCAGACCACGCTGCTCGACGGCGGCCGGCTGAACCTCACCCCACGGGCGTTCGTCACCGGCGGGCTTCGGATCGAGTCCGGCGCGACCATCGATTGGGGCGACGAGGGCGTCCTGTCCGTCGATGACGGCTTCCTCAGCACGCCGATCGGGGCGGACTTCGTGGTCGACGCGACCGGCTCGTCGCCGCTCGGGCCGCTGCTGATCGTCAACGGCGACGCGAAGTTTTATCAATCCGATCTCGACACACGCACGGTTGTTGGCCAGGACGGCGCCGCGACGCTGCTGGTGGCCGGCAACGCCGAGGTTCGGTTGCGCGATCTCGTGCTCGGCGAACAGGCCACCGGCCGTGGCCGGCTCGACGTGCAGAACCCGGGCGCGCTGTTGTGGGCCCGCCGGCTCAGCGTCGGCGAGCCCGGCGCGGGCGAAGTCCAGGTGAGCAACGGCGGGCGGATCGAGGCGCCGGTGGTCGCGCTGGGCGGCTTCTCCTCCGACGCAGACCCGACGACGCAATCGACGCTCGACGTCGAGGGCGGCGGCACGCTCGAAACCGTGATCATGAACATCAACGGCAACGCGCAGGTCACGGTCGCCGAACGGTTCTCGACCGAGTCCGCCCGCCACGACGGATCATCGGTCTCGTTGTTCGGACGCATCGGAGAGCCCGTGCCGACCTATACCGTCGGCCGAAACGGCGAAGCCGTGTTGACCGATCGGCTCAACCTGGGGTTGGCCCCGCCCGGTGAGGACGAGGGCACCGGCAAGGTCGTGGTGGAAGACGGCGGTTTCCTGAGTTCGCCGCTCCTGCTCGCCTCGCTGGGATTGAGCAACAGCACCACGGGCGACACCGAGTTGGTGGTTCGCGACGCGGGGTCGCGGCTCGAGATCGGCGAGACGCTGTTCGGCGGCGTGTTCGGCGGGGCCTTCTCGGCGGAGGTCCGCGACGGCGGGGCCGTCAGTGTTCAGGAGAACAGTTCGTTGGGTTCGGCCGGCCCGCAGGCGTCGGCCGAGGTCTTGATCACCGGCGGCGGCACCTGGACGCAGGTCGGCGAACTGCAGGTCGCCGGCATCTTCGACCCCGACTTTGATCCCAACCCGGCCGACGGCGGAACCGCGACGTTCACCATCGAAGGCGACGGCTCGCGGCTACAAGTCGACAGCACGCTCCGCATGTTCCGTGACGCGACGGTCGTCCTGGAAGGCGGCGAACTCCGCGCCGCGACGATCGCCAACGAACGCGGCGGCGATTTCGTGTTCACCGACGGCCGGCTCGACGTCGACCGTTACGAGGGCGACCTCAATCAACAGGGCGGCACGCTGTTGCTGGACGGCAGCGAGGTGTTCACCGGCGCGTTCACACTGACCGACGGGGCCGTGGAATTCACCAGCCCGCTCGACGACCCGTCGGGTTTCGCCGCCGCGTCCTTCGGGTCGGCGGCCCTGGGCGGCGAATTGATTATCACCGGCCCGGCGTCCGCGGAGCTGGGCGACGTGTTCACGCTGTTGACCACCGATCCGGGCGGATTGACCGGCGAATTCGACACGATGACCCTGCCCGCGGCGGGCGCGGGCCTGGGCTTTGCGATTTCCTACACGCCCGAAGCCGTGCTGCTGGAGGTCGTCGTGGCCGATGCGCTGCTGGGCGATTACGACGGCGACGGTTTCGTGTCGCAGGCCGATCTGAACCTGGTGCTTTTGAACTGGGGCCAGTCGACGCTTCCGGACGAGTGGGTGGCGCTCGATCAGTTCGACGGCGGCTTGATCGGCCAGAACGAACTCAACGGCGTGCTGCTGAACTGGGGCAACGGCACCCCGCCGGGCTCCGGCGTCGCCGCGGTCCCCGAGCCGGCGACGGCGGGACTCATTCTGGCGTTGGGCGGGGCGTTGGGTCGGCGGCGGCGGTGAAGACCGGGCCGGTGAGGAGTCCGGGGCGCCTCCAAGGCAGCCGGGGGAGCCGGGGCGTGATCCGGGGTCGGCCGTAGAATAGGCGACCATGCCTGCGGTGTTGAACGGATCTCTGAACGTGGTGGAGTGGCTCGGGCTGCGGCTCGAGCTGCCCCGGCCGTGGGAGATCGTGCGGCACGGCGTGTCGTCGCGCAAGGGCAGCCTCGCGTTCGCGGATCGGCGGCGGCAGCGGTTGCAGGTGACCTGGACGTCGTGCGTGAAGCGGCCGGACGTGGGCCGGTTGCTGTCGGACCACCGCGCCCGGCAGCAAGTCATCGACACGGACGCGGTGTTCGCGACGCCCACGCTGCCGCCGGGGTGGCGCGGGTTGGAGCGGCGCTTCGGGCCGGCTCTCGATGCCGACCGGAGCGAGGCCGCGACGCTCGTCCGCGCGGCGCACTACCACGCCGAGACCGCGCGGCTGATCGAGGTGGTGGTGGATGTCGATCCG
>JBCCCG010000033.1:0-41591 GCA_039033595.1 Planctomycetota bacterium | reverse complement strand
CGCCAACGACGTCATCGGCATCGACGTGGGCATCACCATGCTCATGATCGAAAACGAACGCTCGGGCTTCGTCTGGCGCCAGTTCATGGCCAACCCCGAGATCAACCGCGCCATGCTCACCGCCGGCTTCCGCCCGCTGCCCGCCGACTCGTCCGGCCGGGTCGCGTTGTTCTTCGACGGCGACGGCCCGAGCTACGCCATGGCTGACGACATGGCCGAGGAACAACCCGACGCGACGCCCGACGCCGCCGCGGAATGACCCGCCCCCGATTCTCAAGAATCTCCCCGACCCCGTGCCGCGCGCGGGGTTTTTGGGTTGGGCTTCCCCCGGCGCAGAGCCCGCAGCTTCAAGTCGTGGACCGCCGCGTATTTTCCCCCGTCTCCCTCCGCTCGTCTCGACCGCACGGTTACAATCCACGTGTCGGCTGTGCGGCCTGCCTGCGGCTGACGGACATTCACTCGGGGACCCGTCGGGAGACACCACGTGCCACAACTCAAAGACAAGGTCAGCAGCTTCTTTTCCTGGGCCCGCAAGGGTAGAGGCCCCGTGTCGGTCGACGTCACGCGGCGGGAGGAGGGCGATGATTCCGGGGGGGGCTCCAAAGAAGTCACCCTCCACCAACTCAAGCAGGGCTACAGCGAGGTCGTGGAGACGATGAAGTCGGTGCGCTCGCACCTCGAAGAACAGTCGGGCCGCAGCGAGCAGATGCTCAGCCTGATGCAGGACCTGCCCGAAGTGTTGCGGTCGATACCCGAGGGGGCGCGCACGCAGACCAGGATGCTCGAGGCAATCCACGCCAATCTTCAACAACAGAACGAGACCTCGACCCACCTCACCACTGCGATCACCGGCCTCGCGTCCGCCGCCGCGTCGCAGGAGAAGGCGCTCTCGCAGATCAGCGATCACCTGACCGAGGAAAAAGACACCCGCGGCCAGCTCAACGAGGGCGTCGCCACGCTCAACACCACGCTCGGCCACGTCATGGACTCCAACGCCGCCACTCGCGATTCGATGGGCGCGGTCGTCGAACAGACCCGTGTCAACGACGAACGCATGCGGCAGATGTACCAACGAAGCCAGAAGATGAACACCGCGATGGTGCTGTTGTGTCTGGCGCTCGCGACCGGGGCGCTGGCGTTGGGCGGGTACATGGCGTTCCTGGTCAACAAGGTGGTGAACGAACCCACCGCCACCTCCTCCCCCTCGCCGACGGCCCCCGCAGCCCCGGCCGAGGCTACGCCGGCCGCTGCGGAAGCCGTCACCGGGTCTGCCGCGACGCCCGCGACGGAAACGCCCGTTGATCCTGTTTCGCAACCCGCGTCGACCTCAGCCGTTCCCGCGGAAGCGGAGGGCGAAACCTCGCCGGCGGAGGGTGTGAGCCCGTCGGCCCCCGATTTCTCGGCCGGGGCGTACCGGATCGAGCCGACGCCGGTCGGGATGGAAGTACCTGATTCCGATTTGTACGGGCCGCCCGCACCGTGAGGCTCACCACGCCCTGCGCCTTCGCTACGGTCTATCCCCGGCGGGCCCGTTCGTTTTTCTTGTAGGAGCACGGCTTGACCACGATCCCTTCCCCGCCGCCCACGCCCTCGTCCGACCTCGGCCGTGGGATCTCACCCGAGCACCTGTCGCGGCTGCAGGACGCGTTCGCGGCCGACCCGCAGAACCGTCTGATGCAGAACGCGGTGACCCGCGCGCCGCTCGACGACGTGGCGCTCGACCGCGCGGTCGTGACCTCGACCGACCACACCTTCAGCCACGTCCTCGACGACTGGGCGGTCACCAGCCAGAAGAAGTCCGGCCGCTGCTGGATGTTCGCGGGCTTAAACCTGATACGCGTCGGCGCGATGAAGAAGATGAATCTTCAGAGCTTCGAGTTCAGCCAGAACTACACGTTCTTCTGGGACAAGTTCGAACGCGCCAACTACTTCCTCGAACAGATCCTCCAGACTGCCGAGCGTGACCTTGACGACCGCGTGGTCGCGTATCTTCTCGACTACCCGCTCGACGACGGCGGGCAGTGGAACATGTTCGTCAACGTCGTGAAGAAGTACGGCCTGGTGCCGCAGGCCGCGATGCCTGAGTCCGAGAGCTCGTCCAACACCCTGCGGATGAACGCCAACCTGAAATCTCTCTTGCGGGAAGGGGCGGCGGCGCTGCGCGACCTCGCGGCCGGTGGGGCGAACCGAGAGGCGATCGACGCCCGGAAGCAGTCGATCATGTCGTCGGTCTACCGCGTGCTGGCGATCCACCTGGGCACGCCGCCGGCCGAGTTCGACTGGCGGTGGAACGACAAAGACAAGAAGTTCCACCACGACGGCACCGTGACGCCTAAACAGTTCGCCGAGAAGTACTGCACGATCGATCTGGACGACTACATCTGCCTCGTCCACGACCCCCGGCCGAGCTCGCCGGTGGGCCGGGCGTTTACGGTCGCGCACCTGGGCAACGTGCTCGGCGGCGACTTCGACGGCGGGGTGCGCTACGTCAACGTCGACATCGAACTCATGAAAGACGTGTCTCGTCGCAGCATCACCGACCGCAGCGAGCCGGTGTGGATGGGGTGCGACGTCGGCAAGATGATGCACCGCGAGCTCGGGCTGTGGGACGCCCAGCTGTTCGACTACGCCGGCGTGTACAACGCCGAATTCACGCACGATAAATCCGACCGGCTGCGTTACCACCAGACACTCATGACCCACGCGATGATGTTCACCGGCGTCGACGTCGATCCGGGCGCCGACCGCCCCCGCCGTTGGCGGGTCGAGAACTCCTGGGGCGACGAGAACGGTGTCAAGGGCTTCTACACCATGAACGATTCGTGGTTCGACGAGCACATGTTCGAGGTCGCGATCCACATGAGCCTATTGCCCGAAGACGTGATCGCCGCGGCGCAGAGCGATCCCGTCGTCCTGCCGCCCTGGGACCCGATGGGATCGCTGGCCAGGGCCGGCGTGGCGTGAAACGTTGTTCACCGGATTGACCACGAAAATATAGATCAAACGGCCGGCTACCCATCGACATCCGCCGAGGCGATTGATAATTTAAGGATCAAGATCACTTTCGTTTCCGGGCGTCCTGCCCACAACATGGAGGTTGAGAAATGGCACGCGGTTTCTGGGCGATGGTTGGGTGATTGGGTTTCGGGGCGGGGGTTGCGGCGCACGGTCAGATTTTTTTGGACAACGTTGGGTCGGTCGCGAAATGGACCGTGGCGGGCGACGGCGACGCGACCACCATTGAGGATGTCCGGTTCGCGTTCGACTACGGCTCCTTCGATCTGTTCGACGAACCGGTTTATACCGGCGTCACCCCGCTCGCCGCTGGGCTCATCTCCGGGGGCATCCCCGAGGCGCCGCGTAGCGAGGCCGGCGACGCACCGACCACGGGGATCTTTCTTTCGGCCAACAACAGTTCGCTGGTGCCCACAAGCCTCATCGCGGGCATCTACGCCAATGAGGTGAGCGTCGGCGCGGGCACCGCCAACGAGGATTATGTCCTGCGGTTCGACGCGTTCCACTCGGCGACGCCGGGTATCGACGGGACCGGGGCGAGCGGCACGACGAATTTCCAGTGGGCCGGAATCAATTTCACGAACCTGCCAGTGGCGCCCGGAGCCGTCGGTGACTATACCGCACCGATAACGATCGGCCCGGCGGGCGTCTCGGGGCAGACGCTGGCCATCACGGGCGATCAGAGCGCTTTCGATGACTACGAGGTCACCATCGGGGACGTGAACATCGAAGATCGAAACGAAGGCTTTACCGGGCTGGCTACGGCGCACATCCAGCGGCAGTTTGAGGCCGACGGTTTTGCCGGCGGTGTCACCGAGATCTCTTTCGCCAACCAGGACGAGTCCCATCTCACACCAATCCCTGGGAACGAGTCGTCGTTCGATTTCAACGACTTGTCCACCGGCCAACAGTATTGGCGCGACCAGTTCCCCGCGATTTCCGATCCGTTGCATTTCGATACGCCCGAAGACGAGAACCCCAATGAGTTCCTCCCCGGCGGGACCCCCTACAACCGCTGGGCGATGCACGAGGTCTTCATTGTGGACGGGGTCTGGACCTATGCGATCGACGGGTCGTTGATACTGCAGGTCGATCCGTTATTGGCCGGCGACGGGTCCCAAGTGGTTACGGATTCCGGGACGTTTGCCCTGGGTTTTGTGGACGCGTTCACCTCGTTCAACGCCTCTCCGGAAGGCTCGAATTTTGTGGTTTACGACAACATCGTGTTGGACGTTGCCGCCGCGTCGGATGTCCCCGACATCCTCGCGGCCCTGGACGCCGGGGGATACATCCCGCCGATCCCCGAGCCCGGCGGATTGGGTTTAGTGGCGTTGGGGGGCTTGGGTTTGGTGCTTCGTCGTCGCCGGTAACCGTGTCCTGGCAACTTGAGGCTGTGGTCAAGCCTCTTCCACCGGTTCGACCACGATGCCGAACCGTTTGACCTTGGTGACGCGGACGGTTTGTCCGACGTCGACCATCGGGCCGACGCTGACGACGTCGATGGCTTGGCCGTCGAACTCGGCCGCGCCGGCGGGGCGTAGGGTGCTGACGACGGTGCCGGTCTGTCCGACGACGATCCGCCCGTCGCCCAGCACGGCCTGGCCGGCGATGCGCACCGGCTGGCCGTCGGGGCCGACCCCAGCGAGCGCCGGCTCGTTGGCGAGGACCAGCCGGTTGAGCCCGGGGATCTTGCCGAAGTAATTGATCAGCACGATCACGCCGACGCCCGCCAGGGCGAAGCCGGTGATGGTGGTGAGCGCGCCCATCAGGATCTCGTCGCCCATGCCGGGGGCGGGCACGATGCCCCCGCCGCTGGGCACGACCGCGAGGACCAGCGAGGCGATCATCACGATGATACCGACGATGCCCAGCACGCCGAACGTCGGCGTGACCGTGATCTCGATCACCAGCAGCGCGAGCCCCACGGCGAACAGCAGCACGTGCCAGATGTCCGCCAGCCCGATGACCATCGGTGCGCCGAACAACCCGAACAGCGCCACCAGCGCGATCGCCCCGGGCACGCCCAGCCCCGGCGCCTGCAACTCGAGGAACACGCCCAGGATCAGCAGGATGATCAACACGATACGGACCCACCAGTTGTTGCTGAGGAACCCCGCGAGGTTTTCCGACCAAGTCGGGTCGAAGCGGGTGAGGGTCGCGGCCCCGAGGTAACGCTGGAGCTCGGCCTCGTCGGCGACGGTGGTCTGGGACAGGCCGATGTCGGCCGCGAGCACGTCGTCCGGCGTGAACAGCAGACCGACGCCGGCGTGGACCCGGCCGTCGGGGGCGTAGTTGCCGCTGGGCAGCGTGGTGACGGGGACCCAGTTGCCCAGGTCACTGCCGGCCTCGGTCGACTCGGCGATGCCCCAGAAGGTCGTGGTTCCTCCGCCCCCGGAGTTGCCGATCCCGCCGGGCAGAGGCAACGGCAGGCTCGGTGTGCCCGCGGCGGGCGCTTCGTTGCTGATCTTGATCCCGGCGCGGGCCGAGGCGTCGCCCTTGACCATCACGGCGTAGTCGGCCTGGTTGACGACCTTTCGTTCGCCGGTCGCGGGGTTTTCGATCAGGTAGAGCTCGACCCCGAGTTCGCACATGGCGTGGAACGTGGCGTAGGTGTAGCCGTGGCGGCGGGCGGAGTTCTGGAACTCGCGCGCGATGGGTGAGAAGACCTTGGCGCGTTCGGTGGGGGCGAGGTTTTGGCCGGGGGCGATCGGGGCGCAGTCGCCGGTGGCGGACGAGGGCACCATGACGATCTCGTCGCAGGCCGCGGCGATCATGATGCCCGCCGAGTAGGCCTTGTCGTTGATCCAGGCGATGGTGGGCACCGGGACCTTGCTGGAGTCTTTGAGGTACTTGGCGATGTCGAGCGCCGCGGTCACGAGGCCGCCGTAGGTATCGATCTCCAGCACGATGACCGTGGCGCCCGCGGCGAGGGCTTTGTCGACGCGGCGCTGGAGGCTCCGGAAGGTGTAGTCGTAGATGTCGCCGTGGACGGAGACGATGGCGACATTGGCTCCGCTGGGCAGGTTCGAGAGCTTGGGGCGGGGTTGCGGATTGGGGGTGGCGGGCGCGGTTGAAGCCGCCGCCGCGTCGGGCGTCGGCGTGTCCGGGGCGCCCGTTGGCGATGCGGCCTCCGACGTTTCGGGGGCAACCGATTCCTGGGCCGTGGACGTCGGCGTCACCGTGTCTGCGGGGTCGGTTGCCGGGGCGGCGCTCTCCGGCGTCGTGGGCAATTCGGCCTGGCCCAGCAGCAACCCGAGCAGACACACCAGCAGACAGGCCCGGCGAAAACGGTATTTCATCATCCATCAGTATAGAGCGCAGGGCCGGCAAAACGACGCGGGCGGCGGTGAGGACCGCCGCGTCCGCAGACCAGCGAAAATCCCGCGGCCGGTTGCCCGGGCTCATCCGGCCCGCTACAACACAGCGTTTTCCACCCCCCGCATCCCTCCCGCCCCGGGCCCCTGCGGCCCCCGGCCACGAATCTTCGGAGTTCCCCATGCCTGCTTCTCCTGCCACCTCCCCCCTGCGCGTCACGGTATGGCACGAATACCGCCACGACAACCCCGACAGCGAACGCCCCAGCGCCGAGAGCATGCGGCTATATCCCGACGGCATGCACCGCGCCATGAAGTCGGCCATCGAAGAGCACCTGGGCAACGACGTGGTCGTGACCACCTGCACACTCGATCAGGACGACGACCACGGCCTGTCCGACGAGCTGTTGGCTAACACCGACGTCATGACCTGGTGGGGCCACATGGCCCACGACAAGGTCAAGGACGAGTGGGCGGAGAAGGTCGCCCAGCGCGTGCGCGAAGGCATGGGCCTGGTCGTGCTGCACTCGGGCCACTACGCCAAGCCGTTCAGGTTATTGATGGGCACCAACTGCCACCTCAAGTGGCGCGAGGCCGGCGAAAAAGAACGGCTGTGGTCCATGATCCCCGGCCACCCGATCACCGCGGGCATGAAGACCGACTTCATCGAGATCGAACACACCGAGATGTACGGCGAACACTTCGACATCCCCGATCCCGATGAGCTCGTTTTTGTCAGCTGGTTTGAGGGCGGTGAGGTGTTCCGCAGCGGATGTGTGTGGCGGCGCGGCGCGGGCCGGGTGTTCTACTTCCGCCCGGGCCACGAGACATTCCCGATCTACCATCAGTCCGAGGTCCGCCGGGTATTGGCCAACGGCGTGCGCTACGTCGCTCCGGCCGTGGGCACCGGCACCGCGCAGAAGACCGGATGGCAGGGCTCGGCCGGCGATGTGGTCAAGCCCGTGGTCGACGGCGGCGTCGTGCCCTACCGCGAAGGCTCGCCCAACATTAAGGAGCCCCTCGAAGAAATCGAAGGCGAGCACGTGATCGACGAAGCCTTGCACGAGGCCGCGAATAAGGCGGCGCAGGGCGATTCGTAATTACTTTGATGGAATCGCGGAAAGACGCGGATCCACGCAGATAAGAAAAACCGCGGATCGGGCTTTTGTCTTTCTCGATCCGCGTTTATCAATGTGTATCCGCGGTCCCGTATTCTTCAACGCGATTCACAGCACGGTTTGAATCAGCATCATCCCGCCGAAGCCGAGGGTGAACGCCCACGCGACTTTTTGGGCGCTGAGTTTTTCTAACGATTCCGGGATCAGCTCCTGGATCACCAGGAACACCATCGCGCCGGCGGCGAACGCCATGAGCCAGGGCATCAGCGGGTTGAACAGCCACGCCGCGAGCACGGCCGGGACCGCGGCGATCGGCTGCGGCACGCTGGTCAGCACCGCCAACCAGAAACACTTGTGGATCGACACGCCCGCGGCCCGCAGCGGGATCGACACAGCCAAGCCTTCGGGGATGTTGTGGATGCCGATTGCCAGCGCCAGGTAATCGCCGAGGTGCGGGTTGTGCGCGTAGTCGGTCGCCTCGGCAGTGTACCCCACACCGACGGCCACGCCCTCGGGGATCGAGTGCACGAGCATCGCTAGGAAGATCAATAACCCGCCGGCGCCGCCGAGCCCCTTGCCGAACCTCTCGCCCAGGCCGTGGTCGTCGATGAGCTTGCCTGATAACGACAGGAACGCGGCGCCGACGAACAGCCCCCCGAGGATCGGCAACATCATCGGCAGCGACCACGTAAACACGTCGCCGCCCGGCCCGTCCTTCTGGCCCTGCAGCCCCGGCAGGATCAGGTTATATACCGATGCGGCAAACATTAGCCCCGCCGCCACGGCGTAGCCCACGCCCGCGTGCCGCGCGGGGTCGATCTGTCGGATCATCAAAGGCAACGCCCCGAGCCCGCACGCCAGTGATGCGAGCACGCCGGCGATCAACGCGGGGAGCAGGGCGTCGTTGAGCATGTCAGAGTCCTCCAGGTGCCCGCACCGATCGCTTGGGCGGGCGGAGACGAGAGACGACAGACGGGAGGCGATCGGCCCCGAGCCTAATCGTTTATCGGCACAGCCGCTCGGGAAACTCCGCGATCAGTTCGCGGAAGGCCGACGGGTCGTCGGACACCCGGGCCAGAACCAGCGACCCCTCCAACTCGACCAGCACATCGCGCGCCCGCCGTCGCGCTTCACGCGGCTCGACACCCGCCGCCTGGGCCGCGGCGGCGAGTGCCGCGATCCACGCCGCAGCGAGCTCAGCGAGCAGCCGGTCGCCCTCGGGGCCTAGCCGGCCGCCGAGCGACATCGTCTCCAGCACACACCACCGCCGGCCCTGGTCGTAGAACTCGCCCACCCCTGTAGCGACCGCGTCCAGTCGCTCACGCACGTTTCCGGCGTCCGCTGTATGCAGATCCGCAAATAGCGATTCCCGCAACTGCTCAAGCATCGCCGACAGCACCGCGCGGGCCATCTGGGCCTTGCCCCCGGGGAAGCGGTGGTAAAGGCTGGACTTCTGCAGCCCGACGGCTTCGCTGATCAGCGCCAGCGACGCGCCGTCGTATCCGTGGGCGCGGAACACTGTGGCTAGCTCGGGAACGAGTTGGTCGTCTTGTGCAGTCCGAACCATATCGGTTTAGCGTACAGAACGATCGGTTTATTTCCAGGCGCAACGCCCCAAGGTCAGCACACATATGAAACCCAATATCATTTAAAATAATAATTAAATTGTATTTATAAAATTTTTTGTGCCCAATATGAGTCTTGAAAATTTCCCTTGATCACGGGAATGATTGTACCGAACGTTCGGTTTAATAGCTGTGCCGCGCCGTGCGGTCGTCTGTTTCGGCCCCGGCCACACCCTCGAACCTCAGGAGAATCGTCATGGCTTCCCGATCCACACACGCTCATCGCCTCTTCCACCGTTCCGCAGCCGTCTTGGTGGCCCTCGTCGCGGCGGGCTTCGCCCCGGCCCAGGCCGCCCCGCCGCCGGTTAATGCCGCCGATCCGGCTACCACGGGTCGCGCCCTGCTCAACCGGACGCTCGATGCCCACGGCGGGCTCGAACGCTTCCGGTCGTACGGCACGCTGACTTACCGCACCGAGGGCCTTCCCTTCGGCGAAGCGCCGCCGTTGAACTTCGACCACGTGGCCGACCTCGACGTCCGCCGACACCGCATGGAGGGGGCCGGTAGTCGTGGCGCTTTTGTCGCCGCGGCCAACGATCGTGGGGCCTGGGCGACCGACGCCGAGGCGCTCGGCGCCCCGCCCCGCTGGATCACCCACGGCCAGAGCTACTTCGTGATGATGCCGTTCGTCTTCGCCGACCCCGGAACCCACGTCCGTGACCTCGGCGAGCGGGAGTTCGGCGGCCAGACCTACCGGGCCTTGGCTGTGGGCTTTTCCGTGGACACCGGCGACACGCCGCGGGACGACTACGTCCTGTACATCGACCCCCAGACGGACCGGCTCCGCCTCGTCGATTTCATCGTGTCCTATGGCCCGATCGCCGGCGACACGCCGATCGCCGAACTGCCACGCCGCTCGATCGAATTCGTGAGCTGGCAGCAAACCGATGGCCTGCTGGTCCCGGCCGAGTTGCATTACGCCCCGTGGCAGCGCACCGAAGGCGGCGGGCTACGCGCCGCGACCGGGGTCCGCTACACCGTATCGGGCGTGGACTTTGAAACGCCCCGCCCCGACGCCTCGTTGTTTGCCGAGCCCGGCGATAATGCAGCCGATGAACGCCACGTCGCCACGCCCGCCGCGTTCGCCAATACACGTTACGGCACCGAACGCATTGACGGCGTCGACGTCTTCTACCGCGAAGCGGGCCGTGTGGGGGCGCCGCAGATCGTGCTGCTGCACGGCTTCCCCACGTCGTCGCACATGTTCCACGACCTGATCCCGATGCTCGCCGACGACTTCCACATCCTCGCTCCAGACTACCCCGGCTTCGGCCTGAGCTCCGCGCCGGCCCACAACGCGTACGACTACACCTTCGACAACCTCGCGTCGGTCGTCGATACGCTGCTCCAGCGCAAGGGTTTCGACCGCTACGTGCTTTACGTCATGGACTACGGCGCCCCGGTCGGCTACCGCATCGCCACGGCCCACCCCGAGCGCGTCCGCGGGCTGGTCGTGCAGAACGGCAACGCCTACGAGGAAGGGTTGCGCGAGTTCTGGGAACCGCTCAAGGCCTACTGGGCCGCGGGCATCGACGCCCGGGCCGAGCGCGACGCGTTGCGCCCGTTTGTCGGGATCGAGTTGACCAAGTGGCAGTGGTTGGCCGGCGTCCGCGAACCCGACCAGATCAACCCGGACAACTGGCTGGTTACCCAGCCGCTGCTCGACCGCCCCGGGAACGTCGAGGTGCAGCTGGACCTGTTCTTCGACTACGGCAGCAACCCGCCGCTCTATCCGGCCTGGCAGCGGTACTTCCGCGAGCACCGGCCGTCGACGCTGATCGTGTGGGGTCAGAACGACCCGATCTTCCCGGCCGAGGGTGCCCACCCCTACCTCCGCGACCTGCCCGACGCCGAGCTGCACCTCTTCGACACGGGCCACTTCGCCCTCGAAGAAGACGGCCAGGAGATCGGCGAGTTGATCACCGACTTCGTCAAGACCCGAACGACCGATCGCGCGGACTAAAACGCGTCCCCTGCGGACCGATCTCACGGCCGGCTCGGCGCCACGTCGGGCCGGTTTTTCGTGGCCGTGGCGATGACTTCAGGGGATCGCGGGTTGCTGCATGCTCAGACAGTGCAGCGACCCGAGGCCAACGAGCAGGTGGTTGGCACGGATCGGCACCGGGGTGTGGTCGGGCATCGCGTCATCGAGGAGGCGCAGCGCCCGGTCGTCGGCGGGCTGGCCGAAGGTCGGCACGAAGACGCGACCGTTGGCGATGAGGAAGTTGGCGTAACTCGCGGGCAGCGGGCGACGCGTGGCCGGCTCGGTTTCGGTGGCGGGGTAGTCGTAGAACACCGGCTCGGGCTGCGGCAGGGTCAGCACGCCGAGTCTCGCGTCGCGCAGCGGCGCCGTGTTCAGGGCCGGGTGCACGGCCACGGTATCGGGCGTGACGAACCGCGCGAGGTTGTCGACGTGGCCGTCGGTGTCGTCACCCGGAAGTGCTCCCGGGAATTCATCGGCGTCGGGTGCGGTGAGCCAGATCGTTTCGGCGATGCCCAGGTGGTCGCCGAGCAATCGCTCCATCGCTTCGCGGGTCGGGGGCCGGTTTGCGTCGCCCGAGCGTGATGGGTTTAGCAGGCAATCGGTGGTGGTGAGCAGCGTGCCGCGGCCGTTGGTGTCGAGGGCACCGCCTTCGAGCACGTGTTCGTGGCGCACCACGGCGAGGCCGAGCGTCTCGCCGATGGCCTGGGCGATCTCGTCGTCGTGGGGGCGCGGCTCGTACTTTTGGCCCCAGCCGTTGAAGCGGAAGTCCTGGACGACCAGCCTCTGGTCGGCATCGAAGACGAACAACGGCCCGAAGTCGCGGATCCACGAGTCGTCGGTCGGCAGGAACGCCTTCTTCGTCGAGCGGACCCACACCACCTCGCGCAGCGCGGCGCACCACGCCGCGTGCTCGGCCTGGGCCTCGTCCAGACACCCCGGCCAGGTCTCGGCGTTGTGCGGCGGGACGACCCACACGGCCTCCAAGGGTTCCCACTCGGCGGGGAAGCGCAACGGACCGGTCGGCGGCGGCGGGATCACGTTCATTATCGGGCCTGGCGGGCAATCATCACGGTTCGACGCGGCGGTGGGGTAAGCCCCGCTATCAGCGGTACTTGAAGGCTTCAGCATACCGCGCGATCGCCGTTCGGGCCGGCCCCGCGACCCGGGCCGCTCCGCTACACTCATGCCGCACGGTGTCCACGGTGGACCCGGCATTTCAACATCGACCCGTGGAGGCCAATGCCCCCGCGGAGCGGTGGCTTTTGCATCGACAGGAGTAGTGACATCATGGCAGAATCGGATTCCCAAACGACCGTCATCGGCGCCGACTCGTACTTCAAGGGTGAGATGAGCTTCGAGCGCACCGCCAAGATCATCGGCCGGTTCGACGGCAAGATCTCCGGCAAGGGCGAATTGCAGATCGGCCAACAAGCGACCTGCAAGGCCGACATCGAGTCGAGCGTCGCCAACATCGACGGCACGATCGAAGGCAACATCACCGCCAAGGACACCGTCAAGCTCACCGCCAACGGCAAGGTCAAGGGCGACATCACCGCCGCGAAGATGACCATGGCCGAGGGCGCTTCGTTCTACGGCATGTGTGCCGTCGGCGGCGACGCGGGCAAGGCCTCGTCGGGCGGTGGTGGCCAGGGTGGTCAACCACAGGGCGGGCAGCAACCCCCGAAGAAGTAAATCTCAATCGACGCGGATCGGGCTGAACCGGTGGGCGCTTGCGCGCCCGCGGTGTGGCGTTGGTCAGCGTGAGGTGCTGCGCGCGAAATCCGCGCGCGGGCAGTGCTTTCCCGCCGTGTGAAAGCGTCGTGTTTCGTTTGCCGCCCCCTCAAACCCCGCAAGGCTGACCCCGGAAGCTCTCAGCTCTCAGCTCTCAGCTCTCAGCTCGTAGCGCACGGTGCGCTCGGGCGCCAAGACCATGGCGCGTGCTCTGCCCCCCAAGACTGTGCAGTGTTACCACTGTGACCACCGATTCGAAGTCGGTGGCCGCGCCCAGTCCACGTCTTGCCCGGGGTGCTACAAGTCGGTCATCGTTCACGACATTGAGATCGGAAACCAGGTCGGGCCGAAGACGGAACTCAAGACGTGCGGCAAGATCGTCATCAAGAAGCGTGGGCGACTGATCTGTCAAACAGTCGTGGCGCACGATGGCCTGACCTGTGAGGGCATTATCGACGCCAGGACCGTCGCCAGCCGGATGCCGGTGACGCTCGGCAAGAAGTCCAACTTCAAGGGCGATCTCACCGCTCCGTCGGTAGACATTCAGGCCGGGGCCGTGATCCAGCCCAGCCGATTCGCCATCGGCCCGCCGATCGACGAAGATTCGGCCGACCCTCCCCCGGAATCCCCGCCGGACTCAACCGAGGAAACCAAGACATGACGCACCGTTCCCCGCCGGTCCTTGAACGCCGCCTCCCGCCGTGGAGCGGGCGACGCGCTGCGTCCCGTGTCGCGGGCGCGGCCGTTGGCCTCGCCTTATTGTTATTTGCTTGCAATGGCCTCGCGGAGACCGTCGACGACGAATTAACCCGCCTGCGGGCCGAGAACGCCGCGTTGCTCGAGCGGATCGCCGTGCTCCACGAAGAACTCGCCGCGCTACGGGCCGAGCTCGCCGCGATACGGCAGGACAAAGATCAACTCGCCGACCAGACGCGGCAACTCAAAGCACAGACCCAGCAACTCGAAGAAGAAACCGAGCAGCTCCAGGAACTTGCCGGCGTCGCGACCGACGGCCACGTCGAGGCCGAGCAGGCGACCCGCATCAAGCAGGACACCGACAAGAAAGCCGGCCAGACCGTTGTGAGCTTTGGCCCTGAGCCGCTCGACGTCGAAGGCAGCCCCGGCGAAGTATTTTTCTCGGTGGTCTACGGCCAACCCCAAGGTGCCGGGCCCGAGGCCGTGGAATCGGTGAACTTCTACTTCCAAACCGTCAGGACCAACGGCATTTTTCAGGACCGCGCGACGATCGATTTCTTGATCGACGGCGAGCCGCTGCGGCTGACGCCGGCGGATTACGACATCCAGACCCGCCGCACCGGCATTACCGGCAAAGCCCGCGTCGAGCGCAGCAACGAAACGGTAACCCTTTGGCTCGACCGCCCCACATTGGCCCGCCTCGCGACGGCGCGGTCGCTGGCCGTGACCACCGAGACGGTTACGATTACGTTTGACCGCGACGACCGCGCGGCGCTGCGGGCGTTGCAGAGCCGACTTGTTGGGCAGGTGTCGGCCCCGGCCGAGTAACCCCTTGGTCCGCGGCATGATCCGGGTAAAAAAAAAGAAGCCCCCACCTCGCGGCGGGGGGCTTCGGCGTCTTGAGCTTGGGTATCCAGCGGCCGTGTTTTTCGACCGGCGGCCCGAGTCCGGGTGTCGGGGTCAGGCCAGATCCTCGGCGAGACCTTCCACGGCCGCGTCGAGTTTTTCGGGTGTTTCGTAAGTTCCGGCTTCGATCTCTGCGCGGATGCGGGCGACCAGTTCCTGGCGGACGCCAGCGGTCTCGTTGAGTTGAGCAAAGATCCGTGCGGTGCTGGACAGGTCAACCTGATCCGAGCCGCGCGCGGTCTCGGCCGCCGGGGCGGCCGGCCGTTCGGCCCGCCCACTCAGGGAGTAGGCCGCGGCGCTGGGGCTGTTGATGGGGGCGATGTCACTCATGAGGCTCATACTCCTGCCCAACACAGGGTTCGTCGGGATCGGCTTCGGAGCGGCTGCCAACGCGGGAGCCAGACCGATCCGACAAGCCCGTGTTGGACTCGTCTACCTTTCTGATATCGCCAAGGCCCAGCTCAGGCCTTGAAGATATGAAAGGTCAAGCAGATCATAACATAAAAACCTAAATACCAAGAGTTTGGGCAAAATATAGGTTAAATTAGGTCCGAGAATTGAACCGCGATCAGCACTGGTAAATCAGCGCCAACCCTAGCTTAAATCACAGGTTACCCACACTAGGAACGATGTTCGGGCAACCCAAACATAAAACGAAAAAAATAAAAAATATTTGTTTTTTTATCGTGAACCCGAGTGGGCCGTCCCGACCGCGTAGGCCGTGAGTGCCGCTTGGCGATTCAGGGCGACGTCGTGGACGCGGAAGAGGCGGGTGCCCGCGGCAACGCCCAGGGCCGTGGTCGCGGCGGTGCCACCGGCCGGGTCGGGCTCCACCTTCAAGTCATCGCGCCCCGCGAGTTTGGCCAGAAAGCTTTTGCGGCTCGTGCCCAGCAGCACCGGCTGCCCCGTGGCTACATAACGTCCAAGCGCTGCGAGGATCGCGAGGTTGTGCGCCACGGTTTTGCCGAAGCCGATGCCCGGGTCGATGACGATCTGCGATCGCTTGACGCCCGCGCCCACGGCCGCCGCGACACGTTCGGCCAGGAAGCGCTCGATATCAGCCACGACGTCGTCGTACGCCGGCGCGTCCTGCATGGTCTTGGGTTGCCCGTGCATGTGCATCAATGCGATCGGCACGCCGCGCTCGGCGGCGAGCGGCAGCATCGCCGGGTCTTCGTGCCCCGCGCTGATGTCGTTGAGCATCGCCGCCCCGGCATCCATCGCTGCCTCCGCGACGGCGGCGCGGGTCGTGTCGATGCTGATCACCACGCCCGGGAAGCCCTGCTCGTCGAGAGTGGCGCGGACGCGTTCGATCACCGGCGCGACGCGTTCGATTTGTTTTTGCGGAGGCACGCGCTCGGCTCCGGGCCGGGACGATTCGCCGCCGACGTCGATCAGGTCCGCCCCGTCAAGGGCCATCGCCAGCGCGAGGGCCACGGCCGCGTCGGCGTCCACATACCGCCCGCCGTCGCTGAAGCTGTCGGGCGTGACGTTGAGCACGCCCATGATCCGCGGGCGATCCAGCGTCATCTCGCCCCGCCCCGGAAACCGCAGGGCCCCAGTTCGTGTCTGATTTTCGGCTTTCATGCTCTCCTGCTTCCGTTTCAGGGTACGCGCTACACGCGTACCTTCATCCACCCGCCGTGAAGGAACCGACCCGCGAACAACATCCCGCGGAGTATCAACTCGCCGCACAGCGCGTACCACACGCCCACCAGCCCGAGCTCGAAGTGGATGCCCATCAGCCAGACCGCCGGCAGGCGGATGCACCACGTCGAGAAGTTCGAGAGGATCATCGGGTACTTCGTGTCCCCCGCCCCGCGCATCGCTTCGCTGAGCACGAGGTAGCTGGCGAAGCCGATCTGCACGAAGCCGCAGATGCGCACGAGTTGGGGGCTCAGCGCCAGGATCTTGGGCTCGTCGGTCATCAGCCGTGTCCACGCCACCGGGAACAGCACGAACGTGAGGCCCATGACCACCATGATGCCCGCGCCCACGGCCCAGCAGGTCAGCACCGCTCGCCGCGCCATGGCCGGGCTGCCGGCACCCAGGTACTGGCCGGCCAGGGTCGACGCGGCGACGGCCACGCCCAGCCCGGGCAGGAAGCTGATCGCCTCGATGCGGATCGCGACGATGTGGGCCCCCTGCAGCGCCGAGCCGTCGCCGCCGAGGTTGCGGATCGCGATGTAGCCCACGAGCATCATCACCGCGAAGTTGCCCAGCCAATGGCCGAAGCGGTCGACGAGGCTGGGCAGCGCGATGCGCAGGATGCGTTTGATCGTGTGCCAGTGCGGCGCGAGCCGGTGGGCGTGCAGGCGGATCGGCCCGCCGGGCTTGATCACGACGAACAGCGTGAGCATCGCCCCGGCCACCCAGCCCGCGGCGGTGCCCGTGGCGATGCCCGCCACGCCGTAGCCTCGCGACACCAGGGCGAGTGTGACGCCGACGTTGATCAGGTTCACCGCCAGCATGATGCGGAAGAAGCTGCGCGTGTCGCCGGCCCCGTTGAGCGACATCCCGCCGACGAACAGCAGCCCCGCCAGCGGCGCGGTCGCCGCCATGATGCGCAGGTAGGTCGTCGAGAGGTGCAGGCTCTCGTCGCGCAGCCCCGCGATCCAGCCGATCCATGGCGACAGCGCAAAGATCGCCGCTCCCACCGCCGTGCCCCACACCAGCGCGATGACCAACGCTTGGGCCAGCCCCGCGTTGGCCAGGCCGCGGTGCCGGCCGCCCACGGCCCGGGCGATCAACGCCGTGGCCCCGGCCCCGATGGCCATCGTAAGCAGGCCCAGCAGCCAGCCGATGAATCCCGCCACGGCGATCGCGTTGGCCGCCTCGGTCGACAGCCGGGCCGCCACCGCCGTGTCCACCGCCGTCACCGCCCAGTTGAGCAGTTGCTGACAGAATGGCCAGATCGCCAGCACGTACACCTGCCGCGGCAGGCTGAGCCCCGCGAGCTTGCCGCCGAGTTCGACGGGTCGGGCTGACGAAGAGGCCGAGCCTTCGGCGGGGGTGTCGACCGCCGCGGACGATTCACCCGGTTCCAAGGCGGTGTCGGTGGCGGTGGTCATGGGAAGGCTCGGCGGGCCGCGGGGCGCGAGCCGGATCATAGCCTGCCGCGTCGGCCGGCGGATCTACCGATCCCCGGCCCGGACCACGCGGTAATCCAGCATCACGTCGCCGCCGAGGCGTTGGACGTCGATCAATTCGAGCGGCATGGCATCACCCATTGTTGCGCAGGTCAGGCCCTGCACGGCCGGGAGCGCCGCGGCGTCGCCGACGAGCTTCGGGGCGGTGAAGACGAGCAACTGGTCGACGAGTTGCTCTTGCAACAGCGCCCCGACGAGCGTCGCCCCGCCCTCGACCAGGACGTTGGTGACGCCGTCGGCCGCAAGTTGTTGGAGCTCTTCGCGCAGGTCGCCGCGGAGGATCGAGACCGGCGGCCCGCCATCATGCAGCATCTTCGCGTCGGCGGGCATGCGTCCCGAACGATCGACGACCATGCGGCGTGCGGCGCGCGGCGGGGTTTGTCCTTCGGGCAGCCGCGCGGTCAGCGCCGGGTTGTCGGCGATGACCGTGCCGACGCCGACCGTGACGGCATCGACCCGCCCCCGGATTTGGTGAACAAGCGCACGAGATTCGGCGTTGCTGATCCACTGGCTGTGGCCCGTCGCGGTGGCGGTCTTGCCGTCGAGGGTCTGGGCCCACTTGGCGATCACCCACGGCAGCCCGGTGGCGACGCGTTTGAGGAACGGCTCGTTGAGCCGAAGCGCCTCGGCTTCCATGACGCCCACCTCGACGTCGATCCCCGCGGCGCGAAGCTTCTCGATCCCGCGCCCGGCGACCTCGGGGAAGGGATCGACCATCGCCACGACCACCCGCCCCACGCCCGCGGCGATCAGCGCATCGGCGCACGGCGGGGTCTTGCCGTGGTGGTGGCACGGCTCGAGTGAAACCACCACGGTCAGCCCCCGCGGGTCGATGCCCTTGGCCACAGCGTCGGCCAACGCGTTGGCCTCGGCGTGCGGTCCGCCGAACGATGCGTGATAACCCTCGGCCACAACCTCGCCGTCGCGCAGCAACACCGCCCCCACCATCGGGTTGGGCTCGACCCACCCGCGCCCGCGCGCGGCGAGGTCCAGGGCGCGTTTCATCGCTTCTGCGTCATTCACCGGCACACTTCTCTTTCCTGCGACATCCGATCGCCATAGTATGGTTGAATGTTTCCGGGGCCGCGCATCGGGGTCCTACTCGAACAAGGAATCGTTCCCATGAAAAAGCTCATCATCCGCGGCGGGCTCGTCGTCATCGTTCTGGTCGTTGTCGGGGTCGTCGCCCTGTACTTCTCGCTGAACGGCATCATCAAGAGCGTCGTCCAGACCCAGGGCACCGCCGCCACCGGCGTCGCCACCACGCTCGAGAGCGTCAACCTCAGCCCCCTCAGCGGCGAGCTAGCGCTCAACGAGTTTGAACTGGCCAACCCCGAAGGGTTCACCAACCCGTCGCTGTTCAAGCTCGGCGAGGCGGACGTGAAGGTGCAGCTCGGCTCGCTGACCAGCGACGAGATCGTCGTCGACCGGGTCCACGTCGACGGGGCCGAGGTCGTCGTGGCCTTTGAGGGCGGCAAGCTGAACCTCAAGGAACTGCTCAAACAGATCGAAGAGAACGCCGGGCCGAAGGACGACGCCCCCGCCGAAGACGAACCGGCGGACGAAGGCGCGGGCAAGGGGGTGCTGATCAAGGACCTGAAGATCACCAACACCAAGGTCCGCGGCGAGATCAGCCTCGTGCCCGGCACGCCGCCTGTGCCGCTGGACTTCGTGATCGCCAACATCGAGGAGACCGACTTCCGCGAGGCCGACACGGGGGGCGTCATCGGCTACGTGATCGAGACGATCATGCTCAACGCGACCACGGGTGTGTTTGAGCAGGTCGAAGGGCTCGGCGATCTAGTGGGCGGGCTCGGCGATCTGGGTGTCGGGGCGATTGAGGACGTCGGCCAGGCCGCGACCCAGACACTCGACGACGCGGGCAAAAAACTCGAAGAAGGCCTGGGCGGGCTCTTCGGCGGCGACAAGAAAGACGACGCGGCGGAGTAGCCGTCGCGGTCGGAACTCCGCCCGTGTGTCGTATTGAGCGGGTGAAGCGCCGCGTCCCGAACCGTTTCTTCAACGACCCAGCCACGGACGGCTGCGCCGCACCCGCCCAGCCGACCGCAACACGTCGCCGGCCCGGCCGCTACTCGATCACGATCGACGCGGGATCGAACGTCGCCTTCGGCGGCTGGGGGTCCATCTGGTGCAGCGTGTCGACGAGCACCTTGGTGATCAGCAGGTTGCGGAACCACCGCCGCTCGGCGGGCACGATGTACCACGGCGCGTAGTCCGTCGAGCACTTGCTCAGGGTGGTGCTGAACTCTTCCATGTACTCGTCCCAGTGGCCGCGTTCGGTGAGGTCTTCGGGGTTGAACTTCCAGTGCTTGTCGGGCCGGTCGAGCCGGCGCTGCAGGCGCTGTTTCTGGTAGTCCTTGGAGATGTGGATCATGAACTTCACGACCGCGGTGCCCTCGTCGACGAGCATCTTCTCGAAGCCGTTGATGTGGTCGTAGCGCTTCTTGATGACGTCCTTGGGTGCCCAGCCCTTGACCTTGACGATGAGTGTTTCTTCGTAGTGAGAGCGGTTGAACACGCCGATGTTCCCGTCGCCGGGGGTGTGGGCGTGGACACGCCAGAGGTAGTCGTGGGCGTGTTCTTCCTTGGACGGCGCCTTGAACGAAGTGACCTGGCAGCCCTCGGGGTTCACCGGACCAAACACGTGCCGGACGGTCGAGTCTTTGCCCGCGGCGTCCATGGCCTGGAGCACGACGAGCAGCGAGCGCTTGCCCTCGGCGTAGAGGCGCTCCTGCAGATCGACGAGCTGGTGGGACAGGGCGTGGAAGGCGTCCTGGCCGTAGTCTTTTTCGATCGGGCCCTCGTAGCGGGTCGCCCGGTCGCGGACGTCGACCTTGCTGCCGGGCTTGACGAGGTAGTCGTTGGAGTCGAGATGCTTATCGAGAAGCGAGAGGTCGAAGTCGGCGTATTTTTGAGATGGGGTCAAGGCGAGGGGTTCCTTTCGTCGGAGGCCCGTACAGCATACTGCAAGGCCAGCAGCGCCTCGCCGAGCAGGTACAGCCGATCCTGGCCCTCGTACTCAGGAAAGCCGGAGCTCAGGTGTATGACGTTGCGGAGCGCTTCACGCTGGATGCTCGGCTCGTCGAGTTCGATGCTCAGCCGGAGCAACGGCCCCCACGTCTCGACGCCCGCCCAGGTGTCGTTGTTGCCCCGCAGGCGCCGGCCGGTATCGGCGTCGTAGTACAGCCGGAGGTTGTGCAGACGCTTCCGGCAGAAGTCCACCACCCGTCGGGCGACGGCGGGGTTGGTCGTGTTGGACCGCTCGGCGACGGTGAGCACGTTGCTGAGCTGCTCGACGCCGTTGGCTGAGTAGATGCCTTCGGCGGCGTAGTGCGGCATGATCGTGCCGACCTCGGGCCGGATCATCTGGTGGAGCAAGCCCGCGGGGGTTACGGCCTTGTCGATCAACGCAGCCGATTTCTCGGTTACGTCGGCCCACTCGGGCTCGTCGAAATCCTCGGCCAATACGGTCAGCAGGTCGGGGTCGTAGTCGACTAGGAACGAGTTGGTGATGAAGTTATACACCTCGGGGTGGAGGTTGAAGTAGTTGCGGATCATCCACGGCGTTTCTCCCGGGGGCGTGGCGTGTCGGCAGTAGGCGTCGACGATGAGTTTGATCGCGGCGCGGTCTTCGGTGAGGCCGAAAGCTTGGACCCCTGCGTAGAGCGCCTCGGCGGCGCGGAGCGCTTCGGTGGTGCCCGAGGCGTCGTGGTGCGGGGGTTCGGGCATGTGTCGCCAGGCGACCATGCCGTGGGCGGGATCGCCCTCGACGCGGCGGATCAGCAGCTTGTTGAGGATGATGTCACGCAGCGGATCGTACAGCTCGCGGTCGCCGGCGAGCGCGGCGTAGGTCGCCAGCTGCGTGACGTCCACGGCGTAAACCGCGCCGTCGTCGCGGGCCAACTCGTTGCGCTGCACGATCTGCAGCGCCGCGTCCCGCAGCGGGGCGATCGCTTCGGCCGGGGGTGTGTCGGGTTGATCGCTGAACAAACGCGGGGCGGCGAAGTTGATCGCCGGCAGCATCAGCACCACCAACGCGATACGCAGCGGCGTCCAGAACCGGCGGTCGGGCGTCTGAGTACGGGGGGCGGCGGTTTCCGTCATCGCGGTCGATTCTACCGGCGGGTATCTTGCGGGGCACGACCCGGCGGAGACGGGACGCTGCGCGTCACGCGATTCAAGAGAGGACGGCCCGATATGGAACCCCACGAAACCCCGACGCGGCACGTCATCGGCTGCATGACCGGCACGAGCCTCGATGCGCTCGACGCGGTGCTCACGAGGATCATCGGCCGGGGGCTGGAGATGACCGCGGAGTGCGTGGACATGGTCAGCGTGCCGCTGCCCGATGAGTTGCGGTCGGTGCTGCTGTCGATGGCCAGCGACGAGCCGCACCCGGCGATCGAGTTCATGCGGGCGGCGCGCTACCTGGGCGTCGTCCACGCGCAGGCGTGCGCGACGCTGATTAACCAGCACCCCGAGCTCGAGGCTTCCGGGGGAGTCGACTTCATCGTGCCCCACGGCCAGACGGTCTGGCACGCCCCCGCCGACGCGCTGAGCTGGCAACTCTTCGATCCCTGGCCGATCGTACGGACGCTGAAGGTGCCGGTGTGCTACGACCTGCGTCAGGCCGACCTCGTCGCGGGGGGCGAGGGCGCGCCGATCACACCGATCGCGGACTGGGTGATGTATCGCGAACATGCCGACGTGGTGATCAACCTGGGCGGCGTGTCGAACCTGACGTTCCTCCACGACGACATCGCCCAGATCGAGGGCTTCGATCAGGGCCCGTGCAATCTCATGCTCGACGGGTTGTGCCGCGCATTATTCGACGAGCGATACGACCGCGACGGGCAGCACGCTCTGGCGGGCGCCATCAACCCGCAGATGCAGGTCGTCATCCAGAACGCGACCGACGAGATACACCGCGACGGCTCCAAAGGGCGGGAGCAATATTCCTTGGCGTGGTGTGCCGCCTTAGCCGAGTCATGTTTACGCGTTGGTTCGGCCGAAGATGTGTTGCGGACCGCGGCGCATATCTGTGCGTTGCACATCTCGGTGTTTCCTTTGGCCCGGGGGTGCAAGCGTTGGGTCGTGGGGGGCGGCGGGGTCCACCATCCCGCGCTGATGCAGTCTCTTCAGGAACAGGCTGATCCTTACGAGAAGTACGATGTACTCGCAACGTCCGACCGCTTCGGGATCCCCGCCGAAGCGCGGGAGGCGATGGGCTTCGCGGTGCTCGGGGCGTTGTCGGCCGACGGGGTGCCGGTCACGCTGCCCGCGGTGACGGGCAGCGAGACCCCCGGGGTGGCGGGGTCGTGGGCGTATCCAGAGGGGCCGGGCGAACGGGTTTAGCGGGCGGCCTCAGCTCGCCGAGGGCGACCGAGGGGGCGCACGACACGGCGATCCGCGATCGCCCGCTAAACTGGTCGGCATGACGTCGAACGCAGAGCCCTCGCCGGACCGCGGCCACCTGGAGACCGAAAAGCGCCTCGCGTCGGCGGCGGCGATCGACGCGCTATCGATCGGGCAGGCGTTGCAGCTGATCAATACGCAGGACATCGAGGTGCCGCGGGCGGTGCGGGCGGCGGTGCCAGCGCTCACCAAGCTGATCGAGACCATTGTCGCGGGCATGAAAGAGGGCGGCAGGCTGATCTATGTCGGGGCCGGCACGTCGGGTCGGCTCGGCGTGCTGGACGCCAGCGAGTGTCCGCCGACGTTTTTTACCGATCCCGGCGACGTCGTGGGGATCATCGCCGGCGGCGACAAGGCGCTGCGCAAGTCGGCCGAGGGAAAGGAAGACGACCCGACCGGAAGCCACCTGACGCTCACCAACATGGACCTCGGGCCCAACGACACGCTCGTCGGGATCGCCGCGGGCGGGACGACGCCGTTCGTCTGGGGCGCGATCGAGTTTGCTCGTAAGCGCGGCTGCCCGACGGGGATCATCACCTGCGTGAAACTCAGCGCCCTGCGCAAGCCCAAGGAACGCGCGCCGCTGGTGCCGGGCAACGCGCCGGTGGACCTGCCCCCGCCCCCGGAAGACTCGTTCGAGGTCGATCACGCCGTGGAGCTCATCGTCGGCCCCGAGGTCGTCACCGGCTCGACCCGGCTCAAGGCGGGCACGGCCACGAAACTGGCGCTCAACA
This sequence comes from Planctomycetota bacterium, assembly GCA_039033595.1. Taxonomy (GTDB): domain Bacteria; phylum Planctomycetota; class Phycisphaerae; order Phycisphaerales; family Phycisphaeraceae; genus Algisphaera. The sequence continues at coordinate 17,883 of JBCCCG010000033.1, read as the reverse complement.
TGATCACCACCGCGACGATGGTGCAGCTCGGCAAGACCTGGGGCAACCTGATGGTGGACCTGCGGGCGACCAACGCGAAGCTCGTCGACCGGGCTCAGCGGATCCTGGTGCAGCAACTCGACGTGACCCGGGGCGAGGCGTCGCGGCTGCTCGACGCGGCGGACGGGCGGGTGAAGCTGGCGTTGGTCATGCACCGCAGGCAGCTGGACGCCGCGGCGGCCGAGGCGCTGATCGACGAGCACGGCGGGCGGCTGCGGCCGATCCTGGGGTCGCCGAAGTAGCGCCGCACGCGAAGCGGGGCCGGATTATTCGGTGTCGGACGCCGCGGCCGGGTCGGCGTCGGGAACCACGGGCCGTTCGCCCGTGACGATGTCCGGCATATCGGGCGTCGGCAACCCCTCGGGCTGCGCGGCGAGTGCGGCGGCGGGGAAACGCAGCAGCGAGGCATCCACGACCTGGCCGACGCCCGCGTGGCCGTCGCGAGAGAAGTTCACGGGGTTGCGCAGCGGCACCGACTGCATCGGCAGCGGGCTGACCCGCAGGTCCATGTAGTTTGCCGCGACGGGCGCGGGCGTCTCGGCTTCGACACGCGGGCGCTCGAGAGTCAGTTGGAACACCGTGTTGGCGGGGATGATGACGGCTTGACGGCCGTCGGCGCTCGGCTGCATGTTGAGCCCGGGCACGTCGCCATCAATGTCGGCGAGGTAGTCGGGCCGGTCCATCAGGGCCCGCACGCCGGGGGCGCGGTATTGGAAGCCCTGCGAAACCGGCAGCCCGGTGGTGGGGTCGGTAGCGATGGGTTCGACGGCCTGGAACGGCGACCAATTCGAGCGGAAGTCAGTGGTGGTGATCCGGGCGGCGAAGGAGTGCTGGGCGTTGCCGGGGTCCACAAAGCGGAGGCTGGTTGAGTTGGGGTCGCGGTCGCCGACGTTGGGGTCGACTGCCGGCCCGCGATCTACCGCCTGCGCCGACATGCCGGCGGCCGTGAGGGTCACGGTCAACGTGCACGCGGTTCGGAAGGGGCGGAGGTCAGGCACGGGCGGGCTCAGGCAGTGGCTTTAGCTCCGAGGCAAAGCCGGAAGGATCGACCGCGGGGGCGGCTTAACTTAATTGGTGGCGGTCTCGGGGCGGAGGATCTTGACGTCAACGGTGATCGCCTCGCCGGGCAGGTCGATTTTGCCGCTGTCGAGGACCTTGCCCCCGGCGCGTTTGGTGCCGTAGCGGACGTTGGCGTCTTCGGACCACAGCTCCCACTTCATGCCGGTGGCGGGCATATTGGGGCTGGAGTATTCCTCGCCGCCTTGGCCCTTGCGGTCGAAGTCGATCATCAGTTGCTGGCCGGCGGGCACGTCCTTGGTCCAGAGCGTGTTGCCCGTCTCGATCGAGACGATGGACACGGCCTTGGGCTGCAGCGCGGTGGAGCGGAAGACGCTGCGGTCCTGGGAGCAGCCGGTGGCCAGCAGCACGGCCGAGAGGCAGACGGTGGCAATCAGGGCCGAGGCGAAACGGGATCGGGGCGTCGTGGTCATCGTCGGGGTGTCCTTGCGGGGAGGGTGCCGGGCGGGTTGGGCACACCAAGGGGTCATGTTTTCATGGGCTGTCAGCCGTGTCCCAGTTTAACAAGATTCATCGGAGACCGCGGCTGACGCGGGGGGTGCGGCGGGGCGATAACCCGGGGCGGACTCCAAGAAATCAGCCGCTCTTCTCGCGTGATCGGCCGTCGGACGCCCGGGAACCCAGAAAACGTGATGTGCCGAGTGACAGACCCGCGCATCGGGCTCGCCGACGGGCCCGGGCCGGATCTCCCGCGCGGGGTGGATGAGTCAACGCCCCGCCACGTCCTGCTCGACCCGCCAGGTCATCGGGTCGGTGGTGCAGTCGATGTGGGCCGCGAAGAACCCGCCGCGGTGTTTCCAGAACAGCGGCCAGATCACTTCCCGGTCGGTTTCGGGGATCGGTAACCCGTCGATCTGATCACGGGTAAACCACTCGAGGGTGCCTTCGTCGAACGTGGTGCGCGTCACGGCCACGGGGCGGGTGACTTCGTAGAGGAACATCAGCCAGTGCGTGTCGCCCCCGAACGCCGATTCGGAGACGATCCCGGTGAGGTGCAGGTCGTCCGGCGTGACGGTCAGCCCGGTCTCCTCGGCAATCTCGCGGACGGCACAGGCGGTCGGGCTCTCACCTTGGGCCTGTTCGAGCTTGCCGCCGACGGGCGAATACAATTCGTGGTTCGGCGGCTTGCGGCGGTGCAGAAGCAACAACCGGCCTTCGGCGTCGAAGAGGTAGCAGAGCACAGCAATCTTGTAAGGCAATTCGGGCGGCACGGCGAGAGTGTAAGGCAAGCGGATCGGACCCGTTCAACTCACGACATATTGCCACGGCTCACCGGGGTGGGAACGCTTGAAGCCTGATCCCCCGCGACTCGCTGGGTGCGGTTGAAAAGGCGGGCGGATCGCTCTGCCGTGGGACATGATCTCAAGGCAGATTTAAGCCCATGACAAAACCACCCCGCCTGGTATTGCGCGGGGTGATCGGGCTATAGCTTGAGTAGGCGGCTGCACTACGCCGCTTCGGCGTCTTCGTTGTAGTCGGCTTCGGGCTCGGGGAACGCGGGGGCGTCGGCGGCCTCGAGCCAGTCTTCGGCACCGGGGATTTCGAGCTCGGTCTCCGCGGTCTTGCGGTAGCCGAGCTTGCGGATGATCTCCAATACCTCGGTCCACGTGGGGAACGGCCGCTGGTTCACACGCTTGTAGGCGTCGATCGCCTTGATGAACAGGAACTGCTCGGGCGTCATCTCGCCTTCCTCGGCCGACTTCATGAAGTCGGTGCGGCGGCGGCCCGGGCCGCGCCGACGTTCGAGACCGGTGCCCTGGGTGCGGGTATCGACGACGTTCTTACGCCGATCGGGGCCGCGGTGTTGCTCTTCGTCGCGTGAGGGTCTAGCGTCGGCCATGGCTGGGTGTCTCCCGTCGTTGGACTGGCCAACGCGGAGGTCGGCCGGGCTCAGTCTTCGTCGATACCGAAGTAGTCGTCATCGTCGTCCTCTTCGTCGTCGAAGAAGTCGTCGTCCTCGTCTTCTTCCTCGTCGTCGAAGACGTCGTCGTCTTCTTCATCGTCGTCGAGCAAGTGATCATCGTCGTCATCGTCGAAAACGTCGTCGTCATCCAGTTCGTCGTCTTCTTCGAGGACGAAGGGTGGCGGGTTTTCGGGGCCGTCCCAGGGCGTGGGGGCGGCGAGCCACACGCTCGGCGATTTTTCTTCGGTGTCGGCCATGATTACATCCTCCGCGTAAATGCAGTCACTTCATGGGATTGAGCGGGCGCGGCGCCGTTCGCCGTGCGTTGCCCGTGGCAGTTTCGCGGTTAAACTATCGGGCCGTCAAGGTTTGTCAATACAAAATCGTCACAAACCTACTCCCCGCTAAATCCGCGCCAACCGTCACGACCCGCCCGGGTCCGAGGCCGACTCGGTGTGAACCCTTACTCCCCGGATTGTTGCTTTACGAGATGTCGTTCGACCCCCCCGCCAACTCGGGTTCCCCGCCCGCGACCAAAACGCCCGGCGCTTCGGCAGGTATGGAGGCCCCGGGTAGCGCGGGCGTTGCCGGAGCCTCCGGGGCGGCCGCCGATCCGTCGGCGGGCAAGGCAAGCCACCGTGTCTCGTCACGATGGAACCTCGCCGCGGCGTTCGCGGGGTGGCTGTTGCCCGGCCTGGGGCATTTCCTGCTCGGCCAGTTGCGGCGGGCGGTCGTGTTGGGCACGACCATAGGCACGCTTTGGCTGGGCGGCCTGCTGATCGGCGGCGTCTCGGTGATCGACCGCAACGACCACCCCGCGTGGTTCCTGGGGCAGATGCTCGTCGCTCCGTCCTGGGCCGCCAACGCCTACCGCAGCAACCTCGTCGCCGCGCACGACGGCGGTTTCGCCCCGGACGACGTCCCGCCCTTCGAGCCGGCCTACGCCCGGGCCTACGAGCAGGGCACGCTGTTCACGTCGCTGGCGGGCCTGCTCAACCTGCTGGCGATCATCGACGTGCTGTACCGCGACCCGTCGGAAGACCCGACGCCCGCCGCGGCCCGAGAGCGGGGGGCGGACGCGTGACCGTGTTGCTGATCGCCTACCGGCCGTTCATCGATCCGCTGCCCATCGGCAACTCCGTGGGGTGGTCGTTGCTATTTGTGCCGCTCGTCATACTGGTTGCGCTGGCGTACAAGACGATCAAGCTACGCGACCTCAGCAAGCTGCCGCGGCAGTCCGCGGTCTTGTGTTTGCAGATCTTCGTGTTCATGGGTTTTGCGGCCTTTGCGCTGTGGGTCTTGAATCTGTACGTTTAACGTAGCCGCGGCGGCCTCCATCCTTATCAGCCGGGCGTGGCACGCCATCGTTGTCGCGGCGTCCCGCGGGGTTATCACCTAACCAAACCCAGGGCGCATCGTTCCGGTTGATCAAGTATGGCTGGGGGCAGCCCGATTTGTGGAATGGGTCCTGTGTGTTTTCGGGGTGTCCATGGTTCGGTCGTCTGCGACACCCGCCACCGCCACCGGCACTCACGGAACACGAAGACGCTTGCATGCCACGGTTGAACCCATCCATCCCGGTTTCCGACGACGGCCAGCGTGCTCGGTCCAAGACCTACCGGCCGTTGAGTCCCACCGCCGACAGGGGCAGCGGGGGCCGGGTCGTGCTGGCCGGGGTGTTAGTGATGTCGCTGCTGCTGCTGACCGCGGTCTCGGCCACGTCCATGTGGCGGGCGAACCAGGAAGCGGATTATCAGCGGTTCAAGAATCTCGAAGAGAAACTCTGCGGCGAGATCCGTCGCCAGGTCAACGTCTACAACTACGGGCTGATGGGCACGCGCAGCGTTTTCGTCGGCAGCAACTCGGTGGATCGGGGCGAGTTCCGCAAGCTCATCTCGTCTCGCGACGTGGCGAACGAGTTCCCCGCGGCGACGGGCATGGGTTACATCGACCGCGTCATGGCCGACGATCTCGACACTTATCTGGCCGAGGTCCGGGCCGACGGGGCCCCGGATTTCGCCATCCGGATGCTGGCCGAGGAGATCACGCACGACGACCTGTTCGTGATCAAGTACATCGAGCCCGCGGAGCACAACGGCCCGGCGGTGGGGCTGGACATCGGCCAGGAGTCCCGACGGCGGGCGGCCGCCGAGCGAGCGATGCGCGAGGGCGTGGTGTCGCTGACGGCCCAGATCACACTGGTCCAAGCCACCGGCGACGGCCCCGGTTTCTTGATCCTGCTGCCGTACTACGACGACTCGATGCCGACCGACACGCCCGAGCAGCGCGAGGCGGCGCTCGTCGGCTGGGTGTACATGACCATCCTGGCCGAGCGGGTGTTCGACGAGATCGAAGCGTTGATCGACCACGAACTCGATTTCCGCGTATTCGACAGCGAGGAACTCTCGCGAGAGAAAATGCTCTACGCCGGCGGTCACGGCGACGACTTCGAGATGGACGCCGACCTCTTATTCGCCAAGCACCGGTTTCACGAGGTAGTGCCCGTGGAGATCGGTGGTCGAGAGTGGATGGTCGCGGTGGGCGCGGCCCCCGAGTTTCACGCCGCGTCGAACGTCGGCGTCTGGTTGGCGGGCGCGGGTGGAGTAACGCTGTCGGTCCTGCTGGGTCTGATGCTGCATATCCAGGGGTCGTCGCTGCAGAAGGCCCGGGCGATCGCGGCTTCGATGACCATCGACCTCCGCCGCGCGGCGTTGACCGATCGGCTGACCAACCTGCCCAACCGCGCCGCGATCCTTGACAAGGTGCAAGACGCGATCTCCCGGGCCCAGCGGGTGGAGAACTACCACTACGCCGTGCTGTTCCTGGATTTTGACCGCTTCAAGATCATCAACGACAGCCTGGGTCACAGCGCGGGCGACCTGCTGCTGCAGGAGATCGGGTCGCGTCTGCGCAGCGCTCTGCGGCCGCACGACAGCGCCGGGCTCGGCTCGGAACGCAACACCGCCGCGCGGCTGGGGGGCGACGAGTTCATTGTGCTGCTCGACGGCATGACCCGGCCCGAAGACGCGCTGATCGTGGCCGAGCGGTTGCTGGAGGTCTTGGCCCAGCGTTACGTGCTCAATGGCCGATCGGTCGGCTCGACCGCGAGCATCGGCGTGGTGTTGGGCGACGCCGAGTACGCCACCGCCGACGAGGTGATCCGCGACGCCGACACCGCGATGTACGAAGCCAAGGCCGCCGGCCGGGGCGGGTACAAGGTCTTCGACCACGCGATGCGCGATCGGGTCAACGAACGCCTGGACATCGAAAACGAGATGGCGCAGGCGCTCGAGCGGGGCCAGTTCACGCTGCACTACCAACCGATCTTGGCTCTGGACTCCGGGACGATCGAGAGCTTCGAGGCGCTGGTCCGTTGGGAACACCCCGGGCGCGGGACGATCGGCCCCGACCGGTTCATCCCCGTGGCCGAGGACACCGGATTCATCGTGCCGCTGGGCCAGTGGGTGCTCGAGACGGCGATCGACCAGTACGCTCGGTGGCGGGATGAGGGCGTGATCACGCCGGACTGCCGGGTCAACGTCAACCTCTCGCGGAAGCAGTTGGTGCTGCCGAACCTGTTCGACGACGTGACCCGGGCGCTGCGCGAGCGCGGGGTCGAACCCGCCCGGTTGCACCTGGAGGTCACCGAGAGCCAGATCATGCAGGACCCGCGCGCGGCGATCGCGAACCTGCAGAAGCTGCGCCGCGTCGGCGTGGTCATCGATATCGATGACTTCGGCACGGGGTACTCGTCGCTGGCTTGCCTGCACGAGTTCCCGGTGGACGTGCTGAAGATCGATCGGGCGTTCGTGGCCAACGTGGTCAAAGACCCGGGGCTCACGACGGTGCTGCGCACGGTGGCGGAGCTGGCGGCGAACCTCGGGGTGAAGGTCGTGGCCGAGGGCATCGAGACCCGGGAGCAGCACGAGCTGCTGGCGTCGTTGGGTTGTGAGTTCGGGCAGGGCTACCTGTTCAGCAAGCCGCTGCCCGCGGCGGCGGTGCCGGTGTTCTGCGCGGCCAACAAGAAGACGCAACGCGGGGCCGCCTGACACCACCCAACGCAAGCCGCGGGGGCCCGTAAGCCGGGGCGCCGAGTTCGGGCGGCCCGGCGATTGCCGGTACACTTGCCGGCATGAAGACCCTGCTGGCCCAACTCGTCGACGGGACGCCGCTGAGCGTCGAGCAAGCGGTGTACGGCTTTTCCCAGATCATGTCCGGCGCGGCCGAGCCGACGCAGACCGCGGCGCTGCTGGCGTTGATCGCGCAGCGCGGCCCGACGGTGGACGAGTTGGTCGGCGCGGCGCAGGTGATGCGTGAGATGGCGGTGCCCGTCGCGGTGCCCGACGGCCTGACGGTCATCGACACCTGCGGCGCCGGCGGCACGGGCTCGACGTTCTTCAACATCTCGACCGCCGCGGCGCTCGTCGCCGCCGGCGCGGGGCGGCCGCTCGGCGTCGCGGTGGCCAAGCACGGCAACCGCTCGGTCACGTCGCGCTCGGGCTCGTCGAACGTGCTCGAACAGCTCGGCGTCAACCTGCAGCCCGCCCCGGACGTGCTGACCCGGTGCCTCGACGAGGCGGGCATGTGTTTCTGTTTCGCCCCGGCCCACCACCCCGCGATGAAGCACGCCGGCTCGGTGCGGGCGGCCCTGGGCTTCCGCACGATCTTCAACCTCGTGGGCCCGTTGACCAACCCGGCGGGCGCCCGGCGGCAGCTCATCGGCGTGCCGTCGCCCGACGTCTGCGAGCTCATCGCCGAGGCCCTGCTCCGGCTCGACGCCGAGTGGTGTCTGCTGGTCAACAGCATCCTGCCCGACGGCCGCAGCCTCGGCGAGCTCACGACCTTCGGCCCAACACAGGCGACTGAGTTGAATCACGGCCTGATCAAGTCGTATCCGATCGACCCCGCGACGTTGGGTCTGCCCTTCGCCGTGCCCGACGCGGTCACGATCGAGACGCCCGCCGACAGCGCCCGGCTGGTCATGCGTGTCTTGGATAACGACGCCGGCCCGGCCCGCGACATCGTGCTGCTCAACGCCGCCGCGGCGTTGCTCGTCGCCGCCGCGGCCGAGTCACTCGAGCACGGCCTCGAACTCGCCGCGACGGCCGTCGCCGACGGCGCGGCCAAGCGTGTGCTCGATCAACTGGTCGCTCTCACCAACGCGTGACCGCCCCGCGATGCCGAGCGCCCCCCGATACAACCTGGCGATCGAGACCTCCACCCGCACCGGTCGCGTCGCGCTGGGCCGAGGCGACGAGTTGTTGGCGTGTGTCGAGCTGCCCGCCAAGCGGCGGCACAACCTCGACCTCGTGCCCACGATCGACCGCGTCTGCCGTGATCACGGCGTGGCCCCGCCGGACCTGGCCGAGCTCTACGTCAGCCTGGGCCCGGGCTCGTTCACGGGGCTGCGCAGCGCGGTCGCGACGTCCAAGATGCTGGCGTTGTCGCTGGGCGTGAAGCTCGTGGGTGTGCCGACACTGGACGTGCTGCGGGTCCAGCACCCCGAGGAGGTGGTGTGCCTGAACGTGAAGCGGGACACGGCGTGGTCGGCCGGACCGGGGATGGAGCCTGGGCTGCGGAGTCTGGACGAACTCCGGGCGGCGGGTCGGCCGCTGGTCGCCGACACGCTCGACGACGCGACGCCCGCCGAGCCGGGCGTGGAGGTCGTGTGGAGGCTCGGCCGCGCTGCCGCGGCGGCGAATCGCTACGATGACCCGTTGGCCCTCGCCCCGCTCTACATCCGCGAACCCGAAGCCGTGACGCTTTGGGACCAGAAGCACGGCCCGCCCCCGGGAGCATGAATGGCCGGGCCGCGGCCGCGAAATCCGAAAACCGAACTCTTCAACCCCATGCCCGCCCTGCCCAAAATCGTGATTGTCGGCCGCCCCAACGTCGGCAAGTCCAGCCTGCTCAACCTCCTGGCCAAGCGGCGGGTCTCGATCGTGGACCCCACGGCCGGGGTGACCCGCGACCGCATCGCTACGACGATCGAGATCCCCCCGCCCGCGGAACGCGCCGGCGACGATCCACAGTTCGCCGAGCTCATCGATACCGGCGGCTACGGTATCGAAGACAGCATGGACCTCACCGCCGAGGTCGAGCAGCAGATCGCCCACGGCCTGGCGGAAGCCGACCTGATCCTCTTCGTCGTCGACGCGCAGGCGGGCGTCGTGCCGCTGGACAACACCGTGGCCCGTGTGCTGCGCACCAGCGGCGCCAAGAGTAAGCCGATGCTGCTGGTCGCCAACAAGGTGGACGCCGACAACCTCGAAGCCGCGGCCTACGAGACCGCGGCGCTGGGCTTCGGCGAGCCCGTGCTGGTGTCGGCCAAGACCAAGTACGGCCTCAACCGCCTGCACGACGCGATCCGCGACAACCTCTCGTTCGACGGTGACCGCGAATCGGTCGACCCCGGCATCAAGCTCGCGCTCGTGGGCAAGCGCAACGCGGGCAAGTCGACGCTGGTCAACGCCCTGGCCGGCAGCGACCGCGTCATCGTTTCCGAACAGGAGGGCACAACCCGCGACAGCATCGACGTCCGTATCGAGCTCGAGATCAAGGGCGGCCAACAGGTGTTCACGCTCATCGACACCGCCGGCGTGCGCAAGACTAAATCGCTGGCGGGCGACATCGAGTTCTACTCGCAGCACCGCTCGCTCCGTAGCGTCCGTCGGGCGGACGTGTGCCTGCTGCTGATCGACGCGGCGGTCCCGGTGAGCCAGGTTGACCACCAGCTCGTCGGCGAGATCAACAAGCACCACCGCCCCACCGTGATTGTCGTCAACAAGTGGGATCTGGCCGAGGAAAACTACACGCAGGACCAGTACGTCGAGTACCTCGAGAAGACGCTTAAGGGCTTGCCGTTTGCGCCGATCATCTTTATCAGCGCCGAGCAGCGGGAGGGCATGGAGGAGGTGATCGCCATGGCCCTGAACCTCCACGAGCAGGCGAGCCACCGCGTGACGACCTCGGAGATCAACGAGTTTATCGAGGGCGTGATGGCCGAGCGCGGCCCCGCCGCGAGCAAGGGCGGCAAGCAGCCGAAGATCTACTACGCCACCCAGCTCGAGACCAACCCCCCGACGATCGCGCTGTTCGTCAACATCCCCGACTTGTTCGACCACAACTACCAGTTGTTCGTGCTGAACCGGATGCGCGACGAGCTGCCGTTCTCCGAGGTGCCGATCCGCTTGCTGATCCGCGGCAAGCCGAAGATGCAGGCGGAAGACCGGATCGCGCAAAGGGAGTTCGAAGACGGGCGTTGAGGGGGTTGGTTTGTAATCTCGTTGGGTCCCTGCGCGGCGAGCGTCCAGGGCTCCGCCCCCACGCCCCGATAGTTATTACGCGCCGCGATTGATGTCTTGACCAGGGTGCAGGGGCAGAGCCCCTGCCGCTCGCCGCGCAGGCGATGCTTTAAAATGTCCAAAGTGAATTAGTCTCTCGATACGCGGTCGATCAACCACCGCGCAAAATCGATCTTGCTCATCGCCCCCGGCTCGTCGCGTCTCCCGTCGTTCGTGAGGTAGACCCCCGCGATGCCGCCGTCTTCCATGGTGACCAAGGGGTTGGCAACGATCGCGTCGACGCCCTTGCGTTTCATCTTGGCCACCGCGCGCTCTTCGAGCTGGTGCGGCTCTTCGAGGGCGAAGGCGACGATTTTCTGGTCGTCGCGTTTGGTGCTGGCGACACCGGCGACGAGGTCGGGCGTGCCTTCGAGTTCGATTTTCAGCTCTTTTTTCCGCTCGGTCTTGCCGGCGACGGCCTTGGCGACGCGGTAGTCGGCTACCGCGGCGGCCATGACGAGCAGGTCGCAGGCCGGGAAGCAATCGGCCAGGAGCTGCTCGAGTTCGGCGGTGGTAGCGAAGCGGCGCAGCGCCACGCGGTCGCCCAGCGTCGTCGGGGCCAGCACCGGGCCGAGCAGGAGCGTCACGTCGTGGCCCGCGGCGTCGGCGGCGTCGGCGAGCGCCAGCCCCATCTGCCCGCTGCTGCGGTTGCTGATGAAACGCACTTCGTCGATGGGCTCGCGGGTCGGCCCGGCGGTGATCAGGATCTTCATCGCGGCCTCCTTACACCGTGAGCGCGTCGGGGCCGAGGGTGACGATCGTCATGTCACCCGGCGGGCATTCGGTCACGAAGGCGTTGAGCCGGTCGAGGGTCACCGCGTCGATCTCCGCGGCCGTGTCGATCAGCCGGTTCGGCTTGCCGAAGACGTACACGTCCGAGGCGATGGCGGCGGCGCGCGCGCTGGTGGATTCGCCCTGCATGACGAGGCTGGACTTCATGCCAACGATCGCGCGACCGAACTCGCTCTCGTCGACGCCTTCCGACAGCCGGCGGAGTTCGTGGGTGAGCACGTCGAGGGTTTCCTGGGCCCGCGGCACGGTCGTGCCGGCGTAGGCGAGGATGTCGCCGCGGTCTTTCTGGCCGGCGTAGCTGGCGTACACCGAGTACACCAGCCCACGCTTCTCGCGGACCTCGGTGAACAGTCGGCCCGACATCCCGCCGGACAATACGGCCGTCGCCGCGCGCTGCAGCACCCACCGCGGGTCGGTCTCGGGCACGGCCGGGTAGCCCACGCCGATGTGCACCTGCGTCGAGTCGCCGGGCAGGTGGTGGTACCCGCCCGCGCCATTGCCGACACCCGCGGCGGGCGTGGCTTGGCCGTCCCAGTCGCCCAGCAGTTCCGTCACTGTGGCGACCAGTTCGTCCCAGTCGAAGCTGCCGGCAAAGGCGAGGATCGAGCCGTCGGCCTTGAAGCGCCGTTCCCAGAAGCCACGCACGTCCTGCGTGGTCAGGGCGCGGAGGTGGTCGCGGTCGCCCAGCGGCGAGCGGTTGATCGGCCCGGGGTAGTGCCGTCCGCGCAGCTCAAGCATCGCCCGCCGCTGCGGCTCGTCGGCGAGCGCGTCGATGGACTGGATCGCCAGGTCCACGCTCGGCCCCAGCGCTTCGTCCGCCAGCTTCGGCCGGCGCACCATGTCGAACAGCAGCGGCAGCGCCTCGGCCATCTTGGTTCCGATCATCGTCGCCCCGACGCGGAAGAACCGGGTCTGGGCGTCGGTCGAGCGTTGGACGCCGAGGGTGTCGAGCGCGTCGCTGTGCTCACGGGCGTTGTGGTCGCCGGCGCCGCGGCAGAGCATCTCGGCGAGCACGGGCGCAACGCCCTGCTTATCGTCGGGCTGACTCGCGAGCCCCGCGGGTGTCAGCAGCGTCATCGCCAGCGAAGCGGTGCCGGGGATCGGCTCGGCCACGACGCGCAGGCCGTTGGGTAAGGTTGTTTCGTGGATCACGGACATGGCCGGGATTGTAGCGGCCCGCCGCGGCCACGCCGCCCGGCTTACTCGGCCGAGCCGTTCACCGAACCCGCTGTTCTCGCTTTTCGGCGTCTCGTCGGCGCGTGAACCTTCTGCGCAACCTCGGCGAAGCGCGCGATCGCGGGCTCCTGCGTGCGCGATCTCGACGCGATCAGCTGCACCGGCATGTCGTACGCATAATGCGGCCAGATAAACAGCCGGCCGTCTTCGACCCATTCCGCGGCGTCGTGGAGGTCGGCGAACGACAAGGCCAAGCCCTCGGCGACCAGCGACTTGACCTCGCCGTAGGCCTCGGCCTGGATCTGTGGCTTGAGTTGCAGGCGATGCTCCGCGTTGAGCCTATTCAGCAGCACGCAGTACGAACACGTCGGGCTCTGGAAGATCCACGGGAACTCGCCCAGCCGTGCCCACCCCGCGTCGGCCAGGTCGTCCCGCCACGCCGCGGGGCCGATGACGCCGATGCGCGACGTGCCGATACGCCAGGCCTGTAGCCGCTCGTCGTCCACGTCGCCTTCGACGATCGCCAGATCGAGTTCGTGGTCGAGCACACCCTGCACGTGCTGCCCCGAGTTGCCCGCGACCAGCCGGACGTCGAGGTCCGGGTGGCCGTCGGTCGTGACGCCGATCATGCGGGCGAGCTTGAGGTCGTAGCCGCAGTCCGTCGTGCCCAGCCGGAGCGTGCCCGTGACGTCGCCGCGCAGGCGCTCGGCCATGCGGGTGATGCCGTCGGCGCGATGGATCACATCCCGGGCGAGGTCGAGCAGTTCCCGGCCGCCGGCCGTGAGTTCCATGCCGCGGGCGGCACGCCGGAACAGCGGCAGCCCGAGCTCGACTTCCAACGCTTTGACCTGTGCGCTCACCGCGGGCTGGCTGAGGTACAGCGTTTCGGCGGCGCGGGTGAGGCTGCCGGCGTCGGCGACGGAGAGGAAGGTTTTAAGGTGTTGCAGCTCCATCGCGGGGTCGGCGTAAGGGAAGGATGAGGACTTGGCCGTTGAAGATCCGGACGCGATAGCCGGGCGGACAGCGGAGGCTCGCCGGGCCGGTGTACGGCCCGACGGACGGCAGAGCATCCCATCCACGGCGGATGCAGCGCCGCCACCATGGTATGCGTCGGGTGCGTCGATCGCGGGTCGAAATTCCCATGCCGATACCATCGTCACGTCGGGGCGGCGGAGCTACGGCGTGTCGCTGAGGTCGCGATCGGGATTTTGGATACCCCGGGCGAGGGGTGGGAACGCTTACTTCGTCACGTCCGTGAGACGGGTGCGGCCGATGGGCTTGTTGGGTGCGGCCGGCTCGGGTGTGGGCTCAAGGCCGGCGTAGCCGGTCGCGGCGGGCCCGGGGTTGAAGAGGCTGGGTTGGCGTGGCGTGGTGGGCCGCACGGGGGCCCGGGCGGGTTCGGCGGGGCCGGGCACGAACGTGAATTCGCCGGCGGCGACGTGGGCTTGCGGGGTGGCGGCCTGGCCCGAGGTCGTGTCGCGGGAGGCGAGGCTGGTAGCGTTGGGCGTGTGGCCGGGGGTGTAGGCGATCGGGACCCGCTCGGGGTCGGCGTCGCGAAGCAGCTCGGCGAGCTCGACCCCGTTGAGCTGGTTGTAGAGGGCCAACGCATCGACTTCGTTGAGCGTCGCGGCGACACGGGCGCGGAACACGCCGATGTTAGGGTTGTACCAGAACTGGGCCTGGTCCAGCCGCACCGCGACGGGGTCGGGCGGGTGGGCGGATTTGTCGCCGGGCGGGGCGACGTCGATCCACGGCCGGGCCTGACCGGCGCTCCCGACGGCGGTGACGTTGTCGGGGTCGACGCCCTTGAGCAGCCCGTTGCTCGGCAGCGGGCCGTTGAACCAGCTCGGCAACACGGCGACGGGCCAGAGCGTGTTGGTCGTCTCGGTCGAGTTTTCGAGGGCCCCGTAGTACGAGGCACGCTCGTAGAGCTGGGTCAGCGAACGCTGGACGTCCGCCGTGGTCGCGACCTCGGTTTCCTCGGCCTTCTGCTGCGTCCACAACGCCACGCCCACCACGGCGATCAGCAGCACGACCAGGATGTCGACGACCCGACGCATATTGACCTTTCCCGGCCCGGGGCCGAGTGATGGCAGACAATTCCTGTGAACGCATCGGCCCGATCCATCGGCCGGATTTAGGGATAACGCGTCGGGCGTTCGAATTATCTTTGTCCGCCGTGTCACAGACGACTCAGACGTCACGATCGGTATACTGCATTCCAACCGTCCCCCCGCCTCGAAACGAGAACCGCCGTGCACAAGTACGTCATCATGGGCCCGCAGGGTTCGGGCAAAGGCACCCAGGCCAAGCTGCTCAAGGAAGAGCTCAACCTCACGCACATCAGCGTGGGTGATATCTTCCGCTGGCACGTGCAGACCCACACCAAGCTCGCCGCGCGGATCAAGCGGCTGATCGACGCCGGCAACCTGGTGCCCGACGAGATCGTCGAGGAGATCGTCGAGACCCGCCTCAAAGAACACGACTGGAACTACGGCTTCATCCTCGACGGCTTCCCCCGCAACCCCGAACAGGCCGAGTTCTTCCTCGAGAGCTACGACATCGACGCGGTCATCTACATCGACGTGCCCGAGCGCGTCACGATCGAACGCGCCCTGGCCCGGCGGGTCTGCGGCAGCTGCGGCTTGGACTACAACCTGATCTTTCACCGCCCGGAGAAGCCCGATACCTGCGACGTCTGCGGCGGCCACCTCATCGCCCGCGCCGACGACAACGAAGAGGCCCTGCGCAAGCGGCTCGACGCGTTCAGCAGCAAGACCCTGCCCGCGCTGGAGCTGTTCGACACCAAGGAACTCGTCTACCGCATCGACGGCACCCTCGACCGCGACGCGGTGTACGCCGACATCCGCGACAAGCTCGGGCTGACTTAACGAACGAGATCAAGGCGTTGGAACCGCGGATGCACGCGGGTCAACGCAGATGTCTTGAATACACAATCCGCATCCATCAGCGTCTATCTGCGGTTTTAAATCGCCTGTGATTTCTGCGGCGCATCATTCCGCGGGCACCGCGGCCGCGGCGGGCTGATACCGCACCAACTCGGCCCACACCTGATTGCGCAGGTCGCGGACCGGGGCGGCCGAGCCGATGAACCCGTTGCCCAAGAGCGAAAACGCCAGCCACCGGCCGTCGAGCGTCTGCACGTACCCCGAGATCGTCGACACCCCCGACATCCCGCCGGATTTGGCGAACACGCGCTCGGTATCGAACTCCGCCAGCGGCACGCCGCCCCATTTTTCGCCGCCGCCCTTCGGCAGTTTTACCTTGTACACCGGCAGCCCGTCGAAGAACGGCTCGAAGTGCTCCGAATCGTTCTTCATGTACGAAAGCAGCCGGATCGACGAGTCGGCCGAGATCAGGTTGTAGCGCGACAACCCCGACCCGTCGACCAGCCGGAACGAGCCTTTCTCGAGCCCCGCTTCGTCGGTGAGCCAATTCGTAATCACCTTCGCCCCGCTGGGCCAACTGACTTTTTCGCCGTCGCCGAACTTCTCGGAGAGCGTGAGCAACAGCATCTCCCCCACCGCGTTCTCGCTGACCTTGAGGAAGTGCTTCACGGCTTCGGCATTGGTTTTGCCTTGGTGTTCGATGAAAACGTTCGGTTTCATCGCGCTCGCATATAAACCGTGCTCATATATAGCGTGACCGTTTTTCTGAGTCAGAGGCAAATTTTGCTCAAGGAGCAGATTGGCAAACACTGAGGATACCCAAGGCCTTGGATCATGGACTGTGAGCCTTTCTTTAACAGGGCCCGCATCTGGTTCGATATTTCCCTCTACGATGATCTCGTCTTCGAATGGTCGGCGTGTAAGCGATAGCGGACGGTCGGGATCGGCGAGAGTATAGCCATCCCGATTTGGATGAGCTCGCTGGAAATTCTCGCTGGGATATGCGCTTCGTGGAAATTTCTCAAACAACGCAGATGGAACACGAATGTGTTTTCCGGATTGAGGGTCGATGCGGAGACTGACTGAAATCAGCGGTCCTTCGGGATCAGGTTTGGCTATCGCGGTCAACACATTGAAATCGAGCATGATGTCCCGAATCGACATGTTGTAGTAGTCCGGGTCATCGTCCCACATCCAACCAGGCCCTTTGAGCGGTACATGACGCCATGCCTTATTGCTCAGAAGACTAACCATGAATCCGTCCATATAGTTTGGGCCAATTTCACCCGGATCGTGTTCACGAATAGCTTTGGCGGTTCGTTCAGCAATTTCGTTTAATTGCGTCATATCTAGCATCGGATCTGCTCCAGGAAGCAGTGCTATACCCGGAAGAAAATTATGCGAATGCCATGCGACGCGGGTCGTCCAGCGATGGTCCGGCCCGAGCAGGGCGAGGGCGGCGGCGCTGGTATAGATTTTCAGGTTGCTGGCCGGGGTGAAGAGTTTGTCGCTGTGTTGGTCGAACAACACCCGTCCCGTTTCGAGGTCGGTGACCTTGAGGGCGACGTTGGTGCGCTTCGCCGTGGGGTGGGTGTCGATGAGCCGGCGGAGCGTGTCGGATAGCGCGTCGGCGTCGAGGGGTTCGAGGGCGGGGGTGTCGGCCGCCGTGGCGGTGAGCAGCGCGGCGAGGAGGAGCGGCACGAGACGCGGCATGGCGGGACCTTTCGACAAAAAAGAGGAGCCCACGGATTGAATCCGTGGGCTCCGGAGTTGTCAACGAAAATCTGCCGGAGGGACCCGGTTACACCAGCAACGCCGCGGGGTTTTCGAGCAGGCGTTTGAGGGTCGCCAGGTACTCGGCTCCGACGGCGCCGTCGATGGTGCGGTGGTCGCCGGAGAGGGTGACGTTCATCTCGGTGCCGATGGTGATCTGGCCGTCGCGGACGACGGGCTTCTGGATCGCGGCACCCACGGCGATGATCGCGGCGTTGGGTGGGTTGACGATGGCGGTGAACTGGGTGACGCCGTACTGCGGCATGCCGAGGTTGGAGATCGTGATCGTCGAGTCGGACATCTCCTGGACGGTCAGGCCCTTCTCGCTGCGGGCGTTGGCGGCGAGCTGTTTGACGTCGGCGCTGATCTGGCGGAGGCCCTTGGCGTGGGTGTCGCGGATGGTGGCGACGAGCAGCCCGCCGCCCTTTTCCGGGGGCAGGCTGATGGCGACGCCGACGTTGACCGTGCCGTGCTGGATGATCGAGTCGCCGTTCCACGAGCTGTTGACCGCGGGGTGCTCGACACACGCCAGGGCCACGGCCCGGGTGACGAAGTCGTTGATCGACAGCTTGATGCCCTGCGACTCGAGTTGGCCGTTGATGGTTTTGCGGAGCTCCATCAGCGGGTCGGTGTTGACCGCGACGGAGACCTGGAAGTGCGGGACGGTGGTCTTGGATTCGACCAGGCGTTTGGCGATGGTCTTGCGCATGCCCGTGAGGGGAATAGTCTTGGCTTCGAGGCCGACGGGCGCGACGGGGGCCGGGGCGGCGCGATCAAAACTTCCTTCAAAAACAGCCATGGGGTTACTTTAGGTTGACAAAAATCAGGGTGGCAGATCCCAATGACCTTACCACCCGGCAGTAAATGTTTT
>JBCCCG010000032.1:0-41876 GCA_039033595.1 Planctomycetota bacterium | reverse complement strand
CTCAGACTGTCGTCGTGTTCTCTCCAGTTCCATTGGGGAAAGGTTGCCAAGGTAGATCTTTTTGGTGAGCACAAGTCCTTCTACATGAGAGAACAGCTCAAATTGCGCAGACGAGACCCCCCTGAGAGGATACCTCATGGGGAAGGTAGGCGCGTGAGCCGCAGAAGGTGCTGGAGAGGGGCCTGTCGGGGTCGACGCGCTGGGCGAAGCCGAAGTCGGCGAGGAGGAGCTGGCCCGCGTCCCCGATCAGCAGGTCGATCTTGTTGATCACCGGGATCAGCTCGAGGTCGGCCTCGACGGCCTTGTACAGGTTGGCCACCGTCTGGGCCTCGACGCCCTGCGTCGCGTCGACCACCAGCACCGCGCCCTCGCACGCGGCCAGTGCCCGGGAGACTTCGTAGTGGAAGTCGACGTGGCCGGGGGTGTCGATGAAGTTGAGCTCGTAGACCTCGCCGTTGAACTCGTGCTCGACCGACACGGCCGATGCCTTGATGGTGATGCCACGCTCGCGTTCGAGGTCCATGTTGTCGAGCGTCTGCTCGCGCGCGTTGCGTTCGTGCATGACGCCCGTGCCCTGGAGCATACGGTCGGCCAGGGTGGACTTACCGTGGTCGATGTGGGCGATGATGCAGAAGTTACGGATTTTCGGGGGGTTGGGGCTGGGCATGGGTGCCGGTGGCGGGGGCCGGGGGTTCCGGGAGCGTTCCGGGGCGGTCAGGAGATCATCGAGCGGGTATCGGGGGGACGCGTCGCGGCGGCGGATTGTAGACCAGTCGGGCCCCGCCCGCCGAACCGGCGGGATCGCCCCGGGCCGGCCGCCAGACCCCCCGGACGGGCCGCAGGATGGCTGATTGGCTTGGGCATCGTCTATGATGAATGCGGCGATGCACTTTATTGATGGAGAATCGATTATGGCTGTGATTTCGCATTGGTTAAAGCAGAGCGTATGGATCCTGGGGTTGGTGGCACTCGCGGGGGGCGTGGGATCCGTGGCGGCCCAACCCGCCGAGGCTGATTCGGCGATCGAAGGCGAAGCCGGGGCGCCAGCCACGGACCCCGGGTCGGACGATCCCACGGTCGTCGGTCCGCAAGCCGTCTTCGAGCGGGCGCAGCAGGCGTACAACGAGCGTGATTGGGTGGCGTTTGTCGATACCGTGTCGCCCAACCGGCGCGACGAACTCATCGGTCAGTTTGCGGTCGTTCTGACGAACCTTGCCCAGCAGCCCGAAGCCGATACACGGGTGGTGGACCTGGTCGAGCGTCACGTGCCCAAGGACCTTGACCCGACGGATCTGATGATGGGCAGCGACGACCCGCAGGCCGAGCTGGTCCGCCTCGCCCGGCGGATGCGCGACGGGCAGGGCTTCTTCGCCGAGGCGATGGCGGTGGTGTTTGCGCTGGAGTTCGGCGAAGAGGCGGACGACGTCAAGCTCGTTGAGCTGACGGACGTGGTGATCGACGAGCCGGGGGACAACGCCGTGGGCAAGGTCACGGTGCTAACCCCCGACGGCCCTCGGCCCGATGTCTGGACCTTCGAGAAGTTCGAAGACGACTGGTACCTATCGATGAAGAATTAGGCCCCGGCGTTACGATCACCACATGGACCACGACGTCTCGGCAGCCCCGACATCCTCCGGAGTTTCGTCTGTTTCAGAAACTCCGCGCCCCGAGCGACCGCGTGACGCCGACGCCGTGTGTGGCTTTTCGTTTGGCCGCAACCTCACGAAACTCAACTACCCGGTCGAAGCGGCGGTGCAGAGCGTGCTGCCGCTTTGTCGGCGGTTCGTCTTTGCGGTGGGCCGGAGCGACGACGACACCCGGCAGCGCGTCGAAGCGATCGATACCTCGTCGATGAATGGCGGCCGCGGCGGGGCGATCGATATCGTCGACACGGTATGGCCCGACGTGCGGGTCGACGGCAAGGTGTTGGCGGTCGAGGCGAATAAGGCGATGGAGGCCGCCGAGGCGATCGCCGAGGAGAGTGGCTGCACGTGGGGCTTCTACATCCAGGCCGACGAAGTCATCCACGAGGACGACCTTTGGTACGTCCACTCCGCGATGGAAGATTGGGCGGACCAAAAAGATATCAAGGCATTACTGTTTCGCTACCTGCACTTCGTGCTGGACTACGAGACGGTCGATCCGTGGATGTATCACAAGGCGTGCCGTGTTGTCCGCCTGGACGGTTCCTGCAAGATCTACGGCGACGCCTGTGGACCGGGCTTCATCGATCCACCGCCACACGTGCTTGAAAAAAACGATGGGTACCTCGACAAGAAACACTTGGGCATACACGTTCAATGGGCACAAGATCTAGGCCTCCCCGGGATGCCTTACGCCCGGGTGTTCCACTACGGCTGGGTCAAGACGCCCGAACAACTCGACGACAAGTTCGCGATGGTAGACAAGCTTTGGTGGGGCACGCTGAGTGAGGAAGAAAAGCAGCGAAGGAAGGCGAACAAGTTCGGCGCGTTCGTCGAGCGTTACCCGATCCTCAAGAAATTCCGTGGCCCGGGCAAGACGCACCCGGCGCTGATGCGGGAACGGATTGCGCGGCACCCGCGGTACGCACCGACGGCCAGCCGCTGGCTCAACCCTCGGTTCTACCTGGAGTGCCTCAAGCACGGGTTCCACGGGTAACCGGCTAGTGTTTGGTCAAGAAATCCGGGTGGCGGGGTAGGTGCTGCAAGCCGTCGGGCGGTGTGGGCCAGGCGGCGAACATCGCGCCCAGGAACCGCAGACGATCCGAGCGGTGGACGGGCGTGAACGAGTAGCCGGGGCCGGCCCGTTGGGTGTGCTGGTTGAGCCGGGCGAGCATCCGCAGGGCGGTGGCCAGGAGCGGTGTGCCCTTTGCGCCGCGGCAGTCGCCGGCGTCGATCAGGTACAGCGTGCCGTTGTCGTCGACGACAAGGTTGCTGGCTTTGAGGTCGCGGTAGAACACGCGCAACGCCAACAGTTGCCCGGTAAGCCGGCCCGCCTGCCGGGTCAGGTCGTGACGGGCTTTCGCGGCCGGTGGCGGGTTTTCGCGGAGCAGGTCGTACAACGTCGGGCCCCGATACGGCGTAGCTTGGTGCCGCCGGCCCGCGTCGTCGGCCCCCAGATCGAACGCCGGCACGACGGCCAAGCCCGCGTCGATCAGGCGTCCGTGCCAAAGCACTTCGCGCTGCACGGGGTGGCGCCCCAGGGCCGCGGTGAGCGTCTGCCGCAATGGGGCGTGGTCGAAACGCTTGATTACCCAGCGCTGGCCGTGGCCGCCTTCGATCAACCAGACACGGGTGCGACGGTCTTGCTTGAAGACCCGCAACTCGGGCAACGCGAGGACGTCATCCAGCCGCGGCGGGCAGGCAACGGTTGCGGCGGCAGATGGTTCAGATGCTTCGGGCATGGGGCGGGTCGGCCGAGGGGGAAGCGGGAGTATACTCGGCGGCTCCGGCGTCCCGTGCGGCGCGTTCTCCGAGGCCCCGCCATCCGATGCCCCCCGACGACCGCCCCGCCATCCTGTTTCTGACCAAGGGGGCCGACGCGGCGTCGACGCGGCACCGGGCGTTGGCGTTTTTCCCCGCCCTCGAGGCGGCCGGCTTTCGGCCGGTCCACCTCAGTACCCGCGGCGGGCTGGGCCACGAGGTGCAGCTGCTCCGCGCGGCGCGGCAGGCCGTGGTCACGGTCGTGCTGCGGCGGACGTTCGGCGGGCCGTTCCGCGCGGCGCTGCGTCGGTTGTCCCGGCGGCTGGTGTTCGACTTCGATGACGCGGTCTACCGCCGGCCCGGCGGTGACTCGGCCGGGCGCTTGCGCGGCTTCCGCGCGATGGTGCAGCGCAGCGACGAGGTGTGGGCGGGCAACTTGTGGCTCGGCCGGGCCGCGCTCGATGCTTCGTCGCGCGGTCCGGTGCAGGTGTTGCCCACGGTGCTTGATCCCGCGGCGTACACGCCCCGGGCGGCGGAGCAGCGCGACCCGCATCGGCTCGTCTGGATCGGCAGCTCAAGCACCCGGCCGTACCTCGAGGCGATCCTGCCCGACCTCGAGGCCGCGGCCGAACGGATACCGGGATTGAGCCTGCGTATCGTCGCGGACTTCTCGCTGCGATCGGAACACCTGGTGATCGAGGCGACGCCGTGGGCACCGGAAACGGAGGCCGAAAGCTTGGCGACCGCGGGCATCGGGATCGCGCCGCTGGCCGACGACGAGTGGGCCCGCGGCAAGTGTGGCTTCAAGCTGCTGCAGTACATGGCGGCGGGTCTGCCGACGGTGTGCGATCCCGTGGGTGCGAACGGGCAGATCGTCTTGGACGGCGAGACGGGTTTTCACGTTACGCCCGAGCGGGGGTGGCCTGACGCGATCGCGGCGTTGTGCGGCGACACCGAGCGTGCCGCGGCGATGGGCCAGGCCGGGCGGACACGAGTGGAATTGGATTACGGGCTAGAGCGGGCGGCCGCGATGCTGGTGGCCCGTCTCGAAGCGTTGGGCGCGCGCGGCTGATACCCGTTTTACGCCGCGGGTTTTTCGGCAATGACGATCATGCAATCGCATCGGCCGAACGCACCCGACAGCCGCGCGACGACCGACCAGAACAGCTTCCGCCGAGCGGCGAATCCCCAGAACGACGAGCCCGTGTGTTTCGCGCGGATCTCGCAGCTCGCGCGGAGCGTCGCGGGTCGCACCTGGGGTCGGTGGCGGACGAAGCGGAGCCCGGCCTCTTCGACGAGCCGGATGAGTTGCGGCTTGGTGAACACCGAGAAATGCCGGGGCGTGTCGTAGCCGATCCAGTACTGTTTGAAAAACGCGGCGGCCCACGACCGGCCGTTGGGGCAGCAGGTCAGCAGGACCCCGCCCGGGGCGAGGCGCTCGGCGGCGGCACGGAGGTAGCCGACCGGGTCGGGCAGGTGTTCGATGACGTGCCACGACGTGATGATGTCGAACTGCCGGTCGGCGAACGCCGGACCCGGCCACGAGCCGGCCTCGGCCTCGAGACCGTCGTGCCGCCGGGCGTGGGCGACGACCTCGGGGTTAAAGTCCATGCCCGTCACGGTCCAGCCGCGCTGCCGCTGCAGCCGGAGGAACCGGCCGTTGCCCATCCCGAAGTCCAGCAGCCGGCCGCGCCCGACCCAGGGCAGCGTGTCCACGTAACGGCGGCCGCGGCGGAGTCGGCGCGCGGTCCACCAGGTAAGCAGCTTGCGCCCAGCGGTGACCGGTTCGTCGCCGGGGTAGCCCAGGTGCTGACGCAGGGCCGACTGGATGCGGCGGACACGACGGCCGCCCTGATGGCGGATGTGGGTGGTCAGCGCGGGTGCGGCCGGGTTGTTGCCGGTCTCGTTGTCCGGGGTGGCGTCTGCAGGGAGCGACGCGACGGGTCCGTAGTATCTCGACGGATAGAACCGACCGAGGTCTTCGGGCGTCGGCCGGGGGCTGAGGTACAGGTGGCCACACCGGCCGCAGCGCTGCAGCGTGAACGAGCCGCCGATGCCTTCGATCGATTCCTGGAGGTCGATAAACGGCGAAGGCTCGTCCGCACCGCAGACCACGCAGGGCACCGACTCGCGCGGTCCTTCATCCTGCGGAGAGGGTGCGGTCATCGGTCAATTGTCAGACGCCGGGAGACGGTGTCAAACCGCGGCGCCGCGCAGGATGCCGGCGCTCGGGAAGCGTCGGCCCAGCGCGGCCTTGGCGTCGAGCTTCATCCAGCCCTCGAGCAGGTCGGTGTATAGGCTGCGGAAATCGACGGAATGGATCAGGTCGCCGGACTGCAGCTTGTCGAGCGACGGATGCTTGCCCAGGATGCCGGCGTTGACGTGGTCGCCGAAGACGAACGTCGGCCCGGCGCAGCCGTGGTCGGTGCCGCCCGAGGCGTTCTGCCGGACGCGTCGGCCGAACTCGCTGAACGCCATGGACACGACACGCGACCGCTGGCCGCTGGCTTCCAGCTCGTCGTAGAACGCCTTCATCGATTGCGCGAACTGCTGCATGAGGCGTTGGTGGTTGTTGGCCTGGTTGGCGTGGGTGTCGAAGCCGCCCATCGCGACGTAGTACACCCGTGTCGGCAGCTCGGCACGGATCATCTTGGCCACCATCTGTAGCTGGTTGGCCAGGCCGTTCTTGGGCCACTTCGTTTCGCTCTTGAGCCACACCGCCTTGCGGACGCGTTGCGAGGCGACCTGCGCGTCGAGCGCGGTGCGGTTGATGAAAGCGAGCGGGTCGTCGTGGCCGGGGTCTTCGAGCGGATGGTCGGCGTTGACCGGGACGTGCTGGACCTGGTCGTAGGTTTTGCTTACCGCTTGGTCGAGGTCGCGGCCGGCCCAGCGGAAGAGCTGGGCCTTCTCGAAGCTGACGGGTCGCGACGTGTGACCGAGCGTGGCGAGCGGCGCGTCGTTACCGATGCTCAGGCAGTCGAGGCCGGTGGGGCTGTCGAGGTGGTCGAGCGCGCTGCCGATCCAGCCGCGTCCGCCCTGTCCGCCGCCGTTTTCGCTACCGGCGTTGGCGGTGTGCCAGATGTCCATGGACGCGAAGTGCGAGCGGTTGGGATTGGGGTAGCCCACGCCCTGCACCACACCGGCGAGCCCGGCGTCCATCATCTCGCGGATCGGCGCGAGGGCCGGGTGCAGCCCGACGCCGTCGACGCCGTCGATCGTGAGCACCTGGTCTTCCTTGATGCCGAGGCTCGGACGGTTCTTGTAGTAGAGGTTGTTGCCGAAGGGGATGACGGTGTTGAGCCCGTCGTTACCGCCCGAGAGCTGGACGACTACGAGCACGCGGTCGTCGGGCACTCCGGGCTTGCTCGATAAGCGCATCGTGGTGTCGGCCGCGAGCGCGTCGCCGGCGCGCATAAGGAACGCCGGCACCGTGGCGGCGGCGGAAATCAGCCCGAGGCCGTGGCCCATGAAGCGCCGGCGGGTGAAGCCCGCGGCGGTGGGGTCCGGGGTGTCGCAGCTCTGGGGGTGGTAGCTCTCACACATGGGAAATCTCGGGGCTGGGATTCATCTTGCTTCGGTGCTTACGCCCCGTCGGTCGAAGCGGGGGATCAACACAACTGATACTCGGGCATCGCGGTGATCAGGCTCAGCAGCGCGACGAGGTTTTCGTTGCTTGTATCGTCGCCGCGGTCGGTCATGAACCGGTGCAGGGGCGCGCGGCGGGGGGCGGAGACGTGCGGCCCCACGGCGTGGTCGATCAAATAATCGGTCACGGCGTCGGCCGACTTGTCTTCGAGCCCGGCGAGCAGCACCCGGGGGTCGTATTCGGTCTGGCCGGGCCGAAACGCCTTGGCCGGGTGCTGGCCGCTGATGAGGTACGTGGTCAGGTTCTGGCGGACGAACAGCGTGGACGTGTTGATCCATGCCCGGCCGCCGCTCCAGCCGTCGACCGTGGGCGGCTCGAACAGAACCTGGCCCATGGACGCCATGCTGCTGGCCATTGCGGTCTTGCTCCGTGTGGGCGTCGCCAGCCCGCGTACCGTCCCGGCGAGCAGCTGCGTCGGGCTCTTGATCTTCTGGCCGACGATGCCGGGGTCGTGGAAATGCTGGCTCTTGAACAGCTCGGTCAGCACGGGCTTGAGTTGGTAGCCGTTGCGATAGAGCCGCTTGGCGAGGCCGTCGATGATTTTCCGTGGTCCGCGGGGAACGGCGTCGTACACGTCGCCTACATCGGCCACGAACGTGTCGTAGATCTTCAGCGCGACGAATTTCGCGCAGGCGTCTTTCTTCAACAGGATCTCGACAAAGGCGTCGCCGTCGTAGTTACCGGTTTTGCCGAGGATCGTCTTGGGTTCGTTGTCGTGTTGGCCTTTGCGGAAAGCGAAGTCGTTGTCGTCGAGCGTGTAGCCGGTGAGGGCGCGTGCGCCTTCTTTGATGTCGCGTTCGGTGTAGTTGCCCACGCCCAGGGTAAAGAGTTCCATGAGTTCACGGGCGAGGTTTTCGTTGGGTTTGCGTTTGAAATTCCGGTCGTTGTTGAGGTACTTGATCATCGCCGGGTCGCGGACGATGCCGCGGGCCAGGTCGGCAAAGCTCCGGTTGGCGTGCCGTCGGAACAGGTGGTTCTGCTGCTGCATCAGGTACGCGTCGCGGACGCTGCGGTGGCTGCTGGCGAAATGGCCGTGCCACAGCAGGGTGAGGCGTTCCTCGGCCGGACGCGGCGTGGCGAGGATGCGCTCGATCCACCATTGGCGGAGCCGCCCCATCATCTTGCGGTCTTCGCCGCGGTTCTTGAGGTTCATTCGTCGCTGTTCGTCGAGCACGTCCTGGTCGCCGTTCTGCCGGGCTTGTCGGTAGCGCTGCCGTTCTTCGTCGGTCAGCTTGCGCAGCACGTCCGGGTCCAGGTCCAGCGTCGGCAGCGCCCCGTCGTCGATCTTGCCGTAGTCCACGAGACGGCCCACCGCACGGTCCCGCCCCATCGTCTGCAGCTCCCGCACCTCGGCGGGCGCCCCCGCGTAGCCGACGCGCCAGAGCAGGTGACGCGCCGCGGCGAGATCGAAGCGGTTCTCGGCGATCGGCGACAGCGAGGTGTTCACGGCCATGAGCAGACCAACGGATGGGGACAGGCGTTATTGCAGGTCGGGTGATAAATGCTCTACGACACGAGTCGACGAGGCGTTACCGCGCCGGGGCGGGCCCCGGACAGACCCCCGCGGCGTGCCCGCGCAGAGCGGATTCCATCCTCTTTATGGTAAATCGGCCGCCGCGGCTGTCGAGAACAATTTCGGGGCTTGACCGACGGATCGCGGCCGGTCAGTCGAGCAGGCCGGGCGTGTCGTCGGGCTCGTGGGTGCCCGGGCCCTGGGTGTCGGCCGAGGCCGGGGCCGCGCCCATCTGCACCGGCAGGTGGATGGTAAACGTCGTGCCTGAGCCCAGCTGCGACTCGACGCCGATGGACCCGCCGTGCTCGTCGACGACCTTCTTGGTCACCACCAGCCCCAAACCTGTGCCGCGCAGGCCCTTGGTCGAGTGGAACGGCTCGAAGAGCTGACGCTTGACCGCCGGGCTCATGCCCTCGCCGTTGTCCGCCACGGCGACCACGACCCGGTCGGCCTCGACGTCGAAGTGGCACCGCAGCGTCACGATGCCCGACTCCGGCTCGACCGCGTCGAGCGCGTTGTTGAGCAGGTTCAGCACCGCCTGGTGGATCGCCCCGCCGTCGATCGGCACGGGCGGCATGTCGGAATCCAGATCGAGGATGAGCGCAACCTTCTTGTTCTCGTACTGCTTGCCGACCAGCGCCGCGACCTCATCGAGCAGCGGCGGCAGGTTCTCCATCTCGATCTCGGGGCGGCGCTGTTTGGAGTAGGCGAGCATATTCATCGTCAGGCCGTAGATCCGCTCGAGGTTGCGCGACACGATCTCCCAGCCGGAGTTGACGACGCCGAGGTTCTGCTTGCGCAGCCCGAGCTCGACCACGTCCGCCCCGCCGCGCATGCCCTGGAGGATGTTCTTGATCGAGTGCGACAGCGACGCGACCGTTTGGCCGACACCGGCGAGGCGTTCGCTGCGCAGCCGGTGCTCGACGAGGCGGAGGTTGGCGAGCGCCAGACCCGTCTGCACGCCGATGGCGGTGAGCAGGGTGAGCTGGTCTTCGGTGTAGGTGTAGTTGGCGATCTTCGAGTCGACCTGGATGACGCCGTACAGCCGGTCTTTGTACTTGATCGGCACGCACATCGCCGAGCGGATGCCGTAGCCCTGCACGCTGTCGCCGGCGGCAAAGCGGGTATCGCTCATTGCGTTGCTCGACAAGACGCCCATGCCTCGGCTCATCACGTACTGCACGATCGTGCGGCTGATCGTCACCGGCTTGCCGCTGGCCTGCAGTTCGGGCAGGACGTTGTTCCCGCCGTCGTGGCGCTTGCGGACGACGGTGGGCTCGGGCTCTTCGCCGGGTTTTTCGTTGACGAGGATGAACCCGCGGTCGGCATCGAAATAATCGAACACCACCTGCATCACCTTCTCGTACAGCTCCTGCTTGTCGGTGATGCTGCCGATGAGGTTGACCAGCTCGTAGATGATGTTGAGCTGGAACTCGGCCGACTGCCGCGGGTCGGGCGAGCTCATGATCATCGAGTCGTCGTTGGACGCGACGGTGTGCTCGACGTTGACGTCGATCTCGCCCTTACCGGCGAGGCGCACGCCGGCGAGCTTGGGCGGCTTGCCCTCGGGGTCTTCGCCGAAGATCAGCAGCGTCGTGCCGGCGCGGATCTGGTCGCCGGGCTGAAGCCGACGCGCCTCGGTCACGCGGACGCCGTTGACGAACGTGCCGTTCGATGAGCCCAGGTCCCGCAGCACCCACCGCCCGTTGTCGGGCGTCATCTCCGCGTGCCGGCGGGAGATCGTCTGGTCGTTGAGCGGCAGCGCCTCCGACGACCGGCCGATCTGTTGCGGCTCGTGGTCGGGCAGCTCGAAGCGTCGGCCCTTGTCCGGGCCCTGGATGACGGAGAGAACGAGCATGAGCAATCCCGTTTGAAACCGCGGATGCACGCGGATGCACGCAGATATTCATGAACCAACGTTCTTGGATTTTATCCGCGTCTACCTGCGTCCATCCGCGGTTCCAATGCCCGAATTATTCGCCGAGCCGTTCTTTCCACGCCGCGAGTTGGGCCTCGAACCCGCTCACCCCCGCGTTGCCCGCGGTCTGGTAGCGCTTAACCACGTTCTCGGGGCCCAGCCAGTCGAACACGTCGTCTTGAATCGCGTCGCACTCGGCCCGCATCTCGTCGAGGGTGAGTTTTTTGAGTTCGTGCCGGTCGAGCTCGGTCGCCTTGCGCACCAGCGCCCCGACGATCTGGTGGGACGTGCGGAACGGCACGCCCTTGGTCACCAGGTACTCGGCCAAACTCGTCGCGTCAAGGTACCCGCGGTTGAGCCCGGCTTTAATCTTTTCTTCGTTGAACGTGGTCGTCCGCACGATCGCCGCGGCCATGTCCAGGCAGTCGCACACCGCGTCGTAGGCGGCGAAGACGTGCCGCTTGTCTTCCTGCAGGTCGCGGTTGTAGCCGATGGTGATGCCCTTGCACATCGTAAGCAGCGCCATGAGCGAGCCGTACACCTGCCCGGTCTTGCCGCGGATCAGCTCGAGCATGTCCGGGTTCTGTTTCTGCGGCATCATCGACGACCCGGTGGTGTAGAGGTTGTCGAGCGTGATGAAGCCGAACTCCGTCGTGGCGTAGATGATCCACTGTTCCGCCCAGCGGGAGAGCCAAGCCGAGATACGCGACAGGTGAAAACTAAAAACCAAGGCCGCGTCACGTGACGCGGTGCTATACATACTATTGGTGCTGGGCGTTTGCATATCGCCCGGGAAAGATTGCGCCACAAAGTCTCGGTCAAGAGCCAGGCTTGAGCCCGCGATGGCGCCAGAACCCAAGGGTGATTGGTGCTCCCAAGCGCTTGCTTGACACGC
This sequence comes from Planctomycetota bacterium, assembly GCA_039033595.1. GTDB lineage: Bacteria > Planctomycetota > Phycisphaerae > Phycisphaerales > Phycisphaeraceae > Algisphaera. Next base: position 30,500 of record JBCCCG010000032.1, on the reverse strand, counting down.
GAAAGTGCTATGCCGGATCGCGGCCAGCCACGCCATTAGCTCGCTACCCACCACGATCGGCTGTGCACGCTGAAGGTGCGTGTATGAGGGCATGACGATGTGGCCATACTTCTCAGCCAATTGATAAAAGGCTTTGCACAGAAGCTCGCCTTTGCCTTGGATTGTGTGAACCGACTCTTCGAGCCACAGTTGAATATCCAGCGCCACCTGATCGTTACGACTTCGCCCCGTGTGAAGCTTCCGCCCCGCGTCGCCGGCTTTCTCGATCAACGCCGCTTCGATGCACATGTGCACGTCTTCGAGCTCGACCTTCCAGCCGGGCCAGGCGTCGCCCTGTTCGTCGATCTCCGCCTCGATCGCGCGGAGACCGACTTCGATCTGTTGCAGGTCCTCGTCGGTGATCAGCTCGACCTTGTGCAGCATCTGCGCGTGGGCGATGGAGCCGGCGATGTCGTGCTTGTACAGCCGCTTGTCGTAGTCCAGCGACGAGACGAACCGCGCGGCGAGCGGATCTCCCTCGCTGCCCGAGCTTTTGGCGTGTTCCCAGGGTTTCTGACTCATGCGCGGCATTCTACCCCAACGCTACATAGCCGCCGACGGCGTCGGCGGTCTTGGGGATGACGCGGTCATCTCGCGTGAAGTGCCCGGCGGAACCGAACCAGATGCGGAAAGACCGTCGATGCCATCGGCGGCTTGGTGCGGGGTCAGAACGGCAGTTCTTCGTCGTCCCAGCCGTCGTTGTCGCCGGGGTAGGCGTCGGGGGCGTCGGGGCCGGCACCGTAGTTGTCCGTATCGCCGCCGCAGTCGTAGCCGTCTTCTTGGTTGAAGATCGAGCGGTGGTGTACGCGGATGATCTTCTCGAGCGCTTCGCCCAGCATCGGGGCGAGGGCCGAGACGCGGTCGAGGTGTTCTTCCTCGAACGGCTGGTCCACCTCGCGGAACAGCACCAGCACGGCGAGGCACTCGTCGTCGCTCATGCACGGTGCGGCGAGGATGCCTGCGTCCCCCAGCTGCCCAGCGTCTTCGCCGATCCAACGCTCGATGTCTTCGCGGTTGGTCAGGTGGACCAGGTCGTCGGCCGTGGCGATGCGCGGGGCGAGCGTGTCGGCGAGGTGCTCGAGCAGGAGGTCGGCCGACTCGCTGGTGCAGTCGTAGTTCACGTATCCGCCGAGCGAGTACTCGTCCATCGTCGCGGGCAGGAAGATCGCCGCGTTCGACGGGCCGAGCTTGGCCATCAGGTGTTCGAGGGTGATCCGGAGCAGCGCCTCGAGGTCGAGCTCGTCCTTGACCAGCCCCGAATACTCGGAGGTCTGCACCACGTTCTGCATCTGGCAGGCGAGTTCCTGGTAGGCGGTCACGAGGTCGTTGCAGAGGATGTCGACCTGTTTGGAGACCTCGACGCGGGCGGCGTTGAGTTTTTTGCACAGGCGACGCAAGCGGGCGATGCGCTGGTCGTGCATCTTCTCGCGGGTCTTGCGGTCCAGCGCGTGGTCGATGCGGTCGGCGAAGTCCTGGGTCTGGTTTTCGGGTTCGGTGACGATCAGGTCGTCGATGCCGGCCCGCAGCGCGCGCTGGGCGTCGGCGAAGTCGGCGGTGTCGCTGACGACGACGGTCGCGGTCGTGCGGCTGATGCGGGCGACCTCGGCGGCGAGCTCGAAGCCGTCGCCGTCGGGCAGGGTCGGTTGGATCACGGCCAGGTCCACGGGGTGGTCGGCCAGGTACTGGCGGGCCTCGACCAGGGTCGGGGCGTGGACCACGCTCATCGGGCGGTGGGCGGTGCCGCAGCTCTCGAGCTGCGCCCGGTGGGCGGGCTCGGCCTCGACCAAGAGCACCCGGCAGGTGCGGCGGCGGGCTTTGTTTTTCTGGGGACTTGGGGTCCGCTTGCTGGACACGGTCGGCCTCCGGGGCACGGATGAATCGCGGGGCCCGAGCCGGCGGAAGACGGGGTCGTTACGAAGACACGTCCGGGTTCGCCGCGGGTCGGGGAGGTTCTCCATCCCCCTCATCGGGCGTTGCCGGAGGCGAATCGAGCGCGATGTTTAAAGTCGCGACGGTTCCGTGGCCTTCTTCGCTGCGCAGCCGGACCGACCCGCCGTGGGCTTGGGCGAGTTGCTCGGCCCGGGGCAGGCCCATGCCCACCTGCCGCCCCGCGGGTTTGGCCGAGAAAAACGGGTCGAGGGCGTGGTGGAGCGTGTGGGCGTCCATTCCCGCCCCGTCGTCGGTCACCTGGATCAGCAGCATGCGCCCGGCGAGCGTGGCGGGCGTCGCGTCTGTATCGCTTGGGCCGTCTGGCCAGGGCGGATCGACTTTGACGCTGACCAACACGGCCGACTTGGGCGAGGCCTGCACGGCGTTGAACAGCAACTCGGTCACGGCCCGGTCGATCTGGTCGGCGTCGATCTCGACCGCGGGCAGCGACTTGGGCACCTGCAGATCGATCGCAAAGCCCGCGTTGTTTTTGGACACGCTCTTGCGGATGCGGGACACCGCGTTGTTGAGCACCTGCGCGAGGTCCGCGGGCTTGCGGTCGGCCTGCGGCGGATCGGCGAACATGCGGAGGCAGGAGATCAGGTCGCTGAGCCGGTGCGACTCGCGGAAGATCATCTGCGCCGATTTCTGGTGGTCGGTGCCCGGCGGCAGCGTGGCGGACATGAGTTGGCTGCGGCCGGAGATCACCGCGAGCGGGTTGTTCATCTCGTGGGCGGCGCCGGCGGCCATCTCGCCCAGGCGGGCGAGCGACTCGGTGTGCAGCAGCTTGTCCTGGGCGGCGTCGAGCGCCGCGTTGGCCGAAGCGAGCTCTTCGCCCAGGCGGCGGGCCCCGGCGTGCTGAGCGGCGGCGGCGATGGCGTTGCCCCACGTCCCGGCGAGCGGGCCGAGCAGGTTCCAGCCCGGAAGGCTCGGCCGGTCGTGCAGCATGATCGCGACCGTGCCCCAACCGCAGGGCAGCGGCAGCATGCGTACGTCGCGCAGGTCGTCGGCCGCGATGAGGTAGTCGGCAATCCAAGGCAGCACGCCCATCAACTCGACGCCGATGGAACGCGACGCGTCGAGCGCGGCGATGTCGGGGGTGTGCGGGGGGGTGTCGAGGTAGCGGGCGTCGGCGGGTTCGCCCTGCTTGTTGTATTGGCTGACCAGCCAGTAGCCGTCGGGCCGGGGGCGGTCGTCGGTGGGGTGCGGGTCGTCGTGGCGGGTTGGGTAAATGACGGCGTAGAACCCGTCGCCCAGCAGCCCGCGGGCCGAGGCGGCCACGGCGTCGATCGCGTCCTGTACCGAACGGGCGGGGGCCATCGACGAATTGAACTCGCTGAGGATTTCGAGGATGCGTGTCTGCACGGCGGCGGTGCGGGAGCGGCGCTCCAGCGCTTGGTTGGCCCGGCCGAGCGCCTGGTTGGCGCGCTGGATCGAGTCGAGCGCGAGCTCGTGCGACGGGTCGTCGTGGATGCCCAGGGCCTGGCCGCGCTCCTCGAGTTGGGCGAAGAGGCCGGCGGTGGACTGGCGGACTTTGTCGAGGTCGAGGCCGAGCTTTTCGGTGAGTTCTTCGACGCCGGCGGGCCGGTAGTTGCCGGAGTACCCGACGTGGCGGTCGCGGACCACGGCGTCGGCGAGCTTGACCAACCCGACGAGCCGGCGGTGCTCGACCTTCGGCAGCGTGTCGAACGGCGAGCCGTGGAGCCAGATGCTGTCCTGCAGGCGCAGCGGCAGATTCCACTGCTCGGCGAGGCGTTTGCCCGCGGTGTGATGGTCGATGCCGACGACCTTGCGTTCGACCTCGGCGATGTCGTCGCGGTTGATCTCGGCGAGTTCGACGACACGCGCGAAGCTGCGCGGCAGGACGTGGTCGAGCGCGAGCTTGCCCATGTCGTGCAAGAGGCCGCAGACAAACGCTTCGTCGGCGGGGAGCTCGGGGTCGCGGTGGGCCTTGGCGATCTGTTCGGCGGCGATGGCGACCGCGAGGCTGTGCATCCAGAACCCGCGGCGGTCCATGCCCGCGACCGGTCCGGTTCCATCGTCCTCGTTGTCGCGCGATAGCCGGCCGCCGGTCATCGGCGAGTCGAGGTCACCATCGACCGTGCCGCCGAAGACCTCCATGACCTTCACCGACAGCACGGCGTTGCGGATGGCGTTGAAGCCCAGCAGGACGACCGCGCGGTCGATCGTCAGGATGTCGCTGCGCACGCCCTTGTCGGCGGTCTTGCACAGCGACAGCACCTTCGCGGTCAGCGACGGGTCGCTCTGGATCAGCTGCGTGACTTCTTTGGTGCTCGAGTCGTCGTCGGACGTCAGCGCGAGCAGACGCGTCGCCACCGCGGGCAGCGTGGGCAGTGCGTCGATTTGCCGCAGGATGAGTTCGATGCGGCGCGGCTTGGAGAGTTCGTGAGAAACCATGGTCATACACCGCTTGCGGCCGGGCGCCGGAAACGGGGAATCCGCAGAGCCGCGGACGGTTTAGATCTCCAATAGCGTCTCGACCCGGCTCAGAAGCTTCTCCAGATCGAACGGCTTCTTGACGAACTCGTCGGCTCCGGCTTCGAGCAGGCCGTCGATCTCCGACTGGTTCACCACGCCCGAGACGATGATGATCTTCATGTTCTTGAGCTGGTCGTTCTGGCGGACGGTTTCGCACACGACGTTGCCGTTGATGTCCGGCAGCATGAAGTCGAGGATCATCAGGTCGGGTTTGAAGGTCGACGAGACGATGCCCGCGTCGTAGCCGGTCGCGGCGCTGCGGAGTTCCAGACGGTTGTCGCGGCTGAGCACATCGGTGAACAGCTCGACGATATTGGGGTCGTCGTCCACCACCAGGACGCGCTTCTTGCCGGTGGCGAAACCGTCGGTGGGGATGTCATTGGCCTTCATGAACTTGATCAACTCGTCGCGCGGGATGCGGCGGAAGCGCGAGCCCGGGACGCGGAAGCCGTGGAGCCGGCCGGCGTCGAAACAGCGGATGATGGTTTGTTGCGAGACCTTGCAGACCTCGGCGGCCTCGCCGGTGGTGAAAACCTGTTTGGCAAACAGCTCCGCCTGCTTGTCGCGGGGCGAGCCGTTGTTGCCCGGTTCGGAGTGGTTGCCGTTTACTTTCGCCGAGGCCATGGTCTTTCTCCCGTGGATCAAGGGCCGGCCGAGCCGAACCCGCAAACGCCTCATCCGCAAGCGCGGACGCGGCTTACCCAACTTCTCTAGTCGATTGATCGGGGTAAACCTTTCCCAACTTAACCGTGGAGAAGATTGACCTGCGCGGTGGCGCGGGTCGTGCAGGCTGTGCGGGTTGCCCTCAGCGTGTGGGCGTTTTCTCGGACCCGCGGGCCCAGAGTTGACGGGCGACCGCCTCGCCGAGGTCGACGAGAAACACGCTCAACGGTTTGTAGCCGTAGTCGTTGTCGTTGAACGTGGCGTTGGGGTTGCTGTAGGCGGTGGCGGTGAGGAAAAACGCCCGTTCGGTGGGCTCGTGGACGAAGTAAGCGTTCATGACTTTGAAGCCGTAGGCGGTGCCGCCTTTCTCAGTCTCGCGGACCTTGTGGCGATCGACGACGCGGTCGATGCCGTCTTTCGCCCAGGTGTCGGCGAAGTATTCGTGGTACGGCGGGTCGGGGTAGACGGGGTTGGCTGAGGTGCGCGGGTCCTGGGTCATGGCTTCGATGAGTAGGGCGCGGTGTTCGTCGGAAAGCGGCAGGCCCGGCTTGCCGAGGTCGATGTCGGGGCGGGCGATCATGACGAGCAGGTCCTGCAGGTCGACGAGCGAGACCTCGTTGCGGGAAGCGAAGTCGAATGGCTGGTCGGTACGCCGATCTTTGCGATCGACATACGCTTTACCGAGTCGATAGCCCGTGACGGGCCGAAGCGATGGCAACGCGGCCCGACTCGTGTGGGGCGGGATGTGGTGGACGGCGTCCTGGGTTTGAAGGGCGATGCCGGGGTGCTGTGTGGGGTGGCCGCGTCGTTCGTTGGGCTTGCCGCCGATGAGCTGGTGGCGGAGGCGGAAGCTCTTGAGCCCGGCTTCCCACATCGTCCGGTTGAGCCGGTCACGGCCGGCCAGATCGAACTGCCGGTTGAACGCGGCGTTGTCCGACTCCATGCAGACCTTGCGGATGTCGTGCCTCACGTTGATCGTGCCGTCGGCCACGTTGGACCCGTCGGTGTCTTCGACCCGCCCGTCGGCGAAACGCAGCGACAGCGGTGTTTCGGCGGTCACCTCCGAGCCGAACTCGGCTTGCCATCGCTGAACTTCCAGCAGCGCCGCGACGCACCCGGCGACCTTGATCGCGCTGGCGGGGTAGAAGTATTCCGCGTCGACGCGGTAGTGGTGGCGGCGGAGCGTCGGCGGGCCGGCGTCGGCGGGGACGACCTCAGACACCAGCACCTGCACTCGGTGTGCGGCAGGGTCGGCCATGACGCCGCCGAATTTCTCTTGGGGCTCGGCGAAGACCGCTTCCCAAAAATCTTCCGCGGTTGCAGGCGGATTCGCGAGGCCCGCCGCGGTCAACACCGTCGCGGCGGCGATCGCCGCGGGTCGGATTATGTGTCTTGGCATCCCCGCATCATACGTCCGGGTCGATCAGTGCAGACTTGGTTCTCACGAAAAACGCCACCACCACAGTTAAGCGGTGATGGCGCTCCGGGGGTACAGGAGGAAGGCGTCGTTAATCAAGCACGACGGCGGCGCCAAGCCAACAGCAGCCCGCTGCCCATCAGCAGGCCGGCGGAAGCAGGTTCGGGGACGATGCTGATCGTGATGGTGGCCAGCAACTCGTTGGACCCGATCAGGTCGTTAATCGTGGTGCCCGCGGCGGTCTGGGCGCCGGTGAAGTTGCTGAGGTCCGGGCCAAGGGTGACCACGCCGTTCTCGTCGGACGACACCCCGCCGGCGGCGGCGAACGCGGCGCCGAGGGTATCGTTCACTTCGGTGCCCGCGTCGTAGAGTTCGTCGCCGAAGACCTGGATGGTGAAGACGCCTGAGGGGTCGTTAAGTTCGCCGGCCGCGTTGAAGACCTGGTAGGCGAACGGGTTGTCGTTGCCGATGAAGGTATCGTTGCTGGGGATGACCATCGAGGCGAAGCTGAAGTATTGGTAGTTCGCGGGGTTGATCGGGGTTACGAACCCGGTCGCGGTTTCGCCGGGGTCGATGACGGGGGCTCCGCCGAACCCCGCGGGGTTGGCCGCGACGCCCTGGATGTCGCCGGGGATGCCGGGGGCGGCGGTGAAGTCGGCGACCAGGCCGTCGACGATGCCGTCCTCGGCGATCAATTCCAGCGAAGCTGACGCGGCGCTGCCGGCGTCGAAGAAGTCGAACAGGCCGTTATGGAAGCCGAACCAAGTCGGGGTGAGGAAGAAGTCGGAGTTGCCTTCATTGGTGACGGTGATCTGGATGTCGCCGTCGGCCTGGGCGTGGGCAGACGAGGTCGGCCAAGAGGTCACGCTCAACGCGACCAGTGAAGCCGACGTGAGCCCGAGTACACGGGGAAACATACGCTGCATCAATTTCATCTCCTTCTCAATCCAAAACCAAAAGAGGGTTGGTGCCCGGGGTCCGAACACATGTTCGCGGGCGTCACTCCCTTGGACGGATGGCGGAGGGTGGCATTACAAGCCAGAAGAAAATTTTTACGAACGTTCGGAAAGGGCCCGAGTGATCCGCTGCCGGGCCGCCGGAGAGAGCTGAGCCGGTGCCGGGGGCGGCTGCTCGGCCAATGCTTGGAGCACCGCGACCTGCGACCGGAAGCGGCGGCACCACCGGCAGTTGACGCGGTGTAGCGCCGCGGCGAACCGCTCGATAGGGTTCAGCCGACGCTCACATTCATCGGAGATGAGGCGGCTCGACTGCTCGCAACGTATCGTCAGAACCAGTTTTAGGTCACGCCACATCTGTACGACAGGTCCTCGCCCAAAGGATCGGGCGGACGAGATCAAGCCTCGGCGACCTGAGCGGACGCCGCGGGCTTGGTCTTCTTGCGGGTCGCGGCCGGTTGGAACCAACGCAGTTCCAGGCACCGACGTAGCGCGAGTCGCGCCCGGTGCAGCCGTACCCCGAGGTTAGACGTGCTGACGCCCAGCTTCTTACAACATTCTTCCGTGGGCCGATCCCGCAGGGTCCGCAGGTTGAACGCCTCGGCCTGATCCGGCGGCAGGCCGTCCATGCAGCGGTGCAGAACGTCCCAGAATTCCCGGGATTCGAGGGCGGAATCCGGGTTGGCGCCCCACTGGCCCGGCTTGGGGTCCCACCGCTGGCGGTCGTCGAACCATTTCGCGGCTGGTTGGAGCACCGGCAGCCCGCCACGCGATTTTTCGCGTCGCATCTCGTCGATCAGCCGTCGGCGGAGGATCGCTGTCAACCACGTCCGCCGGGTCGCGTCGCCGCGGAACGTGGCGCGGTGTTTCCAGGCAGCGAGCAGGGTGTCTTGGACCAGGTCTTCGGACAGCTGCTGTCGGCCGGTGTGGCGCAAGGCGTAAGCGTAGAGCGCGTCGCCGTGCTCGCTGAGCCATTGGTGGGGGTCATCGTCTCTCTCCGGCATCGCGAGGAAGACCCGGGGCGAGAGCAATTTATTCCCGTTTTTGGGATTTAAGTATCGGCTGGCGGGGCGGGCGGGCCTGGGGGGGTGTAGATCAGCGCCGTCTTACGCACGCTGGTGCGGAAGCCCAGCCCGCGGTACAGCCGCAGCGCCGGCTTGTTGCGGTCGTCCACGGCCAACTGCAACGGCGTGTTTCCGCTGGCATGCGTCCCGCCCGTGGCGGTGATGTGCAGGGCGTGCTGCATGATGTCGCGCGACAAGCCCCGACGGCGGGCGTGAGGGCAGACCCCCAGGTAGACCAGCTCGAAACCACGGGCCGCGGCGGACTCGGCCAGCAGCAGCACCGCCGCGGGTGTGTCGCCTTGATGCCAGACGATCCAGTGCTTGGGGTTGAATCGTCCCGTGGCCATGTGCCCGGCGATGATGTCGTCCATGTCCCGCAGGCCCAGCAGGCCGGGGCAGTCGAGCGTGCCCCGATAGCTGTCGGCGATCGCCCGGGTGAAAAGCGGGCGGGCGGCTTCGGACCAGTGGGTGGCCCCGAGCGTTTCGCCGTCGAGCCCGATCGGTGGCAACTCGGCGACGGCCTTGCCCGCCCGGTGCATATATGCCAAGTCGGCCAGGAAGCGGAACCCCCCCGCCTCGATGGCCCGCCGTTGGGTCGGTTGGCCCTGATCCAGCAGTGCCTGAGCCAGACGGATTTTGTCGGGGTTCAGGTGGGCGAGCGCGTGGGCGATGAGCCGGCCGGCCAATTCGATCTTGCCGGCGGCGGCCGAGGCTAGCGGCGACAGGAACAGCATGGCGGTACGCCCGACGCCCGGTACGATGAGCACGGCCACGACGGGGCGCTTGCCGTCTGAGGCGGTCCACAGGTGTTGCAGGTCGAGCTGGTTCTCCCGGGCGAACGCTTCGAACGGGGCCACGGCCGAGTCCTCGGCCCCCCGCCGCCCGGTGAGCAGAAGCGACAGCGCCGGCCGGCGGTCTTCGGCCGCAACCCGATTAAACGCGGCGTGGGACTCGGGATTCAGGTTCGATGCGGTGGTCAACGGCGGGTCCGGCAGAGGAGGAGCACGACGAGAAAACGGCGTCCGGGCGATCCCAAGGCGTCCCGGATCGTTTCCCCCAACTCCCTCGGCTTAGGCCCGATAGCCCGCGGCGCAGTATTGCCCGCCGTGGAGGCTGATCGTACACTGAGGAGCCGGTCGGGCCAACGCCCGCCTGCCCTCGGTCCCGTGGCCGAGCCTGCCGAACGTTAAGATTCTCCATAGTTTCTGAGGTGCCCCGACGATGCGTAACCTGCTGACGATTTTCACGCTGAGCGCCGCGACACTATTGGTTTCCGCCTCGGGTACCGCCCAAGACGCCCCCGCCGAGGCTCCGGGCACCTTCGCCGAGCCGTCGATCGTTAACCCGACCTGGGCGTTCGATCTGAAGGTCAGCACCCCCAACGCCATTGCCGTGCCCGGCCCCAACGGTCGCCTCCGTTGGTATTGGTATATCGCTTACAAAGTCACTAACAATACCGGTGAAGACCGGCTGTTCATCCCCGAAGTGGTCGTGCTCAACAACCACGGCGAGATCATTCAGGCCAACCGCCGCATCCCCCCCGCCGCCTATCCCGCGATCGCGGATCGTTTGGGCAACACCCTGCTCGAAAGCCCCAACGACGTCGTCGGCCGGCTGCTCCAGGGGCCGGACTTCGCCAAGGAAAGCGTCGCGATCTGGCCGGCGTCGTTCAAGGACGTCGACGAGTTCACGGTGTTCTTCGGCGGCGTTGACGGCGAGACCAAGATGCTGCGCTCGCCGACCACCGGCGAGCCGATCATGGAAGCCGCGACCGACCCGATCACCGGCGAGGCCGTACTCGACACCGACGGCAACGTCGTGATGCGTCCGATCATGGTCCAACGCACCCGCGCCCTGACCTACCAGACCCCCGGCACCCCGGGTCTGGGCGCCAACCTCCGCGAGCAGCCCGTGCAGTTGATCGCTGAATACGAAGTGATGCGGTAACTAGATAGGTCCCCTTTCGGGGAAAGCAGTGGCGAAAAAGAAAGATACCAAGAAGAAGGACGAAGGAAACGGGCCGGTTCAGATCACCGAAGATACCTAACTGACGTTGGATTGGCTTCACCCGCCGTCCGCCTCGGCGATGGTTTTCGGTGCGATCGGCTGCGGATTCTTGGGCGGGAAGCTGGGACTGTCGTATGGCTTGGTTCTTGCGATGATCCTTGGTCTTCCTCTGGCGTTTTTGGGGGCGTGGTTAGGGCTGGGGATCTACTGGTTGATCCGGTTTTTTCTGGCCTTAACTGATTGATTGATTATGTCCGGCGATTCTTGACCCCAATGACCTGCCTGTCTATTCCGCCCCGGCCTCTACCATCAACACCCGCGGCAGGTGTTCGTGGTCTTTGAGGATAATGGGGTTCAGCAGGCTGGCGTTGGCGGAGGTGAGTTCCAGCACGGCTTCGGCCTGGGTAGACGAGCATTCGAACAGCGCTTGACCCCCCGGAAACAGATGCTCGTGGGCCGAGTTGATCAGGGGGCGCAGGTGGTCGAGACCGTCCGTGCCGCTGCGCAGCGCGGCCGTGGGCTCGTAGTCCTTGACGTTCGGAAGGACCTCGGCCCACTCGGCGTCACCGATGTACGGCGGGTTGCTGAGCAGGTAATCGAAACGCTCATCGCCCAGCGGGTTGAGCAGGTCGCCTTGGCGGAAATCGATGCGATCGGCGACGCCGTGGTCGGCGGCGTTCTGCCGCGCGACGGCCAAGGCGTCTTCGCTCAGGTCGGTGGCGACAAACGTGGCGTCGGGCAGGTGCTTGGCCAGCGCGACGGCGATCGCTCCGCTGCCGGTGCAGACGTCGGCGATGCGGCCGTCAAAATCCCGGACACCGCCTCCAGAAGATCCGGGGCCCGACCCGGAATCGGGCCCGGGCGTTGACGTATTCAATCCATCGCTGGGATCGTGCGTATCTTCGGATCTGTTCGAAGCCATCCGGACCACTTCCGCGGGCCGCGGGCGGGTGCGTTGCAGGACGTGCTCGACGATCGTTTCGGTGCTGGGGCGGGGGATGAGCACGGCCGGGCTGACGCGGAACTCCAGCGAAAAGAACGGGGCTTTACCGATCAGGTAGTCCACCGGCTCGTGTCTTGCGGCCCGGGCGACGAGGGCGCGGAACGTGTCGCGTTCGGCGGCCGAGGCCGGGCGGTCGGGTTCCATGTAGAGACGCAAGCGGGGCGTGTTCAACACGTGGCCGAGCAGCATCTCGGCGGCGACGCGGGGCGAATCGACCGCCTTGCCTTCAAAGTGTTTGGTGGTCCACGCCAGGAGCTTGCGTGTCGTCCAGTTTTCCATGGAGACATGGTATGAGCAGAGGGCGTGGCGGGTTAATCGCCGTGTCCTTCTGGCGGTGCGAACGGGCGGGCCGTTACACTGAACGGCATGCACGCAGCGCTGCTGGCAAACTCGGCGTGGCTGGACGATGAGCTGACAGCGTTTCAGCAGCTGACCGTCGGGCTGGTCGACGAGCAGGTGCGGCTGACGCGCGTCCTGCCGACGGCGGTCGGCGGGTCGGGGTTGGGGATGGGAGATTCGTCGCTGCTGGGCAAGCGGATAACGTGGGCCGAGTCGCGTCTCGCGGCGGTGAACCACCGCCGGCTGGTCAAGCTGTGCGACGCGCTCGACGCCGACGGCGTAGACCTGTTGCACGCGCTGCACGGCGACCTGTGGCAGCCGGCGATGGTTGTCGGCGATCAACTCGACCTGCCCGTGGTGTTCACCGCCAATTCCGCGGCCGACGTGCGCCAGGCCGGCAAGCTGGTTAAACAACTCAACCCGACGCGCTGCGTGTTTACCGCTACGACCGAGCCGATCGCCGAGGACCTGCGGCTGCGGACGCAGAACCTGGTGCGCGTCGAGACGGTGGTGCCGGGCGTGCACGTGGGCGATCCGAAGCTGCACCAGCGCACGGCCGGCGGGGAAGAGGCGCCCTGCGTCGCGGTGTGCGGCGACGGCAACATGGACGACCAGTACCAGCAGTTCCTCGAGGGCGTGCGTCTCGTGGTCGACGATCACCCGGAGATGCAGTTCTTCTTTGACGGCCAACTCACGGACCAACACCAGCTGTGGCGGGCGGTGAAGAAGATGGACCTGTTGGGCAACGCGTCGTTCGTGCCGCGGCGGCGGGGGCACCGGGAGATGCTGCTGATGGCCGACGCGATCGTGCACCCGCAGGAACTCGGGCGGGCGCGGGGGGTGACGCTGTTGGCGATGGCGCACGCGGTGCCGGTGCTGGCCGCGGCCGACGAGATGCTGGACTACCTCGTGCCGGATCACACGGCCTGGGTCGTCGAGGAGCCCGACGCCGAGGCGTGGGCCGACGTGTTGCTGCGTCTGGTGCGTGCCCCCGACGCGGCGGCGGACCTGGGGATGCGGTCGCGGGCGTGGGTCCACGAGGAGCGGCTGGCTTCGGACCAGATCGCGCGGACGTTGATGCTGTACCGCGGGATGGCGGGCGAGCCGCTGCCGTTCGCGGGGTGAGTGTTTCGGCTCCGAAATCTTCGAGCCGAAACCGATACACTCTGCGCCATGGAAGTGATCACCACGGCCGACGAACTCCGGGCCACGCGTTCGGCGATGGCCGGCCGTGTGGCGTTGGTGCCGACGATGGGGGCGTTGCACGCTGGGCACCTGGCGCACGTCGGGCGCGGCCGGGCAGAGGCGGACCACGTCGTGGTCAGCATATTCGTGAACCCCACACAGTTCGGTCCGCACGAAGACTTTCAGCGCTACCCCCGAGCCCTCGACGTCGACGTGGCCAAGTGCGAGACGGCCGGGGCGGACGCGGTCTTTGCGCCGTCGATCGAAGCGATGTATCCGCCGGGTGTCGCGGCGGCCGAACTGGACGTGCCGGCGGTATCGGCGGAACTGGAAGGCGAACATCGGCCGGGTCACTTCCCGGGGGTCTGCCGGGTGGTGCTGAAGCTACTCAACCTGGTGCGGCCCGACGCGGTGACTTTCGGGCAGAAGGACTACCAGCAGCTCTGCGTGGTGCGGGCGATGATCGACGACCTGCTCTTGCCGATCGAAGTGCTCGAGGTGCCGACGGTCCGCGAAAACGACGGCTTGGCGATGAGCAGCCGTAACCGATATCTGGAGGAAGCCGCCCGCAAACACGCCCTGGGGTTGTCCAAAGCCCTGCGGCAGGCGGTCAAGCTCGCGGCCGACGGCGAGGCCGACCCCGCGGCGCTCGAGTCGACGATGCGTGACACGATGCTGGCCCACCACGTCGCGGTGGACTACACGGCGGTGCGGAGTGCCCGCGACCTGGCGCAGCTCGACAGCGTGAACCCCGACGAGGCGATCGCTCTGGTCGCGGGCCGCGTCGGGGACGTACGGCTGATCGACAACATGCCCTTGGGATGAATGGAGTAAGACCGAGGCGGCGGGGTTACGCGGTGAGTTGGCGCATCTCCTGCACGCACTGGGTCAGCGCCGGAACGGGGTTCTCGACGTCGGCCTCGTATTCGATCACGGCCATGCCGTCGAAACCGCCGTCGTCGAGGGCTTTGACGAACGCGGGCAGTTCGAGGGTGCCGGTGCCGACGACGACATCGTGCCACTGCCCGTTCTTGTCGAAAATAAAATCTTTGTAGTGGACGCCGAAGACCGACCCAGCGTACTTCTTGGCCCACTCGACGGGGTCGCCGTTCTGCGGGCCGGTCTGCATGCACCAGGCGGTGTCGATGCACAGGCCGATCTGGCCGTCGCCGAGCTTGATGAGGTGGTCGATGACGTCCTGCGAGCCGCCGAACATGTAGCCGCCGTGGCAGTGGATGCCTACGCGGATGCCGAATTCGTCGGCGAGCCTGGCGGTCTTGGGCACGGCGGTGTGGAAGGTGTCGACCTTGAAGTGGGCCGAGATGTGTTTGGCCCCCGCGGCGGCGGCGCACTCGAACCACGCCCGCTCGGTGTCGGCGCCCTCGAAGGTCTGCACGCCCAGCGAGAGGATCTTTACGTCCGCGTCGCGGTAGGTTTTGACCACGTCCTTGAACTCTCCGGCGTCGGAAAACGAGGCGTGGAACTCGCAGAGCTCGATCGCGTCGACGCCGATCTCCTTGGCTTTCTCGGCGACGGTGGGGTTGTCCTTGAAGTGGCGGAAGCACCAACTCTGGACACCAAAATCGAGGGCGGGACTGGGCATGGCGATCGCTCCGGGCGGGGTTACTGCGAGCGACTAGCTTAGCGGTCCCGGGCCGGGCTGTCTCGGGACGCCGGGAGGATCACCCATACGGATGTGGGGCTGAACCGCCCGGGCCCCGTCCATGAGATCAGGCTTATCTTCTTGGTAGCCCCGTATGGCAACCGCCCCGGCTTTCACCGGGGCGGTTTCGTGGCGGCGTGGCTTACGGTTCCTTCCGCGTGATCTTTCCCTGGATCTTGCCGCGGCCGGGCATCCCTTCACCGAGCGGGTTCTCTCTTTTCCCGAGTCGGTTCGTGGGGCGGGTTCAGTAGACGATGGCGACCGCGTCCTCGACCGCCTCGATGACCGAGCGGACGTGGAACGGCTTCTTGAGGTAGCCGTCGAACCCGGAGTTGATCAGGTGTTGGGCCTGGCCGTCGGTCAGCTTGCCGGACATGGCGATGACCTTGGTGGCCTGCAGGTCGTCGCTGGCGCGGACCAGTTTGAACACGTCTTCGCCCTTGACGTCGTCGAGGTGCATGTCGACCAGGAGCACGTGGGGGCGGAACTTCTCGCACTCGATGCCGGCGGCGAAGCCGGTGTCGGCGGTCTTGACCTCGTAGTTGGCTTGCTCGGTGAGCACTTTGGTGAGCACATCAACGATCTCGCTGGCTTGGTCGACCACGAGCACGCGGGTCTTGCCGGACTGCAGCCCGTCGAGCGGGATGTTGTGGGCCTTCATGAACCGGATGAGCGCCGCCATGGGGATGCGGCGGTCTTTGCTGCCGGGGATGCGGTAGCCGCGCAGCTGCCCGGAATCGAACCATTTGCTGACCGTGCGTGGGGCGACGTTACAGATCTTGGCGACTTCGCCCGTGGTCAGGATGTCTTTCTGTTTAGCCATGCCGGCTTACCTTGCCTTTCTCCGTGAATCTCCCGGACTCGGTCCAACCAAAGAACCAGCCCACTTTCTCTAAACCAACATCGACCACCGGCCCAGGCGGGTTAACCGTCACAAC
Source organism: Planctomycetota bacterium (assembly GCA_039033595.1). Lineage (GTDB taxonomy): Bacteria > Planctomycetota > Phycisphaerae > Phycisphaerales > Phycisphaeraceae > Algisphaera. The sequence continues at coordinate 14,798 of JBCCCG010000032.1, read as the reverse complement.
ACAAAATGATTACTGGTCCTTGCCGCCCCGGGACTTGCGCAAGCGGCAGCAAAGACCTTCCCGGATCTTTCCCTCGGGCTCAGCCGCCCGACACCGGCGGGATCAACGCCAACTCGTCACCGTCCGCTAACTCCCGCCCCGCCGCGACGTAATCGAGGTTGACCGCGACGGCCAAGGTGTCCCGCAGGGGCTCAAGCGCGGGATAACGCTCGGCCAAGTCACGCACCGCGTCCTCGGCCGTCGCCCCGGCGGGCAGCTCCAACGCGACTTCTCGGACTCCGAGTCGATCGGCCAGCGACGCAAACATCAGCACCTTGATCCGCGTCGTCATGCGTAATCTCCTGCAGGCCCGTCCAGTACCGGCAGGAACGACAGCCCCGAACCCGCCGGTACCTCGCCGCCGTGGATCGGCATGCGCAGCAGCCCGTCGGCCGCCGCGGTGTGCATCAGGTCGCCCGAGCCCTGCCACGCAATGACTTCAACTTGTTCGCGGGTCTCGCCCACCAACCGCACCGCCCGGAATGCCTCCCGCTTCGCGTTGCCTTTGGCCGGCGACGCCAGCCAGACCCGCCGCCACGGCAACCGCGGATCTAGCCCCGATAACCTCCGCACCATCGGCCACACAAACAGGTGCGCCGTGGCCCACACACTCACTGGGTTCCCCGGCAACCCGATCACCAACGCCGGCTCCGAGGCCCGCCGAAGGCCCCGATCGTTTTGCTTTCGAGCCTCGTGCTTTGCCGCCACCAATACCGGCTTCCCCGGCTGCATCGCCACGCCGTGCAGCACCTTCTCGTACCCTAGGGTCGGCCACATCGCCGGGAACAAGTCCCGCTGCCCCACGCTCACCCCACCCGCCGTCACCACGAGGTCCGCGTCCCCCGCCGCCCGCTCGCAGGCCATACCCACCGCGTCCGCCTCGTCGACCACGTGCTCGTGTCGCACCACCTCCGCCCCCATTGCCCGCAACAGCGCCACCAGCATCGGCCCGTTGCTGTTGCGGATCGCTTGCATCGGCAGGTCATCCGTCGCCGTGTCCACCGGCCACACCTCGTCGCCCGACGACAAGACCACCACCCGCGGCCGGCGTGACACCATCAACTCCCGTTCCCCCACCGTCGCCGCGATCCCCAGGTGGTGCGGCCCCAGGGCCGTGCCGGCTGGGATCACGACAGCCTCGGCCGCCGCGTCGGCCCCGCGCGGGTGTACCGCCGCGCCCAGGTCCACCCCGTCGACCGTAAACCACACCGTCCCCGCCGCCTCGTCCACCACCGCCTTCTCGATCGGCACCACCGCGTTGAAAGGTGCCGGCACCGCCGCGCCCGTCGCGATCCGCACCACGTCGTTCGCCGGATCGATCGTCATCGCCGGGTCCAGCGTCCCGCCCGCCGGCACCGCCCCCGCGACGCGAAACGCCTTATCCGTCGCTCCTGAGACGGCCAAGGCCGCCACCGACACCGCAAACCCGTCCATCGCCGACCGATCAAACGGCGGCTGGTCCCGGTCGGCCGTCACGTCTTGCCGCAGCACCCGTCCCCGCGCATCGGCCAGCGTCAACGTCTCCACGTCCAACGCGCACACACTTTCAAGAGTTCGCCGCAGGGCGTTGTCGTAACCGGGCAGATCGGTCATGCCCGCATCATAGTTCGTCGTGTCGGCTCATTCGCTCAAGGCGGTTTGGGCCGACGCCCCGTTACGGGCAGCCTCGCCGACCGTGTCGAGGGGGGCGTCCAGTTGAGTATGTCGGCCGAGTTCGGAGAAGCTCACGGTCAACACGAAAAAGCAGCACAGCATCAGCAATACCACCGCCGCGCCTCGCCAGAGCCCGGAGGCGCTGCCCATCGCGGGCGCGACCTCGGCCGGCTCGCCGTCGGGGTTACGCGGGTCGTCCAGCTGGTTGAGCAGCGCCTGCCGGCAGGGCCCGGCTACGAACTCGGCGAGGAACGCGCCGTACAGCGTGCTCAGCAGCGCCACCGACATACCTTTGCCGATCGCCGCGGGGTCGCTCAGGTTGGCCAGCATCGCGATCAGCCCCGTCAGCGTGCCGACGATGCCCGCGCCCCAAGCCACCTGGTAGGCCTGCGCCGCGACCGACACCCGCCGCCGGCGCTGGGGTTTGTCCGCTTCGCCCGGGCCACCCGAGACCGCTCGGGCCGCGTCGGTTAACTCGGCGGGGCTGAAGCAGAACAACGCACAACCGATCAGGATCACCCCGACTAGGATCCCCGAGGGGATGTCGATGTACATCCCGATGCTGCCGCCGCTGCCCGTCCAGAGCGCCCACCCGAAGCCCAGGAATACGATGTGAAACGCGATGACGCGGCGGATCAACGGCATAGCTGGCCCTCGTGTGGGAATGAAATCGGATGGATCAACGCTGCCCATTGGTATCGACCGCCCGAATCCATGGCCGTGAATCTGCGGGTTTTGGCGTCGGACATTCCGCGGGTACACTCCCGCCCATGCTCGAAGCCATTGTTTTTGATTTTGACGGCGTCATCGTCGATTCCGAGCCGCTGCACTACCAGGCGTTTGTCATGGTCGGCAAGGGCATCGGCTTCGAATTCACCTACGAGGAATACCTGGCGACCTATATCGGCTTCGACGACCGTGACGCGTTCCGTCTGATGCTGCAGGTCTCGGGGCAAGAGCCGACCGACGACCGCGTGGCGGAGCTGTGCGCGATGAAGCAGCCGGCGTTCAACGCGGTGGCCAAGATGAACGCCGCGAACGGAGCGATCGCGATCCCGGGGGCGCTCGAACTCATCGACGAATGCCACCAGACCGACCTGCCGCGGGCGATCGCCAGCGGGGCGACCCGGGAAGATATCGAGTTGATGCTCGACCTGCTCGATCGGCGGGACCGTTTTGATGTCATCGTGACCGCGGACGACGTGCAATACTCCAAGCCCGACCCGACGAGCTATGCGCTGGCGGTCGAGCGATTGGGGATCGATCCGGGCAACGCGCTGGCGATCGAAGACACCGCCGCGGGCTTGGCGTCAGCACAGGGCGCGGGTCTGATGACCTTGGGCCTGACCACCACCGGCCCCGCCGAGCCGTTGGCCGCCGCGGTGCGTGTGATCGACGATCTTGATGGTGTCGATCTGGAACAGCTCAAGCTCTGGTACTGACCCCCGAGCCGCTCCCGGCTCTGCGTTTCTTTGGAGATCCGAGAACATGCCCGACGCTTCTGCACCTTTAATGCTCAGCATCAGCGGGATGCGCGGATTGGTAGGCCGATCGATCACCCCGCCGGTGGTATCGCGCTACACCGCGGCGTTCGGGACCTGGCTCAAGCAGGCCCGCGACACGCCGCACCCCGTCGTCGTGCTCGGCCGTGATTCGCGTCCGTCCGGCGAGATGTACGAAAACGCCGCGACGGCGGGGCTGGTGAGCGTCGGCTGCAGAGTCGTCCGCACCGGCGTCTTGTCAACGCCCGGCGTCGCCATCATCGGCCAACACCTCGATGCCGACGGCGGCATCGTCATCACCGCCAGCCACAACCCCGCGCCGTGGAACGGCGTCAAGCCGCTTCGCCACGACGGCGTCGCCCCGCCCCCCGAGGACGTCCAGCGCATCATTGAGATGTTCCACGACGATCACGCCGACCACGCCGCGGTCGATGCGCTGCGGCCGGTCGAGGACTACACGCAAGGCGCCGAGTTGCACCGCGACCTCACCGCGGAGTTGGTTGACGTCGAGCTCATCCGTGGCGCAAAACTCAGGGCCGTGGTCGATTCGGTCCACGGAGCCGGGGGCGACGAGGCCGCTGCGTTGCTCGAACACCTGGGTGTCGGAGTGGTCCACCTCTACCGCGAGCCGACGGGCCGGTTCCCGCACGTGCCCGAGCCCACGCGAGAGAACCTAACCGAGCTGTGCGACGCGGTGGCTAAACACGGCGCCGACGTCGGCTTCGCCCAGGACCCTGACGCCGATCGCTTAGCGATCGTCGACGAACGAGGCGCCTACATCGGCGAGGAGTACACCCTCGCGCTGTGCGCGTTGCACAAGCTCGCCGTGGGCCAAACGACCGCGGCCAATCTCTCGACCAGCCGGATGATCGACGACATCGCCGCGCAAGCCGGTGCGACGGTGGCCCGCACGCCGGTGGGCGAGGCCAACGTCGCCGGCGCGATGCGCGGCCACGGCGCGGACCTCGGCGGCGAGGGCAACGGCGGGATCATATGGCGGCCGCTCAGCCAGGTCCGCGACAGCCTCGTCGGGATGGCCTTTGTCCTCGAGATGCTCGCGGAGCGGAAGGCCAGGCTCTCGCAGATCGTCGCGGGCATCCCGGCCTACGCCATCGTGAAAGACAAGCTGGAGCTGACGTCCCGCGAACTCGCCGCCCCCGCGCTGTCGTGGACCGCCCAGCACTACGCCGACCAGAGAATCGACACCCAAGACGGTGTCCGTGTCGACTGGCCCGACCGGTGGGTCCACGTGCGGCCGAGCAACACCGAGCCGATCCTGCGGATCATCGCTGAAGCAAAAACCCGGCCCGCCGCCGAAGCACTCGTCGAAGAAGTCCGCGCCGGCATCGCGAACATCAAGTGATGAAGGAGTGCGGTATCGCTGAGTGGGGGACGCGCGGCGTCCCGCTTCCGGTGCTCACCAGTTGATCCGAACTGGCTGCTCGTCGATCAGCCGTCCGCCCTCGAGCGGCTGGAACGTGACCCGCAGCAACACCTCTCGCCGCGTGATCTGCGCCGAGTCGAGCCGCAGCCGCAGCAGGTAGCCGCGCGTGATCGGGTCGTAGTACCGTTGGTGGTCCTCCAGACTCGACAGCGCGATGTCCCAGCTGTAGAGCAAACGCCCCACATCGATCCCGGGGGCATAGCCCGCGGCGAACAACTCGAACCGTACCTGCCCCGACGACTTGATCGAGTCGCCCATCTCGTCGAACAGCTCGATCCGCGCTTCGAGCAGCGGCGTGTCGCGCTCGCGGACAAAACGCGTCGACGGATAGATCCGCAGCGCCACGGGTTGCGGACGCCAGGCCTCGGCCAACTCGGGGTCGCCCCCGGTACCGGAGCCCGGCCCCGTCGCTCCCGCGCCTCCGGCCTTAGATTCGATGCACCCCGTCGTGCCCGCGATCAGGCAGGCACTCAGCAGCAGAGCGACGAGAACTGACGGTACCCGTGACATCCATCCGAGCATAGATCGCCCCGCGGGTCGCATCAAGAACCAACCCCGTCATCGGCCGCGGGTGGCTTCGGCGGAGACGGCTGCCGGTCGATCGACGCCTCGGCTGAGACGTACCCGAGACCACTGAGCAGCATCACCACGAGCGCGGTGATGCTCCGCCCGGCTTCGACGATCACGGATTCGTGCTCGGGCCACAGCAGCACGACGATCGCGCTGATCTGTACCGACAAACTCAGTAGAAACTTTCGGCTGGTCCAACGGGGGTTTTGCATCGGGGGGTTCCGGAAAGGTTTGGGGTGGTCGTGGATCGGCATCACCGGACGGCGTTAGCGGGGCAGGCCCGGTAGGACGCGGCCGACCCAGCGTTCGGCCAACGCGAGCACACGCGCCGCTTCGGCGAGTCGGTGCTCGTCGAGGTCTGCCCGGCTCATCGCGGCGCGGAACTCGGGGTCGTCGCGCAGGTTCTCGACGGCCGAATGAATCAGCCGGGTTCGGTCGATCGCCCGTGCCAGGTGCGGGTGGTGTTCGGCCCAGGCGAGCCAGTGACGATTCAGTTGGTCGGCCACGAGGTCGCGTAGCGGGGTCGGGGTCGACGGTGGGGTATTCACGGGCGGGGCTCCGGCTCGGGTTGGGTCAGCCGCCACAGGTCGACGCCGAAGCGTCCGAGCAGTTGGTCCTGGCGTTCGAGGAGGGCGATCGCGCGCGACTGCGCGGCGGCGGCACGCAGGTTCTCGGCGCGGCCCCGCCGTTGATCGGCGAGATCGAGTTCGTGACGAAGCAGTCCTTCGCGGGCCGCGACGTAGGCCGACGTGGCCGACTCGACCCAGTCCGGCGTCAGCACAGGGACCGCGTCGAGGTCGGCCCGGTACGCGTCTTCGAGGTTGCGTCGGGCGGACTCGAGGTATTGCCGGTCACGAGCCGCGTCGGTGGTGAGTGTACGCGTCGCTTCTTGCCGCAGCGCGTCCTCGACGATCCGCATCACCGGAACCACCGACGGCGGTGATCCGCAACCTATGGCGCCCCACGGCAACACGCCGGCTAGTGTGTAAATCAACAACCGCCTACGCGGCACGGGTTTTCTGTTCAACGGAAATCCTTTCGAGCAGGTCGCGGAACTGCGCTTGGGTTTGATCGAAACGTTCGATCGCGCGGGTGTTGCGTTGCACCAGCCGCATCAACTCGCGGAGTTGTTGGCGTTCGCTCATGAGCCGTTCGTGCATCGCGGTGAGTTGTGCCTCACGCCGACGGGTCATCGAGCGCTCCCAGACCCAGAGCGTGCCCATGAGTCCGGCGACGCCGAATTGGGCGATCGCGGGGATGGCTTGTTCGATCACAGAAGTCTCCTTGCTGTGGGGGTCAATCGGTGAAGGTGATGCGGGTGGAGGGGGATTCGCCGAAGTCACATCTGACCGCGACGATCGATGCCGGCCTGGTTCCGAGACCGCGGGATCGCAGATCAACGTCGCGCAGCCGATCGCCCACGCGGAACTCGGGACGGGCGTTCGGGATCGTCAAGGTGGTCGTCGACGCATCGCCCGCTTGCGCGGGGTTGGAGGCTTCGCGGTCCAGGCGGTCGATCAGCCAGGCCTCCAGTTCCCTTGAAGCATCGACTTCGTCAGCCACGAGCGAGCCCCCAAGGATGCCCGGTTTGTGAACGCTCTGCGTGTCCACGCGGCGGAACACGAAGCGATCGCTGACGTCTAAGCGTAGCGGCGGCCTTGTCGGCCCGAACGGGTTGCCCCGCCAGCGCAACTTCTCGGCCGGCTGGGGGCTGCGCAGCGACGCGGTGACGCGCACCCGGAGCGTCCGGTTCTTCGCCGCGCTCAGTGTGGCGGGATCGATGGTGACGGGGTCCAGGTAAATCCCGGCCCGGTCGTCGAGGAGACGCCACGGTGGGCCGTATCGGATCCACGTTGCCCCGCCGTCGAGGCTGATCTCCAGGATCGGCGGCAGCGGTTCCCCGGCGTCGTCTTGTGTCAGACAGTCTCGCAGCGGGATCGGTGTCGGTAGCAAGCCGGGCTGTCCGAAAAGCGCGGCGAGGTCGAACGACTCGGCGTCGAGTCGGGCGTCTTCGTTCAGCACCCACCGCCGGTAGACGTTGGCGAATCGGCTGAAGCCGATGCTCGCCACGCGGTCGTACTGGGTATCGGCTTCGCCTTCGAGCGCGGCGTTCCATCCGGGCAAAAGCGTGAACGTGGACTCCACGGTGGGCTTGCCGCCCAACGCGACCCACGGCCGGGCGGCGGTGTGCGGGGTCGTGGACCGGCGTGCGCGGAACAGCGCGCGGCCTTTACTCCGCGGATCTTGGGTCCAGGGAACCATACGGATCCGCTCGGCGGTCGTGACCGTTCGGCTTTCCCGCGGCACTGAGTCGACCAACGAGAAACGACGTCTCACGACGAGGCGATGGGTTCGAAACAAGCGCTCAAGCTGCGGGGTCAGCGGTTGGTTGAGCGCGATAGGTTCGCGGATGGGTTGGCGACACGTGCCCGGCGGCAGCGCGGCCGTATCCAAGTCGAGCCCGTAGAACGCGGACAACGTGTCGAGGGCCTGCCCCAGCGTCCATGTTTCTCCGGGGGATTGCGGGACGTGGACACGGCGGCCGTTGATGTCGTAGCGTTCGGGTGAGCGGTTTCGGTTGTCGCCGATGCGCCGTACGCCTTGGCTGGAGCTTTGTAATCCGGCAGCGGCTTCGGCTTGCCAGGTGTAGGGTGGCGTTGTCTGAAGTTTCGTGGCCCAGCCGTCTTCGATCACCATGTGTTGATGGGCGCTCGCTTCGCCGTCGTGCCGCGTCCTTTGCGTCAGTCGTCCGTGGACAAGCACGTCCCACACGGTCTGCTCGTCGATCAAGACACGCGAGAGCGCGGCGGTGACTTGGGCCCCGACGAAGTCTTGCGGCGCGGCGTCGGGTGTGACACGGAATCGGGCGTTACGCAGGTCGAGCGGGCTTTGTGCGGCGACTTGTTCCAGTATCAGGCGCGGTTCGGGGCGGCCGTCCCGGAAAACCACGGGGCGCGGCCCGGCCACGGAACAGGGCGCGGAAGCCGCGGGCAGGGTGGCGATCGCTTGCATCAGGAGGGCTCCAGAACGGTAAGCGGGGCATCGGAAGTGTCACGCCCGGTCAACGGCGCGGACCAGGGCGTCGACCGCGTCAGCCCGTCGATCGAAGTCAGCCGCCATCGGTAGCGGGTGGGGATCTCGGGGAGGCTGATCTCGGCGGAGAGGTGTCGGCTCAACGCGGGGACTTTGACCGTCTCGTTGTTTTGGTCGTTGATCAATTCGACAGCGGCTAAGCGTGAGGGGTTCGCGGGTGTGCCGAGGATCAGCGTGGCGGTTGCGTGACCGGCGCTTGGTTCGAAGCCCCAGAAATCGTGATCCGGCCAGGCGATCGGTGGCGGCGTCGCCGCGGGTGACCCGTTGCGTCGGCCCACGCGCAGCGGTCTGAAGCTCACCTCCGTTCGCCCGAGTTCATCGACCCGGCGGACCAGGTAGAGCGCTTCGTGGTCTTCGTCGGGTATTTGGCTCTCAACGAGTTTCAGAGACATCTCGTCGGCGGGTAAAGCGGCGGCCGGGAGGTTTGGGTCGAGCCCCAGCGCACCGGCCAGTGGGCCGAAGACGTCCCAACCACCCTTTGGCAGTTGAACCCGCAAGAAAGGATCGCCGACCAGATAAAGGCCGTCCTGCACGCGCGGGGTCGCGATGAGGTACGCCTCGGCCAATGTCCAGCCCCGACGCAACGCCTCGAAGAACGATCGGGCGTAAGGCAAGGTGTCGGCCGAGTAGCCGAGGCTTGAACCGATCGCGGCGGCGTAGCCCGCGTCCAGGGCTGTGTCGACCCAGTGGCTCGGGGTGGGGCTGCGCAGCGTGGTGGCGTTGACCCCCGCGGTATTGAGTTGGGCGCAGACGACGCGTGGCCCCGCGGGTTCACGGAAGAAGCCGGTCGGCGGCGCAGCCTGCCCCCAGCCCCAGTAAAACGTGTCCTGGTCGATGGCTGAGAACTGTGAGTCGGTTTGCGTCGGCGGGTCGCTGCTCAGCGTGGCGTTCATCCGCAACCGTTGCCGGTCCAGGCTTTGGTACCACGCCAACACGCGCAGCGACCAGGGCGTGAGGGTGGGTGAGCCGGTGGCCGGGTCGACGTACAGCCGGGCATCGGCGGGGAGCGGGCCGCTGCTTAGCGCTACGGCCCGGTTGCTGAGTTCGAGTGCCTTCGGCAGGTTGGGCGCGTCAATCCGCGCCGTCAGGCGAACGTTGCCGAGGTCGGCTTGGCGGGGGCGGGGGCCGGCCGATTCGGTTGAGACCGGGTTGGGCGTGGGGCCCAACGTGGTCGTGGGCTTGTGCAGCAGCGACGGGATCGGGTAATGGAAACCGGTTCCTGGCGGGACGGCGTAACCCGGCACGCGGTAACCGACGAGAATCCCCATGATCTGATCTCGCAGCCGGTTGCGGTCGAGGTAGTTCTCGATGGACCCGAGCATCGTCTCGTACTCGGGCGTGCTGATGGATTCGCCCGGCGGCAGTTCCAGGCCCAGGCAGTTGGCGTAGGGAATCCCGTGCAACGCCCGGTAGGTTTCCATCCACTGGGCCGACTCGGGATCCGAGGTGTTGTAAATGACCAGCCACCGGGCCGGGTCGTCCGCGTGCTCGCGGGCCGGCTCGACCCGCACCGGACCGAGATATTCATCACCCACTGACCACTCGTCGAAATACATCTGGCCGGTTAGAGCGTGGTCTTTCTGCAAGCCGCCCAACCAGCAACGAGAAACCGCGGCAGCGCCCGCAGGCAACGCGACCGTGCCCGCGCCTCGGCCGTTGATCCAGAACGACAGGAGTTCGGCGGTGCGGTCGTAGCCGACTTCCACCGAAACCCAAACCGGATTAACCGGTAAGGTCGCTTGCAGCGGAGCGTCGTTGGGGACCAGCACGCCGAACGTGCGTTCCTCGGCGTCGTATCGGAGCGACCAGACCGAATGTCCGTCGGCATCCATGGCCCCCGCGACCGTGATCCCGCCCCCGGCGGCACTCGCCGGGTTGAATACGAACCTCGTGAACCATTGGGGTTGTGGGGTGTCGAGCGGCAGGTCAATGAATTGCCCGTCTCCACCGATTTGCATATCGCAAAGCAAGCCGTGGCCGTCGGGGTTCCGATCGAGGAACGCGGCCTGGCCGGATTGTGATAACGTCGCGGTCATACGGGACTCCCGGCTTCAGGCAGCCGCAGTCGGCCGACCCCGGCTTCGTAGAGCGTTTGGATCGCCTCGGCGTCCAACGCGACGTCAAACACCGCGACCTCGTCCAGGCCGGCCGGCAGATGTCCGATCGTGCCGCCGGTGCGGCCCAGGCGGAGCGGTTGGTTGGTGCTGATAAACGACGGTTCGTTCGTCGTTTTCTGGCCGACGAGTTGGCCGTTTTTGTACAGGCGTAGCTCTTGACCACCCGTGAACGTGGCGGCGTAGGCGTCCCAGACGCCCGGCGTGATCAGCCCGGTATCGCCTTCGATCCGACCCGCATCCCCGGCCAGCGTGTTGACCGCGAAGGACAACGTGCGTTGCCGGCCGGAGATACCCGCGACCTTATCGACCCAGACCATCCAGCCGAAACGGCTGCTCGCCCCGGTGTTGGCCCAGCGTGCGATGACCCCGCCGTCGGCTTCCACGGCCGGCGCGTGATAGTTCATCCAGAACAGGATGCTGCCCTGCGTCGCGCCGTTGAGGAGCGTGGTGTTCAAGAAGTTGATCGCGCCGGTGACGCCGTCCATGGTCACGGCTCGGTCGGCGTCGTAAGCGAGAGCGCCCGGCTGTTGCCGAAGGACCGAGGGGGCGTATGTCCCCGGCGTGAGGTTGCCCGTCGCGTCGATGGCGGATTGGTCCGGGGCGTCGTTCAGACGCCAGTACGCCAACGGGTTGAGTGCGAGCAGGCGCTGGGCGTAGGTCGGCCAGTCGGTCGGCGGCGTCGCCAATTCCCCCCAGCCGGGGGGTTCAAAATCAAGGTATCGGTAGACGGTCACGCTTAGGTTCCGGAGATACGAGAGAAGATCAGACACGGAAGACGGTTTCGAAGCGCCGGTCGACGATGGATGTGATTTGTCCGCCGTCGAGGGCTACTTCCGCGAGTTTGATGTGTGCGTCGGCGGGCCAACCGGCCGCCGCGTTGCCGGCGGCGACCTCGGCCTGCCCCGCGTTGTCACGCAGCCAAAGGTATGCCGTCGCGTTGTTGTGGTTGGCCAGTTCCAGCGTGGTCGCGGGCAGGATGAGTGCCACGCCGCCGATCGAAGCGCGGCCCGATGCAACGCCGACCGACGTGGTATTCACCGCGGATCGATCGACGCGCAGCGCGCCGGCCGACGACTCGGCCAGCCGGTACAGAGTCCGGATCAACCAGTCGTGGTAGGGCTGGAGTCCGGCCGGGGGAAACTCGATGCCGGTGGGTTCGTGACGCGTCCCGATGAGGGCTTCGATCTGCGCGTCGGTAAGGTCGGGGCTGTCCATGGCGGTTCCTGTTTGGTTCGGGACTACTCAGGTTGGGCGGCGCGGATCACGACGAGCACGGCCGGGTGTCGCGCTTCGGTGCTCACCGTGCCGGAGACGTTGCGTGACAGGTCAAGCGTGAACAGATCTCCGCGGCGGACCTGCTCGGTGCCGTCGGTCTTGATGACCGCCGGCGTGCCGTCGCCCCGTTGGGTGCTGGCGAAGCCTGCGCCGTCGCCCGAAGTGAGCGCGGGCGCGGTAGTGATCAGCGCGACGCCGTTGACCTTGACCACCGCGTCGATGCCGTCGCCGGTGTTCGACGATTGCAGGTTCTCGGCAGCACTCAGCACCACCGCCACGACTTCACCGTCGAGGGGGACGACGCCGAGCGGCTGGTCGATCTGGTTTGTTGTTAAGTCGCCGTGGTGGACGAAGCTCTGGTGGGTCGAGCCGACGATCGTGAAGCTCGTGTCGCCCACGCTCTGGTCGAGGAAGCGGTGGCCGGGGTTGATGCGCAGGACAGTGTCGCTGGGGTGCAACTCGGGCAGGCTGAACCGCAAGGCCAGGTCGGCGGCGGGGTCGAAGCTGTGGTTCGAGATCGAGAAGGTCGCCACGCCCGGGACGTTCTGCACGAGCTGGGTGTGCGAGTGATAGTTATCTGCACCGATGTACGGCCCACTGGTCATCTGGTTGAGCGCCAGCGGCGTCACTGTGGATGCGATGCCGTCCAGCGCCTGGTTGATCTCTTGCGTGCTCGCGGTCAGGCCGAGGGTCGCGGCGCTGGGGGCCTGAAGATACGCCTCGCCGCGGAGGTCGGTGATCTGATCGATCGCGTTGGCGGTGGTGACGACTTCGGCGAGCGGGATAAACGTTGAGCGGTCGGCCGGGAGACCGCCCGTTGATGCCTGCACCGTGCCCGCCGCGTCGAGCCACAGCCGGGTCGAACTCGCGGGTGCCACGGCCAACCCGTCTTGGCCGTTGAAGACCACGGGGCTGTCACCGATACAGCACCGCCCGGGCCGAATGCCGACGCTCAGATCACCGTCGGCGTAGACGCGCAGGTCGTTCGCCCGCCGACTGGCTTCGAGCAACCGGTGCATCGACCGACGGTACTCGAGGTAGTACGGGCTGCGACCGGTGGGGATGTAGTCGACGCCGGTGTCGGCGTCTTGGGCGAGGCCGAGCAACTCGGCGTCGGTGGGGTAGCGTTCGGGCATGTCAGGGCGTCCAGGCGAGGGTGAAGTCGGGGCTGATCGTCAGATCGGAGGCGGGTTCGGGCAGCGTGTCGGCAGCGATCGACGGCAGCGGGAACGGCGGGGTGATGTCCCGTCCTGCGGTGTCGGTGGCGTGGACCGTGAGTTTGTTCTGCCCGGGCGTCAGCGGGATCGGCGCGGTGGCCCAGGCGGTGGCGTCGGTTCCGAGTGGGCCGTGGCCCAGCTCGCCGCGTCCCAGGCCCGGGCCCGCGGCGGAGTCGCGTCCGAATGCGCCGACGCCGAACAAGCCGCCGAATCCGCTGCGGTGCGTGTCGTTGGGCCACATCTCACCCGCCGCCACGAGTTGGTCCTCGCGACGTACCTCAACCCGCGTGTCGATCGGCAGCGACTCGTCCCGCAGCAGCCTTACCTGTGTGCGATCACTCACCCTCGGCGAGTATCTCGCGAGCCGTTCGGGCCGAGGTCTCCACCACGCCTCGGGTGCGGCACGCGGCACCCCGAGCAGTTCGATACGCTGCGGCCGGCTCCGATCCAGGACGAGCCAGAGTTCGGGGGCAAGCGGGTCGTGGCTGACCTCAACCAGTTCGTCGTTGACGTAGACCTGTATCACGTCATCCACGCCGACGCGCACCCGCCACCAGAGATGAACCAAGCCCTCGTGTTCCCCGGCTTCGGTCGTCACCGCCCGGCCGAGTACCAGCTCGATCGCGTCTTGCCCGGTCGCGGGATTCGTGGGGGCCTTTACGTTCACGGGTTCACCTGCAGGTAGTCGATCGTGTAGTCCACCCGGCAGCGCGGCCCGACCTTCCTGAGCGGCCCCGGTTCAAAACGCAGCATCGCGGTCTGCTCCCACACGCGGCCGGTGTTGTCGATCAGTGTGTGTGCCAAGCCGTCGAGTTGTTGCTCGATCGCCGCGAGTTGGAGCGCCATGCGATCCGTGTCGTCGGCGAGCAGCGTGCCGGTCTGGGTAATGGGCCGGGCTGAGCGTCCGTGGCTCACGAGCGTGGTCCCGTCGAGATGGGGCGTCGGCTGGTCGTCGTGACGCAGATGGAGACCGCCGACATGGAACCGTGTCGGGCCGCTGTTAAACAGTTCTTGTTGATTGAAGCGGGGCATGGGCGAACACTCGGAAGGCGGCGGAATAGGCACGAAGAAATCCGGAGACGAGGTCAGACGCGGTGGAAACGGACGACGCCCAAACGCCTGCGCACGTCGGCGTGGCCGTCGCCGTTGGTGTCCAGCAACACGCTGGCCCGGGCCGTGGCGTGACGGAACCGCCTGCGGTATTCGCCGGCCTTGTAGATCAGCATCCGGTTGTCGCCGGTGAGCGCCGCGGCGCCGCTGTAGACACGCTCCAGTGCGCCGAGCGCTTCGAGCCGGGCCATCACGGACACCGACACGACGGCGTCTTCGGTGAGCGCGTCGGGTGCGTCGTCGTCCGGGTCGATCCCGAGCAGACGCAGCAGGCCATCGTGAACCAACGCGGCCTGGGGCGCGAAGGTGCGGGCGGTCAGCGAGAGCGGGCCTCCTTCGTCGCCGGGGATCGGCGGGTCGGCGAGACGGGTGCGCAGCCGCGAGACCGTGAGCGTGTTGGCCGACTCGCGGGACACGACTTCGTAGGCCACGCGGTCGATCAGCACGACCGCCCCGGCTTCCGTCTGAGACGTCGCGAAGTCGGCCGAGCCGCTGGTGACGTGGTGGCCAAGGAGGTAGGCGTCTTCGACGTCGGCACGTTGTTGGCCGGCCCAGGGCACGTCGTGGAAAAGCGTGGGTTCCAGGGCCAGGAGGTCGCGGTCGGTGGAGAAGTTCATGGTGGAGCGCTCGAGTGGGGCGTCGCCGGCAGGCGTAGGTCGCCGGGTGATGCCGGGAGAAGTTTTCCGGGCGGAGAAGCGGGGGGGGCGGGGGGGGGGGGGGGCCGGGCCGCCCCCGGGAGGGCGGGGGGTTGTTGGCGGGGGGGGGGGGAGGGGGGGGG
>JBCCCG010000031.1:0-46271 GCA_039033595.1 Planctomycetota bacterium | reverse complement strand
GGGTTGGTAGCCCGCTTCGAGGATCGCGCGTTTGAGGTCGGACACCGTGACTTCCTGGTGGGTGTCGGTGCCCTCGACCTTGGTGATGTCGTACCAGACGACGGTGCCGTCGATGTCGTCGGCCCCGTGGTCGAGCATGACCTGGGCCATCGGCAGGGTCTGCATGATCCAGAAGGCCTTGACGTGATCAAAGTTGTCCAGCATCAGCCGGGCGACGGCGATCATGCGGAGGTTGTCGATGCCGGAGGGCCCGGGGAGATGTTCCAGTTCGCTCCCGTCCGGGAAGAACGGCAGGGGGATGATCGTCTGGAAGCGTCCCTTTAGGTTGTTCTTCAGCGCGTGGTCTTGTTCGTCGCGGAGCATGCACAGGTGGTGGACGCGGTCCTCGAGCGACTCGACGTGGCCGTAGAGCATGGTGGCGTTGGTCATGAGGCCGAGCTCGTGCGCGGTGCGGTGGACCGTGAGCCATTCGTCGCTGCGGATCTTGCCGCGGAAAGCTTCGTCGTGGACCCGGTCGTCGAAGACCTCGGCCCCGCCGCCGGGCATCGAGCCGAGCCCGGCTTCGATCAGGTCTTCAAACACCGCCCGGACCGCTCCCGGGAAGTCTTTACGGATGGCGCGTTTGCTGATGCGGGCCAGGTGCACGATCTCCACGGCAGTGAACGCCTTGATGTGGACCTGCGGCGCGGTCTCGCGGATCGCGGCGAGCATGTCGGTGTAGTACGAGAAGGGGAGCTTGGGGTGCAGCCCGCCGACGATGTGCATCTCGGTCGCCCCGGAATCGCGGGCGGTCTCGGCCTGCTTACGGATATCGTCGAGCGAGTATTCGTACGCCCCGTCCTGCCCCGGCTTCCGATGGAACTCGCAGAACTTGCACGAGAGGATGCAGAGGTTCGAGTAGTTCATGTGGCGGTTGACGTTGTAGTAGGCCGTGTCGCGGTGCATCGAGCGGCGGACGAAGTTGGCCAACTCGCCCAGCGTGTGCAGGTCACGGGTACGCAGCAGCGTCATCCCGTCTTCTGGCGAGAGACGGGTGCCGGCGTAGACCTTTTCGGCGATGGGGGCGAGGGCGTTGTCTTGCATAGGCTAATGTTAGCGCTTATCCAGGGGCTTGTGCCGACTCGTCCGCAGCGAATACTTACAGAAATCCCACAGACCGGCGAAACGGTAGCTCGAATCGACGTAGTGCTCGATCACATAAAATGCAAAATAATAAAAACGGGCGAAGCACCAGACCGTCAAGGCGAGAAGCAGGGCGGTCTTCCAGTGCAGGTTCTCGAGGATCAACGCGGCGGAGGCGAGTAAGCCGCCGAGTAAAAAGAGCCAGCCTTTGAGAACAATGAGTTTCTTGTTTTGCAGGTCCGGCCCCATGTGAGGTCTCCCGGGTTCTCGTAAAATCAGTCCATGCGGATCATCGGTCACGGCGTGGATATTGTCGAGAAATCCCGGATCGATCACATGATCGAGGAGCACGGCGAACGGTTTCTGAGCCGGTGCTTCACCGAGGCCGAGCGGGCGTATTCCGACGGCAACGCCAAGCGGCGGATGGAACACCTGGCGGGGCGGTTCGCGGCGAAGGAGGCGATCCTCAAGGTGTTGGGCACCGGGTGGTCGGGCGGGATCGCTTGGACGGATGCCGAGGTGGTGCGGGAGCCGTCGGGCCGACCGACCGTGGTGCTGCACGGCAAGTGTGCCGAGGTGGCGGCGGAACTCGGGATCACCGAGTGGTGGCTGAGCATCTCCCACATCGAGACCCACGCGGTGGCGAGTGCGATCGGGGTGGCGGTGCCTACCCCCGGAAGCGATCCCTGAAATTTGTCTGGGTTCGGGGTGTGGGGCGCGGGCCCGAGCCCACGGATCGGATCCGTGGTTTGGGAGTTAAATGGATGGGTGGGGCGAAACAGATTTGACGAAACAGCAACTTTGAGGCATTTTTCGCAAACATTGTTCCCTTTTTCTTGCTAGGCCCGATAAAGTATTGCCATGGGTAGCCGACACGGACGTAAGCCACCTTACGAGATCATGCAGAGTGTTGGCAGCGGGACGCCGTTGCCGAGATCGGCCGTGCGAAACGTTCGGGGGGGCAGTGTGGGCCTGATCGGGGTGGTTTTCGGGGCGATCGGGCGTCTGGGGGGCGGTGTCTACGGATTACTACGGGCGGCTCCCGGCGGGTTGGGGCGGTTGTTTTCTCGTGGTCACGACAAGACTTACGAGAGTGCCGACGTGTCTGGAGGCGGGGGATCGGCGGTGTCGGGGGTAATAGAAACCGTCGTGAGGCCCGTGGAATTGCGGGTGTCGCGAGGGGTGCTGGTTTTGCTGGCGGTGATGGGCTTGGCGGTCTTGGGGTTGGTGTTCCAGGCCGGGCAGCACGTGGCGGAACGCGGGACGCAGACGGCCGGGGGCGGGTCGGACGAGGCGGTCGTTGCCCAGGCGGATACGGCTCCGTCCGGCGAAAATACGGGCGATCTGGAGGATGCGCCCGATGCCGGCCCCGAGTTGGATCCGGGCGCCGTGCCGCTGGAGCCCCGAGAGGCCCTGGGGGGGGCCGTGGACGTCACGGTCAAGCCGGCCCCGGTGGCGATCCCCCGATACGACCCCCGAGCCCCGGGGCGGGCCTACCTGATCCTGGCCACCGTCCGGCCCAGTCAGATCGACGGCATCCGCAAGCTCCAGCGATTTATGGCCGAGAGCCGGGTTGCAACTTACCTCGATACCACTAATAATGGTCGATTCCACGTGCTGGTCGACGTCAGCCGCGGCTTCACCGCCGAGGAACAGCGCAACGGGCTGACCATCGATCACAAACGACAACTCATGTTGTTGGGCCAGAAGTGGAAGCAGTTCAACAACAACCGCGGCCACGACCTGAGCGACATGTACTGGGATCTCTACCACGGCCCCAGCGACGGAAACTAACCCCCGAATATTGATGGCGATGGTCACTCATCGCCCCACGATCTGTTCCCCCCGAAACGAGAAACTGCCATGAGCCTCGATGCCTCCCTCAAGTCCGGCGGCGGCCTGTCCCGCCACCGCAACGTCCTGACCCGTGCCGAGCGTGTCGCCCAACTGACCGAGAAGGGCGAGTTCGATATGAACAAGGACAATCCGCTGGGCATCCGCAAGGTCGGCAACCGCAAGTTGGTCACCGGCAAGTCGGCCAAGAAGGCGAAGAAAGACGCTGAGTAGTTTCGGCCGGGACCGGCGTGATCCACTTTCACGCCGCTGCGGCCTTTTTCCTGCACGGCCCGACGCTTTGTGTGCGTGGGCGGGCAATCTTTATCGACCCAAGCCACTACGGAGCGGCTGGGGCCGAGCCTTTGTCTTAACTTCTGCGTTTCTCTTCCGGGGCTGCAAGCACATACTCGACTCCAGAAACTGATGTCCCCTTCAACCGAAAGTTCATCGATGAACATTCCTCGCTTCGGCCAGCAGAACTTCCGTCAGGTCCACCTCGACTTTCACACCACCGACAAGCTCGAGGGCATCGGCGAGCGCTTTGATGCCGATCAATTCGCCAAGACGCTCCAACTCGGCCATGTCGACGCGATCAATCTGTTTGCTAAGTGCCACCACTCCTGGTGCTACTTCCCGACCGAGGTCGGCATGGTTCACCCGCACCTCAAACAGGGCCTCGACCTGTTCGGCGAGCAGTGCAGGGCCTGCGAGGCGGCGGGGATCCGCACCACGGCGTACATCACCGTGGGCTGGTCGGCGACCGAGGCCGCCCAGCACCCCGAGTGGTGCGTCCGCCGCAAGGACGGCTCGATCCACAGCAACCAGAGCGACACCCCCAACCCGCCTGCGCTCAGCGGCGGCGAGGACGAGCCTTACCCGCTGTTCTTCTGGAAGTTCCTCTGCCCGTCGGGCGACTACCGCCAGCACGTGCTCGACCTCACCCGCGAGGTGCTAACGAAATACCCCACGCAGGGCATCTGGTACGACATCTGCAACCTCGAGACCTGCTGGTGCGAGCGCTGTGTGGCCGGCATGAAGGAGCGGGGCATGGACCCCGACAACGACGCCGACGCGGCGAAGTATTGCGTGGACAAATGGGAGGCGTTCCTCGGCGACTGCCGCGCGATCATCGACGAGCTGCGCCCGGCCGACAGCGACAAGCCCGGCTCGGCGTTCTTCAACGGGTTGACCCACATGGTCACGCCGGAGCGCATCCTCCAGCACCAGACCCATTACGAGCTCGAAGACCTGCCCACCGTGTGGGGCGGCTACGATAAGCTGCCGCCGCGGGCCCGGTTCTTCGGCGGCGAGGGCAAAGAACTCATCGCCATGTCTGGCAAGTTCCACACCGCCTGGGGCGAGTTTGGCGGCTACAAGAACCCCGAGGCGATCCGCTACGAGGCCGCCACCATGCTCGCGTTCAATTCGCGCTGCAACTTCGGCGACCAGCTGCACCCCTGCGGCGAGCTCGACGAGCAGACCTACCGCAACATCGGCGTCGGCTTCGAGTACGTCCAACGGTTCGAGAAATACAACCTGGGGATCACACCCGATACCAACCTCGGCGTGGTCTTCGGGGTCCAGCCCAAAAACACCGCGGTCCACGGCACGTCGTCGTCCCACGAAGACGAGGGCGTGTGTGTCATGCTGCTCGAGTCGCAGATCGACTTCGAGGGCGTCGAGCTAGACGCGCCCAACGCACTCGAAGGCAAAGACGCCGTGATCGTGACGCAGCGCTGCCTCACGGCCGAGCAAGCAGAGCGGCTTCAGGCCTACGCCGAGGCGGGCGGCGTGGTGGTGCTCGTCGGGGACGCAGCGCTCTTGGCGAGCCAGGACGACTTGGCTTTGGACATCGGCGCCGAGTACGTCGGTCCGGCCAACTACACGATCGACTACACCCACGCCGGCGAAGCGCTGCAGAAGCTCGGCGACCTTGGCACTGGTCCGTACCTGAACTACGACCCCGCGATCCGTTTGCGACCCACGTCCGCCGACGTGCTCGCAACGATCCGCGAGCCGTATTTCGATCGGACCTACGGCCACTACACGTCGCACCAGCACACGCCGTACCGCACCGAAGACGCCGAGCACCCCGCGGCCCTCAAGCACGGCAACGTGGTCGTGATCACCCACCCACTCGGCCGGATGTATGCCGAGCACGGGGCACGTCAGCACCGTGAGCTGCTCACGGCCGTGCTCGCCCATGCGGGTTTCCGCCCGACGCTGGACGTCGCCGAGTTCGGCAGCTCGGGGCGGGCGACGATGTACGAGCAGCCGTCGGAGAACCGCCGGGTGATCCACCTGACCTACGGCACACCGACCAAGCGCGGCGAGTGCGAGGTCATCGAAGACTTGCCGACGCTGCGCGGCGTGAAGCTCAGCGTCGCGGCCGAGGGCGTGAGCAGCGCGACGCTCGTGAACACCGGCGAATCGCTGCCGGTCAACGTGGTCGCAGGCCGGGCCGAGGTCACCGTGCCCGAGATGCGGTGCCACGCGCTCGTGACTCTGCAATAATGGTCCGGCTTGCGGCGCGGACGTCGCGGGCCAGAGCGGTCCCCGCCTCCGTGGGGATCGCCGCCCCCTGCCGTGCCTGGGCCGGAATAAGCCGCCATGTTTGATGCTGACCGTTTCATCACCGACCGCTCCCGCGCGATCGACGCGTCGGGCATCCGCCGGGTCTTCGATCTGGCGGCGAAGCTCGACGACCCGATCAACCTGTCGATCGGCCAGCCGGATTTCGACGTTCCCGAGCCGATCAAGGCCGCGGCGGCCGAGGCGATCCAGAGCGGGTTCAACAAGTACACGCAGACCCAGGGTATCGCCGAGCTGCGGGCCCGGTTGACCGCCGAGCTCTCGGCCGAATTCCTCGACACGCTCGGGCCGTCGTTGGCGGCGGGTGACAGTTCGCTGTTGATCACGTCGGGCGTCTCGGGCGGGCTGCTGTTGGCGATGATGACGTGCGTCGGGCCGGGCGACGAGGTGTTGATCCCCGATCCGTACTTCGTGATGTACAAGCACCTGGTGACGCTCGCGGGGGCGACGCCGGTGTACGTGGACACCTACCCGGACTTCCAGGTCACGCCCGAGCGGCTGGCGGCGGCGGTGACGCCGCGGACGAAGCTGGTGCTGTTCAACACGCCGAGTAACCCGACGGGCGTGGTGTCGCCCCCAGATACCTGCCGCGAGGTCGCGGCGTTCTGCTCCGAGCGCAACCTGTTGCTGCTCAGCGATGAGATCTACGACGTGTTCCAGTACGGCGGCCCGGGCGCGCGTCTGCCCTCGCCGCTGGCGCACGGCTCCGACGTGTTGCTCCTCCGCGGGTTCTCGAAAACCTACGCGATGACGGGCTGGCGTTTGGGTTACGCGGCGGGGCCGACGCCGGTGGTCGAGCAGATGACCAAGCTGCAGCAGTACAGCTTCGTGTGCGCCCCGTCGATGACGCAGATGGCCGGGGCGTTGGCGCTGGACGTGGACATGAGCGGCCACGTCGCGGACTACGCGGCGAAACGAGACCGCGTCGTCGAGACGCTTTCGCCGCACTACGAGTTGACCACGCCCGGCGGCGCGTTCTACGCCTTCCCGGAGGTCCCCGAGCGGCTGGGCCTCACCGGCACGCAGTTCATCGAACGCGCGGTCGAGAAAAACCTGCTGATCATCCCCGGCAACGTGTTCTCGCAGCGCGATACCCATTTCCGCCTCAGCTACGCCTGCGACGACGCGACGCTGGAGCGCGGGTTGGACGTGTTGGTCGAGCTAGCGACAGCGGGTTGATTCCGTGTCCCCCCGTTTAGCGGGCGGACCGAAGGGCCTCGCGTCGCATCGGCCCCGAAGACACGGGACGCTTAGCTTCACTCGCTAAACGGAGGCGCGAGCGGCGCTATGATGCGACATGACTCACGCCCCCGCTCACGCCGCGCTGATCAACCCCGACGGCTCGTGGAAGCACACCAATGCGTTGATCCACGAGACCAGCCCGTACCTGCGGCAACACGCCCACAACCCCGTGGACTGGAAGCCATGGGGTGCCGCGGCGTTCGCCGAGGCGGCCCAGCGCGACGTGCCGATCTTCCTGTCGATCGGCTATTCCACGTGCTACTGGTGCCACGTCATGGAGCGGCAGGCCTTCGAGGATCCCGCGATCGCGAAACAGATGAACGAGCAGTTCGTCTGCGTCAAGGTCGACCGGGAAGAGCGCCCGGACGTCGACGACATCTACATGACCGCGACGCAGTTGCTCACCGGCAGCGGAGGTTGGCCGATGTCGGTTTTCCTGACCCCGCGATCGGGGGGGAAGCCCGGGCTCCTGCCGTTCTGGGCCGGCACCTACATCCCGCCGGCCCCGGCGTACGGCCGGCCTGGGTTCCCGCAGGTGATGGACGCGATGAGCCAGGCGTGGGCGACGCAGCGCGGCGACGTGCTCGAACAGGCCGGGCGGGTGGCCGATGCGGTCCGGGAGCAGGTCGCCGCGGGCGGCGGGGCGGGGCCGGTGTCGCGGGAGGCCGTGGACCGCGTCGCGGCGCAGCTCATGCAGCGTTACGACCCCGAGCACGGCGGCTTCTCCGGCCCGCAGGGCCCGAAGTTCCCGACGCCCAGCACCGTGGCGTTGCTTATGGACGTCTACGCGGAGACCCGCGACGAAAAGATCGGCGCGGCAGTCGCTCATACCCTCGACCGCATGGCCCGCGGCGGGATGTATGACCAGGTTGGCGGGGGGTTCCACCGCTACAGCGTCGACGAGAAATGGCTCGTGCCGCACTTCGAGAAGATGCTCTACGACAACGGGCAGATGCTGGAGTTGTACGCCCTGGCCTACACGTTGTCGGACGACCGCGGCGAGAAGGCGTTGTACGCCCGGGTGATGCGGGAAACGGCCGAGTACCTGCTACGCGAGATGCGGGACGAGACCGGTGCGTTCTGGTCGGCGCAGGACGCCGAGGTGAACACGAAGGAGGGCGAGAACTACGTCTGGACCGCTGATCAGGTGCGTGAAGCGCTGGCGGATGAGCCGGACGCCGAGGCGTTGACCGGCCTGGCGTTGGAGATGTACGGCCTGAACCGCGGCACGAATTTCAAAGACCCGCACCACGAACACGCCCCGGCGGTGAACGTGCTGTACACGCCCCGGCCGATGTCGGAGTTGGTCGAGTTCGCCGACGGCGATATGGCGGGTTTGATGGGCATGCGGCAGCGGATCAACGCGGCGTTGCTGAAGGTCCGTGATGCCCGTGATCAGCCGGGCACAGACGACAAAGTGCTCACCGCGTGGAACGGCCTGGCGATCGCCGGCTTGGCCGAGGCCGGGCGGGTGCTGGACGAGCCTCGGTACGTCGAGGCGTCGGGGCGGGCGGCGGACGCGGTGCTGGAGCACATGAGCGCCGAAGACGGCGGCCTGCTGCGTTCGATGCGCGGCGGGGAGTCGAAAATCCCCGCTTTTCTTGAGGACTACGCGTTTTTTGTTCACGGGCTGTTGCGGCTGGATCGGGCGCTGGGCGAGACCAATAACGATGGCCGGTATCGTGCCGAGGCCACGCGGCTGACCGACTACGCCTCCCAACGTTTTTCGGCCGAAGGAGGCGGGTACTTCGATACGTTGTCGGATCAGGCCGACTTGTTCGTGCGGACGCGTTCGACTTACGACGGCGCCGTCCCGTCGGGCAACAGCCAAATGATCCACAACCTCATCGCGTTGTGCAGTCAGGCCGGCGACGAGGCGATCCGAGATCGGGCCACGCTTGATCTGCGTAGTTTCGCGTCTCCGCTCGAGCAATCTGGGCTCGGCATGACGCACATGGCCCGGGCGCTTTGGCGAGCGACTGCACCCGGAGACGCGAGCGAGTGGGTCGATCGGCTGTCGGTCCCGGTCGATCGGCCGCTGCCGTCGGCGGCAGGCCCGAACAATCCGGTGATGGCGGAGGTCGAGCCCGTGGGGGACCCGCCCAAGGCTTATCTTGTGCGGCTGACGATCGCCGAGGGGTACCACCTCAACGCGAACCCGTCGTCGACCGAGTTCCTCGTGCCGACGCGCATCACGGCTCCGGGTGTCGAACTCGACGTGGCTTACCCTGAAGGCGAGTTGAAGCGGTATCCCCTCGCCGAGCAGCCGATCGCGGTGTACGAAGACGATCTCGAGATCACCGTCCGGGCGGCGGGGCCGGTGGAGTCGATAACGGTCGAGTATCAGGCGTGTACTGAGGATACGTGCCTGGCCCCGGCAACACTGCGCGTGCCGCTGCCGTAACCTATCGGCATGATCGACACGCACTGCCACCTGACCTACGACGGCCTGCACGAGCGGGTGGACGACGTGATCGCCGACGCGGTGGCGGCGAGGGTGGACCGGATGATCAGCGTGGGCACGTCGCCGAACGACGCGGCGAAGGCGGTGGCGCTGGCCGAGCGGTTCGGGAACGTTTACGCCACGGCCGGTCTGCACCCGCACTACGCGGGCAACGTCACGGATCACGCGGCGCTCAAAGACGGGCTGCGCCAACTGCTGGCCCATCCGCGCGTGGTGGCGATCGGCGAAATGGGTCTGGACAAACACTACCCCGATCCGCCGCTGGACCAACAGCGGGCCGGGTTCGCGGCGCAGCTGGAGTTGATGACGGAGCTGCCAGAGCTCCCGGGCGTGATCCACAACCGCGAGGCGACCGACGACACGCTGGCGATGATCGCCGACCACGGCATAGACGGGGCGCGGCTGGTGTTCCACTGCTTCACCGGCAGCATCGCCGAGGTCGAGCAGATCCTGGAGATCGGGGCGATGGTCAGCTTCACCGGCATCGTCACCTTCAGCGGCGCGAAGGAAGTGGCCGAGGCGTCGGACCGCGTGCCGCTGGAGCGGTTGATGATCGAGACCGACAGCCCATACCTCACCCCCGCCCCGCACCGCAAGGTCCGGCCGAACGAGCCGAAGTTCGTGACGCACGTGGCGGCGTTTCTCGCCAAGCGTCGGGGCCTGGCGGCCGATGAATTCGTGTCGGCGGTGGATGCGAACGCGGACCGGTTCTTCGGGTTGTAACCCGGGGGTGACGGCGGATCATCGGGGGTTGAGACGCTCGGCGTCGCCATGTCGTCCGACGCGATAGACACGCCCGTCGTTGCGGACCAACACGACGAAACCGTCGGCGCTGTCCACCGGCACCGCGGCGTGGTACGTATCTTGGGATTCGTTCTGCGGAGCGACGACCTGCCCGCTGAGAAGCGTGACGGCGGTGAGGCCGAGACAGGCCGCGGCCGTGAGCCGTAAGCGGCGGTTTTGGAGCGCGAGGCCGGCGGGTTCGAGCTGGGGCATAGGCTTCTCCGGGAAAGGTGTTCTCTACCCCACGGACCGTTTGCGACGGGTTGCCGGCACCAAAAAGCGCCCGTCGAAGCAAAGCTCCGGCGGGCGCTCGGTAAGGATCGATCGTGGGGTCGCCGGTTGTCGGCGACGGGTTTCGTTTGAGGAAAACTGTCGGGACTCAGCGAAAATTCCGGGGTACCCGGGGGCTCGGGGTTTCCGGGGGCGGGGCTTACGCGGCGATCTTCAGGCCGTGGTCACCGAGGTAGTCGGTGAGGCGGGTCTGGTCGGTTTCGCTGTGGAAGCTGTCGAAGTTCATACCCATACGGGCGGGGCCGAGTTCGGGATTATCGTCGTGAAAACGCACGACGGTGCCGGTGGCGCGGAAGGTGACGTGGGCCTGACCGGGGAGGATGCCGCGGACCTCGACGGCCGTGCCGGGCTCGAGGGCGTGGTCGAGCTCGAACCGCATGCCGCTGAGGCTGACGTCGTAGATGTGTCCGGTCCAGAGGTAGCGGTCGCCGCCGGCGGGACGGGCGCGGACGAGGCTGTACATCGCCGGGACCTTGAGGCGGGGGAAGGTACGGGATTCGGCGGCGGGGTCGTGGGGCTCGGGACGATCGGACATGATGGTTTTCTCACTTACCGGGTGAAATGAACAGTTGTCGCTCTACTTCGAGCTATCGTCGCGTCCCGGGGGCGACTTAATCGTCACGACCGCAAAAATGCGCCCGCCCGGCTTTGGAGTGATAACCGCGCCAACGCCGATAATCGATACATGCCGAGCTATGCCGATCCTGCGCCCGAATTCGAGGCCGTCACACCATTTACGACATCTCAGCCCCGTTCCCGTCGGGGGCCGGGCACGCTGCTGGTCGGCACCGCGCTGACGGTCCGCCAACTGGTGCCGAGCCTGGCGACCCTGGAGCCGGCCCCGGGGCTGCTGGGGTGTCTTTTGCCCAAGCCGGCGATCCTGCCGCTGGCGGTGCTGGGCGGGTTCGATCAGCTCGAATCCATCGCGGCCCGGCCCGAGGTGCAGCAGGTGCTCGTGAGCCTGCCGGCGGTGATGGACGAACAGCTGCGCGAGATCGCCGCGACGCTCGACCGGCTGGGCGTGGCGTGGCGGTACCTGTCGCCGCTGTCGGATCAGTTGGCCGGGTTGAGCGCCCCGCGGGGCATGGCGGCCCCGACCGGGGGTGGCCGGGTGGACCCGACGCAGCTTATTGACCGTCGTCCGCGCCCGCTCGACGAGGCCGCGATCGCCGCCCGCCTGACCGGTAAGGCTGTGCTCATCACCGGCGCCGGGGGTTCGATCGGCAGCGAGCTCGCCCAAATCGTCGCCCGCTTCGGTCCTACCCGGCTGCTGCTGGTCGAGCGGGCCGAGAACGCGCTGTTCGAGATCGACCGGCAGATCGGCGGGCGTTTTCCCGATGTGCTCCGCAAGGCGGTGCTGCACGACGTGACCCAGCGCGACCGCACGTTCGACCTGCTCGAAGAACTCAAGCCGGACGTCATCTTCCACGCCGCGGCGCACAAGCACGTGCCGATGATGGAGAGCCACCCGTCCGCCGCCGTCGAGAACAACTTCTACGGCACGCGCAGCATCGCCGACGCCGCTGCCGCCGCCGGCTGCGGCCACTTCGTCATGATCTCCACCGACAAGGCGGTCAACCCCTCGTCGGTCATGGGCGCCAGCAAACGCCTCGCCGAGCTGTACATCCGCGACCTCGACCAACGCAGCGAAACCACTTACAGCATGGTCCGCTTCGGCAACGTGCTCGGCTCCGCCTGCTCGCTGATCCCGATCTGGACCGACCAACTCGCCCAGGGCGGGCCGATCACGGTGACCCACCCACAGATGACGCGGTACTTCATGACGATCCCCGAGGCGGCGGGCCTGGTGTTGCAGGCCGGGGCGTACGCCGAGGGCGGCGAGGTCTTCCTGCTGGATATGGGTAAGCCGATCCGCATCCTCGACATGGCCGACCGCTTCCTGCGCTTGCAGGGCTTTGCGCCCAACGTCGACGTGAAGATCGAGATCACCGGCCCGCGCCCCGGCGAGAAGCTCTTCGAAGAACTCGCCTACCTCGGCGAAGACATGCTGCCCACCCCGCACGAGTCGATCCGTTTGTGGCGCACCGACCCGGCCGACCCGGCGCAGATGCAGCAGATCGTCGCGACGTTCGACCGGCTGCGCGACAAGGCCGGCGACGGCCGCCGCCGCTGGCGCGACGCGACGCCCGAGGCGATCGTCACGGCCCTGCGGTCGCTTTTGCCGGAGATGGTGACGGCCGCGGCGGGTTAACCGCGATTTCGATTGCGTCTTTATCAGCTTCGTCGCCACGCAACGGGTAATACTTCTCGGCGATCAACTGCACCGCTTCGGTGTAGCCGTCGGGGAAGCCCCAGACCTGTGTTTCTTCGATCTGCACGAGCCCGCGTTCCGAAGGCGGGAGGTCGTGGGCCAGCAGCAGGAAGAGATCGGACGCGACGCCGGGGTTTTCGGTGTGGTGTGAGTGGCCCAGGCCGTAGGTCTTCTGGCCGGTGGTGTCGACCACCGAGACGTCGGGGTGGGACTTGAGCCAGAGCCGCTGGGTGGTGGACAGGTAGTCGCCGGTGATGCTGCCGGCGCGGATGATCCCGAACAGCAGGCGGGTCGCCCACGCCAATGCCTTGTCGTCCGGCGACGTGTAGATCGTCAGCCGCTGCGGCACGTGATGAAACCCCTCGCGGAAGAAGCGTTTTTGCAAGACGTCTACGTCGATGTCCGGCGCCACGAGCACGACGTTGTCGATGCGGAAGCGCGACCGTAGCTGTTCGGGGGTCTTGTCGAAGCCGATGAGCCGCATCTCCCTCAGCGTGTTGGATGTCAGGAACGTGCCCATCGAGTGGGCGATGATGTTGATACGCTCGGCCTCGGTGTGGTCGGCGAGGAAGACGAGCAACGCCCGCAGGTCGGTCACGGCGAACGCGGCCGACTCGCGGTCTTCGAGGTAATCCAGCAGGTGCTTCTGTGACGGCAAGGAGAACGCGACGACCGCGCCGCGTCGGCCGTTGTAGTGATGCAGGCTGGCGGCGCTGTCGAGAGCGTCGCTAAACGAGTTGCGGTAGCCGTGGATGTAGACGTAGATCTCTTGGTGGGCGGTGGCGGCCATCTCGGCGTTGAGCGCTTCGGCGAAGCGGAAAGCGCCCCGGCCGGGGTCTTGCCGGGGCAGGAACCGGATCTGGACTTCTTCGTCGGCCTCACCGGTCTCGGCGACGATCATGCGCGGCGGGGCGGTGGTCAGCAGCGGGCCGAACTCCTGCGGTGGTTCGAGGTGCATGGCGGGGCGTGCCGTGCCGAGGGGGCCCAGGGTTTTGTCGATGAGCTCGTCCCAGTCCAGGTCGTCGCCGATGCGGGCCTCGAGTTGGCCCAGCAGCAGGGCCGCGGCGCGGGCGCGGCCGTAGGGCTCGGCGACGTTGGCCGGATCGGCCTTGCGGTTGGTCGCGAAGAAGATCCGGGCCCGGGGGTGGCGTTGGTCGGCGGGCAACGCCTCGAACGGGTCGGCCCGGGTCTGGTCGAACATCACCGGAGCCCGCATGAGCTGGCGTTCGCAGCCGACCAAGCCGACCAGCGTCAGCAGCGCGGCGAAGCACGTGATCATCACTCGGAGGGGCGTCGGATTTCGCATCGCATCAGTTTAACTCTGACGCCCGGGTTTGCGTGTTGTCCGGCCGGCGGTTACCACACACCGATGAGCCCACGCCCCGCCGACCAACTCCGCCCAACCACCATCGAACCTTTCCCCGGCAACGCCGCCGGAAGTGTCGTCATCGCCGCGGGCAACACCCGCGTGCTGTGCACGGCGAGCGTGCAGGCGGACGTGCCCAAGTGGATCAAGAAAGACCCCGAGACGGGTCTGCCGACGCACGGCTGGGTCAGCGCCGAGTACTCGATGCTGCCCGGCTCGACGCCCGACCGCAAGCGACGCGGCCCCGATGGGCGCGGGACCGAGATCCAGCGGCTGATCGGACGCGTGCTGCGGGCCGCGGTGGACAAAGACAAGATGCCGGGGTTGGCGGTCACGTGTGACTGCGACGTGTTGGTCGCCGACGGCGGCACACGGACCGCGGCGATCACCGGGGCGTACGTCGCGCTGGTACAGGCGCTGCGGTGGGCCCAGGCCGAGGGCCGACTCGAAGATGTCGAGGCGGTCTTGCTTCCGCCGGTCGCGGCGATCAGCGTGGGCGTCGTCGACGGCACGCCCACACTGGACCTGGACTACCCGCTGGACGTCCGGGCCGAGGTGGACATGAACGTGGCGATGAACGGCGACGGCCAGTTCATCGAGGTCCAGGGCACCGGTGAGCACGGCACGTTCGACCGCAAGCAGCTCGACCAGCTCCTGGACCTCGCCACGGCGGGCGTCCGACAACTGATGGATATCCAACGCGAGGCGCTCTCATGAACCGGGTCTGGTCGATCGCTACGGGCTTGTTGTTTTCGCTCGTCGTCGCGACGGCGTCGTTCTCCCAGGAAACGACAGCCACCGCCGAGCAACGTGCCGCGTCGACGAAGCTGCTCGAGGCCACGCTCGAACTCGGCGGGGAAGAGGTCTCGGTCGACGATGTCGAGGTGCAGGCCTGGACGAGGACACCGATCCAGGCCAGCCGCATCGTGCGGGTCGGCGGGCAGTACCTGGTGCAGATCGAAGAGACCGGGCAGGTCTTCGGTGGTCGGTCGGAAGAACCGGGCCGGGTCCGGGTCAACCCGTGGCGATCGGCCGAGTCGGTTGTGGCGGAGCTCGCGTTGCCGCCGTTGCCCCAAGCGCCCGGGGGCTTCGAGGTGCGTTCTTTGATGCTGTCGACCCAGCAGGGGATCCGCGTCACCGGCGATCCGACGGGCCGGTGGCTCTACGTGCTGGGGATCTACGGCACAGTCGACCGCTACGACACCCAGACCGGCGAGAAGATCGTGTGGCTCGAAGCGGCGGACTATCTGCGTGACACGTCGACCCTTGCGATCGTGCAGGGGTTGTGCTTCGACGACGAGCGGCGGATGTACCTGTGCGTGAATCAGGCCGATCACACGCTGAACCCGGTGATCAACCGTGTAACGATCTACCGCAGCGCCCCGGTCGAGCACGGCGACGACACCAAGCCCGCGCTCGAGCCGTGGCTCGAGACGCAGTACGTCTGGGGCGGGCACCACTACAACCACGGCGTGGCCAACATCGCCCAGGGGCCCGACGGCATGATGTACGTCGGCAGCGGCTCGCGCACCGACGCCAACGAAGACTTCGACGAGCCCAACATCGCCGACGGCGGAGAGGTGGAGATCACCGCGTGTATGTGGCGGCTCGACCCGGACGAGGAACAACCGACGCTCAACCTCCACGCCCGCGGCTTGCGCAACGCGTACGGGTTCGATTGGGACGCGCAGGGCCGGCTGTGGGCAACCGAGAACGGCCCGAACCTCAACCCGCCTGGCGAGCTGAATGTCGTCGAAGCGGGGAAGCACTACGGATTCCCGTACCGCTTCTCGGATTGGCCGCGGAACCCTTACCCGCACGTGGGCGACCCGCCGGCGGGTCTGACGTTCGAGCTGCCGGTGATTAATGTCGGGCCCGACGCGGGGGGCGGCGCCGAGAAGCCGCTGTCGACGTTCGATGCGCACTCGTCTCCCAACGGGTTGGCGTATCTGGACGAGGCGTTCGGGCCGGAGTTGGACGGCGCATTGGCGGTGGTGCGGTTCGGGAATCAGTTGGGCCGGCGGACCGTGGGCTACGACCTCCTGCTGGTGCGGCCGCTCGACGAACTCGCCGACGACGGGCGGCGCCAGGTCACGGTGACGCGGTGGATGGACGGCCTGGCCCGGCCGCTCGACGTGTACGCCGCGCCGACCGGTCGGCTGTACATCCTCGAACACGCGCGCGAGGTCGCCGGGAGGGGCAGCCGGGCGGCGGCGTCCGCGACGGGTCGGTTGTTGGAACTCCGGCCGTTGCCGTGAATGCGGTTCGATCTGTCACCGACATCGCGATCGGGTGGGGGGGCACGGTCTGGGCTAAACTATCCGCTCGATGCCCTGGACGCTGTACAAATACATCCTGCGCGAGACCGGCAAGCTGCTGCTGCTGACGACGCTGGTGCTGGTCGTGGTGATGAGCTTCGGGGCCGCGGTGCAGCCGATGTCCGACGGCAAGCTGTCGCCGGGCGTGCTCGTGAAGTTCGTCTTGTTCACCGCGCCGACGGTTTTGGGTTTTGCGCTGCCGTTCGCCGGGGCGTTCGCGAGCACGCTGGTGTTCATCCGGCTGGCGAACGACAACGAGATCCTCGCCTGCTCGGCTTCCGGGATCAGCTACCTGCGCATCCTCGCGCCGGTGTTCGCGTTGGGGCTGGTGCTCACCGGCGGGATGCTGCTGCTGGCCAACTCGGTGGTGCCGAGTTTCTACCGGCTGGCCGAGCGGACCGTGGAGAGCGACGCCATCACGCTGCTGGTCACCGAGCTCAACAAGCAGCGGTTCGTTGAGCTCAAGGAGCAGGATCTGGTGATCTACGCCGAGACGGCGACGCAGTTTCCGCCGCAGCCGATCACGGGCTCGGTGATGCCGATGACCCAGCTGATCCAGCTCGAGGGCGTGGCGGTCGGCGAGATCGTGACCAACCCGCCGCGACCAAAAGGCGAGAAGGGGCCGGCACCCCGCCCCCCGCACATCGGCCGGGACACGACCGCGAAGTCCGCCACGCTCGCGGTCTTTGGCGACCCGGAGAGCGACGACGCGTGGGTCCAGCTGACCCTGGACAATGTCGTCCGCTACGACCCGGTCACGGGTGGCCTGATCCGGGTCGATCAGCTGCCGACGCGTCCTCTTCCGATCCCCAGCCTCTTCAGCGATAGCCCCAAGTTCCTCTCGTCGAGCCAGCTCAAAGCCTACGAACGCGAGCCCGAACGCCACAAGGACGTCCGGGACAGGTTGCGAGACCTCGCCTCGGCGATGGCGACCGAGAGCCTGCGGCAGGCCTTCGTGGAGGTGAAGGACCACGCGATCCTGCACGGACCGCTCACCGGCGATCGCTATGTGCTCTCGGCTCCGAAGATCGAGGAAGACGGTGATCTGTTGCGGCTTTCGGGCGACGCCAACGAGCCGGTACGAGTCGCGTTCTACGCCGACGGGCGGGTTGCCGGCACGCCGGCGCGGGTCTACGAAGCCCCCACGGCCTTCGTCCGCGTCCGCACCAACGCGCTCAACCCCGAGCCGAGCATCGACATGGAGCTGCGCAACGTGTCGGTGGTCAGCGGAGGCAGCGGGACCGTGGTGGGCAACAAGTTGATCGAGCTGCGTCAACTGTCTTGGCCCAAGTTCTTGCCCGACGGCCTGAAAGACCGGCGGGCGGCGGACCTCCTCGACGAAGCGCGACGCGAGACCTATTCCGAGTCGGAAAGCGTATGGGCGATGACCCATTCAGTGCAGCAACTGTTGGCGACGCTCAAGGGCAAGATCGTCGCCCAGCGTCACGAACGGGCGGCCTCGGCGGTGTCGTGTGCGCTTCTGCTGCTGCTCGGGGCGATGCTGAGCATCCGCTTCCGGGGGCAGTCGCCGCTGGTGGTGTACTTCTGGAGTTTCCTGCTGGCGATCGTCACGCTGATCATCATCAGCAGCGGTGTGAACGTGGCCAGCGGCACGTCCGCGTCGTTGATGATGGGGATGACCGTGGTGTGGTCGGGCAATGCGCTGCTGCTGGTTGTTTTGCTTTTGACCTACCGCCGGCTGTCACGTAACTAGGCCGATGAAGATTTTTCGTTGTTTTGCTGAAGCGTCATGAAGACCTTGGATCGTTACATCGTCAAGCAGTTTCTCGCGAACTTCGTGGTGTTGTTCGTGGTGGTGATGATGCTGTTCATCGTGGTCGACCTGATCGTGGATATCGACGAGTTTGTTCAGGCCGGCGAGGTCCACAAGGAGTTCTGGTACGGCATCCCGTTGGTGGCGACGGCGGCGACGATCGTCGATTATTACGTCCCGGTGGTGCTGCTGGTGTACGTGTTTTTCAACGGGCTGATCGTCGTGGGCGCGATGGGCTTCACGATCGTGGGTTTGCAACGCAACCGTGAGCTTACGGCCGTGATCGCCAGCGGGGTGAGTCTGTACCGGGTCGCGGCGCCGGTGCTGATCACCGGGCTGCTCTTGAGCGCGTTGACGCTGCCGGTGCAAGAGTTCCTGTTGCCCGAGTTGGCCCCGAAGCTGGTGCGGTCAAAGTCGCAGCTCAAGCAGCCGAAGAAGGGTCTTGAGAGCAAGCAGGTCTACTACGCCCAGGCCGGCGGGGGCGACCTCCTGAGTGCCGCGAAGTTCGACGCCGACGACGGCGTGTTGACACAAGTCCGCATCCTCCGGCGGGACTACGAGCGGCAGGAGTCGGTCACCATCACCTCGCCGCGGGCGACGTGGGACGAGGCGGGACAGAAGTGGGTGTTGGACAACGGCTGGGCGGAACTGCTCAACCTCGACCCGTCGATCGCCGAGGTGCGCAGCGACAAGAAGCCGGTCGCGTCGTACGAGACCGACCTGTCGCCGACGGTGCTGCTGGCCCGGCGCAACGCGCTGTTCGCCAGCCTGCTCTCGATCCGCACGCTCGAGGGTTTGGCTCGCAACCAGGCGA
The DNA here is from genome assembly GCA_039033595.1 of Planctomycetota bacterium. Taxonomy (GTDB): domain Bacteria; phylum Planctomycetota; class Phycisphaerae; order Phycisphaerales; family Phycisphaeraceae; genus Algisphaera. Next base: position 27,397 of record JBCCCG010000031.1, on the reverse strand, counting down.
TCGACGCGACCCAGCGCAGCAAAGTGACGCAGATCATCTCCAGCCGGTTCAGCCTGATGGTGCTCAACGCGTTGGTGTTGGTGATGGGGCTGCCGTTCTTCTTGAAGCGGCTGCCTGGCAACACGATGGCGTCGGCGCTCAAGGCGGCGGGGCTGTGCATCGGGGCGTGGGGCGGAGGGCTGATGATGTTGCAGCTCTCGCCGGGCAACCTGCCGGTCGGCGGGCCGGTGTTGGTCGCTTGGCTGCCGGTGGTGATCTACCTGCCGGTGTCGGCGTGGCTGCTAAGTAAGATCGAGTCGTGAACGCGGGTGTCCGCGGGCCGTGTCCATGGGCTCCGGGGCGGGCTGATCCGCGGGAGGCCCCGGCAGCAGGCCCGGGAGCGGCGGTTTATAATGTTCGGCTCATGGCCGAAAACCGGATCAATACGATTTTTGCGGGTTTGCGCGGCCGCGGCGGCAAGGCGTTGATGCCGTTTGTCACCGCGGGCGACCCTGAGCTGGGCGCGACCGCGGGCTTGCTCGAGGCGGCCGAGCGTGCCGGCGCGTCGATCTGCGAGGTCGGCATCCCGTTCAGCGACCCGATCGCCGACGGCCCGGTGATCCAGGCATCGATGAGCCGGGCGCTCGACGCCGGCGTGCGTGTGAGTCAGGTGTTCGACACGATCGCGGATGTGCGGCCGAAGGTCGGGCTCGGCCTCGTCGCCATGGTCAGTTACTCGATCGTCCACCGCATGGGCCTCGAAGCGTTCGTCGAGCACGCCAAGGACGCCGGCTTCGACGGCTTCATCTTCCCCGACCTGCCGCTGGAAGAGTCCGACCCGGCCCGCGCGGCTGTGGCCGACGCCGACATGATCCTGAGCATGCTCATCGCCCCGACGACGCCGATCGAGCGGGCCGAGCGCATCGCCGCGGCGAGCACGGGGTTTGTCTACGTCGTATCCCGGCCGGGCATCACCGGCGCCCGCAGCGAGCTGCCCGTAGAGTTGCCCGCCCGGCTCGAAAGGCTGCGCGGCGTCACCGACCTGCCGATGGCGGTGGGGTTTGGTATCAGCACCGCGGACCAGGTCCGGCAGGTCGTGAGTGTCGCGGACGCGGCGATCGTGGGCTCGGCCCTGGTCGACCGTGTGGCCCAAGCCGCCGCCGACACTTCAGGCAACGCCGGCGGCTCGGGTCAGGTTTCCGGGGGTGGCGCGGTCGTCGCGGGGGAGCGGCTGATCGCGGAACTGGCGTTAGGGCTGTCCCCCGCGGCCGAGGGGGTTTCGGGGTCCGCCGGCTGATCGGTCGATATACACGGGGCGGCCGCCGCGCCGGCGCAGAACACAACGCCGCGAGGGGCCGTATCACAGGTTTAACCGCTACGCTCATAGCTCTTCGCCCATCACTCCCACCAAGACGCAAGGCTTGTTTTCCATGACTCGACTGTCCCGCTTCAACCCGACCCCTCAGCTTCTACTCGCGGCGGGTCTTGTTATCGGTCTTTGCGCGACGCCGTACGTTCGGGCCCAGGACGACCCGGGTCTGTCCGAGCCGGTCCGCGTCGAATCGTTGATGTCGGACATGCTGCTGCGGCTGACGCTCAGGGCCGTGGCCCAGACCAGCACCGAAGGGATACGGCCCGATCAGATCACCCGGGCCGAGATCCTGCTCGACCTCGCAACCGAACTCAGCCCGGACGATGCCGAGCTGTGGGCCATGCGGGCGAACCTCGCGCTGCAGGCCGAAGACCCCGCGGCCCGGCTTGCGGCGCTGCGGCGCTACGTCGAGCTGCGCCCGCAGGACGACGCGTATCATCTGGATCTGATCATCGGCGAATTGGCCGATGTCGAAACCCTGGACGGCCGGCTGGCGATCTTGGAAGACCACATCGACCGGGCGCAGGCCGAGGGCTACACCGACCCGCTGCGTTCTCGGTTGGCCTCGGCCGCGGCGGCCATCGCTCGGGAACTCGACGACAACGAGCGGTTCCTCAAGAACCTCAAGATCGCCGTGCGGGCCGACTCGGCCAACGGCGAAGCCGCGGCGCTGACTTTCCAACTCGCCAAGGAACGAAACGCCCCGCCGGTGAAGGCCGCGGCCGCGGCGATCAACCTCGTGCGGTCCAGCCCGCTGGCGTCCGAGAGCCGGCTGGTGATGGCCCAGTCGCTTTCGGAAGTTGCGGTGTTCGATCGCGCCTGCGAGCAGTTCGAGGTCGCCACCCGGTTGCCGCGGACCGAACTGCTGCCCGAGGCGTTCTTGATGACTTGGGCCCGTTGCCTGATCGCCGACGGCCAGAAGGGGCGGGCCGAGCAGCTGTTCGCGCAGATCGACCGTATCTATTCGGGTGTCCCGATCGTGGACGATACCGGCGAGACCATCCCCGCTGAGCCCAAGCCGATCCCGATCGAGGTCCACTTGATGAAGCGTGTGTTGTGGGGCGAGAGCCCGCGCGGGCAGAAGGCCTACGAAGCGGCGGTGGAGGCGATTCAGGGCCTGATCGATTCCGGCGACTCCGGTGCGACGCTCGAATTGGCGTGGGTCATGGCGTTGTTTGGCCCTGACACCGAGAGCGTGGCCGACTTGCTTTCGGGGCAAGATCAGGACGACCCGCGCTACCACCGGGCGACGGGGTTCGTGTACATGCGGGAGGGGGCCGAGCGTTGGGCCCGGGACGCGTTCGAATCGGTGGCGTCGGAGGACGATATCGCGGCTTACGGATTGGCGCTGCTGCAGGGCCGCGACGACGCGGGCCGGGCGCGGTTCCTGCGTGAAGTGGTCCACAGCTCGCCCGATAGGTTCGGTGGCCTGTTGGCGGCCCACCAGCTCCACGAGATGCGTCGCGAGGTGCTGCCGGGCTCCGAGGGCCAGCGGATTATCGACGCGATGAACCGGCTGCCCATCGGGCTGTGGCGGTACGACACGCAACGCAACCCGTGGGTGACGATCCGTGCCTCGTTCGACGAACTGCGTACGCAGTACCTCCAGCCGATCCACGCCACGCTGGTGCTACAGAACGCCATGAGCATCGCGCTGCCGGTCAACCCGCAGGTGGGGCTCGGCAAGACGGCGCTGGTGTCGGTGGCGGCCTACTCCGGCGGCCAAGGTATCGGTCAGCTCCCGCCGGTCGTCATGGACCTGGGCCGACGCCTGACGCTCGAACCCAACGAGCGGTGGGAGATCAAACAGCGGATCGACCTGTCGATCTTCGGCCTGTTCCTCTTGGCCAACTCGCCTTCGACGCTGACCTATAACACCACGTTCATGGTCAGCCCGCAGACTGCGCCCAACGGCGGCCTCACGGCCGGGCCGCTGGGCGGCATCGACACTGTGCGCTCAGTGCAGGCGTTCGTCCCGGGCTACAGCGAAGCGAACCTCAACCTCTGGGCCGACCTGGCGCAAAACGGTGACGGCCAGTCGCAGTTCGCCGCGCTGGCGTTGCTGAGCCGCGTCGGCGAGGGGCTGACCCAGAGCGAAATCGACCCGCAGCTCTCGCGTCGCTGCATCGACGCGGTCAATCAGACGTTCGAAAACTCCGGGCCGGTCGCGCGGGCCTGGATCCTCAGCATGCTCCCGCCGCAGGACAACAACCGTTCGGAGTTCCAGACCGTGCTGGACCTTGCCCAGCGCAGCGACGATCCGCTGGTCCGCATCGTCTACCTCAGCAATCAGGTCCGGGAGCCCGACGGTCGGCCCATCACCACCGCCATCCGCGACGGCTCGCCCCGTGTCCAGCGATTCGCCGAGGCGCTGCGGGAAGCGCTCAACCAGCCCCCGCCGGAAACCCAGGAGCCCGCCGAGGCCCCGTAAAGCCGCCCGCTCCGCCGCCGGATTATTCCGGCCGGGGCCACGGTCGGTCACGACTCACGACCCGAAGTTTGTGCGCATGATCCGAATGATTCTGCTTGGAGCGGTGAGGCGTCTGCGCCGCGGGGTCGGGAGCCGCTTCGGCCGTGGGGCTCCCGTGCGGCGGCTGGCGCACCGGTGGTTCGATCACGAAGCCGTTGATGCGTCATCACCGACACCCTACGAGCGGGCCGATCCGGGAGATCCCGTCGATTTCCTGGTGAGTGACGGGCGCGGCGTGCCGGATCCGACCGACGTGTTCAGGCGTCTGCGCTGGGGCGGGCAGATGCTGTTGGTTGAATCCGAGCTGGACGTGGTTATGCAGGGCGTGCGGCTGTACAAGGCGCACGACGGCTTCGAGGTCGAGGCCGGGCCCGGCGACCTGCCGCGCGGCCGCTTCGGCCTGCCGCTGCCGTGGCTCGGTCCGGTCCACCGCTACATGGTCGTGCGCAAGGTGACGTTGATCGAGCCGGGCGAAGACACCGATCGCTTCACCTTCGACGTGCGGTTGATAAAGAAACCCGAGTTCGGCGATCGTTACGTCGTGATGAAACAGGTTCCGCGCTACCGCCGGGTCGTCGCCCGGCTGCACTCGCGTTTCCCCGAAGCGGGGCAGGAAGTCTTGCTCGCCCGTGCCGAGAAGCTGGTCAAGCGGGTGTTCCCGGTTTTCCTCACCCGCGAGGCGGGCTTCCTCCAACTGCTGCACCGCGACCTGCCCGATGAGTTCCGCGGCCGAGTGCCCGAGGCGTTGGGTTTCGAGAAAGCGCCCGACGGCACGATCAAGCGGCTGTACATGACGTGGCTGCGCCTCGGGGGCGAGCCGTTGTCGCACATGCAATTTTCGCAGGAGGCCGCCGAGCTCCTGAGTGTCCTGCACGACAAGGTCGGCATGATCCACCTGGACTTGCGGCTGGACAACATGGTGATCTCTGACGGCCGAGTGTGCTTCCTGGACTTTGGCTCGTCGGTGCGCGTCGGCGAGGACATCGCCCGCAGCCCGCTGCTCAGCTCGCTGTTCTCGGAGATGATGAACACCAGCCAGATCCAGCGCACCATGGGCAAGATGCGCGACGCCGGCCGGCTGACGTCGGACGTGATCGTCAGCGCCCAGGGCAAGATGGACAAGGCCGTGGATATGTTTTATCTGTCGCTGCAGATCAGCAAGCCCGTCAGCAACCCCGAGTTGTTGCCGTTCCTGAAGTTCGACCCCGCCGCGCCCGTGGCCAAGCGGATCAAGCTGCTCACCGACGCGATCCTGCGGCCGACCAATCCCAACCGGCCGCACTTTATCTCGGCGCACGACGTCTTCGTGGGCCTGCAGAAGATCGAGAAAAAGCTCGCCGAGCCCGGTAACGGTGTGGGTCCCACAGACAGCTCCGGCCGTGGGACCCATGGCGGCTCCGGCGCGGCCCCGGGGCGTGGCGGCCGCTAGAATACGGCTTATCGCACGACTCACTTATTTTTTGGTCAGGAAACCGAGATGAACAAGTTATCTTCTGTGCTTTTGGGGTTGACGGTGGTGGGCTCGACCCTGCTGGCGACGGCTTCTGGCTGGGCCGAGGAGGCGGTCGTAACAGAGCCGGCCGCCGAAGCGGCCGCGAGCGAGAACAAAGCCCCGATGGTCGGCTGGATCGAGCTCAACAGCGCTCTGCGCGAAAGCCCGCTGCCGTTCGCCTGGGTCACCGAGGACGACCTGGGCGATTCGCTCAAGAGCGTGCTCGACCGGATCTACACGGTGCGTGACGACGCGGACTACGCCGGGCTCGTGATCTTCCTCGATCAGCCCTCGCTCACCCTGCCGCAGTGCACGGCCATCGCCGACGCGATTAGGTCGGCCCGCGACAAGGGCAAGACCGTGATGACGTTCGCCGAGGTCTACGACCTGCGCGACTACCTCATCGCCAGCGCCGCGGACTCGGTCCTGCTCCAGAAAAAAGGCTCGGTCGAGCTGACGGGCATCGCCGTCGAAGAGATGTACCTCGCCGGGATGTTCGAGAAGGTCGGCGTCAAGCCCGACCTGCTGCAGGTCGGCAAGTACAAAGGCGCCGACGAAACGTTCATGCGCAGCCGGCCCAGTGAGGCGTGGGACGAGAACTTCGACACCCTACTCGACGACCTCTACGGCCAATCGATCCGGCGCATCATGGACGGCCGGGGGCTCACGGAAGGCGAAGTCGAGGCGCTCTTCAAGAACTCGTGGGCGATGAAGGATACGGACCTGCTCGCCAAGCGTGCGGTGGATCAATTGGTCGACCGCGACCTGATCGACGTGACCGAGGTCGCCTTCGGTGAGTCGTTCGAGTGGGATACCGAATTCGGCAAGACGGGCTCGTCGGTCGATCCGAATAACCCGTTCGCTCTGTTCAGCATGCTTTTTCAAGAGCCCAAGCTCAACACCACCCGGCCGACGATCGCGGTGATCCACGCCGACGGGCCGATCAACTCGGGCAAGTCGTCGATCGGCGACGGCCTGTTCTCCAGCGACAGCATCGGCAGCCGCACCGTCATCGGCGCGCTCGAGGACGCGCTGTACGACGAGAACATCCGCGGGGTGGTGCTGCGGATCGACTCGCCCGGCGGCTCGGCGCTGGCGTCGGAAGTGATCTGGCAGGCCGTGCGCGAGTTCGGCCGGGAAAAGCCGATCTTCGCCGTGGTCGGCTCGATGGCCGCGTCCGGTGGCTACTACATCGTCAGCGGCACCGACCAGATCTACGTCCAGCCGCACTCGATCCTCGGGTCGATCGGCGTGGTCGGCGGCAAGATCACGCTGGGCGGACTCTACGACTGGGCCGGCGTCAACATCGTCCGCCGCAGCCGCGGCCCGGGCGGGGACTTGTTCAACTCCGTCGAGCCTTTCAATGAGGAGCAGCGCGAGACCGTACGGGCCGCGCTGACAATGATTTATGACCAGTTCGTGGAGCGCGTCGAGACCGGGCGGGGAGATCGGGTGCCCGAGGTCGGCGAGATCGCCGAGGGCCGTTTGTTTACCGGAGCCCAATCGGTCGAGAACGGAATGGCCGACCGCGTCGGCGGTGTCGACGAGGCTGTGGCCGACTTGGCAGCGCAGCTCGAGCTGTCGCCCGGCGGTTACGACGTGGTCGATCTGCCCAAGCCGATGTCGCTCAACGAATACTTCAGCACGCTCTTCGGGGGACAGATGTCGGCCCCGCCGACGCTCGCCTCTCCCGAGGCCCCGGCCTTCCTCGCGACCGCCAAGCAGTTGCTCGGCCCCGCCGCGTGGAAGAGCGTCAGCCGGTCGATGCGGGGCATGATGATGCTCCAGCACGAGCCGGTGTTGCTGATGATGCCCACGGCGATCGTGGTGAAGTGATCGGCCCACGGCGGTCACGCCGCCTTCCATGTCTGAGGATTGATCGATATGAATATCACCGTGATCCTCCCCGCGGCGGGGCGGGGCAGCCGATTCGCCGCCGACGGCAGCGCCGCGGCGAGCAAGATCGAGTTTGAAATCGACCACAAGCCCGTGTTCCTCCACGCGATCGAGGCGTTCCGGGCGGTGGATTTTGTCGGTCAGATCATCCTCGCGGTGCACCCTGAACGCGTCGACGATTTCCGTTTCCGCTGGGAAGACAAGCTGCGTTTTTTACAGGTGGATCTGGTGGCGGGGGGCACGGCCGAGCGGTGGGAGACCGTCAAGATCGCTCTGGACCGCGTGGAAGCGGCGGCGACGCACGTCGCGGTGCACGACGCGGCCCGCCCGGTGGTTTCCACGAAGATGATCGGGCGTGTGTTCGCTGCCGCCGAGCGTCTGCCCGCGGTGGTTCCCGGGTTGCCGGTGAGCAGCACGCTCAAACGTGTCGACGAGTCCGTTCCGTTGGCGGCAGACACCGATCCGCTCGACGCGATTCTCGGGGAAGCCGGCAACCCGACCGCCGACGCCCGCCGTGTGATCGACACCGTGCCCCGCGACAGCCTCGTGGCGATCCAGACCCCGCAAGTCTTCGCCCCCGAGTTGCTGCGGCGCGCGTACGCCCAAGACCTCTGCGGTCTCGCCCCCACCGACGACGCCGGCTTGGTCGAAGCGCTGGGCGAAGCGGTCCACGTGGTGGAGGGTGACCCGGGCAACATCAAGATCACCCATCCCGGCGACGCCGAGCTGGCCACGGCTTTGATCGCCCACCGCAAGCAGGCGGGCGCCAAGGCGCGGGCGGTGCAGGACCTCTTCGGTGACGACGAGGATTGACGCCACGCGCGGCCTGCTTACGGAGCGCGGCGGAGTCTCGAGTTTTTGCCCGGCGCCAATTGCCCAAGCAGAGCACCCCGGGCCCCTTTGAGTCGCGGGCCGGTTACTCCCCGAGTACGGCCCCGACGTTCGCCGCTGGATCGAGTTCCCGCGCCCGCTCGGCTGCGGCGCGCGCGTCGTCGGCCCGGCCCAGGCGCTGATAGATCACCGCCAGCCGCGTCGGGTGTGTCGCCCGGTCGGGCTCGAGGATTTCGAGTGACTCGACCTGGTACGAGGCGGCGGCCAGATCGCGACGCTGCAACGCGATCGTCGCGGCCAGTTCACGGAACACCGCGTTGTAGGGCTCGCAGTACAGGGCACGCGTGATGGCCCGCTGGGCCTCGTCGAGTCGGCCCGCCCGGCGGTGCTGCTCGGCGAGCTGGCGCGACCAGGCCGCGGTGTAGTTGTCGCTCTTTTCGAGCAGCTGGAGCGAGCCGATCGCGTCGTCGGGCCGACCGAGATCGAACGCGAGCTGCACGAGTTGCTTGTGGGGCCAAGGATCGACCGGCCGGGCCTCGGCGTAACGCGAGAGCCAGTAGCGTGCTTCGTTGGGGTCGATGCTCTTGGCGGCGCGTTCGGCGATCAGCCGGAGCAGGTCCGGGTGGTTGCCGCCGTGAGCGTCGAGCAGGGCCACGAGTTCGCCGGTGCTTATGTCTTTGCCCTGCGAGGCGATCGCGCGGGCCGCGTCTTCGCTCGTCGGACGCTCGTCCAGGCCCCACGACTCCACCTGCGGGGCCGCCCACACCCGGAAACGCTCCATGAATTCGTTCGGTGACAAACCTGTGACTTCACGCAGCGCGTCGGTATCCGACACGCCCTGCCGGTAAAGCTCTAATAGCTCGACGATCGCGCCGTGTGACCATTCGACGGCGATGAACTCGAGCATCCAGTCGGCCTGGGCGTAGGCCAGCGGCCGGTCGCGCGGCGTCTTGGGGCGGATGAAGCCCCAGTTGATCTGGTCGTAGTCGAACAGCTTGTCGTTGTGCAGCGCCCAGGTGAGCAGCTGGCAGGTGTCGTATGTTCGGCCGATGATCTCGGTGCTCACGGCGCACGCCTCGGTGAACCAGTGCGGCACGCGGTTGGCGGTCTGGGCCAGCGTGACGGTGTGGACGTATTCGTGACGGAGCACGTTGACCCAGTTGTACGGGTCGGCCTGGTCGGAGCCCGAACGCGGCGGGGTGATGGCGATCACGTCGCCGGTCGCCGCGGCGATCGTCCAGATGTCGGGCATGCCCGTGATGCGGACGGCGAAGTTCGACTGGTCGGGCATGATGTCGATCTGGGTCTTGTTCGCCGGTCGGTGGCGGAACACGGCGGTGATCTCGTCGTACATCTCCTCCAGCGGCCCGGGCATGTCGCGGGCCAGGGCCTCGTCGATCCCGGGCTTGTAGCGGATGATGAAGTGATCGGTCTCGATGGTTTCGTAAACGCCCAGCAGGTTTTCGGCCAGGCGGAGCTGGTTGTTGACGCGCTTGTGGAACGGGTCGAGGCGGGCGGCGTGGGCGAGCTCGACACGGGCGGCCTCGACGTCGCCGGCCTGCATGAGCAGGAGCCCGAGCTCGAGACGAGGGGCCGACCAGCCGGGCGAGCGTTCGATAGCGCGGCGCAGCAGGCCCTCAGCCGGAATGTACTGCCGGTCTCTCGCGAGGCTTTCCCCGGCGGTGTACAGCGCCAGCGGCGACCCGGGCGCCACCTCGTCGAACGCGTCGAGCGCCGCGTCGAGCGCCTCTTCGTCGTACGCCATGCCTGCCGTCGCCGCGGCGAGCGCGAGCAGCTCGCGGCGTTCGGGATAGGTCGCCAGCGCCGGCTCGAGGACTTGCCGGGCCGAGGCGATGTCGCGTTGCCGCAGGAAGCTGCGGATATCGAGCTCGTCGGCGAGCGGGTGGACGGGGTTGATCTCACGCAGTCGGCGGGAGATCTTCGCGGCGGTGCCGAAGTCGTAGCCGCCGACCGTGAGCCGGCCGAGGGTGTACCACGCCGCGCCCGCGTTCGGCTGCTGGCTCAGCGCGGTCTCGAGTGCTTCGCCCGCTTCGGTGCGGTTGTCCTTGGTCATCAGCAGCTCGGCCTCGGCGATGTGCGCGGGCCAGTACAGCGGGTCGATCTCCTGGTGGACCTTGCCGAGCAACCCGAGGGCGAGGCGGTAGTCCTGCGATGGTCGGCCCTCGAGGTGGGCGAGCATCACGATCGCCCGGGCGGCGGCGGTCAGCGTCGCCGGGTCGTCGATTGTTTCGTGCTGGAAGCGCCGCCGCAGCGGTGTGAGTAGCTCGACGGCTTCGCCGAGTTCGCCGCGTTGCTCGTGGGCCTGCGCACGCAGCAGCGTGGCCGGGACGCCCGGGTCGTCGGCGAGGAGCCGCAAGACCTCGTCGGACTGCCCGCGGAACAGCGCGGCCTCGGCGCGGAGCATCGGGTCGGCGCGTTCGTCCCGCAGCGCGGGGTCGGCGAGACGGAACTGAGCGAGAGCCAGCGAAGCGGCTTCGTCCGGGTTGTCGGGGGTCAGGTCGTCCCACCGGCCGTGGAACAGTTCGAGGCGGCGCCGGGTCTCGTCGTCGAACACGCCGCTCTCGAGGATGCGGACCAGCGCGGGCGAGGGCGGGACTTCTTCGATGGTTTGGTCTGCCTCGTCCTCTGGTGCTTCGGCGGTCGGCGTGCCGAGAGGCAGGTCGTGGGCCGTCGCGGGTCTCACGACGGCCAGCCCGATGAAAGCCGCGAGCAGGCAGCGGCCGGCGAGTTGTTGGTAGATCATCACGGCTTAGTTTAGGATCGGCGACCGGGCGAACCAACCCCCACGCGTTTTCTCGATCCCCGGCCCCCCGATGCCCCAACCCTTCCCCGAGTTTGCCGGCGACTTCCCGATCCTGCGGAAGATGGATTTCTTCAATCACGCCGGGGTCGCGCCGATCAGCGGCCCCGCGGCCGAGGCGCTGCGGGCCTACGCGGAGCAGGCGTCGTCGGCGGCGTACGTGGATTCGGGCTGGTATCGCCGGGCGAACCAGGTCAAGAAGCTCGCGGCGCAGCTCATCGGCGCCGCGGGGCCGCAGGAGATCGCGCTGATCCCCAACACGTCGGCCGGGCTGTCGCTGGTCGCCAAGGGCCTGGACTTCCACGCCGGCGACCGCGTGGTCATCACGGACGTCGAGTACCCCGCCAACCGCTACCCGTGGGAAGACCTGCGGCGCCGGGGCGTCGAGTTGGTCGAGGTGCACCAGCACGCCGACGGGCGGATCGACGTCGACGAGGTGTGCGACGCCATCAACGACCGCACCCGGGTGGTGTCGCTGTCGCACGTGCAGTACGCCTCGGGGTTTCGGATCGATCTCAAGCCGATCAGCGAGATGGTGCACCGGGCGGGGGGGTACCTCTGCGTCGACGCGATCCAGAGCTGCGGTGTGCTGCCGGTGGACGTGGGGGCGATGGGGATCGATTTCCTCGCGGCCGACGGCCACAAGTGGATGCTCGGGCCCGAGGGCGCGGGGTTCTTTTATTGCCGGCAGGACCTGTGCCCACGGCTGCACCCCAACGTCGTCGGGTGGATGAACATGGTCGACGCGGGGAACTACGGCGACTACCGGTTCGAGTTCCAGATGGACGCCCGCCGGTTCGAGCCGGGTAGTTGGAACATCCCGGGGGTCGTCGCGCTGGGCGCGAGCCTGGACCTGTTGTTGGGGGTGGGCATCGACGGCGTGTGGTCACGCGTCGAGGCGCTCACGTCGCGGTTGTGCGTCGGCCTGGAAGCAAAGGGCTACCGCGTCTTCACCCCGCGGGCCGACCCGGGTGAGCGGAGCGGCATTGTGATCTTCGAATCCCCGGACGATGCGGTGGATGCGCGACAGGTCGTGGCGAACCTCGAGAAGCGGGGCATCTTCATCGTAGTGCGCGAGGGCCGGCTGCGGGCGAGCCCGCATTTCTACAACACCGCGGCGCAGATTGATCGGTTGATCGATGCCTTGCCGATGGTTTGACGTTATTAAAAGTAGTTCGTGATTACCCAAGGAGTTGACCATGCGATGGATGCCCTCGTTGATCCTGGCCCAAGAGCAAAACCCGGAAATCGACCCAGAGGTGAGTCCCGAGGCGATTCCGGGAGATGGCCCGCCGGCCGATTCGCCCGAAGGCGTCGCCAGTCAACTCGATCGAACTGGCGAGAAGGCGGGCGACTTGGTGAGCGACGCTTTCGGCGGCGACACCGACGCCTTGACCCAACTCGCGGTGGACTATGGCTTGCCGGCAGTGTTGATGCTGCTGGTCTTGATCGTGGCGTACTTTGTCGGCAAGTTTCTCGGTCGGGCCGTGAGCTCACCGGTCACGAAAAAGGTCGATCCGACGCTTGGCAAGTTCACCGGCAAACTGGTGTTCTACATCGTGATGATCGGGGCCTTGCTCGGCGTGCTCGGGAAGGTGGGCGTCAGCGTCGCGAGTTTCGCAGCGGTGATCGCGGCGGCGGGCTTTGCGGTCGGCCTGGCGTTCCAGGGGACGCTGTCAAACTTCGCAGCGGGCGTGATGCTGCTGGTGTTCCGCCCGTTCAAGGTCGGCGACGTGATCAACGCCGCGGGCATCACCGCGAAAGTCGACGAGATCGATCTATTCACGACTTCGTTCGATACACCCGACAACCGCCACATCGTCGTGCCCAATTCGTCAATCTTCGGCAGCACGATCGAAAACATCACCCATCACCCCGAACGCCGTGTGGATGTGGCCGTGGGCTGTGACTACTCGGCCTCGCTGGACAAGACCCGCGAGGTGTTGACGAAAGCGGTCGAATCGGTTGAGGGGCGGATCGACGGCGAGGGACGGGGCTTTCAGATCTTTCTCAGCGAACTCGGTGGGTCGTCGGTCGACTGGGCGGTGCGGGTCTGGTTCCCCACAGCCGACTACTGGGCGAAGAAGGAAGAGCTCATCCGTGCGGTGAAGATGCACCTCGACGACGCGGGCATCGGCATCCCTTTCCCGCAGATGGATGTGCACGTGGACGGAAAATTGGGAAACTAACATAGAGCCAGATCACGGTCTTAAGCCCGTAAACTTGAGAGGCATGCCGATCAATGGGTCAATCCAGCGGGACGATCTGCGTTTCCCAGTTGCCGTCAATCGGCAGCGAGGTGTCGAAGGTGCCGGGGCGGAGTTCGGCGTCGGCGGTGTTGTTGAAGAGGTCGAGCGTGGTGGTGTCGCCGTCTTCCTGCAGCGTTACGGCTCGGAGCGGCAAGAGGGTTTGGCGGTCGAACCAGAGATCGATCTGCTCGGCCTCGATCTCAACGCCGTCATGTGGAATCAGCCGGAGGTGGAAGCTGCCGGCGTCGGTGGATTGTTTGGGCTTCGGGTCGTCGTCGGCCGCGGGCAACAGAGCGACGTCGAAGCGCGACATCACTCGGGCTTTGTTGAGGTCCAGCGGTAGGGGGAACGGCCCCTCGCCGACGTTGAGGTCGGCTTGCTCGCCCTCGGCCACGAGCTCGCGGCGTGTGGCGACGCGGTCGTCGCCGTTGAGGTCGAGCAGCCACCGCCCGTCGAAAACGTAAGCCTGGTCGACGGGGTCGGTCTGTCCGTCCATCTTGAGACGGTCGAAATGCACGGCGAAGCGGGCGGGGGCCTCGCCGTCGCGGCCGGCGTAGACCAGGTCGCCGAAACGGACGGTTTCGTCGTCGAGCAGGTCGACCCGGCTGGTCAGCCGGGCCCGAGCCTTGAGCGTGCGGGTCTTGGCGGCCGACGCTTCGAGCCGATCGAGCCAGGCCTCCGCGGTCTCGGAGTCCTCGGCCGGCGGCGGGGGGGCGTCCGGTGTGATCTTGACGGCCGGCGCAGGCGTTTCGGATTCGGCGGCGGCGGGGGCCGGCGAGGCGCAGCCGGACACCGTCAACGCGCCGCACAACAAAACCGCGAACGGGGCGACGTATCGGTAGGACCGGGGAGTCTGTGTCATGTGGGTAGGTTATTCGGAATCAGAGACCAAGCCCGTTGGCGCCACCGCATCGACCTCGGCCACGCGTTCCGCCGCCACCGCGGAAGTGCGTTCGTAGGCTTGGGCCGGGGGTTGTCCGATGGGGAGCACCAAGGGGATCATAAAGATCAGCACCTTGGTGCGGAACATCTCATCTCTCATTCCCATATCGGAAGTATACCGGCTTATCGGCCCGGCGCTAAGAGTTTTGAGCGACGTTCACGCGGATCAGGTGGGGCCGATAACCCGTTTAGGCAAACTTTGCGGGCGACGCGGGCGGGGAGGTTTGGGCAAGCGCATTGCCCCGTTCGCCCATCCCGCTCAAGCAGCCTCGTCGAGCGGGAATCGGCGGAACACCGCGCGGGTCGGGTCGAGCTCGCGCAACGCCTCGGCGACGGGTTCGATCAGTTCGCCGAGGTGGCCAACGAAGTATCCGGCGAGGCTCGGGTGCGGCGAGAGGCGTGCGACCTCGGCGGCCACGGCCGACTCGAACGCGGCATCGGGGGCGATCGGCACGCACTGGATCAACAGGATCCCCGCGCGGTCGGCCGCGTCGTACAGCACGTCGGTGCCGAAGTGGTCGCGGACCAGCAGCAGTGACTCGCCGGTAGCGGGTAGGAGTTGGCGTTCGTTGATCTGATCGATCACGACGACCGATCCGATGTCGCAGATCTGGCCGTTGACCAGGAGCGACGGGGCGAAACCTTCGCCGAGCACGCGGTCGCGGCGGACGGACGTGAGGCCGAAGGTGGTCTCGGATTCGGCCTCCCCGTAGCCGGGGTCGTGGAGCTGAAGCGACAAGGTGTAGAGCGGCTGCGGCCCCATGCCCGCGGGCCACCAACGCTCGGGCTTGACGACTTCGAAACGCAGCTGCCCCTGGTGGTCGTGGAGTTGAAGACGGGTGTCGCCCTCGTCGTGGAACCCGTCGGAGCCTTCGATCTCGAGGTGGACGTCCACTGCCCGGCAGGCCGGCGGCTGCTCGGCCGGGTCGACCGGCGGGAGGGTGGCAAAGTGGGCTTCGATCACCGCGTGGTCGCGGTCGACGTAGCGGACGAGCGGGCGGAGCGTCTGGATGCGAACCGAGTCATTCATGTGCGTGTCTCCGGGGGTTCCGGGGCCCCTCGGGACGACACTCCAGAGGGGTCACGCAGGCCAATTTCATTTTTATGATCGACAGGCCGACAGGTCAAGCACTATTATCCGTACGGCGGGTACCTCTCCGGGTTCATCCGAAAGGCTTTAAATGATGTCTAAGTCCGGGTTACGTGTCGAGAGCTCTTCGCGGGGTTGGGGCGCAGTGGTTTTCGGCCGTGCGCTTCTGGTGGTGGTGATCATCACGGCTTCATTCGGTGTCGCGCCGCGGGCGACGGCGGGGTTGGACGAGTTGTCGCGGTTCGAGAGCCGGTTCTACGTGCTGCACACGAACCTCACGCGGGAGGAAGCGCTCGAGTACGGCGAACACATGGACCTGATCTTCCGCGAATACACCAAGCGGTTCGCGGTCTTGCGGGGGGACAACCGGCAGAAGCAGAACCTGTATCTGCTGCGGACCCGAGGGGACTACATCGCGACGATGGCGGAGTTCGGCATCCCCGCCCAGGCGTCGGGCGGCATGTTCTTCTGGGGGCCGCGCGGCTCGGGCCTCTCGACCTGGACCGAAGGGCTCAGCCGGAATCAGGTTTTTTCGACGCTGCAGCACGAGGGGTTCCACCAGTTTGCACACTCGAAGCTCGGCCACCGCTTGCCTCTTTGGGTGAACGAAGGCTTGGCCGAATACTTCGGCTCGGCGATCGTGGTGAAGAACCGCGTGCGTCTGGGCGTGGTGGACGAGGACCGGATCAAGAAGATCCGGGCCGCGCTCGAGAACGACTCCGCCCTGGGCTTCGGCGAGCTGCTGTACACGACGTCGGATCAATGGCACAACAACATGCTGTCGGGCTCGCCGAAGGGCTCGCTGCAGTACGACCAGTCGTGGTCGATCGTGCACTTCCTGATCCACGGCGACAAGGGCCGGTACCAGAAAGCGTTCGAGAACTACCTCGTGCAGATCAGCAAGGGTAAGACCCACGAACAAGCGTTCGCCCAGAGTTTCGGGGCCAACGACACCAAGCCGTTTGCGAAACGGTGGAAGAAATTTCTGAACAAGGTCGAGGCCGACCCGTACAGCACGGCGCTCAAGCGGCTGCAGTTCTTGGGCGCGGGGCTGGAGTTCCTCGCGGGGCAGGAGGGCGTGGAACTGCCCGCCGACATGGCGGGGTTGAAGCAGGCTTTGCAGGCCCGCGGCTTCCGGGTGACGTGGATGACCGAGGCCGGCGAGCGTGAGGTCGATGCGTCGGACGAGACGCAATACGGCTACACGGGGCCGCGCGACCAGCCTGCCGAGTTCGAGCTGTTGCCTGCTGAGGAAGGATCGGGCCTGCCGCCGCGGGTCACCGCGAGCAAGCTCAAGCCGACGGCGACGCTGGTGTGGACGCGTGACAGCGAAGGCAACCTGCGGTCGCGGCTCGAGTTCAAGTGAAGCGGGTTTTGGGTCAGGCGGCCTGCGAAGGCATTACTTTTTCATTGACGTAAGCCGAAGCGGGCTCGGCCGAAGCGGGCACAGGCGAAACGTGTGGCAGGTCGCTGCGGAAGCGATCCTTGAACCGCAGGATCGGCTTCTCGAAATACCGGTACGACAGGTGCGAGAACACCAGCGACGCGCTCAGGCCCAGCGGCGCACAGATGTACCACACCTCGAGCGGCCCGAAGCCCCGCAGCGCGATGAGGATCGGCTGGTGGTACAGGTACAGGCCGTAGGAGATCTTGCCCAGGTATTTGAGGGGCCCGAGGTTCAGCACGCGGTCGAGCACGCCGCCCCGGCCGGTGACGACCGCGGCGATGAGCAGGCAGGCGAAGAGGTTGACCAGCGTGAAGTAGACCAGCGCGGTCAGCGGCTCGGTCCAGGCCATGAACCGCGGCATCGCCAACAGCATCACGAGGGCGGGCAGGGTGCCGAAGCGGATGACCCGGGTCAATGCGCGGGCCTCGAGCAGCCCGGCCCGGTGCAGGTAGGCCACCGCCGACCCGAGCAGGAGCCCGTCGCAATGGGTGTCGAGCCCGAAGTAGATGCGCTGGGGCGAAAAGCCCATGGCGTTGCGGTACACCACGCACGCCACCGCCAGCCCGATCAGCACGCCCGCCCGGCCGCCGTCACGCAGACGCAGCTTGTGCATCGCCAGCAGCGCGAACGGCCAGATCAGGTAGAACTGCTCCTCGATCGCCAGCGACCAGGTGTGGGCCATCACCCACGGCTCCCCGGCGTCGAACGCCAGCACCCAGTTCATGCAGTAGGTCACCGCCCAGAACACCTCGATCTGGCGCTCGGTATCGAAACGCCCCAGGGCCCAGTCGCCCAGGGCGACCGCGCACACGGACAGCCACAGCGCCGGCATCAGCCGCAGAAACCGCCGGGCGAAAAAATTGACCAGCTTGATCCCGCCCGACCGGGCCCGCTCATCGGCGAGGATGCCGGTGATCAGGAAGCCGCTGAGCACGAAGAACACGTCGACGCCCGCGGCCCCAGAAACGTATACCGGTGTGGCGTGCGCGATCAGGACAATCAAGACGGCCAGGCCGCGCAGTCCGTCGAGCGCCGGGAAATACTTCAGCATCCTTGCTTCCGCTGTCGCGATCTTTCTTTGTAGGGCGGGTGTGTTGCCCCACCCCTGATGGGTGCGATCGGCTCCACCGACCTGAACACCCAACTCCATTAACTCGCCGGCCGTTGCGGCCAAGCGATCCGATTATGTTATCGGAATCCGTTCACTTGCCGGTGAAGAATTTTTTAACCGCGTGGATCGTCAATTGACGGCCGGCCTTAGCGATCGCCTCGGTCAGCGGGATCTCCTTCGGGCAGACCTGAACGCAGTTCTGTGCGTTGCCGCAATCCGAGACGCCGCCGGGCTCCGCGAGGGTGTCGAGGCGCTCGCCCTTGAGCTTCTTGCCGGTGTCGTGCTCGTTGAAGTAGTACGCCTGGGCGATGGCTTGGGCGCCTAGGAAGTCGTTGTCCTTGGTGAACTGGGGGCAGGCCTCGAGGCAGCAGCCGCAGGTCATGCATCGGCTGATCGCGTAGCGCTCTTCCTGCTTTTCGGGCGACTCCTTGGGGCCCGGGCCCAGCGAGTGGGTGCCGTCGATCGGGACCCAGGCCTTGACCTTGATCAGGTTGTCGAACATCCGCTGGCGGTCGACGAACAGGTCGCGGACGACGGGGAACTTGGTCATCGGCTCGAGCGTGATCGCCCCGCCGCCGGCCTCTTGGAGCAGCTCGGGCACCAGGGCCGAGCAGGACTGGCGGACGCGGCCGTTGATGACCATTGTGCACGCCCCGCAGACCTCTTCGAGGCAGCCCGAGTCCCAGACCACCGGCTCGACCGCCTCGCCGCCGGTCGTCGTCGGGTTCGCCGCGATGTGCTGCAGGACGCTGATGATGTTCTGCGAGGGCTTCACCGGCACCTCGAACTCGTTCCAGTACGAGGGCTGGTTCGCGCCGTCTTGACGCTTGATGCGGACGCGGAACTTGGCGGGGGGGTTGGGTGCGATCATCGGTGGTACTCACGGGTAGCGGGGTTGCCGTCGGGCGAGGAGTCGAAGTCGGTGGAGGTGGTTCGCGTGCCGTCGCTCTTCACGGTGGTGTGGTGGGCGACTCCGACGCCGGCTTCGAGGACGCAGCCGGCCGCCAGCAGGGGCACCAGGCAAAACAGGGCCACACACGACATTTCACGGGTTGTTGTCATGAGGGGTCAGCTCGCGGTGGCGGCTTCTTCTTTCTTTTCGGGCGCGGCGTCCACCTTACCGTAGGTCCGGGCCCGTAGCGGAACCAGCGGGCTGGGGATGTCTTCCCATTCCAGCACGGGGCGGTCGGTCTCGGCGTCGTAGCGGAGCTTCGACGTTTTGTGGAACTGGTCGTCGATCCGCTCGGTGAAGTCGCTGCGGTAGTGGCTGCCGCGGGACTCCTTGCGGGCGATCGAGCCCTCGAGCATCGCCTCGCTGTACGCGATCATGTCGCCCAGGGCGCGGGCGAAGATCACGTTCTGGTTGGTGTAGTGGCCGGTGTCGCTGATCTTGAGGTCCTGGTACCGCTTCTTGATGTCGGCGACCTTCTCGCGGCCCTGCAGGAGCCGCTGCTCTTGCTTCACCACGGTGCACGTCGCGGTCATCTCCAGGCCCAGTTCCTGGTGGAGGTCGTAGGGGTTGTAGGCCCCGTCGGCCTGGGTGAGGGCCGTGACCTTGTCTTCTTCTTGCTTGACGTATTTTTCGAAGAGGGCGTTGGGCAGTTCGCCGGCGGGGGTGCCCTGCGGGTTCTGGGCGTAGTTGTGGACCGACAGCCCGTTGTACAGCCCGTCGAAGATGCACGAGAGCAGGGCGTTGGCGCCGAGGCGCGTCGCGCCGTGGTAGGCGTAGTTGACCTCGCCGAAGGCGTAGAGCCCCGGGATGTTGGTCATCATGTTCTTCGGGTCGCCGTAGAGCAGGCCTTCCTTGGGCTTGCGCTTCGGTGTTTCGGCGGGGGTGTAGTCGTCGCGCTCGGGGTCGTAGGCCTCGTAGGTCGTGTAGAGCCCGCCCATGGTGTAGTGCACCGCGGGGAAGATCTTCATGGGGACTTCGCGCGGGTCGTCGCCGGTGAACTTTTCGTAGATCTCGAGGATCGCGGCGAGCTTGTCCTTGGTCGTTTTGGGCAGGTGGGTGATGTCGAGGTAGACCTGGTTCTGCCCGCCGACGCCCATGCCGTCCTGGCAGACCCAGAAGATCTCGCGGGTGGCGATGTCGCGCGGGACGAGGTTGCCGTAGCCGGGGTACTTTTCTTCGAGGAAGTACCAGCGTTCGTCCTCGGGGATCTGCGTCGGGTGCCGGTCGTCGCCTTTTTCGCGGGGCACCCAGACGCGTCCGCCCTCGCCGCGGGCCGACTCGGACATGAGCCGGCACTTGTCTTCGCCGGGGATGGCGGTGGGGTGGACTTGGATCATTTCCGGGTTGGCGAGGTACGCCCCGGCCCGGTAGCAGCGGGCGGCGGCCGCGCCGGTGCAGATCACCGACATGGTCGATTTGCCGAAGAGCAGCCCGTTGCCGCCCGACGCCATCACGACGGCGTCGCCGCGGAACGCCTTGATCTCCATGGTCCGCATGTCCTGGGCGACGATCCCCTTGCACGCGCCCTCGTCGTCGAGGATCGGCCAGAGGAATTCCCAGAACTCGTACTTGGTGACCTTGCCCTCGGCCTCGTACCGCCGGGTCTGCTCGTCGAGGCCGTAGAGCAGCTGTTGGCCGGTCGACGCGCCGGCGAAGTGGGTGCGCTTGAACAAGCTGCCGCCGAACAGCCGCAGGTCGCGCATGCCCTCGGCCGTGCGGTTGAAAGGCACGCCCATACGGTCGAGCAGGTCGATGATCTTGGGCGCCCAGTGGGTCATCTCATAGACGGGCGGCTGGTGGTTGAGGAAGTCGCCGCCGATCAGTGTCTCGTCCATGTGCTGCCACTCGGAGTAACCCTGTTGGCGGGCGACGTCGTTGCAGGCGTTGATGCCGCCCTGGGCGCAGACGCTGTGTGAACGCTTGACCGGCACCATCGAGAACAGGTCGACCTTCGTGCCCGACTCGGCCACCCGCACCGCTGCGGACAGGCCCGCCAACCCGCCGCCGACGACAATCACTCTGGGTTCTGCTTTGGACATTGTGTTTGACTTCGCCTTTCACATCGCGGGCGTCGTGCCCGCTATTTTCCTGCGGTAGAACTCTAGTCCGCCCCGGTTGGGTCCGGCCAACGTGTGACCGTGTGTTTTTCGTCGTCGGTCCCGGGACGTTGACCCGGGGATAAGCCGTGGCGGATCATTTCCCCGGCATCCCGATCGCGACGCCCGGGTCTTCGACGATCAGCAGGAACACCTCGGTCTGCTCGGGCGTCATGCCGTTCTCGAGGTCGAAGGTCAGCGCCGCGACGATCGCGACGCTGAAGAAGACGGTCAGGGCCACGAACACGCCGACGCACACGTAACCCCAGCGCCGCATCGACTGGGTGCTGATCGTCAGGCCCCAGGTGATCGCGGCGGTCCACAGCCCGTTCGCCCAGTGGTAGACCGCCGAGAGGGTGCCGATGACGTAGAGCGCCACGACCAGCCAGCTGATCTGCAGGGCGTAGGCGGTCAGCGGCAACGACATCGGCACGTCGGCGAGGTGGGCGGGGATGCCGCCCTCGACCGCGCCGCTCGCTTGGTAGCCCTCGCCGTAGAACGGCGTGAACCAACCAAAGATATCCCACCGCCACCGCAGCGTCGCGATGTGCAGGAAGATGAACACCAGCGCGATGATGCCGGTGACGCGTTGCAGGGTGTAGCGGATGTTGCTGCCGTAGCTGTAGTTCTTGACGTTGCCCTTGCCGGTGAAGGTGTACCACAGGCCGAGCACGGCGTGGAACCCGATCGCGCCCCACAGGCTGATCTCGATGAACAGCAGGTACGGCATGCTGTGGATGAAGTTGACCTCGTGCTGGAACGCGCCCTCGCCGGTGGTCGAGTCCTGCCCCCAGATCATCTGCATGTTCGTGAACAGGTGGACCATCACGAATACGCCGATGGGCAAGATGCCCGACAGCGAGTGCAGCCGGCGGAGCAGGAAGTGGTGCTTACTCAGCTGCGCGGCCGGGGAGAAGGCGCTGACGGTGGGTTGGGAGGCGGTGGCGGTCACGGCGGGGAAACCTTTCTCGATCGTGTCCGGGGCGGGGTGGCGGGAGGAATCCGGCAGGGTTCCTATCGGTCAGCCGCCGCGTGCGGCATTGGCGACTTCGACATAACGGCTGCGCAGCTCGTAGAGCGCGCCGCTGAGCAGCTTGGTCTCTTCTTCGGTGAGGTTGTTCTTGGTCTTGTCCTCGAGCACCGTGAGCATGTCGATGTGGTGCCGGGCGAGGTCGAGGTGCAGCACGGGCTGGCCGGTCTGCGGGTCGGGGATCGCGCCCATCGCGAAGAGCGCTTGGGTGATGAACGTGCTCAGCAGCGTCTCGAAGTTGGTCGGGGGCAGTTGGCCTTCGCCCGGCCCCGGGGTGGGCGAGCCGGAAGCTCCCGCCGTGTCGGCGGACTGGGCGGCGAGTTTCTTTTTCTCGGCCTGGGCCTGGGCTTTCCAGTCGCTGTCGATCTGGATTTTCGGGGGGTCGCCGGACTCTTCCATGAATAGGGGCCTTTCTTTGCTATGGACTATAGGAAATGCCCACCCGGCCTGCCAACCGCACCCCTCCGGTACTCGTCACAGATTCTGGGGATTTGGAACCGCCCGCCGGATCGCGCACAATGCGGAGCTTGTTTCGTCCCCGAACCCCGCAATTTCTCAACGTTTGCTGAGCACGACCATGGCCGACCCCGCCCGCGAAACCGGAACCACCCTCGACATCAAGTTCGACGCCCAGGGCCTCGTGCCCGCGATCGTCCAGGACCACGCCACCGGCGAGATCCTCATGATGGGCTGGATGAACCAGGCGGCCCTCACCCAGACCCTCGAAACCAA
Organism: Planctomycetota bacterium; assembly: GCA_039033595.1. Classification (GTDB taxonomy): domain Bacteria; phylum Planctomycetota; class Phycisphaerae; order Phycisphaerales; family Phycisphaeraceae; genus Algisphaera. Next base: position 4,887 of record JBCCCG010000031.1, on the reverse strand, counting down.
GCTCGCCACCTTCTACTCCCGCTCCCGCGACAAGATGTGGGTCAAGGGCGAGTCCTCCGGCCACACCCAGGAAGTCCTCGAGGCCCGCACCGACTGCGACCAGGACGTCGTCGTGCTTAAGTGCAAGTCCAACGGCCCCTGCTGCCACGTCGGGTACCGGAGTTGCTTCTACCGCAAGATCACCGACCCGCAGACCCTCGAAACCGTCGAGGAAAAAGTCTACGACCCCGACGCGGTCTACGGCCAATAACCTCGGCCCGAGTTACCGCCTGCAAGGCGAGGCCCCCCGCGGGTCATTAACAACGCTTCTAGTCGCCGTTCTCTTTCGGTTCGTGGTACGGCAACGCCCCGCGCTCCGCGAGCGTCGCGGCCCGGTGAAAATTCATGCGATGGATGCCGGTCGGGTCCCCGGGGTCGGCAAACGCCTCCACCTCCCGCATCTTCATCCAAAGCTCGTACAGACGCTTGGCCACCTCGGGGTCGACCACCCGCACCACCGCCAGGCTCGGCTCCCGAAGCACCAGCTCCCGGGGAAGGGAACCCACGGCCCAACGCGGCCGGATCACGACCCGGTTTTCCAAAACGTACTCGTACCAGAAGATCGTCCGCATCAGCCACTCCGGGTCGTGCCCGAGGTCGGCCTCTTGCGCCGCGGCCGGGCGTCGCGTCCAGTCCAACGCCTTGAGCAGCCGGTAGGTGTTGCGCAGCCGGATCAACTGCCGCGGGTTGTTGAACCCGTGATCCGGGCACAACTCGGCAAAGAGTTCCAGTTCCGCCGGGGTGTCCCGCATGTACTCCTGGAGCGCGGCGATTGTCGGGGCCGCTCCGGCTTTGGATGCCTCTTCCTCTTTTATCTCTACGTTGGTTGCTTGCGGTGGACCCTCGGGATTCTCTGCGCGAGGCGCGGGTGACTGCGGTGGTGCAGGTTCTTCCCGGCCGGCGGACGCGTCGTCGGGCCGCGGGGGCTTCGACTTCTCCGGCAGGGGCTTGCTCTCTGAGGGCAGCGCCTCTGTCCCCTCGGCGCTCTCGCTCCCCGAGGTGACGCTGGGTTCGAGCGGCGGTTCCGTGCTGACACCCCCGTCGCCTTCCGTCTTGTCGTCGGCGTTTTCAAACAGCTTCTCGCGCACGAACGTGTCGATCTCGTCTGCGGTGGGCCGGTCGAGGCGGATCGGTATCTGGATCAGCTTGCCGAGGTAGTCCCGGCCGCGCAGGTCGTAGTGCTCGGTCACCGCGTGCATCGCGATCCGCGGGTCCATCGCGATCATCACCACCACGCCCGGCAGCTCCAGCGCCAGCCGGATCGCGTCGAGCATCGCCACGATCGTTTTGTTCTCGCAGCGGTCCAGGTCGTCGACCACCAGCACCAGACGCCGATCCTCCCCGCCGTCGCCCACGCCGCGCAGCCGGCACAGCTCCTTGAGGTGCCGCTTCATCACCGGCACCTCGCCCATCCGCTTGCGGTAGTCCGGCAGCTTCATGTACGAGTTCAGGTCCCGCCACAGCGGCGCCTCGAACACCGGCAGCGCCGCCCGCCAGGCGTACACCCCAAACGCGATCAGGCTCGCCCCGAGGATGCTGGTCGCGGTCAGCCAATCGATCACCTCTTTGATCAGCAGCGCGGTGCTGCCGAGGAACACCATCGCGCTCAGCGTCGCAAACTGAAACACGAGCTTCCACATCTCCGCCCGGTGCTGGGACAGCGCGAAGCGCCAGATCAGCCTGTATTTCTCAAGCAACCCGCTCACCCGCGCCATCCACCCGCGTTTCTCCCGCCACCCGGCCACCTCCGCCATCAGGCCGTTGACCACCGCCTGCGCCAGCCCGGCCTTCACGTCGTCGACCTGCTCGTACTCCCAGGCGTTGAACCACGCGAAGTCGACGGCGCCGTCGGCCTCCGCCTCGATTTTCTGGCGCATCTGCACCATCACGCTGCTCTTGCCCGTCCCCCAGTCGCCCAGCAGCGCTACCGTGAACGGCGTCGCTTGCTCCGGCGATTGGCACATCGCCGCCAACACGCTGACCAGCCCCGCCCGCCCGAGTTTGTCTTCCAGGGCCGGCTCGTCCCCCATCCCGGCCGGCACCCCCGCCGGCCCCGCGGGCGGCAGGGCGGCCGCGGCCTTGTCCGCCGGTTCTGGTTCCGCCTCGCCCGCTTTGTCCGGTGCTTCCGCGGCTTCGGCAGCCGGCGCAGCGTTGTCTTGAGTTTCTGCCGCCGGCTCAACGGCCACGCTTGTATCAATCGATCGCTCCGTTACACCGAAGTCAAAACCGTTCTCCCGCATCCACACGACGATGTCGGCTAAGTGGTCCTGCCGTTCTTCGGCGGCCCAGTCGAAGCCCCGCCCGTCACGCATCCGGCGATAACGGGAGGCCATGTGTTCTAGTACATACAGACCGGAACTCTCGAAGACCTCCAGCCCGCGTACTTCCCAGGCGGCGAACTCCAAGGACGAGGATTGATTGCCGTACAACTCGCGATGGAAGAACGATTCCGGAACCGCTTCATCGAAGTCAGCCTCCAGTAAAGCGGCTAGGTCTTGCTGGCTGGCGGCGAGTGCGAGGCTACGGGCAGTTATGTCCCCTGCGTAGACGTCGGCCGCAGCGGCGGCGGAGTCGGCGGCATAGGTGGGGTCAGCGTCAGCGAAGGCGGCGCACTCGGCGGCGCATTTGGCAGCGCGGGAGGCGGATTCGGCGGCGGTGTCGCCTACGCGGGCAGAGTCGGCGTCAACACGGGCAACGTCAGCGTCCGGATGCCTCGTTGCGAGTAATCCGGACGCTGCTGCTAGAATAACTGCTCGATCAAGGGCTTGGAGCCTTTCCTCTGCTCGGTCCTCCCAAAACCAAAAAGGTTCGTACCTTTCGTCATCCGGCACGTGAGCCAACGCGGGCATTACCCGCATCGCACACCGCGCGGCGTACGACGCGGCTGCCCACCATGGCAGGTCTTGGATCCGGGGTTCACGCGGGGTTGGAGGCGGATTGTTGATATCTCTGGATCCCGGTCCAGAGCGCGCCTTTTTCTTCGTGACCTTTTTCTTTTTGGTTTGCCGAGACGGTGCGCGTGACGCCGACGAATTTTTTTTGGTCGCTTTTGAGGAGGACGTTTTCTTTTTGGCCATGCGAGAGATGCCCCCGTTCCCGATTTCTCGATTGGGTGCCGGAATCCACAAGATAACCGTTGGTCATCGTAACCTGAATCTTGGGATGAGTCGCTCATCGCGATGCCCTAACACGCCGTTCCCCTCGCATTCACCGCCCGCCTGTAGCCCTGCGCACCCACCTGCTTGCCCCGGGGCACGACGCGCAGCTCGTCGTCAACCCCGCTTGCCCGGTCTGCCCCGTGGTTGGAAAAACCGTTGTCGCACACCGGCGGTGTGCCGCGTCCGGTGCGGTATGATCCCGCCTATGCAGAACGCCAAGCCGCCGAGCGCTCTCGCCACCCGCCTCAAATCCCTGCGCTCCCGCCTGCTCGACGCGGGGCACGACGCGTTGCTCGTGGTCAATCCCGTCGACACCCGCTACCTCACGGGCTTCGTCGGCGACGACTCGTGGACGCTGATCCCCGCGAAGCGGAAATCCGGGGGCGGCCAGCCGATCGTGCTGAGCGACAACCGGTTCGAAGAACAGATCCAGCGCGAAGCGCCCCACGTCCGCGCCGTGATGCGCAAGAAGAGCCTGGTCGACGAACTCGACAAGTTGGCTGATCGGCTCAACCTCCAGCGTATCGCCGTGCAGCAGGACCACCTCACCGTGGGGCAGTTCGACAGGCTCGGCAAGAAGGTGGGGCGGCGCCGGCTCAAGCCGTGGGACGACGGGCTGCTCGAGCAGCGGGCGGTCAAGACCGACGACGAGGTCAAGCTCATCCGCAAGGCCGGGCAGATCCAGCAGCAGGCGTTCCGCGAACTGCTCGACTTCATCGAGCCCGGCCAACGCGAATCCGAGGTCGCCGCGTTCCTCGAATACCGGATGCGGGCGCTCGGGGCCGACGGCGTGAGCTTCCCGTCGATCGTCGCCGCCGACGCCAACGCCGCGCTGCCCCACGCCATCCCCGGGCCCAAGAAGATCGGCAAGCACAGCCTTGTGCTCATCGACTGGGGCGCCAAGTACCGCGGCTACTGCTCGGACATGACCCGCGTGATCGCCTTCGGCAAGATGAAGCCGAAGCTGCGCGAGATCTACCGGGTCTGTCTCGACGCCCAGCTCGCCGGGATCGACGCGGTCCGCCCGGGCGTCAAGCTCACCGAAGTCGACGCCGCGGCGCGCCGGGTGATCGACAAGGCCGGCTACGGCAAGCAGTTCGGCCACGGGCTGGGCCACGGCATCGGCCTCGACATCCACGAGGCCCCGCGGCTCTCGCCGCTGGCCGGCCCCGGCGTGCTCGAACCCGGACACGTCGTCACCGTCGAGCCGGGCATCTACCTCCCGGGCGTCGGCGGGGTGCGGATCGAGGACGACGTGCTGGTCACCGCGGGTTCCGGGGGCGGCAAGCGCGTTCTGACCGACTTGCCCAAGTCGCTAGAATCCGCGATCATCTAGGGTTACGCATCGGCCGGGCGTAGAGCCCCGGCCACCCCGCCGAGTCGCTCCCGCCATCGGGCGACGCGGCGGACGATTCCCCGACACTCCCCGAGACCGTTTCATGAACGACCTCAAAACCATCCGCCAGCTCATCAAGATGATGGTCGACAACGACCTGACCGAGATCGACCTGGAAGGCGAAGGCGAAAAGATCAAGCTCAAACGCGGCGGCCCCGGCGCCGCCGGCGGTGCCCCGACCGTCCAGTACGCGGCCCCGGCCGCTCCGCCCGCCCCCGCGGCGGCCCCCGCCGCCGGCCCGGCCGCCGACGACGGCGACGCCGATTCGGACGACGGCACGATCACCATCGACAG
>JBCCCG010000030.1:0-50231 GCA_039033595.1 Planctomycetota bacterium | reverse complement strand
TCTTTGAAAGCCCGCCAGGTCGCACAGCAGTAATCCGAGAAGGGTTGGAAGGCTACGCCTTCTCACCACGACTTGCCGCCCCCCCCTAAATTGAAGAGCGAAATGCATATTTGCGCAGGGCAAGATGTGATGGTTGAGTCCGAGATAAAGTTTGCTATATTTTGTTTTGGTCGCTTTTTATCTTTAAACAAGGGGTATCACCATGCATCGACCAAATTTTGTTACATTTTTTGTTACATCCGTTATTGTGTTAAATTGCGGGTTATTAGTTCATTCCGCCGCGGCCGGTGACGCCGACGCGGTGGACGCCCACGCCGCGAGTGGTGAAGCGGTCAACACCGACAAGACCGGGCTCGCTCTGCGCGGATACGACCCCGTCAGCTACTTCACGGACGCGGGGCCCCAGAAAGGCGACTTCCAGATCGCGGCGGCGCACGAAGGAGCCAATTACTGGTTCGCCAGCGAAGAGAACCGGAAAAAATTCGAAGCCGACCCGGCAAAATACCTCCCGCAATACGGCGGTTACTGTGCCTACGGTGTCGCCATCGGGCGTAAATTCAGTGCCGACCCCGAGGTCTATGTGATCCGTGACGGCAAGCTCTACGTCAACTTGAACAAGAGCATCGCCGAGGTGTTTGGTAAGGACGTCGAGGGCCACATCGATACCGCGGAAGAGAACTGGCCAAAAATCGCCGAGGTCCCTGCGGACGAGATTGAGTAGAAAGTAAACCGAGCGCGGTGTCCTTTTGTACCCGGCGCGTCCACACGCGTCATCTTCACCGCCCACTGCGCGGTAGATGGAGTTTGCCTCGCATGATCCGAGCTGCTTTCCTGCCTTGGTATGTCGGTGTCTTGTCGGCGGCGTTGTGCGTGCCTTTCGTATCCGCTGAGGAACATCAAGCGATTCAGGAGTCGGTCCGGACCTTGCCGTCGTTCCCGCTCATTGCTTCCGATGAAGACCCGGCCCGTGTCCGTTACGGAACCGAAAAGGTTGGTGGGCTCGACATTTTTTTCCGAGAAGCTGGCGACCCGGCTAACCCCGCGATCGTGTTACTCCACGGATTCCCGTCTTCCTCGCATCAGTACCGGGACGTTCTCGCGGCCTTGGGTGATGAGTTCTACCTGATCGCCCCCGATTACCCCGGTTTCGGCGACAGCAGCTACCCGCCGCGGTCCGAATACACCTACAGCTTCGACCAACTCGCCGAGACGATGGACGCGTTTCTCGAGGCCCGGGATCTGAGCCGATACGCCCTGATGATCCATGACTACGGCTCGCCCGTCGGTTTTAGGATCGCCTTGGCCCACCCCGACCGGGTCCGGGGTTTTGTGGTGATGAACGGTAACGCCTACGAGGAAGGGATTAGCCCGAAAGGTTGGGGGCCGGTCCTCGACTACTGGAAAGATAAAACCCCCGAAATCGAGCAGACCATCATCGACAACGTCTTCAGCCTTGAGGGACTCCGTTGGCAGTACACCCACGGCACACGGAATCCCGAGGGCATCCTGCCGGACAACTGGAATCTCGATTACCTCAAACTCTCTCGCCCGGGCCAGCACCGGGTGCAGCTTGATCTCTTTTACGACTACCAAAACAACATTAAGGCTTATCCCTCGTGGCAGGCTTACCTTCGCAAAAACCAGCCGCCGACGTTGGTCGCCTGGGGCGCTAACGACGCGTTTTTTCCAGTGCCCGGAGCCGAGGGTTATGCCCGGGACCTCGAAAACGTCGAGATTCACATCCTCGATACCGGTCATTTTGCCTTGGAAGAAGAGGGCCCGTTCATCATCTCGCGGATGCGAGAGTTTCTTCGGGGTCTTGATCCTTGATGGCGTACCGGGATGTTTATGGATAGCCCGATTTCTAATTTGTGCACGGAGGTTGAGTGTTCACCGCCCCCTGTGAACCCTTGGGTCTCGCTCCGTCTACACCCGTAGCGGTCATAGCGCCGAGTCATGAGATTTCGGACGTCATGGTCTGCGTCGGTAAACGGCTACGCGTGTAGACGATAATCGGGAGGCGGGACCGTCAAGAGTTTTGGTATCTCGCTCCGGGATACGGATAGGATGGAGCGATGCAAGACGTGTTGGTGATCGGTGCCGGTGCGTTCGGGTTGACCGCGGCGATCGAGCTGCGGCGGCGGGGGTGTCGCGTGACGGTAGTGGACCCCGGGCCGGTGCCGGGCGCGCGGCAGGCGTCGGCGGACCTGAACAAGGCCGTGCGGATGGAGTACGGAGCCGACCGGCAGTACCTGGAGATGGTGGACCGGTCGATCGACGGCTGGGAGGCGTGGAACGCGCGGTTCGGCGTGAACGTGTACGAACCCACGGGCGTGCTCATGCTGGCCGGGCCGGCGATGGCGGACGGCGGCTTCGAGTTCGAGAGCCTGCGGGCGGTCGGGGCGGTGGGGCACACGCCCGAGCGGCTGTCGGGTGTCGCGCTGGTCGAGCGTTTCGCCGCGTGGCGGCCGGGGCAGTACGCCGAGGGGTTTTACCACGCGCGCGGCGGGTACACGCGCAGCGCGCTGACCGTCGAGAAGCTCGCGGGTTACGCGCGGGAGCTCGGCGTGGCGGTGCGGATCGGTGACCCGGCGGCGCGCCTGGTCGACCGGGCGGGCCGCGTGGCGGGGGCGGCGCTGGCGAGCGGCGAAGAGGTCGGCGCGGACCACACGGTCGTGGCGGCGGGGGTGTGGACGACGCGGCTGGTGCCCGAGCTCGGGCCGATGATGCGGGCGACGGCGCACCCGATCTTTTACCTGCGGCCGCGCGACCCGGCGGCGTACCGACCGCCGCGGTTCTGTGTGTTCTGCGCCGACGTGGCGAACACCGGCTGGTACGGCTTCCCGGTCGACGACGGCACGGGGTTGCTCAAGCTTGCCAAGCACGACGCGGGCGATCCCGTGGACCCCGACGCCGAGCGCGGCGGGGTCTCGGCGACGCGCGTCGACGAGCTCCGCGCGTTCCTGCGTTCGAGCCTGCCGGGGCTGGTCGACGCCGAGCTGGTCGACGCCAAGCGGTGCTTCTACAGCGACACGCTCGACGGGCACTTCGTGATCGATCGCCACCCCGAGCGGGCGGGGCTCACCGTGGCGACCGGCGGCAGCGGGCACGCAATGAAGATGGCCCCGGTGTTGGGTGGGTTGATCGCCGACGCGGTCGAGGGGGCGTCGAACGATTGGCTGGGGCGGTTCGCCTGGCGCACGCAGGCGTCTTCGGTTCCCGGCGACGCGGCGCGGGCGACTTCCTAACACCGACGGCGTCGAGGAAAGCTACAGCGCGTCGGCGATGTCGTCGGCCAGGCCTTGGGGAAAAACGTCTTGCGGCAAGTAGCCGAGCAGCTCCCGGCCGGGGCCGAGGTCGTAGGGGCTGGGGTGTTCGCCGTCGCCGGGGCCGACCGCGTACACGGTGGCGAAGTTGTCGGGGTGGGGCGGCAGATCGTTTTCGACGGCGGCGGCGAAGAAACGCCGGGCGTCGTCGTGGCTGAAGTAGACCCCCGTAGCGCGGCCGGAGTCGAGGATCCGGCGGGCCTCGCCGAGGTTGCGGACGAACCAGCCGATGCGGGCGGCGACGACCGAGACGCCGGGGTGGTTGCGGGCGGCCATCGCGCCGAGCTGCTCGGCCCACAGTTTGGTCAGCGCGTAGTCGTTGACCGGGGCCGCGTCGCGGGCCGTGATCGTGCGCTGTGTTTCGCGTCGGCGGGCCCCGCTGACGACCTGTATCGACGAGGCGAGCACGAGACGCGACAGGCCGTGCCGCAACGCGGTGTCGACGACCCGGTAGAGCCCGGCGACGTTGGGTCCGAGCAGCGTATCGACGAACGGCGCGGGGTCGGGATAAGCCGCGAGGTGGACGAGCGTGTCGCGGCCGGCGGCCGCGCGGTCCACGTCGTCGGCGTCGGCGAGGTCGCCGACGACGTGATCGGCCAGGCCGGGGCAGGGAAGGCGGTCGAAGCCGCGCACGTCGTGGCCGCGGGCGACGAGCGCCGGGGCGACGCAACGCCCGATCGCGCCGGCGGCGCCGGTGAGCAGGACCTTGCGGCGTTGATCGGGTGGGAGCGGAGTGGGCACCGGATCATTCTAGAGCCCGCTCACGCAAGACCCGTTTGCCGACGGCGGTGTGCCGGGGGCAGGGGTGTCATGCCCTACTCCGCGCCGGGCGCGAACGAGATGACCTGCACCGGGTTGTCGGGCGAGTGGGTGAACGACGTGGGCCAGTCGTCGGGGCGGCCGGCCTCGGGCGGGAAGAAGGCGACCGAGAAGCCGTTGGCGTCGTGGCGGAGCAGCATCCGCACCTGCTCATCGATCAGGCGTTGGTCGTAGCCCTGGACGTAATCGGTGTCGAGGCGGACGAAGTCCTCGCCTTGCACGGGCGTCCACTCGACGATGTCGAACCGCGCGGCCGGCCATTGACCGGTGGCGAAGCTGAGCTGGTCCGGGCCCAGCCGGACGGACCAGCTCAGCGACGCGGCCCACGGGCCGAGGATCCCCAACGGCCCGGCGTCGGCCTTCTCGGGGATGTCGGCGTGTTGCGGCCAGCCGGCGGGTGGGCGGGCGCCACGCCAGGTGGGTTGGTTGCGGCCGAGTTGTGCCTCCGAAAGCGGCTTGAGTTCCAACCGGCCGAAGCGGTCGAACGAAACCTCCAACGGCAGCGCCTCGCCGCGGCGGAAGCGCGGGGTGGTGTTGAGTCGTTCCTGGTAATCGGTGACCACGGTGCGCAGGACCGGTTTGTCCCCGTCGCGGTCGATCCGATCAATGCGCAGCTCCAGCGTCGACAGGGTCCCCGCGTCGGGGTCGCCCCAGAGGTAGACGCGGATCGTGTCGGGCGTGATGACCAACCCGCCGAGTTCGAACGACGCGTAGACCCCCGACGTGACCTGGTGCTCGGGCAGGAAGCCGTCGGGCTTGGTCGGCGCGGGCCCGGCTATTGCCGTCGGGCCGAGGGCAACGCCGACACAAACGAACAACAGAAGCAGACAGCCCGGGAGTGGCCGACGGAAGGAGCGGAGAGGTGTCATGAGAGGCTCGTGGAAGGGTGATGGGTGAAGTGATCGGACGCTCTTGCAACAAGATTCGCACCCGGCGGAGCTTTGGATTCAACGATTCGTCCGCTGCGGCCTCCGTGCCGGGGGGCACCACATAGCGTCGGGATTTGATTGAGGTCTTCGAGTGGTCGGGAGACAGGCGCGCTTCGGAGGTCGCGTTAAACAGCTAAGGGCCGGATTAGCCCGTCCGGAAACCGGCTCGCTCTACCGGCGAAACGTGACGATAACGATCGACGAGGGGCCGGTGCGAGACGCTCCAAAGAGACCACGCCAACGTGGCCAAAGCCAGGCCGCCGATCAACGCCAGCATGCCGCCGGGGCCTAACGCGTGGGCAATATCGGTGAAGAACTGGTTCTTGCCACCCCACGAGGACCGCTTAGGCGCGGAAGGTTGGTCTGCGATGCAGTACATCACGATCAGGAGCGGTGTGTACAGCGCGAATAAGGTGAAGGGCACAATAAACTGACCCCAGACCGAGTCGTATGTCGCCTCGGGCGACTCGTTCAACCCCAGCTTTGCCGCGAGGAGGGGGGCATCGGCGCGGGCTTGCCGGATGCTGGGAGCGGCGATGTAGGTTTTGCGGGCTTTCTCGTACTCGTCGCGATACCAGATCCCCACCGTCTCGCTGTTCCGCTCGTGCACGATCGAGTCGATCTTGCGGAGTGGTATGCTCAGCCGGAACGTCGATAAGACATCATCCCCGAAACGGCCTCGCTCCAGCCGATGTCGGAACTTTTTAATCTTGGAGTGCCGGCCTCGCTGGATATGGAGCACGTCGTGGCGGATGACCAACAGCGAGGTCCATTTCTCCCAAGACCAAGGCCACACGATCAACGAACCTGCGGTGGGTAGCGCCGAAGATTTCGGGATAGTTCTCATGGCGTGCGGCGGTTAAAAGAGTCGTGCCGGCTCGGCCCCGGGCTTGCCTGTGGCATGGCTATTTTATCGACGCATACAGAGATGTTTAATGGAAGTGGTGTTTCCCGGGTCGGACACGAGCGTTGCTGAATTGGCGGCTCGTGATTATTCGCCGATGTCTTCGTTCCACAGGTCGGGTTTTTCGTCGATGAATTTTTTCATCAGCGCGACGCACCGTGCGTCGTCGAGCACGACGAGCTCGACGCCGCGGTCGCGGAAGAGGTCTTCGGCACCCATGAAGTTGCGGTTCTCGCCGACGAGCACGCGGGGGATACGGAAGAGCAGCGACGTGCCGGTGCACATGATGCAGGGCGAGAGGGTGGAGACGAGGGTGAGGTGGGGCCAGTCGCGGCGGCGGCCGGCGTTGCGGATGCAGACGGTCTCGGCGTGGGCGGTGGGGTCGCCGGCCTGGACGCGCTGGTTGTGGCCGCGGGCGACGATCTCGTCATCGGCGGGGCAGTAGAGCACGCTGCCGATGGGCAGGCCGCCCTCGTCGTAGCTCTTTTGGGCCTGCTCGAGGGCGGCGTCCATGAGGTCTTGGTCGGTCATGGGGATGAGAATCGGGGTTGGGGGATCCGGGGCCGGGCGGGCTCAGCCGTCAGCTGCGACTATGCTACCCGGCCCGTGCTTGGCCTACTCACCCTTTTCGGAACCGCTTATGCGCTGCTGATCGTGCTCGGCACGACGGGGGTGCTGTGGCAGATGAACCGGCCGCGCCGCAAGACGCTGGCGGTGTCGCTGGGTATGGGTGGCCCCGGCGACCCGGCCGACCTGGAACTCGAGGGCGAAGAGGTCACGTTCAACCTGGCCGACGGGTCGGCGAGCCCGGGGTGGATCGTCAACGGCGACGCGGCGGACGGGCCGGTCGCGGTCGTCGTCCACGGCCACCGCGACAGCCGGTACGGCTCGCTGTACCGGGCCCAGATGCTGCGGCCGTACGTCAGCGCGTGCGTCGTGTTCGACCTGCCGGGCCACGGCGACGCGGCGGCGGCGAGCTGCAAGATGGGGGAACGCGAGCCGGCGGACGTGATGGCGGTCCTCGACGGGCTGCCCCGGGAGATGCTGGAGGGCCGCGGCGTCGTGCTGCTGGGCTATTCGATGGGCGGGGTGATCGCGATCCGGGCCGCGGCGAGATTCAAGGAAAAATTCGGAGAAGAATTCCAGGGGCGGGGCGTGATCGCGTGCGCGCCGTACCGGTTGTGGGACGAGGGGCTGCGGGGGCAGATGCGTCGGCGCGGGCTGCCGCAGTGGCCGTTGGTGTGGCTGGTCGGCGCGGCGTTGCGGCTGGCGGGCGGCCGGCTCGGGCAGCGGCCGGGGTTCGATCTGGCCGAGGACGCGGCGGCGCTGGATGGCCCCTTGCTGGTGCTGCACGGCGACGCGGACACGATCTGCCCGCTCGACGCGGGCCGCCGGGTCGCCGACGCGGCCCCGCACGGCACCTTCGTGGTGATCCCGGGGGGCACGCACAACCAGCTGCTCGCGGCCGACTACGACGCGGTGCACGCGGCGCTGAGGGCGTTCTTCGAAAGTCTGGGCAAACCCCGTTAATACAGTATGATGGAGCGTTGGCCCGCCCCCGGAATCTCCCCGGAATGACCCCCGGAATAAACCCGGAGCCCCTCTGGGATTTCGGATAGGTCCGCCGGGTCCGCCGACCTGTATCACCTCCGCCCCCGGAGCCCTGCCCGTGACCGCTTCTTCGCTCTCCATGCCCGACCTCTCCCAGAGCCCGACCGTCGATCAAGTCGGCGTCGAAGAGCGGGCCAAGCGCTTCCAGACCCGCAGCATCAAGAAGTCGTCCAAGCTCGAGGCGCTCAAGCTGACGCTGAGCATGATCGACCTGACCACGCTCGCGGGCATGGACAGCCCCGGCAAGGTCCGCCAGCTCTGCAACAAGGCCAAGCACCTGCACGACGCGGTGGAAGGCCTGCCGAACGTCGCGGCGGTGTGCGTATACCCGACGATGGTGGCGATCGCCAAGAAAGAACTCGAAGGCAGCGGCATCCACCTCGCGTCGGTGGCCACGGGCTTCCCTGCCGGGCAGGTGCCGCTCTCGGCCAAGCTGGACGACACGAAGAAGGCCGTGGCCGACGGCGCCGACGAGATCGACATGGTCATCAGCCGCGGCGAGTTCCTGCGCGGCAACTACGAATACGTCTTCGACGAGATCGTCAAGGTCAAGCAGGCGTGCGGCGAGGCGCACCTCAAGGTGATCCTGGAAACCGGCGAGCTCAAGACCTACGACAACGTCCGCCTCGCCAGCGACCTGGCCATGCACGCCGGGGCCGACTTCATCAAGACCAGCACCGGCACGATCAGCCCCGCCGCCACGCTCCCCGTCACGCTGGTCATGCTCGAAGCCATCCGCGATTTCTACTACGCCACCGGCAAGATGATCGGCATGAAGCCCGCCGGCGGGATCAAGAACGCCAAGCTCGCGTTGCACTACCTCGTCGCCGTCCGCGAGACGCTCGGCCAGGCGTGGCTCACCCCCGACTGGTTCCGCTTCGGCGCCTCGAGCCTCGCCAACGACGTGCTCATGCAGATCGTCAAGCAACAGACCGGCCGCTACCAGTCGGCCGACTACTTCTCGTTGGATTAAAACCATGACCGCTTCACCGACGCTCAACTTCGACACCGACTGGTCCTACGACCCCGCGCCCGAGTCCACCGGGATCGCGCAGATCGAAGACCAATACGGCCTGTTCATCAACGGCCGATTCGTCGAGCCCCAGTCCGGCACGTACTTCGACACGATCAGTCCGAGTAGCGAGGAGAAGCTCTCGTCGATCGCCGAGGCGGGCGACGCCGACGTCGACGCGGCGGTGACCGCGGCCCGCCGGGCCTACGACAACGTGTGGTCGACCATGCCCGCCGCCGACCGCGGCAAGTACCTCTACCGCATCGCGCGGATCATGCAGGAGCGGGCCCGCGAGTTCGCGGTCATCGAGTCAATGGACGGCGGCAAGCCGATCCGCGAGTCGCGCGACATCGACATCCCGCTCGCCGCAGCGCATTTCTTCTACTACGCCGGGTGGGCCGACAAGCTCGACTACGCTTTTCCCGGCCACAAACGACCGCGGCCGCTGGGCGTGGCGGGCCAGATCATCCCGTGGAACTTCCCGCTGCTGATGGCGGCGTGGAAGATCGCCCCGGCGCTGGCGTGCGGCAACACCGTCGTGCTCAAGCCTGCCGAGACCACGCCGCTGACCGCGCTCAAGCTCGCCGAGGTCATCCGCGACGCCGAGCTGCCCGACGGCGTGGTCAACTTCGTCACCGGCGCGGGGAAGACCGGCGCCGCCCTGGTGAATCACCCGGGGGTCGACAAGGTCGCGTTCACCGGCAGCACGGCCGTGGGCAAGCACATCATGCGCTCGCTCGCCGGCACCAAAAAGAAGTACACCCTCGAGCTCGGCGGCAAGGCAGCAAACCTCATCTTCGCCGACGCCCCGATCGATCAGGCGGTGGAAGGCATCGTCAACGGCATCTTCTTCAACCAGGGCCACGTCTGCTGCGCCGGCTCGCGCCTGTTCGTCCAGGAGTCCGTCGCCGACCGCGTGATCCAAAAACTGCAGGACCGCATGCAGACGCTGATCGTCGGCGATCCGCTCGACAAGAACACCGACATCGGCGCGATCAACTCGGCCGAGCAGCTCAAGCGGATCAACGAATACCTCGAGATCGGCGAGCAGGAAGGCGCGACCCGGTGGCAGCCGTCCTGCCGCGTCCCCGCCGACGCAGGCTATTGGTGCAAGCCGACGCTGTTCCTCGGCGCATCCCAGTCGTCACGCATCGTGCAGGAAGAGATCTTCGGCCCCGTGCTCGCGGTGCAGACCTTCCGCACCCCCGACGAGGGCATCGCCAAAGCCAACAACACCCCCTACGGCCTGTCCGGCGGCGTGTGGACCGACAAGGGCTCGAAGATCTTCAAGGTCACCAGCGCGATCAACGCCGGCGTCGTCTGGGCCAACACCTACAACAAGTTCGACCCGTCGTCGCCCTTCGGCGGCTACAAAGAATCGGGCGTCGGCCGCGAGGGCGGGCTGCAGGGGCTCAAAGAATATTGTGTTTTGAACTGAGGAAGTATTAACTCGGATTAGTCGGATGCGCACGGATCAAGGCAGAGCCATTTTGGAAACCGATGGACTTACGGAGTCAATCATTGGCTGTGCGTTCACGGTTTCGAACGGCTTAAAGTCAGGGTTCTTGGAAAAAGTTTACGAAAATGCCCTGGTACTTGAGTTAAGGCATGCGGGACATGCCGTGAAGCAGCAGGTTGCCGTGCCCGTGTTTTATCGAGGTGAGCCGGTCGGTGATTATGTCGCGGATTTAATCGTTGATGACTTGGTCTTGGTCGAATTAAAGGCCGTCAAGGCGCTTGATCCGATACACGAAGCCCAGTGCTACAACTACCTCAACGCAACGGATATCGATGTCTGTCTCCTATTCAACTTCGGCCGCCCCAAGATCGAATTCAAGCGCATCCTCCGAAAATCATCATCCGTGTGAATCCGACTCATCCGAGTTGATCATTCAGAGCTAGACCATGAAACCCACCCAAGACACCATCGTCGACACGCCCCAGAGCAGTCATACCGACACCTCGGAGTCGCCCCGGCTCAACGTGCTCAAGACCTACAAGCTCTACATCGGCGGCAAGTTCCCCCGCACCGAGTCGGGCCGGCACTACAAGCTCGAGGCGGACGGCGAGGTCCTCGCCAACCTCTGCCTCGCGTCCCGCAAGGACTTCCGCAACGCGGTGGTCGCCGCCCGCGCCGCTCAGCCGGGGTGGGCCAAGGCCTCGGCGTTTCTGCGCAGCCAGATCCTGTACCGCGTCGCCGAGATGCTCGAGGGCCGGGCGTCGCAGTTCGCCTCGGAGCTCGTGCAGATGGGGGCCGACCCGTCGGAGGCGCGGGCCGAGGTCACCGCGGCGATCGACACGCTGGTGCATTACGCCGGCTGGGCCGACAAGTACACGCAGGTGTTCTCGAGCGTGAACCCCGTCGCGTCGAGCCACTTCAACTTCTCGCTGCCCGGCCCCACGGGCGTCGTCGGCGTCGTCGCCCCCGAAGCCTCGGGCCTGCTCGGGCTCGTCTCGGTCGTCGCCCCGGCGATCGTCGGCGGCAACAGCGTCGTCGTCCTCGCGTCGCGCACCAAGGCCCTGTGCGCCGTGACGCTCGCCGAGGTGCTGCACACCTCCGACCTGCCCGGCGGCGTGGTCAACCTGCTCACCGGCGACCGCGGCGAACTGCTCGAACACTTCGGCTCACACATGGACGTCAACGCCGTGGTTTACTGCGGCGGCGACACCGAAGAGACCGGATCCCTGCAGACCGCCGCGGCGGAGAACGTCAAGCGTGTCATCGTTCGTGCCGACGACGCAGCGCTCGCCCCCAGCCCCTACGCCATCCTCGACACCCAGGAGCTCAAGACCACGTGGCACCCGATCGGGCAGTGATCCCTCCCGGTCGCCTCGAACTGGTCTACTCCGACGGCCCGCCGCCGTGGGACGCCGCCCCCGACTGCGCCGCGGTCTGCGTGGGCGGACGGTACACCCGACAGGCGGTGCGGGCCTACGCCGACACGGGCATCCAGATCGTCGCGCTTGTCGATTGGCCCGCCGGGATCGGTAAGCCGACCGTCCGCCAGATCGAAGCCGTCGCCGCCGCGAAGGACGGCGCCCACGCCGTCGAAGTGCCCGCACCGCCGGAATACTTGCGTACGGGCGACCTCGCCGCGCTGCGCGACGACCTCGAGGGCATCGTCTCGGCGGTGCGTGAGGTGAGCCGCGCCGTGAACGTGCGTGTGCGACTTAATATGCCAGTATTGTTCAACGATCGGGAAGAGCTGGGCCGCACGTGTAGGGTTGTGTGTGAAGCCGGCGGAGACGCCGTTGTCTTGTCGGCCGTAGACCGTGAAGAAACGGCGTCGCTCGGCGATGTCGAGTTCGACAAACCGCCGAGCGTTATCGTGTTCGGCGAAGCCCGCGATGTGGGCCGTTTTCTTGCGGCCGGGGCAAAGCGTGTGGCGGTCGCGTCCGGGATTGCGAGTCGGTAGACTCATTTTCCCGTACTGACGCATCACCCTGTTCAACCCAAGTTCTTCATGATGACACCAGCCGAACGCACCGAGATGTGGTCACGCAACGCGAAATTCCTGCGAGTCATGTCGGTCTGGGTCGCGGTGCTTGGCTGCCTTTGGGCGCTGTGGGCGTTGTGGGTCTCGGTCTACGCGGCGATCCAGGCCGAGGAAGTGTTGTTGGTTTTGCCGGGCGTCATCTCGGCCGTACAGATACTCGTTGGTGCGTTCTTTATCCTGGCCCTGGGGCGATGCATCGCGGCGATCGCGGAGATGATCTGGTTCGGCTTGCCCGATTCGGCCAAGTAAAGAATCGACGCGGGTGTGCGTGGGCTCACCCCGGCAACCGGCTATCCTGTGCGTCTCATGAACAGCATCCAGATCCAGGACGTGAAGATCGGCCCCGACCAGCCGCTGGCGGTCATCGCCGGGCCGTGTCAGGCCGAGAGCTACGAGATGTGCGTCGAGATCGGCACGGCGATGCGCGACCGATGCACCGAACTCGGGTTGCAATACATCTTCAAGGCGTCGTACGACAAAGCCAACCGCAGCTCGATCCATACCGAGCGCGGCCCCGGGCTCGCGGCGGGGCTGGAACTCATGGGGCGGGTGCGCGAGGCGCTGGGCGTGCCGGTCACCACGGACGTGCACGAGCCCGCGCAGGCCACCGCCGCGGGTGAGGTGGTCGACCTGCTGCAGATCCCCGCGTTCCTGTGCCGGCAGACCGACCTGCTCGTCGCGGCGGCCAAGACCGGCCGGGCCGTCAACGTGAAGAAGGGCCAGTTCCTTTCGCCCGCCGAGATGAAGAACGTCGTGACCAAGCTCACCGAGGCGGGATGCACGAACCAGATGCTCACCGAGCGCGGCACGTTCTTCGGGTATCACCGGCTGGTCAACGACTTCGCCGGTCTCTACGACATGATGCAGCTGGGCTGGCCGGTGTGTTTCGACGTGACGCACTCGACGCAGAACCCCGGCGGCCAGGGCAACTCCTCCGGGGGCCGGCCCGAGTGCGCCCCGACGCTGGCGCGGTGCGCCGTGGCCGCGGGGGTGCAGGCGTTGTTTATCGAGACCCACCCCGACCCGGCGAACGCTAAGTCGGACGCCGCGACGATGCTGCCCGTGCCGCAGACCCTGGAACTGCTGGGCGAGTTGGCGAAGCTGCACGCGGCGCGGCGGTGAGTGGAGTTGTGCCGGAGGAGAGACCGCAAAAATCTGCGCCGGGGAAGCGGATTTTCCGCAACCCGGGCGGGGTTGCCCGCGTCCTAAAGACTGTCCGCCGCGCGGCCGCGCGCGTATGATTGGGTGAGGGCGTCGCACACCCGACCGCCTCCACACGTTCGCTTCTCGGGAATCCGCCCATGACCGCCACGCAACGCACGATCGCCCGGGCCCGCCGCCGGTTGTTGTTGCGCGACGGCTTGTGGGTGCTGGGGTGGGCGGTGTTGATCGTCGCGGGGCTGTGTGCGGCGGCCTTGGTGCTGACGCACTATGTGGGGAGAACGCCGCCGGGCTGGGCGTGGGTGGTGCCGGTGGGCGTTGCGGTGTTGGCTAGTGCCGTGGTCGTCGCGACGCGTCGGCCCGCGTCGGCGTCGGTGGCGGTGATGATCGACGAACGGCTCGGACTGAAAGACCGCCTGGGCACGTCGCTGGTCGTCGATCAACTCGGCGGCGGGCCTTTTGCCGAACAGGTGCGCGGCGACGCGGAGCGGGCGTCGGCGTCGGCGTCGCTGGGCGGCGCGTTCCCCGTTCGGCCGACCCGGATATGGGGCGGGGCGGTCGTGGTGTGCGCGGTGGTGGCGGTGCTTGCGCTGGACCCGTTCGGGCTGGTCGAAGCGGCGCAGCTCCGGGAGGCCGAGGCGCTGGCGGCGCAGCAACAGGCCGAGCAGATCGAGAAGGCTCTGGTCGAGGCGGCCGAGATCGCCGCGGCGCTGCCCCCGGAACTCTCGGAAGAAGACCGTGGCGGCGACACCGGCGAGCTCCCCGACGCCGCCGACCTCGACGAACAGCTCGAGGCCTTGCTCACACAGCGTGACCTCACCAACCCCGAGGACCGGCAAGCGGCTGCCGCCGAGGTGTCGGACCTGCAGGAGCGCTTCGAGCAGGCGATCGAAGAGAAACAATCCGAAGCCGAGGCGGTCCAGAACGCGATGAGCTCGCTCGACGGCGGCGAGCCGAACGAGCGCGGCCCCGCC
Organism: Planctomycetota bacterium; assembly: GCA_039033595.1. Taxonomy (GTDB): domain Bacteria; phylum Planctomycetota; class Phycisphaerae; order Phycisphaerales; family Phycisphaeraceae; genus Algisphaera. The sequence goes on along the minus strand of JBCCCG010000030.1, from coordinate 35,998 downwards.
GATCGTTTCGCCGACGCGCTTCGCCGCGCCGACTTCGAGGCGGCGCAGCGGGAGCTCGCGACGCTGGCGGACGAGCTGCGGCAGGGCGACCTCTCGGCGTCGCAGCAGGAGCGGTTGGCCGAGCAGTTGGAGACGTTGTCCGAGCAACTCGAGACCGCGGCGCGGATGCAGCGTGAAGCCGCTGAACGCGGGAACCAGCAAGCCCAGGCCGCCGCCGAGGACGCCGGGCTGAGCGAAGAACAGCAAGAGCAACTCGCGGAAAATAGCGCGTCCGGCCTGGAGATGCAAAACGCCCTGCGCGAAGCGCTCGAGGAGCAGGGCGTGCCCTCGGATCAGGCCCAGCAGCGGGCCGAGCGCCTGGCCGAGCAGATCGAGCAGGCGCAGCAGCAGGCCCAGAGCAACGAGGGGGCGGGCGACACCGCCGAGCGCTTGGCCGAGCAGATGCAGCAGATGGCCGAGGCGGTCCGCGAGGCGTCGCCGGAAAATTCATCGACCGGGGAAGGTGGTGAGCCGAACGAAAACGGCGAGTCGTCGCAGACCGCCGAGTCCGGCGAGCCCGGCGACTCGGGATCGCCCGGGGCGTCTTCGCCCCAAGCCCCGCAGCAACTCTCCGAGGCCGTGCAGCAGGCCCAGCAGGAGCTCGGCCAGGCCGCCCAGCAGCAACAACAACTCGAGAACATGCAGCAGGCCAACCAGCAGATGCAGGAAGCGGTAGAGCAGATGGCCCAGCAGCCCGGCTCACAAGACGGCGCGCAGCCGCAGGGCGATCAACAACAAGGTGGTCAACAACAAGCCAACCAACCGCAACCCGGCGAGCAGCCGTCGGGTCAACAAGGCTCCCAGACCGCCGAGGGCCAGCAACCCAGCCCGGGCCAGCAGCCGGGCCAAGGCCAACAACCCGGTCAAGGTCAGCAGCCCGGCCAGGGCCAACCGCAGACCGCCGACCAGGACGGTCAACCCGGCGACGGCGGGCAGCCCGCCCAAAACCCCAACCAACGAGGCAACGGCAACCAACCCGGCGGCGGGCAGCAACAGGCCGCGGGCAACGACGTCGGCCCCGGCGACGGCTCGGGGTCGGGCGGCAACCCGATCGGCGAGTCCCGCGCCCCGCTCGCGACCGGGTCGCGTGTGGAGCGTGACATCCAGGAAGGCAACGGCGGCCGGGTGCTCTCGTCCTGGACCCGCGACGGCCAACCCGGTGAGGGCACGTCCAACCTCACGTTCAATCAGGCCGTGGACGAAGCGCGTTCCGAAGCCGAGCGGGCCGTGAGCGAGCAGCGTGTGCCCAAGCGTTACCAGAAATCGATCCGCGAATACTTCGGCAACCTGCCGGAAGTCCCCCCGGCGGCGGAGCCGCCCCCGCCCACCGAGACGTCGGGGGGCGGCGGGGATTAGGAGTCTGGGTGCCGGGGTTGCGGGTTATTTGGACCCGACCCCACCACGCTCCTTGCCGGTGTCTTACCCTCGCTCCACACCCCAATCCCCAACTCCCTCTTGCCCTTCCGTTTCGACCATCCCGAACTGCTCTGGCTCCTGCTGCTGGCCGGCCCGATCGGGTGGCTGGGGGCCAAGCGCCTGGCTGCCGTTGAGCCCGTGCGGCGTTGGCTGGCGATCGGGCTGCGTATCGCGGTGCTGGTTGGGCTGGTGCTGATGCTGGCCGGGCTGCGTGCTGAGCGTCGGCACACGGACCTGACGGTGATCGCGGTGATCGATCAGTCGCCGTCGATGCGCATCTTTGGCTCGCCGTTAACGGCGGACGGCACGTCGACCGCGGCGTCCGCGCGGGTCACCGCGTCGGTGCAGCGGTTCCTCACCGCCGCGGCGCAGGAGCGCCGGCCCGACGACCGTTTCGGTGTGGTGACCTACGACGACCGGCCGACGGTGCTGCGTCGGCCGGGCAACGACGTCGCGTTCGACACGGCCGTGGACCACCCGACGCGTGAGGGCACCGACACCGCCCGTGCACTGGAGTGGGCGATGGCGGTCAAGAGCGACGCGAACACGGCGCTGCGGCTGGTGCTGGTCAGCGACGGCAACGACACGGCCGGCGACACCCTCGCCGCGGCGCGGGCGGCGGCGGCGGCGGGCGTGGTGATCGACGTCCTGCCGATCGGCTACCGCGTGGGCCACGAGGTCATGGTCGAGGGCGTCTACACGCCGACCGAGGCGCGCGAGGGCCAGACCGTGGCGGTGCGGGTCGTGCTGCGGGCCACCGCGCCGTCGCGGGGCACTTTGCAGCTGCGTCACGACGACCGGTTGATCGATCTCAACGGCTCGGCCGAGGGCCGTGGCCTGCGGGTCACGCCGGACCAATGGTCCGACGCCAACACGCTGACCGACGAAGACACGACGCCCGGATCGCCGGGCGGCGTGGCGTCGGGGCGCTACGTCTGGACCCAACAGATCGACGTGCCCATCTCCGTCGCCGGCGCCAACCGCTTCGAAGCCATCTTCGAGCCCACGGCGACGCCAAGTCTCGGCACGACGAACGTGTCCCCCGGTGACGCATCGGCCAACAGCCGCGGAGGGCTTTCGGGCGCGGACACGGTGGCGGTGAACAACCGCGCCGAGTCGTTCACGCTGGTGCAGGGCCAGGGCCGGGTGCTGGTGGTCGACAACGTCGGCGGCGCCCCCGGCAAAGTCCTTCCCGAGGCGCTGCGTCAGCGGCGGATCGCCCTCGACGTCGTCCCGCCGTCGGGCCTGCCGCGGGACACCGCGGCGCTGACGCGTTACGACGCGGTCGTGTTCCAGAACGTCCCGGCCGAGGCGGTCACCGGGGCGCAGCAGGAGATGCTGGCCCGTTACGTCAACGACCTGGGCGGCGGGTTCATCATGCTCGGCGGGCCCGACAGCTTCGGGGCCGGGGGCTGGACCAACTCGATCATCGACGAGCGCATCCTCCCGGTCGACTGCGAGATCCCGTCGCAGACCGTGCTGCCGTCGGGCGCCCTGGTCATCGTGATCGACCGGTCGGGCTCGATGGGGGCGCCCGTCGGCAACACCAACCAGACCCAGCTCGAGTTCGCCGCCGAGGCCGCGGCGCTGGCGATCTCGACGCTCTACCCGCACGACATGATCGGGGTCGTCGCCTTCGACGGCGCGGGCCAGTGGGTCTACAAGCTCCAGAAAAACGACAACCCCAACGCCGCGATGCAGACCGTTCGCTCGATCCGGGAGGGCGGCGGCACGTCGATCCTCTCGGGCCTCACCCGAGCCTACGAGGGCCTGACCGATCCGAGCAACCAGGACCTGCGCGACAGCTCGATCAAACACGTCATCCTGCTGTCCGACGGCGGCGACAGCGACAACTACCTGCCGATGCTCAACCAACTCAACCGCGCCGACATCACCGTCTCGACCATCGGCGTCGGCGACGGGCACGACGCCCAGCTGCTCGAACGCATCGCGCTGCAGTGCGGCGGCAACTACTATCCCATCGACCCCAGCCAGCCCAACGGCCTGCCGCAGGTCTTCGTCAAGGAAGCCCGCACGATCCGCAAGAACCTCATCCGCGAGGTCGACTTCGTGCCCAAACGCCGCAACACCGGCTCGCCGATCATGGTCAACCTGCCCGAGCCGCCGGCGCTGTCGGGTCTTGTGCTCACCGGCCCGAAGTACGACCGGCGGATCGAGATGCCCATGCTCGGGCCCGAGGGCGAGCCGCTGTTCGCCCACTGGCAGGTCGGCCTGGGCAAGGCCGGGGCGTGGACCAGCGACGCGACCAACCGCTGGGCCACGCGCTGGCTGACCTGGCCGGGCTACGGCGACTTCTGGGCGCGGACCGTGCGCTACCTCTCGCGCCCCGCTGCGAATCAAGACGCCGAGTTGATCACCACGCTCGACGGCGACACGCTCCGCGTACGGCTCGACACCAACACCGTGGGCGGCGCCGACGGCGGCGCGGTCACCCGCGTGGCCGGCAAGATCCTCCGCCCCGACGGCAGCCTCGCCGACATCACGCTCGACCAGACCGGCCCGGGGATCTTCACCGCGGCCGTGCCCGCGCCTCAGAGCGGCAACTACCTGCTGAACCTGTTCGTGGGTGGCGGGGGGGACGCGGCTTCCGAGGGGGCGTCCGGGGGCAGTTCCGGGGGCGGTTCCGGGGGCGGGGGCGCGACGTCTTTTGTGGCCGGCGGCATCACAAGGGTGCCGGGGCAGGAGCTGCGACGGTTCGCGCCCAACACGACGCTGCTCGAGGAAGTCGCCGCGGCGACCGGAGGACGCGTGCTCGACCCGGACGACCCGGTGGCGGCCAATCTCTTCGACCGCACCCACCGGTTCGAGTCGGTGTCGAGTCGGCCGCTGCGGTGGCTGATCCTGCCGTGGCTGCTGGGGCTGCTGCTGCTGGACGTGGCGAACCGCCGGCTGGCGTGGGACCACCGCGCTATCGCGGCGTGGACCCGATCGGCCCTCACCGTCCAGCGCCGCAGCGCCAGCGAGACCAAACAGACGATGTCTGCGCTCAAGCGTCGCCGCGGCGCGGTGAAGTCCGGCCACGGCGAAACCCCGGCCGCGCCGCAGCCCGTCACGACCCAAAAGTTCGACGCCGCGCCCGACCGTCGCGCCTCGGACAACTTCGCCGACGCCGTGGGCGGAGCGAAAGAAACCCAGGGCGACGCCGACCTCGTCGCCGCGGCGCAGGCCGACACGCCACCGCCCGAAGACGCGCCCACCACCAACCGTCTGCTCGCCGCCAAACGCCGCGCCCGCGAACGCAATCAATAACGTCCCGAGAAAGGCTCAACCCATGGCAACCAACGCCCCCGGAAACGACGACTCCCAACTCCTCGAACTCGCCGCGCAGTTCCGCCAGGACTACGCCGCCGTGCGCGCCCAGATCGCCAAGGCCATCGTCGGCCACGATCAGATCGTCGACGGCATCCTCACCTGCCTCTTCGTCGGCGGTAACGCCCTGCTCGAAGGCGTGCCGGGCCTGGGCAAGACGCTGCTCATCCGCACGCTCTCCGAAGCGCTCCGATTGGACTTCTCCCGCATCCAGTTCACCCCCGACCTTATGCCCGCCGACATCACCGGCACCACCATCGTCGTCGAAGAACAAAAACCCGACGGCACCACCGCCCGGCAGTTCCAGTTCCAGAAGGGCCCGATCTTCGCCCAGATCGTCCTGGCCGACGAGATCAACCGCGCCACGCCCAAGACGCAGAGCGCGATGCTCGAAGCGATGCAGGAAAAATCCGTCACCGTCGGCGGCACGACCTACAAGATGCAGAAGCCGTTCTTCGTCATGGCCACGCAGAACCCGATCGAGCAGGAGGGCACCTACCCGCTGCCCGAGGCGCAGCTCGACCGGTTCCTGTTCAAGCTGGACGTGGGGTATTCGAGCCGGGAGGAGCTCAACGAGATCGTCAACCGCACGACCGCCGCGGTGTCGCCCGACGTCGAGGCGGTGCTCGACGCCGAGACGATCGTGCGGTACCAGCAACTCGTGCGGAAGGTGCTCATCGCCCCACACGTGCAGGACTACGCGATCCGGGCCGTGCTCGCGACGCACCCGGACGGCGAGTTTGCGACCTCACTCGCCAAGCAGTTTTTGCGTTTCGGCGCTTCCCCCCGTGCCGCCCAGGCGCTCGTGCTGGGCGGCAAGGTGCGGGCGTTGCTCGACGGCCGGGCCCACGTCGCGGTCGCCGACATCAGCGACGTGATGCTGCCGGTGCTGCGCCACCGCGTGCTGCTGAACTTCGAGGGTCAGGCCGAGGGCATCACCGCCGACATGATCGTGAACGACATCGTCGACAACCTGCCGGTGGAAGCCGTCGCGGGGAGGGTTATGCAATGAGTGTCAAGGATCAAGGCAGAGAGTCAACGATCGGAGTGATCATCCGCGTGGCCGTTGGACTGCTGCTGCTGATCTCGATGCTCATGAGCGCGTTGGTTTTGTGTGTTTATGGTTTACCGGCTTTAGGATCTTTAATCAAAAATCTACTTGGGGTTGCCGAGGAATCCAGCAGTCCTTGGGTTACATTCGTGAGAATCGCATCTTGGCCCACTGCGGTGATGGTCGTATTCGGGATATTTCTTGTGGTTTGGTTCAAGGTTTGGAATGCCGTACTTGCGCTGGCAAAAAAACACAAGATCCTAAGTGAAGTTACACATGAGAACTGAGTTTTCGGCGAGGCTCGATTTTTTTGATTTCTATGGCTAACAGTTCCACCCTCCAACCCGACACCCTGCTCACGCCCGAGTTTATGCACCAGCTCGACCGGCTGGACGTGCGCTCGCGCAAGATGCTGCGCGGGACGGTGCAGGGCGAACGGCGGTCCAAGAAACGCGGGGCCTCGGTCGAGTTCGCCGACTACCGCAACTACGTCGTCGGCGACGACCTGCGGCGCATCGATTGGAATCTCTATGCCCGTCTCGACAAGCTGTTCCTCCGGCTGTTCATGGAGGAAGAAGACCTGTCGGTGTCGCTGGTGCTCGACTCCACCGCGTCCATGGACTACGGCGAGCCCCGGAAGCTGACGTACGCGAAACAGATGACCGCGGCGCTCGGGTATATCGCGCTGACGCACTACAACCGCCTGAACCTCTACAGTTTTACCGACACGGTCACCGGCACGGCCGAGGGGATGCGGGGGAGGCGGCCGATCCCGCGGATGGTCGATTGGCTCAACCAGCAGCAACCCGTCCCCGGGGGCGGCAACCTGGCGGCGGTGTGCAAGCGGCTGGCGATGCTCAACCAGCGGCCCGGCGTGGTGGTGCTCATCAGCGACTTCTTCGACAAGGGCGACCTCGCCGCCGCGCTGCGCTACCTGGCGGGCGACCGGTACGACGTGTACGCGATCCAGCTGCTCTCGCCCCAGGAGGTCGACCCGACGAAGGGTGGCGTCGTGGGCGACCTGAAACTGACCGACCTGGAAGACGGCGACGTGGCCGAGGTGTCGATCAGCGCGGCGCTGTTGAAAAAGTACCGCGCGAACCTCGAAGCGTATTGCCAGCATGTCCGGGAGACGTGTACGAAGCGCGGGCTCAGCTACATGACGGCGACGACGGACGTGGCGGTGGAGTTGGTTGTGCTGAAGTACCTGCGGGAGAGGGGGTTGCTGGGATGACGCGATCTTTCTGCTGTGCAGTGGGCGATCTCCGATCGCCCGCTCAACGCGGGGGTGACACATGAGCTTTCTCGCGCCATGGGCCGGGGTGATCGCGGCGGCACTGACGGTGCCGTTGTTGGTGTCGTTGTATTTCCTGAAGCTGAGGCGTAAGCCGATCGCGGTGCCGTCGACGCTGCTGTGGCGCAAGTCGATCCAGGATCTGCAGGTCAACGCGCCGTTCCAACGCATCCGCAACAACTTGCTGTTGTGGTTGCAGCTGTTGGTGTTGGCGTTGCTCCTGATCGCGATGGCCCGGCCGACGCAGCGCGCGGCGGTGGAGCCGGGGCAGCGGTTGGTGATCGCGATCGATCACTCGGCGTCGATGAACACCCGGGACGCCGCGAGCGGCCAGACCCGTTTGGAGGAAGCGAAAGAACGCGCGTTGGCGTTGATCGACTCGTTTGAGACGGGTAAAGCCTCCGAGGGCGGGGTGATGGTGGTGAGTTTTGCCGAACGGGCGACGGTGGTGCAGTCGTTTACCAACGACCGCCGGCAGCTGCGGGCGGCGGTGCGCGGGATCGCGGCGACGGATCAGCGGGGGCGGATCGAGCCGGCGCTCGGGCTGATCTCGCCTCACGCGGCCACGGCCGCCGCGGACGACGACGACCGCACGGGGCTGTCGGTGGTGATCCTGTCCGACGGCCGGGTCCACCGCGACGGCGGAGACGACCTGGCGCTGTCCGGGGCGACGCTGGTGTTCGAACGCCTCGGCACGCCCGCCACGGCCAACGTCGGGATCGTCTCGGCCTCGGCCCGGCGGGACTACGAGAACCCCGAACGCGTCGCGGTGTTCGCCCGCCTGACGCACACCGGCGCGGCGGCCCAAGCCGCCAACGTGACGTTGCGTGTCGACGGCCGGGCCGTGAGGACCAAGGCCGTCGAGCTCCCCGCCGCTGCCCCCGGAAATAGCGTCAGCCCCGAGAGCACCCCCGTCCCCGGAACAGTGCCCGTCCCCAGCGGCGCGGCCGCATCGGTCGGCTCCGTCGGTGACGGCGTGGTGACGTTCAACCTCGACCTCACCGGCGGCGCGACGCTGGAGATCACGCACGACCGGGACGACGCGCTGCCCGTGGACAACACGGCCCGGCTGCAGCTGCTGCCGGCTCAGCAACTCCGCGTGCTGTTGGTGACCGCGGGCAACCGTTACCTCCGCGAGGCGATCCGCGCGGCCGGGGCGCGGTCGGTCGAGGTGGCGACGCCGGCGCAGTTCGAAGGGATGCCGCCCGAAGCCGTGCGCGACGGCGACGGCGGGCGGGCGGGTTTCGACGTGGTCGTGTTCGATCGTTATTCGCCGGCGGGGTTGCCGTTGGTGGGTACGCTGTCGTTCGGCGGGACGGTGCCGGTTGAGGGATTCACGGTGCGGCCCTCGGCCGACGACGCGCCGGAGCGGCAGGCGGTGTTGACCTGGCAGCGTGACCACCCGCTGATGCGGTACGTGGTGTTGGACGACGTGCTGCTGCGCCGGCCCGGGCGGCTAACGGTGCCGGCGGACGGGCGGGTGTTGGCGGTGGGCTTGGCCGGGCCGCTGGTCGCGGAGGTGCGGCGGGACGGGCTGCGGCACGTGGCGGTGAGTTTCGACGTGCTCGAGAGCCGGTGGCCGCACCACTGGAGCTTCCAGGTGTTCATGGTCAACGCGCTCGAGACGTTGGGGCTCGGCGCGGCGGGCGGGGTTGATGCGGCATCGGGAGGCGGGGGCGCGTCGCTGAGCTACCAAACCGGGCAGACGGCGACGGTGCCGGTGTCTTCGGAAACCGGGACGATCGGCTACGACGGGCCGCGGCGTCTCTCGGCCACGGTGCGTGGCGGCCGGGCGTCGCTGCCGATGTTCGAGCGGGTGGGATTTTACGACGCGGATGGAGATAACCTGGCGTCGCCGTTTGATCGTTTGGCGGTGAACCTGCTCGACCCGTTGGAGAGCGACGTGCGGCCGGCGGCCCGTCTGGAGATCGGCAGTTCGGCGGGGCCGTCGGTCGCGGCGGCCGAGGGCGCGCGTCGGCGAGAGGTCTGGCCGTGGTTCGCGTGGGGTGCGTTGGGGTTGCTCGTGGTCGAGTGGGTCGTGTACACGCAGCGGATGCGGGTTTGATTTCAGGTAGACCGGTGTGGGGCGATCTTTATGCAGGCAAGGATCACGACCGAGGGACGATTGCCCGGCTTGATTGTGGTGACGGGTCGGCCGGGCTCCGGGAAGACCACTCTGGCTCACAAGTTGGCCGAAGCGGTTCGGTGTCCGCTGATTAGTCGTGATCAGATCAAGGAGGGGTACGTCAATACCACCGGCCAGTCGGATTCCACGAGCGACGAGGTCAAGCGAACGGTCTACCACGCCTTTTTCCGGGCGATCCGGCATATGGTCGAGAGTCGGATCACCGTCGTGGTGGAGGCGGCGTTTCAGCATCAGGCGTGGGCGAACGGGCTGGACGGCATGAGGCAAATGGCACGGATCCGAGTCGTCCAATGCCAAGTGCCCGCCGAGCTGGCCCGGGCGAGGCAGGTCGAACGGGGGTTGGCTGATCCGCTGCGGGAGTGGTTCCACGGCGACCCGCTGGTGCAGGCGGCGCGGGAGGGCATTGAGTTGCCGCTCGAAGCATACGAGCCGCCGCGGTTGGATGTGCCTGGTGTCGTGGTGGACACGTCGGACGGCTACCGTCCGGGATTAGACGAGATCGCCCGCTTCGCGTTGGACGAAAACGGGTGCGACTGAAACCATTACGGGGTGTCGAACGAGGCACGGCGGCCTTCGATCGCCCGCTAAGCGGGTTGATACACTGTCCGTCTTATGGCCAAGCATAAGCCCGCGAGCAACACGAATAATAAGCCTTCCGGGGGAGGTCTGACCTACGCCGACACCGGCGTGTCGATCGAAGCGGGCGACGCGATGGTCGGGCGGATCCAGCAGCACCTGCGCAAGACCCACGGCCCGCGCGTGCTCGGCAAGCACGGCGCGTTCGCCGGCATGTTCCGGCTGGACTTCAACGAGAAGCTGTTCAAACGCAACTACAAAGACCCCGTGTTAGTGAGCTGCACCGACGGCGTGGGCACCAAGGTCCTGCTGGCGATCCAGCTCGGGGTGCACGACACGATCGGGCAGGACTGCGTGGCGATGAACGTCAACGACATGATCGTGCAGGGGGCCGAGCCGCTGTTCTTTCTGGACTACATCGGTACGCACGCGGTGGACCCGGGCCACATGGAACGGATCGTCAAGGGTGTGGCGGACGGGTGTGCGTTGGCGGGCTGTGCGCTGATCGGCGGTGAGACCGCGGAAATGCCGGATGTCTACGGTAAGGGTGATTACGACCTGGCGGGCTTCTCGGTGGGCGTGGTCGAGCTCAGCCGGATTATCGAAGGCGACCAGCGCGTCGAAAAGGACGACGTCGTGCTTGGCCTGGCCTCGAGCGGCGTGCACAGCAACGGATATACGTTGGTGCGGGCGATCGTCAAGCAAGCGAAGCTGGACCTGGGCAAGGTTTACCAGGAATTCGACGACGACCCCGTGCACGCGGGACGGACTCTCGGCGAGATCCTGTTGGAGCCGACGCGGATCTACGTCAAGCCGATCGTGAGCCTGCTGCGGGGTTACAAGGTGAAACGCCCGATCAGCGGGATGGCCCATATCACCGGGGGTGGGTTGCCGGGCAACGTCAACCGGGCGCTGCCGGAGGATCTGGACGCGAAGCTGAGCCGCAAGTCGTGGGACGTTCCCGCGGTATTCGGGTTCCTGCAGGAGCGCGGGAGCATCGCGGACGACGAGATGATGCGGGTGTTCAATATGGGCATCGGCTACACGCTGATCGTTCGGCCGCACTTCGCCGAGGCGGTGGCCGACAAGCTCCGCCGGGCGGGCGAGACCGTGGTCACGCTGGGCAAGATCGTGCCGGGCCGCGGCCGGGTTGTTTTCGCGAAGTGAAAGCGGCGTCGGTTTTCGAGGACCATGTCTCGGGGCACTTCCGGGGCAGGGCGTGTGGTTTTCGCACGACATCCGGCCCGATCGGCGCAAGTTACGGCGAGCACGGGTGCTTTGAAGGTAAAGTGTAAGTAGTTTTAATGAATGAATTTACAGGTATATTTCGCGGGTTTTTCCGGGTTCTTTTCGCCGCGTGGTGGCCCCGTGGTATAACCCAGTAAGGCCGGCGTGTCGCCCGCTGAATCTGTACCGGAGACTCGAGATGAACGAAAACGACTTCCAGAAAAAACTCGGCGACCTGATGGGTGAAATCAGCACGCTGCCCAAGGCCGAGCGTGAAAAGCTCGAGAAGCTCGCCCAGCAAACCCAGGAACGCCACGGCAAACTCAAGAAGACCGTCGGCGAGCTCCAGGAGTCGCTGGACTACCTCCGTCTTTCGATCAAGTACCTCGTCTTCGACCTCGAAGCGACCCGCCGGGAAAACGGCTATCTCCGCAAGATGCTCGAAGAACAAGACGCCGGCGGCAAGGACCTCGACGGCGATCTCGAAGCCGATTTCGACTTCGAAGACCCGCACGACGACCAGCCCGGTGTGTAAATCACGCCAAGACTCGAGCGTCCGAACGCCCGCGCTTGACGCCCCAACGCCCGTCGCCCGACGAAAAGAGAGTTGAGACCCGATCCGCCGGAAACCGTCCCGGCAAGCCCCGCACCCCCGGAAGTGTCTACCGACGCCTCCGGGGGTGTGGCTTTGCTATGATTCGCACTCGATTACGGACAATCCCCCCGGACCCCCGGAAGCTGTTCGCACACCACGGTGCGATTCACGGGCCCCGGGCCGCACCCCACGAGGTTTCATGATGAACCACCCGTTCGACCCGCTGACGCTCATGCCTCAAGCCGTGACCCAGGGCCTTGGTGCCCGCGCCGCGGCCAACCCCTACCCCAACCCCCAACTCGCCCCGCCCATCGGCCGCTACCGCGAGATGACCATCGACGAGCTCTTGCTCGAGAACCGCGTCATCTTTCTGGTTGGCGAGATCAATCACGCCAGCGCGATGGGCGTCGTCATGCGGCTGCTGCACCTGCAGAACCAGAAGCCCGGCGTCGACATCAACCTCTACATCAACTCGCCCGGCGGCAGCGTCGACGACACGCTCGCCATGATCGACACGATGGACTTCATCAGCTCCGACGTGAACACCTACTGCATCGGTAAGGCGATGTCCGGCGGCGCGCTCACCCTCGCGGCCGGCACCAAGGGCAAGCGGTACTGCCTGCCCCACGCCAAGGTCATGATCCATCAGCCCTACGGCGGGATCTATGGCCAGACCACCGACGTCAAGATCCAGGCCGAGGAGATCCTCAAGACCAAGGAGGAACTCAACCACCTCCTCGCCGGTTACACCGGCCAGGAGATCGCCCAGATCGCAAAAGACGCCGAACGCGACAAGTTCTTCGGCGCGCAGGAAGCCAAAGAGTACGGCCTTGTCGACGAGGTGATCGAAAAACCCAAAGACGATGTAGCGCCCAAGGACTGATTTTCAGGCCACGGCTCAGCACAAATCGCCCGTAGCCCACGGATTCCGTCCGTGGGCTTTTGTTTGTGTCGTGAGCGTCTGCGTCGGCGCAGCCGGGAAGCGGTGGGGCTCAAGCTCGTCGCGGACGGTGGTTAGGTGGTCGCGCGGCGGCGCTGCCCGAGGGCCGACCAGCCCAGCGCGAACAGCGCCGCGAGCGACGTCGGCTCGGGCACCGCGGCCGCATCGGGGATCAGGTTCAAGCTGTATGTGCCCCGGTACGAGTGGTGGCCCTCGAAGCCCAGCAGATCCGGGAAGCCCGAAACGGCCAGCACGGCCACGCCCTGCGCGTCGGTGGTGATCTCCAGCGTGGACAAGAAGCCGGAGCCGCCGTCGTCGTCGCTGGCGAGCAGTTGTCCCTGGTCATCGAACCACCCGAGGATCGTGTCGAACTCCTCGCCCCCGAAGAAGCTGAAGCCGGTGAGTTGGGCGGTGTAGATCGTGTTGGGCGTCAGGCCGTTGAACTCGTAGAAATCGACGTCGCCGAAATCGGTGTCGCTCGGGACCACGGGTGGAGCGTTGTCGGTCTGGGCGGTAAAGGACCCACCGGCGTAGGCGGGATCGGCAAACGCAAAGCTGTCGACCGCCCCGGGGGCGAGAAACGCTTGGGTGAGAAGGGAGTCGATCGCTTGCGATTGATCATCGAATATGTCGACGACTAGATCGTACCGGCCCGTTTGGGTGTGGTTGCCGGTGAAGTCGAAGTCGGCGAAGCCCGACACATCGATATTGAACACGCCGTCGGCCGCGATGGGTTGGTTGAACAGGCCGCTGCCCAAGCCGTTGCCCAGCGTGCTGCTGTCGTCGTTGGGCCCGTAAAGGACGCCGCCGCTAAACGCCCGTATCACGGTGTCGGGCGAGTTCGTGGAGACGGTCGAGTCATCCAGCGTCGCACTCACGAACGTCGACCCGCTCGTCAGGACTGTCCGTGTCGCGAAACTATCGTCCGGCTCGGTGGCGAATGCTCCAGGGACGAGAAGGGTTGACAGAACACCGGTCAACACCCACCGCCATCGCGCGGCGGTACGGTCCGCTCGAAAAAAGGAAAAGAAACTCAAGGAAGTCCTCCGCAAACAAATCACGCCCGGACGGCCCGGACAAGCATTCAATATAGTGAAATTGCCGGTCGATTAAAGGCTTATCTGCGCCCACAGCGTCCCACTTATGGGCCGGTGCGGCATCCCGCCGGATCGAGCGGCGGCGGCAAAATCTCTAAAACCAATGCTCCCAGATACAGCCGGGCGATAAAATGTGGAGCGGGGCGGTCAACTCTTGCGACTTCGGGAGCGTGCCATGCCGAAAGCGGACGAGAATGAGCAGCGTGGGAGCCGGAGGATGTGCTTCCGCGGCCGCGGCTTCACACTGATCGAACTGCTCGTCGTCATCGGCGTCATTGCGCTTCTGATAGGCATCCTCCTGCCGGTGCTGTCGTCGGCTAAACAGGAAGCCATCGCCATCGCCTGTGGATCGAATCTGCGGCAGATGGGCATCGGCTTGGCGGTGTACAGCAACGATTACCGGGAGCGCGGGCCGTTCGCCGGGGCGGTGATCGATTGGGACCAGCGCGACCCCGACACGGACAACCCGCCGTGGATGCAGCAACTCGACGTCTACATGGAGAACCAGGAGTTCTTTTCGGGGTGCGGGGCGTACCCGGCTGAGGGTGGGCCCTACCACTATTTTCTCAGCTCACGGGCCGAAGCGGAGTTCAACCGCGCACGCGGCGCGGCCGGCATCGATGTACGCGGCTCGGTGGAGGGCCGGATGATTCGTTTCCCCTCGGCTTTCGTTGCGGTCGGCGACAACCAACTCGCCACCTTCGCTAGCGTGGACGCCGACAAAGACAATTATACGTTCCAATGTGTCTTCGGCACCGGGCCCGCGTACTGGGAACCGCACCACCGCGGAACGATCAACCTGTTGTTTGCCGATGCCCACGTGGCGCGTTTCAGCGGGTTCGAGGCCGACTCGATGACGTTCCGGTACTCGGAAATGTCAGCGTTCTGAGTGAACCGTCTTCCGCGGGGATGCACGCGGGCCACAGCGGCTTGCTTTCCGGACCCGCCGACTTGTTACAGGCTCGCGTGCGCCGAGCGGCTGTGTTGAGATTTGGTTGCGTATTCTCGCCTCGGCGTGGTGTATGAAAAAAACCCCACCGCCGGGAAGGCGGTAGGGCGAAGCGGTCGATGGGTTGTCGGATAACTCAAGCCGGTCGGCGACGCAGCAGCGCCAACCCGCCGAGCCCCAGCAGCGCCGCGGCGGTGGGCTCGGGGATGGCGTTGGTTGTGGGCAGGGTTCCGCTGCCGAAGTTCAGCAGCACGTCGTCGAGCTCGTTCTGGCCGATGAGGCCGTCGAAGCCGTTGGGGCTGGTGAGGGGGTCGAGGCCCGACACGTCGAAGCCCTCGGGCAGGACTTCGTCGCCGAAGTTCAGCAGGATAAGGTTGAGGTCGTCGAAGCCGACGAAACCGTCGCCGTTGAAGTCGCCGATCAAAGCGCCGTCGCCGGCGATGCCGGTGAACTGGATGTCGTCGATGATCAGGTTCTCTGCACCCGAGCTCGAGGCGAAGAAGACCCGCAGCGTGGCCGCGAGCAGTTCTTCTTCCGTCGCGCCGGCGAGGTCGAAGACGAATTGACCGAGGCCGCCCGGGACGGAGCTGTCGGGCAGCCCGCCGCCGACTTCGGGGTTGGTGATCAGGCCGAGGATCTCGATGCCCCCGACGCCGTCGCCGCCTTCGAAGAACAGCGCCTGAACGGTTTCGGTGCCGCTGGCCGTGGTGAGGTCGAACTCGATCTCGAGCGCGTCGAGCGCCTCGAAACCGGTGTTCTCGACACCGATCAGGATGCTGAACATCTCGTCGGTGTGGTTGGAGAGATCAACCTCGTCGAACTCGATCTTGATCGTGCCGTCGCTGTCGCTGACCGCGAAGACGTTGGCCCCGTCGCGGCCGTCGTCGAACGACGGGTTGGCCGGGTCGCCGGAGGTCGAGACGACGCCGACTTCCGGGTCGATGTCAAAGAGGTCGAAGTCGATGACGCCGACGATGTCGCCGTCGGAGAAACCGGCCTCGAAGTCGGGGCGGGTATCGATGAAGGACGAGGAGAAGCCCAGATCGCCGGCGGCGTCGCTGGACGCGGTGCTGTTGACCACGGACGCGACACCCGGCAAGGTGAAGTCGTCGGCGGTGCCGGGCTCACCGTCGGCTCCGTCGAACTCAAAAACGTCGCCCGAGTCGTTAACGAGTGCGACCTCGAGGAAACTCGCCTCGTCGCTGGGGCCCAGCGGGCCGGGGACGTCCGTGCCGGTCACGGGGTCGAACTCGCTCTCCGAGTCGGTGTTGGCCTGGATGAACTGCGAGGTGAAGAACACGTCTTCGAAGTCGCCGTCGCCGTTGTTGTCCGTGCCTTCGATAACCTCGGAGATGGCACCGATGAAGGTGTCGGTCGTGTCGGTGTCACCGTTGACCGAGAAGCCGAGCACGTCTTCGTCGACGATCTGGAAGGCCGCGGGGGATTCGTTCTCGAAGCTGGTGCCGGCGATGAATTCGCCGGCGGGCTCCACGATGTCGTCGCCGAACTGGATCACTTCGGTGACGATCGCCGGGGTCGGTGGGGTCGAGTCGCTGAAGGTCTCGCCGAGGTCCTCGGGAGCCGGCTTGGCGATGTTGTTGATGTTGCCGGGCGTGAGGAACGCCGAGGCCTGGTCGCCCTCGGTCAGCGGGTCGGTGTCCGAAGGCAGGGCGGCGTCGATCAGGACGGGATTGCCCATGCCGTCGGCGCTGAAGATCGCGACTTCTTCGGTTGCGTCGGGGCCGCCGATGAAGGTGGCGCCGTCGAACTCAAGAATGAGGTTGCCGTCGTCTTCGTTGCCGGGGATGAAGTCGAGGCCGGCGGTGGTGGTATTCACGTCAAACACCGCGGGCGTCCCGTCGGTGAAGCGGAAGAAGCCGTCGGGGCCGTCGGGGCTGACGCCGAGGTTGTCGTCGAACTCGGGCCCGCCGACGGTGAACAGTCCGCCTGGGGTGGCGGCGGTGTCGGCCGGCGTGAAGAGGGCCGAGAAGTCGTCGGCGTAGGCGACGCTGGTGAACGCCGGGGTGACGGTCGGGTCGGCCAGCTGGGCCGAGAGGTTGTTGTCCGAGTCGATCAGCGACACGGCGTCGTAGACGCCGGTGAACGGCAGGTCGCCGGCCGACGCCACGACGCCGTCGCCGTCGGGGTCGATGTTCGTGCCTACCGCCCCGGTGAAGCCCGAAACCAGGGCGAAGGTGTTCGACTCGGGGGACAGCGCCGACGACGAGAACAACTCAAGCCCGCCGCCGAGATAGAACGTATCGGTGCTCGGGACCGGGTCAAATTCGGTCAGGCCCGGGGGCAGGGTCGCGCTCGGTTGGGCCCCGCTCACGAGCGAGGGCTGGGCCACGAACAGGTTGTTCGTCGGGAAGCTCAGATCGGGATTCGTGAAGTCCAGGGTCAGGTCGAGGAAGCTGGTGATCTCGCCTTGATTGCTTCCCTCGCCGCTGATGATCACCAGCGCCGTGCCCGGCGCAAAGTCGGCCTCCGACGTCGCCGAAAACTCAAAAAACAGGTTGGCGTCGCCGGTGCCACCAAACAGAATCTCTTCGAACAGCAGTTGGCTCAATGCGGTGCTCGGCAGGGCCGCGGGGGCCAAGCCACAGAGACACCAAGCCAGATTCTGACGCTTCATCTCGTTCTCCTAGGGGGTTAGAACCTTCTCAAACCTCGTCGGCCGACGCCGGCCGTTAATTTCTTGGTGGATCCGATGTTCTCGGCCGTGACGTAAGACTCGACGCAGAGCACCTCACAGCTGGCTGTCACGGAGCATGTCCCAGATCAGTTCCTGGTTGGGGTTGCGGGTGCCCGCTTTGGTGGTGTCACCGAACCCGCCGCCGCCCGGGGCGCCGAACTCTGGCTCCCATTGAAGCGTGGCGTTCTCGGAGGCATCAAACGCGCTGTCTCCGTCGTTGTCGTCGATCGGTGCGGTGAGTGTCGTCTTCTGCTTCACGAGCGAGGCGCTGCCGTCGACAAAGCCGATGTTGGCCCCGCCGTCGTGACGCATGCCCACCCGCAGATTGGGTTCGATACTGAAACGCTGCGCGTTGCCGGTTGGGATACCGGTGAGGTCGAGCGCTAGCCCGTCGCCGAACAGCACGGTCTCGGAGGTTTTTTTGATTTGGAACTCGTCAATGAATTGGCTCCCCCGATTGACGTTGCCGCTTTTCCAATCCACCAGAAATCGCTGAACCCCGTTGCCCGCGGGGCCCCGGCGGAAGTAACGGTTCATCTTGAGCGTGCGCTGAGCCTCGCGGACCGTCTGCCCGCCAAATAAACCCGCGGTCGGGTCCGCCGAATCGGGAAAGGTATTCCAGACGGGGTCTTGCTTAAAAGACCGGAACCGACGCTGATCCGCAACGGAGGCACTGGGGTTTGTTGAAGCGTCGCTCCCGGTTAGGCTGAGATAAGGATCGAGGGCGACAAACCAGTTGGCTTGCTGGTTATCAGTTGCGGGCTGCGGGCCAATGGTGTTGCTGCCCAATACCCGCTTAAGGCCCGTGTCCGGCATCGGGTAATGGAAATCGAAATCGTTGAGATAGCCCGCGGTCGCCTGTCCCATGGTGCGGAGGTTGACCAGACACTTCATCTGCCGCGCCGCGGCGCGGGCGCTTCCCAGCACCGGCAGGAGGATGCCGATCAGCAGCGCGATGATGGAGATCACCACGAGCAGCTCGATGAGCGTGAAGCCGGTCTTTTGGCTAACACGTACCCCCCGCATGACTGTTGGTTGCTTACGCATCTCTCGATAGATCCTTGGCCCGCCCTGGCTCGCGATACTTCCGTGAATTTGCGCGAGAACCCTCTTGTCTCGCGCTCACGGCCGTGAGATTAGGATCTAGAAATGAATCGCCGATGGAATCCGCCGGAAATGAATCAACATCTAACAATCTGCCCCGTGATCGCACGGTTAAGTGGGTCGCAACGCGGTATTCACGAAATCTTCTGGAAGCGTTGACGCAAATTTAAAATTAGCACAGCACGTGTCCACGGCACCGCTCAAGATGCTTGCGCGATCTTTACAAATTCGTATTTAAAGCGTAATCGCCCCGACTACCGCGGCTGATCGGTAGGCTCGTCGAGGATGCGCAGCGTCTGAGCGTCCGCATCCAGTTCGGCGGGTACGCCGAACGGCAGCGTCACGTTGTCGCGGACGTGGCCGGCGGGGAAGTGGGCGAGCACGGGGTAGGGCGCGTCCCGGAAGTAGTCGTCGAACACGTCGTCGACGGTGACGCCGTCGTTTTCGTCGATTTTGGATTTGGTGAACCGGCCGAGCAGCACCCCGGCCGCGTCGTCGAGCTTGCCCGCGCTCTTGAGCGTGCGGAGCATGCGATCGACGCGGTAGGGCGATTCGTTGACGTCTTCGACGAACAGGATCTTGCCGGCCGTGTCGAGCTCATGGGGCGTGCCCATCAGCGCGACCAGCACCGCGAGGTTGCCCCCGACGATCGGCCCGGTCGCCCGGCCTCCGGCGACGGTGCGCGGCTTCGTTTCGGCGTCGGCGTTGTCGCGGGCCGGGTCGATGAGGTAGCCAGGTCGGTTATCGGATTGGTCGGGGTTAGGCCCGGTGAGGGCGCGCCAGAAATATCGCTCAGCCAACGGGTGCAGGCCGTCGTCCGAGCCTAGGCCCCACTGTGGGTTGGGCGAGTGGAACGTGGCAAGGCCGGCGTGTTGGTGGAAGGCGATGTGCAGACCGGTGATGTCGGAGAAGCCGATGAAGACCTTTGGTTTCGCCGCGATGGTTTCGTAGTCGAGCAGGTGCAGGATGCGGGTCGTGCCGAAGCCGCCGGTGACCGGGAAGATCGCGTCGATGGCGGGGTCGGCGAACGCGGCGTTGAGCTCGGCGGCCCGGGTCGCGTCGTCCCCGGCGAGGTAGCCGGTGCGTTCGAAGAAGCCTTCGGGTATGACGACGCGGTAGCCGATTGCTTCGAGACGTTTGGCGGCCAGGCGGACGCGCTCTTCGCGCGGCGGCCCGGCGGGGGCGACGAGCATGATCGTGTCGCCCGGGGCGAGGGTGGCGGGTTGTTTCATGGTGCGGAGAGTAGGGTAGGAAGGCGGAGAGCCCGCACAACCCGCCGCCAGGGCGAACCCGAGGATCAGCGCGATGCGAGCGAGATGGTTATGCAAGACCACGGGGACAGTGTACCGGTGGCGTCCGATCGCAGCGATGAGTACCCGGGTGGAGCAGGGCTGAATTCCCGTGGCGCCGCCGTAATGAGCAGGTTTATCGTTGACTTAGGCGCCGAATCCGGCGATTGTGCCCCATGATGCAGCCGGCGGTTGACGGGGTGGAACAGACGATTTCCGGACGGCGAACCATTTCCCCAAAAAGGAACGGAGTGATCGAGATGAAGTTGGGACGGAAGTTTCGGGCGGCGATAGCCGCGGGATTGGCGATGGTGTGGGCGGGCTCGGCCGGGGCGGTCACGCCGGGGGCGGGTGGGTTCTCGTGGAGCCTGCAGGATACCGGGCTTTCCGGCACCAGCTCGGCCGTGGCGATGCGCAACGGCGGTGTGTTCCCGGTGGTGTTCAACGACTTCCGTGGCGTAGCAGCCCAGTTCTCCAGCGGTTGGGTTCCGCTGGGCGACCCGCTGTTCGAGCCGCTGAGTTTGAGCTTTCCACTCCGGGCGTCGTCGAGTCCCGACGGACGGGTCGCGGCGATCGGCGAAGAAGGCGGGGTGGTCAGCTTGTTGCCGTTTAGTGGTTTTTCGGTCCTGCCTGATGTCGCCGCTTATGAACCTGGTGCAGATGAAACGCCGTTAGCCGGCGACTTCGATCCGCTAGGCAACCTCACGACCGTGTCTGAGTTCGGCGTCTCGGGCCTGCCAGGTCCGGTGTCCGAGAGTTTCAATGGCCGCATCTCCGATGTCGCGGTATCGGTCAACGGCGATGTGGCGGTAGTGAACGAAAACGGGCAGTTCTATGAGTACAACCGGTTCGTTGCCGACTGGCTTGAGATCGACCTGAATAACCTGAGCCCCGGCATCTCGTTCTTTGGCACTGCCTCAGTGGCGTACGATTCGCTCGGCCGGGCCCACGTGCTAGTCGACAACGGCAATCAACTGATCGCGGCCGACTTCAACCCGCAAACGGGTGCGTTCGGCTTCGAAGTGATCGCCAACGACAAAGACACCTTCTTCAGTGACCTAGCCGTCAACGACTTCGGCGTGGTGGGCACGTCCTACGAGGACGATGGCGTGGTCTACTATGCGTTCAAGGAGGGTACCGCTGCGTGGGCTTCGGTCCCGGTCACCAACACCAACGGCTTCCAGGACCAGACCGGTATCACGTTCGACCACGAGGGCTTGCCCATTGTCTCGTACAACGACAACGGCAACATCTGGATCGCTTACGACCCGATCGTCGTGCCCGAGCCGACGGCCACGGCTTTGCTGGGGTTTGCGGGATTGGCGTTGTTGCGGCGCCGGGCCGCGTGAGGCGTCGGGCCTGAGTCCCCCCCCGGGCCGGGGTTAATAGGTGTTTTGTTTCACGCAGCAAAGCGGGTAGCGATGCGAGATGTACAGTGTCTTGAGAGATCGGGTTGGCGTGTCGCGGTGCGGGTGGGCCTGACGGTGTGTGTCATCGGCGCAGCCTCGGCGCCGGCGTCCGCCGAGTGGGCGGTGCGCCTGGTCGCCCCCGAGACGGGGGCGTTCCAGATCAACCAGGGAGCGGTTACCTCGATGCGGGTTTTGCCGGTTTTCGGCGGCGGGGGCGTGGACGTTGCGTATGCCGACCCCAGAACCCGCTCGGCGTACCGCCACCGATTCACGGAAGATGTAGTGTCTCCCGAGTCGGTGATGCTGCCGCTGGCCAATTCGCTCCACGTGGTGCCGGTTGTCGATGACTTCGGCGGGTTTTCGTTTGCGAGCGTCGGCAATCAGTTCCCGGACACGGCGGTGACCGTGGGCAACCAGATCGGCCCCGATCTCACGGATCCCGCGTCGTACCACACGTACAATATCGCGTTCGGCTCGGAGAACCCCAGCCCCGAGATACAGGGGCCGTTGGTTGGCAGTTGGCCGTTCTCATACGAACTGGATCGACAGGGGCTGCCGGTGATCGCGTCGTGGACCGCCGAGGCCCAGATCCAATCAAACGTTCGGTACCTCTGGCATTACAACCCGCAGACCGATCGGTGGGACCGCCGCGTCCCGCCGCAACTCGGTCCCCAGAATCAGTTTCCGCCGTTCAACACCCTC
The DNA here is from genome assembly GCA_039033595.1 of Planctomycetota bacterium. Taxonomy (GTDB): domain Bacteria; phylum Planctomycetota; class Phycisphaerae; order Phycisphaerales; family Phycisphaeraceae; genus Algisphaera. The sequence continues at coordinate 14,139 of JBCCCG010000030.1, read as the reverse complement.
GCGCCGCAGGGCGTCGGCTTCTTGCCCGACAACCGTGTGGTTTTCGCCAATACCTCCGACAACTTGCTTTCGGTCCATCTGGAGGACCCGGTCCTGGGGTGGCGCGAAATCGCGTTCCAGGAAGACCTGTGGTCCCGCAGCGGTGTCAGCCTGGCGGTGTCCGACGCCGGAGAAGTCGCCTTCGCGTTTTCCGACGACACCCTGGGTGGATTGACCGTCGGTATCTACGACGGGCAACAGACCGTGTACGAAAACGTCAGCGGCGCGAGCCAAGCGCTACTCGGCCAACACAGCCTGGCTTACGATCCCGAGGGGAATCTGGCTCTGGTCTACAGCGAGCCCGACCAGGAGGATGAGTTGGTCCTGGCCCGCCGCTCGGGCCCCGGCGCGTGGAACGCCACACCGCTCGGCGTCTACGGCAACTTCGGCTTCTACGGCGAGTTGGCCTTCGGCGACGACGGAGAAATCTACGTTGGCGCCGTCGTCGGGTCGGGCACGTTGTTCAATACCCCTTACCTCGCACTGATCTCCAACCGCATCGCGCCGCTTCGGGGGGACATGAACTTCGACGACACGGTCGACCTCGACGATGTCCTCGCGTTCATCACCGCATTGGAAGATCCGGCGCTTTACTGGGAAGGCTATGGCCTGGACCCTGTGCTTAAGGGGGACCTCAACGGCGACGGTTTATTCAACTTCAGCGACGTCGAGCCGTTTGTCGCCGAACTTGGGCTCACCGACCCCGCGGCCCAGGGGTTGCTGAACCTCGTGCCCGAGCCGACGACGGCGGGGCTGCTGGCGGCGGGATGGGCCGGGCTCCTCGTTCGTGGCCGACGTCGACGGGGGTGAGCGCGATCGGCGTCGGCCCCGATCGTTCTTGATTGACGCGTATACGGCACGCGGATCAACCATGATTCACTCGTTTTGCGCCCGCTTTAGCCCGTCTCGGGCCCGCCCTGATTTTACGTGGGCTTTGCCCCGAGGGGCTTAGATTTGGGGGGGTTGCCAGTACAATTGTTGTGCTGGCCTGTACTGGCGGGCCGTTTCACGGTTGTTTCACGTCTCCGGATGGGATTACGGAAGGTCTGTTTTGGTTCACTCTCTCGCTTGTCGTCTGGGCCGTTCGGTGTGTTCGCTATCCCGGGGCGTCGCCCTCGTGGCGGGCGGAGGGCTGACGTTCGGCTCGTCGGCGCTGGCGGGCTCGGCCGAGGACGTGCCCATCGGCGGGTACCAGCCGCAGGTCTTGTTCACGCTGACCGACGAGTTCCTGACCGAGAACGCCGACCTGTTCTTCGTCGCTGAGAACGACACGACGTACAACGCCAGCCGGGCGCTCACCGCCCCGGGCGTCGCTTCGCCGTACTTCGCCGTCGGCCTCCTGGACACCGGGGCCCAAGTCAACCTGTTCCGTGATGAGACAGCCAACGCCTTCGGCATCGACGTCAACGGCTTCGGCGGCACCGAAGTGATCCCCATCGGCGGCGTGGCGGGCACCGAACTCGCCACCGTTGAAGACCCGTTGGGCCTCTTCGCCACCGGCCTGCAGAACCGCACCAGCCCCAGCGGCGGCGCGATCACCGCCACCCAGTCCACGCTCGTTGGCCAGACCAGCGTCTCGCCCGCCACGTCCGGGCCCGCCTCGGCGCTGCCCGATGTCGTCGGCCTGCCGCTGGCCAGCCAGTACACCACCGTCATCCGCAACTCCCAGCCGCAGATCTTCACCGGCCCCGACGGCAGCACCGTGCGTTCGCCGTCCGTCGAGTTCGACGCCCTGGGCACCGGCGCTAGTCAAGGCATCGCCCGCCGCGTGGGCATGACCCTCGACGTCTCGCCGCTGATCGGCACCGACCTGCCGTCGTACATCTTCAACATCGGCGGCGTGATCAACGGCGACCCGCTGCACGACAACCCGTCGAGCCCGACCGCCGTCGCCGGCGCGTTCTTCCTCGACGTCGACTACACCCGCGGCGCCAACGTCGAGACCGCCAACGTGTTCTTCGACAGCGGGGCCCAGGTCTCCGTGGTCAGCGAGACCTTCGCCGCGAGCCTGGGCTTCGACGTCGTGCTCGACGAGCCCGAATTCACCGTACCGATCCTCGGCGCCGGCGGCACGCTGACCGAGGTGCCCGGCTTCCGGGCCGACACTCTGGAGCTCACCACCGTCGGCGGGCCGTTCGTGCTCAGCGACGTGCCGCTGGTCGTCCTCGACGTGCCCAACCCTACCGGCACCGGCGCCGTCGACGGCATCCTGGGCACCAACGCGTTCTCCGACCGCGACATCGTCATCGACCCCGCCGGCGACAAGCTGTGGATCAGCGACGACGTGCTCGAGACGCACGATTGGGCCGGGTTGGCCGGCAGCACGAATTGGCACAACCCGCCCAGTTGGGACGCGCCCGGCACGCCGGGCATTCTCTGGCGGACCAACGTGGTCAACGCGCCCGGACAAAACCAGTTCGCCTCGATATCCAGTGATTCGACGGTGCACAACATCTACTTGGCTGGCAACGAAGCGGGTGGAACAATGACGTTGCGTCTCGCGACGGTTCCTACCATCGCTCCAACCTTGACGACGTTTGCCGAAACCCGTGTCGGGGTCGGCGGCCGCTTGGAGATCACCGGCCGCTCGATCCTGGACACCACGCAACTCGAAATCAACGGCGGAGCATTCGAAGCCGAATTTGGCACGGTCCGCGGCGCGGTCGAAAACCGCGGGCTGGTCGAGCTGGTGGGGCCGGACTTCGATATCGTCGGAACATACCTCCAAGACGAATCGGGTCGCCTTTTTGTGGACGCCGCCAACTTCGGCCCCGCAACACGCCCTCCTTCTCAACTCATCGTTACCCAATCAGCCAGCCTCGCGGGCGTCCTGGAGTTCAGCGATTGGGTATTCCTTTTGTCCCCGGGTGATTCGGCTCCGTTTCTGACCGCTGAAGCAGGGATCTCGGGTACGTTTGATTCCGTTCTCGGGGCGGTCAATGACGACAGGATGTATTCACTCGTCTACGGCCCCGACACCGTCTCGATCGAAGCCCTGGTCACCGGCGACCTCGACGGCGACGGCTTCGTCAGCCAATCCGACCTCAACCTGATCCTGCTGAACTGGGGTGACACCGTGACCGCCGGTGTCGCGGGCCTCGGCGATCCGTCCGGCGATGGGTTCATCTCCCAGGCCGACCTCAATCTGGTGCTCCTGAATTGGGGCGACGGCACCCCGCCGGTGCTGAGCATCCCCGAGCCCGCGACGTCGGCGGTCGTGATCCTGGGCGTAGTCGGGCTGCGTCGACGGCGGTGATCGTGGGTTATCGGTCCTCGCGATATGTGGATGGGGCGAGCGATTTTTACTTCGTGCGGGGTTTCGGTCGATATGTCCGAGAAGGGCGGGGTGGTCTTCAGGAGATTCTGCGATGAAGCGGCGATGGACTTGGGCGGGAGCGTGGTTGTTGACGGGGCTGTGCGGAGCGTGGGCGGTGTCCGCCGCGGCGCAGGAGTTGGTCGTGATCGACGGGCGCGACACCGAGAACCTCGTGACGAGCGTGCACGGTGAGGGCGAGGCTCGCTCGGACTTCAGGACGATCGGTGTGGCCGGGCAGCCGTTTAAGGAGGCGGTTCGGGCCCGGGTGACGCGGCCGATCGATCCGGCGTGGCACATCCAGGTCGTGACCCGGTACTCGCTCATCCCGGTGCGCCGGGGTGACCTGCTCAAGGGCAGCTACTACATCCGGGGTACGAGCAAAAACGGCAGCCCGCCCGAGGTCCGGCTGGCGTTCTCCAAGCTGGTCGACGGGTACGAGAGCCTGCTGGAAGCGCCGGTCGAGGTCACCGACGAGTGGCAGCGCCAGGAATTCCAGTTGGTGGCGGGGAAGGACTACGACAAGGGGGTGCTGATCGTGGGCTTCCACCTTGGGTCCAAGGCACAGACCGTGGAAGTCGCCGACTTCAAGATCGTGATCGGCGTCGCGGAACCGGAGTAAGCGGCAACGCGATCCGGGGCGGGCTAAGCGAGCGGCCCGTGGAACGGGTCAGGCCCACGCGGCGTGGTGCAGGCGGCGGAGGGCGTGGGGGTTGCTGAGCACGGCGAGCTGCTCGGGGCGACCGAGTGACGGCAGGCCTTGCTCCTGCGCGGATTCGACGGCGGCGGCGACGTTGACCGGCGATTCGAAGGGCTCGGTATTCGCCGCGAGGTTCGCCAGGTGGAAACGGCAGAACGCGGGGTCCTTGACCACCCGGTCCATCGGGTGCTGGTCGTCCACGGCGTCGGCCACGGCCTGGGTCCGCGACAGCGCCGCTTGGTGCAGACGCAACACCTTGGGCTTCTCGTGTTCTTCGGGGATCATCAGCAGCCGGCGGTCACGCAGCCACGCCCCGACTGTCACGCTCGACAGCAACACCGACACGGGGATCGACACGACCAGGCCCAGCAGCACCGGCAGCGCCCACAGGAACAGCGACGGCGCGAGCCAGGCGATCAACACGCCCACGACCACGCCGCCGGCGGTCTGCTTCCAGTGGTTGCGGGCCGCGTCGCCCCAGCCCACGGCCGACTCGTCGCGCTGCTGGGCGTTCCACTTCACACTGCGCCCGATGAGCGTGTTGATCACGAACGTCGTGTGGTACACCATCATCAGCGGCGCGATCAGCACCGACACCGCGACCTCGATGATCGCGCCCACGACGGCCTGGAGCTCGCCGCCGTGGGCGCGCATGACGTCGGGGCGTTGCAGCACGAGACACACGGCGTAGAACTTGGGGATCAACAGCATCAGCATGACGACCACGAACAGGAACACGCCGATCATCCACGGCGTGATGGTGCCGCTGGTCCAGGCCGTCTCGGCGGCGCCGCTGCCGCCGACGATCACCGCGACCAAGCCGAGCAGCATGAACGCCAGCCACAGCGGCGAGGCGAGGTAGCTCATCACGCCCATGCCCAGGTGAAGCCGCGACATCAGGCGGTATCCACGGGTGAACACAAGGCGGATGTGCTGCAGGTTGCCCTGGCACCAGCGCTGGTCACGGATGGCGTAGTCGACCAGTGTCGTCGGGCATTCCTCGTAGCTGCCGTCGAGGTCGTAGGCAATCTGGACCTTGTAGCCGGCCTTTCGGATGAGCGCGGCCTCGACGAAGTCGTGTGAGAGGATCTCGCCGCCCAGCGGCGGCTTGCCCGGCAAGAGCGGAAGGCCGCAGTGATCAATGAACGGCTGTACGCGGATCAGGGCGTTGTGGCCGTAGTAGTTGCCGTCGAGGTGGGTCCAGGCACCGAAGCCGACGTTGAACACCTCGCCGTAGACACTGGCGGCGTACTGCTGGCAGCGGGCGAAGAGCGAGTTGCGGTTTACGGGTTGCGGCGGGACTTGGAGGATGCCGATGTCCGGCTCGGCGGTCGAGCGGTGGACCATCTCGACGATCGTGTTCCCGTCCATGACGCTGTCGGCGTCGAGCGTGAGCATGTAGGTGTAGCCGCGGCCGAAGCGTTCGCACCAGTCTTCGATGTTGCCGGACTTGCGGGCGACGTTCTTGTGTCGCCTGCGGTAGTACACATTGGCGAACGGCCCGCCGTCGGTCCGCCCCTTGCGGCGGGCGAGGTTTTCGTCGGCCAGTTGGTCGAGCAGCGCCGCGAACTGGGTTTCCTCTTCCAGCCAGACCGTCGGGTCGGTCGTGTCAGACAGGACGTAGTAGTCGAACGCGGTGCCGTAGCCCGTGGCGTGGACCGAGCGGATCATCGCTTCGAGGCCGGCGAAGAAGCGGACGCTGTCCTCGTTGTATACGGGCATGAGCACCGCAGTGCGCGGCATCGCTTCGGGGTCGAGGCGGGGCAGCGGTTCGTGCTTGACCTTGAACACGGAGGTGGGCGAGTGGCGCAGCATCTGAAGCAGCCCGATGGTCGCGGTCCAGAACCCCTGAGCGACCCAGAGGAACAGCACGCAGAACAGCAGCCAGAGCGCGACGGTCGCGGGGTTGACCCCGCCGCGGAACACGACGTGGCCGAAGGCGACCGACGCGAGGTAGGTGCTGGCGAAGGTGGCGAGGATCAAGCCGATGCGCGAGAACAGCACACCGCTGGTGGTGCGGAGCATGCGGGGCACAGGGCTGTTGGGGATGCGTTCGCTCACGGGGCGCTTCCGGGGCTCGCGTTTTCCGAGCTTACGCTTTCCGGAACGTGGGGGCGGATCGATTTGTCGCCTCCGGGCATGACCCAGCGGTAAGTGCCAGACCAGAATTCGCCACGGAGCACCATCGGCAAGTCACCGAGCGGTTGGCGGTGCATCTCCTGGGGTTCGAGCTTCGGCAGCACGCCGTGCTCCCACACGTCGAGGTGCCCGCGCAGGTCGTCGAGCAGGTCGGCAGACTGCAGGAGCGCTTCGGGGTGGGCGTCGAGCAGCCGGGCCCCGTACACCGCCATCACGAACGCCACGCGGTCGGCCTCGCCGGACAGGCCCAACTCGTTTGCTAACCCGTCGGTCCACCTTTCGAGTGCTTCGAGCATCGCGGTGCCGCGCTTGGCCGCGTCATCCACCGCCGGATCGATCCGGGTGTCGAGCGTCTCGGCCAGGGTCCGGGCCGACGCGTCACCGACGCCCCATCCCCGTAGGTAGTCTACGACGCGCTGCACCGCCGGGGACGCCGCGGCGCGGTCGCGGGTCGCCGGCGGTTCGGCGGGTGAATCCGGCGAGGAGATAGTCGGTTGCCCGGTGGGGTTCACGGCAGGTCCCATCGGTAGAGCCAGTTCTCGCTGAGCGGCGGGCCGGTGTCGGGGTCGACGACGCCGTCGTAAGTGCCTTCGGGCGCGAGTTCCTTCTTTCTGTCCAGCGCTGTAGCGCCGCGGAGCGTCGCGCGCAGCTCGACGGGCTGTTCGCCGTCGGCCTTGACGTCGAAAAACAGGCGGTAGCTGTGCGTGAACTTGTTGTATTGGATGATCGGTTCGCCGACGAGTTTGCCGTGGCGGACCGTGACATCGCTGCGAACGATCGTACCGCTGGGCAGCGCCGAGTCCGGCTCGGTATCTAGGATGAACCGGCCGACGGGCCGGCCCTCGCTGGCGATCGCGCCGGTGCGCACCACGCTGCCCGGCTCATCAGGTTCGGGCGCTTCGGTGTCGATGACCGCGCGCGTCGCGACCCAGGCGATCCGGTCGCGATCGATCGGGCGCGGGTCCTGCGTGAAGTCGATCCGGTAGCGGAGCGTGTGCGTGCCGCCGAGCCGGTTCCACGACTCGTCGGCCGGCACCCAGTAGGCCCCGATGTTGTCGATGCCCTCGTCGTTCGACGCGATCTCCAAGAGCTCGACCCAACCCTCGTCGAAACCCGCGTGCGGTTTAACCCAGATGCTGGGGCGGATCTGCATCTCGGTTTCGAGGTCTTCGTAGTGAGCGAAGTTGCGGTCGCGTTGGATCAGCCCGAATCCGGCGGGACCGGTCATCTGGAACCGGCTCACGGCCAAGTGCCGAGGGTTGCGCAGCGGACGCCAGTCGAGTTCGCCGCTTTGGTGTTGCATGAGCAGGCCGTCGGCGTCGTGGACCTCGGGGCGGTAGTCGTCAAACGCCCCGGGCGTGTCTTCGCCGAAGAGGAACATGCTGGTGATGGGCGCGAGCCCGAGCTTATCGACGGGGGCGCGGAAGTGCAGCCGGGCCTCGACTTCCATGCTGGTGGTCTGGTCGGGGGTGATGACGAACTTGTAGGCACCGCTGACGCTGGGTCCGTCGAGCAAGCCGTAGAGCGTGAGGGTGGTGTCGTCGGGCGCGGGCTGCTTGATCCAGAGCTCGAGCCAACGGGGGAATTCTTCGGACTGGGGCAGGGCGGTGTTGATCGCGATGCCGCGGGCGGACGAACCCCAGTGCTGGCCGAAACCGATGGCCCGGAAATAGCTGGCGCCCTGGATGCTGAGGAACTCGTTGAAGGTTTCGACGTCTTCGCCGGCTTCGTTCTTCTCGAAGCCGACCTTGTGCAGCGCGATGCCCGCGTAGCCCAAGCCTTCGGGCAGGGTCGCGGGGTCGAGGTTTTCGGTGGCGATCGGGCCGTAGGTAAACCGTTCGGGCGCAAACGGCAGCGGCTCGATGCCGCCGCCCGGCTTCACGGTCGACACCAAGACCTCTTCTTTAAACAGCCAGCCGCGGTGACGGAACTGGACGCGATACGGCGCGTCCGTGCCGTGCCAGAGAAAGTCTTCGGGTAGGCAACGGATGTCGCGGTGCCCGTCGTAGTCCAGCGCCGCGAGGCCCGGGGGCAGCGGCACGTCGTGATTGGCGTACTCCAGCATCGCCCGCCGCCGCGCGGCGTCGGCGAGCTGATCGAGCACGGGGTCGGGCTCGGCGGTCGGGGCTGAGTGAGTGGCTGGGCGGGAAGCGGCCGGGGTGGTTTCGGCCCCGCTGGCCAAGGCCGGGACGAGGATCACAACTGCCACGCCCACCCACACGGCCCGGCGGAGCCGGCCCAAAATCGCGGCTGGGGATACAGAATCGGGGTTTCTCGATTGCATATACCGGTGCCCGCCGTGTCGAACGGGACAGATCCCATGGGTTAGAGGACAAGACGGTGAACCACCCTCACACGCCGCGATTATAACGCCCCTGGATCGACCGGCCAACGCGGAACCCGGTTCCATGCGTGTATCTGGCACCATTTGTCCCCTCCCCGCGGCAAGTATTGCCCAGCCCTCAAGACCGTCACGGCCGTGATTTGCAGATCCTAAGACGTACCGTGCGCCGAACCACGGCCGGAAGATCTGGCTGGTAATAAGTATGGCCGGCGGTATGCTTACGCGATCAGCTAAGTATCAGCAGTAGTCCCGGAGGTAGAGACGAAATTCCGGATGGTTTTTGGGTCGCCTGGGCTCGCCGCGTGTCTCGCGGGGGGCACGGTCGCTGCGGCGGATGCCGCAGTCTTCATCGATGGCATTGATCACGAGCCAAGCGTGGATTGACAGGCCGATACTGACAGTGTCGGTGTGGTGGAGGCAGGTGGGCTCTTGACAATTAGCCCCGGTGGTCGATTGTCCCGGGTCTCGACCAGCTGGGACGGCCGCGTGGTGGTCGCGGGTGACGCGATCGTGGACCCGAACGATCTGGGCTTCGGCTCGGGCACAAGCTCCGGCGCGTTTGAGTCGCAGGCCTTCGTTGGATTCGGTGGGGACTTTGAGATGTCGTCCGGGACCATCCGTGGGTCGGACGCGGGCATTATCGACGGCCGTTTTAGCGAAGCGAATATCGGGGTTTGGGCCAGTAGAGCGCAGAGGGTGCGTATCTCGGGCGGGTTGATCGAAGGGGGGAGTGGAGCCTTTGGTGGTTTTGGGTCTGGGCTTTTCTCAGACGCGCCGGCGGTGTTTCTCGATTCCGTGGGTGACGCCGTGATCGATGGCGGCGAATTTATCGGAGGCTGCAACTTACAGGTCGATCCATTCGGCACGCTGATCGCTGGCCACAGCGTCATGGTCCAATCTGGCCGTTTAACGATCAATGGCGGCGTCTTCCGCGGCGGCGATATCCTGGCGGCGGTCGAGGGCAACGCGAGCGATGCCGTTTCCGGCTCGGCCGGGCTTTGGGTGCTTAACGGCGGCCACGTCGACATCAACGGCGGCGATTTCACTCAGGGCGATTTCGGCGAAATGACGGGTGATTTCTTCTCATCGATCACACTGTGGAACGGAACGATCAACCTCCGTGGCGGCACATTGGAAAATTTTTCCCTGCCTCAGGGAGGGGATTTAAACGTCTACGCCACCGCCTTTGAGGTCGATGGCACTCCGATCGAGTTTGATGGTCCCATCCACGTGCTGTCGCCTCAGGCGACGACCGTAACCGCCCATTTCGTCGGGCAGGCGCCCGAAACCTTCACGATCAGTGAGTTTACGCAAGGCCTGATCAGCCAGAACGAGCTCGACGCGGTACTGCTGAACTGGGGCGACGGCAATCCACCCGACTTCGCCGCGATCCCCGAGCCCGCTACGGCGGCGGTGCTTGCGCTGGTTGCGGGGTTGTGTCGGCCACGTCTCCGGGCACGGGGGTCCAATCGGCGGAGGGAATCCGATCGTCCGCGGCTCACACGAGGCCGGGCATGAGCCCGCGATGACGCCAAGCGGGCATCGCGGGATCGTCAAAATCACCAACCTCCCCGCCGGCTGAAGAGATGTTGGGTAGTGGATTCTTCTTGGCACTGGCCGGAGGCGGGGGTAAAATCCTTTAGGCCTTTTTTGTGTGAGAGTTGTGATGTCTTTACAACATGTTTTCGGGCGGACCATTTTTATTTTTTCGGGTGTTCTCTTTTGCGCCCCGTTACACGGGCAAGTGTTGTTTGACGGGGTGGATCAAGGAGCGTCGGTGGCTTTGGACCAAGTGATTGACATCGAAGTCGACGTCCAACCCGCTGGGTCGTTTGGCCTGTGGCCCGGCGGGGCGGTATCGCGAGTCCGGGCTCTGGGCGGCGACGAAGTCCGGCTGTCGGGCGGGGCTGTGCAGAATCTCGAGGGCACGTTCTCCGGCCCGATTGCGTCGCGTTATTCCGACGCCCAGGTCAGCGTGCGGTTTACCGATCGATTCGTGATGACCGACGGCGTGATCCTCGGCGAGCCGGGCGTGAATGGGCAGGACGCGGCGAATGTCGGGCTGCGATTGGAGTACGTCGATCACGCCCATATCGCTGGCGGCCGGATCGAAGGCGGCAGCGGTTGGAGCGAGTGGGGCCAGTCCATCCCGAATTTCTTCGGGCAGGAACCGGCGCTCCGAATGGTCAGCGGCGGCAACACAGTCATCGACGGCGGCGAATTCATCGGCGGCAGCAACACGCGAACCGACTTCCCTCAAATCGGCGGATTGCTGGCCGATAACGCAGTCGTGATGGATGGCGGCCACCTCACGATCAATGGGGGCACATTCACCGGAGGCGATATCGTAGCACTTCAACTAGCCGACGCCGAGTCCCGGCGCGACTACATCGGCTCGGCCGGGCTCTGGGTCAACTACGGGGTCGTTGATATCAACGGCGGTACGTTCCGGCAGGGCGAGTTTGGCGACCTATACCAGCCAGACGATGATTATTTTTACGGCGCGGTCACCGTCGAGCCAGGCGGTGAGGTCAACCTGCGGGGCGGGTCGATCGAAAACCTCTCGGCTCGAACCGAAGGTGGCGTGAATATCTACGGCACCGCGTTCCTGCTCGATGGCTCAACGGTTGAATTTGGCGACGAGAACCGTGTTCTGCTCGGAGCGGTTGGCGGTAGCACGTTGACCGTTGATTTCCTGGGCCAAGGGTCCGAAACCATCCACCTCGCCGATATCCGAAGCAGCGCGATCAAGCTATTTCTTGTCAGCGGGATCGAAGGTGATCTGGACGCCGACGGGTTTGTCTCGCAGGCGGACCTGGATCTGGTGCTATTGAATTGGGGGGCCGAGCAGACGCCCGAGGGCTGGATCGAGGCAACGCAGTTCGATGGGCTCATCAGCCAGAACGAATTGGATGCGGTGCTGCTGAACTGGGGCGGCGGCAGTCCACCCGACCTCGCCGCGATCCCCGAGCCCGCGACGGCGGGTTTCTTCCTGCTCGGCAGCGCTGCGCTGCTCCGGCGTTCGCGGTGACCGCGGCGTGGCCGTGAACTGGTTTCAGCGAAAACCGATGTCGGGGCGGGGCGGTGGCCGATAAGTCGCGGGTATGCCGCGATCCGCTCACTTGATGATGGCTTGTGTGGTGGCCCTCCTCGGGATCGGGGTGGTCATGGTTCATTCGGCGGCGCTGAGCGTGGCCACGGCCGACGTTGCGGCGCAGGGGTTTGAGCCGGAGCTGGGGGTGGGCGGGTTTTTCGGGACGTGGATTGACAAGAACCTGATCTACGCGGTCTTGGCCGTGGGGGCGATGCTGTTGGGGTCGCGGGTCGATCTGCAGGGGGTGTTCAGCGGGCGGGTGTGGCTGAGCCCGGTGTGGGGTGCGCTGCTGGTGGCGCTGGGGCTTTGCGCGTTGACGATGGTGCCGGGGTTTGGCAAGTCCGTGAACGGGGCGACGCGGTGGCTGCACATCGGTCCGCCTGGGATGGGTTTTAGCTTCCAGCCGTCGGAACTCACGAAGTGGACGCTGGTGATCGCGCTGGCGTGGTGGTGCGCCCGGCGGCGGGGTGTCATGCACCGGTTCTTCCACGGGCTGCTGCCGGGGCTGCTGCTGGTGGGGCTGGCGTGCGGGCTGATCGTGATCGAGGACCTGGGCACGGCCGCGCTGATCGGCGCGGTGGCGTTGTGCGTCTTGGTCGCCGGCGGGGCGCGGGTGTGGCAGTTGGCGTTGATGCTGCCGTTCGCGGTCGGCGGCGTGGTCGCGGCGATCCTGCATAGCCCGTACCGGGTCAAGCGGCTGACCGCGTTCATGGACCCGTGGGCCGACCACCAGGGCACGGGCTACCACCCGATCCAGTCGATGCTCGCGTTCGCCCAGGGCGGCGTCGAGGGCGCGGGGCTCGGCCGGTCCGTACAGAAGTACTACATCCCCGAAGACACGACCGACTTCGTCTTCCCGATCATCGCCGAGGAGCTCGGCCTCGGCGGGGCGGTGTTGGTGGTGGGCTTGTTCATGGTCATCCTGTGGATCGGCATCGGGATCGTGAAAGACACCCCCGGAACATTTGGCCGGCTGGTCGCGCTCGGCGTGTTGCTCACGGTGGGGCTGCAGGCGGTGATCAACCTTGCGGTGGTGACGGTGGTGGTGCCGACCAAGGGTATCGCGCTGCCGCTGGTCTCGGCGGGCGGCACGGGGTGGGTGTTCACCGCGTTCGCGCTGGGCTTGGTCGCGTCGCTGGACAACGCCAACGCGTTGCGAGTCGCGAACACACCGAGGACAGATGATTCAGCTCGGACGAATCGGATATCTTCGGATCACGGCGTTGCGGGTTTATCGCTGTCTTGATGTCTTCTCGATCCTGATCTGAATCTACCCGAGTTGAATTTTTCTGAGTTTTGCCGTGGCCGCGAACCAACGAACTATCCTTCTCGTCGGCGGCGGCAGCGGGGGGCACATTTATCCGAACCTCGCGGTGGTCGAGCGTCTCGATGAAATGGGGTTGTGCAACACACTCACGCCTCATCTGGTCGTGTCGGAACGCCCCCTGGACGCGAAGATCGCCGAGGACTCGGGGCTGGCGTTCACGGCGATCCCCGCGGCGCCGCTGGCGATGCGACCCGCGGGGATGTTACGGTTCTGGCGGCAGTACCGGTGGGGGCGGGCGGCGACGACTCGACTGATCCGCGACACGAACGCCGCGGCGATGATCGCGACCGGTGGGTTCGTGAGCGGCCCGGCCGTCGCGGCGGCTCAGCGAGCGGGGATTCCCGTCGCGCTGGTGAGCCTGGACGCCGTGCCGGGACGGGCGAACCGATTTACGGCGAAACACGCAACACGGGTCTTTAGCGCGTTTCCGACCCACGACAACGTGGAGCCGCTTCCCGGAGCCGAAGTGATCGGGTTCCCGCAACGACACGCCGCGGTCGCGTCATCGGACATTTCGGCGGGCGAAGCGCGGAAGCACTTCGCCCTCAAGCCGGACAAGCGGACGCTGCTGATATTCGCCGGGTCGCAGGGGGCGGCGACGATCAACGCGGCGATGCGGTGCTGGGCGTCGGGCGGTGGGGGCAGCGACGTGGGGGTGCTGAAGGCGGCGCAGGTGCTGCATGTCGCGGGGCCGGGGGAGGGCGAAGCGGAGCAGGTTCGTGCGGCGTACGACGCGGCGAACGTCCGGGCGGTGGTGCTGCCGTTCTGCGACCGGATGGACTTGGCGTGGCGGGCAGCGAATTCCGGGGGCGCGGGGCTGACGCGGGCGGGGGCGGGCACGGTGGCCGAGGCGTGGGCGAACGCGGTGCCGTGCGTGATGCTGCCATACCCGTACCACAAGGACGAGCACCAGAAGCACAACGCGGTGCCGCTGCTGGAACGCGGCGGGGCGGTGGTGGTCAGCGACCTGATCGACGCGACGCAGAACGCGGTGCAGCTGTCCGCGATCTTTGCGTCGATCCTGAAAGACGACGCGAACCGAGAGCGGATGTCGGCGGCGTTGCGTGATCGCCCGCCGGAGGACGGGGCGCAGCGGTTGGCGGATTGGGTGCGTGAGGTGGTTTAGCGGGCGATCGCAGATCGCCGTTCTTCTTCGACCCCCGTGAAGCCCCGGCGATCTGCG
>JBCCCG010000029.1:0-53292 GCA_039033595.1 Planctomycetota bacterium | reverse complement strand
CATAGATTTCGGTATCGCTGGGGGAATAGAATTGGTGTCTCGACGATGTCAGCCCAACAGGGGCATTCCGATCACATGGAGGTCGACGTTGTTCAGGGATAAGAGTCCAGGAGAAATCCTAATGTAACTACACTACACGCATCTGCATCGTCATACATTGAGACGCGGAGATACGAGAATCATTCCACTATGACCAAGTTTGATGATGACCTACACAAAAGTCTCTTGTATTTACTCTTCTTTGACACTTGGGAGAACATTGAATTGCTCGAGAAACTCTTCGACCGCTGCGACCGCCTCTTCATGATTTGGGCAGTCTTTGATCACATCCATCTGTGCATCCTCTGTTAAACGCGGGCTGTACATAAACTTCCGCAGGCCTCACCAGTTTCGGCCCTCTCTCCGGGGTCGGGATGTCTAGCAACTCCGTGACATCCAATCCGAGGCTATACTCATCTACATCCACGTTGTACGCGTCCGCGAGCCAAGGTCACCGTGATCCGTCAGCCGGGCGAGGGCTTGCTTGCACAATTACTGATGGGCTCGCATCGATCGAATGTTGGCTCCGGCCTGACCGATCTGTCGCCCGACAACGTGCGGACCTGGCTCCAAGACCTCGGCGAGGTGCAGCTGTCCTACCGGATGCGGTTCGACTGATCGCGGATGCGCCGGCTTGACGGGTTAACCGGCCGACCCGGTCGATCCGGTCTGAAGTTCTGTAGAAAGCGTTCAACGCTCGGCGGGGTTCACGACCGAATCCACGAAACGCGCCACGTGCTCGAACAGCTGCGCGGTCTGAGGCGACGGCGTCTCGTTGCCCGGCATGGGGTTCGGTGCGTTAAAGACGTGGTTGGCCCCGGTGATCAGGTGTGTTTGGGCTTGAGGGCGGACGGCGGCGAAACGCTCGAGGTCGGCGGCGGGCACGGTGTCGTCTTGGTCGCCGTGCAGCAGCAGGGTGGGGCAGGCCAGGGCCGACAACGCCAGCACGGGGTCGTGCCCCGCGGGGTCGGCCTCGATCTCGGTCAGCCATTCCCGGCCGACGTAGAGGAGCTGCCCCGTACGCCCCGACGGCGAGGCGATCCGTCCGTCTTGGTGTAACTGCTCGGCCTGCTCAGGGGGCAGCCGGCTGGCGTCTGCCGGAGACGCCGCCGTGATCAGGCCGTGAATCCGGTCGGCGGCGAGCCGCGAGGCGGCGAGCAGTGCGGCCACCCCGCCGCGGCTGTGGCCGAACAAGATCAACGGCATTTTATCAGTCTTGCCGAAGTGTTCGACGACTTGTGTCAGGTCGAAGACCTGCCGGTTCCACGTGTCGCGTTCAAAAAGATCGGGTCGAGCGAAGGTTTCGTATTGCCGGGTTACGCCGCTGTGGCTGAAGTTGAACCGAAGCGACTCGACGCCGAGCCGAGCGGCGTGGTCGGCCAGGCGCGGCAGGAAGCCGTAATCCATGTAGCCCTTGAACCCGTGACAGATCACGAGCCGCCCGACGGCGGGCGAGCCGTCGGGTGAGTGGTGGGTGTGGCCGAGGATCGGCTCGCCGTCGGAGCCGGGCAGTTCCCACTCGGTGACGTGGACGGGCGGCGCGGCGTTCATTCGGTGGTGGTAAACGAGATGCCCGTGTTGGGCGTGGGGGCGTTGCCGGGGGCGCCGCTTCCGGCGGCGGGGGCCGTATCCTGCCGTGTGCCGGCGTTAGCGCGGAGTTGGTCGATCCGCTGGCGGACCTCGTCGGCCATGCGGGTGTTGGGGAACTGCTTGATGATCTGTTCGCCGGCGGACACGGCGTTGACCCAGTCGCGGTCGTGCACGGCCAGCTTGAATTGGACGCCCAGGTTGTCGCGCTTCTTGCCGATGACCCCGCGGGCGACCTCGCGGAACGGCTCGGCCTCGTCGTGGGTGAGCATCTTGTCGAGCACCTTCATGATGTCGAGCGCCCGGTCGATTTCTTCGCGTTCGCTGGCGTGGAGGAAGGCGCGTTCGAGCTCGTGCTTGTACTGGTCCCGGGCGGTCTTGACGCGCTTAGGCAGTTCGTCCACCCCTTTCGATTCGGGGTAGAGCCGTTGGAGCCGGGCGGCCTCGCGTTCGGCGGCCTCGAAGTCGTGGTCGGCGAGTTTTTCTTCCAGCACGGCAACGCCCGCGGCGACTTTTTGTTCCTGATCCAGACGCCGGGCCTCTTCGATCTGTTGGCGGAAGTTCTCGGATTCCTCGAGTTGGCCGTAGGTGTTGGCCAGGTCGGCCACGAGGACCATGGCCGCGTTGTATTCGCCTTTCTGGATGTCGTCGTTCAGCGTTTTGCGCAGCACGGCCAAGTCCTCGGCGCGGTACGTGATCTTCTTGGCGGTTTCGCTGAGCAGAAGCCGTTGGTTGATCGATTCGAGCATGGCGAGCTCGCGGCCGAGGTTGAGCGTCGCCGACGGCGGGGCCGATCGGCCGAACACCGCCCAACGCACCGCGCCGACGATCAGGAACACCACGCTGAGCACGATCGCGATGGTCGACGGCGCGAACGCGAGGTAGGTCACCAGCAGCTTGGTCTGTCCGTCGTCGGGGCCGAACCGGATGTTCTGCAGCACGAGGATCGCCACCGCCGCGAGGACGCAGGCGAGCACCCACAGCATCACGGACAACGTCACCGTGCCGGGCGGCGTGGAAAAGAACGGGACGGACTTCTTGGCCTTGGCGGGTTTGGTTTTGGTGTCGGGTTTGGACATCGGGCACCCCATCGTGGAGATGAAAACGGACGGAGAACGGCGGGCGGGCGGAGCGAGCGGTTACGAGCCGGGCGTGTCCGCGGTGGCCCCTCCGCCGCAGTCGTAGGCGGTGGGGACCATGCACATAAACTTCAGCGGCTGGTCGGACGTGTTGCGGAACTGGTGGGTCTGGTTGGCGGGGATGTAGAGCGTGTCGCCCGCGGCGGCGGGGCGCTCGGCGTCCTGAGTCGCGTCGTAGACCTGGGCGGAGCCCGCGACGATGAGGACTTCGTGTTCGTAGTTGTGGGCGTGGCGGGGGGTTTCGCCGCCGGGAGCGACTTCGAACAAACGCATGGCGAAGTTCGGGGCGCCGTCGTGGCGGCCAACCATGAGACGCATCGTCACGTCCTTGGCGCCGGGCATGTCCATGACTTTGGCGTCGACTTCATCGGGGCTGCGCACCAGCATACGAATCGCTCCTGCGGGGGTTTGCCGGACACTTCCAGTATACGTCAGCGGGGATGGATTGCGGCGGTTAATTCTGCGTGGGGCGTCTGTTACGATGCGGCGATGAGCGAGCCCGAGGCAGCCCGGCGGCGTTGGATGCGGTGGCTGGGCTACGGGTTGGGCGGGGTGTTGCTGGCGTTGGCGGTGGGGTTTGCGGTGTCGGGCGTGGAGTGGGGTGTGTTGCGGTCGGCGTCGCCGTGGCAGTTCGGGGCTTTGGCGGGGTTGGTGGTGACGAACTTTGTGCTGACGGGGTTGCTCTTCTGGAGCGTGACGCGGACGTTCGACGCGACGCCGACGGTCGGGCCGGGGCGGATGATCGGGCTGATCGCGGTGAGTGGGTTGCTGAATTATGTGCCGGTGGTGAGGGCGGGGTTGTGGGGCCGGGCGGCGTATCTGAAGAAATACCACGGCTTGCCGGTGCGCCAATCGCTCGTCGTCCTCGGCGTGGTGTTGGTCCTCACGTTGATCGTGGTGGGCGGGTCGGGGCTGGTGTTGTTGGTTTGCCCGCCATCGTGGCGGTGGGCGGTTGTCGCGGGTGGGTTGTTGCTGGCGACCGGCTCGACTTCAACGCTCGGAAAACACTTGCTGCGGCGCCAAGCGAAGGCGGGTTGGACTTGGGTGCCGTTGCGGGGGCTCGACTTCGCGGCGGCGGTGGGGCGGCTGTGGCTGGGGATGTCGATCGTCGGGCAGTCCGTGGGCGTGGCGGACGTGGCCGTGCTCGCGTCGGCCTCGCTGTTGGTGAAGATCGCGGGGCTGACGCCGAATGGGTTGGGGCTCAGTGAATGGGTGGTGGTGGCGCTGAGCGCGGTGGTGACGCCGATCGAGGCGTCGGCCGCGGCGGCGGCGGCGCTGGTAGACCGGGGCGCCGAGGTGCTGGTGTCGTTGGTGTTGGGTGGCGGGGCCTTGGCGTGGCTGCGGGGGGGCACCCCGGCCGGGGCAGAGTGAGGGGATGCGGAGCCCCGGGACAGGGGCGGGTTGTCTCACACGGGCGGCGGTAACGGGTCAGGAATCCTGGCTGGAGAAACTCACGTCGCTTTCGGCGTCCATCGCGCGGTTGGCGAGTTGGTCGGCCAGCTTGTTGTTTTCCCGGCGGGTGTGGGTCATCTCCCATTTGCCGAACTTGCCCAGCAGCGCGACGGACTGTTGGTACAGCGGCTTGAGGTTCTCGGCCTTGACGCGGTACTGCCCATTGATCTGCTTGACCATGAGCTCGGAATCGCTGACGACGAGGATGCGCTTGGCCCCGAGCTCGCTGGCGACTTCGAGCCCCTTGATCAGGCCGTTGTACTCGGCCACGTTGTTGGTGGCTTCGCCGAGGAAATAGCCGGCTTCGTGAAGGTACTTATCGTTGGCGGTGTCCTGGATGACGACGCCGACGCCGGCGGGGCCGGGGTTACCGCGAGCGCCGCCGTCGATGTGGATGGTGCAGTGCATGGAAAAAAATAGGGGTTGGATACACGCCGCGGGTTGGGCGCGTGGTGGACAAGCAGGGCTGGAGGGCGTGGCGCGGTGGCCGTGATTATTTGGGGATCAACGCGTCTTTGAGTTCGTTGGCCGCGTAGAGTATTCGCTGGCAACTTGGGCATACGACAGGCTTGTCGCTGGTGGTTAGCGTCGCGTTTACAACCTGGATGGGCAGGCTCATAAAACAAGCGCCGCATGTGTATTCCATGCGGCGCCGGTCCTGTTCCTCGACTTCGGCGAGGGCTTCGCCTTCGTAGTCGTCGTTGAGTTTGCGGTAGAGCGTGAGCGTGTCGGGGTCGATCGGCGCGGCGGCGTCGTCGCGTTCTTTGACCAGTTCGTCGAGTTGACCGGCGATCTCGGCTTCGCCTTCGGCGACTTCGTTCTGGGCGAGTTCGACGAGTTTGCTCTGCTCGTTGACTTTTTCGCTGATCTCCTGATGGCGAGTTTCGAGCTCCTCGACCCGCGTCATCTGCTCCAGTTCTTTTTCCTGAATTTTTTCCTGTTCGACCTTGAGGGTGTTGACTTCGACGAGCAACGCCGAGTATTCCTTGTTGCTGCGGACCGAGGTCATGGTCTGACGGACTTTCTCGATGCGCTGCTCTGAGGCGAGCGAGTCTGAGGCCAAATCGGCGGCCACAGCCTTGGCGTGCTGGAGCTGGTCGTGGAGCTCGGACTGTTGTCGCTGATACTGGTCGAGTTTGGCTTGCTGGGCGGCGAGGCGTCGGGCCGCGGCATCAACTCGGCTGCGCAGGCCCCGGATCTGCTGATCCAGAAGGAAGAGTTGCCGGAGTTTTTCTTGGACGGACAAAAGCGCGCTCCGCGGTGGGTAAATTGACTGATCGTGATTATAGCATTCCACGCTGAGGGTACGAGGGTTGGCTATCCGGAGCGTACGAGTCGTAACGGGGATGAGGCGGCCGAGCCGGTCCGTGTTGAGGAGCGGCGCGGGGTTGGAACCGGCGGGATTACCTCTGCTTTCCTCCGCCCGATAGGGATTCCGGTTCGCTTCGGGGTTGGAACACGCCTGGTCCGACCGGCCCCCTCGGTTGATCCGGGACTCGGGGCTGCTTATACTCCCCATCCCGAATGGGGCTGTAGCTCAGTTGGGAGAGCGTTTGTATGGCATACAAAAGGTCGCAGGTTCGATCCCTGTCAGCTCCACTGGCGTAAACCCGCCAAACCCGTCGTCTCCCGACGGGTTTTTTTATGCCCTTCGTGCGTCCGGGGCGTCGATATACACGAGACAGGAGCGTAGTATGCGCTGTGATCTTAGGGGAATCCCGATGGGCCGGCTCTCAAACCAAGTGGTAGGCTGTGGGTTGTATCTGTCGATTCAACCTGTACTTGCGAAGATTTGCGTATGGTGATTCACGATCAAAGCAAGCAAAACAGTCGACGTGGGTCGGTGATTGATACCCAGCAGGCCACTTCCATTGTGCGCCGTCACGTCAACCCCGACCTCACCGTCACCGGTATCAAGAAGCTGTACGGCGGCTCGATCAACCGCGTCGTCGAGTGGATTACCGACGGCGAGCCCGGCTCGGTCGTCGCGAAGCTCCACAACTCCAAAAACGTCAAATCGTTCCGTCGGGAGCTGGTTTCGCTCACCACCTACCGCAAGCACACGACCTTGCCGGTGCCCGAACCCTGGGCCGTGCTCGAAGAAGAGCCGGAGTTCGACGGCGCGGGCTTGCTGATGGAAAAGATCGACGGCATCACATTGGCCGACGCCAAAGTCAGCGTCCGCGGCATGGCCCATCTGCAGACCCAACTCGCCCGCCACCTCATCGACCTGCACGCCCACCACCGCTCGACCTACGGCACCGCGTTGCAGGACGTCGGCGAATCCCGGTGGCTCGACAACTTTGGCCCGGCGATCGAGCGAGAATTCCACGCCGTCCGCTCCTCCCTGTCCTCCGGCAGTCGGTGGTTCATCGACGACCTGATCCAACACCTCGAGGACTGGCTGCCCGAGCAGGCCACGCCGACGCTGGTCCACGGCGACCTCTGGGCCAATAACATTTTGGTCTCCGACGCCCACCCCGACGAGCCGCAGATCCTCGCGTTTATCGACGGCCTCGCGTCCTACTGCGACCCCGAATACGAGCTGGCGTATCTGCGGATGTTCCAAACCGCCGACGATTCGTTCTTCGATATGTACCGCCGCCACCACCCGCTGCGGCCCGGCTTCAGCAAGCGCTGCCGGGTGTATTGGCTCAACACCATGATGATGCACGTCCGTGTGTTCGGCGAGCGCTACGTCCCGGCCTGCGAGAATATGGCGGCTCAGCTCAAGGCCGTGGCCGGGAAGTGAGCACGGGGCCGCGGGTTCTTTAGGTTTTGGGGGCGCCCGCGATCCGCGCCGCGGATAGGTGCCGCCAATCGTGGTACAACACGCCTACGGCCCGGTAGCCCAATGGCAGAGGCACACGACTTAAAATCGTGACAGTGTGGGTTCGAGTCCCACCCGGGCTATTCCGCCCCAAACACACTGAGGAACACTGACACCCATATCGTCACTTTATCCTTGTTTTACAAGTGAATTCTGCGTTTCGGTCTCTGGGCCATGTGTCCCGGTGTGTCCGAGTATACCAGCCCGGTGCACCGGGTTCTGCACCGCCTGATCAAGAGCCCGGTCGAGGTCTTCGCTGCGGACGATCGCGTAGTGCTCCAACGCAACCTTCGGGCTGTTGCCCAGGATCGCCGCGGCTACATGGATCGGGTCGGTGGCCATCAGGTCCGTCTCGCAGGACGCCCGGAGGTTCTGGAAATCTTTCTGCCAGGTCGCGACGCCCGCACGACGCTGGAACCGCCGCAACTGCGTCCGCAGGTTCGAGGCGGAGTTCAGCTGGGGAAACATCCGCGTCTGCCCGGGCTCGGCCAGCTCGAAGGCGTCCCGCAGGTGCGGCTCGATCTCGGGGAAGATCGGGACTTCGCGGATGCCGCCGTGGGCGAGGTGTTCGGTCTTGCTCGCCGTCACGACGATCCGCTTGCGGTCCCAGTGCACGTCTTCCCACGTGAGCCGTGAAGGCTCAGACGGCATACGTAGGCCGCCGAACCTCGCGAGGGCCACCAGCAGACGCCACGTGGCGTCGGGGCAGGCCTCGATCACCCGCTGCACCGTTTCCCGCGGCACATACTCCCGCCGTTGTGGATTCGAAGGCGTGGCCCCCGAGAGGTGGTCGAACGCCAGCTCGTCGACCAGGCCGTCACGCCGGGCCATCCGCCAGATCTGCTTGATGATCCGCACACGCTTACCCCGCGTGGCCCGGGCCAGCTTCCGGGTGTGGTCCATCCAGGCGTAGTACCGATCCGCGTCGCCGGTGCCGATGGTGCGTATGTCGCGGTTGGGGCCAAAGAACGCCAGGAGATCGTTGCGGACGGCCCGGTACACGTTGTGGGTGCCCGGCTTGTTGTCGCTCTTGCTGTCCAGGAACGCTTGGAAGACCTCAGCCAGGGCGGCCGACCGCCGGGGCGTGATGAGCTCGAGCTTCGCGAGTTTGCCGTGCAGTTCGTCGTCCAGGCCGCCCACCCACAACGCCAGGTCCCGGCTCATCGGCTGGCCCGACAGCTTGCAGGTGTGCAGCTGATCGACCCGGACCTTGACCGAGCGGGCGTGGTCCTCGCCAACCTTGCCCAGGCGGAGCGACCGGCGACGTCCGTCGCCGCACACCAGCTGGATGACCTTCCGGCCGTTGGGTTCGCGGGTCAGGCTGGCGATGGCTCGGGCTCCGTTTCGGGTTCGGTCAATCCGGCCATCCGATCGAGTGCCGCCATGACCTGGTGCACCGGGTAACGGACCGCCCGGCCGAAGTTCACGAACGGCAGCACCCCGTCCTTGCGGTACTGCTCGATCGTGTTCTTGTGCAGGCCCAGCATCTGCCCCAGCGTGTGGGCGTCGACGGCGAGGGGGTAGAGGCTTGAGCCAGCGTTCACGCTAGGGCCGCTAGGATGGCTCAGGATCGCTCCGAGAGGTTTGGGAGGGTTATGGGTCATGTCGCCGTTATAGCGCTCGTTAGAAAGCGTTCAAGGGGGATTTTTCCATTTTTCAATTTCCGAGGTCTTTTCTGAAATTTGATAGTTTTTTTATCCACAACGCGAATTCCCTTGTTTTTTCGGGTGCAGACGAGTTAGGTACAAGTATCAAAATAGTCTCGTGAGTTGGGCAGATTTTTCACTTCGATCAAATCAGGCTCGAAAAAAACTTTCGGCATGTGTTTTGAGGTGCCGCCATGTGGCTCGGACCGTCCAGGCGGCGGGGTTGGGCGGGGCCAACACCCGCCTTTCTGAACGGCCCGAACCTCCCAGAGGATGAACTCGTGCCGCTCGGGTCTAGGCAGGGGGCCGCCCTCCCTGAGCTGCGACGCGGTGCTCGCCCTGTCGGGGCGAGCGAGCACCGCGACGGTCTCAGGCAGGGCTTTCGGCTTCTTCCTGTTCTGGGTGAACCGGATCGGGATCATGCGCTTGCTGCCAAGCCGTCAGAGCCCGCACGGCCGCCGTGATGAGCTTCTCCCGGGCGTAAGGCTTCATGTCCACCGTGATCGATCGCAGGGCGTCGCGGGACTGTTCCAGGGCCAGCGTGGCCACTTCTCGAACGAGTGCATTCATGGCTATTCTCCGCGGCGTTTTTTAGCCCGCCGCCGGGCTTTGGTGACTTCGACTTTCGGGTACCAGATCGTGTTGCTCGCTTTGATCTTGCCGATGATCCAGCCGCGACGGTCCCAAGCGTCAAGCGTCGTGAGAGAAATGCCGAGTAGCTTGGCGGCGTCGGGGCGACCGACCATGTGCGTGCCGGGCTTGACCTTGCCCAGCTTCGAGACGTGAGCACGGCCGGCGATGCTGGGGCAACGGCGGAACTGGCCCAGGACCGACGCCATCTCGGCGGCGTTGAGCTTGGCCCACTCCGTGACGATCTCGGCCAGAATGGCCGCCTTGGTCATGGTGCGGGCGGCGGGACGGCGGGGTTTCGATGGAGCGGGTTTGAAATTCGGAAGTGGCCCAAGATTTGGGCGGGCACGTACACGCTCCAGGGCGTTGCGGTCTTCGACGTACAGACGCCGCATTCGTTCGGCGGCGGCTCTTTCTTCCGCCTCGGAGAGGACCGATGCACCGGATTCTGCACCGCCTCGATCGAAATCGTATCTATTTCCGCGAGGATTTAGAGGTCGTTCGAACCCCACCCGGCTATTGTCAACCGAACTTGATTCGATTGCACTTCACGGCCGTGTGGTAGCGTTGAGTAGAAGGTGATAGACGGCTGCGTCATGCTTCGCGGCCGCGTTCGATACGGAAGCTGAGGACTTGATAGCCGGCGAACTCGACCCGGACGGCGCGGTCTTGGGCTTTGCCCTGTGTCTGCTCGCGCAGGTCGATCGGGGTGGCGGTGTACCCCGGGGCGAGTCGCAGTCGGGCGGTGCCGCGTTGGCCGAGGGTTTCGTGCAGGCGTAGGACCCAGGCGCCGCGGCCGAGGGGTTGGCTCCAGCACGGCACGAGCGATTCGCCGTCTTCCACGGCGAGTAAGCCGGCGGAGCAGGCCGCGCCGCGGTAGGAAATCGGCGGTGTGAAGAGCGTGTCGGCCAAGGCCGCGGGGTTTTGGCCGCGAGACAGATCGGCGCTGTAACGCCCCATGGCCAAGCCGATGCGGTGGCGGCCGAGGTCGGCCATGTCGTCCACCGCGGCCGCGGCGCTGTCGTTGCCGCCTCCGCTGTTGGCTTTCGTGACGAGGCTGGAGCGGACGAGCGAGACGTGGAGCAGCCCGTCGTGGGCCCCGAACCCGTACTTGTCGCGGGTGATGAGCACGACGCCCTCGCGTTCGGTGTCGTCGGCGACCGCGGCCCAGCGGGAGCCGGGCACCTCGAACATCGCGTCGGCGGTGAGGCTGCCGGGCAGTTGGGGGCGGAGCTGGCTGCCAAAGGGGGCGCCGAACCGCGCGTTGGCCCCGCGGTAAGCCGTCGGCACCGCGAGCTTCAGCAGCGTCTGCGGCTCGCGCCAGTCCAGATCGATATCGATGCGGAGCATCGCGCTGCACGCATCGAGCGTGTAGCTCACCGTTGCTCGGCTGTCTTTGCCGATCCTGCGGGTAAATCGCAGCACGGGGCCCCACGGGTCCGCGGCGTCGATCTCGAGTTCGGCCCGGCCGGTGACGCGCTTGCCGTTGGACACCGCTGGCCGATCGATGTCCCACGCGTCGTAGTTCGCGGGGTGGTCGGGGAAGGTCCACAGCGCCCCGGCCGGGGAGTCGAACGCCAACTTGCGCCCGTCCACGCGCATCGCTGCGACCTCGCCCACCGCATTGAAACGCACGGCGAGGCGATCGTTTTCCAGCCGCCGATCGCCGACCTTGACTTTCGGCAGAACGATCGCGTCTTTCTCCGCGTCCCGCAGGGCCACGCCCGCCAGCGGCGCCAGCGTGATCTGCTTGTCCTTGCGTCGCACCGTCCGGGCCAGCGGCAGCGGGTTGAACAAGCAAGGCTTGGCGGTTGCGCGCTGGTCGGCGAGCTCGCGTTTGGCGTGGGCGGCCGTGTCGGCAGCGAGTCGTTCGAGTTCGGGCAGCGCTTCGTCGTACACCGCGCGGATCGAACTGCCGGGGATGTAGTCGTGGAATTGCGCAAAGACCACGCGCTTCCAGGGCTGCTTATCGATCGGCCCGCGCTGCCTTGCGCAGCGGACGGCTTCCCAGGCCTGTAGGCCACGCTCGGCGGCGCGGAAGGCCGACTTGAGTTGGCCGTGAGTCGTCTGGACGCCGCGGTGGTATTCGAGGTACATCTCGCCGCGCCAGGCGGGCAGTTCGCCGCTCACCTCGGCGAGCCGATCGAAGAAGCCCTCGATCGTGCCCCACTTGCACCGCGGCATGCCCGCCAGGTCGGCGACGCGCCGGGCGCGCTCGCACATGCTCTCGGTCGGCCCGCCGCCGCCGTCGCCGTAGCCCGTGGGGATGAGTACTTCGTGGTGGACCGCGGACTGGCGGTGCTGCTGAGCGGCGAAATCGAACTCGGCGGGGCGGTTTTCCTGGTTGTAGTGCTTCCACGACAGGTGCGCAAGGACCTCCGAGCCGTCGTTGCCACGCCACTTGAAGCTGCTGTGAGGGAAGCGTGTCGCCGAGCTCCAGTGCATCTTCGTGGTGAAGAAATACGGCACCCCGAAGCCGGCCATGAGCGTGGGGATCACGCCGCTGTAGCCGAAGACGTCGGGCAACCACACGGCCCGGCTGTCTTCGCCGCGCAGCTTTCGGAAGCCGTTCTGACCCAACGCGAAAGCGCGGACCAGCGCCTCGCCGCAGGCGAGCTGGGTGTCGGACTCGACGTACATCGCGCCGGTCGGTTCCCAGTGGCCGTCGGCCACGGCTCGTTTGACGCGCCGCAGCGTCTCGGGGCTGCGCTGGCCTACCGCTTCGTAGCTCGCGGGCTGGGAGTACCCGAACACCAGTTCCGGGTAGCGGTCCTGGAGACTCAGCACGTTGGCAAACGAGTGCACGGCTTTGAACACGCCCACGCGCTCGGGCCAGAGCCAGACCAGGTCGATGTGGGCGTGCCCGGTGAGTGTCGCACGCAGGGCGTCGGGCGCGGCGGGCAGGGCGGCGTAGGTTTTTTGAAGCACCCAGCGCAGCGCGGCGGGTCCGCCGTGGTCCAGCGCATCGACCGCGCGATCGAGTTGGTCGATCAGGCGTCGGAAAGCCGGGCTGACGACCTCGATGGGCTCGCGGTAGCCGTTGCCGTCCGGGATGTCGCTGCTGAGCGGGAACGCGGCGCGGTGCTGAACGATCGCGAGTTCGAGCAAGACTTCGAGGTCGTGGTAGGCGTGCCAAGCGTCTTCGTCGCGGGTGGCCAGGAACGCGCCCTGGAAGATGCTGCCCTTGCTGGAGACGCCTTCGGTTTCCCCGGAGATCCAGATCCCGGTCCGGCAGCACGCCGACTCGACCATAACCTCGCCGCCGCGTTGGGTGACGCGGTCGGGCAGCGGGGCGTACGGGTGGCCAAGGTCCAGCCCGTAGTGGGCCCGGCCGCCGATATAGAGCGTCGCCTCGGCCTGATCACGCCAGACGAGGTAACGCGATCGGCCTGCGCCCCGGGGGATACGCAGCTTCCACCAACACTGATCAAAGAGTTTTCCCCAGGTGTGCGGGAGCCGGCGGACGGGGCGGTACTTCAATCCGTCAGCGGTCTTTGCGTCAACGTAACCCGGCCCGGCGGGTGACCGGGACACCGCGAGCGGCTCGCCGTCGACCTGCCAGATCATGTCGCGTAGCCGCAAGCGGGCCTTCTCGATCCTGGGCGGGAGGAACTGCTGGAACGGCGTGCGTGGGATCATGGCCAGATGTTAAAGGTTCACGGCGGTCACGTGCGGACGGACCCGGCCGGGACGACTTGGCCAATATCAACCGGCACATCCGCGATGGCCTCGGCGGCGTGCGCGGGGGGGATTGGCTGCCTTGCAAGACGAATTGAGCCGCAAGATCGTGGCCCGGTTTTCAGGCCGCCCGGAGCTCTTTCGGTCAGGCCGTTTGGGTGGGTTGCAGCGGCTCGGCCAAATCGGCGTTCGTCGAGAGGTGGCCGCGGGAGGTGGCTTGGTTGACGACCTGCTGAGAGATCTTGCCGAGTTCGGCCGAGCGCTGGCTGATGGTCTTTTGGATCTGCTTGACTTGCCTGATGCTGACGCCGTGGTCGCGCCAAGTCTTGCCTTCGGTTTGCAGATGCATGAGCTGGGGAAGCAGGCGGTCGACGGCCTTGGCGAAGCGGGATTCGGGAGTCTGTTTGGCTTCGAACTCGTGCCACAGATCGAGCAGGCGGTGGGCCATGGGCTCGGGGAGCTGACGGAAGATGCGTTCGGCGGCGGCCGATTCGTTCTCGAAGCGCTCGGCCTGCCCGGCTTCGTCGAAGACAAAGACGTCGCCGGTCTCGATCTCGACCAGGTCGTGGATCAGCAGCATCTGGATCACCCGCCCCACGTCGATCGGCTCGTCGGCCGTATCGGCCAGCAAGAGCGCCGCCAACGCCGCGTGCCAGGAATGCTCGGCCGCGTTCTCGGGTCGCGGACCTTCCGAGCCCGGGACGTAAGACCGCCTCTCGACCAGTTTCAACCCTTCGGCCTGCTCCAACACCTTGAGGCACGCCGCGAGTTTCGGATCATCGGTGAGATGCTCGATCAACGTGCGGTTCCGGGGTGTTGTTGAGCCACTTCGCCGCTCGTGGGGGGGCGGTAGCCCCGAGGCAAGAGGTCGACGAACACCGGCAAGTGGTCCGAGGCGTGCGAGTCGGTGCGTTGCAGGTTCGCGGCTTGGAGGGCCGCGTCGTCGAGCACGGTGGTATCGAGAACGAACGCGGCGGTCACTTGAGCCGTGGCGTCGGAGTAGGTGATGAAGTCCAGGCGGTTTTTGGACGGGCCCCGGCCATGGGTATAAACCAGCCCCGGCTGGCCGAGGACTTGGGGGCGGGCGGTGGCGAGGTCGCTGAGGTCTAGGTCGAGGCCGCGGGTGGCGATCTCGGCGATCTCGGTGCTGCCGTTGAGGTTGAAGTCGCCGCCGAGCACGACCACGTCGGGCTGTACCGCGGCCGAGAGCCCCACGAGCAGGCGGTTGACCGCTTCGGCCTCCGCCCGGCGTCGGATATCTTCGTCGCTGTCGAGCGCGCCGCCGGCTTTGAAGTGCACATTGCCGACCACGAACCGTCCCGAGGGCGTGTCGACCGCGGCCCCGGCGATCCGGGCGGGGAAATCCCAACGGGCGGTCGCGACGGGCACGTGGGGCGGGAGCTTGGCCGTCATCGGGTGGGGCGTGACCACGGCCGTGCCCGAGCCGCGGCCGCCGATGCCGGTGACCATCGCCGACCACTCGGCGTTCGGATCGACGTGCTCTTTAAACCAAGCGCAGATCTCCGCGACGCTGTACCGGCTCTGGTCCCATTCTTGGATCAGGTAGATGTCAGGGCGGGTCGCCTTGAGCAGACGGCCGAACGGGGCCGGGTCTTCCTGTGGCGTGGCCCAGAGGACGTTGAAGCAAACCAGACGCACCGCTCCGTCGGCTTTGGTCGGCAGGGCCGAAGAGGCGGTGCCGGTCTCGGCCGACCACGAAGCCGCGGGCGGAGTCACCGAGGCCTCGGCGATCACGCGGCTCACGCTGGTTTCTTTGTCGATACCACGGACGACCACCCGCAGCGGACTCCGGGGGGGCGAATCGGGGTTGAGTCCCAGGGTCCGCGCCGCGTCGCGGCGGAGACGGAATTCGTGCCAGTCCGAAGCGTGGGTCGGACCGATGTGAAAGCCCAGCGCACGGATCAACTCGGTGTCTGAGATTTCCCGCGGCTGCCGATCGGCCCCGTGATGAACGACCAGCGGTCCACGACGGCGGCGGCCGTTTTCGGCGGGGGGTGGGCCGATGTGGAACGCCAGATCGAGGCCGCCCCCGTCGCCGGTCGCCGCGTCACCGTCGAGGTCGAAGCCGACGATGACGGTTTCGGCGTGCCGGCGGAGCGTGCGTTCGGTGGTGAGGAACCGGCCGTAGACGTTCCGGTCGTCGGCGTAGAGCAAGCCGGGCGTCCGCCAGTCGTCGATGTCGCCGTCGGTCGTCATTTGATCTTGGACGACGGCGACATCCGAGGGTGAGCTCTTCGCGGTTGCGAGCTGCGCTTCACCCCCACGTTGCAGTTCGTTGCGGTGAACGGTTTCTCGGATGACCGCGGTGCCGTCGGCGTTGATGATCTGCAAGGTGATCGCGGGCTCGGGCTGGTCCCAGTCGATATCCACCATGCCGAAGTGTTGGCCACGGAACGGCCCCGCGACGCGGGAGCGGTTGTACTCGGGGACGCGGAATCGGCCGCCGCGTGCCCGGCTCTGGGTCAACCCGCTGGCGGTCAGGTAGTAGAGGGAATACCCGGGCGCCGAGCGTTCAAGCCGGGAGAGTTCGGCGTGGTGTCGGTCGCCGCTGAGAAACACCACCCCCTGAGCCCCGGTGTCGCGGATGAGGTTCAGCATCCGACGGCGCTCACGCGGCAGGTTGCCCCACTTTTCGTGGCGGTGGTCCTCGGCCACGAACTGGATGCTGCTGACGATCAGCCGAATGTCGGCGGGCTGCCGGAGTTGGCTTTCCAGCCAAGACCACTGCGCGTCACCGAGCATCGTGGCGTCGCGGTCACGTCGGGGGCGGTAAGCGCCCCGGCGCCGGCCGGGCTCCGGGGAAAAGCGTTCGAGGGCGCTGCGGTGGTACCGCGTATCGAGCAGGATGACCTGCACCCGCCGGCCCTCGGGGCCGAAGGTTTCGGCGTGGTACACCCCCTCGCGGGTACGGCGGGGCGAGTCGCTCGGCACGCCAAAGAAATCCAAGAACACCTGCTGCGACTCCCGCTTCATCTCGTATTCGGTGCCAGCGTCGTTGCGGCCGAAATCGTGATCGTCCCAAGTGGCGAGCACCGGCACGGTCTCGCGCAGGCGCGCGAAGCCCGGCACGGCCGCGAACCTCTCGTACTTCATACGCAGGACCGCGGGATCGTCGGTGTCGCCGTAAACGTTGTCGCCCGCCAGGATGAACAGGCCGGGGTCGCGCTCGAGGACCACGTCCCAGATCGGTTGGGGGCTGGTCTCCTTTGCACACGACCCGAAGGCGATGCGGGTCAGGGTCGAGGTGTGATTGGTCTGGGGTGCGGCTTGGGCGGGAGCAGACGCCCAGAACGCCGGCAGGTTCACCGAAAAAACGACGAGCAACAAGCCCGGCCAAGCCCACCGTTTATGGATTGTTTGTGGTCCGAAGGTTGATGGGTTCATGGTCGTTTCCCGCTTTGCGGTATGGGGTGGATGGGAACAGCCAGCAGCTTTATCCCATTCGCTTAGATAAAGATGATCTCGATGATCTGAGCATTACGGGCTGGATGTTAGCCGGATTCTCACGCAAATCCTGCTGAAGCCATCGCTTGACGGGCGGCCGGTGAGAGCGAGGTTAATTGCGAGGGATAATTAGCGCAAGACTAATACCGTCGACGCGCTTAACGGTAAATTCGTGAATCCCCACTATGCTCCGCAACGACCTGCGTGATTTTGTTAATTGAAACCGGTTTTTTCGTCATGGCCCCTGTGACCAAATCGAAATCCAAGGCCGTATCTGGTCAGCTCGACGACATGTTGGCGCTGCTGATCGTATTGATGGCCCAGGCGGGGCCCCCGAAGCTGTTACGGAAACTGATCGCCGCGGCGGGATCACCTAGCCGGTTCCTGGGGACGTCGGCCGAGACATTGGTCGAGTCGAGCGGGCATTCGATGGCCGAGATCGAAGCGGTCCTCTCACGTTGCGATACCCCGGAGGTGCGCCTCGCGGCGACCCGAGAGCTGAAGGTCATGCGGCAGCAGGGTGTCGAATTGGTGACGACCCACGACGCGGGGTACCCCGCGTTGTTGCGGACGATCCCCGAGCCGCCCCTGGCGTTGTGGGTCCGTGGGGCGGTCGCACCCGAGGATGTTTACGCCTTGGCCCTGCTGGGCTCGTCGCGGTGTACGGACTACGGCCGGCAGCAGTCAGAGCTGTTCGCGACGGCTCTCGCTCGGCACGGGATCACCGTGATCAACGGCGGCGAACGTGGGATCGACGTGGCTTCGCTCGAGGCCGCGCTGGCGGCGGGCGGCCGGGTGATCGTGGCCCTCGGGGCGGGGCTGATGAACCACCAGCGCCCCGCGCAGGCGCTTTACGATTCGGTCGTTGATTCTGGCCGGGGTGCGGTGGTCAGCAGCGTACCCCTGCAGACGGCGCCCGATAGTGTCAATCAGGTCAAGGGAGATCATTTGGTTATTGGCAGCTCGATCGCAAGCCTGATCGTCGAGGCCGGGGCGCAGTCAGGGGCGATGATCGCGGCCCGGATAGCCGTCGATCAGATCAAGCGGCAGGTCTTCGCCGTGCCCGGCCCGTTGGAGGCGCCCAACTCGGCCGGACCGCTCCGGCTGATCGCCGACGGCCGGGCTTCCATCACGATCCACCCGGATCACCTGCTGGATGCGCTGGTCGACACCGCTCAGCACCTGGCCTATCGCATCGCCCGTGCCCACCCCGTTCTTCGGCTCCGCGAGGCCCGGTCGGCCGAGCGCGACCCGCTCAGCCTCCTGGCCACCGAAGACCAAAAAGCGATCCTTTCCGAACTCCACTACCCCCAGCGCGCCGAGAGCCTCGCGTCGAGCATCGATCTGCCGACACCGGATGTCCAGCGGGCGGCCTACCGCCTCGCCCTCTCGGGCGTGTTGTCGCGGCAGGACGGCAAATACGACTGGGTCCAACCAAGCTGAGTCGCGTCGCATTGCACCCGACAGACCCACCGACACGCCAGGCATTTTAGAGCCTCCGCCCCGGCCCACCGGCGCGGGGCGTTGCGGTGCTGATTCAAAAAACGCCCCGATGAGGGGCGTAAAGGGAGTGGCCAGACCCGGACTTGAACCGGGGACACCAGCATTTTCAATGCTGTGCTCTACCAACTGAGCTACCTGGCCGTGGGCCTGCCGTGGGGCGGGCGGGGAGCTGGGTCGGGCCGCAAAGCGTACCTCACCCTGCGGACTTGTCAACCGCGGCGGGCTCGCTACACTATGCGACTCGCCGTAGCCCGGGGTCCGCCCGGAATCGGGCATCTTTCGCGGCCGAGTGAACCCGAAATATTCCCCGCTCGAGACCGGCGGCCCGCCTCTGAGCCGCCTTCGTTGGGCAGCCCCCCCCGACACGGCAAGTTCCCGGCCCCCTTTGGACGAACCACCATGGCCAAGAAAGAAATCAGCTCGCAGTTCAAGATCCAAGCCAAGGGCGGCCAGGCCACCCCGGCTCCGCCCATCGGCCCGGCCCTGGGCCAGCACGGCGTGAACCCCGGCCAGTTCATCCAGCAGTTCAACGACCGCACCCGCCCGCTCAACGGCAAGGTCGTCGGCTGCGTGATCACGGTCTACAAAGATCGCTCCTTCGAGTTCGAGGTCAAGGCCCCGCCCGTCGCCGTCCTGCTCAAGGACGCCGCGAAGATCGAGAAGGGCTCGGGCGTGCCCCACAAAGAAAAAGTCGGCAGCGTGACCGCCGATCAGGTCAAGGCGATCGTCGAAGAAAAAGGCGCCGAGCTCTCGGGCCACACCGTCGAAGCCAAGTGCCGCATCGTCGCGGGCACCGCTCGGTCGATGGGCATCACCGTCGAGGGCGAATTTTAAACCGATTGTTTAGCGTCGATCACTGAATCGACGCTCCTCCGGCCAACCACGGGCCGAAACCGTGGAAGACGCGTCCGCACGCCGCGGATAACTCGAAAGGAAAGCCAGATGTCTCGCAAGAAAGGTAAGCGCTACGCCGCCGACGCGCGCGTCGCCAACGACGACCTGCTCCCGCTGTCCCAAGCCATCGAGCGGCTCAAGGGTTTCCGGGCCACCAAGTTCGACCAGACCGTCGAGTTGCACATGCATCTCGGAATCGACCCCAAGCAGGCCGACCAGATGCTCCGTGGCTCGGTGTCGCTGCCCCACGGCATCGGCGGGGCCTCCAAGAAAGTCGTGGCGTTCTGCTCGCCGGAGAAGGTCGACGAAGCCAAGGCCGCCGGCGCGGTCGAGGCCGGCGGCGACGATCTGGTGAAAAAGATCGAAGACGGCTGGATGGACTTCGATGTCGCGATCGCCGAGCCGGCGATGATGCGGGTCGTTTCCAAGTTGGGCAAAGTTCTGGGCCCCAAGGGCCTGATGCCTTCGCCCAAGGCCGGCACGGTCGACCCCAAGATCGCCGAGGCGGTCAAGGCGTTCGCGGCCGGCAAGGTCGAGTACCGCAACGACGACGGCGGCAACATCCACACGCCGATCGGCAAGCACAGCTTCCCGGCCGAGCAGCTCGTCGAGAACGCCCAGGCCATGATCAACCTCATCACCAAGGCCAAGCCCGCCGCCACCAAGGGCCAGTACATCAAGAAGGTCGCCATCGCCGCGACGATGACGCCTTCGGTGCTCGTACAGATCTGACTGAACGCAATCCCAATACACCCCCGCAATCCCTCTCGCCCCTCCCGGCGGAAACGAGACCAGCCATGAGCAAGCCCGTCAAAAACCTCATCGCTTCGGCGTATAAAGAAGAATTCGGCGACCTGAGCGGTGCCGTACTCATCGACATCCGCGGCGTCGAGTCTAACGACACCAACGCCCTGCGTGCCGAATTGGCCAGCAAGTCGATCAAGGTCCGTGTGATCAAGAACAGCCTCGCCAAGAACGTCTTCAAGGACGGCGAGCTCGAAGGCCTCAACGAATTCCTCGAAGGGCCGGCCGCCATGGCTTATCCCGTCGGAGACGACGCCTCGGTCGTGGGCGTGGCCCGTGAACTCATCGACTGGGCCAAGAAGCTCGAGAACATGGAGTTCAAGGGTGCCGTGATGGACGGGATCGTGTTCGGCCCCGACGAGATCAAGAAGCTCTCGGAGTACCCCACCAAGGAAGAAGCGCAGGCCAAGGTCGTGCAGATCGTCCTCACACCCGGGCAGAACCTCGTTGGTGCTTTGCTCGCTCCCGGCAAGAATATCGCCGGTATCCTCAAGACGATCCAAGAGAAGCTCGAGGCCGGCGAAACCATCGCCAAGGTCGGGGGATCCCAATAATCGTATAGCCGTCGATCCGTGATCGATGCGGCTCGTTTCATCCTTTTAGTTAACCGATCCCCGCCTGGCCCGTTTGGGTTAAATCGTCGACGGTCGACGGCCACGCGGAGACGCAACGTTTGGAGTATTGAACCATGGCAGAAGCAGCAATCGCAGAACTGGGCGACAAGCTCGTCGGCCTGACCCTCAAGGACGCCGTCGAACTCGCCGACTACCTCAAGGAAACCTACAACATCGAGCCCGCCGCCGGCGGTGCCGTGATGGTGGCCGGCGGTGGTGGTGCCGGCGGCGGCGAAGAAGCCGAAGAGAAGACCGAGTTCGACGTCATCCTGAAGTCGGGTGGCGACAAGAAGATCCAGGTCATCAAGGCCGTCCGCGAAGCCACCGGCCTGGGCCTCAAGGAAGCCAAGGAACTGGTCGACGGCGCCCCGGGCACCATCAAGGAAGCCCTGCCCAAGGACGAGGCCGAAGCCCTCGCCGAGAAGATCAAGGAAGCCGGCGGCGAAGTCGAGCTCAAGTAGTTCACTTCTCGCTTCGGTTTATCCGAGACACAGACAAAGCCGCGCCGTTTCGACGGCGCGGTTTTTTTGTTGTTCGTACGGGGGGCTTGATTCAGCACCCGTCGAAAATAAGTTTCAAGTCGCCCGAAACGGCTGCCGGGGGCGGCGCGAAGTCGTTGGGCGTGAATCCGTTGTCGAACTTGAGGTTCTGCATGATCTCGTCGACCCACACCGCGTCGGCGGGGACCTCACCCTCCCAACTCGACGGGGTGTAGCGACGCGTCACGGGCAGCATCACCTTGCCGAAGGTTTCGTATTCGACTTCCATCAGGAACGGCTCATCGATCAGGCCGAAGTCCACGACTGTAAACAAGAACGCGTCGATGAGATGCGTTTTGGGGTTGACGTAAAGGAGGTAGATGTCAGCCGGCGTGCCCTCGGGCACGTCGAACTTCAGTTCGACCAAGTCGTACTCAACGCCTTTGTATGCTCGTTGCCCCTTGTGGGTATGGATCGTGCCGGGATCCAGCAGTTTCTGCATCATGGCGAACCAATAGAAGTTCGTCGGCCTCATAAACGCGGCCAGACCGACGGCGGCCTCGTCGGTGACAGGTTTTCCGTCTAGCGTAACCCACGCGGTCTTGCCGTCCCACCCCTGTACCGGTGTGCCCTCGACGCCGGGGAAGATGAACTTTTCGTGGGTGGTGTACTTGGCCCACGACAACTCACCGTCGAAGAGGTAGCGCTCGGTCGAGACGTCGGACGTGCCGGTGGCGTTGTCGCGGTAGGTGTAGGTGTACTCGACGTCCTTCATCGCCCACAGGTCGGCGTAAGAGCCCACCTTCGCGGCGACACGTTCGAGCAGTTCTCGCCCCTCGTGGTGGCCCGCCAACACGGGCGGGGCGGTAAACGCGCCGATCAGAAGGCCCAGCGTGAGTGTCCTAACGATTGGCGTATTTTTCATGGCATCCCTCATCGTGGTGGTAAAAACGATACGTTAAAACATAACGAAACTACTCGGCGAACGGTTTGACTTCCGGCTGGATCAGGTTTAGCACGGTGTACGGGTCGTGGCCGGATAAGAGGAGCTTGATGACCAGGCTTGCGCAGGCCTCGAGCTGGCGTGCGTACGGCAGGCCGCCGACATCCAGCGGCTCGCTGCCGACGGCTTCGACCAGCGCCGCGACGGTCGCCTTCGCGTCGGTGTCGTCGCCGCAGATCATGGTCACCAGCCGGCGCCCGTCGAACACCGGCGGGTCCATCTCCCAGACCTTGGCCTGGCACATGTTGAAGGCCTTGACGACGCGGGCTCCGGGCGCGGCGTCGGCGATGGCCTCGGCGAGCGATCGCCCGTCGTACTGCTGCACCAGGAAGTCGCCGTCGAACGCTCCGGGGACCGGGTTGTTTATGTCGATCAGCGTCGTGCCGGCGAAGGCGTCGGCACCGATCTCGGCGATGGCGTCGAACACCGCTTGGTGCGGCGTCGCGGGCACGACCACGTCGGCGAAGTCCACGGCCTGGGCCGGGCTGCCGTGGGGCGTGTCGTGGCCCAGTTCCGTGGCGAGGGCGGCGGCCTTCTCGGCGTTGCGCCCGCCGATGAACAACTCGTGTTGACCGGCCCAACGGCCCGCGAGGGCTCGGGCCATGCTGCCGTAGCCGATGAAGCCGATCTTCATAAGGATTCCTAGTGGGGAGGGGTGGGTTGGAGTGCGTTTGACGCGGACGTCCGGGATCAGCTTAAGCCTTGAGCACCAGCCGGTACCGCGGGCTGCCGCTACGCAGCTTCTCGAACGCGTCGTTGATGTCGGTCAAGGCCAACTCCTCGGTGACCGGCGCGATGTCGTGGCGGGCGCAGAACTCGAGCATGTCGGCCGTCGTCGCCGGGCTGCCCAGCGGCGAGGCGGAGAATGATTTCTGACCGGCGATCATCGGGAAGATGTGCGACGGGCCGAAGGTATTGCCCACGACGCCGACGCTGTGCAGCCGACCCTTCGGGGCCAGCGCGTTCATGTACGCGTCCCAGTCGAGGCTGGCGTTGGTCGTGTTGAGGATCAGGTCGAACTTCCCGGCCAGCTTTTCCAGTGCACCGGCCTCCTTGGTGTTCACGAACTCGTGGGCCCCGAGTTCGCGGGCCTCCGGCTCCTTGCTCGAGCTCGTCGAGAACGCCGTGACCTCGCAGCCCCACGCCCGGAGGAACATCAGGGCCAGGTGCCCCAGCCCGCCGATGCCGATCACGCCGACGCGGCTCATCGGCGAGATGTGGTTTTGTACGATCGGGTTGAACACGGTGATGCCGCCGCAGAACAGCGGCCCGGCTTTGCTGGCGTCGATGCCGTCGGGCAGCTTCGTGGCCCA
This sequence comes from Planctomycetota bacterium, assembly GCA_039033595.1. Taxonomy (GTDB): domain Bacteria; phylum Planctomycetota; class Phycisphaerae; order Phycisphaerales; family Phycisphaeraceae; genus Algisphaera. The sequence continues at coordinate 30,216 of JBCCCG010000029.1, read as the reverse complement.
GCCCCAATGGCATCGCACCTTGTCGGCGAAACCTCCGTGGCGGTGGACGATCGTCTGCCCGGGGTCGTTGAGGCAGAGGTTGTGGTCGCCGTGCAGGCAGCTGCGGCAGTGCATGCAAGACTCGCTGAACCAGCCGAGCCCGACGATATCTCCGACCCGCAGCTTGCCCGCCGGGACGTGTTCGCCGAGCGCGGCGACGGTCCCCGTCACCTCGTGCCCGCCGACGAAGGGGTACGCCGTGATACCCCATTCGTTATCGGCCATCGACATGTCGCTGTGGCAGATGCCACAGTAATCGACCTGAATTTCGACTCCATCGGGGCCGAGCTCGCCGGGGTCAAATTCGAAGGGTTCGAAGGGTTTTCCGGCTTCTGGGGCGGCGTAGGCGTTGATCATCGGGGCGTCCTGGGTTGTGAGGGGTGAAATGGCTTGTCGCCGCGGGCGCGACGACGAAGTGTATGCCGACGATCCTCAAGTCAAGCGAGGTTTGCAAGAAATTCGCACGCAACCGGTGCGGCTTGCAGCCAACGAACCATTCTCTATGGTCGGGCCGTCGTTCAACGGCGGCGTCGCCGCTCGCGCTTGCCGGGCCCGCGCCACCCCGCTGCGAGGAAGCTCCCGATGGACCGTGCCAAGCTGGCCAAACTCTGTATCGCCCTGCTCGTCCCGCTGATCGTGATCCTCATCCCGCGGGAGATGATCCCGATCGACGGGCTGACGGTCACCCAGCACCGTGTGGTGGCGATTTTTGCCCTGGCGTTGTGTCTCTGGGTGCTCGAACCGATCCCGATCTTCGCCACGTCGGTGCTGGTGATCTTGGTGGAGCTGATGACGGTCTCCAACAAGAGCATTAAGTGGCTGCTGCCGTCCGAGGAAACGCCCGAGGGCTTCGGCGAGTTAGTGCCGTACCGCTCGATCATGGCGACTTTCGCCGACCCGATCATCATGCTGTTCCTCGGCGGTTTTTTTCTCGGAGCGGCGGCGACGAAGTACAAGCTGGACACGAACCTCGGCCGGGTGCTGCTGCGGCCGTTCGGCACGCGGACGGCCCTGGTCATGCTCGGCATGATGGTGATCACCGCCGTGTTCTCGATGTTCATGAGCAACACCGCGACCACGGCGATGATGCTGGCCGTGCTCATGCCGGTTCTGCGCAGCATCGATGCCGACGACCCGGCCCGGATCAGCTTCGCCTTGGCGATCCCCTTCGCGGCCAACGTCGGCGGCATCGGCACCCCCATCGGCACGCCGCCCAACGCGGTGGGGATGAAGTACCTCGTCGACGACGGCGGTCAGCCGCTGGTGACGTTTGCCGGGTGGATGGGCTTCGGCGTGCCGTTCGTGGCCGTGCTGCTGGTGTTGGCGTGGCTGGTGTTGCTGTTTATGTTTCGGCCGAGCAAACCGAACCTTGCCGTCGAATTCAAGGGGCGGTGGATGAAGGGCGGGCAGGCGTGGATCGTGTACATCACCTCGGCCGCGACGATCCTGCTGTGGCTGACCGGTGGGACGGTGCACGGCATGACGTCGCACACCGTCGCGCTGATCCCCGTGGCGGTGTTCTGCTGCACGGGGATCATGACCTCGCAGGACCTCAAGGGCCTGAGTTGGGACGTGCTGTGGCTGGTGGCGGGCGGGTTCGCCCTGGGGCTGGCCCTTCAGCAGACCGGTCTCAGCGCGGCGCTGGTCGAGAGCATCCCTTTCGCGACGTTCCCGGCGCTGCTAATCATCGGGATCGCGGTAGTGCTGACTTACACGATGGCGACGTTCATGAGCAACACCGCCGCGGCGAATCTGGTGCTGCCGATCATGGCGGCGCTCGGGGCCTCGCTCGGCTCGCTGGTTCCGCTGGGGGGGCAGATGATGTTGATCCTGGTGGTGACTTTCTCCGCTTCGTTGGCGATGACCATGCCTATCAGCACGCCGCCCAACGCGATGGCCTACGCCACCGGCTGGATCAAAACCGGACACATGGCGAAGTCGGGCACCGCGGTCGGCGCGCTCGGGTTGTTGTTGACCGCCGCGATGGCGGTGTTGATGAACTTCTTCGGTTTCTTCGAACGCTGAATCGCGCCGCCGCCGTTGACGGTGGCGGGGGGCTGACCGGATGATATTGGTTATGGCCGACCCGACGGACGCAAAACTCGAAGCGGTCATCGATCGCCACTTCAACGAGCCCACGCGGACCGTGCGCCTGGCCGAAGACGAGATACTCCTCGAGCAGGGTGCGTTCAATCGCCGGCTGTTCCGTGTCCGCCGCGGGCTGGTCCGGGGAAGAATGGTCGAGCCCGACGGCACGCTGACCGACGTCCTCCGCGCCGGGCCGGGCAATCTGGTGGGCGTTCAGAGCTTCTTCAGCGGCGGGCGCACCTCGCAAACGGTCACGGCGCTGGAGCCTACCGAACTGGGCTACATCGAACGCGATATGCCCATCACCCCGGGAGAACCTTCGTTGGAGCGGCTCCTGATGCCGATCGTGCTCGGCGAACTTTTGGGGCGGCAACGCGCTGCGCTGGAGTTGGCCGAGCGCGAACGTGAGACCCGCGAGCGGCTCGATCAGATGGAGCGCGTCTCTGCTCTGGGCCAGCTCGCCGCGGGGGTCGCCCACGAGCTCAACAACGCCCTGACCGTTTTGGTGCGCGGCACTTCGTGGATCGCGCAGACCGTGCAGTTGGTGGTAGACCAGCGCGAGAAGGTGCTGCACCGCGCCTTCGATGCCGGGCTCGCCGACGGCCGCCACGCCTCAGCCGCCGAGGTCCGCCAGCACACGGCCGCCATCGAGAAGAAGTTCGGCGTCTCTTACTCCGACGCCCGCAAGCTCGCCCGGACCGGGCTTTCCGAGGGCCAACTCGCCAGCTTCCACGACTTGAAACGCAACGTCGACCACGTCGTACGGCTTTGGGAGCTCGGCGCGACGATCCACGACATGCGGTTGTCCGCCGACCAGGCCGAGCACGTCGTTCAATCGATGCGCGACCTCGGGGCGGCGCGGATCGAAAACGATCAGCCGGTGGATGTCAACGAGACGATCAACACGGCCCTCAAGATCCTGCGTGGCCAACTCGAGCACGTCGAAGTTACGGTCGACTTTGGTGAACTGCCAGCGATCCGTGCCAATCACGGCAAGCTGGTACAGGTCTGGACGAACTTGATCAAGAACGGGGTCGAGGCCATGACCGCCGGGGGCACCCCGACGCGCCGGCCGAAGATCACAGTCGCGTCACGCCCCACGCCTAGCCACGTCGTGGTCACCCTCGACGACACGGGGCCCGGCATCCCCGCTGACGTCTTGCCACGCATTTTCGAACCCAGCTTTTCGACCAAGAAGCACGGCCTGAACTTCGGGTTGGGCTTGGGCCTGTCCATTGTCCAGCGTGTCGTGTCCGAGTGTGGCGGCGACGTCACCGCCCACAACACGCCGACCGGGGCCCGCTTCGTGATCCAATTACCGCGAGAGGTGCTTCATGCCTAAGCCCGTGATCCTTTGTATCGACGACCAGCGCGAAGTCCTCGCCGCCCTGATCAAAGACCTCGACCCGCTCGCCGAATGGTTCGACATCGTCGACGCCGAGAGCGCCGAGGACGCCGGGGCGGTACTCGACGACATGATCGACCGCGGCGTGCCGGTGGCGCTGATCGTTTCGGACCACGTCATGCCCGGGGTCACGGGCGTCCAATTCCTCACGCAGATCCGCGAGCGCGGCGACCTGCCGCACACCCGGAAGCTGCTGCTCACCGGGCTCGCCACCCACGACGACACGATCCGCGCGATCAACGAGGCCGCGGTCGATCGGTACATCGCCAAGCCTTGGCACGCCGACCAGTTGCTCGACGTCGTTGGCCGACTGATCACGGGGTATGTCCTGGAGGTGTATCCCGACAGCTACCAGCAGTTCCTCCCGGTACTCAACCGAGACGTCATGGTGGAGCGGATGCAACAAGGGCCCGGACCGCACGGCGACCGCTGAACAACGATCCTCTTGGGGGCTGACCAACGCAAGCACGCCACTCAAATCGGCCGCGTACAATCCGTGCCGTGACGTTCAACCCCGCCGACATCCTCGCCGCCGACGGCCCGATCGCCCGCCGGCTGGGCGCCAAATACGAGCTGCGTCCGCAGCAACTCGCGATGATCGAAGCCGTCGAGCAGGCGCTGGACGGCGGTGAACGCCTGATGGTCGAGGCGGGCACCGGCGTCGGCAAATCGTTTTCCTACCTCCTCCCCGCCGTGGCCCATACGCTGCGGGCCGGCGAGCGCGGCGCAGACAAGAAGCGGCGGATCATCATCTCGACGCACACGATCGCGCTGCAGGAACAGATTATCAACAAAGACATCCCGCTCTTGCAGGCGGTGCTCCCGGGAGTCGAGGGCGGGGGCGACGAGTTCTCGGCGGTGCTCGTGAAAGGCCGCGGCAACTACCTGTCGCTGCGACGGATGAATCGGGCCTGGGAACGCAAGGCGTCGTTGTTCGACGACTCGGCCGAGGAACGCGCGGTCCGCGCCGTGGTCGAGTGGTCCAAGGAAACCACCGACGGGTCGCTCGCCAGCCTGCCCCAACTCGAATCGCCGAGCGTCTGGAACGAGGTGCAGAGCGACAGCGAGGACTGCCTGGGCAAGCGCTGTCCGACGTACAAGCAATGCTTCTACCAGAGCGACCGCCGGCGGATGATGAACGCCGACATCCTCGTCGTGAACCACGCGTTATTTTTTTCGGACTTGGCGATCCGCGCCGAGTCGGCGGGAACGGCCGCGATCTTGCCGCCGTACGACGCGGTGGTCCTGGACGAAGCGCACACCATTGAAGACGTCGCCAGCGACCACTTCGGCCTCAGCGTCACCAAATTCCAAGTCCACTACCTACTGTCCCGGCTTTACCAGGCCAAACGCCACCGCGGCGTGCTGCCGGCGCTGCAGGGCAAGCTGGACATCAAGCTGTTCAATCAGGCGGTCCTCGCGCTCGAAAAAACCTATACCGCCAACGAAAATTTCTTCGATGAGCTGCTGGTCTGGCACGAGCAGCACGGCCGGGGCAACGGGCGCATCCGCGAGCCCAAACCGATCAGCAACCCGCTGTCGCCTCTGCTCGGCGAGTTGTCGCTGATCCTGCGGCGGGTAAAAGGGGCGCTCGACGGCGAAGATGATCGGTTGGAAATCCAGGGCTACGCGGACCGAGCCCAGGCGCTGGGTGACACGCTCAAGGCGTTGGTCGATCAGACGGTGCCCGACAGCGTGTACTGGGCCGAGGTGTCGCAGCGGGGGCGGTACACGCGGGTGAAGCTGTGCAGCTCGCCCATCGAGGTCGGGCCGTTGATGAAGCAGCGGTTGTTTGAGAGCAAGACGAGTCAGGGCGACCCGCTGCCCGTGGTCATGACCTCGGCGACGTTGGCGACGGGCGGTGGGGGTAGCCGAGCGCAAACGTCTGGTGCGCAACGCGAGGATTTTGCGCATCTCAAGAAACGCCTGGGCTGCGACGACGCGGCGACGCTGTTGCTAGGTTCACCGTTCGACTACGCCGGCCAAGCGGAGTTGGTGGTTGCCCGGCACCTTCCCGATCCGGGCGCACGCGAATTCTTCGACACGATGACCGCCGCGCTTCTTCGTCACCTCGACGACAGCGATGGCGGGGCCTTCGTTTTGTTTACCAGCTATGCCCTCCTGCAACGCACCGCCGAGTGGCTCCGGCCGCGGCTCATCCAGCGAGGCATGCCGATACTTGTCCACGGCGAGGGCCTGCAGCGTTCCACGATGGTAGAGAAATTCCGGAGCGACCACCGCAGCGTGTTGCTGGGCACCGACAGCTTCTGGCAGGGCGTGGACGTACAGGGCGACGCGCTCCGCCGTGTCATCATCACCCGTCTGCCTTTTGTCGTTCCCGACCGCCCGCTGATCGAAGCACGGACCGAGCGGATCAAAGCCGGGGGCGGCAACCCGTTCGCGGAGTACTCGCTGCCCGAGGCGGTGCTGAAGTTCAAGCAGGGTTTCGGCCGGCTCATCCGATCTAAACAAGACACGGGTAAAGTCGTCGTGCTCGACAGCCGGGTGATGACTCGGCCCTACGGTCGAAAGTTCATCGAAGCCCTCCCGCCGCTCCCGGTCTCCGAAGACCAACGACCCGCTCCGGATATCGACTCACCGGCTTACGACGATCCCGCCTGGACTTGATCCCCTATGAATTCCGACCGCAAACGTTACCTCGTTCTTTGCACCGGCAACCGCTGCCGTTCTCAGATGGCCCACGGCTGGCTCGCCCATTTCGCCGGCGGCACGGCCGAGGTCTTCTCCGCCGGGACGAAGCCGAAAGGCGTCCACCCTTTGTCCATCGAAGTGATGCGTGAGGCGGGCGTCGACATCACCCACCACACCTCGGATCACGTGTCGGAATATCTCGACCAGGACTTCGACGCGGTCATCACCGTCTGCGACCACGCGCAGGAAGCCTGCCCGGCTTTTCCCGGAGCCCAACGGACGGAGCACCACACCTTTGAAGACCCGGATTACCCCGAGTTGGCCGAGAGCGATCCGGAGGAATTCAAGCGAGTGTTCTGCCGCATCCGAGACGAGATCCGCGATTGGTGCAAGGCGTTTCTCGTCGAAGAAGGGATCGCGGTCCCGGCGTGAAACGTGGCCCGCAGATCATTTGCAATACGGGTCGCGCCGTGGCGGATAGTGCGTTTTGTGGCCGTGGCCGTACGACCCGTGGCGCTGTTTGTACCTATGGTGGTCGTGATGATCGGCTTCGTTGGCGATGACGTAGCCGATCCCCGCCCCGACGATCCCTCCCAGCACAGCGGCGGTGTGCCGGTCGTGGGCACAGCCTGTCGAAACGAATAGGGCGGCCGTGAGGCCAACGACGGTGAAAACGCGAAACGCAGGAAATGACATAGCAGAGGTCTCCGGCCGCGCCGCGGACATCGCGGAGCTTACCTCTCGGGCCGTATCCTGCGGGTTGTGCGAAGAAACGTTGTGTAAACCAAATTGATTAAATGGCTTACATCACGCAACGCCCCGTCAATCACGTAGATCCAGATACGCCATTTCGGATTCGGTGAGTTGCAGGCCCAGTGCCGGCAGCGACGTGACGGTTTCGTGGATCTGTCTCGGGCCGATGAGCGCGAACGACGGGAACGGCTGGCACAGCACGTACGCCGCGGCGATGTTGATCGCCGTCACACCGTGTTTCTCGGCCAACTCGAAGGCTCGTTGGCGTCGTTGGCGGTTCTCCGGCGAGTCCCAGGCGTTGTCGTGGTCCCACTCGCCGGCGCGGCCGGTCGCTTCTTTCGACACGAAGTAGCCGCGGGCTTGGCTCGACCAAGCGAGGTTGGGAACCTGGTTGTCGATCAGGAACTGACGGGTCTCGGGCACGCTCGCGGCGACACAGCCGTCCCAGACGGGGTTGATCATCCGCGCTAGCGAGAAGTTGTTACTCATCAAACTGAACCCGCGCTTGCCGTGGGCCTTGGCGTACTCGTTCGCCGCGACGTAGCGCTCAACCGACCAGTTGCTGCCGCCGAACACGCCGATGCGTCCGGCTTCGGCGTGTTCGTGCAGCACGTCGACAAACTCATCGACCGGCACATCGGGATTGTCACGGTGCAGGATGTAGATCTCGGCGTGATCGGTCTGCATGCGCTCAAGCGAGATGTGCAGTTGCCGTGTGACCGATTCGGGGTTGCAGTGCGGGGTGTGGGCGCCCTTGGCGATGATATTGATCTGATCGCGTACGCCGCGGCTGGTCTGCCAATGACCAAACAGCCGCTCCGGCTCGCCGCCCATGTACAGGTGGGCGGTGTCGAAAGCGTTGCCGCCGACTTCGAGCCAGTGATCGAACATCACCGCGGCGTGAGGGAACGTGAGCTGATTGTCGCAGCCGATCACGAAGTTCGAGAGGTCGCGGTCGAGCCCGGGGATCCGGCCGTAGGTCATCGGGTGGCCGTCGCGCGGTCCGGCGGGCCGCCCGGACAGTGGCATCGGGAAGCCTCCGGGGGTTTCCTGAGGGTACGACAGCTTGAGTTGTGCCCGCCACGCGTCGAGTGTTTTCATCTGCCCCAGGGTGTCGGCCGGCGTCATCGCGGGAGTGTCGGCCGCGGTCTTCCCGGCGAGGATAGCCCGCGAAGCCACCTCGGCTTCGTAACCAAATCCATTGTGCTCGCAAGCTATCTCGATTTCCTGCTTCCCGTCGGCGTTCTGGACAATGATGCGGCCGGTCTCGGCGTCCTCTCGGCTGTTGAGCCACGGGTCGGGCAGGGTGATCGAACCGGTGGAGCCGACGATGTGGCAGCCGTTTTCGAGTGCCGCCCGGATGCCGGTGGCGACCTGGGCGACCACGCCGTTGTCGAAAAGCAGCACCGCGGCCGTCCACTCGTCGACGCCGGTTGCGCCGAGCGTGCCGACCGCTTTGACTTCAATCGGGTCAAGGAACGGCTTGTCCGACGCCGCTCCGGCAATAAGACGCGCCATCTCGACGGCGTAGCAGCCGACATCGAGGATCCCGCCGCCGCCGAGTTGCGGACTAAACAATCGGCTCTCGGGATCGACGCCACCCCAGTCCTCGGCGTTAAAGCCGAACTCGACCCGCACGGTGCGGACCTCACCGATCGCGTTGTCGCCGAGCAGCTTGAGCAACTTCGCGGTCTGCGGGTGGCAGCGGTCCTTAAACGCCTCCATAAAGAACACGCCATGGGCACGAGCCGCTTCCACCACGGCCATCGCCTCGGCGTGGTTCAGTGCGACGGGTTTTTCACACAGGATGTGCTTGCCGGCTTCGGCGGCGCGGATCGCCCAATGGGCGTGCATCGGGTGCGGCGTCGCGATGTAGACCGCGTCGATGTCGGGGGCGGCGAGCAGGGCCTCGTAGCTGCCGTGGCAAGTCGCGCCGGTTAGGCCCGCATCGTCGGCAAAAACCTTGGCCTTTTCGAGCGACCGACTGCCGATGCCCGTGACGCTAGCGCAATCCAACGCTGTTATGCCCTGAACGAAGGCTTTGGCGATAGCGCCGGCACCGAGAACGCCCCAACGAACAACTCTTGAATCCGACATCGATCTGCTCCAATTTAGCAAGACAAGGCTTTGAACGAGCCGGGTAGTCTACCGCAATCCACTGATGAGGGCATTGCCGCGATGGCTGAGTGCATGTTATATTTGGGAGATTATGCTGATCCCCCGCCGCCTCCTGCGCAACGATACTATTTATCGCAGCGCCTCGTCAGAGCGCGGAGGAGCGTGGGTTAATTGTGGGCTGATGCTGAAGCCCGACGAGAATCAAGGATACGTCGAGCGGGTCTCCCGAGACGAGTTTACGCTCGTGTATATCCTGCGTGGACAAGGTATCTTTACCGATCAGCACGGGCAACGACATCGCGTGGAAGCGGGAAACTTGATCCCCCACGTGCCGGGCCTGAGGCACTCGGTCGTGCCGGAGCCGGACGGGCTGTGGGCCGAATTCTTCGTGCAAACGCCGAGCGTGTTTTACTTCAGCTTGTTAGAAATGGGTCATTTGCCGTCGGGAGATGCTCTCCGTAAACCCGGGCTCGCGGCCCCGCTGTTCGAGCAGATCGAGGTCGTCATGAAAGCGGCCCGCGACGTAAAGCCCTGGGCGGCTGCCGCACTATTGGCCCGGGCTCATGCGTTGATCGTCGAACTCTATCGCGCGGTCCCTCGCTCTCGGCCTGCCGATCCTGATCGCGTTATCATCGACGCGGTCTGTACCGCGCTGGCGGGTAATCTTGATACCCCGGTTGACCTGTCTGCGCTCGCGGCGGCACACGGCATCAGCTACGAGCGGCTCCGTAAAAAATTCCGCGACCGCGTGGGGGTGCCGCCCGGAGAGTTCCGCATCCGACGCCGTATTGACCGTGCCCGTGCGTTGATCGCCGAAGAAGGGTGTAGCAACAAGGCCGTAGCCTACCAGTTGGGGTACCCCGATCCGTTCACGTTCTCACGCCAATTTAAGAAGTATGTCGGGATCAGCCCGTCGGCATTCAGAGCGTCGCTCTGAGAGATACTTTCGGGAGTGTGATTACTCAGTGCTGGGGTCGTTGGTGCTGTCGATATCACCCGTCAAGTCCACGGTATCGCGCTCGACGATCATCACGGCCCCATGCTCGTCTTGCTCAGCCAGGCCCAACTCGATCAACGCGTGCAGCGCGGCAACTTGCTCGGCCTGTTTTTTGGCGTTGGCCCAGGCCGAGGGGAAGCGTCGGCCGTTGATCTCGACGCAGACCTCGAATGCCTTGGCGTGATCCGGACCTTTCTCGTCGAGCAAGACATACGCCGGGTTGCAGGGCAGCAGTTTCTGGGCGAGTTGCTGAAGCACGCTCTTGAAGTTTTGTTGGTGCGAAGAATCGGCGGCGTCGCGGATGAACGGATCGATGTGTTCGAGGACGAACGCTCGGGCCGCTTCCATGCCGCCGTCGAGGTAAATCGCGGCGATGATCGCTTCGAGCACCGCGGCGGCGACGCTCGGCGGCAGCGACGGCCGGCCCGCCATGCCTTTGCCGAGGTTGAGCAGCCCGTCCAGGTTGATATTTCGGGTGATCTGGGCGCAGGCCTTCCGGGAGACGACCGACGACTTGATTTTGGTCATGTCGCCTTCGAGCAGATCGGGGAACTCGTGGTAGAGGTGCTCGCAGACCACGTATCCCAAGATGGCGTCGCCGAGGAACTCCATCCGCTCATTGGACTTCAGCCGGTGGTCGGCAGACGAGGCGTGCGTCAGGGCTTCGTTCAGCAGCGAGGCGTCTTTGAAACGATAGCCGAGGACGGCGTGGGCTTGTTCGGGCATCGCGCGGACCTTTTGAGATGAACCCGTCGGGGCCACGGCCTGACCAACCGGGACGACGGGTAGAAAGCGGTGCCGCGACGGCCTTTCGTCCGGGAAGGGGGCGAGGCCGTGACGACAGCGGTAAACTACTAGTATTCAGGCCGTCTGGCTTCTTGTCAAAGGTTTCCCGGCCCCGTAGGCTTCATTTCTATGATTGAACGCTATTGCTGGGTTGTCGTGCTTTGTTTTGGCTTGAGTGCTGGTTTCGTGCCCGGACCGAAGGCGCTTGGCGAGCCGGCACCGATCATGCCGTTGGCCGAAGTAAAAGTCGGAATGAAGGGGTACGGCAAAACCGTATTCCACGGCGACCGCATCGAGCCGTTCGCTTTCGAGGTGGTCAGCGTGGTTAGCGATTCGTCGGCCAAGCGCGGCACGGTGTGGGTGGTCTGTACCGACGAGCGGATGCAGCGCAGCGGACCGGTGCAAGGTATGTCGGGCTCGCCGATGTACGTGTGGGACGAGGGCCAGGAGGGCGTGGTCGGTGAGGGTGGCCGGTTGATCGGAGCGTTTGCATTCGGGTACGCCGAGGTGAATGTTTGTTTGGTCGGCGTGCAGCCGATCGAATACATGCGGGAAGTCGGCGAGCGAGCGGAGCGGGAAGATCTGACGCGAGAGCAGGCCCGGCGGGTCATGCCGGGCATGGCGGCGCGGTCGTTGGCATCGTTGTCACGGGTGGCCGACGGATTGCCGGAGTCGGCCACGAATGTCTCGACACTCAAGGCGACGCAGCGGCTATTCGACGGCGAGGGCGTATCGCCTTGGACGCCGCCGGTCTCGGTTGCCGCGGAAGACCGAGACCGCGTGATGCCGCTGCACCTGCCGCTGGCGGTCGGTGACGCGTGGACCGCCCGGTTGTTATCGCCTTTGCTGGCCCCGGCCGGGATCGCGGCGGTGGGCAGCGACCTCACGCGTGTCGCGGGCACGCCGCCATCAAACGTGGATCCCGAGACGGTGAAGCTCGAGCCGGGCAGCGTGCTGAGCATCCCTTTGGCCTACGGCGATTTGGACCTTAGTGCCGCGGGAACGGTCACCGACGTGCTTCCCGACGGCACGGTGCTCGCCTTCGGCCATGCGATGAACGCGTTTGGGTCGTCGCGTTTGCCGATGGCTACGGGCTACACGCACTTCGTCGTGTCGCGGGACAGCATCAGCTTCAAGCAGGCTGGCAGCCTCGATATTGTGGGCAGCGTGGTCCGGGACGAAGCCAGCGCGGTGGCGGGCGTGGAAGACACCGCGTTTTTCGCGGCGCCGGTTAGCGTAAAAATCGCCCTGCCCGCCCAACCCGAACGCAGCTACAACTACCAAGTCGTAGACGATCCCGCGCTCACTCCGGCGATCCTCGCCGCGGTGGTCAACGGCAGCCTCACCGCGGTACAGGGCCCCCCGCTCTTACACACCATCAAAGTCACGGGCACGCTGAATTTCACCGACGGCCGAACGCTTAACCTCGACCGAACCATCCCCGGCGGCGGGATCAACGGCTTGGTCTTTGAGATGCTGCCGCCGACGATCGCGATGATGCAGAACCCCTTTGATCCTTTGCAGCTGGAGTCGGCCGATCTGGTCGTAACGGTTGACGAAGGCGTCTCGGTCGAGTTGTTGACCGACGTGACGCTCGATCGGCCCGTGGTCCAACCCGGCGACACCGTCAATGTCACGATCACGTCGCAGGCGTTCGATGGCCCGACGACCACCCGCACGCTGCCGTTCGCTGTGCCCACCGACCTGCCCGAGGGCGAGTACGCCTTGCTTGTCAACGATGGTCCGACGTACACCTACCAGATGCTCGCGTCCCGTCCCGACTTGAACGACATCGACGACGTCGACGATTTGCGGAATGCGCTGCAGGCGATCGCGGACGTCGATCACCGGGCGGTCTACGTCTCGATACCGCTACCCGAGCCGGGGTTGGCGGTGGATGGGCAGGCGATGGAAGACCTGCCAACGAGCAGGGCGGTGGTGTTGGCTTCGACGGCCTCGTCTTCGTTGGTCCCCTTCCCCCGATTTGTCACGAAGCATTACACAGCGGATCAAGTGGTGGTGGGAGAATTCGCCCTCACTCTGTGGGTGCAGCAGGCCGCCCCGTGATCCATCCGCGCCCGGGCGCGCCGATTTCCATTTATATTTCGAAACATCACACGCCGACGGAACCGTACGTATGTCTCATCTTTCTTTCCTGATCCCCATCCGCGTCGTGTTTGGTTGCCTGTTGGGGGTAGCACTAGTGTGCCCGGCGGTCGCGATCCAGCCGCAGCGTTGGACGCACTCAACCGAAGCCGACTTCGCCGAAGGCGAAACCGACGGCGTGGTGGTTACGAATCTGGGCGATCTGAAAGTCGCCACCGCGACAGATACGCTGGGCGAACTGCCTGAAGACGTGACGGTGGTCTACGACGTCGTGGAGATGGAGGGCGTAACCCTATTGGCGGCTGGCCCCACGGCCAAGCTGCTCGGTGTCAGCGACGGCGAGGTCTTCGAGTTGATTGCGTTCGAGGGGCATCAGCTTTTTGCGATTCTGCCGATACCGGGCACAAATCAGGTGACGGTCGCGCTAAGTGGCGGAACCGCGAAGCTGTCGCAATTGGCTGTCGATGGCCAAACGGCCAGCATCGTTCGCGAGATCGAACTACCCGGCGTAAGGTACGTCTGGGACATGACGACGCGCAACGAGCGCCGCGATCTGGTGCTGGCTACCGGCACCGACGGCAAGGTGTTGAGTCTCGACACTGAAGGCAACGTGACCGAATTGCTCGATACGGCGCAGGCAAACGTGCTGTGCCTGGCCAGCGGGCCCGAGGATTCGATTTTCGCCGGCACCGATACCGACGGGTTGATCTACCGCATCGACGCCGACGGGTCCACTTACGTGGTGTATGACGCCGATGAGCCGGAGATCGGCGCGCTCTTGGTCAACTCCGATGGCGTAGTCTACGCCGGCACCGCGGACGCCGAGCAAGCCCGGCCCGGTCGGCTGGAAGACGCGGCCGAAGAAGAAACCGGCCGCCCCGAACCCGAAGGCGAGACACCCGCCGGAGACGCGGCTACGCCGCCCGCCGAATTGCCCGTTGAGCCCGCGCCGCAGCCACTCGATGCCGTGCCCCAAGCCGTGGTTGACGGCGAGTCAGGCGGCGGCGACGCAGAGGTCGCCGAACCCGACCAAGCCGCCGTGGACCCCGCTACCGATGAGTCCGCGTCCGCCGATCCCGGCGACGAGATCGAAGCCGTGGGCCCGCCCTCGCCCGAGCAGTATGACGCCCTCCGTGAAGAGATCCGCAAACGCCTGCTGGCGGCTCGTAAAAGCGGGGCGATGAAGGCAGGGAAGTCGACGGGCTCGGGTGGGACCGCGCGTCCTACCCGCAACGCCCAGGCCGCGTCCGGGGGCGATAAGTCAGGCAACGCCGTCTATCGCATCGATCCGCGCGGTTTCGTTTCCGAGGTCTTCCGCGAGTCGGTGATGGTACTCAAGCTCGCCGAGCAATCCGACGGCAAGCTGCTGGTGGGCACCGGCAACGAGGGCCAACTCTACCGTGTGGACCCCGCCAACGGCGAAACCAGCGTGGTCAACGATCTCGAATCGCAACAGCTCTTGGCGCTGGTAGTTGGTGAGGACGGCACGGTCGTGGTGGGCGGCGCGAACCCCGCCGCGCTCATCGCTTTGAGCGACGAGCCGGCCGACGGTGGGAGCTATACAAGCACTATCCTCGACGCCGGGCAGATCAGCCTGTGGGGCACGTTCCTCGTGACGGCCGATTTCCCCGCGGGCGGACGGATCGAGATCGAGACGCGGTCCGGCAACGTGGCCGACCCCGAGATCGCCGCTTGGTCGGAATGGGAAGAAGCCGACTCGGTGAGCGTTCCGGCGGGCACGGTGCTCGACCACCCGCTGGAAACCAAAATTGCCTCGCCGCCGGCGCGGTTCCTGCAGTACCGATTGACGTTGACACGGGATCAGCGCGTCTCGAACGGCGGCTCGTCGGGCACACCGGTCGTGGGTAAAGTCGAGCTCGCTTATGTCATGCCGAACCTTCGGCCGGCGATCACGTCGCTCACCGCGGCGTATCCTGATTTTCCGGGCGTCGACAATCCCGCCAGCCCGACCATGTCGGTCAACTGGGAAACCACCGACGACAACGGGGATCGGTTGCTCTATCGGTTGGATTACAAGCCCGCCGCGGCATCGCCCGACCAGGCTTGGCTGAACCTCGCCGAAGACCTGACCGACACCAGTTTCGAGTGGGACACCCGCAAGGTGCCCGACGGCCGGTATCGGCTGCGTGTGACGGCTGACGATCGGCTGGACAACCCCGGCGACATGGCGATGACCGCCGGCCGGCTCGCCGACCCGGTGCTCATTGACAATACGCCTCCGGCCGTTGTGGACCTCGTTGTCAAGCAGACCTCGGCTGCCGAAGTCATGCCCGCCACGGCGAAGCTCTCGGGGCTCGCTGCCGATCAGTACAGCCCGATCCACTCGGTCGCCTACAGCCTCGACGGGGCCGAGCAATACACGCCGGTGTTACCCGAAGACCTGATCTACGACTCGACAAAAGAGTCCTGGTCCGCTACACTCCGCGACCTTTCGCCGGGCGGCCACGCCGTCACAGTGCGAATCATCGACGGGCGGGGCAACGCGACCTACGCGTCGGAACTGTTCGAAATCCAGTAAAATCAATGCGTTAGATATGCTGTCCTGACGCTGTTTCCCCTTTTTCGCAGCGAGAATCTTCGATGTCCACCCACTACCCCAAGCGTCGCAGCCTGATCAAGCGGGCTCGCAAATTCGGCTTCCGTGCCCGGATGCGGACCAGCAAAGGCCGTAAGCTCATCAACCGCAAGCGTGCCGCTGGCCGCAGCGTGAACGTCCGCCGATCGTTCTGAGCGCCAGAGCTATCCCTCGTATTTTCGTCGATGTCACGGCCGCTTGTCGGCCGTGATTTTTCGTTGTTGAGACGGATCGCTTCCTGGCCGTCCGTTCTTGCCCGTGAGGTCTGCCCGGCTCGCCGGCGGATCAGGAAGGCGACACCGGATTTGTGGCAGCTTGTAGCGTCTCTAGTTTGGTGAGGCGTTTTTCCAGCGCCTTGATTTTCTTGGCCATCTCCGGCAGGCGTTGCTGCTGGAGCAGCATCCGTTTGGTCTCGGTAAGCGGTCGGGCGGGTGTGCCGCCCCACTGTTCGCCCGGCGGGATGTCGTGCATCACCTTGGACGATGCGGCGATCTGTACGCGGTCGCCGATGTTGAGATGGCCGGCGACACCGACCTGGCCCCCCATGGTGACGTAGTCACCGGTCACCGTCGAGCCCGCGATGCCGACGTGCGCGACCAGCAGGTTGTGTCGGCCAAGCTTCACGCCGTGGCCAATGACCACGTGGTCCGAGAGCTTGCTCCCGGCTCCGATGACGGTGCTGCCCATGGCGGCGCGGTCGATCGAGCAATTCGCTCCCATGTCTACATCGTCTTGCACCACGGTGTTGCCGGCCTGCGGGATCTTGTGGTGGCGCAACTCGGAGTCACCGGGCGCATGAGAGCTGGCGAACCCGAAGCCGTCCTGTCCGATCACAGTATTGGCGTGCAGGGTCACCCGATTGCCCAGAACGCAGCGGTCGTACACGCACACGCCGGGGTACAGCACACAGTCGCTACCGATGACCGCGTCCTTGCCCACGTAACAGCCGGGATAAAGAATCACACGGTCTCCGATGTGTGCCCGTGGCGCGACATAGGCGAACGGTCGGACTGTACAGAGCTCGCCAACAACCGCGGTTTCGTGGATGAAGCCTTGTGGGCTGATTCCTACCTCCGGCGGCTGGCGGAAGCCGTGCAGCAAGACCATCGCCTGCCGAAATGCAAAGTACGGGTCATCGACGATGACGGCCGATCGGTCGCTCGGAACCCTCTCCGCATCATCGGGGTTGACAAGTACCGCCGCGGCTCGGGTGGCGGAAAGCAGTGTCGCGTAACGAGCGTTCGACAGGAAGCTGAGCTCATTCTCGCCCGCCTCTTCGAGCGTCGCGCACCCGACGATCTCGGTGTCGGCGTCGCCGCGCAAGGTGGCGTTAAGTTCTCTGGCTAACTCACGGAGAATGATCCTTGGCATTGCAGTAATTGTAATTCATCCCCGCCGTGTAGGCCGTGACGCTCAAAAACTGCTCTCCATGGCCGCGCTGCTTTCGGCCGTGGGGTTCTTCTTGAATGTTGATTTTTCCTTCAGATCCTCGATTAATCGGCTAAAAGCGGGCCGGTCGGTTGGCAGGTCGACCGGCTGCTGGGTCAAGCCCGACATCAACATCGCATTGCCCAACTCCAGGCCGTGGATCATCTCCGTACCCGGGGCGATGAGATCCTCAGGGCCGCCCCCGCTCAGAACCGTGTCGATGAAATTGCGGGTCACGCGCTCGTGTTCGCTGCCCTCGGCGGGGGCGGGTTGGATGTGAATTTCGGTTGAGGCCACGTTGGCAAAGCGCTCGGGGGAGTTCTTGGTGAACTCGCTCACCGGGACCTCGGCACGGAAGAAGGTCAAGCCTTCGCCGCGGTGGCCGTCGGCGATGATGGTCCCCTTGTCCCCGACGATCTCCAGGCGATTGATCCCCGGGGTTTGGCCGGTGGAGGTGACAAACGTTCCGGTGGCGCCGTTGCTGAATTCCACAAGCGCGGATACGTCGTCTTCGACCTCGATGTGGTGGTACTTTCCGAGGCTGACGTTTGCCGTGACCCGCGACGGCATGCCTACAAACCACTGGAATAGATCAAGGTTATGAGGGCACTGGTTGATCAGCACGCCCCCGCCCTCGCCGTCCCACGTCGCCCGCCAGCCGCCCGAGTCGTAGTAGGCCTGCGTCCGGAACCAAGTGGTGATGGTCCAGGACACGCGGACGAGTTCGCCTAGGCTACCATCGGAACACAGCCGCTTGATCTCTTTCCAGGCCGGGTTAGTGCGCTGATTGAACATGCCCGCGAAGATGAGGCCCGGTTTTTTTTTGACGGCGGCTTCGTAGGCCGTATTGACCTGCTCGGCGGCCTCGGCGGTAACGGCGATCGGTTTTTCGCACAGCACGTGGACGCCGGCGTTGAACGCCTCGATGGCAAACCGGGGGTGGTCGTAGTGCGGACACGCGATCAATACCGCGTCGATCTCACGCGATCGGATCATCTCGGACGCGTTATCGAAGGCCTTGACGCCGTACTTCTCCGCGACCTCGGCGAGTTTCTTGGGCACGACATCCGAGGCCGCTACGAACTCCAGGCCGTCGATCGATTCAAAATACGCCTGGTGCATCCCGGCCATACTTCCGGCCGCGCCAACCACACCAAGTCTTACTGATTTCATCGTATTTACTCTGAAGGCTGTCCGAAAAACAGGGTCACTTTGCTGCGCAAATCCTCCCTAGTAAACAGGATAGTCTTACTTTCGGGGGCGTACAAATACGCACCAGCGGCAATATCGCGGGATTCAGCGCTTAGGCTTCATGCTCTCGAATAGCCAGAAAAGCCGTCGTGGCCGTGTCAGATCGAGGCGGTAAGTCCGCCATCGACGTACAGGATCTGGCCGTTGATGAACGACGAGGCCGAAGAAGCGAAGAAGACCGCCGCTCCGATCAACTCGTCGGGATTGCCCCAGCGGTTGGCCGGTGTCCGCTCGCAAATCCAGGCGTTGAACTTCTCATCGCTGACGAGTTCCCGGGTCAGCTCGGTCGCGAAGTATCCCGGGCCGATGGCGTTGACTTGGATGTTGGCCCCCGCCCACTCCACGGCCATCGCCCGGGTCAGCATGCGTAAGCCGCCCTTGGCCGCCGCGTAATTCCCCGTGGTGGGGCGGCCCAAATCGCTCATCAGCGAGCAGATGTTGATGATCTTCCCGGCCTTCCGCTCGAGCATCCCTTTCGCGACTTCTCGGGACACCGTGAACGCGCTGGTCAGGTTGGTGCTGATGACCGTGTCCCACGCCGCGTTACTCATCTCCGCCAGCGGGGCACGCTGATGAATACCGACGTTGTTGACCAGGATGTCGATCGGGCC
The DNA here is from genome assembly GCA_039033595.1 of Planctomycetota bacterium. Taxonomy (GTDB): domain Bacteria; phylum Planctomycetota; class Phycisphaerae; order Phycisphaerales; family Phycisphaeraceae; genus Algisphaera. Next base: position 11,386 of record JBCCCG010000029.1, on the reverse strand, counting down.
CCGTCCGTCGTTTTCGATTCTTTGGACTCCCTCGACCACGCCTTGCACGTCGGTGGCATCCATCACCAGGGCCGCCGCGGCGAGTTGATCGACGTTAAACGTGTCCACCACTCGCCCCACCTTGGTCTCGGTGCGCCCGTTGATGACGACACTCGCCCCGGCCCGGGCAAGGCCGCGGGCGAGGGTCAGGCCCAAGCCTTGCGTAGAGCCCGTGATCAGGGCGCGTCGCCCCGACAGATCGAACCGCCCAGAGCCCATAGGAATACTTGTCGTGTCGGCGCTCAAAAATTCACCACTCCTTTAAGCATCTTTGCGTCCGGACGCAGCCACGCATCAAAAACCCCGGGTAAATGTTGAGCGTCTGTGCGGTGAGTGATCCAGCGGTCCACCTGCAGATGTCCCGCTTCCATGTGTTCGATGATCTGTTGGAAGTCTCGCGCAACCGCGTTGCGGCTGCTCATCAAGGTCAACTCTTTGCGGTGGAAATCAGGGTCGTTGAACGTGATCTCACCAATTACTAGACCAATGAAAACGAGCGTGCCGCCTTGCTCCGGAAGGCTGAAAGCCTGCTGCATGGAGCTGCGGTGTCCCGTGGCATCGAACACCACACGAGGGAGCTGTTCGTGACGGTTCCTCCAGTTTTGCAGTAGCGGCTGATCAGGATCGACGGCGAGCTTTTCGACGCCGGGTAAGAGATCGTGGGCGGCATCGCACCGCTCGGGGCTGATATCGAGCCCCACCACACGGACGCCCCGGGCCAGCGCGAACTGGATCGCCGTCAGACCGATCGGCCCCAAGCCGATGACCGCGACCGTGTCGCCGTCCATCAGGGCCGCCCGATCGACAGCGTGTTTGCCGATCCCCATCGTTTCAACCAACGCCAGATGATCAAAGGGTAGTTCTGCCGAGGGGTGCAGCTTGTGAGCGGGCAGGTTGATCTGCTCCCGCATCCCGCCGTCGCCGTGGACGCCGAGGCAGATCAGGCTGGAGCAGCAGTTGGTTTTACCCGCTCGGCAGGCGGCGCATCGCCCGCAGTTCAGATACGGCTCGACCGCGCAGGCGTCGCCGATCGACACATGGTGCACGCCCGTGCCGACCTCCAGCACCTCCACTCCCAGCTCGTGGCCGAGGATGCGTGGGTAGGTGAAGAACGGCTGGTCGCCACGATAGGCGTGGATGTCGGTCCCACAGACCCCGACGCTGCGAACGAGGACCCGTGTTTCGCCGTGCGAGGGGGGGGAGGGCGGCGGAGTCTGGCTGAGCACGAACTCGCCCGGCTGCTGGAGCGTGATTGTTTTCATAGGCGGATGGCTGTGGCGTTGTAACCAAGGCTAACAGATTCACCCCCGGCCGAAACCGCGACACAGCCCGATCGAGGCCAACCATAACAAAGCGGTGGTCGGCTCGGGCACCGCTTGGAGGAGCAACGCCGACGACCCGGGCCCCAACAGCGCGGCAAGTGGTTCCACATCGGACAGATCAAAAAACCCGTCGCCGTTCAGGTCACCGTTTACGACCGCCTCACGCCCGTAGAGGGCTTCGTAAGCACCCGGATCACTCAACCCGACCACGAACGCGTTGATGTCTGAGAAGTTAATCAGCCCGTCCACGTTCAGGTCTCCCAGCAGCAAAGCGGTCCCGTCGAGCAACGCCTGCAACTGGACGGGAGTAAGGCTGTCGCTCTGGTGAAACACGATCGCGTCGAGCTCGGCTAGCCCCTCCCGGCGGCCGAGCCGGAACTCGAGCGGCACCCCCACGTGGGAGGCGGAGAGTGTGAAATCACCGCCGGTCTCCCAGGTGAAGCTGCTGTTGCTTGAGATGGTCTCGACGTTATCCGGGTCAGTCGCGAAGTCGTCGGGGGTGAAGAAGCTGTCGGTCGAGGTACTAAAGCCGCGCGCGAGATAATACGCCGTGTAGGTCCCGGCTTCGCTGAAGGCGATGTCGTAGACGGCTAAGGTCTCGTGTGGTCCGCTGAACAGGTCGGTGCGGCTGCCGGACGGTGCTTTGATGACCTGGCCGCCGGATGCGCCGCCGGTGGTGGAGGTGGTCCAGACGTCGCCATCGTTGTCCGGGTCGGTGATGGCAGAGTAATCTTCGGCCTCGATCGCCCTATACGCGCCTACGGGGACGATGCTACCCCCCGGGTCGCCGCCAGGATCTCCCCCGGGACCGCCCAGCCACCCGGGACCGACGTCGCTCGCCTCGAGCGGCTTGCGGACGATCTGCGCGGTCGAGAACTCGTCGGCGCCGATATCGAAGGGGTTGATGCGCGCCTGCCCGTCCATGTCTACGCTGACGAAATCACCGTTGGCGATGGCGTCGATGGCGGGGCTGTTGGCGGCGGGGCGGTACAGCCCGTCGGCCCCTATCTGCAACAGCGGGTCGACTTCCGCGATGCCTGGGCGGGCAGGGATACCCAGGGACCCATCGAAGGCGATGTTGTCTTCCCAGATAAAGCCGGTGCCTTCGTCGCCCTCAAACGACGGGGCGGCGTTCACGATCAAGTTCCCGGCGATCGTCACGTTCTCGGGTAGCAGAGTGCGGCCCGAACTGCCGATGCCCTGATCGAGTTTGATCGCGGCGTCGGAGATATTCACGATGGTATTGTGAGCGATCACGGCGTCTTTGACCTGGAAATAACTGTTGAGAGGCGATCCAGGCTCTCCACCGGTGAGAACCAGCCCACCTTCGGCGCGACCGTCGAGATCCTGCAGGTAGTTGTTCACGATGGTCTGGCGTTCACCGATGATGCGGACGCCGCCGGAGCCCGAGACGTTCTCGCCCAGGAAAAAATTGCCCTCGACCGTGTTGTCGTTGCCGTGTCGAAGGGTCACGGTCGCGGAGGTGCGGCGGAAGGTGTTGTATCGGATCTGGTTTTCGCCGGATTTAACCGAGATAGCCTCGATCTCGCCGTTTACCTCCTCGAAGAGGTTGTTCTCGACGACGGTGAAGGAGTTCGAGAGCGACTGGTCGGAGGTGCCGATACGGATGGTCTCGAAGCCGTTGCCGTTCCCGACGGGCCGGCCCGCGAAGTGGTTGCCGTCGATGCGGTGGTTGTCGGCAGCGTTGCTGTCACGCCAGACGGTGACGGTAACGCCCGAATGAGTCTGGTTGTCAAACGTGTTGTGGTCGACGCGGTTGTTGTTGCCGTACATCGAGACCCAGAAGTATCGGGTGTCGATATCGAGGGGGTTGTAGTCGGTGATGGCGGAGTTGGTAAAACGGGAGTTGGTGGCGTCACCGTTACTTCCGGTGAACCGGACAACGTGTCCGGAGGAGAGTGCACCGTCTTTGAAGTGTAGCCCGTCGACCAAGAGGTTGTCGCCGGAGATATCGAGCCGAGAACTGCCGGTAAGGATGACTTGTCCGGGGGTTTCGGCGCGGAGGGTAAGATCGTTACCGTTGAATCGGATGTATTGGTTGGTCCAGGTGCCGTTCTGCATGACCAGCACGTCGCCGGGGTTTGCGGTCTGCAGGGCGTTGGTAATGTCGGCGGCGCTGGAGACGGGGATGTCGGCGGCGTGGCTGGTGGCCGCGGCCAGAACGAGGGCCGGCAATAGCTGAAACAAGATGGGTTTCACGTCCGCTCCTTGGTCGCGTGAGTCGGGGCTGCGGTAAAAGATTCCAAAATGTCCCGAGTCTTGCGCCATGTCATTTTACCGCGCTCCGGCGGTAACCCCTTCCCAATCATCGGTACGAAACGGCGAGGCCGGAAGACCCTCTCGGTTTGTCAAGTTCGCCCACCAAGGGTCGTCGTCCCACGCGTAACGAACTGCCCGTGGTCGCACCACCTTCTTTTCGGAGACCACGATGCGGTCGCCTTCGATCTCCGCCACCGCCCAACGGAATTTCTTGTCGGCCCCTGCGATGATAAACCCGCGGAGCCGCTCGCTCTCGCGCGTCGAGAGCCCGCTGCCCAAATGATCGAACGACAGATACACTTTGTCGTCAACGAATTCCGCGTCGCGGAACATCGGGCCGCTGTACACAAGATCATGTTGATGCACGTCGCCCAGAGCCCACAGCGCGAGTCGGTGGCCGACGGTCTCTTTATCCAGGGGGTGGATATCGGTAGGGTCGCCGACATCGATGGTCACCACGAGGCCCACGTTTTCGTGGTCTTGTGATGCAAGGAGTTGGGACTCGCGTAGCTCGGGCCAGCTGAAAACGCCGCGCGGGACGCGGGGAGGATTGGCGTAGTTGGGTAGTTGCACGATGCCGAAAGGCAGACGGTCGTCGCCCCATCGTGTCCGCCAGTCGCCGATCATCTGCTTCAACAGGTATCGGTATTGCATCGCCCGCCAGACATTGGATTCACCTTGGTACCACACGAACCCGCGGACGCGATAAGGCACCAACGGGTGCACCATGGCGTTGTAGAGACCACCCGGGGCGTACCGTGCCGGCGGCTCGGCCGGGGGGCGAGACGCCGTGTCACCCGCCGCGACCGCGGCCTCGTGCTGGGCCCTCTGTTCTTCGTATCTCTTGAGGCGGCGGTCCCAACGTGGCAATACGGGGGAGGTTTCGGGGTGGGCCGAGAGAGCTTCAGTGCGGGTCCACGCTTCGATGGGCGTGCCGCCGTAGGCGGTATGGATCAGGCCCACAGGTACGTCGAGTTCACCCGTCAGATGACGGCCCATGAAATAGGCCACCGCGCTGAACATCCGGGCGACACTCGGTTCACAACGCGACCAACCCTCCCCGGCATCGACATCATCCAGCGGCTCGTCGGATGTGGCTCGTTCAACCCGGAACAGCCGCAGGCTCGGATGCTCCGCTTCACTCACCGTTTCCGACCCGAGTTTGGACAATCGCATATCCATATTTGACTGCCCCGAGCAGAGCCAAACTTCGCCGACCATGACATCTTGAAAAGATCGTGTCTCGCGGCCTGCGACCACGGTCATTTCGAACGGGCCTCCGGCGGGCATTTCATCGAGCCTGACCATCCACTGGCCATTCTGGCCCACGACGGTTGCGGCAAAATGATCGTTAATGGATACGCGCACGGTCTCTTCGGGCGCCGCCCATCCCCAGACGGGCACCTCCGCATTCCTTTGCAGCACCATGTGGTCGCTAAATATCGCCGGTAGACGCAATTCAGCCGCCACGGGTAAGGCCGCAGCGCAGCATAATACACACACCAGCCACGCCGGCTGCAGCCATGGAAGATGCTTAATCACTCGGGTTCCTCGACAGGAGGTTCACCCGCTTCGGCGACCTCAACGTGTACTTCTTCGACGGCGTCTTCCGCCGTCGCCGCGTATCTCAGCGTCTCGAACTCCGCCCTGGACGTGCCCGGGTCCTGGTTGTACACACCCGCCTTGAAGTAATTATTGAGCCCATCCCAGTACGACACGTCCATGTCGAGTTTTACCCTGCCATGGATTTTGACGGTCATGCGGCTGTTGTGCACCTGGATCTCCGCGTCGAAAAAGTCTTCGGGCCGTGGGCCTAGATCGACGTGATTCGTGGCCAGGTTTTCCAGCGAGATGGGCTGTGTAGAGTCATCAGGGATACGGACCGCCGCCCATAAATGATCCTTGATGCCTCCCCGGGACCGTCGCCACGTGAGACGGATCAACGGCTTGTTCAGCCCCCGATCACCGTTCTTCTTGTCGTGGATCTGCATGAAAGTGAACTGATTCAACTCTTTATCTTCGGGCACGAGGAGACGGACCCGGGCGATCAGCCGCCGTGGTTCTGACGTCGAGGTGTGCCAGTCGCCGCTGAGTTGGCGGAGCTCGGACCGCTTGCTGTCGCCGGTGACCGTGAAGGTCATGTACCGACCGGTCTCGTCGAGGAAAAAGTACTGGTTGGATTGGCCTTCGAACTGCCCTTTCTCGATCATGGTCGGAGAACTCGTCGGGGCCTGGAGCTTCGAATCATCCAGCACTGCGCGGAACTTTTCCAGGTCGTAGGGCACTGCTACGGCTTCGCCATGAACGCTTGGCGTGATCAGCAGAACGGGCAGTAGGCAAGCCACCAACGGGGGTATTAACATTTCAGCGAGCTTCACGGGCCCAGGCCCTCCTTAAATTCGTGTAGATTCATGCGGCATCGGGCTCGAGCGAGGTATTGACGACGGCCCGGGGTTTTACCGCGGGATTTCGGCGGCCCGCGACGATTAGGAGCAAGCCCACCACTGCCACAAACCCGCCCACAAATAGAATGCCGAGCCTTCCGCTGAACTCGTTGGGCAGCACCACCAGGAAACAGATAAACAGGCCGATGGTCACCGCAAACGTTCCCATGATCTTGAGTTGACTCAGGTCGTTGCCTTCGCCGACCTCGGTTGCGAAATCGATAGGCTTGTGCATCTTGGCGAAGAAGTCGTCGACCTGCGAGCGGTACGCCGCCGAGGCCGTTGACCAGAACGGGATGGTGGCGAGGAAACCCACGAGTCCCGCCGCAGTATTGGCGAACACCACGGTCGCAAATGGCCACTGTTTCCCAAACAGCTCTTCGCTGTAAAAACCTACCGCCGAGACCGAAAAACCCACGACGATCGAAGCGATCGCCGACCAACCCGGGGCCCGGCGGATCAGCAGGGCCAGCAGCATCGGTACCGCCATGGGCAACGCCAGCATCGCCCCGATATCGAGCATCAACTCAAAGACGCCCTTACCTCCTTGAACGACGAAGTACAGCGTCAGCCCAATAATGCAGAGGCCGAATCCGAAAGAAGCAAGCTGCGCCATGCGCAGCCGGGGTTTATCGGGGTCCATCTTGATCCCGAATGCCCGGGCGAGCCCCGGGATGATGTCGCGCACGAGCATCGCGGCGTTTTTGTTGAGCCCGCTGTCCATCGAGGACATCGTGGCCGAGAGCATCGCGACCACCATCAACCCCGTCATCCCCGTGGGAAGCAGCTTCAAGCTGGTGATGGCGTACGACGCCTCTTTACGTTTTGATTCATCCAGTCCGAGCACCCCCATCACGTCGGCTTCAAACAACAGCCGGCCCGCCATGGGCGGGATGAACCAAATGAGCGAACCCATCACCATCAGCAGGCCCGCGAGCAGTGCGGCCTTGCGGGCGTCGAGCCCGGTCTTCACCGCGTAGTAGCGCTGCGAGGCCATGACCGTGTTCATCTTGATGATCTGGGCCAGAAAAATCGCCGACGCCCACACCCAGGTGTAGGTGTTCTTGCCGGTGAATCGGCCCGGCTCGTTGACCAAGGCGTAGTCCGCCTTGAGACCCTTGGCCTCGATCTGGCCGAATAGACCGGTAACCCCGCCCAGTTCCCGCAGGCATAAATAGGCCATCAGGATCGTGATCGGGATGAGGATCAGCGTCTGCAGGAAGTCCGTCGCCATGACCGCCCAGCTCCCCCCAGCGGTGGAGTAGATCAGCACGATCAGGCCGATCGCGATGACGATGACTTCCAACTCGTACCTGTCTCCGGTCAATGTCTCAAAATTAAAGACCGCGGCGCAGAAAATGCCCAGACCGAACAACCAGAGCGAAGCGTAAGCCAAGCCCAATACGACAAAAATCCAGGCGTACAACTGCTGTGTGGCCGGCCCAAACCGGGCACGTATCGCTTCGGGCACCGTGACCACCCGCAGCTGGCGAAACCACGGCGCAAAAAGAACCCCGGCGACGAGATACCCTGCCGCGTTGGCCAGAAAGATGACCATCACCGACCACCCCGCCTCGTACGCCGCCCCCGCGGCACCGGTGAACGTCCAGGCGCTGAACTGTACCATGAACGCGCTGGCCCCAACCAGCCACCACGTGCCCTTGCAGCCGTTGCGGAAGTAGTCGCTGTCGTCTTTATTGAATCTCTTAACGACCGCACCGATTGCGATGAGCAGCGCAAGATAGACGAAGATGACGATGTATTCGATGGTCAAGGTGATTCAGCGGGGGTGGAGTAGCGGAATAAATGTATGGTTTCGAGAACAGCGGCCCGCCGTGGGGCAGGCCGCTAGTTCAGAGGGGCGCGGAAAATATTTTCAACGCTCGCCGGCAAGGTTGTATGTCAAGTTCTTTTTTCCCTCGGGGTCACGGATCGTGATCGCGGCCTCAGGTTTTTCTACCGAAGCGGCATGCCCGTCCAGGTAGACGTAATTGGCCCGACCTTCAATGGTCGGATTGAATCCGTTGTCGGCGGGCGAGTCGTCTAATCCGCTGTGGCGATCGGGCTCTCCGGAGGCCCATCTTTTCTGGTCTACAGTATTTTGCTCAAAGGTCACCGTTGTCGAACTGGGGGTGCGTGGCTTGAGGTGTTGCTCAAAACTGGCCCCATTGATTATGGTTGTGCTGGGTACCCGCATGGTGTCCATGAGCAGCCAGCCCGTGATACGCGGACTGGTAGAGGAGACAACACCTTCTTGAGATGTCGATAGGGGGAAGTATTGCGTGCTGCCATTGTCGATCAAGTACTGGTTGTAGCCGTAACCGGTCTTAGACGTATCCCCGTTCGCGCGTTCGAAATCAAACTCGGGGCAGTTGAACGCTTCACGGATAAACCGACTGCGATCACCGGATACCGAAAATTCAGTGCTATCCGATAGCATCACTTCGACTAACTCTTCAAACCAAAAACGGTTGGTGGTGTTGTCATCCGTCACGGTGTTGTAGGCATAAGGAACGACGCGGTTTTTATTCCCGGCACTCCATATCTCATTAGCGATGCCCAATTGCTTGAGAGTGCTCTTGCACGAAACCTCACGCGCACTCTTGCGGGCTGCGCCGAGCGCGGGAAGTAGGATGCCGATCAGCAGAGCGATGATGCTGATGACTACTAAGAGCTCGATCAGGGTGAATGCATGAGGGCGGCGTAGAGGTTGCATGGCTTGAGACTCCGTGGAGCGGAATGAATGCGGGGTGACTCGGCCGCGAGAAACGGCGCGTAAGCAGGGATACGAGAACTTCGTACGAAGCGTGAGCCGGGGCGGTGGCCCGGGCACACGCGGAGGAACTGTGAGAATCAAGCCTTGCGACGCCGCGAGACCAGGCCTAGGCCGACCAGACCCAGCAGAGCGAGGCTGGTGGGTTCGGGCACGGCGACAACCGGCGCGCTGTTGCCGAAGTTCAGCAGGACGTCGTTGAGTTCGTTCTGACCGAGGATGCCGTCAAAGCCGTCGGGGCTGGTTTCGGGGTCGAGGCCCGAGACGTCGAAGCCGGGCGGTAGCACGGTGGCGCCGAAGTTCAGGAGGACGAGGTTGAGATCGTCCTGGCCGACGAAGCTGTCACCACTGAAGTCGCCGATGAGGCCTTCGCTGACCGCGGGGAGGGTGAACACGCTCAGGTTATCGATGACGTAGTCGAAATCGCCCTCCGAATTCTCGAAGCCGATGTAATCGAAGGTGATTTCGTTCATCTGCGAGAACGGGTCGCTGTCTTCGAAGACGGTGGTACCCAGAGCGTTGATGATGGTGTAGCGGCCGATGATGCGGTCTTCGGTGCCGTCGTTGCCGCGGATCAACTCGAGGCGGAACGTGTTGGCGTTGCCGTCACGCAGTTCGCCGTAGTTGGTGCCGCCTTCGACGATGTCCCTGAGCTCGAAATCGCCTTGGCCGGGGTTTACTTCTTCGTAAACGGGGGCCACGATCGTGTCGCCGCTGCCCGAGAAGATACCGCCGGCACCGGGGTTTTCCTCGCGGATCCTGACGTTCTGGAATTGATTGTCGTTGGCGCTGGTCGGCAGTGTGGAGACGTCCGAAACAAAGCGGTTGAAATCGGTGCGGACGTGGATGCCGTAGTCCGGGTCGATCGGGCCGCCCGATCCGTCAAACTCACCGCCCGTTGATCCGAAGATCGCGGGGTCAGTTGAGACCAGTATGGGGTTGCCGAATTCGTCTTCGCCTTCGTAGGTGTTAAACGTGCCGAATTGTTGGCCCAGTGAGTTATCGGCGTCGCTGAAGAAACCGAATCGGAAATCGCCGGAGTCGAGGGGGAGCCCCTGCTCCGTAGCCGATCCTTGCAGGCGCCAGTCGAACTGCAAGGCGATGCCGTCGCCGACGTTGGGGCCGATCGTGACCGGACCGTCGAGGTAGGCGATCAGTTCACTGCCGCTGCCGCCGGACTCGACGAATAGAGCGTTGCCGCTGCCCAGGCCCGCCGAGTCGTCGGCCACGGTAAGCCGGGGCTTCGTAGCACCGGGCATCGATGAGGTTGCGCTGAAGGTGTCGGCCCCTACGACCGTGCCGGTTGTGCCGTCTTCGAAGTCGGTCAGAGCCAGCTGGCCAGATACGGGGGGGGCGGCCAAGCCGACTGTGGCGGCTAGTAGTGTGAGGGTTGCGGGGGGGGACACTTTCATGGGTTGCCTCCAAGTTGCACAGAACGGAAAAGAGAGAAGTCGGTGACGTGAAACAGACGGCTGAGACGCGGCTGAATGATCAGCCCGGAGTGATGAGACTGGGTTCGACAAGGATCGTTGCTTTGGCGTGTGGCATCGGTTTTTCAAGATGCCGCATGAGTTGTTCGACGGCCTGTTTCCCGATTCGATCGGGGCGGACGTCGATGGTGGCGATCTGAGGATTAAGGCCGGCCAGGGTCGGATCGGTATCGCAAGCGATGATGGTGACGCCCCGGCCCGGCTCGATGCCTTGGGCACGCAGTGCTTCGTAGACCATGAGCGTCGCCTGGCCGCGGGGCACGAATAACCCAGTCGGGCGGTTGGGCAGTGCCGCGAAACGCTCGATCAGGGCATGGATCACGCGGCGTTCGGCGACTTGATCGCCGGGGCGGTACTTCTGACCGTTTTCCTGGGCGACAACTTCCACCGCAACGCCGGCCTCATGGGCGGTATCGACGAATGCCTGCGAGCGAGCATGGAAGCCCAGGTGGGTCACATCAACTCCAAGGAAGGCGATGCGTTCGTGGCCGCGCTCGATGAGGTATTCGGCGGCGATGCGCCCGATAGCGTCGTTGTCGGGGCAGACACGATCGCCCCAGTATCCGGTGCGGCTTCGCGGGCTCATAAGCCAGACAGCGGGGTAGCGCTTGAGGCGGTCGGCGAGTTCGGGGGATGGAGGGTTGCCGTGAAGCAGCAAGCCATCGACGTTGCCGTTGGCGACGGCGGGGGGGATGCGGTTGCTGTCTTTGACTTGGCCTAGGGCGAGGGTGAAGCCGTGGTTACCCAGAGCATCTTCGACCGAGTGCATCACCGCGGCGGCAACGGGGGCGACCATGGGGGTGGCCTCGGTGCCGAACATGAGCAAGGCCACGTTGCCGGTGCGGATGGCCTTGCGGGCTTTGGGTTGCGGGCCGCGGCGGCGAGCCGGTGGGGTGTAGCCCAGCTTCCGCATGGCGGCTTGGACTTTGAGAGCGGCGGCCTCGGATACACCGGGTTTTTGGTTGATAACACGGGAGACGGTGGTGTGTGAACACCCGGCGAGTTTGGCGACCTCGATAATGGACATGACCGAATAAT
>JBCCCG010000028.1:0-55131 GCA_039033595.1 Planctomycetota bacterium | reverse complement strand
GCCCGGTGTTGAACCACTGCGGGCTGTTAGGGGCGCACTGCTGGTGCAGCATCATGTGGCAGAGCTCGTCGTAAAACGCCTGGCCGTCTTCCTCGGAATCGAAGTAGCCGTGCGCCTCGCCCCAGTGCCGCCAGCAGCCGGCCAACCGGTGGATGACCTGCCGCGCCGACTTCTCGGGTCCGGTGGTCACCTCGTCGCCTTCCTCGAAACCGGGGGTGGCGATGCCGTTCGGTCCGCCGTCGCTGGGCACGCCGGCCTTACGGAAGTACTTGGAAACCATGATGTCCGAGGCGAGCTGCGACCACGCCTTGGGCAGTTCGGCGTCGTTCATCTCGAACACGACGCTGCCGTCCATATTGTTGATCTTCGTCGAGCGGGTCGTCCACTCGACGGTGCTGAAGACGTCGACGCCGGCTTCCGTGAATTTCCGTTTGATCTGCATGATATGTCCCTAATCTCTCTGGTTATAAATCTGCAATGAATGAATCGGTTTGCCGCGGATCGTCCGTGCCCGGGGCGGGGGTTATCGAATTCGGCGAGACGGCCCGGAGGCCGGCTCAGTAGTCGGTCGCGTCGAACACCTCGTCGATGTCGTCGGCGGTGTTCAGCTGCCCGTCGAGGCTCGGCAGGGTCAGCCGGTATTCGCTCTCGGAGATCGGCGTGTACTCGTACTCCACGTTGCCCCAGCCCAGGATCGAGGCCGCGTCCTTGAGCATCGCGTCGTATTCCGCTTCGTCGGGCAGCCGGCCGTTCTGCTGGTAGAAGTCGACGACGTCGACGTGGGCCATGCCCGCGGCGCCGCCCTGGACGAACGCGTCTTTGAGGCCGAGGACGGCCAGCACGACCCCGATGGCGAGCACGATCCCGAGCACGCTGATGATCGTGCCGGCGATCGCCAGGCCCTTGGGCCGGTCTTTGCGGGTCAGTCCGACGATGCTCAGGATGAGGCCGACGATGCTCGGCACGCCGCAGGCGACTAGGCTCACGATCGAGACGATGAAGCCCGCCAGGCCCCAGCCGTTCTTCTGCGGGGTCGGTTCGCCGTCGTACGGCATGGAGGGAGGCAGCGGGCTGTCGGGGTATTGCGTCATCCGTAGGGACTCGGTCAGAGTTGGGGGGCGCGGAAACGAACGGCGGGATGCCGGATCAGTCGTCGGCGTACTCGGTCAGGGCCTTGGCGGTCGCGGTGACGAACCAATGGGCCCGCGGGGTGGCGAGGCTGAGGTAGTCGTGGGTGGCCAGGGCGCGGAGGTCGTTGCGGTCGATGTCGGTGGAGATCACCTCTTCGCCCTTGCCCAGGCGGGAGTTGGCCCGCAGGCCCTTGCCGGGCTGGTAGACCATGCGCGGGTCGTACTCTCCGGACATCTGGGCTTTGCAGATGGCGGTGAGGTGGGCGGCGAGTTCGGGTTCGAGGGATTCGAAGGCCATGGTGGTTGGTTTCCGGTCTGGTTCCGGTTGGTTTCCGGTGGACTGGTCTGGTCGGTTTTTTCTGACTGGTCTGGTTCCGGTCTGGTTTCGGTCCGGATGTCGTGAACGTTGATGAAGAGAGGCCGCCGATGGCATCGGTGGCTTTGTGCGGAAGGTCAGATCAATCGACCTTGGGCAGCACGAGGCCGGTCTGGTCCTGGTACTTGCCGGACTTGTCGGCGTAGCTGACGCCGCAGACGCGATCGGCCTTGAGGAAGATCATCTGGGCGATGCCCTCGTTGGCGTAGATCTTGGCCGGCAGCGGCGTGGTGTTGCTGATCTCGATGGTGACTTTGCCGCGCCACTCGGGCTCGAGCGGGGTGACGTTGACGATGATGCCGCAGCGGGCATAGGTCGACTTGCCGACACAGATCACCAGCACGTCCCGGGGGATGGCGAAGGTCTCGACGGTCTCGCAGAGCGCGAAGCTATTGGGCGGGACGATGACGTGGTCGCGGCCGGTGTCGGCGGTGTCGACGGTGACGAAGTTGCGGTCGTCGAACTGCTTGGGGTCGACGATGGACTGGCCGCCGTCGGTCGGGGCGTTGGTGAAGATCTTGAAGAGGGTGCCGACGCGGACGTCGTAACCGTAGGACGACACGCCGTAGCTGATCTTGCCGGGGCGCTTCACGGCGTCCTCGAAGGGCTCGATCGGCACGAGTTCGCGGATCTGGGTATCGCAGAGTACGGGCATCGTGAGTTTTCCCCTGATGGAGTGCGGCAGGTAGTGGTCAACCGGGCCACGACAAAGCAGCGGCCGGGCGGCGGGAACGGGTTCCGGGTCTTCCGGGCTCGGGATGTCGAAACCACCAAAACGATCCGAGGAACACCAAACATAAACCGTCCATACGGTGTATGATAGCCCTCTAGTCAGATGACATTCGACGGACGCCCCTAGCGTCCGCGGCCGAGTGAATCGCTCAGCCGGAGAGTCATCATAGACACTATATCTTGCGCCCTCAACCGATTTCTTTACCAAATCTAGTGGTAAAATCGGTTGAAATCGTTTAAGCGCCATCGGCGCAGGCGCTTAGCCGGATTCACAATTTTTTCATGGTTAGGGTGCTGTCAGCCTGTTTTTCGCGTGGCGACAAGCTGGCGACGGCGGGGGACAGGTTATCCACAGCCGCACGGGGGAAATGGAGGCAAAAAGATGCCGGAAAGAGGCCGTTCGGGACCCACGAAAACCGAGTCCCACCCAACATGTAGGGGTGTCTGCCCACGCGGAAGAATGAGAAGAGAGGGAACATGCCGCGGCGCCCGTCCAGCGGCCCGAGTCCGGCGTCGACGCTAAAGCTCGGCCAGAACCTCGGCGAGCTCGGCCAGGACCTCGTCAACCGGGCGATCCACCTTGGCCCCCGCGGCCCGGGCGTGGCCGCCGCCGCCGAAGCGGGCGGCGAGATCGGCGACGTTGACCGCCGAGTCGTCCGCCGCGTGTTTCGAGCGGAAGCTCATCCGCGCGGTCTGGTCTTCGGTTTCGGTCACCACCACGAAGACCTCGATCCCCCCCACCATCTGCGGCGTGTCGATCAGGCGTTCGGTCTCTTCGGGCAGCGCGCCGGTCTCGATGAAGTCCTGCTGGCGGAGCGTGATGACCGCGGCCCGCTCTTGGGCATGGAGCGTCAGGCTCTGCAGGGCACGAGTCAGCAACGCCAGCTTTTGGGGCCGCTCGGCCTGCTCGAGCCGCTGGTAGAGGTCGGCGTGGTCCACGCCCTGGCGTATCAGCTTGGCGGCGAGCTCGTGGGTCTGTGGGCGGACATTGGAGAAGCGGAACCAGCCGGTGTCCGAGGCGATGCCAACGAACAATGCGTCGCGGATCACCGGCGGCAGCGGCGTGTACCCGGCCGTGTCGCCCTCGCGCCGGCCCGGCGGGACGCACGACGGGATCAGCAGCTCGATCAGCTCGGCGATGACCTCGCACGCCGCGGCGGCCCCGCCGTCGACGTAGCGGTCCGCCGCGTCGATGTCGCCCGACAGGTGGTGGTCGAGGATCAGCGTGCGGCCGAGACGCGGCTCGACGAACGCGCGCAGCGGGCCGACCTGCGACCACGCGCCGGTGTCGACGATCACCACCAACGCCGGTTCGAACGGCGGCGTGTACCCGTCATCCCACAAGTCGGCCGACTCGGCTCCCGGCAGCTTCGCCAGCGCGCGGGGCACCGGCGGCACGAACACGCCGCGGGCGGTCTTGCCCAGTGATTCGAGCGTG
The DNA here is from genome assembly GCA_039033595.1 of Planctomycetota bacterium. Taxonomy (GTDB): domain Bacteria; phylum Planctomycetota; class Phycisphaerae; order Phycisphaerales; family Phycisphaeraceae; genus Algisphaera. The sequence goes on along the minus strand of JBCCCG010000028.1, from coordinate 51,455 downwards.
GCGACCAGCGCCACGACGCTGCCCAGCGCGTCGCCGTCGGGCTTGGCGTGGGTGAGCACGAGCACGGGGCCTTCGACGCCGACGAGGCGTTCGGCGACGTCGGGGAGGTCGAGCGTGGGTTGGGTGTAGGGGGTGGGATTCAAGCCTTGACCTTGACCGCCGGGTTGTAGGTGAACTGATGCAAGACACCGCGCCGGTGCCAGTCGCGGACCTGCCGGATATCGCGTTGCAGTTGCGTGCGCAGCGCATCGACGCCCGGGAAAGGGTACTGGTCGCGGACCCAGCGAGCAAAGTGCAGCGTGAGCGTTTGGCCGTAGACGTCGGTCGTTTCCGAGGGGCCGTCGAAGTCGAGCAGGTGGGCCTCGACGGTCAGGGTCTTTTTGCCGAAGGTGGGCTTAACACCGACGGAGATCGCGGCGGGGATCTCCCGGCTCGGCGCGGGGGGCGGGGAGCCGGGCCCCGGCGCGAGGCTCGCGAGCCCGGCGTAGACGCCGTCGGCGGGCACGATGTACGGGGCGATCTCGTCGGCGTCGAGGTTCGCGGTGGGGATGCCCAGTTGCCGGCCGCGCTGCTCGCCGCGGGCGACCGTGGCGGTTAGGCAGAACGGCCGGCCAAGGCACGCCGCCGCGTCGCTCACCCGGCCGCGCCCGATCAGCCAACGCACCAGCGAGCTGCTGACCGGCGCCGCCTGCTGGTCACCGAGCGTCGCGGCAACACGCGGCACCACCACGGCCTCGAAGCCGTGGGCCCGCCCGAGTTCGGCCAGCATGTCCATGTCCCCGGCCCGGTTGTGGCCGAAGCGGAAGTCGGTGCCCTCAACGATCGCGACGGGCCGATACCGGCGGACGAGCTTCTCGATGAACTCGGCGGGCGTCTGCGCGAGCATGCCCGACGTGGGGACGATGACTTGCACCTCGTCCGCCCCGCCGTCGCGCAGGCGCCCGGTGCGCTGTTCGAGCGACGCCAGCCGCGGCGGCTCGCTGCCGGGGCGCAGCACCTGGATCGGCGGCGGGTCGAACGTGATCGCGATCACGCGGGCCCCGTGCCCGTCGGCGAGCGCACGGGCGCGCTCGAGGATCGCGAGGTGGCCGACGTGCGGGCCGTCGAAGTTGCCGAGGGTCAGGACGCTGCGAGGCATGTCAACTACCCGCTAACTGAGGGCCTTCCAACCGCCAACGCTCACAAAACAATTCCGAGGGATCGAGATCAATAAGATCTTCGGGTAAAACAACTTTCCCGCCCTCGCGGTAGATTTCGCCGTCTTCGCCGTATGTATACGCGTCCAGCTCACGAGCGATTTTGATCATCTTGGCAATCAAAGGCGGATCCGGATGCTTCGAACAGACGTAGCCTCCAACCCAAGCTAACCAAGGCTCTTCATGCTCCGAAGGCCCGTTCCAAACAGCAAAGCCTTCGGCTTGAAAGTCGTCGAAAGAAAGCTCTGGATCACCTTCGACATATGCTTTCCACTCTTCGGGCGTGATGGGCCTGGCAAGTTTCTCGGAAAATATATCTGAACGTGTGATGTGGACGTAGTATCCCATAGCCGTACTTCATATGGATTGTCATACGTTAGCGGTCTGCCTCGCCCCGGCGTAGCGCAGCACCTCGTCGACGTTCTTCGCCGACCCGATCACCAGCGGCACGCGGTCGTGGACGTCGTGGGGCGTGATGTCCATGATGCGCCCGTCGCCGCTGGACGCGGTGCCGCCGGCCTGCTCGGCGACGAACGCCAGCGGGTTGCACTCGTACATCAGGCGCAGCTTGCCCTGCGGGTTCCCGCTGGTCGGCGGGTACATGTACACGCCGCCGTTGATCAGGATGCGGTGGAAGTCGGCGACCAGCGAGCCGACGTAGCGCGACGAATACAGCGGCGCGTCCTGCAGCTTGACCCAGTCGAGGTACCGGCGGTAGCCCTCGGGGAACGTGTGGCTGTACGCCTCGTTCACCGAGTACTGCGGCGCGTGCTTCGGCATCTGGATGTTCTCGCGCGTCAGCAGGTACGTGCCGAACTGCGGGTCGAGCGTAAACATGTGCGTGCCCCGCCCCGCGGTGTAGACCAGCACGGTCGAGCTGCCGTAGAGCACGTAGCCCGCGGCGACCTGCTTGCTGCCGGGCTGCAACACCGACCGCTCGACCCCCTTCACTTCCGGGGGGTTCTTAAAGATCGTGAAGATCGTGCCAACCGAGACGTTGACATCGATGTTCGACGAGCCGTCGAGCGGGTCGAACATGACGATGTAGTTGTCGTCGCCGTCGACCTCCTGGAGCACGCGGGGCTCGTTGTCTTCTTCCGAGGCGATGACGCCGACGTTGCCGCGGTAGGCCAGCGTCCGCTTGAGCGCGTCGTTGGCCATGATGTCGAGTTTCTTGACGACCTCGCCCTGCACGTTGGTCGTGCCGTGCTCGCCCCAGACGTCGATCAACCCCGCCCGACGGATGTAGCTGCCGATCATCCGCGTCGCCAGCGCGACGCCCGACATCAGCCACGAGAACTGGCCGGACGAGCCGGGGTAGTGCCGCTGCTCTTCCTGGATGAACTGGGTGAAGGTGACGAAGTCGCCGTCGCGTTTGATGGCCATGGGTGGGTCTCGGGTTTACAGGTCAACAGGAGGCAGGCAGGCGGAAACCTCGTTGTAGCCCACGACGGCCCCCGACACAACCGCCAACCCCGCGTCCGAGGCCCCGCGGCCGATCCCTCAGCCATAAACCACTTCGCGGACCTCGGCCTGGTGCTGCTCGAACCACGCGATGGTCCGCGACAAGCCCTCCTCGAAATCGACCTGGGCCTGCCAGCCCATCAGGCGTTTGGCCTTGGTGGTGTCGAGGCAGCGGCGGGGCTGGCCGTCGGGCTTGGTCGGGTCCCAGCGGATCTCGCCTTCGAACCGGCAGAGCCGGGCGACCAGTTCGACGAGGTTCTTGATCGTGATCTCCTTGCCCGTGCCGAGGTTGATCGGCGTGGGGTCTTCCATCTTCTCCGCGGCGGTGACGATCGCCTCGGCGGCGTCCTCGACGAACAGGAACTCGCGTGACGCGCTGCCCGTGCCCCAGCACTCGATCGCCTCGTCGCCGGCCTTGCGGGCCTCGACGCACTTGCGGATCAGGGCGGGGATGACGTGGCTGGTCTCGAGGTCGAAGTTGTCGTGCGGGCCGTAGAGGTTCACCGGCAGGACGACCGCCGAGTGCAGCCCGTACTCCCGGGCGTAGCCGTCGAGCATGACGAACAGCGACTTCTTGGCGACGCCGTAGGGCGCGTTGGTCTCTTCCGGGAAGCCGTCCCACAGCTCGTTCTCGTTGAACGGCACCGCGGCGAACTTCGGGTAGGCGCACACCGTGCCGGTCTGCACGAACTTCTGGATGCCGCGCTGCCGGCCGTGCTCGATCAGGTGCAGGCCCATCGACGCGTTGGCGAAGAAGAACCGTCCGGGGTGGGTGCGGTTGGCCCCGATGCCGCCGACCTCGGCCGCGAGGTGGATGACAACGTCCGGCTCCGCGTCGTCGTACAGGCGGATGACGTGGGACTCCTGCGTCAGGTCGTAGTCGTCACGCCGCGGCACGAAGATGCGATCCTCCGCGACGCCCCGCTCTCTGAGCGTGTCCACCACAAAACGCCCGAGGAACCCCGCTCCGCCGGTGACCACAATCCGCTTGTCTACTAAATCGAGCATGCTTTGCGTTTTCTCCGCCTCGTTAATCCAGGTGCAGGTCTTCGTTGAGCCGACTCGTCGGCTTGATCCGTTCTCGTTCGATCCCCGATTGCTGGGCGATCAACTCCGTCAATCGCTTCCAAATCGTTACGGCCGCGGCGGGGTCCTGGCGGACATAGGCGTGGCCACATTCCGGGCAGCGGGTCGATTCGGTTCCGCGGAGGTTGTACCCGCATCCGCCGCAAGGCCGATCCGTCCCCAGCGGGCCCGGCTCCGCCGTTTTGTGCATGACCAGCAAATACAGGCCTTCCACCGTCTGAACCGCCGAGGCCTCTTCGTCGGCGATCGTGATGCCGAATCGCTTTTCCGTTTCGCTCACAAGTTCCGCATCATCAGGCCTCATACTTTATCCGCGCCGGCTCTCAAATCCTCTTCGTCCAGCCGCACCATGTTGACGTCCAGTCCTGGTCTCCGTGTGTCATACGGTTCTTCGTTGGCATCGGCGGGCCGATTCAGCCCTTCAATTTGAGCGGCACGCCGTCCAGCGTCCGCAGCACCGCGAGCCGGGTGCCGTTGACCCATACCAACTCGATCGGGCTGGCGACCAGGTCGCGCACTTCCTCGGCCGCCTGGGTCACCCCGGCCCACGCGGCGTAATCGTGCCAAACGACGACGGCGTCGCGGCCCTCGATGAGCTTGAGGGTCGTGCGGGTATCGGTGGCCGCTTCGGTGTAGCCGTGGCCCGCATCGATGAACACGAAGTCGCACTGGCCCCAGTACGGCGAGAAGTCGAAGGTCTGCGAGTTCCCGTAGAGCTGCGTCGCCTTGCCCTCCTGAACGAGGTGCCGGATCATGATGCCCGCGGTTTTTTCCGGCGGCAGGATCGTGTCTTCCGGGGGCAGGTCCAGCGTCGTGAGCAACGACGAGGGGCAGTTCTGGCTCAGGTTCAACGAGGTCCGCCCGTCGAACGTGCCGAACTCGAAGATGTGCTCGGGCTTCTTCTCGGCGGCAAGCTGAACGATAATGCCCAACTCGGTGCTCGAGACCTGCCAGTCGCCGCTGGCGAACTGCGTCAGGCGGATCGACGTTTCTTTTTGCAGCAGGTGAGCCGGGTCGACCTTGGGCAGGAGGGGGCGTCGGCGGTAGACGCCGAGTGTCCGCATGGTCTGCTCGAAGGCGCTCAGACCCTTGCGATCAAACAAATCCGAGATCAGTTGGCCGTGAAACACCCCGTACGCGCGGGCCAACCGGGTGAAAAATTTAACCTTCGAACTCAGCGACATCCTAACGGCACCTTCCGGCAAATCTTTTACATCGAAACACTCGGAGTCAGTGCCGTACGCCGCGGATCATCGAGACCTCGTGCCCCGCGTCGATCAGGGTCTTGGCCTTGGCGGCCATCGCCATGTCGGCGTCGACCATCATGTCCACCAGTTCTTCGAAGGTGACCCGCGGCTCCCAGCCGAGTTGCCGCTTCGCCTTGGTCGGGTCGCCCCACAACAGATCGACCTCGGCGGGCCGGTAGTAGCGCGGGTCGATCTCGACGTAGTCTTCGTAGTTCAGCCCGACTCGGGAGAACGCGCGTTCGCAGAACTCGCGGACGGTGTGGGTCTCGCCGGTGGCGACGACGTAGTCGTCGGGGGTTTCCTGCTGGAGCATCAGCCACATCTGCTCGACGTAGTCGCCGGCGAAGCCCCAGTCGCGCTTGGCGTCGAGGTTGCCCATGTAGAGCTTGTCCTGCAGGCCGTGCTTGATCTTGCCCACGGCCCGGGTGATCTTGCGGGTGACGAACGTCTCGCCGCGGCGGGGGCTCTCGTGGTTGAACAGGATGCCGCACGAGGCGTGCATGCCGTACGACTCGCGATAGTTGATCGTGATCCAGTGGCTGTAGAGCTTGGCGGCGCCGTAGGGGCTGCGGGGGTGGAACGGCGTCGCTTCGGACTGCGGCGCGGTCTCGGGCATGCCGCCGAACATCTCGGAGGTCGAGGCTTGGTAGTAACGGACCGGGTTGCCGCCCTCGTCCTGGAACTGGCGGATGCCCTCGAGCAGGTTGATCGTGCCGACGCCGGTGGCCTCGGCGGTGTAGATCGGGTTGTCGAAGCTGACGCGGACGTGGCTCTGGGCCGCGAGGTTGTAGACCTCGGTGGGCTTGACCAGGCGGATGACCTTGAACAGGCTGTTGGCGTCGGTCAGGTCGGCGTAGTGCAGGTTCAGCTTGCCGGTCGCGGCGTGCGAGCCCTCGTAGAGGTGATCGATCCGCTGGGTGTTGAAGTTGGAGGCCCGGCGGATGAGGCCGTGGACCTCGTAGCCCTTCTCCAACAGGAACTCGGCCAGGTACGAGCCGTCCTGGCCGGTGATGCCGGTGATCAAAGCACGGGGGGTAGCGGTCGCCAAAAGGGAGTCTCCTGATTCGAGCCGTGCAGGCTCAACATTTTGCTAAACATAGGGTTGTCGCGACGCCAGGCCACGCCCGGGCCGGTCAACGCACGCCCTGCCCACACCAGCCACGGCCTACATCTACCCCGATCTGCCTGCCCCTATCCTACATTTCGGGCAGTTTAACGCCCTCGGCTCGTCTCTGTCGGGACCAGCCCCTACAGTTTGACGCGTTTTCCGCCGCTGACCACCCGAAACGAGTTAAAAATGCCTGAACCCATAGAAATCGGCCGCAAAGCCCCTGCCTTCAACCTCACCGACCAAGCCGGCAAGACCCACAAGCTCGCCGACTACGCGGGGAAGTGGGTCGTGCTGTATTTCTACCCCAAAGACAGCACGCCCGGCTGCACGAAAGAAGCCTGCGGTTTCCGCGACGCGGCGAAGGACTTGAAGAAAGCCGGGGCCGTGGTCCTGGGCGTCAGCCCCGACGACGAGAAGTCCCACGCCAAGTTCGCCGAGAAGCAGGCGCTCAACTTCCCGCTGCTCGCCGACACCAAGCAGGCGGCGTGCGAGAAGTACGGCGTCTGGCAGGAGAAATCCATGTACGGCAAGAAGTACATGGGCGTCGTCCGCACCACCTATCTGATCGACCCGAAGGGCAAGGTCGCCGCCCGCTGGGACAAGGTCAAAGTCGCGGGCCATGTCGAGGCCGTGCTCGAACAACTCGCCGAGTCGGATGCCTAACGGCGCGCTAGTTTCGATTTGAACGAGATTGCCGACTTCAAAAATTTTTAGCCGAATCTTGACAATCGCGTCCCCATCGGCGGACGCGATGTAGTACATTGTTTTGGCTATTATCACGGCATTCAGCGTCTGCTCACCGGTTTCGGCCGGCCCCGCCCAGCAAACGCTCTGCCGTGTAGCGGCACGAATTAGCAATCCACAAGATCAGGCCCCGCGTAGGGTTTTACAATGGTTTTCCACATTCCTGAATAGGGGTATTCACGATGTCCACTCGAACTTCTCCGGCCGCCAAAAAATCCACAAAAAAAACCCCGGCCGGCAAGACCACCAAGCGCAAGAGAACCGCCAAAGCAATCGTGGTCGAAAAACCCGTTGAAGTGCCGACCCAACTCCCCACGCCGCTCCCTGACCCACCCGCGGCGGCTGCCGAAGCCGCGCCGCAAGTCACCGACGAGCAGATCGCCCAACGCGCCTACGAGATCTGGCTCGAAAAAGGCCGACCCTTCGGCCAGGAAAACGAGAACTGGGCCCAGGCCTCGGCCGAACTACGCGGCTGAGCCGGTGGACACGAACGTGAACGGCACGGCAATCCGGCGTCCGCCCCGGGTGACGTCTTATGTCTGGTCCGATGCGCGTCGGGCCATCCGCACCGTTTGCGGCACAAATCCCGCCGCCGCGTATACCGATTGGGCCGTCTCGTTGAAACTCCAGACCGTTAATTCGACGTCGAGGCCGTCGGCCGACTCGGCTACCTTCTCGATCAAACTCCGGCCGATACCCTTACCCCGCCACTCCGGGAGCACCCCCATTTCGTCAAGCTCGACCCAATGCCGGGGCCACGCAAACGGGGTTTTCTCCCGGCTGCGGGGAACCGCCATGGCGTATCCCACCGCCCCGCCGTCGCCATCGACCGCCAGCCACGCGCGGCTGTCCGGATCGTCGAGCCGTCGAGCGAACTCGACTCGCACCTCGGCGGACGCGACCGGACGAAAACGTTCGGGGCGTGCGTCGTGGTGCAGCGCCTGCACGATCGCGTTGAGTTCCACCAAGGAATCGAGGTCTTGCCTGGTCGCCGAGCGCAGCGTGAAGTCGTGCATCGCCGCAGCGTAGCGGATTCAACCCTGTCGATTCACAAGCAATCCAGCACCACCGCCGGATCGGTCAGGTCGGCGGCGACCACGTCGGCCCCGGCCACTTCCAATTCCTGACGCGAAAAACGCCCGGTCGCCACGGCGATCGCGACGCAGCCGTGGGCGTGGGCGCAGTCGATGTCGTGGGGCGTGTCGCCGATGACGAACACACGCTGCGGGTCGGCGGCTTGGCCGTGAGCGGCTTCGTAGCGACGCAGGGCCAATTCGGTCAGCCCGGGCCGCGTCGCGGCCTCGTCGCCGAAGGCGTTGACGGTGAAAAGATCGGGGTCGAAGCCCGCCGCCCGCAGCTTGATGCGTGCGGCCGCCGCGTAGTTGCCGGTCAGGCAGCCGAGCACCGGCCCTTCGCCGTTGCCGGCCCGGACGCGCTCGTGCAGGTCGGCCAGCAGCTCGCGGGTGCCCGGCAGGGCCCGCATCGCGCCCGGCTCGGCATCCACCGCCTGCCCGAGTGCGGCGGTGTAGGCCTCGATCAGGCGGTCGTGGTCACCGGGGCCGGGCGTGAACCCGCTCAACTCCGCGGCTTCTTGGAACAAGGCCAGGTCGACCTGCCCCGCCAGGCACCGCCGCCGGTACGTCAGCGCCCCGTCGAACAACCGCTCGGCCGTGGCGTGCAGCACCCGGCTCGCGAGGCCGTCACTCTGCACGAGGGTGCAGTCCACATCGAACAAGAACATCGTGCGCGGCATAAATCTCTCGGGCGGGTTTCGGCACTGCATGACAACACGAAACCATGGAAGACATGAAGCAAAGCGTTTTCAACTCGGATCAATCGGATTGATCAGATTTAAGACAGTCCCGCCGCTCCTGTGCCTTAATCCGATCCATCCGAGTTCATTCACTACGCCTCCCTGTCTTGCTCCGCGATCTTCGCGCCTTCGCGGTTCGATCCTCCGCCGCTACGTCCGGCTCGGCCGCACCGCCCAGTGCATCTTGTGCGACAGCATCTTCCAGTAGGTCCGCTTGGGGTTTTGGATCAGCGACAGGCGGTTGGGGTGGCGTCGGATGCGGATCTGCTGGCCCTCTTGGATCGCGATGGATTCCTGGCCGTCGATCACCAGCGTCGTGCCCTCGTTGGCCCGCACCATGGTCAACCAGACGTCGCACTCGGCGTTGAAAACGATCGGGCGGAACGCGATCGACTGCGGCGCGATCGCCGAGACCACCAACCCGTCCACGCCCGGCGAGACGATCGGCCCGCCGACGCTGAGGTTGTACGCCGTCGAGCCCGACGCCGTGGCCACGATGATCCCGTCGCCCGCAAAACGCAGCGCCGACTGGTGCGAGACGTCCGGCTCGATCGCCACGTCCATCTCGATCATCCGGAACGGCGGGCCCGCGGTCACGACCGCGTCGTTCATCGCGATGTACGCCCGGTCGGGCTGCACGCCGTCGCCGTCCCACTGCGGCGTGCCCAGCGGCATCACGTCGACGTCCATCATCACCCGTTGGGTCCGTCGGCAGTCGCCGCAGATAATCGTGTCCCAGTGCTCCTTGACGTCTTCGATCTCGAACTCGGCGAGGAACCCGACCTTGCCGAAGTTTACGCCCAGTAGCGGCACCTTGCGGTCGACCATCACCCGGGCCTGGGACAGGAATGTGCCGTCGCCGCCGAGGACGAGGGTCAGGTCACACTCCGGGGGCTCGACGTCGAACCCGTCGCGGGTCTCCCAGGTGTCCATGACCGCGACGATCTCGGCCCGCTCCTGGAGCCACGGGCCGAACTCCTCGATCGCCTGGATCACCGGGGGCTTCTTCATGTTCGCGAGGATGAGTACCCGGGGCTTGGTCGGCATGCCGATAGTGTAATCGCGTGGCTGTCGGCTGGCGTCGGACGCGGCGATGGTCGATGTAAAGTCCGCTATAACCCAACGGATCTCTTCCTCCACGAAGCACTCACTCATGCAAGCCCTGGTCTTTGACGGCACCAAGCCCCAGTTTTCTCCGCACCACGACGAGCCCGCTCCGCCGGCCGGCGAGGTGCTGATCCGCCCCGCCCGGCTGGGTGTGTGCGCAACCGACCTGGAGATCTGCCGCGGCTATATGGGCTTCACCGGCGTCCTGGGCCACGAGTTCGTGGGCACCGTTGAAGCCGTGGGCGAGAAGAAGGACGCCGACTGGATCGGCAAGCGGGTCGTGGGCAACATCAACTGCGTCCGCTCGATCTGCGACCTGACCAAGGCCGGGCTGCGCGACCACGCCCGCGACCGCAGCGTGCTGGGCATCAAGGAGCGCGACGGCTGCTTCGCCGACCTCTTCGCGTTGCCGGTCGAAAACCTGTTCGAGGTGTCGGACCACGTCGACGACGACCACGCGGTCTTCGCCGAGCCGCTCGCCGCGGCGTTCCAGATCCTGCGGCAGCTCACGGTGCAGGGCCGGCCGTACATCACCGTGCTCGGCGACGGCCGGCTCGGGCTGCTGGTCGCCCAGGTCGTCAACCAGCTCAACGCCACCGTACGCGTCGTCGGCAAGCACGAGCACAAGCTGCGGCTATGCGAGAAGTGGGGCATCAAGCACCGCCTGCTCGCCGACGTGGGCCTGCGGCAGGACCAGGACATCGTCATCGACTGCACCGGCGCCGCCCGCGGCCTCGAGACCGCCATGCAGATGGCCCGCCCCCGCGGCACGATCGTGCTCAAGACCACCACCGCCCCCCTTCCTGTGGGCGAGCCGCACATCGACCTGAGCCCGTTGGTCGTCAACGAGATCAACCTCATCGGCTCGCGCTGCGGCCCGTTCTCCGACGCGCTCGAAGCGCTCAGCGCCCAGAAGATCGACGTCGTCAGCCTGATCAGCAAACGCATGAAGCTCGCCGACGGCGTCGAGGCGCTCAAGGCCGCGTCGCGTTCGGACACGATCAAAGTGTTGCTCGAACCCTGAACACCCCACGTCGTTTAGCCGCGGGTCTTAGACCCGTGCGCGGCGTTCTGCGATAGCCCGCTAAACAAGGCGTGATCGACGGTGCTCGATAAATTCTTGAATCGCTTCGGGGTACGCCTCGCATTCCTGCTCGAACACCCGCGCCGCCAACGTCTCGGGCGTGTCCTCCGGCAAGACCGGGCACGTCCGCTGCAGCACGATCGGCCCGGTGTCGTAGGTGTTGTCGGCGAAATGCACCGTGCAGCCGCTGACGGTTTCGCCCGCCCCGAGTACGGCTTCGTGGACATGACGCCCGTGCATCCCCTTGCCGCCGAAAGCCGGCAAGAGCGACGGGTGGATATTCATCACCCTGCGATCAAAGTCTTCGGGTATCACCAGAAGACTCAGGAACCCCGCGAGACACACCAGTTCGCACCCCGCGTCGCGGACTAGGCCGAAGATCCGCTGCGAATACGCCGCGCTGTTGTCGAACTCTTTGCGTTTGACGACAGCGCAAGGCAGCCCGAAGGCACGCGCCTTGGCGATCCCGCCGGCTTTGTCGTTCGACGCGACGACGAGCCTGACCTCCGCGTCGAGCGCGCCGGAGTTGATCCGCTCGGCGAGGTTGACCATGGTCGTCCCGCCGCCGCTGAGCAGCACGGCGATCGGCAGAGGCTTGGAGCGGGAAACGTCCGGGGGCATGATCGATACGATACCGCTCGATGACCGAACGCGTCACACGACTGGCCCCGTCGCCCACCGGGGCGCTGCACCTGGGCAACGTGCGTACGTTCCTGCTCAACTGGGCGGCGGCCCGGCGAGGCGGGTGGCGCATCGTCATGCGGATCGAGGACCTCGACGGGCCGCGGGTCAAGCCCGAGGCCGCGGCGCAGGCGCTGGACGTGCTGGCGTGGCTGGGCATGGACTGGGACGGCGAACCGACTTATCAATCGCACGACCTCTCGCCGTACGCCGAGGCCTTGGAGACGCTGCGCCGCAAGGGGCTGGTGTACCCCTGCCCCGCGACGCGGCGTGAGATCGAGGCCGCCGCGTCTGCGCCCCACGCCGACGAACACGAGCTGCGCTACCCCGGCTTGTACCGGCCGGCCAACCACCCGCCCCCGATCCCGCCGGACGCCGAGACCGCGACGCGCCTGCTCGTTCCCGACGGGCCGGTCGCCTTCGCCGACGAGGCCCACGGCCCGCAGGCGGTCGACGTCCAGGCCCAGGTCGGCGACTTTGTGGTCCACACCAAGGCCGGCCTGCCCGCGTACCAGTTGGCCGTGGTCGTCGACGACGCGCGGCAGGGCGTCACCGACATCGTCCGCGGCGACGACCTGCTGCGATCCACCGCCCGGCAGGTGCTGCTCTACGACTGTCTCGGACTCGGTACGCCGCCACGCTACCGGCACGTGCCGCTGGTCTACGGCCCCGACGGCCGGCGCCTCGCCAAACGCCACGGCGACACCCGCGTCGCGTCCTACCGCGACCACCACGGCACGCCGGTGGATAAGATCATCGGGCTCATGGCACAATGGTGCGGGCTGGCCGGGTCACGAGAACCCATGAGTGCCGAGGGATTCCTCGCCCGTTTCGACTGGAACCACCTGCCGCCCGACCCGATCACCCTGACCCCGGAAGACGACGCATGGCTCAAGGCAAACTGAATCCGCTCGCACTGCTCGCCGTCGTCGCGCTCGCTCTGCTCGCGGGCTGCGGCGGCAACGACGGGACCACGGGCACGCAGCGCGTCGAGATCGGCGGCGAAACCTTCACGCTCGAACTCGCCATGACCGGCGACGCGCGTGAGCAGGGACTGTCCGACCGCGACTTCATCGCCCCCGACGGCGGGATGCTGTTCGTGTTCCCTCGTGAGCGGGAACTCCAGTTCGTGATGCGTCGGTGCCTGGTGCCGATCGACATCCTTTTTCTCGGACCCTCGGGCAAAGTGATCGCCGCCCACGCGATGGAGGTCGAGCCCTACGAACGAACCGATAAAGACTTGAAGAAGTACGGCAGCAACGGGCGGTCCCCGATCGCGATCGAGTTGGCCGGAGGAACGATCGAGCGGCTGGGCGTCGAGGTCGGCGACCAGATCGAGCTCCCGATCCTGGAGCTTAAGCGCCGGGCGGAATAGGTCGATCTCCTATGGAGATATCGATCTCTCCCGGAATCTCCGAGACATGCTCGGCACCACTCTATTCATCATCGTCGCGGGGGGCGACGCCGAACAACGCAGCGAGCAAGCCACGCAGCGGGTGCGGGAAGGCTTTGCCGATACCTCGGCACCGCAAACCAAAGTCCTCACGGCGGCCATGCTGCTGGAGCAGCCGATTAAGCCGGTGTGTCCGGCGGCCGCGTGGCTGCTGCTCGACGAGAGCTGCAGCGATGACGAAGCGTACGACCTCATCGAGACACTGAGCGACCACCACGTCCCGACCGCGATCGCCCGCCCGGGCATGACCGAGGCGGCCGGCGAGGGCCTGGAGGACGGCGGCGTGGCGTGCCCGGCAGACGCCGACCCGGCCGTGCTGAAGGCGACGCTGTCGACGATGCTGGGGATGGCCGCGACGATGCAGTCGCTGTCCCGCGAGATCAAGGTCTTGCAGGCCCAGAGCGACGGCATGGCCGGGCAGTTCGACAAGATCGACGAAGAGCTGCGGATGGCGCTGAAGATCCAGCGCGAGTTCCTGCCCAAGCAGCTGCCCGAACTCGACGGCCTGAAGTTCGACGTGCTGTGGCGGCCGGCGTGCTACGTCGGCGGCGACATCTACGACGTCGTCCGGCTCGACGAGGAACACATCGGCGTCTTCATCGCCGACGCGGTGGGCCACGGCATGCCCGCGGCGCTCATGACCATCTTCATCAAACAGGCCACCCGCATGCGGCAGATCACCCCGGGCATCGGCGCGGGCTACCGCATCGTCCCGCCCGGCGAAGCGTTGGCGGGCCTGAACAAGGCGATGATCCAGCAGGACGCCGGGGCCGCCAGCCTCGGGACCGCGGCCTACGGCATCATCAACACCCAGACCCAGCGCCTCACCATCGCCCGCGCCGGCCACCCCGCTCCGCTGCTCCTGCGCGGCAACGGCGCGACCCAGTGGCTCGAGCCCGACGGCGCGATGCTCGGCATCCTGCCCGACGAGGTCTTCGAGGAGCTCACGTTCGACCTCGACGACGGCGACCGCTTCCTGCTGTACTCCGACGGCTTCGAGGTCGCGTTCCCCGGCTGCGGCGGCAAGGGCAAGCTCGCCAACGACCATTACGCCCAAGAATTCGAGGGCCTGCGCCGCGGCACCGGGCAGCAAGCGCTCGACTACCTACAGAGCCGGCTGGACCTGCAGAGCGGCTCGCTCAACCAGCGCGACGACCTGACCGTGGTCACCGCGAGCGTCGAGGCGCTCGCCGACGTCCAGGCCAACCGCGCGGCCTACGACGAGCCGCGCGACCGCCGGTCGGTCGCGTAACCGTTTCCCATTTTCACCGAGCAAACTTCGCCGATCACGGACTCGCGAAGCCCGCTTTGCGGAGCAGGTCCATCGTGACTTCCTGCTTCGCCGACGGCCCGGCCGAAGCGGTGCGTTCGAGCCAGTTCACGACCGTTTTGGCGAGGATGTCGGCTTCGAGGTTCACGCGGTCGCCGACGCCGGTGGCACCCAGCGTGGTGCGCGACAGCGTCTCGGGGATCAGCGCCACGTCAAAAGTACCGCCGTCGCTCACCGAGGCGATCGTCAGGCTCACGCCGTCGATCGCGATCGAGCCCTTGGAGACGATGTAGCCCATGAGGTCGGCCGGGGGCCGGACCGTGGTCCGCCACTCTTCGGGCGTGTCAAGGACCCCGACGACCTCGCCCACGCCGTCGACGTGGCCCTGCATGAAGTGCCCGCCCAGGGGCTGGTTCGGCGTAACCGCGGGCTCGAGGTTCACCGCGTCGCCCTCGGCCAGGTCGCCGAGCTTGGTCTTGTCGAGCGTCTCGGCGATCACGTCGAAGCGCAGCGTGTCGTTGGTGATCTGGATCGCGGTCAGGCAGACGCCCGAGACGCAGACCGAGTCGCCGTGGGCGACGGGGGTGGTGAGGTCGCCACGCCCGACGGTGAGGTGGGCTCCGAAGTCGTTGCGGGCGAGGGTGAGCAGCTTGCCTTGGGTCTGGACGATGCCGGTGAACATGGCAGACAGTTTAGGTATGATCCGCGGTTCTCGCCCGAGCGGGCGGGGATCCCGTTTTTGCTCTCAAAGATCGACCCGGACACCATGCAATACCGAACCCACACCTGCGGCGAGCTCCGCGAAGCCCACCTGGACCAGACCGTGACCCTCTCGGGCTGGGTCAACAACTACCGCGACCACGGCGGCGTGCGGTTTATCGACCTGCGTGACCGCGAGGGCATCACGCAAGTCGTCTTCCACCCCGAGGCCGCCGACGCGCACGCCACCGCCCAGAAACTACGCCGCGAGGACGTGATCACCGTTACCGGCAAATGCATCGTCCGCGAGGGCGGCGAGAACCCCAAGCTCGCCACCGGCAAGATCGAGGTGGACGCGTCCGAAACGATCGTGCTCAACGACGCCGAGAACCCGCCGTTCATCCCCGACGAGGCCGAGAAGGTCGGCGAGGAGACCCGGCTGCGCTACCGCTACGTCGACCTCCGCCGCCCGGCGATGCAGCACACCCTCAAGACCCGCCACCGCGTCACCAAGATCACCCGCGACTACTTCGACGAGCACGGCTTCTACGAGGTCGAGACCCCGTTCCTCTGCCGCAGCACCCCGGAGGGCGCCCGCGACTTCCTCGTCCCCTCACGGCTGCAGGAAGGTGAGTTCTACGCGCTGCCGCAGAGCCCGCAGCTGTTCAAGCAGATCCTGATGGTCGGCGGGCTCGAGAAGTACATCCAGATCGCCCGCTGCTTCCGCGACGAAGACCCGCGGGCCGACCGGCAAGCCGAGTTCACGCAGGTCGACATGGAGATGGCCTTCGTCGAGCAGGACGACGTGATGGCCGTCAACGAGGGGCTCATGCGACGAATCTGGAAAGACGTGCTCGAAATCGACATCCCCGATCCCATCCGGCGGATGACCTACGCCGAGGCGATGAACGACTACGGCAGCGACCGGCCCGACCTGCGCTTCGACATGAAGCTCGTCGACGTGTCGGACCTCGCGACGCAGACCGACTTCAAGGTGTTCGCCGGAGCGGTCGAGAAAGGCGGGATCGTCAAGGCGATCCGCGTGCCCGGCGGGGCGAAGATGACCCGTAAGGAGACCGACGCTCTGGCCGAGTGGGTCAAACAGTTCGGTGCCGGCGGCCTGCCCGTCTGCAAAGTCGAGGGCGACACGATCGCCACGGGTGTGGCCAAGTTCCTCATGCCGATCGCCGAGCCGTTGGTCGAGCGGATGGGGGCCGAGGACGGCGACTTGCTCTGCTTCGGCGTCGACGCCAAGCCCGCGACGGTCCACCGCGTGCTGGGCGAGCTCCGCGTGAAGCTGGCCCACGACCTCGACATGATCGATCCGAAGCAAGCCGAGTGGTTGTGGGTCGTCGACTTCCCGCTCGTCGAGTGGAGCGAGGACAAGAAGCGCTGGGACAGCCTGCACCACCCGTTTACCGCGCCCAACGACGAAGACCTCGACAAGCTGGAGAGCGGCGACCACGACACGATTGCGGGCATCAAGTCGAAAGCCTACGACCTCGTGCTCAACGGCAGCGAGATGGGCGGCGGCTCGATCCGTATCCACCGGCCGGACGTGCAGTCCAAGGTCTTCAAGCTCCTGGGCATCGACGAGGAAGAAGCCCAGGCCAAGTTCGGCTTTTTACTCGACGCGCTCAAGTTCGGCGCCCCGCCACACGGCGGCCTGGCCTTCGGCCTAGACCGTAGCGTGATGCAACTCGTGGGCACGTCCAACATCCGCGACGTCATCGCGTTCCCCAAGACGCAGAACGGGGCCGACCTGATGACCGAAGCGCCGTCACCGGTCGACGAAGACCAACTCAAGGAATTGAATCTGCGTATCCAGTTGCCGGTGAAATCGCCGTCGGCGTAAGTGTTACACTGCGCGGGCCACGTCACGGACGACCACGGGCCATCTCTTCATGTGCGGAATCGCGGGCATCTTGCGCTTCGATGATCGGCCGATCGACCGCGGCCGGCTCGACGCGATGCGCAGCCACCTCAAGCACCGCGGCCCCGACGGCGACGGCATCAGCGAGCACGGCCGCTGCGCGTTCGTCCACACCCGCCTGTCGATCATCGACCTGCTCTCGGGCCAGCAGCCGATGCACGTCGACGCGTCCGCCCCCGAGCAGACGCCCAGCAAGGCCCGCTCGTCGGGCAGCCTGCACCTGGTGTTCAACGGCGAGATCTACAACCACGTCGACCTCCGCAAGAAGCTCGAGAAGCGCGGCCACGTCTTCCGATCTGATCACTCCGACACCGAGGTCCTGCTCTACGGCTACCGCCAGTGGGGCGAGAACCTGCCCAAGCACCTGCACGGCATGTTCGCCTTCGCGATCTGGGACGAGGACGAGCGCCGCCTGTTCCTGGCCCGCGACCGGGCGGGGAAGAAGCCGCTGTTCATCCGCTACGGCAGCGACTTCGGCGAGGTGGTCTTCGGCAGCCTCGTCGGCACGATCGTCGCGGGCCTGCCCGCCGACCAGCGCCCCGGCGTGAACCGCGCGGCGCTGCTGCGCTACCTCCAGCTCGGCTACACCTTCGGCCAGTCCATGGTCGACGGCGTCAACGAGCTGCCCGCGGCCCACTTCATGCGGATCGAGGCCGACGGCCAGATGGAGGCCCGCCGGTACTGGCGCCCCCCGCCGATCTCGAAACACTCGACGTCGCTGGGCGCGGCCGACGCGCTCGACGAGGTGCTCGGCGAATCCGTGGACAAACGCCTGGAAGCGGACGTGTCGCTGGGCTGCTTCCTGTCGGGGGGGATCGATTCGTCGGTGGTCGCGGCGATGGCCCAGCGCAAGCTGTCGGGCGAAGGCGGGCGGCTCAAGACCTTCAGCGTGGCGATGCCCGACGCGCAGTACGACGAGACGGAGTTCGCCCGGGCCGTGGCCGACCACATCGGCGCCGAGCACACGGTGCTGCGCTGCGCGGTGGGCGACGCGATGGCGGATCTGCAGCGCATGATGGCGGTGGCGGGCGAGCCGACGGCCGACAGCTCGTTGCTGCCGACGCACTGGCTGTGCAAGACCGCCCGCCCGTACTGCAAAGCCGCGCTGTCGGGCGACGGCGGTGACGAACTCTTCGGCGGGTACTACCGCTACCGCGGGATGCGTCTGTTGGCGCGGCACCAGGGCTGGCTGCGCATGTTGCCACGCGGTTTTTTCCACGGACACCCCAAGTCGCGTCGTGCCTTGTTTGGCCGGCTGATCGAGGCGGCGAAGGCCGGCCGAACGCCCGATCGACAGTACCAGTCGATGATCCACCTGTTCGACGACGGCCAGATCAACGAACTCGCCCCGGGTCTGTCGGCCCTGTCGCCCGGCGGGCCGATCGCGGTGGCGCTGCCCAACTGGCAGCCGTGGGAGGACCTGGCCCACGCGGCGATGCGTTGGGACTTCGAGCACTACCTGCCGTTCGAGCTGTTGCGGAAGGTCGACCGGGCGTCGATGGCGGTGTCGCTGGAGGTGCGTTGCCCGCTGCTGGACACGCAGGTCTGCGACCTGGCCGGGCACCTGCCCACGAAGGTGCTGATGCCCAAGGGCCGGCCCAAGGCGCTGCTCCGACAGGTCGCGGCGCGTTACCTGCCGCACACCATTGTCCAGCGCCGCAAACGCGGCTTCGCGATCCCCGTCGGCGATTGGCTCCGCGGCCGGCTGCGCGACGACCTGCACGACCGGCTGTTCGACGGCCGGCTCGAGAACCTGGGCCTGCAACCCGGCCCCGTCCGCCGGTGGTTCGACGAGCATTGCCAAGAGGCCGCCGACCACACCCACCGCCTGTTCGGCCTGCTCCAACTCTCGCTCTGGGCCGAGTGGCGCGACACGCTCCCCGTGCCGGTACCGCCCGTGGGGCTGGATGAGTCGCTTGGGGACCGTGCTCCGGGGACTTAACCCAACATCGCCCACCCCCGCCGTGATCATCCGCAGTTGCTATCCTTAACGGTCGGCTGCGACGCGCGGCCCACCTGACGTCTTGCCCACAAAGGTCATCCCATGCGTACCCCGTCCGCTGTGCTGTTCTGCTCCGTGTTGCTGCTGATCTCGATGATCCCGTCCGTCGCCGAGGCGCAGCGCAAGACGATCACGATCGGCAGCTACAACGTCCGCAACTTCCTCGACGTCTTCGATGACCCGTACAGCAACGACGAATCGGTGCGGGTCAAGGAACGCCGCGACATCCAGACGCTGGCCAAAGCGATCCAGCGCCTCGACGCCGACGTGGTCGTCTTCCAGGAACTCGAGAACGAGCACGTCTTGCGGGCGATGGTCGACGAGTTCCTGCCCAACGCGGGCTACCGCTACATCACCGCCCAGCGGACCAATTCTGGACGCGGCATTAATCTCGGTGTCGCCAGCCGGCTGCCGATCGTGGAGCTGCGCAGCTATCGCATGCAGACGCTCACGCACCCGGGCGCCCCCGGAAGGACCTGGCGGTTTGCCCGCGACGTGATGCGCGTCACGGTCGACGTCGACGGCGACGCGGGCGATGAAACCATCGACGTGTTCAACGTCCACCTCAAGAGCAATCGCAGCGGCCCCGACGACCCCAACTCGATGCTGTACCGCACCGCCGAAGCGATACGCGTCAAGGAGATCATCGCCGCCGAGGTCGCCGACGACCCGGGCTTCCTCGCCGTGGTCACCGGCGACTTCAACTCGAACTACGAGACCCGGCCCGAGCAGCCCCGGCCCTGGCCCGCGATCGCCCACCTGCTCGAGACCGAGCCCGGCGACACACCCTTGCTCACCGACCTTCATACCCGCCTCTCCGATAAGCAAAGGGTCACCATCCCGGGCGACGGGCGATTCCCCCCCGCCACGTTCGACTACATCCTCGCCACCCCCGCGATGGCCGAGCGGTTCGTGCCCCGGTCGGCCGTGGTGCTGCGAGACGAAATGCTCACCTCCGGCTCCGACCACCGGCCGATCTCCGCGACGTTCCGGCTCGACTGATCGGCGGCCCACAGCCATGCCGCTCCCGCCCGCGGCTTTCGGACTTCGCTCGGAATGATTGGGTGCCGCAAACGGTTGGTGCCCTGCCGACCGCCCGCACAGCCGCGCCCCCGGTCGGTGCCTAGGGTTCTGCATGCACTACCGACCGAACCGCACCGCGCTCAGCTTGCTCGTCCTGTCGGCGCTCGCCCTGCCCGGGTGTGTGTCGGAGCGGATCGCGATCGCCTTTACCGACGCCCCCAACGGCGGACTAGAAACGGTCAACCCCGAGCGCGTCGGGCCGCCGATCTTTGACCGCCAGGGCGAGGTCGACGTCCCCGGTCCGCCGCCCGCGACCCTGGCGTACTGGGTCATGGAGCCCGGCCCCGGCCACGTCTCCCCCGTGCCCGACAGCGCGGACCCGCCGACGGCCGACGCCCCGCCCGGGTGGCGGGTGCTCGACGCCAAAGCCAACGGCAGCCCCGCCTTCCTCCGCACTCTGCGCGGCCCACAGCGAGAGCGAGCCGACGCCCGCGCCACCGTCGTGGTGCTTCAGGGCTGGGGCACCCGTGTGCGCACGGCCGATTATTTGTTGCACCTCAACACGATCCTCGCCGACGCCGGCTGCCGGGTCATCTGCCCCGACCTCCGCGGCCACGGCGACAGCACCGGCGAGTTCGTCACCTCCGGCTACCGCGAGGTCGAGGACCTGTCGGCCCTGCTCGACGATTTCCAGCAACGCGGCCTCCTGCAGGGCCCCGTCGGCGTGATCGGCCACTCTTACGGCGGCGGCATCGCGATCCAATTCGCCGCCCACGACCCGCGTGTAGAACGTGTGCTGGCGCTCTCGCCGCTGGTCGACATCCGCCCGGCCATGCTCCCGGGCATCCGCGCGTTTCTGCAGGAGATGCGGCCGATCCAGTGGACGCTGTACCTGCAGTGGCTGATCAACCAGGACGCCATCGATCTGGCACAACAGAAGATGCAGCAGCGCACCGGGGCCGACCTGGCCGTTCACAACGCGCTGCACCAGATCTCGCGCGTCGAGGCGCCGGTACTGGTGTTGCAGGGCGACGACGACATCGCCACCCCCTTGGCCGGGGCCGAACGGCTGCGCGAAGCCAACCCCGAAGCGGTCGAGTTGGTGGTCTACCCCGGCGGCGACCACACGTCCTACCTGCGCGACGATTTCGCGGACCTCGAGCCGCGTCTGCGGACTTGGGTTGAGGGGCTCGCGGCGTCCGCTCCCCGCGACACCACGGCAACCAGAGACACCGCCCCAAGCGGCGGCTAATCGGCCCAGGCCTGCAAAACCAAGTGCCGGGCCGAATCTCCGGGGAAGAACCTTGGAGCGGGTCCCGCATTCTTCTATAATTCAGTGGCCTGGGTTGGCCGACGTCCGTGCCGCCCCGGCCGCACCCGCACCGATCTAGCCGGGAGGCATCGTTTCGTGGGACGTCCGAGACGACGCGCACGGCGGTAGACGCACGGCCCGAAGCCGTGCGGGTCAGGTGTTTTCGATGGGCTGCTCGGTCGGGCGTCTACGGGGCTGGTGGTGGGTTGGGCTGGTTTTTCTCACGGCAGGGACGGCGGGTCGGGGGCAGCCGCCGGTGTGGGTGAGCGACGCCGACCGCGACGGCGTGCTCGACGCGTCGAAAGACAGCCTTGGCGACGGGGGCTGGACGTGGCGGCACGGCGCGATCGTGCCGGTCGATCTCGATGGGGGGATGAGCGACGGACAGCGCAAAGCGCTGGCGCGTTTGTTGCCGATCCCGACGGCCGACGCCGCGGCGCGGTGGAAGGTCGAGTTCGACGTGCCGCCCGACACGATCCGCGTCTTCGCGCAAAACGCCGATCAGACTTGGGAAACTTTTGCCTCCGGCACCACGTGCTCGGCCCGAGACGGTTTGACCCTCGCGCTCACCGCCACGCGTTTCGCCGACCCGCAATGGGACGGCCGGGTCCGGCTCACGGCGTGGCACGACGATTCATCTACGCTCCTTGCCAGTGTCGAGCTGCGCGTCGCGCCGTTCGTGATGGCCAGCAGCCCCCAGCCCGCCGAAAGCGTGTTCGTCCGTGCCTACCTCGGGCGCAACGATGCGTTGGTTGCTGATCTCATGGAGATCGTCGAGCGGGCCGGGGCCGAGTTGCACGTCATCCCCGGGGACGCGCCGTATCCCGCTCACCACATCTGGCTGCAGGACGCGGTGGAGTTCGGCCATGCCTGGACCGGCCGGCCCGACGCCCCGCCCTTCGCCCTGCCGAGCAACCGCAACCGCGACCTGGACCGCTTCGCCGAGACCCGGCTCGAGGACGCGAGGGTGGGTGTCCTCACCGTGGGGAGCTACCGCCCCGGATACGCCGCCGGCACGGGAGGCGACTCCTGGATCGACTGGTACGGCAACCTCGAAGCGTCGCCCCCGACCCTCGGCCACCCGTTCGGCCGCGTCATCTACGGCCGCAACCCCGCCACGGGCGCCCAACTCAACCCCGAAGTCGTCGCGTTCCTCGCCGCCCAGGACGTGCAGGCCCCCGTGGCCTTCGACGTCGGCTGGTTGCAGATCAAGCATGTCGATGAAGTGGTCTCGTTCCTGCCGGCCGACGACGAGGCGTGGCCTTACCGCCTCGTCGTGCCGGACCCGCGGGTGGCCATCGATCTGCTCACGCACCTCGCCGAGCAGGGCCACGCCGACGCCCCGATGCTTTCTACGTATGAAGAAGGCGCCACCGTCGCGTCCTTGCTCGCCGAGCCAGAAAATATCGCGTTCAACCGGGAGCTGCGGGCGACCCGGCTCGAACCCGCTTACGCCGCGCTCTGCGAGCAACTCAGCATCGACCCCCGACACGTCATCCGGCTACCGGTGCTGTTCAACCCCGACGGCTCGGCCCGCACGCCCAACGTGGTCAACGCCCTGGTCGTCAACGGCCACGTCGTCATGGCCGACCCCGACGGCCCGAAGATCCCGCAAGCCCCCGGGGCGCCCGGCCGCGACGCGTTCCAAGACAAGATCCGCGAGCTCCTCGCCGACCTGCCGGTCGAGGTGCACTTCGTCGACGACCGGCTCTACCACCGCTGGTCCGGCAACGTGCATTGCGCGACCAACGCGCTGCGTAAGCCGCTGGACGTCCGGTTCCCAGATTGAGTCCGACTGACGGTCGAATGGCCGGCGACGCTCACGACGGCTCCCACGTCAGGAGCGTGGCCCAGTTATCGCTGGCTTCGTCTTCGAGGTAATCGGCGAGTAGTCCGCGGACCCGGAAGCCGCTGCGGAGTTGAAACGTGAGCGTCGGGTCGTGCAGCTCGCCGGCGACCACCCTCCGGACGTAGTCTTCGGCATCAAGCCGGTCCTTGTGGTCCGCGTAGCCGGGGATCAGCCCACCCCCCACGATCCCGGCTTTCTCGTGGTCGGTCACGAGCTGCTGGCGGGCCTGGTACAGCGCCCGGCCGATGCCGCGACGGCGGAGGTCGGGGTGAACCGAGATATCCGCCCCGTAGTACCAAGCCCCGTCAGGGTCGTGGTTGCGGAAGTACAGGTTGTCGCAGAACTCGCGGAAACGGTGGCGGGTGTTCTCGAAGTCGAAGTCGCAGAAGAACCCCGACCCCATCCCAACGACCTCGCCGCCGAGCAGCGCGACGAACTGGCCGTCGGCAAAGACCTCGTGTTGGACGGCGAAGTGCTCGGTGGTCATCAGCTCCGACGGGTCGAGCGTGGGGTAGCAGTCGATCTGGAGCTGCGCCAGCGCCTCGAAATACACCGGCTCCAGTGTCGTGATCTCGACGGGCTCGGTCATCACAAGGCACCCCTTTACGGTCCGTAAGTCATCCGAGGCATCACGCCGAAGCGGCCCGCTGCACCGCCGCGTCGATCGCCGCGCCCAGGGCCCGCATCGCCTCGTGGAGCTGCGCGTCGGTGATGACCAGCGGCACCAGCGAGCGGATGCACGAGCCGTACAGCCCGGCGCGGATCATTACGAGTCCGCGTTGATAAGCCTCTTCAACGATCAGCGGCGGCACGACGTTGTCGGGATCCTTCGTCGCCCGGTCCTTCACGAACTCGATAGCGCACATCGCCCCGACGCCGCGGACGTCGCCGATGCAGCCGTGCTTTTCTTTCCAGCCCCGGAAGTAGTCCATCACGATATCGCCGACCCGGTTCGCGCGGCCCGCCAGGTCGTGTTGGCGCATGTAGTCGATCGTCGCCGCCGCGCCGGCGCACGCCACCGGGTTGCCGCCGTAGGTCGACCCGAGCCCGCCGACGTGGGGCTTGTCCATCACCTCGGCCTTGCCGGTGACCGCGGCGAGCGGTAGGCCGCTGCCGATGCTCTTGGCCATGATGACCATGTCAACGTCCCAGTCGGTGCCGCAGCCGGGCGTGTGCTCGATGGCGAACATCTTGCCCGTGCGGCAGAAGCCGGTCTGGACCTCGTCGCTGGCGAGCAGGATGCCGTGCTCGGCCGTGAGTTCCCGCAGTTGCCGGACGTATTCCGGGGGCGCGGGGATGAACCCGCCCTCGCCCTGCACCGGCTCGATAATCACCGCCGCCACGCTGGTGGGGTCGATCTGCGCGACCATCGCCTTCTTGAGATCCGCGATCCGCATCTCGCAAAACGCCTCGGTGCTCATACCGGACGGCTTCTCCCGGTACTCGTAAGGGAACGGCACGCGGTACACCTCGCTCGCAAACGGGCCGAACCCGCGCTTGAACAGGTCGTACTTGCTGGTCATGGTCATGCCCATCAGCGACCGGCCGTGGAACGCGCCCTCAAACACGATGATGCCCTGCCGGCCCGTCGCGTAACGCGCGATCTTCACGGCGTTCTCCCCCGCCTCGACACCGGAGTTGCACAGCAGCGTCTTCTTAGGCCCCATGATCGGCACGATCTCGTGCAGCTTCTCGGTCAGCGTGACCATCGACTCGTAGGTGCCGACGATGCTGCAGAGATGCAGCATCTTGTCGACCTGTTCGTGGATCGCCGCGGTGACTTCGGGCATGCAGTGCCCGGCGTTGAGCGCGCCGATGCCGCCGGCCAGATCGATGAACACGTTGCCGTCCACATCGGTCACGGTCGCGCCGCGCGCCGACGCGGCGACCACCGGGCAGGAGCGGTACAACCCGCGGACGGTCGTGGCGTCGCGCCGGTCGAGCACGGCCTGTCCCTTGGGCCCGGGCAGCGGGCCGTTGATCCGGATGGTCTGGGCGTCTTGCGTGGTCACGGTCATGTGGCGGCTTTCGTATATGAAATCAAGAAGACGGTTACGACGGCAACGCGGACGCCACCGTCAAACTCTCGAACGCGGATCGATCGGGTTGCCCCCACACCGCGTCAACCAGACGGTCGGCCGGCGACATCACCACCGCCCCGCCGGTCTCGACGTCGTAGCCCGGCAGCGGGCCGTGACAGATCGAGCCGATCGCGGTATCGGCGTCGCGTTGTGTGAGTAGGTCTCGTAGGCCCAGCCGGTGGAGTTGAGCGGGGTGTTCGTCCAGCCACGCCTCGGCCGCGGCAAGCCGCAAGCGCGTGCTCTGGGCCGCGGCCCCGGTCTTCTCGGGCTGGACCGCCGCAACCTCTTCACTTAAGCAATGGTTGGTGTGTGTCAGCGTGGAGCGCAGCGTGCGCACCGCCGTGCGCGTCGGCGTAGCCTCGACGCTGTACCCCGCACCCGCCGCGTCAAGAAGCAGATAGTGGTGCGCCCCGGCCAGCGGGGCCCGCTTCAGCAATTCGAGCGCTTCGTCGGCCGTCGCCGCCCGCAGCAACCGACGCACCACGCTGGTCCACATCACGCCCGGCCGGCCGTCGCTGGTCACCAGGTTGTTGATGCCCACGCCCAGGCCGTGCTCGTTGAGCCCGACCATGCCGACGCAGCCCGTCACGGTGAAAACCAGCGCCGCGGGCTGATCGCTCGGACGCAGATCGAGCATGCGCACGTACGGGGTGGCCGACGTGTGCATGTCCCACGTCTGCGCCAGGTACGGCTTGCCGTCGGCGGCGGCGGCGGGGGCGACCAGCGCGGCCGTGCACTGGCCCGGGTCGTTGACCGCGGCGTGTTGATCGTGCCGCGACGCCGCCCGGACCGCGTCGACGAAGTCGGTGAACCCGGCGGTCACCATCAGGTCTCGTGCCGGCACACCCGTCGCGTCGGCGAGCCCCTCGATCTCGGCCGTCGTCAACGGGTCGTAACGCCGTTGGGCCGCCCAGCACGCCTCGGCCAGTGCCGCCAGGTCGGCCGATCCGCCGTCCTCCCCGGCCCAGAAACGGTCACGGCAAAGCCGCAGCCGCTCCTCCGTCAGCTCACGGATCGGCTCGGCCCAGGCCCGCCCGTGGGCCGCCCCCAACTCGTGCGCGTCGCCGGTCATCACGAGGGTTTGAATGGCCGGCATCGGGGGTTTCCGTGAGAAAGCGGGGTACGACACGGATAATTATAGAACTACTCGAGGATCGCTACAATGGCCGCATGCGCTGCGACGACCTGCCGATGTTCCTGGCCAACCGACCCGTGGCGGGCGATTCGTGGCTGGACGTCGCCGACAAATTCAGCGGCGACCGGGTCTGCCGCGTCGCCCTGGCCGGGCCCGACGAGCTCGAACAAGCGATCGCCGCGGCCAGTCGCGCCACCGAGCCGATGCGGCGTCTGCCAGGCCACGCCCGCCGCGCGGTGTTGGACCACCTGGTCAACCGCCTCGGCGACCGCGCCGACGAACTCGCCGACACGCTGTGCGCCGAGGCCGGCAAGCCGCTCAAGGACAGCCGCGGCGAGGTGACCCGGCTGATCGACACCTTCCGCTTGGCCGCCGACGAAGCGATCCGTCTCCCGGGGTCGGGCGACGTGCTGCCGCTCGACGTGTCGCCGCGCACCGAGGGCTACCGCGGGATGACCAAGCGTGTCCCGATCGGGCCGTGCTCGTTCATCACGCCCTTCAACTTCCCGCTCAACCTCGTCGCCCACAAGGTCGCCCCCGCCATCGCCGCGGGCTGCCCGTTCGTGCTCAAGCCCGCCGACCTTACGCCGATCGGCGCGCTCATCATCGGCGAGGTCCTCGCCGAGACCGACCTGCCCGAGGGCGCGTTCTCGATCCTGCCCCTGCCCGTCGAGCACGCCTCGCCGCTGGTCGAAGACGGCCGCCTCAAACTCCTAAGCTTCACCGGCTCGTGCGAGGTCGGCTGGAAGCTCAAGGCCATGGCAGGCAAAAAGAAGGTCGTCCTCGAGCTCGGCGGCGACGCCGCGGCGGTGCTCGACGAGACCCTGCGACCCGCCGACATCGAAGACGCGGTCCGACGTCTGGTGATCGGCGCGTTCTACCAGTCCGGCCAGAGCTGCATCGGCGTCCAGCGCATCTTCGCCCACCGCTCGATCTACGCCGAGGTCCGCGACCAACTCTCCGCGGCGGTCGCCGGACTCGTCGCCGGTGACCCGCGCCGTGAAGACACCTTCGTCGGCCCGATCATCACCGACGCCCACGCCGACCGCATCGAACGCTGGATCAACGAGGCCACCGCCGGCGGCGCCACCCTGCTCTGCGGCGGCGGACGCGACGGGCGTGTGATCCAGGCCACGCTGCTGGAGAACGTCCCCAAGACCGTTACGCTCCGCCGCGAAGAAGTCTTTGGCCCCGTGGCCTACCTCGAGCCCTTCAACGATTACCCCCAGGTCATCCGGCAAGTCAACGCCAGCCGCTTCGGCCTCCAGGCCGGCGTGTTCACCCGGGACATCGACCGCGTCATGCACGCCTGGGACGAGCTGGACGTCGGCGGCGTCATCGCCAACGACATCCCCAGCTGGCGCGTCGACCACATGCCCTACGGCGGCGTCAAGGACTCGGGTCTCGGCCGCGAGGGCCTGCGCTACGCCATCGAAGACATGACCGAGCCACGCCTGCTGGTCGTGCGCGACCGCCCGCTCTGAGCCCGTTACGAAAGCGATCCTCATGAACACCACGACGCTCGACACGACCGCCGAATTGGTTTCGTACGACCCATACGACGGAAGCGAACTGGGCCGGCTGCCGATCACGCCGACCAGTGAGATCGATGGAATCATCGCCAACGCCCGGTGGGCCCAGAGGGCGTGGGCCGAGCGGCCTTTGGCCGAACGCCTCGAACTCCTCCGCTCGGTCCTGCCCCACTTCCGTGAACAAGAGCAAGCCCTGGGTGAACTCATCAGCCGTGAACAGGGCAAGCCGATACGGGAGGCCGGGTGGGAGATCACCGCGATCCTCGGCGGGCTCGAACGCGAACTCGGCGAGGTCGCCGAGGCGCTCGCGCCACAGGTGATCGAAGACGACGCCACCCGTTCGACGATCCACCGCGACCCACTGGGCGTGTGCGCGGCGATCGCGCCGTGGAACTTCCCCGTGCTCATGCCGCACTGGCTCGTGTTCCCCGCGCTGGCCACCGGCAACGCGGTCGTCCTCAAGCCGTCCGAACTCACCCCGCTCTGCGCTCAGGCCTACGCCGACATCTGGCAGCGGGTGCTGCCGGACGGCTTGTTGCAGGTCGTCCACGGCCGCGACGAACAGGGCAAAACTCTCGTCGCCGGCGACGTCGACCTTGTCGGCTTCACCGGATCCCGCGACGCCGGGCGCCACATCATGCGTTCGGCCGCCGACGGGCTCAAGCGCCTCATCCTCGAACTCGGCAGCAAGGACCCGCTCGTCGTGCTGCGCGACGCGGACGTGGACGCCGCCGCCGACTTCGCCGCGGGCAACAGCTTCCGCAACTGCGGGCAGGTCTGCGTGAGCACCGAACGCATCTACGTCGAGCAGCCGATCGCCGACCGTTTTATGCAACGCCTGCTCGAGAAAACCGCGGCGATCAAGCCGGGCCGGGGGCTCGACGAGGGCACGGAGCTGGGCCCGATGGTCGACGCCGGGCAGCGCGACCGCGTGCTGTCGCAGGTCACCGACGCCGTCGCCGACGGCGCCGAGGTCTTAACCGGCGGCGAACCGGGCGAGGGCAACTTTCTCCCGCCCACCGTGCTGATCAACGTCACCCACGACATGCGCATCCAGCGTGAAGAAACCTTCGGCCCCGTTGCCGTGGTCCAGGTCGTCGCCGACGAACACGAGGCCGTGCGGCTGGCCAACGACAGCGACCTCGGCCTTGGCGGCGTGGTCTTCGGCGAGCCCGAACACGCCGAGCGGGTCGCCCGGAAACTCGGCGTCGGTATGGTCGGCATCAACAAGTCGATCGGCGGCGCCGCCGGCACGCCCTGGGTCGGCGCCCGCCAGAGCGGCGTCGGCTTCCACTCTTCTATCGAAGGCCACCGCCAATTCTGCCAAACCCGCGTCGTCAGCCGGGCGAAGTGATGCTGCGCCCCGGCCCGTCACACTCACAGAGTCAGGTCGGTCTGCCGAAGGTACGGGTTGCTCGCCCGCTCCTGCCCGATGGTGGTTTCCGGGCCGTGGCCCGGCAAGACCCGGGTGTTGTCGGGCAGGGTCAACAGCTGCTCGTGGATCGACTTGAGCAGCGTCTGGCCGTCGGAGGTCGGGAAATCGAAACGGCCGATGCTGCCCGCAAAAAGCGTGTCGCCCACGAGCGCCACGGCGTTCTCCGGCTGCACCAGCGTGATCCCGCCGGGGCTGTGGCCGGGCGTATGGCGGACGCTAAACGTCAGGCCGTCGAGCTCGAGGGTGTCGCCGTGGGCGAGCGTGTCGGTGGGCGTGGGCGCGACGATCGGCTGGCTGATGAATTGCGAGAGGTTCAAGACCGGGTCGCCACAGAACTCTTTTTCATCGCCGTGGATGTAGACCGGCACGCCGGGGAACTTCTCCATCGCCTCGGCCAGCCCCGCGACGTGATCAGCATGGGCGTGGGTCAGAATGATTTTCTCGACGTTCAGCCCCGCATCGTCGATGTAGTCGAGCATCGCGCCCGGCGCCTGCCCGACATCGACCAGCCACGCCGCCCCACCGGGCCGCGCGACAACAAAACAGTTCGTCTGGAAATCACCCAGCGCAAACACCTCGATCGTCAGTTCCGTAGAAATGCCGGCGGTCATCCATCTAGTGTACGAACGACTTGGTCTTCTTGCCTGTGAGGTAGCTCTCGATCACCGTCGAGCTCAGGTCCTCGCTGGTGCAGTAGTACGCCAGCCCGCGGGTTAGACGCGTCAGCCGGTCGACGAAGCCGACCCAATCCATGCCCCAGTAGTCCTCGATGAGCGCGAACGTCGCGATGCGGATGCCCTGCCGCGAACACTGCATCGCCTCCTGCAACGTGATGTTACTCGTCTCCTCCGTTGGGGGGTACAGCAGGTAGAGCATCTCTTCGCCCCCGGAGGCCGGTCCCCCGCTTTCGGGACTGGACTGGTAATTTCCGGGGGCGACGTGGGCCGTGGGCTGGCCGTCCGTAATCACAAAGATCTGTTTATTCGCCGCGCCGCTGCGCGCCAGCATCTGCCGCGCCGTGCGCAGACCCAGTTGCAGGTTGGTGAAGTGCTGGGGGATCTTGTCCACGTTCGCCCGGGCCTGTTCCAGCGGCACACGAATCCGCACCTCGTAGTCCCGGATCGAGACGGGCTTGGGCATGATCAGCGGAACGTCCCGCTCGTCCAGCTTGTCGGCCAACGAATAGAACCCGACGAACTCCAGCGTGTCCTGCGGGAACCGCCCGCGGATGAGCTCCTGCATACCCAACGCGATCCGCTTGGCTTGGATAAACCGGCCGTACCGCATCATCGACCCCGACAGGTCGATCAGCATCACCGTCGCGCAGTCGGCCGAGCCCTCGGTCATGTGCAACTCGAAATCGTTCGAGCTGATCCCGATCGGCAGGCGTGCCCCGCCCGAAGCGTGCCCCGTGCCCGCCGCCCGCTCGGCGGTCTGCCGCGCGATCGCGTTGCGGAGCGTCTGGCCCAGCTCGAGCTCGCTGATCGGATCGCCGAACTCGTACGGCTTGGTCCCGTCGGCCCGCTCGGTGGTGCGCCCGTGGTGCCGGGTCTGGTGCCCGTCACGCGATCCCTTCTTCATGTCCGCGAAGATCTCGAGCAGCGCCCGGTGCTGGAACCCCCGCACCATCCGGCCGGTCATCCGCAGCTTCGTGTTCCCGTCCTCGTCCTCGTACTCCTCCAGGAGCCCCGCGTCGATCATCGCCTGCACGAAGTCCTGCTCTTCCTCGTTATCGAGGTTCTGCATCGCGTCGAGCGCCTGCTCCCCGTACTGCAGGATGAAGTTCATCACCTGCGGCTGGGCGAAGAGCTGGTCGGGGCTGAGGAAACCCTGGCCGTCGAACTCGGAGTAGGAAAACTTCATAGTCCAATCATAGGCCGGTCGGCCGGTGGCGATCGCGGTGGATACGTTGGGCGGGTCGCAACGCCTCACCACACTCCGGGCACGTCGGACTCCCGCTGCCGTGGAGGTTGTAGCCGCAGCGTCGGCATGCCCGAGGATCGTAACGCGGCCGGGTCGATGACAGCCCCGTGTCTTCCGGTCGCCACCGCGTCCCGTGGCGATACCCCCACCAAGCCCCCCACCAAACGCACCCTACCCAGGCCGTAAGCAAGGCACCACCAAGCACCCAGCCGCCAACCCCCAGCAACGCCGTCCCCGTCAAGATCGCCGCCATCCCGACGACGACCTCAAACAGCAGCAGGCCGAAGAACCCAGCCACCACCCCGCCTCGCACGGCGTCGGCCTTCCGGCGTCGGTGCTCGGCCAAGACCGGTTGCCCCTTGGAGGGCACGCCGATCCGCGTAATCTGAGAAGTTGTGGCTTCACCCGAAACTTGTTCGTTCACAACGGCACCTTTTTCGGAAGCCCCGGCAACCGCGGAAACTCCTTCGGCGTCGCCGACGACTTTATCACCGACACGATGACCAACTCGTTCCCGAACGATTCGGGATAAGCCTCGATCACCGCCACCTCGCCGCCGCCCAGCTTCGCCAGCGCATCGCCGCTGTCGCGCAGCTCCGACTCGGCCTTGGGCCCCTTCATTGCCAGCACCTTCCCGCCCACCTTCAGCATCGGCAGCGAGTACTCCAGCACCACCGGTAACGGCCCCACCGCCCGGCTCACCGCCACGTCGTACTTCCCCCGGTGCGCCACGTCCTGCCCCACGTTCTCCGCGCGCTCCTGCGCGACCCCTGCGTTAGTCAACCCCAGCGTGTCGATCACGGATTGCAGAAACGCCGCCTTCGTCCCCGTCGCCTCCACCAGCGTCACCCCCACGTCCGGCCGCGCGATCGCCAACGGCACCCCCGGCAGCCCCGCCCCCGTCCCGATGTCGATCAGTTTCAGGCCGTCACCGCCGTCGGGAATCCCCGGCAACGGCGTGAGGCTGTCCACGATCAACCGGCTCCACGCCTGCTCCCGGTGCCGGATCGCCGTGAGATTCGTCGTCTCGTTCGCCTTGAGGATCAGGTCGAGATACGCCGCCAGCTTCTCCAGCATCTGCTCTGGAACATCAAAGCCCAAGGCTTCGAGGTCGCGATGCACAAATTCGGGGATGGTCATAGACAGATGGTAACACTCAATTGCCGACTCAATGCCGATTACCAACAACGAACAGTTGAGCTCGCCAATCTCCCTACCTGCAGATTGACCTTCCGAAACTCATTTCGTCTTGACCAAGCCCATTTGAACAATGATAATTATGCACCGTGTGGGGAATAAGCACTTCATCCTTACCCATTCCGGCATGCTTCTCAACCGCGAGAGGTGAGAAAGGATGGTTTAGTTGACACATTATGTTTATAGGTATGTATTCTGCCTAGTCCTCACTGTTCTTGTGATCGGGGATGCAGAAGCCGATTTATTTACGTTCACTTCCCGGGCAGATTGGGAAGCCGTTGTCGGGAACAACGTGGAGACCGTGACTTTTAATGAGTTCATCACCCGCATACCCTTCCAAGAAACGCCTCTGGATGTCGGTCCGTTTACATTCACTACCCAAGAACCATTCAGCCCGGACGCGTCAAGCCTCATCGACCTCGAACCCTACCTTTCGTCTCCGCGTAGCGACGGGTTCCCGATTGACGGAACGCCCTACGCACGCATTGGTGTGAACAATGACTTGTTCGGCCGAGGCGACACCACCGTGAGCGCCGCATTCGACCGGTCGATTACCGCTTGGGGCGCGGACTTTACGGCCGCGGGAACCCGAGAACTTCTGGATCTTGCGCTTTTCACAGAATCGAACGAGCAGCCCATCATTGTTCCCGTAGAAGTCAACACCGGGTTTTTCGGGTTCGTTCTAGATCAAAATACCCCTGTCCGAAATATCAAATTCCAATCACGCCTGACGCTAGACGGCACCGAACGCTTTGGAGTCGACAATATCAGCTTCTTGTTCGTCCCCGAGCCCACGAGTCTGCTCACGTTAGGATTTATCGTGTTTCGCCTTTCACGGCGCCGGCAGGCCCCACCCATTGTCGGTCGGTGAAGCAAACCCAGCGGTTGCCTGGGCTCCGGCCTCAGGCGTTAGCGCCCCGCTGTCCGCTGACCATCAAATTCAAACGACGGCCGAGACATGTAGGCGGCCCTTCGTGAAGCAAAATTCAGCACCAGCCCCACCATGATGAAATTGAACAGCAGCGACGAACCGCCGTAGCTGATGAACGGGAGGGTGATGCCGGTGATGGGCAGGACGCCGACGGTCATGCCGATGTTGATCACCGATTGGGCGAGGAAGATCGCGGCGAAGCCGACGCAACTCAAACGGGCGAGGGGGTCTTTGCTGGTGGCGGCGACGGCGAACATCGAGCCGATAAGCACGACGTAGAGGCCCAAAACCCCGAGGCCGCCACGCAGGCCCCAGCGGTTAACGATCACGGCGTAGATCATGTCGTTGTGGGCCTCGGGCAGTCGGTAGTGCTCGAAGAGGACCGCAGCGGTTTGGCTGCCGTAGCCCCCCGTGCCGCCGGCACCGGCGAGGGTCATGGCCTTGTGCTGCTGGTAGGCGTCGCCCTGGACCTCAGACGTGTCGCCGAGGGCGAGCTTAATCATGGAGGTGATGCGGCGCTGCTGGTGGTTCTTGAGCCAGGGGGCGTAGTCGGCGTCTGCGTCGGCAGAGGACGCGAGGACGAGGCCAACGTTGAGTGCGATGACTAGCACGCCAAGGCCGACGATAGAAAATACGTGGCGGAGTTTCGCCCCCGCGGCGACGAGCATCACGAGCAGCGCCGGGCCGAACGCCAGCGACTGGCCCAGATCGGGCTCGACGATGATCAGGCCCACGGGCACGATCATGAACACGAACGTCGCAAGCAGCCCCAGCAGCGACCGGTGGCTCTCGCGGTATCGCAGGTACCACGCCAGCGCCAAAACGAACGTCGCCTTCGCCATCTCCGACGGCTGGAAGTCCATCACCTTGAGATCGATCCACCCGCGCGTGCCGTTGCGCGGCCGGACGAGGCTTTCGGGCACGAAAGGCAGCAGCACGAACACCAGCAGCGCCAGCGCGATCCCGAACATCGGATACGCCAGCCAGCCGATCAGGCGCGGGTGGGGCAGGAACACCACCGACATCGCCGCCAACGCGATGAGCAGGTTGCGTTGCTGGGATCGCGCTGCGTCCGGGGCGACGGTTTCCATCGCGGCGATGCCGAGGAACGTGAGACCCAACGCCGCCGCGAGGGTGAGCCAGGCGAAGCTGGGGCGGGCGAAGGCCCGGAGTCGTTCGATCGCCGCGTCGATCATTGCGGATTCTCGGGGCCGACCGGGGCGGGCTGGACCGCTTGCAACGCCGCGTCGCCGAGGTAGCCCTCAACGGCCAAAGCACGGATGATCTGGTTCACGATGGGGCCGGCGGTGCGGCCGCCCGAGCCGCCGTACTCGACGACACAGGCCACCGCGTGGGTCGGCCGGGGCTCGCCATCCGGCTGGACGAGGGCGACGACCCAGGCGTGGTTCCCGGAGCGGGCGACGATCGCTTTGCCTTTTTCGTCGCGGGCGATCTTGCCTTCGGCGTCGCGGGCCAGAAGGAGCGGGGGTTCGGCGGTACCGGACTTGGCGTATACCGTGACTCCGGGGGTATTGAAGACGGGTTCGGAGGACCCGTCTTCGTAGCCGATCTGCACGGTGGTGCCGCGCCGGGTTCCGTCGGGGTGGGCGAAGTTGGCCGACCGCTCCATGCCGCGCAGGGCACGGTCGCAGGCCGCGGGCGAGAGGTGCAGTTGGTGCCAGGTCTGCGGGTTGTCTTCGGGTCGGCTGTGCGGCTGAACGAACGTCGGGGAGATGTAGAGCCCGCCGCGGGCGAGGGTGGCGTGGGCAGCGGCGACCTGGAGCGGGCTGGCGGTCATCGCGCCCTCGCCGATGGCCATGTACGCAGCCTCGGACTCGGTGACGGTGTCGTCGGGACCGAAGGCCGCCAGGCTGCCCGAGCTTTCTTCGAGCAGGTACGACCCGCTGTAGCGGCCGAAGCCGAACTGATTGAACCACCAGGCAAGGCGATTGAACGAGGACTGTTGGCCAAAGCCTTGAGCGATCCTGCCGAAAAAGACGTTGGAGCTGACCGTCAACGCCTCGACGCCGTCGAGCTTGCCGAAGCTGAGCGTAGAGTGTTGCTTGTGGATCCAGTCTCGGTAGCGGCCGGGTTGATTTTCCCAGAGGTGGCCTTGGGAGCAATCGACCTCTTCGTCGGGCCCGATGATGCCGTCGGTGATCGCGGTGGCGAGGACGAGGGGCTTGTTGGTGGAGCCGGGGTCGTAGAGTTCGTAGTGCCCGCCGACGAAACGGGCCTTCCACGGCACGTTGAGGTGGTCGGCGTAAAGCGCGACGCTGCGTCTGGGGTCTTCGAAGTCTTCGAGGGTGACGCCCGGAACGCTCACGGCCGCGAGCACCTCGCCGTTGTCGACGTCGAGCACAACCGCGGCGCCGTTGAGCGGTTCGCCGATCTTCGGAGCGAACTCCGAATCGCCGGCGTGGTGCCACTCCTGCGAACGCATGAAGCCGACGGCGGGGTCGTGCGACATGAGAGCCTGGAGGCGCATCTGCAACGCGATGTCGAGCGTGAGGTGGACGTCCTCGCCGGCGATCGGCGCGATCACCTGCTCTGTGCCGATGTCGAGGTGCACGACGCGCTGACCGCGGACGCCGCGGGTGCCGCGGAGGGTAGACTCCATGGAACGCTCGATGCCGCCGCGGCCGATGAGGTCCTGCGGGCGGTAGCCGCCGCGGTCGGTGTCGGAGTACGGGTGTTCGGTCCACTGCGGGTCTTTGTCGTTGACCCGGCGGAGGCTGCCGATCACGTGTCGGCCGATGCCGTCGACGGTGATCTCGAGTGGGGCGCTGCTGCGCAGCGGCTTCGGAAACGACGAGCGGTCGAGGACGAAGCCCTGAGATTCCCAGGGGTAGCTGCGCTGGCGGACACGCTGGGGCGTGACCTCCAGCCATGCGTCGTAAACGCGATTGTCTTCGGGCGGTGGTTGCCCTGCGTCGCGGGCCTGCTTCTCGGCGAGGGCGAACTGCTCGTCCTCGACCTTCGCCAGCGCGATGAACTTTTCGACCTCGCTGACCATGGCGTCGCTGGCGTTGAACAGCACCGGGTGAGACTGGTACTCCTCGGCCACCTCGACGTACACGTCCGCCCAGGTCAGGTCGGCCTCACGGGCCTTGAGCTTCTTCAGCTCGCTCTTACGTTTCCTTTCGGTAGCAAACGCGGCCATCTGCTGGACCCCTCGAACAACGCGGCGTTGTTCTGCGTCGATCGTCTCGGGAGAGACGTCGCCGAATTCGGCGAGCATCACCTTGAGTCGCTCGAGTTTTTCCAGGTACGGCTTGACGAAGCGCTGGGCGAGGACCTGTTGCTCGTCGTCGGGTAGATCGCGCCAGACGGACCTGCCGACGGATCGCTCGGCGGCCTGACGGGCCTTGACGTAGGCCCAGTGCCCGCTGAGAGCGGGGAAGCTGACCGTGATCTCCCAGCCGGGTCGGTCCTCGGCGAGAAGCCGGCCCTTGCGGTCGTATAGACTGCCACGAGAGGTGGGGGTGAGCTTCGGGCGCTCGAGCGCGCTGCGGATGATCTGCTGGCGT
The DNA here is from genome assembly GCA_039033595.1 of Planctomycetota bacterium. GTDB lineage: Bacteria > Planctomycetota > Phycisphaerae > Phycisphaerales > Phycisphaeraceae > Algisphaera. The sequence goes on along the minus strand of JBCCCG010000028.1, from coordinate 14,617 downwards.
TCGGTATGCTGGGTGCCCGTGGTGAGGTGAGCGGTCTTGGCCCCCAATACGGTCATGCACGATAGCACCACGACCGCCAGCAGCAGCAGCCGGCGGTGGAACATGCTCGGAACGATCTGTCGCAGGGCATCAAGCATGACAGCACGACCGGTTCTGTCCGGTGGACCACACTATGTTAAGCGCCCCCGCCGCCACAGGGAAGCTGGTTGGCCTCCGGAATCAGGCTCAAGCTCAAGGATACCCGCGGTTTTCTGGCAATGATCACGCGCTCACAGATTCGGGCACGAGGGCCTTATCCGTCAGCACGGTCAGCTTGTTGCCCTTCATCTGGGCGAAGCCGCCGGAGATCTCGAGGCTGGTCTTGCCGCCGGAGTCGCTGGTCAGCCGGAGGTTCCCGCTGCCGATCTGGACGAGGATCGGGGCCCGGTTGATGGCGAAGCCCATCTCGCCGTCGTGGGCCGGGAGCACGACGTAGGACACGTCGCCCTCGTAAACTTGCTCTTCGGGGGTGACGACGCTGCAGGTGAAGGTGCCGGGCATGCTGAACTTCCTTTCGGGCGAGTGGGCTACTGTAAGCCCCTGCCCCCTCATGTCAACCGTGAGTACGCGGTTAGGCGGTTATCGGTTCGGGGAGGTGCGACTGGAGGAATCGGCCGGTGTACGAGCGTTCGTGCTCGGCAACCTGCTCGGGCGTGCCGGTGGCCACGACGGTGCCGCCGCGGTCGCCGCCCTCGGGGCCCAGGTCGATGATCCAGTCGCTGCACTTGATCACGTCGAGGTTGTGCTCGATCAGGATCACGCTGTTGCCGCCGCGCAGCCCGGTCTCCTCAGAACCGTCGCACAGCCGGTCGAGCACGGCGATGAGCTTCTTGACGTCGGCGAAGTGGAGCCCCGTGGTGGGTTCGTCCAGGACGTAGAGCGTGTGGCCGGTCGAGCGTTTGCCGAGCTCGGTGGCGAGTTTCACACGCTGGGCCTCGCCTCCCGACAGGGTCGTGCTGGCCTGGCCGAGCTGGATGTAGCTGAGGCCCACGTCGTTGAGCGCGGTAAGCAGGCGTTTGACGTCGTTGAAGCTGTCGAAGAACTCCAGGGCCTCTTCGATGGTCATGTCGAGCACGTCGCTGATGTGCTTGCCACGGTAGGTGATCTCCAGCGTCTCGCGGTTGTAGCGCTTGCCTTTGCAGACGTCGCACTGCACGAACACATCGGGCAGGAAGTGCATCTCGATCTTCTTGGTGCCCTGCCCCTGGCAGGCCTCGCAGCGGCCGCCCTTGACGTTGAAGCTGAACCGGCCGGGCTTGTAGCCGCGGATCTTGGCTTCCTTGGTCTTCGTGAACAGGTCTCGGATCAGATCGAACACGCCGGTGTAGGTCGCGGGGTTGGACCGCGGTGTCCGGCCGATGGGCGACTGATCGACCTCGATGATGCGGTCGATGTGGGTGACCCCGGTGAGCTTGTCGTGCTCGCCGGGCTTGACGCGCGAACCAAGGAGGCCACGCTTGGCGGCCTTGAGCAGGATCTGATTGACGAGGGTGGACTTGCCACTGCCCGAGACACCGGTGACGGTGACGATCCCGCCGAGGGGGAAGGTGACGTCGATGTCGTCTAGGTTGTTCTGGCGGGCGCCCTTGACCACGAGGGCTTTCTTGTGGTCGAGTTCGCGTCGCGTCTCGGGCGTATGAATTTCCTCGTCGCCGCGTAGATATTTCGCGGTGAGCGAGTGCCGGTCTTTGAGGAACGTCTTCCGGGGACCGTGGGCGGTGATGGTGCCGCCGTGCCGCCCCGGTCCGGGGCCGACGTCGATCAGGTAATCCGCCGCGCGGATCGTGTCTTCGTCGTGCTCGACCACAAGGACGGTGTTGCCGATGTCGGTGAGGTGACGAAGGGTTTTGATGAGCCGGTCGTTGTCGCGTTGGTGCAGGCCGATAGTGGGCTCGTCGAGGACGTAGCAGCAGCCCACCAAACCACTGCCGACTTGCGTGGCGAGCCGGATCCGCTGCGACTCGCCGCCAGAGAGCGTACCGGTATTGCGGGAAAGGTTGAGGTAACCCAGACCGACACTGAGCATGAAGCCCAGCCGCGCGCGGATCTCCTTGACGATCGGCTCGGCGATCTGCGTGCCCTCTTTGCTCAGCTTGAGCTTGTTGAAGAACTCCGCGGCTTCTTCGATCGTCATCTGCACGACATCGTTGATGTTGTAGTCGTGCCGGCCCGACGCGATCAAGACGTGCAGCGCCTCGGTCCGCAGGCGGGCCCCGTGGCAGGTCTCGCATGAGGACTCGGACAGGTAGCTCGACAGGCGCTGCTTGACGAACTCGCTGTCGGTGGTCTCGAACCGACGCTGGAGGTTGGGCAGCACGCCCTCGAAGTGGGCGCCGTACTTGGTTTCGTCGCGGGCCGCGGTGCCGGTCATCATGATCCGCTGGATCGCCTTGGGCAGCTTCTTCCACGGCGTCTGGGCGCTGACACCGAACTCTTTACAGAACTTGCGGATGATGCGGTTGTAGAAAATATTCATCCGCTTACCGTTCTTCCGCCACGGCTCGATCGCGCCCTCGGCCAGCGACAGCTCCGGCTCGGCGACCACCAGATCGGCGTCGAACTCGAATACCGTGCCCAGCCCCGCACAACTCGGGCACGCCCCGTACGGCGAGTTGAACGAAAACAGCCGCGGCTCGAGGTCTTCCAGCGAGCACTCGGGGTGGTCGGCACAGGCGTACTTCTCGCTGAACAGCGTGTCGTCCCAGCCGCCCCGCTCGTTGGCCACGCTGATCACCGCCAGCCCGTCGGCCAGCTTCAGCGACAGCTCGATCGAGTCGGCCACGCGGGAACGCACGCCGTCCCCGCTCCCGGAGGGGTCGCCGTTGCTCGACGCCTCGCCGTGCCGCACCACGATGCGGTCCACCACCGCCTCGATCGTGTGTTTCTGGTACCGCTGGGTCTTGGTCGTGAACGGCGTGCCCGCTTTAGTCTTGGCCACCTCGCGCAGGTCGAGCACCTCGCCGTCGACCCGGGCCCGCACGAAACCCTGCCGCACCATCGCTTCGAAGACCTCTTTATGGTGGCCCTTCTTGCCGCGGATGACCGGGGCGAGCACCATAAGCTTGCTGCCCTCGGGAAGGCCCATCACGTGGTCCACGATCTGTGTCGCCGACTGCGATTCGATCAGCTTGCCGCACTCGGCCCCGGCATTCTTTCCCTTGGCGTTCTCATCGACGTGCCAGCAACGCGGCTCGCCGACGCGGGCAAACAGCAACCGCAGGTAGTCGTAGATCTCCGTCGTCGTGGCGACGGTCGAGCGTGGGTTGTGCGACGTGCCGCGTTGCTCGATCGCGATCGTTGGCGGCAGGCCCTCAATCGATTCGACGTCGGGCTTCTGCAACTGGTCGAGGAACTGCCGGGCGTAGGCCGACAGCGACTCCATGTACTTGCGCTGCCCTTCGGCATAAATCGTGTCGAACGCCAACGTGGACTTCCCGCTGCCCGACAGGCCGGTGATGACCACGAGTTGATCCCGCGGGATATCGAGGTCGATGCCCTTGAGGTTATGCTCCCGCGCGCCGCGGATGGAGATTTCGGTCAATGCCATAGAACGCGATTGTAGACCGCCCGTCCCCGGAAGTTTGGGCCCGAGCGGCGGCGGTTGTCCTTGACACCCCCCGGGCCGGTGCCCTACAACACACGGGACGTTACGGACCCGCCCCGATCCCCGCAGCACAAGGAGGCCCCAAGATGACCGAACCCGTGTCCATCCCGACTTCCTCGTTGCCCCCGCGGGGGAACGGCTGATCGTCCCAAGCGTGCTTCATTCACAAGCCCGTCGCCGTCCGGCCGTTCCGCTTTTGGAGCGGCCGTTGTCTTTGTGACACCGTGCTCGCCGCAGGGGTTAGCCCAACCCCTTCCTCTTTCCAGGCGAACCGATGCACCACCCAGACCCAGCCTCCACCGACGGGGCCCCCGATCTCACCTACACCGGCGGCAAGCTCGAGCGGGCTTTCCTCCTTGAATCCCTGCGCGATTTCTTCGACGACCAACTCATCACTGACGTGCTTTACAAGGTCAAGGGCGGCAAGGAGGCGAACGTCTACTGCTGCGCTGCCCACCCCGATACCGGCGTCGGATTGCTCGCCGCCAAGGTCTACCGGCCCGAGGCCTTCCGGGCGATGAAGAACGACGGGCTGTACCGCCTGGGCCGAGAAGAGGTTTCGGCTGACGGCAAGGCGATCCGCGACAAGCGGGCGCTGCGGGCGATGCACAAGCGCACGAAAACCGGTCGGGCGATGCGTTCGGCCTCTTGGCTGCAACACGAATACCGCACGCTCTGCGACCTGTTCGACGCCGGGGCGGACGTGCCCGAGCCCATCTCGCTCAACGAACACACCATCGTGATGAAATTCGTCGGCGACGCGAGCCGGGCCGCGCCGACGCTGCACGAGGTCGGCCTCAACCACGGCGAAGCCCGCCAGCTGTTCGACGACCTGATCCGCAACGTCGCGCTCATGCTCGACACCCACCGGATCCACGGAGACCTGTCGCCCTACAACGTGCTCTACGACGCCGGCCGCGCGGTCGTCATCGACCTGCCCCAGTGCGTCGACCCGCACACCCACCCCCAGGCTTACGCCTTGCTCACGCGCGACGTCGAGCGGCTATGCACCTACTTCGCCCGCCAGGGCGTGGACCGCGACCCGCACCTCGTGACGGCCGACCTGTGGCAGAGGTGTGTGCGGCGATGAGCGCCGCCCATGCTCAGCCACAGCGGCTGCGCACCGAAATCGAACTGTCTGGCTGGCTACCACGAAGAGGGCGCAGTCAGCCTATTCGCGATGAAACGGATCGCGAACCTGCCTTTCCCGTTGGAATGATGCAACCGGAAAGCTACAGCGTCGCCGAGGTGAACGGCAGCAGGCCCATGTAGCGGGCACGCTTGATGGCCTGGGCCACGAGGCGCTGCTCGCGGGCGGTGAGGCTGGATTTCTTGCGGCCCTGGATCTTGCCGTTGGGCGTCATGTAGCGACGCAGGTCTTCGCTGTTCTTGTAGTCGACGAACAGCTTGCCGTTGCTGGAGGTAAAGACGACTTTGGCGGGCGGGGTGGTGCCGAAGGCTTGGAACTGGCTCATGGGGCTGAATCTCCGTCGTGGGTTGGGCAGGCCGCCTTCGGGCGGAAGACACTTCCGGGAGAGCGGCCGACGGTGGGGAGGCGGGCCACACGGGGCTCGCCGAATTCGGGCCGCACAGTGTACCGAAAACCCGCCTCAACGCAACGCCAGCGGGGCCTGGTCGGCCTCGCTGACCCGCCACTCGACCGCCCCGGCCGGGGTCCGCTCGATCAGAGCGCGGTAGACCGGCAGGTACGGGCGTTCGCTGGCGGTGTGGCCCAGCAGCACGACCACCCTGCCCCGCTCCACCAGATCAAGCACCTGGTGGTGCTGCATCTCGCCGGTGACGTAGGCGTCGGCGTCCACGCCCTCGAACAGGCTCCCCCCGGCCCCCGGGCAGACCGCAACGGTCTTGATCCGCTCCACCCCTTGGTGCCCGACCTTGATCACCGTCTCGGGCAACTCGGCCAAGCCGTCGGCCAGCTCGTCGGGGCCGATCGGCTGGGTGAGGGTTAATAACCGCCCCGCCCCGACCGCCTCGTGCCCCACGTCGGGTTCGGGCTCCAGCCGAAACAGGTCGTAGGCCGGCTCTTCGTACGGGTGGACCCCGCGCAGCTCGAGCAGCACGGCGGCCAGCCTGGGCCCCGGCACCAGCATCTCCAGGCGCCGCTCGGCCACCTCCGCTCGCTGGCCCACCTCACCCACGGCGGGGTTCGCGCCGTCCACCGGGCGGAACCCGCCAACCCCGGGAGCCGAGAACGAGCACTCGCGGTAGTTCCCGATCCCGCCCGCCCCGGCCGCGGCCATCGCCTCGCGGACCGCGACCTCGTGCGTCTCGGGCACGAACACCACGAGCTTGAATTCGTCACGACCTCGGGCCTTGGGTGCGATCGGCACGCCCTGGCCGTTGCTGTCCGCGATGTACGAGCACATCCAGTCGCACACGCCGTGCTCCGCCGCGTCGAGCGCCGTGTGCGGCGAGTACACCGCGAGGTTCGCCCGGGCCGCCGCGAGGATGCGCCGCTGGGTCCACGGCCCATCGTCAGTCAACCGCTCCAGCGGCCGGAAGATCGGCGGGTGGTACGCCACGACCAGTTCGCACCCCTGTTCCACCGCTTCCGCCACCACCGCTTCGGTCAGATCGATGCACAGCAGCCCGCTCGTCACGTCCTGATCGGGATCGCCCATATGCAACCCGACCTTGTCCCACGACTCGGCGAGCCATTCCGGCGCGATTTGTCGCAAACCCTCAAGCACCTCGGTCAATTTCGTGGCCATGCGACAAAGGATACCACCACCGCCGCGCGGCTTACGAAACCGGTGGGCCGCGCTCATCTACACGCCACGCGGCGGCCGATAAACAGATCATGTCTCAGCCCCCCCGCTCCGCCGCCGCCATCCTCGCCGATCTGCAGAAGCTCGACCTCGAAAACGATCGGCTCGAGCTCCGCATCGCCCTGGCCCAGCAGAAGCTCAGGGCCGCACAAGCCCATGCCAGCGATGAATCCCCCAACGCCGATCGACTCGACGACCACCTCGCCCGCGCCGCCCGGCTGTTACGCCAGGCGGGGTGACCACTCAGCCATTCAATCACCTAACCTAAGTGAACGGCGACGCACCGCCACCAGCGCGCCGAACAGAACTATCACCACCGTGCCGGGCTCGGGCACAGCCGCGCCGGCCGGCACGGGCGGTGTCCCGTCGCCCCAGTTCAACAGCACGTCGTTGAGTTCGTTCTGACCGATTAATCCTCCGTCGAATTGGTCCGTCGCCACCCAATCCGGGGGCAGCGAGTTGTTACCCCAATTCAGCAGCACCAGGTTCAGATCGGCTTGGGAGACAAACCCGTCGCCGTTGTAATCGCCCGTCCGCGGCTGGGACACCAGCGTGCGGATCACGCCGTCCTGCTTGGTGAGGATGTAAAGCTCGCCGGCGTTATCGACCCCGAAGCGCAGGTCGGTGCGCGAAATCGACGGATCGCCCAGCGAGTCGCGGACGATGTCGAGTAGATCCGTGTCCGCACCGTCGAACCGGAGTTGGAGTTCGTGGATGTCGGCCGTGGTCGCGGCGTCGCCGTCGTCGGCCGCGAGCAGGTCGTCGAGTTCGGAATAAAAGATCCGGCCGTTGACGATGTCGCCGAATACAAACTTGCCCCGCAACTCCGGGACGGCGCTGCCGCGGTACACGAATCCGCCGGCGATCGCCCGGCCCTCGTCGTGGTCGTACTGCGCGACGGGGTAGCTGAAGCCCAGTGTGTTGTCGTTGGTCGGCAGCGCTCCCCCGCCGACGAGGAAGGTGCCTTCGCGTTCGGCCCAGCCGTAGTTCCCGCCGGGCGTGATCAGGTTCACTTCCTCCACGGCCTGCTCGCCGATGTCGGTCGCCAGCAGGCTCCCGGTGGCCGCGTCGAGACTGATGCGGTGCGGGTTGCGGAAACCGTAGGCCAGAATCTCGCCGAAGGTAGTCGGGTCGTCATCGATCTGGTCGTGGTTAGCGTCTTCGAAAAACGGGTTGCTCGCAGGGATGCTGTAGGCTCCGTTGCTGCTGAGCATAGGTTGGCCGTCGGGGTCGGGGTCGATCCGCAGCACGGTACCGAGGTACGAGTCGAGCCGTTGAAGGTTCCCGGTGTTGCCGGTGTTGAACGATTGGCCGTCGCCGATGGCGACGTGAAGCAAACCGTTGTCGAAGAGCAGGTCGCCCATCGGATGTATCCGTCCGACCGTGCCGAGCCGCATCACTTCGCGGCGGGTGCCCGAGAACGTGTCGGCCGCGGGGTCGGTAGCGGTCCATTCGGTGAGCACGCTGTGCTGCTCCACGACGCCGACCGGCGGCGCGAGGACCGCCGTGGTTCCGCCATCGTTTTCGAACTCGGAGTGAACGGTGTAGAGCTTGCCGTTGGTCGCGAAGTCGGGGTGGAACGCAAAAGTAACCAGCCCGCTGGCCAACCCCGGCGAGGTCTTGAGCTGCGGGAATTGGGCTGTGAAGTCGAGGTAGGTCGTCGTGGTCTTCGTAGACTTGTTCAGGGTATAGAGGAAGCCGTTGAGGTCATTGGCAAATAAGCGATCCGCCCCGCCGGGCTCCTCGCGCAGGAAATTGATCCGCGCGTCCGGCGTCGAGCCCGTCGCCGGCAGCGTCGTGAAATCTTCGATATCGATCGTCAGCCCCGATTTCGTGATCGAGCCGGGGATAGGACCGGCGTGGGCAGCCCCGAAGCCCCAACACGCCAACACAACGACAACCGCCTCACCCAAGCCAAACCCGAGTGTGCCCTTGGCCATGCGTTTCCACCTCGTCTATGAGTTGTGCGTCGTGATACGGTCGCGGATAAAGGACAGATACCACCGGTGATCATACCGTAGTGCCCGCAAAAACATGTCGCGAATCGCAAAGTCTTGAATCAGTCGGGAGGCGAAGGAGGCTTGAGCAGTTGAAAAAGAATGAAATTCGGGACACGCAACTCGTCGGCGACATCGGGCCTGATCTCAAGGACTTCCGCCGACGGACGCGGCTCAACAAGACGGCGTAGCGTTAGCCCGGCGGCGGCAAACGCGTCGAGATGCCCCTGCAGCGTGAGATGAAAATTAGTAACCGGGCCGCCGGCCATCGTGAACGTCACCGGCCCCTCGTCGAAGTATCGGTCGACCGCGCGGAACAGCCGGCGTCCGTCGTAGTCCTTCACCCACCCGACCGACCCGCCGGGGCTGCCCGCCATCGTGTGGATCGTGCACACCACCGCGCCGCCAGCGGGTTTCAGCACCCGCGAGGCCTCGCTCATCGCTGCGGCCGCGTCGGGCATGTCGCAGAGGCTCAGGTACAGCACCACGAGGTCAAACGACGACGGCTCAAACGGCAGGGCTTCGGCGGTCGCCACCGTGAAAGACTGCCCCACGTCGGCACGACGCTTCGCCTCGGCGATCAACGGCTCGCAGGGATCGATGCCTTCGACCTCGGCCCCCAGTTGCCCGAGCTGTCGCGTGAACCGCCCCTCGCCGCAGCCCAAGTCCAAGACGCGTCGTCCCTTGACGTCGCCGCCGGCCAGGGCGACGCACGCTTCGTGCACGTGCGGGTCGAGCATGATGCGGCTGGCGTCGCCGATGTCGCCGGTTTTCGCGATCCACTCGGGGGCCAGGCGACGCCACTGGTCACGCAGCTCTTGCTCGGAGTACTCTTGCCCCATGTCACCCCATTGCCGGGGCGGGTTTGTTCAACACGCGGTTGAGGTTGCGCATCGCCTGGCGGATGCGCTGCTCGTTCTCAACGAGCGCCAGGCGGACGTGGCCCTCACCGCGCGGGCCGAAGGCGGCGCCGGGGGTCATGGCGACCTCGGCCTGCTCGACCATGGCGACGCAGAACTCGTCGGTGCTGCCGCCGAACCCCGCCAGGTGGTCGGGGTTCACCTTCGCCCACAGGAACATCGAGGCCTTGGGCGAGTCGACTTCCCACCCGAGCTTGCGGAGCTCCTTGACGAGGATATCGCGGCGGGCGGCGTACTTCTGGTTCTGCTGCTCGATGTGCTTGTCGCCTTCGCGCATCGCGATGATCGCGGCGATCTGCACGGCCTGGAAGATGCCGTAGTCGTAATACCCCTTCACCGTGGCCAGCCCGTCGATCATCTTCGCGTTGCCGCAGCAGAAGCCGATGCGCCAGCCCGCCATGTTGTACGGCTTGCTGAGCGTGCTGAACTCGACGCCGAGGTCTTTCGCTCCCGGTGCCTGGAGGAGCGACGGGGCCTGGTAGCCGTCGAAGCAGGTCTCGCCGTAGGCGAAGTCGTTGATGAGCATGACGCCGTGGCGGCGGCAGTGCTCGACGGCGCGGGGGAAGAAGTCGCTGTCGACGGTCATGGCCGTGGGGTTGTGCGGGTAGCAGAGGATCACGACCTTGGGCTGGGGCTGCATCGAGTCGAGGACCATGTCGATGCGGTCGAGGAACTGCTCGTCGTTGCCCAGCGGCACGCTGATCGTCGACGCCCCGGCGAGCACCACGGCGGTGGTGTGGATCTGGAACGCCGGGTCGGCGACCACGGCCGTGTCGCCCGGACCCAAGAGCGCGAGCATGAGGTGGCTGAAGCCCTCTTTACTGCCGATAGTCGCGATGACTTCTTTGTCGGGGTCGAGTTCGACGCCCCACTTGCGTTCGTATTTGAGCGCCATATCGCGGCGCAGGTTGTACACGCCCTTGCTCACCGAGTACCGGCTGTTGCGCGGGTCTTCGACGGCGCTCCGCAGCTTGTCCACCACCGCGTCGGGCGGGGCGTCCGACGGGTTGCCCATGTTCATGTCGATCACGTCCGCCCCGGCCTTCCGGCGGTCGTAGATCATCTGTTTCAGTCGACCCAGCACGTAAGGGGGCAGGCGTTCGATCCGGTTGGCGTAGTTGATTTCCACGGGGGCTCTCGGGGTGAAGTAAACAAGGCGGCGGGCGAGGCGTTGGGTCGGCGGGGCTGGCTTTACTGCGGGCGGAGCAACGACTCGCGCTGCGCTTCCCAGAGGGCCTTGAGCGTCGGGTCCAGCACGACCAGGTCGGCCCCGCTGATCAACTCCCGGGCGAGCTGCTGCATCAGCACCCGCTCGGCCCGGCCGCGGACCGTTAATTCGAGGGCAGCTCGAACTTCGCTGAATTCTACACCGGACCCCGGCAGGTTTTCTTGGAGCTTCAGCAAAGCAAATCCTCCGTCGATCGCGACAGGTTGGCTGATCTCGCCGACGGCCAAGTCCGCGACCGCGGTCCGCATCGCGGCGGGGTAGCTGGTGTCGTCCGGTCGGATCGGCGAGAGTAGCCCGCCCTGCGCGGCGCTCACGTCGGCCGACTCGATCGCCGCGACTTCCCCGAACGGCTCGCCGCCCTCGACGACCCGCTTTCGTAGCGATTGAGTTTCGCTCAACGACTCGGCGAGGATCAACCGTACCCGCGACGACGGGCCGTGCTGCAAGCGATACGCCTGCTGCAACGCGGCGTCGTTGACCGCCACCCGGTCGTCCACCAACGCCCGCAGCCCCGCGTTCCGCCGCAGCAACGCGTCGAACCGGACTTCGCCCCAGCCGCGACGCTCCCGCAGTTCCGCCAGCAGCCGGGCCGCCTGGTTCTCGTCGTCGGGCGACAGGGTCTGCGACAGGATGTCGCGCTCGGCGTCGAGCATCGCCTGGGTCAGCGTGATCTCGGCGGTGTTTAATCGACGACGCAGCATCTCGTCAAGTACGAGTTCGCTGAGGATCTGGCCGCCGTTGGCCTCCATCGCCGGTTGGAGAAAGTCGGCCGTTCGCACCGGGGCTCCGCCAACGTAAGCCAAGACTTCCCCGCTCGGGGTCCGCGACGGCGGGGGCGTAGCCACGACCGCCGACGCGCCCGATCCTCCGAGGCCTTCCGGGGGGCCGGGGACACCGGGGGGGGACTGGCAACCCGCGGCGATAAAAGCGACAATCAGCAGGACTAATAATCTTCGCAACATCGTCCGCGCACGCTACGGCCGGCCCGCCCGGCTGTCAAAGGACACCGCATGACCGACCCGCCCCCCCCGGAAACCCCGGAAACCCCGGATACCCCGGAAATCTCGGAGACCCCCGAACACGCCGATGCGATCGCTCCGCCGTTATCCGACGACTCGGGCAGCCCCGCGTCTTCCGCCTCGGCGAATAACTCGCCTACAGCCACCGAAACGCCCGTTGCGGTCAACAAGTCCGACGACACCCCCAAGCCCAAAAAGCCCAAGGTCGTCCTCTGCCCCTACTGCGGCCACGCTCAACCCCAGAGCGATCAATGCACCGACTGCGGCGGCCTGTTCGAGCCGCTGAGCCGGCGCGCCACCCAGATCGCGATGGGCCCCTGGACGATCCGTGACAAGCACCACCCCTTCCGGCCGGGCTGCAGCTACGAGGTGTTGCTGAGCATGATCGAGGCCGGCCGTATCGGCCCGCTCACCGTCCTCCGCGGCCCGACCACCCGTCAATTCTGGTCGGTCGCCCGCAACGTCCCGGGCATCTCCCACCTGCTGGGGTACTGCCACGCTTGCGGCACCCACGTCGCCAAGGACGACCCGAGCTGCCCCAACTGCGACGCCCCGTTCAAGACCGTGAAACAGCGCAACGAGCTCGGCCTCCAGTTCCCCAACCGCCGCGCCGCCGAGGCCGCCCAGCGGTCGCTCAACCGCCTCTTGGGTGTCACCACCGACGAATCCGACCCCGCCGTCGAGCAGGAACTCGACCCGGCCGCCGCCGCCGAGGACCAGGATCAAGTCGTCGCGGCCGCGGCGTCGGCCCCCGGCGAGACGCCCGAATCCATCTTCGAGCAAGACGCCACAAACTCGCCCGCCCCCGCCAACGAGGACGGCCAGCACGACCTCATCAGCGACCTCCTCGGCGATCTCCCCCCCCCGCCCCCGGAAGCGTCCAAGACCGCCGCTGCTCGGGAATCGCCCCCGCCCGCCCCGCTCTCGGGTCCCGGCCTTGGGGAAGCTGACGTCGCCCCCGCTCGGGCCGACACCCCCTCGGCCCTGACCGCCCCGGCCACTCCGCCGCCCCATCCCGCCGCCCTCCCGCCCCGGCGGGAGATCAACTGGCTGGTCGTGTCCCTGATCGCCCTCAACGTTCTGGTCGCCCTGGGCATCGTCGTCTATGTCGCCATGCAGGGCGGCGAAGGATAGAATCTTTTCCCCGATTCACGGGACGCTTGCTCGAACCAACCTCGCCTGACCGCCGGGCGGTGCTGTTCCACCTTCAGCCCTGACGCCCGCTTCGCCGCCAACCCTTCCCGAAAGCCTGGCCTTGAACTCATCGTTGACTCCCCACGCCGCCCGCCGCATCTACCTCGACAACGCCGCGACCAGCTTCCCTAAGCCGCCGGTCGTCCTCGAAGCGATGAACCGCTACGCCACCGAGCTCGGCGCTTCGCCGGGCCGCGGCGCTTACGCCGAGGCACGCGAAACGACCGACCTCTTCGCCCAATGCCGATCCCGCATCAACACCCTGCTCAACGGCCAATCCCCCAAACACGTCGTCTTCACCCTCAACACCACCGACGCCCTGAATCTCGCGATCCACGGCCTCATTTACCCCACCGCCAAACGCACCCACCTCGTCACCTGCCACCTCGACCACAACTCCGTCCTCCGTCCGTTCAATGAGTTGGTCAGCCGTGGCGTCGCCACCCAGACCCGCGTCGAGTGCGACCCCCAGACCGGCCGCGTTGATCCGACCGACATCAAAAACGCTATCCGCCCTGACACCGGCCTCGTCGCCATCGTCCACGGCAGCAACGTCACCGGCACCCTCCAGCCCATCCACGAGATCGGCGCGATCTGTCGGGAATGTGCCGTGCCGTTTCTGGTCGACGCCGCCCAGACCGCCGGGCACGTCCCCATCGACGTGCAAGCAGCCAATATCGACCTGCTCGCCGCGCCGGGGCACAAGTCGCTCCTGGGCCCCCTCGGCACCGGCTTCCTCTACCTCCGGCCCGGCATCGAAAACATGATGCGCACCGTCCGCGAAGGCGGCACCGGCAGCGTCTCCGAACTCGACGTCCAACCCACCTTCATGCCCGACCGCTTCGAGCCCGGCAGCCACAACGCCCCCGGAATAGTGGGATTGAATGCTGCATTAGGCTGGGTCCTCAACCAAACCGTCGAGAAACTCTGGGCCCACGACCGCAAACTCACCGAGACCATGATCGACGGCCTCCACGACACCGCCAGCATGCCCGGCTTCCGCTACGTCGGGCCCCAGGGCATCAAGTACCGCTGCGGCGTCTTCTCGTTCAGGATCGATACCGAAGACGGTCGGTTTGATAACCCCGTCGCACTCGCCGAGGCCTTGGAACAGAATTACGGCATCCTCACGCGAGCCGGCATCCACTGCGCCCCCCTCGCCCACCAGACCGTCGGCACCGCCGACGCCGGCGGCACCACCCGCTTGTCCTTCGGCCCCTTCGTCACGACCCAAGACGTCAAATACGCCTGCGACGCCCTCGCCCAACTCTGCGAGTCCGCCGCCACCCCCGCTGTGTCGTCCTGACTCCGCCCATTCTTCTCTTACCCAGCCCCACCCCGCGACACATGCGAATCCGCGGACCAGCCCGCCCCGACCGGGATCGGGTTGCGGTCGAATCGCGGTCGGTTTGCGGTGGTCTGGTCTGCCGCGTTTTTCCGGCCAGACCACCACTACCCGGCCACTTTCCGGCCACTTCCTCCCCACTTTCCAGCCTCTCCGCCCCCCGCGACCAGGCCGCCAAGCCATACCGAATTGCCAAAGAACAAGGCGGCAGCCCGTCAATACCGAACCAGCCGCAAACCCTATCATTATACAAACAAAATAGATCGCCTCCAAGCATTTTTTCGGCCGACCGTATGCCTGTGTAGGGTGGGGACTACTCACCGAAAGCTAACTCGGTTCCGCCCCACATTGAATGCTCCGACATCCCTAACCGCAAAAACGGTCCTGTCCCGTTTTCTCCGTCCGTTTTCTCCGCGTTTTCTCCGCCCCGCCAAAGCAGATAGATTTTCTTCACGAGTCACGAAAAATGCGCAGCAAACGCG
>JBCCCG010000027.1:0-58324 GCA_039033595.1 Planctomycetota bacterium | reverse complement strand
CCGACCTCGACCTGGTGCTGGCCAACTTCGGCTCCACCACGCTGCCCGCCGGCTTCAACGCGGGCAACACCACCGTCGGCTCGTTCGACGGCCTGATCGGCCAGAACGAACTCGACGACGTGCTGGCCAACTTCGGCAACACTGGCGGCGCCACTACCGCGGTGCCCGAGCCCGCCAGCCTGGTTCTGTTCGGTGCCGGCGGTCTGCTCCTGGCCCGTCGTCGCAAGTAAATTAGTCACGTGACTCAGACATCTTGACAGGCAAGCTCGGCCCGGCGTCCTTCGTGACGCCGGGCTGTTTTCTGTCGGGATGAATCGTCGGATGGCTTGTGCTATTGTGAACGATTCCACGCTGCCCGATCGGGCATTTGAGGGATTTTTTGTCTCCATTCCAAGGAACCGCGCGATGCCCGCGAACGCCACCGACAACCACCCGAAGAAAATCGTTCTCGCCTACTCGGGAGGGCTGGACACGTCCGTGATCCTGCCCTGGCTCAAGGACCGTTACCCCGGCGTGAAACTCGTGGCGTTTGCGGCTGAGCTCGGCCAGGGCGACGAGCTCGACGGCATCGAAAAGAAAGCCTATGCCAGCGGCGCAGACGAGGTCGTGGTCAAGGACCTGCGCAAGGAGTTCGCCGAGCAGTACTGCTTCCCGATGCTTCGGGCCCACGCGGTGTACGAGAGCGACTACCTGCTGGGCACGTCGATCGCCCGGCCGCTGATCGCCAAGCACCAAGTGCTGGTCGCCAAGCAGACCAAGGCCGACGCCGTGGGCCACGGCGCGACGGGCAAGGGCAACGATCAGGTGCGTTTCGAGCTCACCGCCCGGGCGTTGAACCCGAAACTCAAGATTGTTAGCCCGTGGAAAGACCCGGCGTTCATCGCCGACGGCCTTACCGACCGCGAGACCGCAATCGACTACGCCAAAAAGCACAAGATCCCGATCGATCAAACCACCAAGAAAATCTACTCGCGCGACCGCAACCTCTGGCACATCAGCCACGAGGGTGCCGAGATCGAAGACCCCGGCACCGAGCCGAACTGGAAGAACTGCTTGGTCATGTCCGTGCCCGTCGAGAAAGCCCCGGCCAAGGCGCAATACGTGACCGTCGCGTTCGACAAGGGCAACCCCGTCGCAATCGACGGCAAGGACTTCAAGGGGGCCGGCCACGAGTTGATCGCGCGGCTGAACAATATCGGTGGTCAGCACGCGGTCGGCACCACCGTGCTGACCGAGAATCGGCTAGTCGGCATGAAGTCGCGCGGCGTGTACGAGACACCCGGCGGCACCATCTTGTACGAAGCCCATAAGGCTCTTGAGCAACTCTGCCTGGAGCGGGACCTGTGGCACGAGAAAATCCGCCTCGCCACCCGCTACGCCGAACTGACCTACAACGGCCAGTGGTTCCACCCGCTCCGCGAGGCCTTGCAGTCGTTCATGGACGAGGCCAACAAGGTGATCACCGGTGAAGTCAAAGTGAAGCTGTACAAGGGCACCGCGATGGCCGTCGAAGCCACCAGCCCCAAGAGCCTGTACGACCCCGAACTTGCTAGCTTCGCGATGGACGGCTACGACATCACCGCCGCCCGCGGGTTCATTGACCTGTTCGGTCTGCCCATGCAGGTCAGGGGGCTGAAGCAAAAGCCGAAGGTGTGATGGTCGAGCACGATCAGTTTTCGTGTTCCCCTCGTACAATTCGGCCAAGGTTCTAAACGGCCGCGACTGTTTCGTGATGCCGTACTCATGGACTGCTATCGGTTACTGACCCAATGCTGCGGTTGCGGAGCGAATGATGAAAGTCCTCTACGTCGGTGGCACCGGCCAGATCAGCTTCGATTGTGTTCACGAATCCGTGCGGGCGGGGCACGAGACGTGGGTGTTTAATCGGGGAAACTCGAACGCGGGGCTGCCGTCGGAAGTCAGGTTCATCACCGGCGACTTTGAGGACGACGCGGCGTACGGCGTGATTGCCGAGCACGGTTTCGATGTGGTGTGCCAGTTCCGCGTCTTCGGCACCGACAAGCTGCGGCGGGATATCGATCTCTTAGCCGGTAAGATCGGGCAGTACGTGTTCATCAGCTCGGCTTCGGCGTACCAGAAGCCGGTGACCGTGCAGTTCATCACCGAGGACGTGCCGCTTGAGAATCCCTACTGGGAGTACAGTCGCAACAAGGCGGCGTGTGAGGCGTTGTTGGGGGGGCAGTCGGCGCTGCCGTGGACGATCGTGCGGCCCAGCCACACGAGCCGGGACATGCTGATCGACGCAATGGGCGGCGGCGACCGGGTCGCGGCGCGGATGCTGCGGGGCCAGCCCGTGGTCGTGCACGGCGACGGAACGAGTCTGTGGACCGTGACGGCGTCGGCGGATTTTGCACCGCCGTTTGTGAAGCTGCTCGGTAACGACGTGGCGTTTGGCGAAGATTTCCACCTCACCGCGGACCACGCCTATTCGTGGAACACGCTCTACACCGCGCTCGGCGCAGCGCTGGGCGTCACGCCCGATCTCGTGCACGTGCCTACCGCGACGCTGGTGAAGTACCACCCGGATTGGGAGGGGCCACTGTGGGGCGACAAGTCGTGGTCGGCCCAGTTCGACAACCGCAAGATTAAGTCGGTGGTCGGCGATTTCGTCTGCGGAACAGCGCTCGACCGATTCATGGCGGACCGCGTCGCGGCGTTCCGGCGTCGCGGCGGAGCGGATGCGGCCGTTGATGCTGAGATGGATGCGCTCTTCGACCGCATCGCGGCGGATCAGCGGAGCCTGCCGGCACTGCCGTGACGCGTTTCTAACAATCTGCTTACCGAACACCAACCTCGGATTGGGAATCTACCGTCGATGCGGTGTTCCCTGTTTTCGGTCCGTTAAGTCGGGGGGCACGGGCTGAGACGCCGTAAACCTATGGATACCCGGAAGGGTTGGAGGCTGTGATGAAGACATGGACCGGTTCGTTGGCGGTATTGGCAGGCTTGGGACTCGCGGCGAACGCTTCCGCGCAGGCGGACTTCCAGATCACCGAGGCCTACACGGGGATTTCCGGTCCCGACGGCACGGCCGACTGGCTCGAAATCTCGAACTTGGGTGACGCGGCCGGCAGCCTCTTGGGCTTGGCGGTGGACGATGAAAGCGCCGATTTTACTGCCGGTGGCGACCTGCCCGACTTTACCTTGACCCCCGGCGCTTCGGTCGTTGTGTTGATCGACCTCGACCCCGGCACCACCGCCGCCGAGATTGCGGACTTCGAAGCGGTTTGGGGAACCGGCATCGACGTGATCGGCGTCGAGGGCGGCGGCAGCTTCGGCGGCGGCGGCGACGCGGCCGTGCTTCTCGACGGCGTCGATTCGCCCGTTGATTTCCTGGTCACCCCCGGCGACCTGTCGGGCCTCCTCGCCACGATCACCGATATCGACGGCGATGGTTCGTCCGCTGGCGCGATCCTGGGTTTCGAAGGCGCCTTCGAATCCAACCCGTTTGCCAACGACAACTTCCCCGGCGGCACCGTCACCCTCGTCGGCTCGCCCGGAGTCGTCCCGGAGCCCGCCAGTGTGGCGCTGTTGGCGGTCGCTGGTTTCGCGTTGATCCGTCGTCGTTGATCGTTGCTTGACGACTCATGCGTTACCGATCTCACGGGGACGGGTTTAGCGGCCTGCCCCCGCTTTTTGCCAGAGTGGCGTTTGGCTTTTGGTTTCCTGACTCGCTTGCTCGAATGACTTGGAAATACTTATGAAATCCACCGCTGTCCCGCTCGGTCTGTTCTCTCTGGCCACGCTCACCATCGGCTCGACGGTTGCGGCCCAGCCGTTGCTCATCAGCGAGATCCTCACCGATCCGCCCGGTTTTGACGCGTTCTTGGAATACATCGAGATCACCGGGGCACCCGGCCAGACCCTCGACGACATCTTCCTGATTCAGATCGAGAACGAGAACGACAGCACCGGCAGCGGTACCCAAGGCAGCATCGACCTGGGTTTTGATCTCACCGGCACGCAACTCGGCAGCAACGGTGCCCTGGTCCTCGCCGCGGGCAATACCAGCAGCCCCGCGCACGTCTTCGACCCCGCCGCCACACTCATTCAAGGCACCACCAGCGGGGGGGGCTTCGGTGGCATCCCCGGCTTCTTCGGCGGGGGAGTCTTCAACGCCACCGAGAACTCGGGGGGGACTTTCGCCATCGTCGATATCAACGCCGGCCCCGCCCCGACGGTGAACCAAGACCTCGATATCGACGACGACGGCACCCTTGATCTGCCCGCCGAGTGGGAGATCATCGACTCCATCGGCTTTACCGGAGAGAACGAAAACGAGTTCGGTGGGCTCTACGGGGCGATCAATTTCCTCGCCGGTACCAGCGACTCGGGGGAGTTGGTCACGATTCCCCCGGGGCCCGAGTTTGATGTCGACCCCGCCACGGTGATCCTCACCGGCTTCGAGATCGAGTACGTCGGCCGGCTCGGCGACGGCGGCGACTTTTTCGCCGCCAACGTGACCGATGACCCCAACCCCTCGGCGAGCAACCCGAACTTCACCGAAGAATCGGTCGATATCCCAATCGTCGGGGCCAAGTTCGTCATCTCCGCCGCCGACACCGCGCTGGGTGACCAGACCGGGGGGCTGGAGGTCACCGTTGACCTTCCCTACGGCGTCAGCCCATTCACACCCGGCAACCCGATCAACATCGGCGCCGATCTGGTCGCCCTGATCGGCGACTTCAACGGTGACGGCTTTGTGGGCTTCGACGACCTGAACCTGGTGCTGCTGAACTTCGGCGACGCGGTGTTGCCCGAGGGCTTCGACGAAGCGGGCCTGGATCCCGCGACCAGCCCCGGCGGCGTGTTCGACGGCATCCTGGGCCAGAACGAGCTCGACGACGTGCTGCTGAACTTCGGCAACGGCACGGTGCCTGGCGGTTCAATCACCGCGGTCCCCGAACCGACGACCGGGCTGTTGCTGGCCACCGGCGGGCTCTGGGTGCTGCGTCGGCGTTCGAAGCCGAGCGGCGCTGCGGAATAGTTCTTTTTGTTTTGCTTCGTTTCCTGAAAGGCGTGGGAGAACTCCGGAGCCTCTCGACTATGCCATCACTCTCCCACCGCTTCGACGCCCCGGCCCGCCGCGGCTTCACGCTCATCGAACTGCTCGTAGTGATCTCGATCATTGCGTTGCTGATCGGGATCTTGCTCCCGGTCCTCGGTTCGGTGAGGAGGTCGGCCCGCGCCGCGGTCAGCCTCTCCAACGTCCGGCAGTGGGGCATCGGCAACGAATCGGCCGCCAACCTGGACGACGGACGTTACCCGTGGGTAGGGGATTCGGCGTTAGACAACGTGGCGTTCGATGCTTTCGGCGGATCGGGCATCGCGGCTCTGGATCAAGATACGAGGAGGCGGGCGAAATCCGATTTCTGGTGGGCCCACGTCATCCCGCCACTATTAGGCCAGCGCAGCTACCGCGAGATCGGCCAAAATGCCGGAGACGTGCCGCTGCCCGGCGACGGGGGGATCTTTGTCGATCCCGCGGCCGAGTTGCCCAACCAAAGCCCCGGTGACAACATCGACGAATGGGTTGCGGGTCCCGAGGCCGGGGGCGTCGTTCCGTTCCGAAACACCAACCCGTTCGGTGGGCAAGAACTGAATTTCTACTTCAACTACGTGCCGAACTCCGGCATGCTCCGCAGCCTCAACGTGGGCGTGGGGGGAGTGGGGGCGAGTACGAAGAACGATTCATTCCCGAAGCTGATGAACCGAGACTGGATCCCCCAGACATCGTCCACCATCTTGATGCTGGAGATGCGCTCGACCGACCAGGAATACAACAATCTCCCCGTGGGCTCGACGCCTTTCAAGGGCAACGGGTTGGCCCGCGGGAAGTCCAACTGGAAGCGGTTCGCCCTCCGCCACGACAACGGCGGCCACTTATTGTTCACCGATGGCCACGGCGCCCGGTTCGCCTACAGCGAGGTTGTGCCCAACACGATTCCCGCGGAAGACTTTGTCGATCCATCGGAAGCGGGCTATAACCAGGACGGGCTGATCTGGGATCCGATGGGCGCGGCCAATTAACCCAAGGCCTCCTGCACCGGGCTTGCCTTCCGTGGCGCGGAGTGGGTTCTATACTTGGTTCATGAATACGCTTCCCGAATCGGTCCTCGCCGCCCGCACGTTCGTCCCCCGCGACTTCGACCCCGCCGACTGGCCGCAGGTCGAGCCGTTGTTTGAGCAGTTGTTGGATCGCGATCTGGGTACGGCCGACGCGCTCGAGCGGTGGCTGACCGACTACTCCGAGCTCTCGGCGGTGATGAGCGAGTGCGGCAGCCGACGCAACATCAACCACGCCTGCCACACCGACGACGAAGACATCGAGAAGGCGTACCTGCACTGGGTCGAGAACATCGCGCCGAAGCTCAAGCCATGGGGTAACAAGCTGCAAGAGAAGTACCTGCACGCGACCGGGCTGCCCGAGCTCGACGGCAACCGCTACGACATCCTGACCCGCGAGTGGAAGGCCTCTTTCGAGCTGTTCCGCGAGGCGAACGTGCCGTTGCAGACGCAAGTGACCAAGCTCAACAGCGAATACGACAAGCTCGTCGGAGCGATGCTGGTGGACTACGACGGCCAGACGCAGACCCTCCAACAGCTCGCCCGCTACCAGGAAGAAACCGACCGGGCCGTGCGGCAGGAGACGTGGGAGATGTCCGCCAACCGTCGGCTGGAAGACCGCGCGAAGATCGACGACATCTTCCAGCAGATGACCGAGCTGCGCGAGCAGATGGCGAAGAACGCGGACTGCGAGAACTATTTGGATTATTCGTGGAAGTCTTGGCAACGCTTCGACTACACGCCGGGGGACTGCCGGGATTTTGCGGACGCGATCGAGGCGGTGGTGATGCCGCGGGTCGTAGAGCTCGACGAACAGCGGAAGGCGGCGTTGGGCGTGGAGGTATTGCGGCCGTGGGACGGGGCGGTGGACGTCGCGGGGCGGAGGCCGTTGCGGCCGTTCCCCGCGGACGATCCCGGGAAGATGGTCGAGGGTTCCGAGGAGATCTTCGGGAAGATCGAGCCGTCGCTGGCCGACGATTTCGCGACGCTCAAGTTCGGCCCGAACCTGGACCTGGAGAGCCGCAAGGGCAAACGGGCGGGCGGTTTCCAGGCGTCGCTGTCGGAGGTCAAGCAGCCGTTCATCTTCATGAACGCCGCGGGCACGCAGCGGGACGTGGACACGATGCTGCACGAGGCGGGCCACGCGTTCCACTACATGTGGGCAAGCCGGGCCGAGCCTCTGGTGTTCCTCCAACACGCGCCGATCGAGTTCTGCGAAGTCGCGTCGATGTCGATGGAGCTGATGGGATGCGACCACTACGGCGTATTCTACGACGGCGAAGAACAGGCCGCCCGCGCCAAACGCAAACAGCTCGAGGGCATCATCCGCTTCTTCCCGTGGATGGCGACGATCGACATGTACCAGCACTGGCTCTACACGAATCCGGGCCACGGCATCGCCGAACGCACCGCGGCGTGGAAGGACGTCTTCGGCCGGTTCCATTCACCGGTGGTCGATTGGTCGGGCTACGACGAGGCGTACGCCGTTCGCTGGCACGCCCAGCTGCACCTGTTCCACATCCCGTTCTACTACGTCGAGTACGGCATCGCGCAGCTCGGGGCGTTGCAGCTCTGGCTGAAGTACAAGCAGGACGCCGCACAGGCCTTGGCGGGTTACCGCGCAGGCCTCACGCTGGGTGGGACGAAACCGCTGCCCGAGTTGTTCGCGGGTGCGGGGATCAAGTTCGACTTCACTAAGGACACGCTTGCGCCGTTGATCGACGCGGTGGCGGAGGAACTCGAAAAACTTCCGGCATAACCCGGAACCCGCTGGTTTCTCATGCGTCTGCGAAGAAAAGAACCTTCTTGCAGGAGAACGGCGTGTATAAAAATCTGGCTCTCGGTGCATTGTTGTTGGCTTTGGCATTGTTGGCGATAGCTGCGTGGTCGCCGTCGGGTCCGGCTCGCGAATCGCTTCGCTCGGCATCATTGTTCACGGTGGCCGATTTCCCGGCGGATTATGTCGACGAAGCCACACCGAGTTCACCTGCTGCACAGGCCGGAAAACAGGTGACGTCGCGGGAGGAGTCTCCCCGGCGCGTGGTCCGCACCGCGTCGATGGTGCTGGCCGTAGAGGACGTACCCACGATCGCACGGACGATCCGGGGCTGGGCTCAGGAACACGGCGGATTCGTGGCGTCGTCGGAAGTCCGCGATACCGATGGCGGCCGGCAGGCCGGCAAGCTGACTCTGAGGGTGCCTGAGGCGTCTTTGGACGCGGCAATGGATCAGCTACGCTCCCTGGCCGATCGGGTGGTACGGGAGGAGAGCCGCGGCGAGGACGTGACGCACCAGATGGTTGATCTGGAGGCAAGGCTGCGTAACCTCCGGGCGGCAGAAGAAGAAATGCGAACGATCATGCGCGAAGCTCGCAAGAAGACCGGCAGCACCGCCGAGGTGTTGCGTGTACATCAAGAAGTGAACCGCCTACGTGATCAGATCGAACGCCTGCAGGCGCAGTCCGATACGCTCTCGGATCGGGCGGCGATGGCGACACTGGTGTTAGAGTTGTTGCCGCGGGATACCAGCGGCGGCCCCGTGGTTGCGGGATGGTCGTTCTCGGCGCAGTGGGTGTCTGCTTGGCGCGTTTTGACTTGGGGCTTGCAGCGTCTCGGTACGGCGATGGCCTACGGTGTCACACTAGGGTTGCCGGCAATCATGCTGATTGTGCCGCCAGTATGGGCCTTTCGTCGATGGCGATCACGCGTATTCGCCACGCCGCAGACACCTATGCAGTAAAGAGAATAGAAAAACCGCCCGGCGTATACCGGGCGGTTTTTATAAGTAAAGAGGATCGATCTATATCCAGCAGGTTCAACCCTTGCTCTTCGCGATCATTCGCGCGACGTCCTGGGCGGCCTCTTCGAGCATCTCGTCGCGGCTGTCGCCGTAAGAGTCTTCCTTGATGCGCGAGGACTTGAGCACCTCGCCGGTGGCACCGTTCTCGAGGGCCATCTCGGCCTTGAACTTGGCTTTGGAGCGGCCGGTCCAGTAGTTGTAGCCGGACTTGCTGTAGTCGTAGACCTGACCGCGGAGCACGACCTCGTCGGGCTGGCCCAGCGGGGTTTGGGCGACGCGGACGGTGGCGAACGTATCGGCGTAGCGGTCGGTGAGGGTGTCTTCAACTTCGTCGGCGAACTCCTCGCCGGCGTCTTCCTTCTGCGAGTTGTCGGTCAGATTCACGAACGGCACGATGGTGACCACGTTGTAGCCCGACAGGTCGATCTCGTCCTCGTAGTCGCCGGTGTAGGTCGGCCACGCGGCGCGGGCGGCTTCCACAGCTCCTTTGTTTTCGTCGTCCTGGTCATCGCTTTTTTGTGTTTTGCGGTCGTCGCCGTCATCGCTGCCCCCGCCATTGCTGGAACAGGCGGCCATCACGACGGTTAGCGAGAGCAGCAGGCCCATTAATTTCATCCAGTCTTTCATGTCCACGGTCCTCAAGATAGGGGGAGTTTCGTTCGGGCGGGGGGCACCAAACAAGGACGCGAGCCCACCCGCTCGGTGTTACGCAAAGAAAAACGGCGGCCTGCGTGAGGCCGCCGTTATCGTTTGCGATCTGCCCGGGTTTGTCAACCGTTTCAGGCGTCTTCCTCCTCTTCGTCTTCCTCGGCCTCCTCCCATTCCTCGTCCTCCTCATCGCCCTCTTCCTGTTCTTCGTACTCCATCTCGACGTCAGGGTCTTCTTCCTCGTCCTCGTCTTCTTCCTCCTCATACTCTTCGTCTTCGTCGAGTTCTTCGTACTCGTCCTCTTCGTCTTCCTCTTCTTCGTCGACGTCTTCATCCTCTTCGATCTCTACGGCGGCCTCGTCCACGACCTCGGCGTCTTCTTCGTCGGTCTCCGCGGCTTCCGTTTCGACGGCAGCGTTCGGACCGTCAACATCGCTTTGGGCGATGTCCTGCTCGGCCATGGCCTTCATGGCTTCCCACTCTTCGGGGCTGATGAGCACTTCGCGGGCCTGGGCGGTCTTGTGGTGGCCGAGGATGCCGGCGGCTTCCATCTGCTCGATCATGCGCGAGGCGCGAGAGTAACCGATGGTCAGGCGGCGCTGTAGCAACGATACCGAGCCACGTCCGGTCTCGAGGACGACGAGCACGGCGTCGTTGAAGAGCTCGTCGCGGTCTTCGTCGAGCTCGCCGCCGCCGTTCTTGATCTGCACAAGCTGCGGCTCGAAGGACTGCTGGCTGATGGTCTTGAGGAACTTGACCGACTTGCGGATCTCACTGTCGTCTACCAGGGTCCCCTGGGCGCGGATGAGGTCGGCCGAGCGAGGCGAGAGGAACAGCATGTCGCCGTGGCCCAGCAGCAGCTCGCCGCCCTTGGCGTCGAGGACGATGCGAGAGTCCATGCCCGAAGCGACCTTCATGCAGACGCGCGAGGGCATATTGGACTTGATCAGGCCGGTGACGACGTTGGCCTGCGGCCGTTGGGTCGCGAGGATGAGGTGGATGCCGACGGCGCGGGCTTTCTGAGCGATGCGGACGATCGAGCCCTCGACCTCCTTGTTGGTCATCATGAGGTCGGCGAGCTCGTCGATCACGAACACTAGGTACGGCAGCTTCTTGGGGATGCGGGCCGCCTCGTTGTCGTTTTCGAGTTCGAGCCGGTCCTTGATCTCATCCCAGCCGAGCTCGTTGTAGGTGCCGATGTCGCGGACGCCGACCTCGGCGAGCAGCTCGTACCGCTCGTCCATCTTGGTCACGGCCCACTCGAGGATCTGCGCCGCCTTGTTCATCTCGGTCACGACGGGGCACATCAGGTGCGGGATGCTCTTGAACATCGACATCTCGACCATCTTCGGGTCGACGAGCACGAGCTTGAGCTCGTCGGGCCGCTTGGTGAACAGGAACGACATGATGATCGAGTTCATGCAGACCGACTTGCCCGAGCCGGTGGTACCGGCGATGAGCATGTGGGGCATCGCGTTGAGGTCCTGGACCAGCGGGTTGCCCGACGCGTCTTTGCCTAGGAACATCGGCAGCTTCATCTTCGCGATGGCCTCGGGGTTGGCGCTCATGAGTTCTTTGAGGCGGACACGCTCTTTCTTGAGGTTGGGCACCTCGATGCCGACGGTGTTCTTGCCGGCCATGTTCGGGACAACGCGGATGTTCTGGGCCTTGAGGGCGCGAGCGATGTCGGAGTCCACTGCGTTGATGCGGCTGACCTTAGTGCCGGGGGCCAGGCGGACCTCGAAGAGGGTGATGACCGGGCCCGAGTCGATGCCGACGACCTCGCCTTTGATCTTGTATTCCTGCAGCGCGATCTCGAGCTGTTCGCCCTGTTCGCGGCAGATGCGGGCCATCTCTTCGGTGAAGTCGCCTTCGGGTTCTTCGAGCAGGTCGAAGCCGGGGAACTGGTAGCCCGACAGATCCATCTCGCGGACGGGTTCCTCGATGTTCTCCTGCTTCTTGGCGAAGTTGATGGGCATCTGGGCCATCTTGGCGCGGAGGGCTTCGGGGTCGAATTTCTTCTTCGAGTTGACGTAGGCTGAGGGGGCGTCGGCCGAGACGTCTTCCTCTTCGGCGTCCTCTTTGTCCTCGTCTTCGTCTTCGTAGACGTACTCGTATTCATACTCGTCGTCTTCCACGGCTTCGATGGGCTCGCTGCCCCCCAAGCCGCCGGCGTCTTCATCGATACCGTCCTCCTCGTCGCGGCGGTGGCGTTTGCCGCCGCGTTTCTTCTTCCTGGATTTCGAGGGCAGCTCGATCGGATCGCCGTCGAGGTCGTTTTGCCGCTGAGCGGTCGCGCTGCCGGGGCCGGTCCAGGCGAGCTTGGGCATCCGCCACTTGGGCAGGTTGATCTCGGGCAGGCCCGGCCAGCGGTCACGGCTGACGTTGGTCACCCGCAGCACGCCTTCGGCCAAGAGCCTGGGGATCGCCAAGACGATCTGATCGACCGCGAGCAACGCTCCGATCCAGAACGCGATGCCCAGGATCAACAGGCTGCCGCCGGTCGCGAACCGGCCGACGAGTTCCTCGTGCAGGAACACGCCGAGCAGGCCGCCGGGTCCCTCGGGTCGGCCGTCGTAGCCCTTGACGAACGTGGTCGTCGCCACGGCCATCAGGCCCGACGTCGTCGCCGTCATGATCAGCAGGCCCGCGGCGCGGAGCACGATCTGATCCACCACTCGTTTGGACAGCGTCAGTACCAGCCAGGCCCCGAGGCCTAGCGTTAGGATCCACGCCCCCGGGCCCAGCAGGAAATAGGCTTTGTGCGCGACGGCCGCTCCCAGCGGCCCCATCCAGTTCGCCGTGTTGTCGTTGGTTACCCCCACGGCATACGACGGCGCGTCCGCCGCGTCGTAGCTGACCAGCGACGCGAGTACGATCACCCAGACGCCGACCGCCACGGCCAGCACGATCTGTCGCAGCACCGCGTAACGTTCCTCGGCCTCGCGTTGCTTCTTTGTCTTACGTTTTGCCATGCTATTACCGGACCTTTATCCAGAAAATGAATCGCGATCGCGGCGCATAACCATCGCGCCGCACCGGCTAGATATCGGCCTTCAAACCCGGGATTCGACAAAGATCGGCAATTTCAACCGGAGGTGGGCGGCGACATGCTCTTGCCGACACGCGCCGTGAGATGGGGCACCTGCTAAAGGGGCCTTCAGCCCCCACCGGGATGCTCGGCTGCGGCATCCAATGATCGGACCGTGGATTCGGATTCGTTCGGAAACAGATGCCGTTCAAACCACGCCACCGCCGGTTCATGGATCGGCTCGACTACCCAGTTACCGAGCGACGTGTGCCCGGCGTTACGGACGCGGATCAGTTCGACCGTGTCGGGATCGCCGGCGTGGTACAGCCGCAGCGCGTGATGGATCGGGATCAGCCGATCGGTCTCACCATGAACAATAAGCGTGGGTGCGTCGAGGCTCGGCATCCGGACGAGGGAATCGGCCTCGTCGGGATCAAACCCGCCGTGGGCCCCCGCGTGGTCGGTGATGCGGTTGAATTTTTCCAGCGAGAACGAGTCGAACCCGATCGCCCGGCCAAAGTCGCGCACCACGTCGCGCATGTTTGCGTACGTCGACAGGAGCACCATCGCCCGCACCCGCTCGTCCGCTTCGGCCCACCGCACCGCCGTCGATGCGCCCATCGATACCGCCATCACGCCCACCGGCTCGACCAACAACCCGCGTTCCGCCAGCGCGTCGGCGACGGCGATCATGTCTCCCGACTCGGCGACGCCAAAAGTGGACCAATCGCCGGTCGACTCGCCGTGCCCCCGCTGATCGATCAGTACCGCCCGGTACCCCTCGGCCGCGAGCAGCCGGGCCCAGACCTGATACCGTCGCTGGTTCATATCGTCGTAGTAGCCGTGCAACAAAAATACGGTGCCCCGGGGAGGCCAAGTCTGCCGGGGTTCTGGGCGCTCGAATTCGAAAACGACTTTCTCGTCCTCGCCGCCGTCGCGAACCTCGATCGTTTCCCCCGCCGGATCGATCACCCACACCGCCAGCGATGCCGGGGGCTCGGCAACCTCCACCCGTAGCCGGTGGTCGATCACCGTGCCGGGCAGCGTGAGCTCATCGGCGGGCTTAAGTTTGGCGAGCGGCTTGCCGTGGTTCGGGGCCCGGACGACCTGCTTGCCCAGAAAGCTCTCGCAACCGGGCAGCATCAAGACCGCCGCCACGAGGGCGAGGACCGCGAGGCGGGATGCGCGGGTGGCGGAACGGGGCAAGATACGGCAACGCATGACCGCAAATTGTACCCCCGTATCGGTGACGGGGTCGACGTCCGGCTTGGTCATTTCAGATGCTGGTTGAACCAAGCGAGCGCGGCTTGGCGGACCCGACGGGCGTTTTGCACCCCGAATTTGAAGTGTCCGCCGCCGTCCATCAGCTCGAGCTTCGTCGTGGTGCCGCCAGCCTCGTCGAGGGCGCGGGCGTCGGACGCCGGCACGTGTCGGTCGGCCGTGGAATGTGCCAGGAGGACCGCCGCGCGGGTCCGGCCGATGGCGATTCGGGCGTCGGACCGGTCGGGGTCGAACCTACTCGCTTTGCCCGCGGCGTCGACGATATTATCCCACCCCCAGACGCCCACCAGCCCGCTGAACCAGCCCAAGTAGCCCTTCACGAACGCCGGCGCCGCGGACCGCATCGACGCGAAAGCCGAGACGGTCACGACCGCCTTCACCCGCGTGTCGGCCGCCGCGAGGTGGATCGCCGTGGTGCCGCCGTACGAGCCGCCCATCACGCCGAGCTTCCCGATGAGCAGCCCGCGGCGGTCGAGCTCGTCGATCACGTGGACAAGGTCCTGCGCTTCGCGCGGCCCGAAGCCGCACCAGTCGCCGGTCGAAGCCCCGTGGCCGCGCAGGTCGGTTAGCGCGACGCGGTAGCCGTGCTCGGCGAGAAACCGGGCCCACATCAGGTAAGCCCAGTCGTTCTTGAAGTGCCGGTAACCGTGCAGGATCAGCACGGTGGCGTGGGACGGGCGGGTCTGGCGCGGCGCGTCGTCGGCGATATGGAACCACAGCCCGTCACCGGTTGCGTGCAGGTGTTCGTTGCTGGGATCGATGATCCACACCGACAGTGACACGTTTTCGTTGGGCACCCCGACGCGGAAGCGGTGGTCGATCACGGCCCCGCCCATGCGCGGGGTCGCGTGGTGGGCCTTGTCGAGTTGCCCAGCCGTCTTGGCGTGGTTCGGCGTCTTGACCGCGATCCGACCCAGCGACGACGCGCAGCCAACTCCGCCCAGTAAGAGACAACACACCAGGAGCATCGGCAGCGGTCGCGGCACGGCGTCAGGTTCCCGTGTGTCCGAAGCCGCCATCGCCGCGCGACGTGTCGGGCAGCGAGTCGACCTCGATCCAGTGCGTGCGCGGCACGGGTTTGATGAGCATTTGGGCGATACGCATCCCCGGTTCGATAACGAACGGCTCATTCCCGTGGTTGATCAGCGGGACACGGACCTCGCCGCGATAGTCGGCGTCGATCGTGCCGGGGGTGTTGGGCATCGAGATGCCGAACTTCACCGCCAAGCCTGAGCGCGGCCGGACCTGAGCCTCGTACCCCACGGGCACGGCCATCTGAAAACCACAGGGGACCAACATGATCGCCCCCGGCAGAAGCTCGATGGGTTCGCCGTCTTCGGGTGCGGCGTGCAGGTCCATGCCGGCGGCGTGTTCGGACTGGTAGTCGGGCAGCGGGACGCGGTGGCCGTGGGGCAGGCGGCGGATCGGGACGGCGACGGGTTCGGTCATGCTGTGGATGGTACCGCAGGAAGGTGCGTGCGCCCCCGCGGCGACGGGTCGGTAGATTATGGCCATGAAGCATACCCTTTCGACCTCACTGATCGAGGCCCACCGCATCGAACGCCTGACTCCGCCGCCCGCGGATTCGGGCCGGCTGGACATGGTTCTGGACACCGATACGTTCAACGAGATCGACGACCAGTTTGCGTTGGCTCACGCTCTGCTTTCGCCGGATCGTCTGAACATGGAGGCGGTTTACGCCGCGCCGTTTGTCAATGATCACCGGGCGGCGACCCCGGCCGAGGGCATGAGCCAGAGCTACGACGAGATCTTGCGGGTCTACGAACGCCTCGGCCGCGACGGCACGGCCACGACGTTCCGCGGCAGCGAGGCGTGGATGACCGATACCGGCGAGGCGGTGCCGAGTGCCTCGGCGGACGATTTGGTGCAGCGCGCGATGGCTCGGCATGCCGACGACACACCGCTGTACGTCGTGGCGATCGGGGCGTGCACGAACGTGAGTTCGGCGATTCTGGTCGAGCCCGCGATCTGCGAGCGGATCGTGGTGGTGTGGCTCGGCGGGAACCCGCATTACTGGCCGCAGACCCACGAGTTCAATCTGGCGGGCGATGTGGCGGCGTCGCGGGTGCTGTTCAACAGCGGCGTGCCGTTGGTGCACGTGCCGTGCGTCAACGTGGCCCAGAAGCTGCGGACCAGTGTCGCCGAGTTACGCCAACACATCGGCGGGAAGAACGCGCTGAGCGACTTCCTGCTCGAGCGCTATGCGGAGTACGAGGAGTTTGAAGCACCCAAGAAGGTGGGCTGGAACGACGGCCGCCCGATCGCCTACTGCAAAGAAATCTGGGACATCGCGACGATCGCTTGGCTGATCGACCCGTCGTGGTGTCCGAGTACGCTGCGGTCCAGCCCCATCCTGACCGACCAACTCACGTGGAGCTGCGACGGGTCTCGCCATCAGATCCGCGAGGTGTTCGATCTCAACCGTGACGCGATCTTCGGGGACTTGTTTGCGAAATTGGCCGCGGAAGAGCCCCGCGGCTGACGCGTTACCACACCCCGTCGAGCATCTGGCGGATGGCGTGGGCGACGCCGTGGTCGGCGTGGGTGTGGGTGTGTCGGTCCGCGGCGGCGCGGGCGGGTTCGACGGCGTTGCCCATCGCCACACCTAGACCGGCGTATTCGAGCATAGCGAGATCGTTGATCTCGTCGCCAACAGCCGCGACCGCCTCCGGGAGGATCCCGTGTTGCTCGGCGACCCACGCCACGCCGCGCCATTTGTTTACGCCGGCGGCAAAGATCTCGACGATGTACACGGCCTCTTCTTTTGCGGTCGTCGGCACGCCGGCAAAGCAGTGCAGGCTCACGCGGCCGCCGAAGCGATCGATGACTTGCTGCTCGATATCGAAAGCACGCTTCCCCGTGGCGACGACGCCGACGCGGACGCTGTGGTGCAGGTCGTCGGCCGTGGGATGGCGGTTTTCGTGGTACCGGATGTTGTTCATCTGGAACCAACGCTGGGTGTTGGCGGTGAGTTGTCCGTCGCCGGTGACCAGGTAGTCCCGGCCGGTGAGGCCGTGTTCCTGGTACACCAATACCGCCTCGGGCAGGTCGCGCAGGAACTCGACAAGTTCCAAAACCAGGTGCGGCTCGAAGGCAGCCAGGTCCACGGCCCGTCCCGAGTCGATCTCCACGACCGCGCCGCCCGTATTGAAGATGCCCACCGAAAGCCCACGTACGCCATCGAGCGACCGCAGCGACTCCCGCCACCCCCGCCCGGTGCACGGCACAACCAGCGCGCCCGCGGCTTGGGCGTCGGCGACCGCCGCGCGGTTCTCGGCGCTCACGCGGTGGTCGGGCCCGAGCAGGGTGCCGTCGAGGTCCAGAGCGATCAGGCGGTACTTCATGCGGGGAGCTTAGCGCGTCGGGGCGGCTTGGCGCAGGGACAGAGCGATCTGGGTAGCCAGGCCGTCGCAGACCAGCCCGAGGTTGACGTTCGAGTTCAGCCGCGACTCGGCGGTACGCAACGCGCTGATCGTGTCGAGCCACGGGTTGAGTTTAGCCTCGGCCGTGTCGGGGTCGGCGGGGTCGCATTCCTCGGCGAGTCGGTCCAACTGCTGACGAGCAAAGACCGCAACGAGCGAGAACATCAGCCCGGCGGCGAGCTTGTTCGCGGCCTCTTTCGAGGCGTTGGTGTGGTTCTTGACCCAGGTCTCGGCGAAGCCGTTGATCCGTTCGGCCATGTCGGCGCCTAGGCTCGGCACGGCACGCCCGCCGGTGAGCCGGTTTAATTGTCCCACGATCACGTCCGCCCACTCGGTCAGCCGGTAGTCGAGCACGAGCCGTGCCCGCCCGAGGCTGCCTTGTGCGTAGCTCACGAGCCACGACCGCTCGACGGGCGTGAGTGATTCGCCGTGCTCCTGGAGGTAGCGGTCGAGCACTTCGTCCGGCAGCGGCACGAAAGCGATGCGCTGCGATCGGCTGCGGATCGTCGGCAACAGGCGATCCTCGTTCGAGGTGACCAGGATGATCGTGGTGCCGCCGCCTTCGCTAGGCGTCGGCGGTTCTTCGAGTGTTTTGAGCAACGCGTTCTGCCCTGCGGCGTTGAGCAACTCGGCTTCGTCAACGATAAAGAATTTGCCGTGGCTGAGTTGGGCCCCGAGGTATGCCGGTTCGATCAAAGCGGTGCGTAAGACATCGACGGGGATCGACGTGAGCTTGCGGTCGCGGACCTGGCGATCGTCGCTATAGCGGGCCAGTTCTTTGTTGACCACGTGCAGGTCGGGGTGAGCGACCCCGGGAAACGCGTCGAGGTTCTGGCCGGCGTCGTCCGGGTTGTCGGGCAAGCGAAACGCCCGGCAGGACGCGCAGCCGCCGCACGCCATGACACGTCCGGCCAGGTCACGTTCCGTTGCGTGGCAGAGCAGAACCTTGGCCAGCGCCAGCGCGGTGGTGAATTTTCCGACGCCGGTGGGGCCGTGGAAAATCTGGGCGTGATGGATACGCCCGGAGGCGAGTTGGGCGTGCAGCTGATCGAGGGCGTGGGGCTGGCCAAAGATCGTATCCATGCGGGTATGTTAACCGCAGAGATCGACCCGGCCGGGGCGGCGTGGGGTAAACTGTATTGGTATTGATCGGGTTTCTCGCGTCACGGAATTTGGAAACTTCATATGAAACGTATTCGTTGGTCAGGCTTGGTGTGGGCAACACCCGTCGTTTTGGCGGTGGGTTCACTCGTGGCGTGCACCTCACCTTCCCGTGCTGACGAGGTGTTGGACCGCGGTCAGCCGTATCTCGTGGCCGCGGGGCGGAGTCCGATCCCGCAGGCCGGAGAGACTTTCGAGAAGCCGATCCCGGCCAAGCGCCTGGTCGACGGTGCCGGCGAGAAAGTCCGGGTCAAAGCCCCCGACGGCCCGGTGAACTGGGGCGCCGCTCACAACTACGTCGGCCAGCGCATCACCGTTGAAGGCAGGGTCGTCGACACCTACAACCACCGCGGCAACGTCTGCTTCCTGAACTTCAGTAAGGAATGGCGCGGCAAGTTTTACGTGCCGGTGTTCGACGAAGTCTTCGCCGACTTGCCCGCTCCGCCGGAGCAGTACTTCCTTAACAAAACGATCCGCGTCACCGGCAAGGTGACGCTGCACCAGAACCGACCGAACATCGAGGTGCAGAACATCAGGCAGATTCAGATCGTGAACAAATGATCGGAATCGTGGTCGTTGGGTTGCGGTAGATTGGGAAGTCGAGAAGCTTGGAAGCCGAAAGATAGCCGCCGCATATTCCTTTTTCCTACTTCTTTTCTTGTTCACCCCCGGTCAAACCCTGCTCACTTTCCACATTTCTTCGTTATGCCCAAAGACATCCACAACGCCACGCTGATCGAACGCGAGATGGTTCATGAAGACCTCGGGTTTTTTCGGATCAAGTACAACGATCACGAGGTGCCCGAGTTTGAGCCCGGGCAATTCGCGACGCTCGGGCTGCCGGATACGACTCCGCCGGACCCCGACAAGCCGGTGCGTCCCGGGAGAGGTCCGAAGCTGATCCGCCGGGCGTATTCGATCGCGTCTCCCGCCACGGAACGCGATGCGCTGGAGTTCTACATCGTCCGGGTGGAAGACGGCAAGCTCACGCCGTCGCTCTGTGAAATCGAGGTCGGCCAGACGCTATTCATGAACGAGAAGATCGGGGGCCACTTCACCCTCCCTCCGGCCGAGGAGACCCGCGACAAGACCCTGATCATGGTCGGCACGGGCACGGGCCTCGCCCCGTTCCGCGCGATGTACCTGACCTACCACGACGCCCCGGCCGCAGAAAGACGCTGGGCCGATTTTGTGCTGATGGATGGCTGCCGTTTGGCCCGGGATCTGGGTTACTACGACGAACTCAACGCGATCGCTGAGGCGGATGAACACTTCCAGTACCTGCCGACGGTGACGCGTGAGCCGGACGGTTCGCCGTGGTCGGGGAAGCGGGGCCGCGTGAACGCGTTGCTGCAGGCTGACGCGTTCAGGGCGACCACGGGCCTGGATTTGTCGCCCGAGTCCTGCCACGTCTTTCTGTGCGGCAACCCGGCGATGATCGACCAGGTGGAGGCGGATCTGAAAGATCGAGGCTTCGTCGTCCGCGACCGCAAAAACCCCACCGGCAACCTTCACTTCGAGCGTTATTGGTAGTCAAGCTGCCGTGAGGGTTGGCGGAGGACTACGTCGGAACTAGAATGTTTATCGTTAAACAATCTCCCATGTTTTATCGCTTTCGACTCTCGAACAAGCATTTCCATCGAGGACTCACCATGCATAAGCCGTCTTTCTTGCGTTTCTGGGTTTCGATCGTGCTAGGCGCGACCGTGCTGACGCCGAGCACGACTCCCGTCGCGGCTCAATCGGCCGAGCGCGGCGTCGATGGCGATGGCGAAGTCGTGATCACCGGCGAGCTTCGGCCGTGGCACGCCGTCACGCTAACCCTAAGCGGGCCGTTCGCCGCCGAGACCGACACCGATCCGAATCCGTTCACCGACCTGAGATTCGACGTCACGTTCACCCACGAAAGCGGCTCGCCGGCGTACAAGGTGCCCGGCTACTTCGCCGCCGACGGTAACGCCGCCGAGACCTCGGCGACCTCCGGCAACCAGTGGCGGGCCCACCTCAGCCCCGACAAGCCCGGCAAGTGGAAGTACCGCACCACCTTCCGGCAACGCCTGGGCAACGCCTTCATCACGCTGCAGCCCTACACCGCCAGCGGCAGCTTCCGTATCGGCGATAACGACAAGACCGCCGATGGCCACCACGGCGACTTCCGTGCCAAAGGGCGCTTGCAGTACGTCGGCAAGCACCACCTCCGGTTCGCCGGCGACGGCTCGTGGTTCCTCAAGGCCGGTGCCGACGCCCCCGAAACCCTTTTTGCCTACTCCGAGTTCGACGACACCTTTACCGAACGCGACTGGGTGCCCGTCCGCGACTATACCCCGCACAAACCGGACTGGTCCGAGGGCGATCCGACCTGGCAGGACGGCAAGGGCAAGGGCCTCATCGGCGCGCTCAACTATCTGTCCAGCACCGGGGCCAACGGCATCTCGTTCATCCCCTACAACATCGCCGGCGACGGCCGCAACGTCTGGCCGATGATCAGCCCCGCCCTCGAACATAAGCTGCACTACGACTGCTCGAAGCTCGATCAGTGGAACATCGTCCTCGCCCACGCCCAGGCCAAGGGCCTACACATCAACTTCAAGCTCCAGGAAACCGAGAACGACGACGACACGCTGCCCGACTACGAGCAGAATCCGCCGGATTCCGTGCCCGCCTCGCTCGACGGCGGCGACCTCGGCCCCGAACGCAGGCTCTACCTCCGCGAACTCATCGCCCGCTACGGCCACCTGCTCGCGCTGACCTGGAACCTCGGCGAAGAAAACTCGCAGACCCCCGAGCAGCAACGCGCCATGGCGCAGTTCATCCTCGACACCGATCCTTACGACCACCTGATCGTGATGCAGACCTTCCCCCACGAGCAGGAAAAGATGTACGTGCCCCTGCTCGGCGATCAGTCGGTCCTCACGGGCGCGGCGCTACAGAACGACTGGGACAAGGCCCACCAGCAGACGCTGCGGTGGGTCCGTGAATCAGCCGCGGCCGGTAAGCCCTGGGTCGTGTGCAACGACGAGCAGAACCACTGGCGCTTCGGCACCCCGCCCGACACCGGCTACCCCGGCTACGACGGCACGGACAAAGACGGCAATCCCGTCGGCTACGACGAACACGACATCCGTCAGCACACCCTCTGGGGCAACCTCATGGCCGGCGGCGGCGGCGTCGAGTACTAC
Organism: Planctomycetota bacterium; assembly: GCA_039033595.1. Lineage (GTDB taxonomy): Bacteria > Planctomycetota > Phycisphaerae > Phycisphaerales > Phycisphaeraceae > Algisphaera. Next base: position 36,695 of record JBCCCG010000027.1, on the reverse strand, counting down.
TTCGGCTGGGAACTGCCCCAGGGCGACCTGTTCGTCGACGACTGGCGCAGCCGGGCCAACACGTGGGAGTTCTCCCGCATCGCCCTGACCTTCTTCCACGAACACGAAATCCCGTTCTGGGAGATGACCAACCGCAACGACCTGGTCGGCAACCCATCCGACACGAACGCCAGGTACTGCCTCGTCAAACCTGGCGAACTCTACCTCGTGTACCTTCCCGACGGCGGTACAAGCACCCTCGACCTCAGCGACGCCAAAGGTGACTTCACGGTCCAATGGTTCAACCCCCGTGATGGCGGCGGCCTGATCGACGGCAGCGTCGCCTCCGTCACCGCCGGCGGCGAAGTCGACCTCGGCCGCGCCCCACAAGACGCCGACGAAGACTGGCTGGTGGTGATCGGGCCCCGTTAACACGCTCCGGAATAGTGCGTGATTGTCCGGCGTTGGGCTCTAGGTACACGCGACCTCTGGGAAGTAGCCATGGAGCCGAACCAAACTTTCAACCGATTGCTCACGGCGTGGAACGAGGACGATGAGACCAGCCGCGCGGAGATCGTTCGCCAGACGCTGGCGGAAACATTCCTGTACGCCGACCAGCACCGCCCCGGCGAGATCCAAGGCCGTGAGGAATTTGAAGAGTTTTTGTCTATCTTTCGGTCGCGCGTGCCCGGGGTCGTGGTCTCCCCGGGCCCGGAGTTCTCGCACCACCACGGTTACGGGCGTGCGGACTTCGTCATCACGCGTGATTCCGCGGTCTTCGCAACGGGCACCTACTTCTTGATGTTCGACGAAGACGCTCGGATCACACGGATGATCGGCTTCGTCGATGCCAACCGAGGCAACAACCCGTAGCGGTTCGACGGCGGTGTGCTCAGTGCTTGGCGACGACGAGAAAGCCCTGCGGTCAGGTCGGGAACGCGGGGCGGGGTCTGGGTGGAGGCTGCCGGTGGGACTTCAAAACCCGATCAATGCCAGGGCATACGCCGCGGCCGCGAGCACGGCCGCGATGGTTCTCATGTGGTTCCAGAAGGTCCAGCGGTCGAGGTAGCGTGCCCACAGCTCATCCGCTTGGGCGCTGCCGGCCTCGACGGCGTCCAGAGCGTTGTTGAGCGGGACGTTGAACGCCGCGGTGATACCGAACGTGCCGACCGCGTAGAGCGCCGCGCCGGCGACGATGAACTCCCAGCCCGTCCATCCGTGGTACCACGCCAGTCCCGCGAAGACCAGACCGGCCGGCACGAGCCCGATGAACAGCCCCATCATCAACGGGTGGAACACCGTGCGGTTGATCGACTGCATCGCCGCCACGCCCGCCTCCGGCGACACGCCGGCCAGCCCCCGCATCACGAACGTCGAGAAGGCGAAGAACACCCCGGCGATCAGGCCCGCGCCCACGCTCGCTGCCAGCGCCATCAGGGGAACAGCCTGGCTCACGACGCCACCGCCTTTCCGGTTTCGGCCCACACACCGGTGCGCGCAGTGGCGGCGGCGTAGTCGACGAAGTCGCGCGCCCCCCGGCCGAGCGCCTGTCGCACGCCGTCGGCGACGAAGGCGTTGTGGCCGTGCAACATCTCGCCGAACAGGTATGTCAGCAAGCCGATGTAGTCTTCCGGGACGCCGTGCTCGGCGAGGTCGGCGCGGAATTCGTCCATCGTGACCGGTTGATACTTCACCGAGACGCCGGCCGCTTGGGCGACTGCCTCGACCGCTTCGGCCATGGTCATCAACCGTGGGCCCGTCACTTCGTATACCCGGTTGGCGTGGCCGGCTTCGGTCAGCGCCGCGACCGCGACGTCGGCGATGTCGTCTACGTCCACGAACGGCTCGACGGCCTCGCCCGCCGGCAGACGCACCACCCCCGATCGCACCAGGTCGAGGAACGCGCCCTCATTGAAGTTCTGGTTGAACCAGCCCGCCCGCACGACGGTCCAGTCGATCCCGCTGCGTTGCACGATGACCTCGCACCGCTGGGCCTCGACCTCGCCCCGGCCCGACAGCAACACGATCCGCGCCACGCCGGTCTGCTTGGCCAGCGTCGTGAAGCCTTCGATCGCTTCGGGGGCTCCGGGGACGCTCAGGTCCGGGGCGTAGGTCACGTAAACCGCCGATACGCCGTCGAGGGCCGGGCTCCAGGTCTCTGGCCGGTCCCAGTCGAACGGCACCTCGCCTGAGCGGCTACCGACCCGTACCGGCCGGCCGTGCGCGGCCAGCCGGTCGACGATCCGCCGGCCGGTCTTCCCCGTGCCGCCGATGACCAGGGTCAGGCCTTGAGGGTCCGTTTGCTTCTGAAGTTTGTTCTGCATCGCAAGGTCTCCTGAAAAATGAGGTTTCGGGTTCCGCGGACCGCCACTCGGCGATCGATATGTCATAGAAACCAGATTACGGAGACGGTCAGATATAAAATATGGCATAAAATCGACTATTCATTGCATTTCGTCCAAAATCTATGGTCTTGGTGTTCGGGGGGCTTCGGGCTAGAATCCGGGCATGATTGAACTCGAACCCCCTCAAACGCCCACCATCCCCATCGAGCGGACCTCCGCGGTCGACCCTATGGACTGCTTCCCCGTCTCGGCCGACCCGCTGGGCGAGGTGCTGCATAGCCTGCGGATGGACGGCGTGTTCTACGGCCTCTCCGAGTTCACCGCGCCCTGGGGCCTCGACCTGCCCGCCATGCCCGGCTGCCTGATGTTCCACGTCGTCACCGAGGGCCACTGCTGGCTCACCACCGACGGAGCCGAGCCGCTCAAGCTCGAGCCCGGCGGCTTCGTCCTCGTGCCTCACGGCGAGGGGCACCAACTGCTCAGCGCCCTCGATACCTCGGCGACGCCGCTCTTCGACGTGCCCTGCGAGAAGGTGACCGACCGCTACGAGATCATGCGCCACGGCGGCGGCGGTGAAGCGTGCAAGATGATCTGCGGCGCCGTGCGTTTCGACCGCCCGGCCGCCGAGCGTCTGCTGTCGGTCCTGCCTCGTCGGATCCTCATCGACGCCTGGCGGTCGACCGAGGCGGAGTGGATGCACTCGACGCTGCGCCTGATGGCCCAGGAGGTCGAAGCGTTACGCCCCGGCGGCGAGACTGTGGTCACGCGCCTGGCCGACATCTTCGTTGTCCAAGCGATCCGCACCTGGATCGGTTCCGACCCCGCCGCTCAACAAGGCTGGCTCGGCGCGCTGCGCGACCCCGCGATCGGTCGAGCGTTACTCCTCGTCCAACGCCGTCCCGAGGAGCCGTGGTCGGTCGAGTCGTTGGCCGAGGCGTGCGCGATGTCCCGCTCCGCCTTCGCCGCCCGGTTCGCCGAGTTGGTTGGCGAAACCCCCATCGCCTACGTCCGCCGCTGGAAGATGCGCCACGCGTTGACGCTGATGCGTGACGAGAGCCTGACGGTCGGCCAAGTGTCACGCCGTCTGGGTTACGAATCCGAGGCCTCGTTCAGCCGGGCGTTCAAACGCGAAATGAACCTCTCCCCCGCCCGCGCGGCCGCCGCTAAGAACTGACGAACTCAAAAACCGCACCTGTCCCGTTATCTTCCCCGTCGGTCCGGACGGTCAACTCCGCGACCGGGGCCGGGCGGTATTAGCGAAGAGAATCCATCAGTAGGCCTTGCATATTAAGCCTTAGCGTTCGTTGCTTTGGAACCAATCGGCGACTTCGCGAGCCGCACCATCAATCACCTCGGACTGGTCGTAGTACGCCAGATGTGGGGTGTCGTTCCAGATGGTTCTGGTCGGTGTGGAGGAGGGTACGGCCTCCATATGACGGCGGGCAGCCGCGGGCAAAAAACACTGATCGCCATGAATCATCAGCCAAGGCGTTTCTAACGAGTCGGCCGCGCTGATCGACTCGAACGCGAGTAGGTCTGCATCGCTCATCACCGCATAGCGATTGTCCCAGACGCCACGATCGGCCCAGGGCTGATACCAGACCCACACGAACTCACCGGGCATTCCGACGTTCATGTCCGTCCGATCTACCGCTTTTACGTAGTCTACTTCGCCGGTTTCTTCGTATTTCGCTTTGGCTTTCTCGCCCTGCGTTTTTCGAGCCGCGAGGCCACCCTCGGTCAGCCAAGTCACGTCTCCCTCGTGGTCACGATATTGCCCGGCGATCGTGGCGAGTGCGTGCACGCCGTCGGCCTCGGCGGCGGCTCGGAAGGCCACCGAACTGCCCTGGCAGATGCCGAGGATCGAGACGCGGTCCGCATCGACATCCGAGCGCGATTTGAGGTACGCGATTGCGGCCTTAAGGTCTTCGAGCTTATGGGCGGAGTTCTCCCAGGCCCGCGGCTCCCCGCCGCTCTCGCCACGATAGCGGGCGTCGAAGGCCAGGGCCACGAAACCCATTTCGCCTAGGCGCTTCGCGTATTCGGTGGGAGCCTGTTCTTTCACATAGGTCATCGGGCCGATGATGGCGACCGCAGGCCGGGGCGCCCCCTCGGCGACCCCGTAAAGGTCGCCAACCAAAGGCGTCTCACCTACAAAAAAAGTGACTTTCTTCATGGAATCATCCTTTGATTCCTCGGCTCGCACACTCAAAGTCGGAATGCAGATGGCAGCGACCACAAGAATAACTGGCAGCCTGCCATACAGATGAAACCGGTTATAAAAGCGATTTTTGTATCGGTTGCTAAGCATAGCGTTCCTCGGATATTGGGAGACTAGGTGTGAGCGCATGCACTTTCGGTGCACCGCGGTAGTCTAGGCATGGGCGGTGACCCGGTCTTATGTCGCTACGAACAAACCAATGCACCGACACACTTAATCATAATTTAAATGAGAGAGCCAAGACCCCAATCGGGCCCATTGAACACAGGGGATATTTTGGGCTGAATTAACCGATTCTTAATGCAAGAACAGCCTCACGCCGGTGTGGGCCATGGCCATGGCGTGTTGGTCGGCGGCTTCGGTGACGCCTTCGTCGCGGGCGCTGCCGCCGGCCTGGGCGATGAACTTCACGCCGCTGGCGGCGGCGCGGTCGAGGTTGTCGCGGAAGGGGATGAAGGCGTCGCTCGACAGCACCACGCCCGGGAGTTGGCTGAGCCAATTGCTGCGCTCTTCCGGGGTGATCGGTGACCACTCGCCAACCAGGGCCTTGGCGAGTTCGTCGCGTTCGCCGGCGTTGAGCTCGTGGTGGCGGACGAAGTTGTCCTGGGCGTTGACCTTCTCGGCCTTGGCGAGGCCGTCGGCGAACCGCAGGGCCAGCGTCTTGGGGTGGGTCTTGAGCAGCCAGCGGTCGGCCTTGTCGCAGGCGATGCGGGTGCACGCGATGCGCGACTGCTGACCGGCGCCAATGCCCACGGCTTGCCCTTGGTAGCCCACGGAAATGCTGTTGCTCTGTGTGTGCTTGAGCGTGATGGTCGTGACGATGAGCGTCTCCATCACCTCGGCGGGGATATCTTTCTTGGCGGTGACGACGTTTTCGAAAGTTCCGGGGGTGATGGCGAGGTCGTTGTGGGACTGTTCGAGGGTGAGGCCGAACTCGACACGGGACTCGACGGCCGGGGGGGCGTAGGCCGGGTCCATGGCGAGCATGACGTACTTGCCGCCTTTCTTGGCTCGCAGCAGGTCGAAGGCCTCGGGCTCGTAGGACGGGGCGATGATGCCGTCGGAGACCTCGGGCTTGATGAGCGCTGCGAGAGTGACATCGACGGGCTCGGAGACGGCGATGAAGTCGCCGAAGGACGCGACGCGGTCGGAACTGCGGGCCTTGGCGTAGGCGGTGGCGATCGGCGAATACGCGCCGCCGGGCACTTTGTCCGGGGAGGCGTAGAAGAAGGCTTGGAGGAATTCGGGCGACAGTTCCCCGGCCACGGCCGCGCCCGCCGGACTGACGTGTTTGAAGCTTGCGGCGGCGGCCTTACCTGTCGCGGCCTTGAGGTCGCGAACGAGTTGCCAGCCGCGCAGGCCGTCGAGGGCGTTGATGTAGGACGGGCTGCCGTTGACGACAGTTAGCGGCCCGTCGCCCGTGGGGCCGGTGCCGGGGCTGATGATCTTGGCGTGGGTTTGGTTGGGGTTGCACCCGTACTTGAGGGGGATATCCATGGGCGAGAGTGTAGCGGCCCGCCGCGGTGCGTTGGGGCGGGCCGCAATACGGTAAAAAACTCCCGCCCAACGAGGGGGGGAGCCGGAGGAGAAAGAGATCGGGGCGGAGCGCGTCGGAGGTCGGCTATCGAAACCGGTCGTTCGGCGTCGAAAAGCCCCCGGGCCCCACAAAGGGACGCCGGGGGCCCTCCGAAAGACGGGGCGTCATGGCGAGGCGGGTGTAGACTCGGGGGCGGCTTCGGCTTCTTCAGTTTCCGACGTTTCGTAGGCGTCAACGTTGGCTTCGGCAGACAACCGCTGCAACTGCGTGGTCGAGGCTTCGGCCAAGCCTGTCTCGCCGGCGATCAGGTCGGCGGCGATGGCCTGGGCGATTGGGCGGCCGGTCAGGTCATCCCACACCCCGGGGTTTACGGTGTGGGCCCGGCCAAAGGCGTTGTCGGCACGCTCGATCTGGCCGAGGGACGCCGAGGCGAGCCCGAAGCCCACTTTCAAGGTGGCGTCGTTGCGGTGGGCGGTGGCGAGGCGACCGAAGGCGAGTTGGGCTTGGGTGTATTGGCCGGCCTCGAGCAGAGCCCAGGCGTGGTCCCGGCTCGCGGTGGGGACGCGGTAGATCGGGGCGGTGGTTTCGCCGAGGTTCGCCCGGCGGCGGATCGGGGCGTTGCGGTCCACCGAGAGGTCCACGCTGCGGTCGATCCCCCGGAAATCGTCGTTGCGTACGGTGAACACGTCGCGGGAGTCGTCTACCAATGTCACGGGGCCAAACTCATCGAAGCGGTCGAAGTCGTTGAAGCCGCGGGCGAACTTGCGATTGGTGTTGAAGAAGCGTTGGTTCTGAAAACGGAAGCGGTTGGTGGTGTTGAAGCGGTTGAAGCTGTTGCGGTGGAAGCGTTGGTTCACGAAGCGGCGGTTGTTGAAGCCGCGGTTGAAGCTCCGGTTGAACCCGCGATTGAAGCGGCGGTTGCTGAATCCACGGCTCTTAAACGACGAGCCACGGTGACCGCGGAAGGACTTCTTAAAGCCCTTGGCGTCGGCGTTCGGGGCGCCGCCGAGGGAAAACAGAGCCACGGCGATAAGCGGGATGATCAGACGGGCCCAGCGGCGGGCGTCGTGCGTGAGGGCGGGGTCGATATTCATGACGGGTCTCCACAATGTTTGGTTTCTTGGGTTCTTCGTGTTTCCAAGGGCACAACCGGCCGCGCGGGTGGGATGTTCCCTCGGCCCGGAAAGTTCTCCACGTTTTTCTTCGGTGGACCCGCCCCCCGGTGCGGCCGATGGCGGTGCCGGGGCGGCATGGGCGGATATGGCGAGTTTCGAGGGTATTTAGCCGTGTTCCGCAGTTTCCTCGCGGCGGTATGATGCCCGCATGATTTCACGGATCACCGGCACCCTCGACGCGATCGACACCGATAAGGCGCTGATCGACCCCGGCCAAGGACTGGTCTACGAGGTCATGCTCCCGGCCTTCGCTGCGACCAGGCTGTCGGTCAAAACCGGTCAAGCCGTGACGCTCCACACCTTCGAGTTCATCGAGTCCACCGCTCAGGGCGCGACGATGTTCCCCCGCCTCGCGGGTTTCCTTACCGAACAAGACAAACAATTCTTTGAGTTGTTTGTGACCTGCAAGGGCATCGGGCACAAGCGGGCGCTGCGGGCGATGATCCTCGACACCCACACCCTGGCCGGCGCGATCGCCGACCGCGACGCGAAGCTGATCCAGACGATGCCGGAAGTCGGCAAGAAGCTTGCCGAGACGATCGTGGTGACGCTGCGTGACAAGGTTGAACACTTCGTCGGCGCCGCGGCGTACGGCGGCCCGGCTGTGGGTGCCGCGGGCGACGGCGGGGCGTCGGCCAAGGTTTCTTCCGGAGGCGGGCGGTTGGCTCGCGAGACACTAGAGGTGCTCATCCAACTCGGCGAAAACCGGTCTCAAGCCGTGCAGTGGATCGACCGCGTGTTGTCCGCCGACGAAGCCCCGACCGACGTGCAGGATGTCATCGCCGCGGTGTATCGCCTCAAGGCAGGGAGCTGAGTCTGTTTCGGCAGTGAAAGAAATCACGCCTACTGCCGAATTGACTGACGTAATAGCGCAGCTTCGGTCTCGGCGCGTGGTCCTTGATTTCACGTTCTGCGAGGCTCCCGGCGTGGCGGGTTACGACTCGTACTTCACGGCGGCAAGATTCTCTTAGGAACCTCAACGCGAAATGATCGTGGGGCACACTGATTTATTGCCTGCCACGAAATCGCCGGAGCTGACCTGTGGACGGTATCCCGGCCCGATATCAAGACCATGATCACCGTCGGCGTCTCCACTACCCATTGACAGAAAAAAGCTCCTGGCCGGTGGCTCGGGGCTAGACATAATCCAAGCGCTGCTCGACGTGTTGCGGCTTACTCTCCCGATTCCGTCGGGTCCCAGTAGAACTCGACTTGACTGATCTTGCCGTCTTTCACGCCGTAGACACATACTTCTTGCATCTGCATGCGTTGGTTGGCCATGGGGCCCTCCTTGGCGGTGACATCGAGGGACATCCACGTAGCGAAGCTGCCGTTGCCGTGCGGGTAAGGCCCCTTGACCTCGTGGCCGTGGACCTCGTGGACACTCTCCCACCAATCACTCATTTTCAAGATGGCTTCTTTACCGTCCGTGATTTGCGGCATATCTGGGCCCATGTCACAAGCCTCGATGTGCTTGGCGTCGTCAGCGTACAGATCCACAATCGCATCGCGGAACCTGCAGTTTTCTGGGTTGATGTATTCGACCAACTGCTTGCCGACGGCGAGGGCTTCTTGGAGGGTGTCGCTCATATATGGTGGTCCTTGACGAGAAAAAGGGGAAAGGTTTTGGTTCGCTCAGCCTTGGCCGGGCATGTGGTAGAAGAATTTTTCTTCGGTGATTTTGCCGTCGCGAACGGTGTAGAGGCCGCACTCCTGCATCTGCCCGCGTTGGCCGTTCATCGGCCCGCACTTGGGCGTCATGTCGTAGGAGAAAGCGAGGATGAACTGGTCGCCGTGGGGGAACGGGCCCTGGACGTCGCCGCCGTGGATCTCGTGGTTCTCGAACCACCACTGATTCTTGCCTTTGATGGCGTCTTTGCCTTCCATGCGGGCGGGCATCTCGGGCGTGCCCATGACTTCGGTACTCACGATGTCGTCGGCGTAGAGTTTTTCGATCGCCTCGAGGTTCTTGCCCTCCCGGCAGAGGGCGGCGAGTTGGTTGGCGAGGTCCATCATGGGGGACGCGGCGGTGCTCATAGCGGGTTCCTATCGAGAGAGAATGGCCAGGAAGTAAAGTTAGGTTTTTGATTGGATTTGTCAAGAACTATTTTCCGAGTTTCCGGTAGCTTTTGACAAGGCTAATCGGCGACGACGACGGGCTGCCGGCGCAGATCGAGCACGGCACACATATCGCTGGCGGGTTGCCCGCCGACGTAGCCCTGCCAAGTCGAGCGGTGGTGATCGTCGCCGAGGAACTCGAAGGTGGCCTCGTGCATGTGCATGGCGTTGGGGTCGGGCATATTGGTGATGCTGTCGAACCGGAGGTGAACGACCTTGCCGTTGCTCTCGGGATCGGCAACGGCAACCATCGTCGGTTGATTGTTGGCCAGGCAGTAGTGGGTCATCTTCAGGTTATCGCCGTCGAGGTAGTACATGCTGACCATCTCCATGGGGGTGCCCGCGAAGACGGTTTCCATCAGCGCCGTGCCGCCGGCGGTGAGGCGGTAGGTGACGGTGGCGGGTTGGGCCTCGCCGTTCTCGCCGTGGGTGACGGTGCCGGTCCACGTGCCCTCGAGCGTTTTGAACTGATCGAACAGCGGGTGGGCGGGGACCTCGGGGATCGGGTGGTTGTGGTCGTCGTGGTCCTGGGCGGCGGCGAACGGCGCCAGGAGCAGGGCGGCCATGGCAAGCGCGATGGTAGTGGGGCGGAACATTTGCATATCGATCTCCTTCAAAAGCGGTGCGTGCCGGCCTGGTGTGATTCAAGCCGTGACCGAAGTGTGTGTGTGGAAGTAGGCGGCGAGCGACCCGAGGCCGCCCATCCAGCCGATGGTGTGTTCGCTGCGTTCGTGCGGCGTGTTGAGTCTTTCGTGAGTGAGCACGAGTTCGGTGGCGGGCTGATCGTCGAAGACGGTCTCGTAAAACTCGACCGTTACGACCGACTGCGCGCCGAACTCGGGGGCGTGTTCCCAGTTCCAGGAGAAGCGCAGTCGGTTCGGCGGGTCGAGTTCAAGAAACTCCCCGAACACGGTGAAGGGCTTGCCCTGCGGGTCGGCCATGCTGGTGCGGTAGGCCCCGCCCGTCGTGGCGTCGATCGCGCACGACGGGCAAGACCAGTCCGGCTCGCACCGCCACCACCGCCGTATGACTTCGGGGTCGACGAAGGCCTGGTAAACCTTCTCGCGCGGGGCGCGGATGAGTCGGGTGAGGCGAACGGTGTCGGAGGGGTTGGCGCTCAAGGAGTTCTCCTGGAAAAAGAACGGACGGCGGGAAACGTGATGGCTTACGACGAGGCGGCCGCGGTGTCGCCGAACATGGCTTCGCGGGGGTCGACACCGCGGACGAAGTAGCCCAGGGCGCGGAGACAGTTCCACCAGCCGCCGGTGTGTTCGCTGCGTTCGGCGGCGCTGGGGAGCTTGTCGTGGGTAAGCACGATCTCGGTCGCCGGCTCGCCCGGCTCATACGGATTGTCGGCGGCGAAGAGTTCCCACGTCACCTGCGAGTTTCCCCCGAACCCGGGGTTGTTCTCCCAGGTCCAGGTGTAACTGAGCTTTTGGTTCTCGATGACCTCGGTGAACTCGCCGACGCCTATGTGTTTATTGCCGTCGCCCGCGGTCATCTCGAAGCGGAAGCGTCCGCCGACCCACGGCTCGATGATCACGTCGCCGCAGTTTTCCTTGGGGCCGGGCGCAAACCAGTCCGGGTACTGCCCGGGCGTGGTAAGTGCTTCATAGACACGCTGAGGCGTGGCGCGAACGAGTTTGTTAAGGCGAACGGTGGGCAGGACTTCGGGCATGGTAAGTCTCCGGGTAGGGGGTTTAGAGGGGGGACGGGCTCGACCTATTTGGCTGGCAGGGTTTGGACGAACTCGAGGGCGAGGTCGACCCACGTTTCGAGTTGGGCTTTTCGCGCGGTGCCGGGTGGGTCGACGGTGGCCCAGCCGCGCATGACTTTCCCGGTGAGGTTCATCGGCGTGACGTGTTTACGCTTCAATGCCCGCTCGGTCCGGTCTTCGCCGAGGCGGAGCATGAGCTGTTGGTGGTAGACGCCGACGCACATATTGCCCCGGAAGAAGAACGCGGCGCCGCCGAACATCCGGCGTTCTTCGAGGCCACGCGGCTCGGTGAGCCGGCACAGGCGTTCGGTCAGTTTGGGGTCGCTGTGCATCGCGGTTATCCGTGTGAGGTAACAAGAGGGGCTACGCCATCATCGGTTCACGTGACAGCGCCCGGCGGATGTCGGCGAGTTGGCCGCGGTGGTGCATGGTGTGCAGCGGCACGGACGCCGCGACCTTGCCCAGCGTGCCGAAGAATTCTTCGAATCCTTCTGGGGCTTGTGGGTTGGGCCGGCCCAGGTCCGCTTCGGTCAACGCGTCGAGCCCGGCGACGATGACCCGCCGGTTCTGATCGAACGCGTCTAGCACATCGGCGTAAGAGGGGTAGTCCGCGTCATCGTCGCTGAGAGGGGCGCCGGAGTTGAAGACCGAATCCCAATGCTGAAACGGGTTTTCGCCTTGCGTGAGCGCCGCGACCATCATGCCGTCGCTGAGCGCCATGTGGCCGACGCACCACATCGCGTGGTTGCCGCGGGGTGAGACGCGCGTCAACGGCTGGTCGACCAAGTCTTCGGCTAGCGAGCGGAATGCGAAGGTGCTGAGTTCGGTCGAGTGTTTGAGCAATTCGATGCTGTTCATGCGGCAGCTCCGGCAAATGTTGTGTGATCAAGCGGAAAAATCGAAATCGGCGAGTTGATCGAGCGCGCCGGTCCAACCCCACGTGTGGCGTTCGGACATCAACCCCGGCGGCAGGCCGCGGTGTCGCAGCGTGAGTTCCGTCCCGCCGTCGATCGGGAGCAGGTCGATGGTGACCGTCGATTCATGTCCCAGGTCTTCGGCTGCGAACTCGCTGTGGGGGGACTGCCACGCCCAAGTGAAGACCAGCCGTTGGGGCGGTGTGAGTTCGAGGAATTGTCCGACGACGGCGTCGTATCGGCCCGCGTCGGCCGTGCCGTATGCGAGGCGTAGTTCTCCACCGACACGGGCGTCGGCGACGACCTCGGCCAGGGGATGTTCGGGGCCCGGCGAGAGCCACCGCGCCAGCTGGTCGGCCGTGGTCCACGCCTCGAAGACGCGCTGCGGGGACGCCTTGATCCATCTGGTCAGGTGTACGGTTGGAGCGATCGCGTCGGTCACGAACGTTTCTTCTTTCTGCCGTGCGGCGTGGATTTAGGTGTCGGTGTGTCCCGTCTCGCCGTGTTGCGGGCGGGTTGGGCTTGTTCGGACCGGGGCTGCGGCGAGGGAGCGAGCGATTCGTTTTCGAGGTAGTCGGCCAGGGCATCGAGTTTCTGGGACCAGAACCTCTGGTAGTGGGCGACCCACTCGTGCGCGGCCTGCAGCGGCTCGGGTTCGAGGTGGCAGCGGCGCACCCGGCCGTCCTTTTCCTGCCGCAACAGGCCCGCCCGCTCGAGCACCCGCAGGTGCTTGCTGACCGCGGGCAGCGACATCGCGTCGGTAAACGGGGCGGCCAACTCGGTGACCCGCACGCCCTGTCCCCCCGCCCCCGCCGCGGCGTCTTCCGCGAGGCGGGCCAAGATCGCCCGTCGTGTCGGGTCGGCCAGGGCCGCAAACGTCAGGTCGATAGAAGGGGTGTCGTGCTCGGTCTTTAATTTAACCATTTGGTTAAATAATAAATCCCGGCGACGCGTTGTCAACCCCTTTCTCACGCAAAATCGCTAAGGTCTTTTCCCAGTTCGCCTGCGGGCGCGCCTTGTGATGCCCGAAATTGTCGTTACTCGGACCAGAATCCATCATGATCCAGCCCCACCACCGAGCCCTGATTTTTGATTGCGACGGCACCTTGGCCGACTCGATGCCGGTCCACTGGATCGCATGGCACGAGACGCTTAAGAAGCACGGCCTGGATCACTTGTTGCCTCACGACCGCTTCCTGTCGCTCGGTGGTGTGCCAGCGATGCAGATCTTCGATTTACTCGCCCAGGAGTCGGGCCGGGACCTCGATGCCCGGGCGATGACGATCGAGAAGTACCAGGCTTACTTTGATCACGCCGACCGGATCACCCGGATCGAGCCGGTCGTAGCCGTGGCACTCGGGCAGAAAGGCAAGCTGCCGATGGCCGTGGCGACAGGCAGCACACGCACCGGCGTGTCCCGGACGCTGAACGCGATCGACCTCGCCGAGCACTTCGAAGTGGTAGTCACGGCCGATGACGTGTCGCACCCCAAACCCCACCCCGAGACGTTTCTTACCGCCGCCGAACGCCTCGGCGTGTCCCCCGAAAACTGTCTGGCGTTCGAAGACGCCGCCCCCGGCCTCGCTTCCGCCCGCGCCGCGGGGATGGACGTGATCGACGTCAATGAGGTCTTGGCCAGGGCGTGACCGGGGCCGCCTCTCGCGGGGCGAGGCGTATGGACCCTAGCGAATCCGTCTCGGCGCTCGCCGCGAATCTAGCAGATCTGACCCCGGTCCCTCCATGCCGTCGCAGCCTTCCCGCGCCCCGCAAACCCCCGGAGACGTCGTGCTTGATCCCCAAGGCACTAGCTTCATGGGTCTATTGGTGCCGGGCTTCATCCGGTACCGCGAGGTGCAGCGGCCGGTGAAGCCGGCGCGGTGAACGCGGGCCTCCTTCGTGGAATAGAAAATGATTGTTGGCGGACCCTCGGCAGGTTACGCTTGCAGGCGTGACCGTGCCGGCTGGTTGGCTCGGTCGCTTTGGCCGGTGCACTTTTGTTCCATCCCGAAAAGCGAGGCTTCCGATGACTTCTTTGCTCTGGCTGTCCACGTTCTGTGCGTTATTTGCGGCCGAACCCGAGCCGGCGGACGGAGACGACGCGATGACACCTCAGCGTATGGTCGCGACCGTTGTCGAGGTCGGCGACAACGTGCAGCAGGAGGGCAACGTCGTGGAGTTTGTTTTCGAGGGCGTGCCGGTGTTGCTCGTGTTCGACCCTCACGCCGACCGCATGCGGCTGGTCTCACCGATCGCCCAGGTGGCGGACCTGGAAGAGGGCGTGCTGGTCAAGGCGATGCAGGCGAACTTCCACAGCGTGCTCGACGCCCGCTATGCGATCTCCAACGGCATCGTCTGGTCGGTGTTTATCCACCCCATGTCCGACCTGAGCGACGACCTATTGCGCTCAGCAATCCGGCAGGTCGCCGTGGCCCGTGTGACCTTCGGCAAGACTTACACCAGCGGCGAGATGGTCTTCGGCGGCGGCGATCCGGTGGAGCCAGGGGCGGAAGACCCCGGCCAAGAGCCGGGCGGGCCGGGTCCCTTCGACGGACAACCAATCTGATCCCACTGCGACGAATAGACGGGGCTCAGACACGCCCGCCGGGGCGATCGGTTTCGATTGGCGCATGCCCATTCACCGGGCGGGGTGTTCAGAGGGTATCGTGGACCTGCTGCTTGGCAATGGGCAGGAGCTCGGCCATCTTCTGGCGGAGCGTGGCTTCGTCGACCGCGACGCCGCTTCCGCCGAAGTCGGCGAGCACTTTACGGACTACGTCGTCGTCGCCCGGCTCTTCGAAATCGCAGAGCACCACCGACTGAGCGTATTCCTCGGCCGGCTCCCCGACGAGCCCGATCTGCTCGGCCGCCCAACGCCCTAAAAGCCGGTTACGACGGTTGGTGACCTTGAACCTAAACTCGCTATCGTGCGCCAGTTTGGTCTCCATCGCGTGTTGTCTCTCTTCGTATCCGGACATCGTCGGCTCCTTTCGTCAAAACTCCTGATACCTCTTTACTACGATCTATTATCGCACATGGGCTCCTCCAAGCATGAGGGAAAACGAGGATATGGCCTCAATTGTGCGGCTGTTCAGCAGAGCACCGGTGTCGCGGGCCGGGGGCGATCGGCTTTATCATGCCGTGATGCGCAGCGAAGCGGCGGCCGTGAAGCAGTACCTGTCCGAACTCCCCGACGAGCGGCGGGCGATCATCTCGGCGGTGCGGGATACGATTTTGCGCCACCTGCCTCGCGGCTACGAGGAAACCATGTCCTACGGCATGATCGGCTATGTCGTGCCGCATACGCTCTACCCGTCGGGTTATCACTGCAACCCGGAACTGCCGCTGCCGTACGCCCACCTCGCCTCCCAGAAGAACCATCGCGCGTTGTATCTGATGTGCATCTACGCTGACGAAGGCCACGCCGCCTGGTTTCGTCAAGCGTGGCTGACCGCGGGCAAGCGGCTGGACATGGGCAAGTCCTGTGTGCGATTCAAAAAACTCGAAGACGTGCCGCTCGACGTGGTGGGCCAGGCGGTGGCGCGGGTACCGGTCGAAGACTTCGTTACGTTCTACGAGAAGCAGACCCGTCGGCGTTGACCAAAGGTGCGGATTGGGTCTTACGGGGCGGCGCTGGCTTATGATGTCGCTATGAGCGAGCCGATCGGCATCATCGCGGGGGACGGGATGCTTCCGACGATGGTAGCGCGGGGGATCCGCGCCGCGGGGCATCGGGTGGTCGCGGCGGGGATGACAGGGCAGTACCGCGACGATTTCCCGGCTGAGTGTGACGAGTTCGTCCGCGTTGGCGTGTTGCGCGTCGGCGAGTGGGCGCGGAAGCTGCGTCGGCGCGGGGTGTCGCGGGCCATCATGGTCGGCGGCGTCGACAAGGCGTCACTGATGTATATGCCGTTCTGGAAACGCATGCTGGTGATGCGGCCCGATTGGATTGTAGCCAAGCTGTGGTACCGTGTGCTGCGCCATGACAAGCGCAGCCAGACGTTGCTGACTGCGGTGGCCAACGAATTGAGCAGGGCCGGTCTCGAACTGATGGACAGCACGCGATACATTCCCGATCACATGTCCCACGAAGGCGTGATGACCGACCGCCAACCCACCGCCTCCCAGCGTGATGACATCGCGTTCGGCTGGCCGATCCTCATGAACATGAACGACCTGGAGATCGGTCAGGCCATCGCGGTGCGCGACCACGACGTGGTGGCCGTCGAGGCCGTCGAAGGCACCGACGCGATGATCCGCCGTGCGGGCGAGTTGGCGGGCCATCGCTCAAAGAAAGAGGACGGCGGCTGGACGCTGCTCAAGGGGGCCGGCGAAAAGAAAGACCTGCGTTTCGACGTGCCGACCATCGGCCTACAAACCATCGAGGGGCTGAAAGCGGCGGGGGCGGGGTGCCTCGCCGTGGACGCGGGGCGCGTGATCTTTATCGAGAAAGAAAAAGTTCTGGCCGCGGCAGACGCGGCGGGGATCGCCATTGTCGGTGTTAAGGATCCCGAAGCGAGCGAGCGTCCGGCGACGTGACAACCGCACGCGAGAGCGCCCGTATTCCAACCAGGCCGAGCATCTGGGCAAGGGGCGGCGGTTTTTCGCTGGCTCGCGGTTCGGGCTTGGCTTAGTCTCTGCGCATGGATGAACACGTCTTGGTCGGTGTGACGGCCGTCATCGGTCTGGGGATCGCGGCGCAGTGGTTCGCATGGCGGTTGAAGCTGCCGGCCATCTTACTGCTGCTGCTCGCGGGATTCAGTGCCGGGCCGCTCAGCGGCCTGTTGCGCGAGGACGGCGAGCCGTGGCTGTCTCCGGACACCTTGTTTGGTGACGTGTTGTTCCCGATCGTCTCGTTGTCGGTGGCCGTCATCTTGTTTGAGGGCGGGCTGACGCTGAAGCTGTCCGAGTTCAAGGAAGTCGGCAAAGCGGTGCGGCGGCTGGTGACGTGGGGTGTGCTGGTGACGTGGGGCGTCTTGTCGGTCGCGGCGAAATACGTGCTGGGCTTCGACTGGTCGCTGAGCCTGTTGTTCGGCGCGATGCTGACCGTGACGGGGCCGACGGTGATCGGCCCGCTGCTGCGGCAGGTCCGGCCGACGGGCTCGACGGGCACGGTGCTCAAGTGGGAAGGCATCCTCATCGACCCGGTCGGCGCGGTGCTCGCGGTGCTGGTGCTTGAAGCGATCATCGCAAAGCTCAAGTTCCACGGCATTGCGGGCCACGACAACATGGAACTGGCGTGGGAGATCGGCCGGGCGGTGGTGTGGACGATTGTGGACGGGCTGGTCATCGGCGGGATTGCCGCCGGGCTGCTGGTGGTGCTGATGAAACGCTACTGGGTGCCGGACTTCCTGCAGAGCCCGGTGACGCTGGTGTTGGTGATCGTGGCGTTCGTGGCGAGCAACCACCTCCGCGAGGAGTCGGGCCTCCTGGCGGTCACGATCATGGGCATGATCTTGGCCAATCAGAAGTTTGCACCGGTCAAGCACATCATCGAGTTCAAAGAGAACCTGCGGGTGTTGTTGATCTCGAGCCTGTTTATTCTGCTCTCGGCCCGGCTACCGATCGATGCGGTTAAGCAGATCGGTTGGGAGCACTTCGTGTTCCTGGCGGTTGTGATCTTTGTGGCCCGCCCGGTGTCGGTTTGGATTTCGACGATCGGCACGGGGCTCAAACCCAAGCAGCGGCTGCTCATCGGCATGATCGGCCCGCGCGGCATCGTGGCGGCGGCAATCGCGTCGGTGTTCTCGATCAAGCTCGCCAAGGAGGGCTACGCCGGGGCCGAACAACTCGTGCCGGCGATGTTCCTGGTGATCGTCGGCACGATCGCGTTCGCCGGGCTCACCGCGATGCCGCTGGCGCGCTGGCTGGGCCAGTCGGCGGTGGACCCGCAAGGCGTGCTGTTCGTCGGGGCCCAGTCGTGGGTCCGCGAGATCGCCCTGGCGCTGCAGGGCGAGGGCTTCGACACGCTCTTGATCGACACCAACCGCCATAACACCCGCGGCGCGCGGATGGCGGGGCTCGAGACCGTCACGGGATCGATCCTCAATGAGCACGTCGAGGAAGACCTCGATCTCGCCCGGTTCAGCCGCCTCATCGCCATGACCGGCAACGACGAGGCCAACGCCCTCGCCGCCATCCATATGACCGAGACTTTCGGCCGCAAGGAGGTCTACCAGATCGCCCCGCACGCCAAGGACCCGCGCATGGTCAAGGGGCAGACCCAGGACGAAGCCCACCCGCTGACCGGCCGTTTCCTCGTCGGCCGCGATTTCCCGTTCGAGGCCTACGTCGACCGCTTCGACCGCGGCGCCGAGGTCAAGGCCACCAAACTCACCGAGACATTCGGCTGGGCCGACTACCAGAAACACAACGGCGACCGCGCCGTGCCCCTGTTCCTCGTGACCAACACCGGTCAACTCCGCGTCTTTACCGCCGCCGACCCGCCGAAACCCTTGGCGGGGAATACGGTGATCGCATTGGTTGACCCCGAGGAAGGTAAGGTCTTGGAAAGGGTGGATCTGTCGGAGTGAGCTTTGCCATCTCGATTTTACCGGGCACCCGCATCCGGGCGGGCGGCCTCTCTAAGAGGAATGCCACAGCTAGGGCAAACGTTCCATTGACGTATGTCGGTTCCATCTGTCGACTCGTGTTCCCACACTGTTTCGCAAACCGGACATACGATTCGCCGCTTTC
This sequence comes from Planctomycetota bacterium, assembly GCA_039033595.1. Taxonomy (GTDB): domain Bacteria; phylum Planctomycetota; class Phycisphaerae; order Phycisphaerales; family Phycisphaeraceae; genus Algisphaera. Next base: position 17,996 of record JBCCCG010000027.1, on the reverse strand, counting down.
GATTCCACCATTTCCACAGCCAGCCGGGTACCGGCCACCCGAAAAGTGGTAATGCCATTGCGCTGCCAGGATGGGTGACTGCGCCGCTGCCAATCAAGCCAAAGGCGATTAAGCAGAACGAGAGAAAAGATCCCAGGTGGATATAGTTGACCCGATTGAGTCGGCGGATGGTTGTCTGCCGCAGCACGCGAACGACCGGATCGATTTTGCTGTCATGGAGTCGTTCCAAAGGAATTACCTCGGAACCCGAACACGAATTTGTTACTTAAGGACTGCGGCGGTGAACTGTAAGCCGGTGGTTTCGCGGTCCCAGCGCCAAGCGAGGCTGCTTATCACGCGCCGTGACGCCGGGCGAGCATGAGCCCGACGACGATCAACGCGGTCAGTCCGGTCGTTGGTTCGGGGATAGCTTCGACAAACTCGGCGCCGCGTATGCTGCTCAAGAGCGAGCGCGACCCCGGTCTTAAGGCCGTCGGGATGCCCGTATCGAGGTTGAACTCGTAGATCGTGTTCAGAGCGAGCGGCCCATTGTTCAGTCCGCCGTTGATTTCGGAAAACCCGAAGAGGCGGCCGTCGGCCGCAAACGCGAGGGTCATTGAATCGGTGGAAGGGAAGCCTTCGAACCCGCCGATTTCGGTAGCGTTGTTGTTCTCCAAGTCGATCTCAAAGAGTTTGTTGTAGATCCCCCCGCGGTCAGGGCGCCACCGACCCAAGCGAAGATCCGACCTTCGGCGTTGGTCACCATCGAGCCGGTTCCGAACGATCTCACCGTGTTTGGGAAAGTGATCGGTACGACCTGAAAATCCAGCGTGTCGGGATCGATAAGGTAAAAGTCCTCTCGACCAAACTCTTTGTTCCAACCCAGGAGGTTGCCGTCGGGTGTGCCGGTCAGGCCGACCACGGTCGTGGGGCCCGACAGCGGGATCGAGCCGAACACGGTCTCCTGACCCGTCGCGGGGTCGATTTCGAAAACCGCGGGGCTGCCTTGCGCGTCGATAGTCGAGATGCCGAACAGACGGCCACCGGACGTTGCCGCCAGCCCGGCCGCCCGCAGGTTACCGCCCAGCGGACTCGTGTAGCTGATCTGGCCGCTCGAAAGATCCCAACGAACGATGTCGCCGGAGAAGCTTGCCGAAATGATCTCTTGCCCCGTAGCGAACTGCGGGGTCAATAGGCTTAGCGCGAAAACAATGGGCAACCGGAAACGAGTCATGTCTTCCTCCAGAAATAAAGTCTGAGCAGCTGCAAGAGACGCGGAAACTCTCGGCGTCAATCCTGCTGAACGCCGCTACGCGGCAACAGCTTTAGATTAATGCTTGATCGGCCATTTTTCACGACTTTCTCAATATTGACAGACTGATGTAGGTAAGCCAAATGGGGCGGGATGGTGAGAGCAAGGGTAGGGGCTACTTCAGCACCGCGGCGGTGAATTGGGTGCCGGTGGTTTCGCGGTCCCAGCGCCAGGCGGGGCCGTAGCGGGATTGGTAGTCTTCCCAGAGCTCGAACCAGTAGGCGAGGAACTGGTGCGGGGCGTATTGGCCGTAGTGTTTTTCGATGCGGGCGTGCAGGCGTTTGAGGCCGGCGGCGTGGCCGTTGGCGGGGCGTTTGATCTTGTAGTGCAGGCAGAAGTGGCGGTAGGTCTCGGTGTCGATGGCGAGCTTGTCGTAGCGGCCGACGAGGTGGCAGAGATTGGCCGCAGCGTAGGGGCCGATGCCGTGCAACTCGAGCAAGGCGTCGTAGAGCTCGTCGCTGGTGCGTTCGGGCGATTCGAACCACGCGAGATCAAGTTCGCCGTCGGCGACCATCCGCGCCAGGCGCACGATGCGTTCGGCCCGGTAGCCGACCTTGCATTTGTCCCTGAGCCGTTGTTCGCCGAAGTCGGCGAGTTGGGTAGGGGTGGGGAAGCCGCCGTAGCCGACGTGGGTGACCATCATCTTGTTCATCACGATCGTGTTGCGCCACGTGACGTTGCAGCTCGTGATGGTCTTGACCATGTCCTCGAAGAGCGTGGGCGAGCGGAACATGCGGTCGTAGCGCTTCTGCCTCGCCTCGGGGTGGGCCTTGCGCCAGCCGCGGTAGTCCTCGCCGAAGCGCAGCATGCGGGCGACCTGTTCTCGAAGATATCCGTGGTCGGCCCGATCCACCGTGCGGTCGCACCGCAACGCGAGTCTGCCGTCGCGGCGTTGGCGCAGGACGGTGTGCACCAGCCGTCCGGCTTGGGTACGTAGCGGCCGGTGCAGGACTTTCTTTTCGATGTCCCAGAGGTTGGGCGCGAGCAGGAAGTAGCCGTAGCTGCACACGGCCCGGTGCAAGTCGAACTTCGGTGGCCCGGCGGGCGGGGTGATCGTGAGCGTGGTGCCGGGCATGGGAGATCCGGGACTTTGCTAAGCACAGGTCTGGCTTGGAGTGAGAGCGGTTACGACGCGTGGAAGTTGTCGACGTTGGCCCCGCTGGGCGGCAGGCGCTTGTCGATGGGGAACATGAGCGTGGCGAGGTTGGCGCAGAGGCGATCGCCGAGGTGGCGGTAGGTGTCGTAGTGTTCGTCGAGACTGCGGATGAGGTCGTCGGTGTCGAGTTCGCCGCTGCCGTAGAACTCGGGCTCGTCGGCGACGACCATCTCGATGGACTTGCGGGTCCACTCGAAGTGGTACTGAAAGCCGTAGGTGTTGAGGCCGACGCGGAAGGCCTGGCACTGGCAGGCGGCGCTGCCCGAGAGCGGGGCGGGCGTGACGCCGGGCGGGGGCGAGGCGACCTGTTGGGCGTGGGCGTGGAACGGCATCGTGTCCCACGGGATGCCCAGGTGGATCGTGTCGGTGGTGCCGAAGAAGGTAGAGGTGACCTTGTGGAAGCCGATCTCGGGGGCGTCCATCTTCTCGACCGCGCCGCCGAGCGCCACGGCGATCAACTGGGCCCCGAGGCAGATTCCCAGCACGGGAAGGTTCGCGTCGTGAGCCGCCTTAAGGTAGTCGAGTTCGGGCTGCATCCAGTCGTGTTGATCGACCTCATCGGTGTTCATCGGCCCGCCAAGTGTGATCACGCCGTCGACGTCGTCGAGGTCCGCCGGGACGGGTTCGCCGCGGTGGAGCTGGACGATACGCAGCTTGTGCCCGTGTTCGTTGAGGATGGTGCCGAGGCGATCGGCAGTTTCGAGGGGGTGGTGTTCGAAGACGATCAGGGCCATACGCAGAGTTTAGCAAAATGGGGGTGACCGGCCCGGGAGTTCGGGGAGACGCGCCGGGCGATTTGGTGGTCGGCGGCTTTCGTGAAGGGGGCAAAACTTCCGGGGGCCGGGGCGGGGTGGCCGATAATGAGGGGATGGCTGATCGACGACACGTGATGATCCTGCACGGCGGGGGGCTACGGAGCCTGGTGGCGACGGCGCTGGTGCTAAACCAAGCCGATGCGGCGCGGGTGACGCTTCTACACATCGACGACGGGCGGGACGCGGCGGCCCAGCGGGCCGAATATGTCCGGCGGCAAGCAGACCATTACGCTTTGCGTCGGCTCGACGAGCTCTCTCGGCCGCACCTCTACGGCGCCACGACGGCGCAACAGCCCGACGGCCTGCCGCGGGCCACGCTCGCCGAGGCACAGCTCATGCTGACGGCCATGGCCCACGCGATCGATGCTGGGGCCGATGAATTGCTATGGCCTATTGCGGTTGATGGGGACACAGCCGCGACCGCCGCGGCGCAGGAACGGCAGATCGTCTGCACCCAGCTCGCCGAAGCGGAATTTATGGACGACCCATCGAAGACGCTGCCGGAGGTGACCCTGCCGCTGCTGGGCTACCGCGACGCGGCCGTGGTGGAGTTGGGTTCGGGGCTGGGCGTACCGTGGGAGTTGGCGTGGAGCTGCGCGGTCAATGGTGAAACGCAGTGCGGCGGTTGCCCCGCGTGCCGAAGGCGCCGCGCCGCGTTCCGCGCGGCGGGTGTGGTGGATCCGGTGTTCGCACCGGTCGGCGTGCGGTGAAACGGGATACTCCGCGGCGCCCGCTAAGCTTAGATCGCGTACGGAGCGTCACCACTCGGGGCCGACGAGCTCGTTGAGCCGCTGCTCGATCAGATCGTCGCGGTCGTCGTCCCGGTCTTCCAGTTCGTCTTCGAGTTGTTCGACCCGCTGACGGAAGAAATCGAGCTCGGCCTGGCGGACCTGCTGCTTCACGTCGAAGTGTTCGGCGAGCTTGGCTTCCAGTTCTGCGTAGAGCATCTTGTACTTGTCTTTGTCGTCGTCGACGTGGGCTTTTTTGACCTGCCTGGCCAGGGCGAGCGTCTCCCGCCCCAGGCGGATGTCGCTTAGACGCAGATCGAACATCGCGGGGTCTCTTTCCTTCAGCTTCACGAGGAAGCGCACGCGGGGGAAACGCGTCTCGATCGTGCGGCGGAGTTTCTCGGGGTTTTCTTCGTAGAGCGTATCCATCCGCTCGGCGAGCTCGGGGTAGAGCTGGGCGATGATCCGGCGGGCGGACTCGATCTCGTCAGCGGTCATGGGCTGGCGGCGGCCGGGTCGCTCGCCGCCCGGCTCGTGGAGATCGCGATCGACCCCGCGTTCGCGGTTCCGCTCGGGGTGGCGTGGCGTGCGCTCGTCGTCGGGGCCGGGCTGGGTGACGGCGAATGGTGCCGACCCGCAGAGCAGGGCGGTGGTCACGGCGAGCATCATCCAGGGGCGGAGTCGGTTCATCACGGATTCCGGGGGGCCGGTTCGGGTCTCGGCTTATCCAGCGGCGGGGCGTTAGAAATACAGGTCCAGTTCGTCGTAGAGCTGATCGAATTCGTCGAACGCGATGGCGGTATCGAGGGATTCGAGGGCGTCCTGCTCCCAGATACCGGGTTCCTGGACGGCCGAGAGTTGCATCGACAATAACGCGATGTCGTCGTCAATCGATTCGGCCTGCAGGGCGGCGTCGGCGAGTTGGTCGAGGCCGAGTTGGACTGTTTCGACCGTCGCGACGTCGCTATCTTCGATCCCGCCGGGTCGTTTGGTTTCGCCGCCGACCCACAACAACCCCCCGACCACACCTCCGAGCAACAGGACCGCTGCCACGGAGCGCCACGGGAAGCCGCCCCCGCCGATGTGTCCTAAGACTGGGTTCTGGATACGGGCGTCGTCGTCCGGCAGCCGATTCACCGTTGCCGCGACGATGCGGTCGTTGAGCCCGGCCGGCGCGGCCTCGGGGGCCAGCGCCTCGTCGAGCAGCGCGTCGAGTTGCGGATCGGTCTTGGCCATCTCCAAGTTGTTCGTTTCAAACTCGTTCATGGTTCACTTCGTTTCACGCGACGTCGTCGATCATCATCTTCTTCAGCTTGCCCAGCGCCCGGTGTCCGCGGGCCAACACGGTGCCGAGAGGTTGTTCTAGGGTTTCGGCGATCTGGGCGAAACTCAGCCCCGCGGTGTGTCGGAGGTACAGGACCTCGCGGTCGGCCTCGGGCAGTGTCTCGATGCACGCCTGCATCCGCTGCACTTGTTCGCCTCGGCTGAGCAGTTCGACCGGGTTTTCGCCCAGCCCGCCTGCGCCGGCCGTGGCCGCCATCGAGCCCATCGCGCTGCTCCCTTCTTCGCGGTCGGCTCCGGGGCTCATGTCCATCGTCCGGGCCTGCCGTTTTTTCCGCCGCGCCTCATCGCGCAGCTTGTTCATCGCGATCCGAAACAGCCAGGACTCGAACCTCCCACGTTCCTCGTAGGCCCCGGGAGCGCCGGAGGTCTGAGCCTCGGTGAGCTTCTCGACGACCTTCACGAACGTGGCCTGAGCGAGTTCCTCGGCCAACTCGCGGTCGCCGCACTGCTTGACGAGCAGGCCGAACACCCGGCCGCTGTAAGCCGTGACCAGCCGCGTCCACGCTCCCGCGTCCCCCGATGCCGCGTCCCGGAGCGTTTGGGCTAGTTCCGACTCGGCCATACACGCTCCTGGTTAGTCTAACGCCCCGAGCGGGCGGTTATTGCTGGATAAATCTCAAAACCTGACGCAGTCTTGATCGGCTTAAACCCCGCACCTGCTTTCGATTACGTTAAGATAACCGCCGCTTGACCGACGAACTTCCCAATCTGAGAGACGCCGACACGGTCATCGCCCTCTTGCGGGACGCGGCCGCGGCCCTCCGCGAAGCGCCGCTGCGGAAGGGCTCCACCGTCCACCTGCCCGACCACGGACAACTGCTGGCCACCGGCGACCTGCACGACCACGGCCTCAACTTCCATCGCATCCTCAAGCTCGCCGAATTGCCGTCTGCCGAGGACCGACACGTCGTCCTGCACGAAGTGATCCACGGCCCCGATCGGGTCAACGGGGCCGATCTTTCGGTGCGGATGCTTGCCCGCTGCGCCGACCTGATCTTACGCTTCCCCGGGCAGGTCCACGTGCTGCAGTCCAACCACGAGCTGGCGCAGATGCGCGGCGAGGGTATTACCAAAGACGGCGTGAGCGTGGTTGAGATTTTCAACGACGGGATCGATTTTCTCTACGGCGGCGCGGGCGATGAGGTCCGCGAAGCGGTTAATGATTACATCGGTGCGCTGCCGTTGGCCGTGAAGTGCGCCAACGGGATTTTGGTCAGCCACAGCCTGCCCGCCCCGCGGCGGATTGAGGCGTTCGACAAGGGGGTATTGGACCGCGACCTCACGCCCGAGGATCTGGAAGCGAAGGGCTCGGTCTACGACATGGTCTGGGGCCGATACCAGAACCGGGTGATCCTGACGGAACTCGCCGAGGCGTGGGGCGTGTCGGTGTTCGTGGTTGGGCATCAGCCGGTGGAGATGGGCTACGAGGCTCTGGGCGACAACGCAATCATCATCGCTTCGGACGACGGCCATGGCGTAGGGCTGCCGATAGATCTTTCCAAGTCTTACGCACGGGATGAGTTGGTCGAGGCGATCCGCCCGTTGGCGTCGGTGACGGTATAAATCTGATCGAGATGTTGCGATTTTTCTTGGCGGGGCCATTGTGATCCCTCGGCCGTGATGCGTTTGCCGCTTACAATCGCGTAAGCGACTTGATTTGACCCCACCCGGAGCCTAACCATGACCCGCTTTCTCATGCTGATCGCCCTATCCTTGGCCGCCACGGCGTTGTTCCTGCCGGCCGAGGCCAACCCGCTGGCCCAGATCAAGGAAGCCGCGCGAGAGTCCCGCGACGCGGCTGAGGAACATTCCGAGAAGGTGGCGAAGGAGGCTGGTCACGATCACGATCATGACCACGCCGATCACCACGGCCACGCCGCCGGGGCCCACGGCCAAGATCAAGGCGATCACCACGCCGACCACGTGATGCTGGTTCCCCGCGCTATCGCGGTCATGCTCCCCACCGAGGGCAACCAGGTGCACGGCAGGATCATGTTCGAGCAGACCCCCGGCGGGGTCGTCGTCACGGCCATGGTCTCGGGTCTGAACCCCAACCAGAAACACGGTTTTCACATCCACGAGTTCGGCGATATCTCCGACCCGGCCGGCCAAGCCACCGGAGGCCACTACGACCCCGGGGGCCACGACCACGTCCTGCCCAACGGCGACCATGCCGGCCACGCGGGTGACCTCGGCAACCTCCATGCCGACGCCGAGGGCAACGCCACCTACACCAAGACGTTCGGTAACGTCACCATCGCCGGCACGAAAAACCCCGTCCTCGGCCGCGGCGTCATCATCCACGCCAAGCCCGACGACGGCGGTCAACCCACCGGCAACGCCGGCGCCCGCATCGCCCAGGGCGTCATCGGTGTCGCCCGATGACCTGTCCGTATCAGCCGGCGATCACAGGTCGCCACTCTCGATAAGTTCCCACACCCCAACCCGCCACTCGGCGGGTTTTTTTACGCTCCCACCCACTCCGGCTTCGCCAGCACCACCCACACGTTCAGTCCGTTGAATCCCGCATGCACCAGGATCGCGGGCCAAAGACTACCGGTCCGCTCGTACAACCACCCCAAGACCACCCCCAGTACAAACAGCCCGGGCAACGCGTGCCACGTCGTCGCCCCGACATGCACCAGCGAAAAAACCGCCGCGGCCACCAAAACCACCCGCCACCGCGCCGCCCGGCCGAACAACTCGAGCAGGATCGTTTGCAAGAGCCCGCGGAACACCAGTTCTTCCAACAACGGCCCGATCGTGACCACCGTGAGGACCAACGCGGCGAGTTGGCGGCGGTCTTCGGTGCTCTGCATCTGCTGGAGTATGCCGTGGTTGACCTCGGGCGACGGGAAACCCAGTTTCGTGGCCCACAGATTCACCCCCGTCAGCGTCACATATGTCAACACGACCCCCGCCGGCAGCCCGAACAGCGTGAAAAGTAGGTCCCGGATCGGCCGCCGCGGCACGAGGCCCGCCTCGGCGAACCCTTGGCCCTCGGCCATGAACGCTTTGCCGATAAAAAACACCGTCCCGGCGATCAATCCCAGACTCGCGACCGTACGGATGCCCAGTGCGGCCTGTTCGGGCCAGTCGATCCATTGCCCGCCTACCTCCAGCAGCACCTTGTCGAGAAAGATCATCGCGACAAAGCCCAGCCCGATCGCCAGGTCGGCCGTACTGAAGCTCAGCCGCCGCGCGGGCGTGTCGGTGGGGAAACGGATTAGGGTTTTGACGCTCGGCATCAGGACATTATCTCTATTACCAAGAACACGACATTGCCCGGCGAGGCGAGGTTACCTAAACTGGACGATTCGCGGTTGTTCGTCTCACCGATTTGGGGAGCTTCATGCTCGTATTGCCTTCCTGGTCGCCTTTTTTTCAAAGCCATGTCCGGATGCAGGGACGCGCTTGCCAGCTCGGCGAGAACGTCCAGCGTCTTAAGCCCTCGGGTGACGGGGGCCACGAAGACGAGTTGCTGCGTGCTGAGGTCAAGGACAACGACGAGGTGCACACCGTCGAAGTGACCCGAGACGGCCGCCACGCCGTGGCCGAGTGCACCTGCGACGACTTCGGCGAGGGCGCGTTCTGCAAGCACATCTGGGCCGCACTCCTAGACCTCGACGCCCACGACCAGGACGACGACCACGTCGGCGCAACCATCAGCGACCTCGCCAAGCTGCGACTGCGTGCGCCCAAGGCCCGCAAGCGCGACGACACGAATCGTCCGGTGCGGGCCGCCGAGCCCCAATGGATCGGCCGCCTGTCGCTGCTGCGCCCCACCACCGCCGAGAACGAGGCCGAGAACGCCGACGCCGTGTCGATCTTCCCGACCCAGCGGCAGGTCTGCTACGTCGTGTTGCCCGAGCTCTCCAACCGCCACAATGGCTTGGTGGTGGACCTTCAGCAGCGCACCGCGATCGCGTCGGGCTGGAGCAAGCCTAAGCCGTTGCGTGTCGGCCTCGACACCATCGACCAGCTCGCCGATCAGGGCGACCGTGAGCTGGTGAGCATGATGCTCGGTGCGACGTGGGTGACCCAACACGAAGCCAGCCAGAGCTACCGCCTGGACCGTGGCCACCATACCTACCGCATCGCCCCGGGCAGCCAGCGGATGCTGCTTCAACGCATGATCGCTACCGGGCGGTGTTTCCTCGAGCTCGACGAGGACGAGACCAATAACCGCACGAACCAGCGGCCGCTGCGGTGGGCCGGCGACGGCAAGCCGTGGAAGCTCTGGCTCGTCGCCCGGCAGGGCCCGGGTGAGCTACTCGTCGATGTCCAGCTCCGCCGCGTGGGCAAGCGCATCCCCGTGACCCAGCCCGAGATCGTCCTCGGCGGCCGCGACGGCCTGATCGTCAACGCAAACCCGGTGGACCCGCACGGCAAACGCGCGAGGTTGCCGTTCGCCCTCGCCGCGCCGTTCGACGACCGCGACGCTTACCGCTGGGTGGGTCAGTTCCGCGACCACCGCTACGCCGACGAGGACAGCCATGCGATCGACACCGCCAGCGAAACCCTCGACGAGCCGATCAGCAACGCGGCGCTCCGCGTCCCGGCCGACGATGTGCCCCGCTTCCTCGAACGCCTGTACCTCCTTCCGCAATTGCCCGAGCTCGACCTGCCCGAAGGCATGGGGCGTGAGGAGCAGCTGCTCGAACCCGTGCCCCATCTCGACGTATATAGCCCCGGCTCGGCCGAAGCCGCCGAGCTTATCAGCGGCGCCGGCCGCAGCAGCTTGGTGGCGCGGGTCTGGTTCGACTACGCCGGGCAGCGCATCAACCCTGCCCGCCGCGGCCGGTTCGTGCCCGTCGCCAAAGCCAAGCCCGCCGCTTCCCCCGGAGGCATCGCCCTCGGCGGTGAAGCTGCCGGAAACAACAGTGATGAGGCGGCCGTGGTGGTCGGCGCAGCCAGCGACGCCGACGGCGAAGAACCCCAAACCAACACTCAGGACACCGCGGTGGCGGTCGAAGAGATCCAACCCACCGACGCCGATTCGGTCGACGCGATCGATGGCCGCGCCGAGGCCGACCCCAGCGAGCGCCTGATCCGCCGTAACCTCCGCAGCGAACGCGAGGCGCTCAACGCCACCGCCGGGCTGGGCCTACGGCACACTGCGTCGAACACCGGCGACGTCCTGCTGGTCAGCCCGAAGCAGATGCCACGGGCCGTGGCGTCGCTGCTGGCCAGCGGCTGGATCATCTCGGCCGACCAGAAGATCGTCCGCGCCGCCGGTCCACCGGCGTTGTCGATCGCCTCGGGCATCGACTGGTTCGAGCTCCGCGGCACCGTCACCTACCAGCAGGAAGACGGCACCGAGCAGCAGTTCACCCTGCCCGAGATCCTCGCCGCCGCCCGGTCGGGCAAGAACATGATCACCCTCGGCGACGGCAGCCAGGCGCTCCTGCCCGAGCAGTGGCTCGACGAGCACGGCCTTCTTACCGCGCTCGGTCAGGTCGAAGGCGACCACCTCCGCTTCAAATCGTCGCAGGCGGCCATGCTCGATGCTCTGCTGGACGAAAAAGAACTTGTCGCGATCGACGACCAATTCAAAGAAGCCCGCCACCGCCTCAAGGAATTCGACGGCATCGAGCCGCTCGACGCGGCGGATGCGTTCGGCGGCACGCTCCGCAGCTACCAGCGCGAGGGCCTCGGTTGGCTTGCGTTCCTCCGTCAATTCGGTATGGGCGGCATCCTGGCCGACGACATGGGCTTGGGCAAGACCGTGCAGGTCCTGGCGATGCTGCAGGCACGCAAGCTCGGCCACCTGGACCACATCGATCCGCCGTTGCGTAAAGCCAACCCCGACGCGAAGAAGAAAGCCAAGACCAAGAGGCCGTCACTCATCGTGGTGCCGCGCTCGGTGATCTTCAATTGGCTGGACGAGACGAAGAAGTTCTGTCCCGAGCTCAAGGTCCTGGCCTACTCCGGCCCCGACCGTGCGGCGCTGATCAAGCAGTTCGACAAGTCCGATCTGGTCGTCACCTCCTTCGGCTTGATGCGCCGCGACATCGATCAACTCAAGCAGATCGAGTTTGATTACGCCGTGCTCGACGAGGCCCAGGCGATTAAGAATCCGTCTTCGCAGTCCGCCAAGTCCGCGCGGCTTTTGCAGGCCAACCATCGCCTCGCGCTCACGGGCACGCCGGTCGAGAACCACCTCGGCGACCTGTGGTCGATCTTCGAGTTTCTCAACCCCGGCATGCTCGGGGCCAACGCCCGGTTCAGTGAACTGGTCCGTGGGGCGTCCAGCAGCGCCGCCGCCGAGCGTTTGCAGGTGCCTGTCGACGGCGAGACCCCCGACGGCGTCGCGCCGCTGGATAGTAACGGTGAAGGCGATCCCGATGACACGGTCGACCCGTTCAACACCGACGCCGGAGCCACTGATCCGAAAGCCGACACCGTTGCTCAGGTCGCCGCGGCCCTGCGGCCGTTCATCCTGCGCCGCACCAAGACACAGGTGCTCGACGACCTGCCGGCCAAGACCGAACAGACGATCATCTGTGAGATGGAACCCGCCCAGCGCAAGGTCTACGACCAGCTCCGCAAGTACTACCGCGGCACCTTGATAAAGCAACTCGATGGGGCCCCGGTACCCGGGAACTCGGGCAACGGGAACGGCCGCGGGGCCGACGATTCGGTGGGCGGCGGCGGGGTGGGCAAATCGGCGTTCATGGTGCTCGAAGCGCTGCTGCGTCTGCGCCAGGCCGCGTGCCACCCGGCGCTCATCGACAAAGAAGGGTTGGACACCGGCGACGAGAACACGCCGTCGGCCAAGCTCGACACGCTCTGCGATATGCTCGCCGAGGTTATCGACGGCGGGCAGAAGGCGCTCGTGTTCAGCCAGTTCACCTCAATGCTCTCGCTGGTCCGCAAGCGCCTCGACGAACTCGGTATCCGGTACGCCTATCTCGACGGCCAAACCCGCAACCGTAAGCAGGTCGTCGAGCAGTTCCAGGAAGACCCGGACCTGCAGGTGTTCCTGATCTCGCTCAAGGCGGGGGGGGTGGGCCTTAACCTCACCGCGGCTGAGTACGTGTTCATCCTCGACCCGTGGTGGAACCCGGCCGTGGAAGCTCAGGCGATCGACCGGACCCACCGCATCGGTCAGACCAAGCCCGTCTTCGCCTACCGCATGATCTGCGAAGACACCGTCGAGCAGCGCATCATCGAGTTGCAGCAACGCAAGCGCAAGCTCGCCGACGCAATTGTCGGTGGCGAACAGAACCTGCTGCAGAACCTCACGCGTGACGACATCGAGCAGCTGTTGTCTTAGCCTAGCCAACCTCGGACCGTGAGACACCGCCCTTAGCTCAAAGGTGGTTTTCTCACGGCCTTCCATATGTCCGCGCGGGTGATGGTCAATTCGTAAAACCCTCGGCCGCGAGCAGCAGGGACCGGTGGGTTTTTCCGGTCTGTTTTTCCAGCTGGGTGTCGATCAACTCCAGGTCGTAATCCAAGACCCACTCCGCCTCGCCGTTCGTCCGGACAATGATCGTGGCGCCCCCGAAGCACTCGGGTTTGCCGAACAGGGCGATTATGTTTTTGCCGGCATTCTTATTGATGTCCGGCACGATCACAAAATCGGCGAAGAGTTTGATCCACTTGGCTTTTTCCTCTGGCGTGCGGGTGGCAAAATCGTCGGGCAGGCCACCGTTGATTTCGTCCAGCGGAGTCTGGGTCGCTTCGGCCGGGATGAGATTGCGAGCGACCAGATCGGGGAGATCGTGGGTCAGATAGACGTCGCCGAAGGCATTGGGTGTCTGCGTCTCGGCGTCTTGGAGCATGCCCTGGTAGATGGCTTTGGCATGGTCCATGCTCTGCATCTGGTGTGCCGTGCGACGAGCGGTATCTACCGCCGAGAGCGCAACCGGCAACACGACCACGACCACCAGGATGGCCGCGGGGATCACCGACAAGCAGCCGGTGATGATCCCGGCGATCGCCATGCCCTTGCCGCCGAGCGAGTCGCCGGGCTTTCCGATCTTGACCAAGGCGACGAAGCCCAGCACCACGCCAATGATTCCGATCACCAACCCGATCCCGAGGATGCCGGTCGCCAGGCCAACGAGCCCTAGGACCAGCGACCAGATGGCGAGCGTGGAGGTGGCCGCGGGGCGGAGGCTTCCGCGGCCGGCGTTAGGGTTGTAAGGGGCTGAAGAAAGCGTCATGTCGGGCCTCGGAGATAATGACGGTGCGCTGGGGCGCGGCACGGATACGCGGCCGGCATGACGTTGAAGACGGTTTTCGATCCCGAAAGATTTACCAAGAATTGACGTCCACACCATTGCCCAGCGTGCCCGTTCGGGCTAAGCTTGAATTGTAATAAGCGGTTCGCCTGCCTGCTGCGACCCGCTGGGGAATTAGCTTCAGCTTCCGATAACACTTTCAACCAAGCTTTGGCCGCTTCGCGCCCGACCCGTTCACCCCGGGTGGGGAATGCTGTTGATGATTTGGGTGATTCAGATAGGTTTCTAGTCGTGACAAATATCTACGTTGGCAACTTGCCGTACTCGACCGAAGAAGATGAACTGGTACAACACTTCAGCCGTTGGGGCCAGGTCGAGCGGGCGACGCTCGTATTCGACCGTGAGACGGGCCGGCCACGCGGTTTCGGGTTTGTTGAGATGGTCGAGCCGGAGGCCGCTCAGAAAGCGATCGAAGAGGCTCACGGCGAGAGCTTCCAGGGGCGGCCGCTGACGGTCAACGAAGCCCGCCCCCGCGGCAGCGGTTCCCGGGGCAGCAACCTCAGTGTGTCGAGTCAGGGCACTTCCGGCGGCTATTCCGCGCCGACGGTCGAGACCGGCGGCAGCGGCTACAGCAACAATTCGCCCGCCCCGACCCCGCCTCGACGCGCGTCCGAAGATGCCCCCAAGCCCTCGGGCGGCGGAGGTTACAGCAACTACCTGTATTCGTGACCGTAAAGCGGGCCTGAGGGTCCGGGCAAGCAACAGATCAGCTTTCGGTGATCGGCACAAACTCGGTGATATCGAGCCCAAAGCCCGACAGGGCCGCGGGTGTAAACGGGTGGTTGGTGATCAATCTAAGGTTCCGTATTCCCAAGTCACGGAGGATCTGCGATCCGATGCCGTAGTCGTTGACGTTTCGCGGCGGGGCGGTGCCAGGGGTTTCCTGTGAAGCGCCGAAACGCGGCCCGTCGTCGTTGGGGCCGGCGTTGTCCCCGCCGACGGGTACCGCGGTCTGCAGGCGTTTAAGCAATCCGCGTCCCATGCCCTCGTGGCGCAGGTACACCACCGCGCCGCGGCCGGCTCCTTGGATCATCTTCATGGACTCACGCAGCGTGTGCTGCGAGGGCTGCTGCGCGTCGCCAAAAACGTCGCCGAGTAGGTTCTGGCTGTGCATACGCACCAGCACCGGCTCGTCGATGTCCAGCGGGTGACCGGCGCCGTCGGTTCGACCGAGGTCGCCGCACACCAGCGCGACGTGCGGGAACGGATCGACCACCGAACGATACGCGATCAGCGTCCATTCGCCGAGCTCGTTGGCAAACGGGATGGTGTCGATGCGTTCGACCAGGAGGTCGCGTTGCATGCGGTACTCGATCACGTCAGCGACCGAACAACACTTGAGGCCGTGCTTTTCGCAGAGTTCGTCGAGTTGGCTTTGACGGGCCATGCTGCCGTCGTCGTTCATGACTTCGATGCCCACCCCCACCGGCGTCAGCCCGGCGAGCCGGCAGAGGTCGGTGATGCCCTCGGTATGCCCGGTGCGGACCAGGACGCCGCCGTCGCGAGCTCGCAGCGGCTGGATGTGCCCGGGCCGATCGAGGTCGTCGGGGCGGGTGTCGGGGTGGGCGAGGGTGCGGATGGTCTGGGCCCGCTCGGCGGCGGAGACACCGGTGGTGATCCCGAAGCGGGCAGAGGCGTCGACGGTGACCGTGTAGGCCGTACCGCGTTGGGTGGTGTTGACCGCGGTTTGGGGCGGCAGGTCGAGCCGGTCGCAAGTGGGGCCATCGACGGCCACGAACAGCATGCCCCGGCCCTGATTGAGCATAAAGTTGATCACGTCCGCGGTGCAGTGCTCGGCCGCGCAGACCAGGTCCCCCTCGTTCTCGCGGTCTTCGTCGTCGGTCAGCACAACGATCTTGCCGTCACGCAGGTCTTGGAGGATGTCAGGGATGGAGCGCATCGTGGCTTTCGGTATGACACGGATTGACAAGACTACAGGATAAAGATCGGGATCAAACAGGCCAGGGTATGTTGTTCTGGATCACGTGGCCCCGGCAGCTGTCCGGTATTCCAGTCGAATAAGTTTATTCAGGTCCCGGCCCCAGACGCAGCACGGTCTTGGGGGCGAAGTCGAAGTCTTCCAGCAGCGTGTTCACGTCCTGGGAGGTGACGGCCATGAGTTTGGCGAGTTCTTCTTCGAGCGGGGTGTAGGCCCCCTGGTACGTCCACTGGGCCCCGAGGGCCTGCATGCGGCCCGAGGGGCGCTCGCCTTGGAGCGTGGCCTGGGTGGCGAGTTTGTTCACGGCGCGTTCGACCTCTCCCCCGGAAATATCTCGCGCGGTGACGACGTTGTCGAGGACACTCATCAGCGTGGCCTCGACTTGCTCGGCACGGCCGGGGTCGCAACTGGCGTAGGCGAGATACGCCCCGGTCCGGTCCTGGGGCATGAAGCTGAAATCGGCTTCGTCGGCGAGCCCGGGATCGATGATCGCCCAGTACAGCCGCGACCCCTCGCTGTCGCCGAGGACGTCGGCGAGGACTTTCGCGGCGTAGCGTTGTTCGTCCTGGGCGCTCGGGGCTGGGCAGAGCAGACCGAGGTAGTGCCGGCTGAGCTTGGCGTCGGTCACGCTGAGTTGTTTCTCGCCGAGCGCGGGCGCCGCGTAATCGCGCTGGGCTCCGGTGGGAGGCCAGGGGGCGCAGAGCCTCTCGACGTCGGCGACCAGCGTTTCGAAATCGAGGTTTCCCGCCGCGGCGACCACGATATTGTCCGGGCTGTAACGGAGCTCGAAATAGCCGCGCATCTGCTCGGCAGTGAGTCCTTTGATCGTGTCGGTCGTGCCCAGCACGCGGAACCCCAGGGGGTGGTCGCGGAAGTAGTCTTCCAGCAGCTTGTCCTGCAGCACCCATTCGGGCCGATCGTCGTACATCCCGATCTCTTCGAGGATGACATTTTTTTCCATATCGAAGTCTTCGGTGCGCAGGGCCGGGCGGAGCATGTCGCCCAGGAGATCGACCGCCCTCGGCAGGAACTCCGGCAGCACGTGGGCGTAGTACACGGTCTGTTCGTGGCTGGTATATGCGTTGTAGTTGGCTCCGAGTTCGTCGAACTCTCGGTTGACGTCATCGGCGGTGCGGCGGGACGTGCCCTTGAACATCATGTGCTCAAGGAAATGGGAGACGCCCATCACCTCCGGCGTCTCGTCGCGGGCCCCGGCCTTGACGAAGAATCCTACGGCCGAGGTGTGCGCGTCGGGGTTGACCTCGGCGATGAGGGTGAGGCCGTTAGGCAGAACGTGTTGTTGGAATTGGATCGGCATGGAGGGGATTGTAGTTCGTTAACAAAAGAAGCCCACGGATCGGATCCGCGGGCTTCGGGATGTTGAGACGGGATGACGGCGGTCTTCCGGGGACGGAATCAGCCCGTGATGCTGTCGAGCTCGGCGACGAACTCGGGCTTGGGCGTCACGCCGACGAACTTCTTGACCACTTCACCCTTGTTAAAAAGGATGATGGTGGGGATGGCGCTGATCCCAAGGTTGACCGAGGTTTCGCGGTTGGCATCGGTATCGATTTTGCCGACCTTGACCTTGCCGTCGTATTCCTGGCTAAGTTCGTCGATGACCGGGGCGAGCATGCGGCAGGGCATGCACCACTCGGCCCAGAAGTCGACGAGGACGGGTTGATCCGAGTCGAGGACTTCGCTCTGGAAGTTCGCGTCGGTGATTTCGAGGACGGTGTCACTGGCCATGGGTTATCTCCTTAACGGTTGGGGCAGTTTAGGCCGGGCTGCGCGGTCATTCAAACACGAGCCGTTTCCAGGCCCGCGTACCCCAAGGGGGCCGGGCGCTGGAAGGCGGGATCGAAACAGGCCCGGGCCCGTGGGATAGGAGCTCAACCCACGGGCCCGAAGCTTTGTTCCAACAACTAATCGCCCCGTACCCTCATGCTTGAGATGTCTCAGGCGGCCGCGGTGTCGGCGAGCTTGAACCGCCCGATGAGAGCTTGTAGTTCCTCGGCCTTCTCCGAAAGGCTGTTCACGGCCATCGAGCTCTGAGCCACGCCGTCCGCGGTCTCGCGGATCGACGAAGTGGTCTGATCAATGCTGCGGCTGATCTGGTCGGCGGTGGCGGATTGTTCTTCGGTGGCGGCGGCGATGCTGTGGATCATCGCGGCGACTTCGCCGGCGTTGCCGACGATCTGTTCCAGCGACGCCCCGGCCTCGCGGGCGCTGCCGACGCCTTCGTCTACCTGCTCGGTTCCGGCGTTCATGCGTCCGACGGCCTCGCCGGTCTCGGTCTGGATCGCCTGGATCGAGGCGCCGATCTCCTCGGTCGCCTGGGTGGTGCGGTCGGCGAGCTTGCGGACCTCGTCGGCGACGACGGCGAATCCCCGTCCGTGCTCGCCGGCGCGGGCGGCCTCGATGGCGGCGTTGAGGGCCAGGAGGTTGGTCTGGTCGGCGATGTCGTTGAT
>JBCCCG010000026.1:0-58671 GCA_039033595.1 Planctomycetota bacterium | reverse complement strand
CCATGGCGTACCCGTTGCCCTTCATGTTGGCACCCATGGTCAGGGAGAGGGTGGTCTGCAACTCAGAACCCGACGACACCGCGGACTTGTTGAACACCATGCCCTGCGTAGCTTCCTGGATCAGCGTCAACCCGAGCGGCATCGGTCAGCGGTGTTGGGGGTTGATCCAGACTTCGCCGCGGTGGGCGGGGAGGTATTGTTTGACGAGGTGGTTGAAGTGGGGGCGGGCGGTCACGCGTTTGCGGCTGCCGGCGGCGGCGAGCCAGCGTTGTGAACCGAAGCGGGCGTTGAGTTGGCGGGTGATCGAGGACTTGAGGCCGCGGCGGACGTCGAGCCAGGGGGTGTAGCGCTTCCAGCTCAAGAGGACGTGGGCGTGGGTGGGGTCGGTCGCGATGGCGTGGACGGTCCAACTTTTGATGTCGGCTTTTTCGCGGACGGCGGCGACGATCGTTTGTTGGGCGGCGCGGTTGAATTGGACCACGTCCGTGGTCATCTTTTCGCGGTAGTGGCCGGCCATGTGCGGGTCGGCGGGGAAGATGCCTTGCTGGCGTCGGGTGTAGCCGCGGGCGCGGTCGGGCAGCCACGAGCCGTGGCTGTGGAGGGTGAAGAGGTAGACGGGCATGCAGGGCTTATCGTAGTGAGCGGGGACAACACGTGATAGCCCGCGGGCGGTGCCCGCGCGGGGGAGTTTGGACTAGTTAACCTGGGCCGCGTCGCGGCCCGGCTACGAGGGACAATGTGGGTAACGGTTAGCTTTTTGCCATGTTGCGGAGGACGGTGTGGAGGATGCCTCCGTTGCGGTAATAGTCCACCTCAACCGGCGTATCAATCCGGCAGAGGGTGTCGAAGGTGATTTCGGTGCCGTCGGACTTGGTTGCGGTGACCGTCAAGGTTTGGCGGGGTTGGACGTCATCCGTGATGGGGATGTGGAAGGTTTCGGTGCCGTCGAGGCCCAAGCTGTCGGCGTCCTGGCCGTCGGCGAAGGTCAGGGGGAGGACGCCCATGCCGACGAGGTTGGAGCGGTGGATGCGTTCGAAGGACTTGGCGATGACGGCTTTGACGTTGAGCAGGAACGTGCCCTTGGCGGCCCAGTCGCGGGAGGAGCCCATGCCGTAGTCGACGCCGGCGAGGACGACGAGGGGGGTGCCCGTGCCGACTGAAGTCGGCACGCCGGTGGCGGCGGACTTGTAGTTTTGCACCGCATCGTAGATGTAACGCACGGGGGCGCCGCCGGCGCCGGTCGTCGGAACGTCTTCGGGAAGGTCGCTGAAGGTGTCCTGGGCGGGGAGGCCGGAGAAATCAACGGTGAAGCCGCCCTCGGTGCCGGGGGCGAGTTGGTTTTTGACGCGGATGTTGGCGAAGGTGCCGCGGGTCATGACGCGGTCGTTGCCGCGGCGGGAGCCGAAGGAGTTGTACATGCTCTTGGGTACGTTGTTGGCGTCGAGGTAGTCGGCGGCGGGGGTGCCGGTCTTGATGGCGCCGGCGGGGCTGATGTGGTCGGTGGTGACCGAGTCGCCGAGTTTGGCGAGGACGCGGGCGCCCTGGATGGGCTGGATGGCGGAGGCGTCGGCGCTTAAACCCTCGAAGAACGGGGGCTCTTGGACGTAGGTGGATTTCTCGTTCCAGGCGTAGAGGTTGCCGGTGGCGGCGGGGATGGACTGCCAGTCTTCGGGGCCCTTGAACACGTCGGCGTACTGCTCGACGAACTGATCGCGGGTGACGCAGGAGGCGACGAGGTCGTCGACTTCCTGTTGGGTCGGCCAGATGTCTTTCAGATAAACGTCATTGCCATCTTTGTCGGTGGCGATGACGTCGTTTTGCAGGTCGATGTTGACGGTGCCGGCGATGGCGTAGGCGACGACGAGGGGCGGGGAGGCGAGGTAGTTGGCCTTGAGGTCGGGGCCGATACGGCCTTCGAAGTTGCGGTTGCCCGAGAGGACGGAGCAGGCGACGAGGTCGTGTTCGTTGACGGCTTGGGAGATGGGTTCGGGGAGCGGGCCGGAGTTGCCGATGCAGGTGGTGCAGCCGTAGCCGACGGTGTGGAAGCCCAGGGCTTCGAGGTCGTCGGTGAGGTTGGCTTTCTCGTAGTACTCGGTGACGACCTTGGAGCCGGGGGCGAGGGAAGTCTTGACCCAGGGCTTGCGGGTGAGGCCGAGGGCGTGGGCTTTTTTGGCGACGAGGCCGGCGGCGAGCATAACCTCGGGGTTGGAGGTGTTGGTGCAGGAGGTGATGGCGGCGATGGCGACGTGGCCGTCGACGAAGTCGAAGGTCTGGCCGTCGTAGGTGACGGGGGCGGACTTGGGGGCGGTGGTGGTGGTAGCGCCCGCGGTTTCGACGCCGCGCATTGCGGCGTGGGTTTCGAGCCACTTGGGCTTCATGTCGCTGAGGTTGATGCGGTCCTGGGGGCGTTTGGGGCCGGCGAGGGCGGGCTCGACGGTGGACATGTCGAGCTCGAGGTCGTCGGTGTAGGTGATGTTGTAGGAGTCGTCGCGCCAGAAGCCGTTGGCCTTGGCGTACTGCTCGACGGTCTTGATCAGCGCTTCGTCGCGGCCGGTCAACTCGAGGTACTTGGTGGTTTGTTCGTCGATGGGGAAGAAGCCCATGGTGGCGCCGTACTCGGGGGCCATGTTGGCGATGGTGGCGCGGTTGGCCAGGGGCATGGTGGCGAGGCCGGGACCATGGAACTCGACGAACTTGCCGACGACGCCGTGGGCGCGGAGCATCTCGGTGACGCGGAGGACGAGGTCGGTGGCGGTGACGCCCTCGCGGAGCTGGCCGGTGAGCTTCACGCCGACGACTTCGGGGATGAGCATGTAGATTGGTTGGCCGAGCATCACGGCCTCGGCCTCGATGCCGCCGACGCCCCAGCCGACGACGCCCAGGCCGTTGATCATGGTGGTATGGCTGTCCGTGCCGACGAGCGAGTCGGGGTAGAGGACGCCGTCGTTCTCCCAGACACCCTTGGCGAGGTATTCGAGGTTGACTTGGTGCACGATGCCGGTGGCGGGCGGGACGACGCTGAAGTTGTCGAACGCCTGCTGCCCCCACTTCAGAAACTCGTAACGCTCGTTGTTGCGCTCGAACTCTTTTTCCATGTTGACGGTCAGGGCCATGCCGTTGGCGAAGGCGTCGACCTGGACCGAGTGATCGATGACGAGGTCGCAGGGCACGAGCGGGTTCACCTTGGTCGCGTCGGCTTCGTTGCCGGTCATGCGTACGATGCCGGCCCGCATCGCGGCGAGGTCGACCACGGCCGGAACGCCGGTGAAGTCCTGCAGCACCACCCGGCCGGGCATGAACGGGATCTCGGTTTCGCCGACGTTTTTGGCGTCGTAGCTCGCCAAAGCCTTGACGTGGTCTTCGGTGTAGACGTAGTTGTCGAGGTTGCGCAGGACCGCTTCGAGCAGGACCTTGATCGAGTACGGCAGGGAATCAATCTCACCCACGCCGCGGAGGGCGCTGAGCTGGTACATATCGCGTTGACCGAGCGGGGTGTCGAGCGCGGTGCGGGCCTTGAACGGGTCGAGCGGGGTGGTCATAGCGGGGTCCTGAACAAATCGGGGCGAGGTACGAGAACAGCTAGTTTATCACGGACATCGGCAGTCCGGCTGAACCCGGCCATGTCCCACGGCCGACGCCGCGGGATACCGGCGTGCACGTAGAAAACGACGCGGTCGGCGGCGATCTGGTCAGCCAAGGGGCTGCAGCACGAGTTTTCGGTGCGCGGCTTCGAGACAGACGCGGTAGTGCCGGCAAAATTCCACGTACGGCTCGCCGGGCTTGATCACGCCTTCTCGCGCCTCGGCCTCCCAAGCGTAACTCACCCACCCCTCGTCATCGTGAGAAAACGTCAAGCGAAACCCGCACCACGGTGTCTGGTCGTCGATCGATTCGGGGCATTCCGCCAACCGAAAACCCGCGGGTAATTCGATCCGTGCATTGGCTTGATACCGCGCGGGCGCAAAACTACCCACTGGCGTCTTGCGTTGATCGCGTAGAGCCAGTTGATCCGACAGGAACGGGTGCCGCAAGATCAACGGGAACTGCCAGAGATCGCCGACACGCGAGCCGGCGTAACTCCAACGCGCTTCGTAGCGGTACCGAAACGAATCGGTCAGATCTTCGTGGGGCTCAAACTCCATCTTCGTTACCGACATTCCCGTCCGGCCGGCGATGATGCGCGACCGAAAATACGCCTCACGGTCGTCGTTGTCCGCCCGACGCATCGCCGCGCGAGCCATCGCGCTCTCGTCCCCTCGCAGCTCTACGGTGGCTGCGAGCGAGAGCCCCCCGTCGTCTTCAAACCGCTGCTGCTGGGTGACCACCGCGCCGTGCTGTTCGGGCCGGGCTTTCGGCACCCGGCCGACCTTGACCTCGCCCGTCGGCTTAAGCGGCATGGCGATCACACCCTGCGCGTTGGAGGGCATCTCGCCAAACGTGTACCAGCCCGCGGCCGGGTCCATCCAGATCTGGCGGTCGCCCGGTTTGCAACAAAGGATCGCGTGGTTAAACCGGCCCGGCGGCAGCGGCGGCGCTAAACCCTCTTCGCGCGTCGAGACCAGGACCAGAGTCGAGGGCACCTCGGCGTGGTTGAGCAGCCGTTTGAGCAGCAGCGACTTGTCTTTGCAATCGCCACGTAGGTCTTCACGGAGGGTGTTGGCCCCGCGGGGTTGAGGCGCCCTCACCTCGTTCAACGGTCGACCGTATCGCAGGTCCTTCGAGGCGTAGCGGTACGCCGCGAGCACGCGTTGCGTCTGGTCGTCGATGCCCCCGAAGATTTTCTCGGCCAAGCCGGCGATCTCGCGCGACTCTCGGGCTTTTACGCGGTCGGTCCGCGGAGGGAACAACTCGTGCCGGTACTGCTCGGCCATCGGTTGCCAGGAGTCGAGCGTGCTGATCTCCACCCACGGCATGAAGTCGCGGAAGTGAGGTTCGTTGCCGTCGAGCGACACGCCCGGCACATCGGTCAGGTCCCACGTCCAGAGACGGTAGCCGTTGCGCTCGGTTTCCTCGGCCGGGACCGCGTCGTTGTGCAACTTGATCCCGGCCTTGAAACGGGTCGACAGGCCGAAAGTCAGCCGTCGCCGGCGGCACGGGGTAGCCGTCTTCAAGAAGAACTGGGTCCAGATGTGCGGACCCAGGTCGTTGACCGCGTGTGAATCCAGCTCGTCTTCCATCTCGACGATCACGCCGGGCGGCAGCGGCGAAAAGCGCGTCACCACGACCTGCCAAGGCAAGACGCGGTCGCCGTCACGCAGGTCGTATCCCATAAGCTCGGGGCGGGCGGACTTCTTTTTCCCCTCGGGCGTGATCACGCGGGCCGTCTTCACCACGGCCCGCGACGTCGCGGGGTCGAACGGGATCGCCACCTCGTCCCATTCCTTGAGCGCATCCTCTTGGAACGGCATCACCACGCGGCGCGTCCGCGTCGAAGTGCTGCCGTCGTCGTGCATCACGAGGATCACGTCTTCGAGCAAGGTCACTTCACCCCACCGCTCCAGCTCGCTGCGGTCTGGTAAAGCGCTCGACGAAGTATCCGCTTTGAGACGCGAAATAAATTGCTTCATCGATCCAAAAACCTCGCGATCAATGCCCCTGGCCGAGGAAAACAGGTTCTATCGATTCGCACCGCCCTATTCACGCCGGGCAGTTGAGATCGTAGCGTGGGCCATGAACAGGCCGAGCGGAGTGGCCACCGGTGATCCCGGGCAATGAATCTGATCAATAATCTACTCGATCAGCGTCACGCAGGAGCAACGCTCGGACCAACCGTTCCCCGGACACGTTATGTCGAGCTCAACGAGAATCCAGGGGTGCGATCCAAGCGATACCCCCGGCAAGGAAATAGCACCCACTTGCCACGCGGAGCCTGGGTTAGTAGCCGGGCCCCCGCAGGTCGATCATCCCGTCGGGCCAGTCCGCGTCGCCGGGGTAGATCATCGCCACCTCGTCCGTGAACGGGTTGGCCTGCGGGTCCTGCGTGTTGGTTGAATCGACGAAGCGGTTGCCCACGACCCGGGCACCCAAACGCTCGTACAGCCCGCGGGCCTTGCCGGTCTGGAAGAGGCACAACGGATACGCCCTTTCATCCACCGGCCGCCACGCCGCGCCGATCACGCGCTGCCCCAAACCCTGCCCGCGGTGTGTGGCCGCGGTGGCCACGCCGGACAGACCCAACACGGTCATCGGCCCCGCTTCGGTCTCGAGCGTACGCACCAACGCAATCGCCACCGCCACGATACGATCGCCGTCGCGGACCACATGGGCCCGGGGGTGAGACCCTTCCGGGAAGTCGCCAAGCCACCGCCCGCGCGCGATCTCGATCCGCTGAGCTAAGGACCGCTCGGCCCGAAAAAAGGCTTCGTGGTGCAATTCACAAATGCCACGCAGGTCGGCTTCGGACATCTCACGAGCAGGGAGGACTTCGATCTCGGCGGTCGTGGGGTCAGACATACTCATTGGGTTCATCGGCCAAACCGCGCCCCGTGTCCAACAGCACGCCGGCCCGGAGGCCAAACCTTCCTCTCGTGGCGGGCCGGCGTCTTTCACCCGTTGGGTCGGGGCCCGACATGGTACGCCCGGCCTCCGTCGGGCGCTCGTGACCGGGCTTTCTACAATCTTTTGCGATGCCCACTTCAGCCCGCCCCATCGTGATCCTCGGCCCCACCGCGGGTGGCAAGTCCGATTTGGCTGTGCAACTGGCCCAGCGGCTGCGGGGCCCCGTCGAACCCGGGGCGACCGAACGCTCGCGCGGCATCATACTCGGGGCCGATTCGATGCAGGTCTACCGCCACCTCGACGCGGGCACCGCCAAGCCGCCCCACAGGCTGCGCGAGCTGGTCCGGCACGATCTGATCGACATCGTCGAGCCGACCCAAAGGTTCACGGTGCACGACTGGCTGGGCCTGGCCGACCAAAAAATCCGAGATACGCTGGCCGCCGGTGGGGCGCCCGTCGTCGTCGGCGGCACGAACCTTTACCTCAAGTCCCTGCTCGAAGGCCTCTTCGACGGTCCCGGCAAGGACGACGCGCTGCGCGCAACGCTCGCCGACGTCCCCGACGCCGAGTTGCACGCCCGTCTCCGGACGATCGATCCCCCCGCCGCCGACCGCATCGCCCCGGCCGACCGCCAACGCCTGACCCGCGCCCTCGAGGTCTTCCACCTCACCGGCACGCCCATCAGCGAACTCCAGCGCGAGTGGGCCGAGCAGCCCCCGCAAACCTACCGCCACGACCCGATCCTCCTGGGCCTGCGCTGGGACGTAGACACCATCAACCCGCGGATCAACCACCGCGTCAAGGCGATGTTCTTCCCCGAACAGGTCGACCCTGCGTTGGCGGCGGACGTATGCATCAACGGCGAGTCGCTGCCCGACGAAGCCCGCCGGCTGCACGCGGAAAACTTGCTCGGGTCGCAGGCGCGTGAAGCATTGGGCTACAAGCAGGTCCTCGCTGCGCTGTTCCCCAAGGCGTACCCGGGCCTGGCCGATCACAAGATCAAAACGCTCGATGACGCTTTCGAACGCACCAAGATCCTGACCCGCCGATTCGCCAAGCAGCAGCGCACCTGGCTCAAGCGATTCCATGATGTGCGCTGGATCGACATGCCCTGCGACGACCCGGTTGATACCGCGCTGGCCCACATCGATCAAGCGCAGAACGCGGAAGCCTGATACCGCGTGCG
Source organism: Planctomycetota bacterium (assembly GCA_039033595.1). Taxonomy (GTDB): domain Bacteria; phylum Planctomycetota; class Phycisphaerae; order Phycisphaerales; family Phycisphaeraceae; genus Algisphaera. The sequence goes on along the minus strand of JBCCCG010000026.1, from coordinate 50,987 downwards.
GGCCATGATCAACGACGACCGCCTTTAGTCGAGACGCTCCAGCCAGACGTCGCCGTCGCCTCGACCCGACCACGCCACGGCAAACCGACGCCGCGCCTCGTCGAACGCCGGGCTGTGCAGCAAGAACGGGCGGCGTTGCACAACCTCCGCCGCACGCCCGTCACCGATCTCCACGGCCACTTGCTGCCAGTAATCGACTCCCTGGACTTTCATCGATTCGACCCGGCCGTGGTAAAGCAGCCCGCCATCGGCGGTCCGCCAAACGAACGCGTTGCCGTCCACCTCGAACACCGACCCCCGGGCCCACGGCTCGATCGGGTCGGCCGCCTCCGCCCGGATGCGCAGCATCCAACGCCCGGTCAAAGCGGGATCGAGCACCCCCAACACGGGCGCGGGATCGGCCGACGCGGGACGGACCCCGCCCGTGTCGTCCAGCCGATCCGACGGCGTGCCCGGCCCCGGCCCAGCGGAAAATGCCCCGGCCGTGGATGCTGGCAGAGCGTCCGGGGAATCGGAGGCGTTCTGCGTGACCACGTAAGCCGCCGCGCCGATCGCCAGAGCGCCGCCGAACGCGACCGCCGCGAGTTTGCCGGCGCCGGCAGCGAATAACCCGCCGCCGACCCCCGTAGCGGCGGTTGGCCCCACGCCCGCGACACCCACCATCGTCGGCCAGCCGCCGAGGCCGACGGGCGTGGCCAGCGCCACCTCGGACGACATGCCCGCCGTCAACGCGACCGTGCCGATGACAAAACCGCGGGACTGCAGCCGTTGCCGCAAGACCTCCACCGCTTTCGCCAATTTACGCGAGATCATCGACTGGGAAACGCCGTATTCCTCAGCCATGGCCTGCTGCGTCCGCCCCGCCAAATACCGTTGGACAATGAGCACGCGGTAACGTTCGGGCAGCTCGTCCAGCACCTCATCGAGCGCAGCGCGGACCTCGGGCCAGTCGGGATCGTCGTGCGCTGGGGCCGACGAACCTGACCACGGACCGATGGCCTCGCGCCTAGGAGGGGTCGTGATTTCCCGCTCACGCCGGCGAGACTCGGAGCGGACCAAGTCGATCGACGAGTTCTTCGCCGTGCGGTGCAGCCAACCGACCAGGTTCCCCCGGATGGACCCGGCCGACTTCGCCAGCTTGACGAAGGTGTCCTGCGTGGCGTCTCGGGCGTCCGCGTCGTGGTTGTTCAGGCAACGCATGCAGGCGGTGTACACCATCTGCTGATACCGCTCGACGAGCGTCGCAAACGCTTCGGGGTCTTTCAGGGTCGCGTAGCGTTGCAGGGCGTCGGTATCGGTCATCACATCAAGCCCGGGGTCGGGATGTCACCCCGTAGACGGATGCCAGCGGGCGGCTAGAACCTCCGGCAGTGAAATTTATCGAAACTATCTGGTCGCGAGGCTCGGCCGAGGCCAAAACGCCGCGTCTCCGTGTACCGTCGGCCTCACTCCGGGGCGTCACCCGGGACGGCATGGGGCCGAATGAAGACGGCACGGTAACCGCGCGAGTCAAACTCTCCGGCCGGTATCGTCTCCATTTCGCCGGTCTCAGGATTCAGGGCACTGCTTTGGGCGTACATCCGATCGCCTTGGATGCGGTAGAGACCGGGACTGACGCCAATCTTGGCCAGCATCTTCTGCCCCAATTGCCCCCGCAAGCTATCGGCCCCCTCGACTTCGATCAACGTCTGAAATCTCTGTTCCCGGCCATCCGGCATCGTTTCCGTCGTGAAATGCCACCGTATGCGCTGCGACCCGTCCGCAGTGGTGATCGTTAACTCGCTATGGCCGTACTCCCAGACCGAACGCCAGACCCAGGCGTCAGCCGCCTCTTTGACCAGGTTGCCCTCGCGGTCTTCCGTGAACGCGACCCACTCGCCCGCGAGGACAGAGTTCGTCAACGGCGGAGCTGTTTGTTTGGATCGGCCGACCACTACCACGTCGAACTCACGCCCGCCGGGGATCTCTACGAGCTCCAACCCAAGGTCGCGCTCCACGGCTTGGGCGTAATCGGCGAATCCGGGGTTGGGGCCGGCGTCCAGCAGGTAGTTGAAGTGGCCCTCGACCCCGGTCTCATCCAGCACCGGCGCGTCGAGCCAGTTTTCGAGGTTCATCCTCAGCCAGCCGACGTGGGCGTCGCGGAACAGCGCGCCGTTGCCACCGACGGTCAGCGAGCCCCCCCGTTGACCCGGATCGACGGGGGTGAGGGTGTGTTCGCCCCCGGCCGGGAGCCGCAGCGCGTAAGCCGTCAGCACGCGACGCTCCCGCTGGCCTGCCAGGCCGAGTTCCTCGCGCAGCGCGTCACGCAACACGCCGTGCCAATCCTCGCCGCGGATCTCGGCGTCGTACTGCTGCTCGGGTTCGAGGGTGTCGAACACCACGTACTGCTCGCTCGGCACGCCGTAGGCTTCTTTCACCAACTGGGCCACCGAGTTACCCTCGGCCTTGAAGTACCCACCGGGGCCCGTGGACGACGACGTCGATCGACCGGCCGACGTTTCCGTCGGACGCAGGATGCGGCCGTCGATCGAGACCGCCGTTGTCGTGACCGCGGCGCGGGCCGTGTCGTCGGGGGGAGGCGCGGACAAGGCGAGATATAACACCACGCTGAGCACCGAGACCAGCACCACGACGGCCGCGCCGCCGACCAGCCACGTCGCCCCCGTACCCAGAGCACCCCCCGTCGCCCCGGAAATCCCGGAGGTCCCGGCGGACGCCGCCACCCCCGCCACGCCGGCGCTCGTCAGCCCTGCGTTCAGCCCCGCGGGCAGCGCCAGCGCCGACTCGGCGGCGAGACCGGTCGTCAGCGCCGCCAGGCCCACGCCGAAGCCCTTGGCCCGCAACCGCTGCCGCAGGTCTTCGACCGCCGCCTTGATGTACCGGCTGGTCATCGACTCGGACACCCCCAACTCCGCGGCGAGCTCGTTCTGCTTCCGTCCGACGAGAAAACGCTGGACGATCAGGTCGCGTTGGTCGTCGGGGAGTTTGTCGAGGGCTTCGTCGAGCGCCGCCCGGACCTCCGCCCATTCGGGGTCCGCGGCCGACGCCGAACGCGCGGCCGCCTCGGTCGCGGCCCGCTCCCGGCGCCGCCGGCGGGCCGAGCTACGGATCAGATCGAGGCTCGTGGTCGTCGCGCAGTGGTGCAGCCAGCCTGCCAAGCTGCCCCGCACGTCGCCCGCCGACTTGGCGAGCTTCAGGAAAGTGTCCTGGGTCGCGTCCCGCGCGTCCGCCTCGTGGCCCAGCCGACGCAGGCACACGGCGTAGACCATCTGCTGGTAGCTCTCGATGAGGTGGGCCAAGGCATCGGGGTCCCGTTGTCGGACGTAGCGTTGCAGGGCGTCGGTGTCGGTCACGGTTCGTCTCCGGGGCGGCGTCTTCACCCATAGACGCCACCCGTGCGGAACACTGAACCACCCATATTAGGCCACGGCCAAAAACTGGCCACACGACGCCGCTGGGCACGCACGGCGGCCTCGCCTGGTCATTCTTCGACGACCCCGACCTGGAAGCTGAACACGTTCTGGTTGGAGTTGAACCCGACCCACTCGATCCCTTCAAGGCGGAATTCACCCGTGAGCCGGTGACCGTCGAAGGCCGCCTGCGAGATCACCTTCGGCCACATGAAGGCCGGGGCGCTGACGTTTCCGGTATGCCGGCAAGTCACGCAGGGGAAGCGCGGGAACGATTCGATGGTGAAGGGTTGGGGCACCTCGGCCTCTCCGACCACCGGGACGGCGAAGGTGAAATCGAACATCGGTTGGCCGTCGGGCCCGACCGGGGGGTCGGCCTCGCGGAAGGCGGTGATGGACATCCCCGCGGGTTCGAGCGCCGCATCCTCCATGACGCCGGATAAGGTCTGAAAGGCCGTGGGAATCACGAACGGGATTTCCTCGGCGTAGATCGTTTGCCGGCTCACCAGCACCAGCTTCGGCCGGATCACGGCGGGTTTGAGCTCGAGCCCATGGTCCGCCGCGTCGTACGGGTCGTCGGCGGGCTGGGCGACGGGCGCCGGGGTGGAGGCGGCGGCCGGCGGCGGGGGCGTGGCCGCGGGAGCGCCTTCGACCGCAGGCGCGTCGCGGCTCACGACGACGGCGGTGACCCCGCCGGTCAATAACACGGCCGAGGTCGCCGCGGCGGTAACGATTTTTCCGGTGGTCCATGAACTGGCCATGAGTAAGCCTCCTTGTGTAAGTGAAGTGGGGCCGACGCCCGAGACGCCGATCCGGATCAGGTTCTCGGTGAGCGCGGACGAGACCTGCGCCTGGGCTCCGGCGTCCCGAAGCAGCGCCGCGACCGCCCCGCCCGCGGCGACCACGCCGCGCGCCCGCAGCGACCTGCGCACCCGCTCCAACGCGCGGTCGAGACGCTTGCGCATCCCCGCCTGCGTGATCCCGGCCTCGCGGGCCAGTTCGGTCTGCGGCCGGCCTTCGAGGTAGTAGCTCACCAACGCCGAGCGGTCCGAGGCCCGCAAGCCCGCGATCGCCCGATCCACCTCGCGGGTGAGCTCGGTCGCCTCGGCGGTGGAGGTGTGGTCATCCCCGACGTCTCGCTTCGCGGTCGCACCTTCACGACGTCGCCGGGCGCTGTCGCTTCGCACCCGATCAATCGCCACGTAGGTCGCGCAGCGGTGCAGCCAGCCGCCGACCTCGCCGCGGACGCGTCCGGCGTTCTTCGCGAGCCGAAGGAACGTCTCCTGGGTCGCGTCCTCGGCGTCCGCGTCGTTGCCCAGGCACCGCCGGGCGGTCGCGTAGACCAGTCGTTGATGGGTCAAGACGAGCTGGCGGAACGCATCGGCGTCGCGGTCGTGGGCGTAGCGTTGGAGGGCTTGGGAATCGGTCATTTCGTGGTCTCACCCTTATGTCGGAACCGAGTCCCTGAGTATGACACGCCGCGCGCACCGCAAACAATAACTTTCAACCACCTGTCAAAACAGAATTTAAGACGCATCCTTGACATCTCGTCCCGGACCTGTTCAAGTGTCACGCCCCTATTCACCCGATAGACGCCCCATGGACGGGCCGTCCCACAGGGGTGAACCGACCAGCAGGAACGGACGTAACCGGCAGGGAATAGTCCCGCCGACCGCCTCGTTTCGCCCACAGATCCTCCCGGAAAGGGCCGTCGAGCTTCCGGCACCCCGGCGTCCACCATGGCCAAGAAAAAGCCCACCACTTCCAAGACGACCAAGAAAAAGGCCCCCGCACGCAAGGGCAGGGCGAAAGCCGCGCCCGACGCCGCGGGCAAGCACCTGGTCATCGTGGAATCGCCCACCAAAGCCAAGACTATTAATAAGTACCTCGGCGACGACTACGTCGTCATGGCCAGCGTCGGACACATCCGCGACCTGCCGTCGCGCAACCCCAAAGGCGTCAAGAACCCCGTCCCGGGGGTCGACCTCGACAACCGTTTCGAGCCGACCTACGAGGTCATGCCCGACTCGAAGAAGACCGTGGGCGAATTGAAGAAGGCCGCGAAGAAGGCCGCCGACGTCTGGTTCGCGACCGACCTCGACCGCGAGGGCGAGGCCATCGCCTGGCACTGCGCCCACGCCCTGGACTACCCCGTCGCCGAGGCCAAGCGGGTCGTGTTCAACGCGATCACCAAGGCCGAGATCGAGAACGCCTTCAGCCACCCCCGGCCGCTCGAGATCAACCGCGTCGACGCCCAGCAGGCCCGCCGCATCCTCGACCGCATCGTGGGCTATCAGGTGAGCCCGCTGCTCTGGAAAAAAGTCGCCGGCGGGCTGTCCGCCGGGCGTGTGCAGTCCGTCGCGACCCGCCTCGTGGTCGAGCGTGAACGCGAGATCGACGCGTTCATCCCCGACGAGTATTGGAAGATCACCGGCCTGTTCACCCCCGAGATGGTCGAGGCCGCGGGCCTCGGTGACGGCTGGCGGAAGTTCATCAACGTCGGCGAAGACGAAAACGACCGCACCATCAAAGAGCAGAACGCGTGGCTCAGCGACCACGGCTGCATCAAGGCCGAACTCACCGAATACAACGGCAAAAAGTTCAACGCCGCCGAACGCGACACCGCCCTCGCCGCCGCCCGGGCTCTGGGCTTCGACCTACAGGAAACCAAAGCCTGGGAAGACCCAAAGGCCAAGGGCCCGGCTAAGTCACGCGTCAAGTACCTCGGCGGCGTCGCCTTGGGTTCGCCGGACTACGCCATCACCGCGATCGAAACCAAGCGCACCAAGTCGCGCCCGTCTCCGCCGTTCATCACCTCGACGCTCCAGCAGCAGGCCTCGACGCGCCTGGGCTTCAACCTCCGCCGCACGATGCGCGTCGCCCAGCAGCTCTACGAAGGCATCGACCTCAAGGGCGCCCGCGGCCAGACCGGCCTGATCACCTACATGCGGACCGACAGCACGCACCTGTCCGACGAAGCCCTCGGCAGCGTCCGCGACTTCGTCGGCAAGAAGCACGGCGACCGGTACCTTCCCGACAAGCCCAACTTCTACAAGTCATCGAATAAAGACGCCCAGGAAGCCCACGAAGCGATCCGCCCCACCGACGTCTCGATCACCCCCGACTCGATCCGCAGCATCCTCAGCGACGAACAATTCCGCCTGTACGATCTGATCTGGCGGCGCTTCGTGGCGTGCCAGATGGTGCCCGCCGAGTGGGACGCGACCGCGGTGACCATCGAACCCACCGGCGTCAAAGCGGTGTTCCGCGCCACGGGCCGAACGCTCGTCTTCGACGGCTTCCTCAAGGTGATGGGCCTGCCCAAGTCCGACGACGTCATCCTCCCGAAGCTGACGGAAAAGCAGCCGCTCGCGCCGATCGACCTCGACCCGACCCAGCACTTCACCAGCCCGCCCGCCCGCTTCACCGAAGCGAGTCTGCAGAAGAAGCTCGAAGAAGAAGGGATCGGCCGGCCGTCGACCTACGCCGCGATCATCAGCACGATCCAGGACCGCAAGTACGTCGAGACCCTCACGCCCCGCGACAAACGCCTCAAGGCCACCGATATGGGCATGGTCGTCACCGACAAGCTCATCGAGGCGTTCCCCATCATCATGGATGTCGGCTACACCCGCGAGATGGAGGCCCACCTCGACGAGATCGAGTCCGAAAACAAGGATTGGCGCGACACGCTCAATGAGTTCTATGTGCCGTTCAAGGAGAAGCTCGACACCGCCCACGAGACGATGACCCACGCCAAGGCGGTCAGCGAGCCGGCCCCGCACATCTGCCCGAAATGCGGCAGCCCGACCGAGTACCGCTTCGGCCGCAACGGGCGTTTCCTGTCCTGCACCGCGTTCAACGTGCCGCCGGTCGAGATCTCGCCCGAAGGCCACCCCGCCCCGGCCAACGGCGGGAAATGGCTTCTCTACAAGGGTAAAGGCAAGGCCCGGCCCAAGGTCACGGTCGAAGACGCCAGCGAAAAAATCCTGTGGTCCAAGCTGACCAAAGACGACAAGGCGAAGTTCCAGGCGCTCAGCGACGAGATGCCCGAGCCCTGCAAGTACGCCGCGCCGATCGACGCCGAGGGCAACCCGATGGAGCCCGAGTTGACCGACATCCTCTGCCCCGAGGACGGCCAACCCATGATCCGTCGCACCGGCCGCTTCGGCCCGTTCCTCGCCTCGTCGAACTACCCCGAGGTCCAGTACATCATCAAACTCGACCCGAAGAAGGGCCACGTCGTGCTGCCCAAGGCCCCGCCGATGACCACCGACATCGTCTGCCCGACCTGCGGCGCCGACAACGACGGCGCTACGCTCTACGTCCGCGACTCCAAACGCGGCCTGTGGCTGAGCTGCTCGCGCTTCCCCAAATGCCGCGGGAGAGTCGGCTTCGGCAAATTAGACGAAGACGTCCAAGCCGACCTCGAAAAGAAGTGGGCCCAGCACCTTAAAGACAACCCCGTCCCCGAGATCGTTACCGCCTCGGGTCACGTCATCCGCGAAGACGAAGAGTACCACCCGATCATCGCCGGCCAAGAACCCGTCGCCGCGATCGGCGACGACCCCACCACCGACGCGGCGTGACGAGTATTTTCCGTGGTGCGCCTCAACACCAGACGTTGCGTTGGCGATCGTAGATCGTCGCGAGTCGGCGTAACCCGTTGACTCGCCCGTCAATTAGTCAGGCAGGTCGTACCGCGTCAGCAGGTCCACGATCTGCGGCTGATTCGGATTCAACCGCAGGCTCCGCCGCCACGACGCGAGCGCTTCGTGCAATTTGTCCTTGCCGCGTCGGCGCTTGTTTTCCTGCTGCATGTACTCGGTGAGCAGGCATGCGCCCAGGCCGTTGAGCGCCGCGGTCTCGTCGGGGTTGTACGCCAGAGACGTGCGGAAGTGCTGGCTCGACGTGTCGAAGTCGTAGATCCGGAAGAGCGCGTAGCCCAGCCGTTCGTGCGCGACCGCGCTCGGGAAGCGCCTCACCAACTCGGACAGCGTGTTCACCGCCCGCTGGAAGTTCTTGAGTTTCAGGTGCGTGTCGCCCAGCCCCAGCAGCACCGGCGGGTCGAGGTCGTCGATCTCGGTCGCCGTGCGGTAGCAGCGCAGCGCGTCTTCGTACCGGCCGAGGATCGAGTACGTCGCCGCGAGGTTGCACCACGCCGGCTGGGACGTGCCGTCGAGCCGCACCGCCGCCTCGGCGTGGGGCAGCGACAGGTCCGGCCGGCCGACCTGGAGGTACGCCGTGGCCAGGTCGCGGTGCGAGTTGGGGTCATCCGGGTTCAGCTCGAGGGCTTTGCGGTATTGGATAATCGCCTCGCCGGTCTCGCCGAGGACCTGCTGCATCAGCCCGAGGTAGTAGCGGGCGTCGAAGCGGTTGCCGTCCATGGCCACGGCCCGGGTGTACGTGTCGCGGGCCGGGACGTACTGCTCCCGGGCGTGCTGCACCGAGCCGATCCCCAGCACGGCGTCGACCGAATTCGGATTGTCTTCCAGCACGCGGTTGAACTCGTTGAGCGCCGCGTCGAGTTGGCCCGCCTCCTTGAGGACCTGGCCGGCCTTGAGCCGCTGGGCGGCGGTGACCTCGACACGGGCGCCGTGAGAGGCGCCGCCGAGGGCGGCACCGGGGCCGTGGCTCCCTGGGCCGGGGGCGCAGCCGATCAGCAGCGCGGCCAGGGCGGTCGTGGTCAAGATGGAGCGCAGACTGCGATTCATGTCCGTTCAGTATCGGCCAAAACGCGGGGCCGGGTGTATTTCCCGGCGCGTCGTGAGACCAAGAAAATCCGGAAAATCCTCGACGCCAGGGCGGGCCGAGGTTACCGTAAATCTACGACGCTGCCCGCCCCGGCGTTCGGGAACTTCTCGGGCGAATCGCGTTCGGTTTTCGATGTATTTTTGCAAGGAGACCCACTCCGGAGCCGTACGCTCCCCCGCCGGTGCCGACCCCACCCCGAAACCCGCGCTCCGGCGAGCCCGCGTGTTCCTCCGTCCGTCCCGGAAGCCCCGGAACCTCGGGGCCCCGCTTGGAACCCATTCACCCGGTCTGGCCGACGACGCCATCTTCGTCATCTTTCATCCGCTGATCTGTCATCCCCGCAGACCTCGGCCAACCCCGGACTCACCCGGAATCTTCCGGAAGACCGCAACAACCCGGACACGATGGGCGTGCAACCCGATCCGCTCTCTTTTCTCTTGACCGGAGATCGTGTGATGTCAACGCGCTCAAACCCGTACCAACGCGGCGGATTCACCGCCATCGACCTCGTCGCCCTGCTCGCCGCGGTGTTTCTCTTGATCGCTTTGGCGGGAATCATCCTGCCGATACTTGGCGGGGCTCGAACTACTTCCCGACCGATGACCAACTCCATCCAACTCCGAGGAATCAGTCAAGGCCTCATCGTCTTTGCCCAAGACAACAAGATAGGCGGCAACGACGGCTACTTCCCCGGCCTCGACTCCTCGGGCAATGTCATCCCCGACGGCCCGGATACCGGCTACTCCGGCGACGGCACCGAACCGGGGACCCGCTTTTGGATACTGCTTGAAGGAAATTACTTTACACCCGAGTACATGATCAACTCCGCCGACACCCGGGCAATCGAAGCCGAATGGGCGATCACGGGGAGCCACTACGAACCCATCACCGCCGAGCACTACAGCTACGCCATGCTCGGCATCGCGGAAGCACTCGATATGACCGAAGAAGGCTTCGCTCCGGGGGCGGACACGCGGGCCACCGAATGGAAAGAAACTCTGAACACCAACGCCGCCGTCCTCAGCGACCGCGCGATCGGCACGGGCCGCTCGGACATCTCCAGCGTCTGGACCGTGGCCGGCTCGGGCGATTGGCGCGGCACGGTCGCCAAAAACGATAACAGCACGGCGTTTGAAACCACGGCCGAGTTCGAAGATACCCGGTACGGAAGGGCCGCGGTCAACGCTCTCGACCACTTGTTCGAGGACGCGCCCGCCGCCACCGACGCGTTCCTAGTTCACGAGGACGCCGTCACAGCCTACAGTGCCAACTAACCCTTCTCCGAAGCCGAGGGGTAACCATCCCTCGGCTTCGCTTACCCGCACGAGTTGCCATGACCCGCGCTCACCGCCCCGCCTTTTCGCTCGTCGAAGCCCTGATCCTGATCGGCGTCGTCGCGGTGCTGATCGCGGTGTTGCTGCCGATCCTGGCGTATCAGAGGAAGCAACAGCGCATCACCCAGAACGCCACGCAACTCGGCGGCATCCACCAATCATTCGTGGCATGGACCAGTTCGAGTAAACGCGGTCGTCCAACGGCCGGCTTCTTCTTTCCCGGACTCGATTGGAACTCGGGAACGGTTACACCCGACGGTCCAAAGACCGAATTCAGCGGCGATGGCGCCCACCCCGCGGCACGGTTCGCCCTGCTGCTGAACGCCAATTTTTTCACCCACGAATACATCCTCAACCCGGTGGACCCAAGCAAGACCGCCGCGTTGCCCAACGCCGACGGCGAATACACCGGAGTGAAGTCCGCCCACTATTCCTACGCCGTGCTCGCCCTACCGGGCAGCGACAACGAGCGAGCGGAGTGGACCGAGACGCTCAACCCCAGCGCCTACGTTCTGGCCGACCGGGCCATCGGCACCGGGCCGAACGATGTGACCAGCGTGTGGTCGACGCCACACGGCACGCCCGCCGGGACATGGACCGGGCACGTCGCGGGAAACGACGGCCGGGTCGATTTTGCCGCGTCGCAAACCCTCAACCACACGCGGTACGGCGCGGGAGCCGTGAACCGGACCGACGACCTCTTCGCCGACGACCCCGCCGCGGACGACGCGTTTTTGGTGCACCAGGACGCAACCACGGCGTACAGCGCCGAATGATGCTTAGATGTCGAAATACATGCAGAACTCGAACGGGTGCGGGCGCTGGCGCAGCGCGTGCACCTCTTCTTCGCGCTTGTACTTGATCCAGTAGTGGATCACGTCGTCGGTGAAGACGTCGCCCTGCAGCAGGAAGTCGTGGTCGGCTTCCAGGGCGTCGAGCGCTTCGGACAACTCCGCGGGTGCGGCGGGGATGGCTTGGCGCTCGGCCGGCTCGAGCTCGTACAGGTCCTTGTCCACCGGGTCGCCGGGGTCGATCTTGTTCTGGATGCCGTCGAGCGCCGCCATCAGCATCGCGCTGAAAGCGAGGTACGGGTTGCACGAAGAATCCGGCGTGCGGAACTCGAGGCGTTTGGTCGCGGGGTTGTGGGAGTACATCGGGATGCGGATCGCGGCGCTGCGGTTGCGCGACGAGTACGTCAGGTTGACCGGCGCCTCGTAGCCGGGGACCAGCCGCTTGAAGCTGTTGGTGGTCGGGTTGGTGAACGCGAGCAGAGACGGGGCGTGTCTGAGGATGCCGCCGATGGCGTGCAGGCCCATCTGCGAGAGCCCGCCGTAGCGTTTGCCGGCAAACAAGGGCTTGCCCGACTTCCACAGCGAGAAGTGCGTGTGCATGCCGCTGCCGTTGTCTTGGAACAACGGCTTGGGCATGAACGTGGCGACCTTGCCGTAGCGGGCCGCGACATTCTTGACGATGTACTTGTAGAGCATACAGGAGTCGGCCATGTGCACCAGTTCCTGGTAACGCAGATCGATCTCGCCCTGCCCGCCGGTGGCGACCTCGTGGTGGTGGCACTCGACGGGCATGCCCATCTGCTGCATGACCGCGACCATCTCGCTGCGCAGGTTGCTGCCGGTGTCCATCGGCGGGCAGGGGAAGTAGCCCTCTTTCAGCCTCACCTGGTTGCCCAGATTCCCGGGCGAGTCCTTGCCGCGATTCCAGATGCCCTCGGCCGAATCGACCTCGTAGATCGCGTGGTTCACGCCCTGGTCGTAGCGGACCTGATCGAAGACGAAGAATTCCATCTCCGGGCCGAAGTACGCGGTGTCGGCGATCTTGGAGTCCTTGAGGTACTTCGCCGCCTTGCGGCCGATGCTGCGCGGGTCGCGGCTGTAGGACTTCTGGGTGATCGGGTCCTTGATGTCGCAGATCAGGCTCAGCGTCGGGCGGTCGTAGAACGGGTCGATCTTGGCGGTGTCGGCGACGGGCACGACGAGCATGTCGCTCTCGTTGATCGCCTGCCAACCGCGGATCGACGAGCCGTCGAACCCGAAGCCGTGGACGAAGGAGTCTTCGCTGAGTTCGGAGACCGGGTAGGTCGTGTGCTGCCAGAGCCCCGGGAAGTCCATGAACCGGCAGTCGATGAATTCGATTTTATTCGTCTTGACGAGTTGGAGGACTTGCTTGGGAGTCATGGTGAGTTTCGGGAGGTTGGGGGGACGAGTCGCCGACGGGGCCCGGTTATCGTACCTCGGGCCTGACGCCCAGGAGGATCATGCCCCACACCGCGGCGATAAACGCGTAGGTATACATCCGTGCGAGGCCCGCGGTGTCGAAGCCGTTGAGGTCGCCGATCACCCGCGCCGCGAGCAGCACAATCAGGCCCAGCACGATCCCACCGAACAACCGGAAGCGTGGCGTGCCCACCGCGTTCGCCGCAGCCGAGGCGGGCAGCAGCAGGAACGCCAGCTCGATCAGATACGACCCCGTCACGACCCCGACCGTCCGGCTGCCCGTCGCGATCGCCAACGCCAAGCCGCCGACAAACCACACCACCGGCAGCGCGAGGAAGCCGCCAAAGATCAGCGCCCCGCGTTTCTGGCGCACGCTCATCGCCGCCCGGCCGTAGCGGCTGAGCATCAGCGTCAGGTTGAACAGCGGGACACTCACCCACGTCAGCACCGCGAAGACGAAGTACGCGATGACCAGCGGCAGCGTCACGATCCGGGCCGCGGGCACCGACGCGTTGACCTGCAGCAGCACTTGGTAGCCGAGGAACCCTCCCACGAGCACCCCCACCTGAACCTTCGGCGGCAGCCGCATCATCCAGAGGAAGAACGCCAGGACGATGCGGTAGACCGGGTTGCGGGCCTTGAGCGCCTCGACCATGCCCGCCCGGGCGAACTCGTTGGTCGGCTCGAGCCGCAGCGCCTCCTTGAAATGCTTCATCGCCGGCCGGGGCCGCCCCGCGTGCAACTCGCTCCAGCCGCGGTTGGCGTGGGCGTAGCTGTCTTCGGGCGCCGTCTTCAAGGCCGCATCGATGGCCCGGTTCGCCTCGTCGCGTCGGCCGAGATTCGACAACGCCAGCGCCCGGATGTTCGTGCAGGCCATGTGCTCGGCGTCCACCGCCAAGCCTTTCTCGGCCCACTCCGCCGCGTCGGCCCACCGCCGCGCCGCGATCTCGATCTGCGCCCGCAACGCGTAGTGGTCCGCGTCGTACGGATCGAGCCGCAGCGCGGCGTCCACATCCTGCCGCGCCCGGGTCGCGTCGCGCTGCTTCAGGCGCAGCGTGCCCATCGCGTAGTACGCAAACGGCAGGTCCGGCGACAGCATGATCGCCCGGCCCAAGTGGCCCTCCGCTTCGCCAAGCTCCTCCGCCTCGGCCCGCTCGGTCAACGCGTAGCCCAGCATCGCGTGGGTCAACGCGTCGTCCGGGTTCTGCGCCAACCCCTGCCGCAACACCCCCGCCGCTTCGTCGAAGCGGTCGTGCTGCAGCAACAACTGGGCCCGGGCGAGGTGTGTGGTCATCAGTGGTGTTCTAGGAAAAACGTAGCTTAACGGCTCCAGCCCGCCTCCAGGGGCCGCCCGGCCCACAAGACCGGCGCGACGCTCCAGAACAACGCCAGAAAAGACCAGCCGTAACCAAAAGGCACCCACCCCGCGGTGAGCCCGAGCGTCAACCCCACGCCCCCGGCGATGCCCGCCGCCGCCATGGCCCACGCGCCCCGCCGCCGCGCCGGGATCGCGGCGGCCGCGCACGACACGGGGGCGATCGCAAAGGCCGAGCCCGTATGCAACGCCCCGGCCCAGGTCGCCCCCCCGGCCGTCTGGCCGATGAACCACGCCGCGAGCCACCACAGCACCAGCGGCGGCAGGAGCAGCGCCCACACCCGCTCGGCCGGGAGCAACGCCGCCCGCCCCCGCGGATCGAAGTAGATCGTCAGGTTCAGGAGCTTGCCGATGAAGATCAACGCCAACGGCGCGCCCATCACGCAGGCGAACCCGAACGCCGCGCCCGCGAAAACCACCGCCCCCCAACCCTGCCCGGCCTGCGGCACCGGCAGCCAGCCCACGGCGTAGACGCCCAGCCAGAACAGCGCCGCCCCCGCCGGCACGGCCACAGCCACCGACTTGGCCACCAACGCCTTGCGGTACCAAAGCGACTCGGCCCAGCGCGACGCCCGCGGCATCCAGCGCAGCCACGCGTGGGACGCCCGCGACGCCTCGAGCAGCCCGAACCGACTCGACTCCGAGCCCGGGTGCAGCCGCAGCGACTCGGCAAAACTCTCCGCGGCTTCGTCGGGACGCCCCTGCCGCAGCAGCGCCCAGCCGCGCATCTGCTGCGTGTCCGCGTCGTCGGGGTTGCTGCCCAGCGCCCGCCGGGACACCAGCTCGGCCTGCGCCGACTTGCCCTGCATCTCCAGCAGCTCGACGAGCAGCGCGTTGCACGACGCGTCGTCCGGGTCCAGGCGCAGGCCGCGCTCGACGGTGTCCTGCGCATCGGGCAGGCGGCCCAGCTGCATCTCCAGCCGCGCCAACATCTCGTAAGACCCAGGGTTGGAAGGGTCCAGGCGGATGGCCTCGCGCACGTGCTCCATCGCCCGACGCACCCGCGGGCCGTCGGGGTTCGGCTCGTACTTCCACCACGCCCGGCGGTTCAGCTCGGGGCAATACGCGTCGCTAGCCACGGCCAACCCCAACGCGTAGTGCGCCGTAGCCAACTCGGGGTCGGCGGCCACCGCGGCCTCGGCCGTCCGCCGGGCTTCGATCGGTTTCTCGCGGTGCAGCGCGCACAACGCCAGCAGCGCCAACGCCCAGCCGTCGTCGGGGGCGTGGGTCAGGCGCTGGCGCAGCTCGCTCTCGGCCAGGTCCATCCGGCCCTGCTGCAGGAGGAGTCGCACCCGGCCCGCGTCCCACGTCATGACACCGCCCTCTCGGTCCGGACCCGCCGGCCGCCCCCACCACTCCACCGCAAGAAGCCGCGGACCGATACGAACAACGCAACGTTGATCAGTACCAGGTAGCCCGTCACCGGCCACCCCCACCAGCCCACTAGCCCCGCTGCCGCGATCGTTAACGCCTTCCACGGCCACGGAGCGGCAAAGACCAGGCACGCGGGGACCAGCGTCGCCACGTACCACGGCGATTGCAGGTACCGGGTCTCGCGGATGAGCTGCGCCTGCAGCCACGGGAAAGTCGCTGGGTCCAGCCGCCGGGTCTCGCGGTAGTGCCGCTCGGCCACGCGGTAGCAGCCCAAGGCGTAGGCGACCGTGCCGCGGGCGTCGTGCGTTTCGGGGGCCTCCGGGTCCAGCCGCAACGCCCGGCGGCTGAACCGCGCCGCGTCCCGCCGATGTCCGAGCTTCTCGGCGACCCGCGCCCGCAAGGCCAATAGGTCGGCTTCCTCGGGCTTTTCGTTCAGCACGCGGTCGAGAACACGCGCGGCCTCGTCATGCCGATCCAACCGCCATAGCACGTCGGCGAGGTCGTACGCCAGCCCCGGCGAGCTCGACCGCCGACGATGCGCCTCGCGGTAGTGCGGCAGCGCGCGTTCCGGGGCTTGGCGGCCGGGTTGGGTAAGCAACACATCACCCAGCAGGTTGTGGTGCCACGGATCTTCCGGGTCGCGTCGCAGCAGTTCGCGGGCTACGGTTTCCGCTTCGTCGAGGTCGTCGAGTTGCCACAGCGCCCGGCCCAGCGTGTAGCGTGCCTCCAGGTCGTCGGGGTCCTGCGCCAGGGCCTCGGTTGCCAGCCGCGCGGCCTCGCGGTGGCGGCCCAGTGTCCGGGCGGCGTCGGCGCGGTCAGCGGCGGTATGCCGCTTCATCGCATCTTCAGGTAATCGAGGATGTCGTCGTACTGCCCGCCCTCGTTGGCGTAGAGCGCGTGATTCTTCGCGCTGGCGAACCACTCCTTGGTCGAGGGCTTGACCTGCTTGGCGGCCCGGGCCAAGTCCTTGGTGGTCAGCGGCGAAGGCACGCCGGTCTTGAGCGCGTCTTTGAGCTTGGCCTCGACGGCGAGGTCGACGAGAGCCTTGAGGTCGGCGCCGCTGAACCCGCGGGCCTTCTTCGCCACCGCGTCGATGTCGACCGCGTCCTGCGGCTTGCCCTGCAACAGCACGCGGAGGATGCTCGCGGCGCTCGGGGTGTCCGGCGGCGGGACGAACAACACGCGGTCGAACCGGCCGGGCCGACGGAACGCCGAATCGAGCGCCCACGGCGCGTTGGTCGCGGCGAGGATGAGCAGCCCGTCGTTGGAGTCTTTCACGCCGTCGAGCTCGGCGAGGAACTGGTTGATGACCTGCCGGCCGGCGCTGCCGCGCATGTCGCTGCGCTTGGCCCCCAGCGCGTCGACCTCGTCGAAGAACAGCACGCAGGGCGTGTGGTTGCGGGCGTACTGAAACAGCGCGTGCAGCTTGGACTCGCTGTTACCCAGGTACATGTCGAGCACGTCGTGGATGCCCACGGAGATGAACCCGGCGTCGATCTGGCCGGCGGTGGCGCGGGCGAGGTGGGTCTTGCCGCAGCCCGGCGGGCCGTACATCAGGATGCCGCCGCCGATCGCCTTGCCGTAGGCCGCGTAGAGCTCGGCGTTTTCCAGTGGCGCGATGATCTTGAGGCGGATCTCTTCCTTGAGCTCGTCCATCCCGCCCACGTCGGCGAAGCTCACGTCGGGGCGCTCCATCTCGACCGGCACCGCGCCCGACGCCGAGTCGGCCCGCAGCAGGATGCGGCCCTGGTCGTCGACCTCGTCATCGTCGTCTTCCGCCGTGGGCGCAACGTCCAGCGCCGCGGCGAGGTCGTCGTCGGCCAGGTCGGGCTGCAGGTCCACGGCCCGGCGGTAGGTCGAGGCGGCACGGGCCAGGTCGCCGGCCCGCAGCAGCAGCTTGGCCAGCAGCAGCAGCGTCGGCCCGGTGACGCCCGGACGCGCGGCGAGGTCTTCGAGCAGAACCAACGCCTCGGACGCCTTGCCCTGCCGCGAGAAGCACTCGGCCAGCGTGAGCTTGAGCGCCTCGCTCTGCCCCGCGGCGGCCAGCCCGTCGCGCAGCAACTGCTCGGCTTCGTCCAGCCGGCCCTTATTCATCAGCATCGCCGCCAGCTGCCGACGCAGCGGCACGTTGTCCGGCGAGACCTCGAGCGCCTCACGCAGTGATCCGATCAACTCGTCCCCGGCGGGATCCATAAGCGTGTCCTTCTACAAAAATGAATCAGTGCCCCGCCGACTCGTGGCCCAGCTTAGGCTTGAGGTCTTTGAGCAGCGCGGCGAGGGTCTTCTCGTCCTTGGCTTCGGCGTTGAGCCGCAGCAGGGGCTCGGTGTTGCTGGCCCGGACGTTGAACCAATAGCCCTTGGCGTCCCAGCAGTCGATGGAAACGCCGTCGAGTTCCGTGACCTTGCCGTCGGGGCCGTAGGTGGCTTTCAGCTCGGCGAGGGTCCCGTCCTTGTCGTCGTTCTCGAAGTTGATCTCGCCGGACTGCGGGTACTTGCGGAACGGGGCGATGGCTTCGGACAGCTTCTCGTCGGACCGGCTGAGCTTGTGGAGCGCCGCGGCGAGGGTGATCGCGCCCGAGTCGGCGAAGCTGTTGTGCTTGAAGTAGAAGTGGCCCGAGAGCTCGCCGCCGAAGACGCCGTCGGTCTCGCGGAGCTTGGCCTTGATGTTGACATGGCCGACCTTGGCGATGGCGGGCAAGCCGCCGAGGGCCTCGATGGTTTCGGGGACGACCTTGGACGAGCGCAGGTCGTAGACGATCGCGCTGCCGGGTTGCTGGTCGAGGAAGTGGTCGGCCAGCCAGGCGGTGAGGTGGTCGCAGCCGCAGAGCTCGCTCGTGTCGTCCACAAGCATGCACCGGTCGGCGTCGCCGTCGAAGCACGCGCCCAGGTCGGCGCTGTGCTTCTGCACGCCGTCCTGCGTCGGCACCATGTTCTCGGCGACCAGCGGGTTGGGCTCGTGGGCCCAGTCGTCGGTCCAGTTGTCGTTGGCCGTGATGATCTCGAGGTTTGGGACGTTGGAGAACACCTTGTCGAGCAGCGCGATGCCGCAGCCGTTAGACGCGTCGACGAAGAGCTTGAGCGGGCGTTGGAGTTCGCCCATAAACCCGAGGATGTGGGCGCGGTAGGCGTCCCAGACGTCGGCTTCTTCGTAGCCGCCCACGGGCTCGGGGCAGCCGCCCTCCAGCTTCTGGGCGATCGCTTCGATTTCCTTCAAGCCCGTGTCGGCCCCGACGGGCTTGGCGCCCTCGCGCGAAATCTTGAAGCCGATGTACTCGATCGGGTTATGCGACGCGGTGCACTGCACGCCGCCGACGCCGCCGAGGTGGGGGATGGCGAAGTACTGGATCGACGTGTCGCACCGGCCCAGGTCCACCACGTCCATGCCCGCGGCGCGGATGCCCTTGATCAGGGCCTCGGCCATGCTCGGCGCGGCGGGCCGGTGGTCGCGGGAAACCACAACCTTGCCCGGCCCGTTCTGCTCCTTGAGGAACTGTCCGGCGGCGTAGCCGACCTTCCAGCCGGCGTCTTCGTCGAGCGGGTCGGGGTACAGGGCGCGGACGTCGTAGGCTTTAAAGATCGGGCCGATCATGGGCGGGGGTTCTCCGGGGTTCCGCGGGTCCGGGCGGTTGGCCCAGCGGCGGCAAGGGTTTGCGTGATCGCGGGTGGGCGGGCTGGAGACCGGGCCGATTCGCCGCCGATCCCGAGGAATCACTCGCCCCAAACAGATCGAGATCATACCGACCGGGCCCCGGGGCCGCGACCGCCCCGCCACCGCGATCAAACGATCCGAAGCGCAGCAAACGCGGGAAATCGGGGAAAACTTGAATCCCCGCGCCGGCCCGCCGACACTACCGGGATGAACGCACGTTTTTTATGGGTCGCCGGGGCGACCGTGCTCGCGGCAGCGGTGTTCGCGCTGGCCACGATCTTTGGCGGCTCGGGCCCCGCAACATCCACAGGCCCCGCGCCCGCGCCCCCGAACGTGAGCGGCCTGGGCGTGAGTTCCGCCGACCTGGACGCCGAGAACGACGGCAACGTCCAACCGATCGCCGGCGCCCGCGGCTTCGAGGTCTTCAGCGACGACGGCGAAACCATCACCCGCTTCACCGGCCAAGAGCTCATCCCCCAGGCTGACTTTGTCGCCGACGTCACCCGCCCCGTCGCCGAGGTCCGCTTCTCCGACGCCAAGCTGCTGCTGATCACCGCGGCGTCCGGCCGGTTCCACCATCCCGGCAACGTGCCGACGCGCGGCGAGTTCAACACCAACACCGTCGTCACCCAGTACCAGGCCCCCGACGGCGAGCCCATCGACTTCGACTCAAACGAGCACGTGCAGTTCCGCTTGTACCTCGACGAGCTGACCACGTTCGATCAGCAGCGCGGCCACATCCGTTCGCAGGGCCCGGTCCGCCTCGTCGCGCCCGACCTCGACTTCACCGGCCGGGGGCTGGACCTGACGTTCAACCGCCTGCTCGAACGCATCGAAGAACTCATTATCGAGCACGGCGACGAGCTGCGTATCGCCGCCGACGCGGGCTTCTCGCCGACGACCGACACCTCGTCGCAGGCGTCCGCCACGGGATCCGAACCCGCTCCGGGACTCGACCCAGGCTCTGGCTCAGCAACGCCCGAACCCCTCCAGCACTACCACGCCACCCTCCTCGACGACATCCGCATCACCGTAGGCCCCGACGAAGCCCAACTCGCCGGCGATCGCCTCGAGGCCACCTTTGCCCTCAATCCCCAGAGCCCCGGCGCCGCTCCGAACCCCGCCGGTGCCTCCGCCAAGACCAGCAATCCCTCGACTCCCGCGCCCGACGACGACGGCCCGCTCTACTTCGTCAACGCCCCCGCGCCCACCGTGCCCGCGCCCACCAAACCCCGCGGCCTGCTCACCCCGTCGCCCGACGACGTCGTCGTCCGCTGGTCCGGCCGCCTCGAGATGCGCCCGCTCGCCGAGCCCAGCTCCGAGCTACTCGCCGCCGACGACGCCGTGTTCCGCCTGCACGGCGGCGAGCAGCCCGCCCGCATCGACACCGTCCGCGACGAACACATCACCGCCGCCGTCGTCGGCTACCGCACCGCCGGCCGACAGGTCTTCGCCGAAGAATCCGCCGACCACAAGCTCTCCATCCAGGCCCCCGATCTGGGCGAGCTGTCGTCCAAGACCCTGCTCGTCAGCCAGGACACCGGCGTCGGCCAACTCGCCGGCCCCGGCCGGCTGCTCACCGAAAACGCCGAGCTCGACGTCACGTTCCGCGACCGGCTCGACCTCGCCTTTGCCCCGGGCGCCGACGGCCGACTCGACATGATCGAATCCGCCACCTTCCGCGGCGACGTGAACGCCAAGGCCGACTCCGACGACCCCGACAAGCGGCTCGACCTCGACAGCCAGACCCTCGCCCTCACGCTCACCCGCGACGCCGACGGCAACCCCCAGCCCTCCCACCTCCAGGCCGCCGCTGCGCCCGGGGAGTTGGTCACCGCCGTCCAGGGCGACAACACCACGTTCGCGGCCGAGCAGCTCGACGTCGATCTGGCCAAGCCCGACGCCACGTCGAGCGAGGCCTCGGATCCGATACTCGCCGAGGGCGAGGGCGAGGCCGCGTCCGGAGATGCAACGCTCGCCTCCGGGTCTCAATCCGTTGTCCCCGACGGCCGGGGCGACTTCGAGATCACCCGCCTCCGCGCCCTCCGCCGCGTCCGGGTCGAGCGCCCGGACGAGCAGCTCACCGTCACCGCCCACGCCCTCGACGCCGACCCGCGTATCAACCGCCTCGCGCTCTTCGGCGAAAACGACCAGACCTACGCCACCCTCACCCGCGGCGAAGACACGCTCGAAGGCGTCCACCTCATCCTGCTCGAAGACCAGCAGTCGGCCGACGCGCTGGGCCCGGGCCGGTTCTCCGCGCGCACCGACGAGAACGACCCGACCGCCCGGATCAACGTGCAGTGGACCGACACCATGTCGTTCAACAACGCCGAGGGCACCGCGTTCTTCGCCGGGGCCGTGGAGTCCGCCTCGACCTCGGCCACCGACGACACGACGCTCTGGGCCCACACCCTCGCCCTCGAATTCGCCCCGCAGGACTTCGACACGGCCGACGCCGATACCGCCGCAGCCGAACCCGCTGATGACCTCCAAGCCCCGACGCCCCTTTCCGGAGACATCCTCGACCTCCGCCGGGCCCACGCCCTGGCCGACCCCGAACGCCCCGAAGACCAGGTGATCTTCACCGCCCAGACCTTCGCGGCCGACGACGCGACGCAGGCCCCGCTCACGCGGATCCGCACCGAGAGCCGGGAGCTCGCTTTCCTCAACCTGCCGCCGAACCTCGCCAACGACAGCCCGATCGACGACGAGATCCGGATCGAACGCCTGCTCATGCCCGGGCGCGGCCGGATGCTGCTCGAAGACTACCGCACCCCCCCGCCGGACCAGACCGAAGCCGGAGAAACCCCCGTGGTCTTCGCCGGCCGCGGCCAGACGTTGTTCGACTGGGGCAAGAGCCTCACGCTCGATCTCGTCACCAACGACCTGCGCATCGAAGGCGACGGCGAGCTCGACGTCTACATGGCGCACAACCCCAACCCCGAGCGCAACGACCTCGCCGAGCTGGTCACCCTGCAGTCCCAGGTCCTCGTGGCCGACCTGACCGAGACCGGCGGCCTGGGCGCCTACGTCAACGGCCAGCCGCCCGAGATCCAGATCCGAAACGTCACCGCCACCGGCCGCGTCCGGCTCGAGCAAGACACCACCAACATCGAGGCCGACCACATGGAATACGAGGAGGCCAAGCGCAGCGTCTTGTTCTGGGCCGAACCCCGCCGCCGCGCCCAGCTCGACCTCGACGGCACCGTCACCACCGCCAAGGGCTACCGCTGGGATCTCGACACCAACGAGTTCACCTCCATCGAGCCCGGCGCGAGCGTGATCCCCGTGGAATAGTTGCGGCCGTTTTTTGGGTAGCCGAAGATTTGAACTCGGATGCTGCGGGATTCACACGGATCAAGGCAATGCCTTTTTATCCGTGTGCATCCGGTCGATCCGAGTTTCATTTTTTCTGGACCTGGTACCGCGGGAACAGGGCGTCGCCTTTTTCGATGGGCGTGCCGGGTTGGAGTTGGCCCCACTTCACCCATTCGTCGAGCTTGCCCTTGCCGCCGTTGGCCTTCATCTGCGCGGCGTAGTCGCAGCCGACCCGCTCCCAGAACTTCTCGCACGCATCGGGGATAAACGGCCACAACAGCACCGACGCGATCCGCAATGCTTCGGCGCAGTTGAACAGAATCTCTTGGACCGCTGACCCATTTTCCGTCATATCCTTGGCCATCTTGAACGGTGCGGTCACTTCAATGTACGCATCAACCGCTCTAACCAAATCCAAAGCCGCATCACCTGCTTGGTAGAGATTTATGTTGAAAAAACCTTGGGTGTGGTTTTTCCAGACCAAATCCCATTTCGTATCGGGTTCTGCCTTGCTTACCGTTGGTTCCCATTCGATAAGGCTTGTCATCAACGGTTCTCGGTGGCCAAAATACTTCCCGATCATGTTCGACACCCGCGAAGCGGAGTTGCCGAACGTGTTCGCGAGATCGCTGTTGTACACCTCGACATACTTCGCTTCACTGAACTCCGAATCGGTCGTGCCGAGCGGGCCCTGGGTGCTGAGAAAGTAGCGCAGGGCGTCGAGGCCGAAGGTTTCGACGAGGGCGTCGAGCGTTTCGGGGTCAAGGAAGTTACCGGTGGATTTACCCATCTTGATCACGGCTTCTTCACCGGTGTCGAGCTTAGCCTTGCTCACCCAGTAGCTGTGCGTGTAGATCTGCTTGGGCTGGTTGACCCAGTCGTAGCCGTCACACTTCTGAAGCGCGAACAGCAGCGCCGGCCAGATCGCGGCGTGGAACCAGAGGATGTCTTTGGCGATGAAGTGCGTCGCACCGCCGTTGTCGGTCCAGTAGTGCCGGCGTGCGGGCGTGTCCACGTAGGTGAGGTAGTTGAACAGCGCGTCGATCCAGACGTAGATCGTCTGCTCCTCGTCCCCGGGGATCGGGATGCCCCAGCCGTTGGACCCCGTGCGGCTGATGGGGATGTCCTGCGCCTCCTTGATGCGGTTGATGATCTCGTTGCGGCGAGCGTCGGGTTGGACGAAGTGGGGGTGGGCCTCGAAGTGGGCGAGCAGTTGCTCGCGGTAGGCCGAGAGCTTGAAGAAGTAGTTCTTCTCCGACTTGCGGACCAGCGGCTTGCCGTTGACCGGGGACTTGTAATCGCTTTCCTTGGCCTTATTTTCCGGGACGTACTCTTCCTGGCCCGCGTCGTACCAGCCCTCGTACTCGCCGGCGTAGACGTCGCCGGAGGCCAGCAGGGCCGTGAAGTATTCGGTGACCTTGGTCTTGTGCTGCTCGGACGAGGTGCGGACGAAGTCGTCGTTCCGATCTCGAGTTTCTCGAACGTGCTGCGGAACGCCTCGGCGTTCTGGTCGGCCCACTGCTGGGGGCTCAGACCGTGCTCGGCGGCCTTGTCGCTGACTTTGGCGGCGTGTTCGTCGACGCCGGTGAGGAAGAACGTGTCGTCGCCGCGCAGGCGGTGGTAGCGGGCGACGACATCGGCGACCATCGTCGTGTAGACGTGCCCGAGGTGGGGCTTGTCGTTGACGTAGTAGATCGGGGTGGTGACGTAGAACGTCCCCCCGGGGGTCTCGGCGGCGTTGTGCGGGTCGGCGTTCATAAGGCGGGAGATTGTACGAGAAAGGCCACGCGCGATCGAAGACCACGCGAAAGCATTGACTTTCTGGGGCTTTGCTCGGTTCAGCCGGGCACGGTGAGGTCGGTCCAGTCGGGGACGGGCGTGGCGTCGAGCGCGGCCGGGTCGTCGAACAGGGCCAGCAACGCCTCGGCCCGGGCCGGCGGCAGGTGGCCCGTCAGCGCCCCGGCCAGCTTGTCGCGCAGCAGCGGCACGCCCTCGGCCCGGCGGCGGCGGTGGCCGACGGGGTACTCCACGGCCACGTCCTCGGTCGCGCTCCCGTCGGTGAAGAACACCTGCACCGCGTTGCCGATCGAGCGCTTGTCGGGGTCGAGGTAGTCGCGGGTGTACGCGGGTTCTTCGACGACCCGCATCTTGCCCCGCAGCGCATCGATGCGCGGGTCGGCCGCGGCGGCGTCTTCGTAGTGCTCGGCCGTGAGGTGGCCGAAGATCAACCCGATCGCGGTCATGTACTGCAGGCAGTGGTCGCGGTCGGCGGGGTTGGTCAACGGGCCGGTCTTGTCGATGATGCGTACCGCCGATTCCTGCGTGCGGATCACGACGCGATCGATCTCATCCAGCCGACCCGTCACCTGCGGATGCAGCGTGATGCCGGCCTCGACGGCGGTCTGGGCGTGGAACTCGGCGGGGAACGAGATCTTGAACAGGATGTTCTCCATGACGTACCCGCCGAGCGGCCGTGCGAGGGTGATCGGCTTGTTCTCGAACAGCCTGTCCTGAAAACCCCAGCCCGGGGCGGTGAGCGCCGTGGGGTAGCCCATCTCGCCGGTGCGGGCGATCAGCGCGAGGCGGACCGCTCGGCTGGTGGCGTCACCGGCAGCCCAGCTCTTGCGTGAGCCGGTGTTGGGGAAGTGGCGGTAGGTACGCAGCGCCCCGCCGTCGAGCCAGGCGTTGGAGATCGCGTTGAAGACCTGCGCTTTGGTGCAGCCGAGCATCGTGGCGGCGACGGCCGTGGACGCGATCCGCACCAAGAGCACGTGGTCGAGCCCGACGCGGTTGAACGCGTTGTCGAGCGCCAGCACGCCCTGGATCTCGTAGGCCCGGATCGCCGCGGTCAGCGTGTCGCGGATCGTCAGCGGTCGGCCGTTGCGCGCGAGGTAGTCGGCGCAGGCGAGGATCGCGCCGAAGTTGTCCGACGGGTGGCCCCACTCCGCGGCGAGCCAAGTGTCGTTAAAGTCCAGCCAGCGGATCATCGCGCCCGTGTTGAACGCGGCCGCCACGGGGTCGAGTTTCTCGCCGGTGCCCATCACGCGGGCGCCGCCGGGCATCTCGGCGCCGGGCACGACCGGGCCCAGCAGCTTGGTACACGCCGGATATTGCAGCGCCATCAGCGCACAGCCGAGGCTGTCCATCAGGCACAGCCGCGCGGTGTCGTACGCCTCGTCGCTGAAGCCGCTGCCCCCGGCAAGGTCGGCGGTGACGTAGTCGGTGAGGTCGCGGAGGACGGGGTCGGGGGCGGCGTCGGCGGGGCTAGCGCTGCTCGAGTGGGACATAGGGGCGGGGCTCCGGGCCGACGTAGTCGGCCGAGGGACGGATCAATCGGTTGTCGGCCCGCTGCTCGAACACGTGCGCCGCCCAGCCGGCGGTGCGCGCGATCACGAAGATCGGGGTGAACATCGGCGTGGGGATGCCCAGGAAGTGGTACGCGCTGGCCGAGTAGAAATCGAGGTTGGGGAACAAGCCCTTCTCGCGGCGCATGACCGCTTCGATGCGTTCGGAGACGGGGTACAGCCGGGCGTCGCCGACCGCTTCGCCCAGGCGCTTGGCCCAGACCTGGATGACGTTGGAGCGCGGGTCGTTGTCGCGGTAGACGCGGTGGCCAAAGCCCATGATCTTGGTCTTCTTGGCCAGCGCCTCGAGGACGCCGGCCTCGGCGGCGTCGGGGTCGGGGTACTGCTCGATGAGCGCCATGGCGGCCTCGTTCGCCCCGCCGTGCAGCGGGCCGCGCAGCGTGCCGATCGCGCCGGTGATCGCGGAATAGAAGTCCGACAGCGTGCTGGTGCAGATGCGGGCGGTGAAGGTCGAGGCGTTGAACTCGTGCTCGGCGTAGAGGATCAATGACGCGTCGAGGGCGCGTCGGTGCACGGGGTCGGCGGGTTTGCCGTGGAGCAGGTGAAGGAAGTGGCCGGCGATGGACTCGTCGTCGGTGGCGGTGGCGATGCGCTTGCCGTGGTGGTGGAAGTGGTGCCAGTACAGCAGCATCGACCCGAAGCTCGCGATCAGGCGGTCGGCCGCGGCGCGTTGCCCGCCCGGGCTCTCGGGCTCGAGGCAGCCCAGCGTCGAGCAGCCGGTGCGCAGCACGTCCATCGGGTGGCTGTCGGCGGGGAGCTGCTCGAGCACGGTGCACAGCGCCGCCGGCAGGCTCCGCATCTCCGCCAGGCGCGACTTGTAGGTCGCCAGCGCCGCGGCGTTGGGCAGCGCGCCCTCCAGGAGCAGATACGCCACTTCCTCGAAGGTCGCGTGCTCGGCCAGGTCGTCGATCGAGTAGCCGCGGTAAGTCAGCCCGGTGCCGGTCTTGCCGACGGTGCAGACCGCGGTCTTGCCCGCGACGACCCCCGCCAGCCCCGCCGATTTCGCGTCGCTCATGATGGGTCTCCTGGTGAAATGGTTTCGTCCGCCGCCCGCTCGTGTCGGTGGTAGTCCAGCACGTGGTACAGCTCGTCGCGGGTCTGCATGGTGTCGAGGACCGACGCCTGCGTGCCGTGCTCGCGCAGCGTGCGGTAGACATTCAGCGCCGCGGCGCTCATCGCTCGGAACGCCGAGAGCGGGTACAGCGCCAGGCCCACCCCGGCGCCGTGGAGTTCCGCGGTGCTGAACAACGGCGTCTTGCCGAACTCGGTGATGTTGGCCAGCACCGGCACGCCCACCGCCGTGGTGAACCGGGCGTAGTCGTCGAGCGACGACATCGCCTCGGCGAAGATCATGTCGGCCCCGGCCCGCTCGTACGCCCGGGCCCGCCGGATCGCCCCGTCCAGGCCCTCGACCGAGTACGCGTCGGTCCGCGCCATGACGACAAACCCCGGATCGGCGCGGCCGGCCAGCGCCGCGGTCAACCGCCCCACCATCTCGTCGGTGTCCACCAACTGTTTGCCCGGGCGGTGGCCGCAGCGTTTGGCCTCGACCTGATCCTCAAGGTGCAGCCCCGCCGCGCCCGCCGACGCCAGCGTCGTCACCGCCCGGCCCGGGTCGTCCCAGCCCGTGTCCGCGTCGACCAGGAGCGGAAGCTCCACCGCACCCGTGATCCGCCGGGCGTCCTCGGCGACCTGTTCGAGCGTGGTGTAGCCCAGGTCCGGCAGGCCGAACGAGGCCGACGCCACGCCCGATCCCGAGAGGTAGATCGCGCCGAACCCCGCGTCGCGCGCCAACAGCGCGGCGTAGGCGTTGATCGTGCCGACGACTTGCAACGGTTGTTCGTGGGCCACCGCGTCTCGCAAGCGTTGGCCGGGTGATTCGGGCAGAGCGCGCATCCGATTCATTATGACGCGTGAAGCGTCGCCGCGATAGCCCCTGATCCGACACGCGTCTCCGTGACCCGGCCGAGCCCGGGGGTATCGCGGCTACAATCGCGGCCCATGGGCCTCGGACGAGACATCCTGTACGCGGGCGGCTTACTGATCACCAGCCCCGTGTGGGGCTTGTCGCTGCTGCGCACGGGCAAGTGGCGGACAGACTGGGCGGGACGATTCGGGAGGGCCGCGCAACGGGAGAGCCCCGACGAAAAGCGGAAGACACTGCTGATCCACGGCGTCTCCGTCGGCGAGGTCGGCCTGATCCGCAACCTCGTGGCCGAGTTGGAGCAGGCCCCCGGGCTCGACCTGGTCATCACCACCACCACCAACACCGGCTTCGCCCGCGCCACGGCGCTCTACGCCGACCGCCACCGCGTGGTCCGGTTCCCGCTGGACTTCACCGCCGCGGTCCGGCGGTTCCTCGACGCGGTGCAACCCGACGCGGTGGCGCTGGTGGAGTTGGAGCTGTGGCCGAACTTCATGGACGCCTGCACAGCGCGGGGGGTGCCGGTGGCGGTGATCAACGGCCGGCTGTCGGCCCGGAGCTTCCGGCGGTACCGAAAAGTCAAACGCTGGGTCGGGTCGAGTTTCGCGAAACTCGCCGCCGCCGCGGTACAGAACGACGACTACGCCGAGCGCTTCGCCGACATGGGGGTGCCGCGGGACAAGGTGCACGTGCTCGACACGATGAAGTGGGACACGGCGATCGTCGAAGACCGCGTGGACGGGGCCGACCAACTCGCTATGGAACTTGGCATCGACCGCGATCGGCCGCTGATCGTGGCGGGGTCAACCGCGCCGGGTGAAGAAAAGATGCTGATCGAGACGTGCCCGCGGGATGCGCAGCTCCTGATCGCGCCGCGCAAGCCCGAGTGGTTCGACGCGGTTATGAAAGTTGCGCCGGACGCCGTGCGGCGGACGGTGGGCCGGCCGGCCGCCGATGGGCAGCGGGTGTTTCTGCTCGACACCATCGGCGAGCTGCGCGCGGCCTACAGCCTCGCGGACGTGTGCGTCGTCGGGCGGAGCTTCACTGGCGAGCTGTACGGCTCAGACATGATGGAGCCGATCGCGCTGGGCAAGCCCACGGTCATCGGGCCGTACTACGCCGACTTCGCCGACACGATGAAGGCGCTGCGGGACGCCGGGGCGATCGTGGTGACCGAGGAGCCCGGGGACGCGGCGGCGGAGTTGCTGAACAACCCCGCGGTGGCGGGCGAACTCGCGGCGGCGGGCCGGGCGGTTATCCTGTCGCGGCAGGGAGCGACGCGGCGGCACGCGGCGTTGTTGCTGGAACTGCTAGACATGGAAGGCGCCCCGGAACCAGTGACCCAGGGCTGAATCGAGAACGATGCCCGCCACCGACCTCCGACAAACCGTGATCCGCGACGCCCGCCGGGTGGTGGTGAAGATCGGCACGCAGCTCATCACGGGCACGCCCGGAAAGCCCGGCCGCAACAAGCCGCTGCCCACGATCGACACCGGCTTCATCGCCGACGCCGCCCGCCAGGTCGCCGAGCTCACCGCCCGGGGCTACCAGATCACGCTGGTCAGCAGCGGCGCGATCGGCGCCGGCTGCGTCGAGATGGGCCTGGACAAGCGGCCCACCGACGTCGCCGAGCAGCAAGCCGTCGCCGCCATCGGCCAACGAACGCTCATGACCCACTGGCACGACGCGTTCGCCGAGCACGGCCTCGGCGTCGGCCAGGTGCTGCTCACGCGGGGCGACTTCGACGACCGGCTCCGCTTCCTGAACATCCGCAACTGCGTGAACAAGCTGCAGGAGATGGGCTGTGTCGCCGTGCTCAACGAAAACGATAGCGTCGCGGTCGAGGAGATCCGCTTCGGCGACAACGACCTGCTCGCGGCCTTGATGTGCAACGCCTTGCGGGCCGACGCGCTGCTGCTGCTCACGTCGGTCGACGGCTTGCTCGACGACAAGGGCAAGGTCATCGACCGCATCGACAACGTGATCGACAAGCTTGCGCTGGTGCGTCAGGAGCAGAAGACCGGTTTCGGCAGCGGCGGGATGCAGACCAAGCTCGAGGCCGCCCGCGTCGTGGTCGAGGCGGGCGAGGTCGCGGTGATCGCCTCGGGCCTGGAGCCCGACGTCATCCGCCGTGTGCTCGACGGCGAGCGGCTGGGCAGCGTGTTCGCGCCCAACGGCCGCAAGCTCGACAGCCGGCAACGCTGGATCGGCCTGACCGTCCGGCCCGCGGGCGCGGTCACAATCGATCTCGGCGCGGCCGAGGCGATCCGCGCCAAGGGCAAGAGCCTGCTGGCCACCGGCGTCCGCGAGATGACCGGGCGGTTCGAGCGCGGCGACGTCGTGATGGTCCGCGACCCCAACGGCCGAGAGATCGCCCGCGGCCTGACCAACTACAGCGCCGACGAATTGCGGCTGATCCAGGGCAAACGCTCGAACCAACTGGCCGCGGCGCTTGGACGGCCGGCGTACAAGTCGGTGATCCACCGCGACAACCTGGTCGTGCTGCAAGCCTGAGCGAGCCGGGTTTTCGGACCCCGACGCCGCATGCCGTCTGCCGGATGAGGGACGCATGTCCGATAGCGTCGGGCCGTCGGCGCCGCCCACCCCGCACAACACCCCAAAGACTCACAAAGTGACGGGTCGGCCTAAACCGCACGACCGGCAAGGTCGATAGCGTGGCGGGGGAGGTTTGGCCGCGGCCCGTGTGCGGCCACGGCAAACCTCTTAGGTCAGGACTACGAACGTGTCACCACTCACTCCCGAACAACACGCCACGCTCGAACACCTCCAGCACTTGGCCGTCGAGGGCCGACGCGCCGAAGCCGAACTCGAGCTGCACGCCTGGTGTCGACGCGGCGGACCCGTCGCGGCCCGCGTCATGCTCGCCGCCCTGCTGGCCCGCCGCGAAGACTTCGCCGGGGCCCTGGAGGTCCTCGGCGACCCGCAGCGCACCCAGCCCCAGGCCATGGACGCCGAGCAGGCCAAGCTCGCCGTGGCCGTGCTGATCAACGCGGGGCTCGACGACGACGCCCGCCGGCTCTCGGCCTGGCTCTACCACCTGCACGGCGACGACCCGATCGTCGCCCAGTGGATCGCGCTCATGGACGTGCCCGGGCTCACCGCCCTGCCGGCCGTGCCGGACGCGACCGTCGAGCGCCTCGCCGACGAACTCTCGGCCCAGGTCGAGGCCGTGCCCTCGATCGTCTACGCGATGAAGCACGCCCCGCGCACCCGGCCGATCTCGCTGCTCCGCGCCGCGATCGCCCGCATGACCCGCGAGTTCGACGGCCGGCCCGAGATGCCGCGCCTCGCCCAGGCGCTCGCCGAGCTCGCTCACCTCGTCGGCGACGACGACGACGCCCGCCGCTGGGCCCACAAGGGCCTGCGACTCGAGCCGTACAACGCGGTCCTCGCGCTCCTGCTGGGGCAGCTCGAAGACGACGAAGCCGTCGGCCCGACCGCGGCGCAGACGCTCAGACGCGTCGCGATGAAATTCCCGGGTTACCCCGACGTCCAACGCGCCTACCAGATGCGCATCGAACTCGATCGGCAACGCCAAGAGAGGGTCGCGTGAACCACGACGCCAACCAACAAGAAGCCCTGGCCCATCACGTCGACCGCGCCAAGCTCGCGCTGGCGGGCAACCTGCTCGAGGCGGCGCTCGACCACGTCCGCACGGCGCTGCGGCTCGACCCCGACTCCGCCGAGGCCCGGCTGCTCGAGGCCCGCATCCGCCTGCGTCGCCACGAGCCCCGGCTCGCGCTGACCGCGCTCGACGACCACGACCGCAACGGCCCGCTGCCCGACGCGGCCACCGGGGACGCCAAGTCTGGCCCCGAGCTCTCGCTCCTGCGGGCCACCGCGCTGGCCTCCGCCGGGCGTATCGAGATGGCGGTGAACCTGATGCAGGCCCTGGCCGAGGAATTCCCGGACGACGCGGGCGTCTGCCGGGCGCTGGCGGGCATGCAGGTCCACGACGGGCGGACGCAAGACGCGATCGCCACGCTCACCCGGCTGTGCGAGCTCGAACCCACCGATACGGGCGCGCGGCGGATGCTCAGCGACCTGCTGGCCGAGTCCGATCCGGACGCGGCGCTCGAAGCATTGGGCAAGATCGACGCCACCAACCGCCGACGGGCCGCGCGGCTGTGCCTCCGGGCCGACCGCTTGGCCGAGGCCGAGAAACACTACGACGAGCTGTTGGCCGCGCTCGACCGCGAAGACCAACTCGACGCCGAGGCCCGGTTGGAAGCCGCCGAGGTCGCCGAGCTCCTGGGCGAACACGACCTCGCCATCGATCGGTTGTACGCCGTCGCCCACTCGCCGCTGAGTCTGGCGACGACCCGCGCCTCGGCGTGGCGGAGCATCGGGCGGCTGCAACTCAACACGGGGCGGACCGGAGAAGCGGGCCGCGCGTATTTCCGCGCCACCCGGCAAAACCCCGGCGACGCGGAAGCGTGGGCCGGGTTGGTGACGTGTGCCCACCACGCGGGGCGGAAGGGACTGACAAGGAAAGCCGACGCGCGACTGCGTTCGCTCACCGAGCGGGCGGAGCGTCGGCAGCAGCTCGCGGCGGTGCACGCCCACACCGTGGGCGCGCCCGGGCAACTTGCGCCCGAAGCCGCGGCACGGTCGCCGCTGCAGCGGATGCTCCTGGACGCCTCGAACGTGATGGCGCAGACGGCCGCGAAGTTCCCGGAACGAGCCGACGTGCACTTCCACCGCGCGGTGTGCGACGCGGCCCGCGGCGAGACCGCCGACGCCGGGCGCTGGCTCGACGCGGCGCTCCGCATCAACCCGAAGTACGCCGCGGCGCAGGCGATGTCCGATCGCCTGGGCGGCGACGCCATCGACTGGGACTTTGCTAAGTCCGCGGCGTAGACCAAGTCAACGAAATAACCCGGACACGTTTGGGGTTTTACCTACAACGGCAGATTCGCCGTCTGAAGAGCCGGAGGGGACTCTTCGGACGGCGGTCTGTCGTGCCGTGAGCGCGCGTCGTTTTTCTTTGTAAATCCAATAAAAACGGATGTGTCTCGCTCGGCGTTGGGCGCGACGCTACCCGCGTCACGGGTCGGCCTTGGGCGGCACGATCGGCGCGTCGTTAAGCAGGATGTCGATCTGGATGCGGAAGGGGGCGGTCGCGTTCTCGATGCGTGCGCCCTGGGCTTTCCAGCGGTAAAGGCTCGAGAGGATCGGCGCGTCCACGTTCTCGAAACCCGTGCCGGGCGACAGCTCGGCGTCGATCACGGTGCCGTCGGTATCGAAGGTGATCCGGGCCGTGGGGTTGCGCGGCACGGTGGACTGCGCCACCGCGGAGAAACGGGGGCGGAACGTTTTGATCTCCAGTCCCGGCCCCACCAGTACGCCGCCGGGGCGGACCGCGCCCGCGTCGATGAGCCGGGTCGGGTCGGCTTCGCGGTCGTCGCGCGGCGCGGACGTCGGCTTGTCGCCCTCGCGCTCGGCGACGACGGTCGGCGGGGTTTCCGGGGGCGGGGGCTCGTCGGGCGGCGTGGGGATGGGCAGGCCCGGCGTGTCGGCGGCGGCGTTGCCGGGCTGATCGACGGGCGCGGCTTGGCCGGTCGGCAGCTCGCCGGGCGCGTCGTTGTCGAAGGGCTGCCGAGACCGGTCCGCGGTGCGGGCCGCTGGCGGGGAGGTGCCGCTGCCGACCACGGGCGAGGGGGGTGACGGCGGACGGGAAGCGGCCTGCGCCGCGTCTTCGGGTTCACGCTCCAGCGGCGCGTTCGGGACGGGGTCGGCCCGGTCCTGCACGATCGGCTGCTCGGTCCGCGACGCCCGGGCCCGCAGCTCTTCGAACGCGTCGTGCGGGATCCACGCGACGGTGACCCGCGGCGGCTCGTCGTCGCGGCCGAGCTTGGTGACGTCGGGCGGCTCGAGGTCGGCCGGCGCGATCAACTCGACCGGCACCGCCGCGGCGTTGTTGGATTCGTATTCCCCTTCGTCGAGCCGGCCCTCGTCGTCGGCCACGACCAGCACGAACATCTGCGCCGACACCGCCTGGTCGGCGGAGACCGTCACGCCGAGCGGGCCGCGCCGCAGCCGGTGATTGCCCGGCAGCTCGGCGGCCGCGGGGGACGCGGTGAGCAGCACGTCGTCGGGCGAGAGTTGGTCGTCGAGCGAGAGGTAGACCGCGTCGATCCACGGCTCGGGGGCCCGCGCGTCGGCGGGGCTGCGGTTGACCACGTCGTAGCCCAGCGGCGCGGGGCGGCCCAGGACGATCTGCGAAGGCAGCTTGACGTTGCGCACCACGAGGTCGGGGTGCGTCGGCGCACGGAGGTTGAGCGGCACGCTGAGCGTCTGGTGCTCGTCGGCGCCGGGCCGGACGATCAGGCGGTAGGGACCCGGGGTGAGGTTGAACGGCAGCGCGACCTCGCCGTGCCGCACCATGTCGCTCTGACTCGGGGCCAACGGCCGGCGGCGCGGCACGCTGCGGAGCAGCACGTCGTCGTCGCTCACCGTGTCGTCGATCGACAACCAAACGGTATCGGTCCACTCGCCGCGGGCCCAGCCTTCGCCGGCGTTGTGCAGCGTGTGGCCGATCGACAGGCTGCCACCGGCGAACGCCACCGACGGCGCGTCGATCGCGTCCACAGCGATCACGGGCGACGCGGCGCCGTCGATCCAGATCGAGCGGGTAGTAGCGATCGGCTCGGCGTCGGTTTCGGCGCCGGGGAGAGCGTCCGCTTCGGCCTGCGCGACCAGGAAATACGGGCCGTCGAACGGCTCGGACACCGCCCACGGCACCGCGGCGTGCCGCGTCTGCCCGGCCGCCACGACCACGGGCCCGGGCCACGGCGCGGGCAAGGGCGCGTCGCCGTCGTCGGGTCGTCGGTCACGGGATAGCGCCAGCGTCGACGTGACCGGGGGAGCGTCGGCGTTGCCGACGTTCGACAGCTCGATCTCAAGCGTCAGCGTCCGCCCCGCCGCGACCGCGGCGGGCGTATCGCCAAGCGTGATCCGCAGGTCGGCGCGGCCGGGCGCGACCGGCGTGCGCCCGACGTAGCTGGCGCCCACGGGCAGCAGCGTCGCGTGCAGCACCGCGGCGACGACGAAGGCGATCAGCAGGGGAGCGAAGGTGCGCATGGCATCAACGAGAAACACCGCGTCGCGGCGAGGCTCAGTTTCCGGGGGCGGGGGTGTTGTCGGGGGCGGGCGGGCCGACGATCACGAAGTTGTCGAGGCCGAGCGCTTCGACGCGTTGCAGGAGGTCCCAGACGACCGGGCCGCGGTCGGTCTGGCCGTCTTGGGCGAGGCTGACGTAGAGCGTCGGCGCCGCGGGGTCGGCGGCGAAGTCGCGCAGCAGCGAATCGAGCGCCGCGTCGTCGAGCGGCTCGCCGGCGAAGGCGTAGCCGCCGTCCTGGTCGATGGTCAGCAGGTCGATCGACGTCGCGCCGGGCTGGGTGCCGGTGGTCACCGGGGCGAGGCCGACGGACAGGGCGTCGGCACGGATCATGACCACGAAGCTGTAGATAAAGAAACACAGCAGCAGGAACACGACGTCCAGCAGCGGCATCATCTCGAGCCGGGGCTCGTGGTCGTGGCGGCGGATGCGGAGCATGGAGGCATTGTAGACCGTTCGGGCGGCGGCCCACGTCCCGGGAACGCGGGCTTTTTGCGGGATGATTCGGGCGGGATGGGTCAGCCGCGGACGGCCGCCCACGCGGCGGCGACCTCCTCGGTCGTCGCGTCGTCGATGATGGTGACCTGTCCGACCGCGGTGGGCAGCACCAGGCGGATCTTCCCGCCCTTGACCTTCTTGTCCATCGCCATCGTCTTGAGCAGGATGGCGTCGGGGGCGAGGTGCTCGGCCTTGGTCGGCAGGCCCACGGCCTCGCAGCCCGAGATCGTGCGCTCGAGCACCGACGCGTCGCACAGCCCGCGGTTGACCGAAAAACTCGCCGCGGCCACCAAGCCCAGCGACACAGCCTCGCCGTGCTTGTAGGCCGTGCCGAAGCGTGAGGTGGCCTCGATGGCGTGGGCGAAGGTGTGGCCCAGGTTCAGGTGGGCGCGTTCGCCGGCCTCGCGTTCGTCGGCCATCACGACGTTGGCCTTGATCTGCACGTTGCGCTGCACGAGCTCCACCAGCGTCCCGGGGTGCAGCGACAGGATGCCCGGGGCGTGCTCGATGATCCAGTCGAAGAGCGACGCGTCGCGGATCAGCCCGTGCTTGAGGCACTCGGCCAGGCCGCAGCGCAGCTCGCGCTCGGGCAGCGTGGCGAGCACGTCGGTGTCGATGACCACCCGGGACGGCTGGTGGAACGCGCCGATGAGGTTTTTGCCCTGCGGCACGTTGACGCCGGTCTTGCCGCCCACCGAGGCGTCGACCATGGCGAGCAGGCTGGTCGGGCACTGGACAAACGGGATGCCGCGGAGGTAGGTCGCGGCGGCGAAGCCCGCGACGTCGCCGCAGATGCCGCCGCCGAGGGTGATCAGCGCGTGGCCGCGCTCGAGCTTGTTCTCGAGCATGATGTCGTAGAGCGTACGCACCGTGCCGAGGGTCTTCTTCTTCTCGCTGACGGGGATCACGGCGACGACGGTCTCGATCCCCCCCGCTTCCAGCGTCTTGGCCACCGACCGGGCGTAGTGCGGCTCGACGCCTTCGTCGGTCACCAGGATCGCGCGGCCGGCGGTCGGGACGGCTTCGAGCACCAGTTCCGCCAGACGCGAGAGGCTGCCGGGGGCGATGGTAACTTCGTAACGGTGGTGGGGCAGCGTGAGTTCGACGGCGGGCATGACGCAAGGATATCAGGCGTCGCGGGGGCCGGCGTCGGGCCCCGCGTCGGGCTGAGCATCCAGCTCGGCCAACGCCTCGGCGGGGTCGTCGGGCAGCGGCGGCGCGTCGTCGTTCTCGGAGTCGCCCGGCCGATCCACGGGCCGTCGGCGATCGCTCAGCCGCGGCCGGCGACGCGCGACGCGCTGCCGCCGCGCCCACCAGCGGATGCCGAACAACCCCGCCATCAATACGATGATCGCCGCCACGATCAGGTCGCGGAACATGCGCCCCGCCGCCCACCCCTCGGGCTCGATCAGCGCGGCGGAGCGCCCCACGAACACGGGATACGTCACCGCCCGCCCGGTGCCGTCGGCGTCGGGCCAGAGTTTGTAGAACCGCGCCGCGACCCGCACGCGCTGGTTGCGGCGCGGCGTGGCCTGCCGGCCGTCGGGGTCGACCAGGTACACCACCACGACCCGCTCCTCCCCGCCGCCCGCCGCCGGGTCGACCACGACGCCCCACTCGGTCAACGCCCGGCCCCACGGCCCCTCGCGCAGCACGACCTGCCGCCGCTGCCGACCGGCGAACCGCCCTTCCACCACGAAGACGTCGCCGCGGAGAGCCCCGGGCGATTGCATCAACGCGGCGTAGTCCGGCGGCGTCCCGCCGCCGGCGACCTTGGCTCCCGGGGGCGGAGCTTCCCACGACGCGACGTTCGACAACAACCCGTACCACGCCGGCTCGTCGGGCGGCCGGGTGTCGTCGGCCGTCTCGAGTTGGACACGCTGGGCCTCGGTCAGCGGCGGGATATGCGCCGCGGGCTCCGCCGCCGCGTCGCCGCCAAACATCAATCCCGCGAACACAAAACACATCAACCGCATCCCGCGATCATACCGCGGGGCCCACCGCGATCGGCTATCCTGTGCGGTTTCCCCAAACCCAACGGCGACCCTCTTGCTCATGCCCGACGCACCCCCCGAAACCTCCGGCAACGTGATCTCCGACGACGTGTTCACCCTGCCCAACGGCGTGAAACAGGTCGTGCCGATCCTCGACTTCGGCAGCCAGTACGTCCAGCTCATCGCCCGCCGGGTCCGCGAGGCCGGGG
The DNA here is from genome assembly GCA_039033595.1 of Planctomycetota bacterium. Taxonomy (GTDB): domain Bacteria; phylum Planctomycetota; class Phycisphaerae; order Phycisphaerales; family Phycisphaeraceae; genus Algisphaera. The sequence goes on along the minus strand of JBCCCG010000026.1, from coordinate 13,408 downwards.
TGTATTCGATGCTCGTCGGGCCAGAAGTCACCGTGGAGCAACTGAAAAAACTCAACCCCACGGGGATCATCCTGTCCGGGGGGCCGGCGTCGGTCTACGACGCCGACGCGCCCAAGCCCGACCCGCGGCTCTTCGAGTTGGGTGTGCCGGTGCTGGGCATCTGCTACGGCATGCAGGTCGCCTGCCAGCTCCTGGGCGCCGAGGTAAAGAACGCCAGCAGCCGCGAGTACGGCCGGGCCGAGCTGCACGTCCGGGAAGACTCGGACCTGCTCAAGGGCATCCCCGCCCGCACCAGCGTCTGGATGTCCCACGGCGACCAGGTCAACACCCTGCCCGCGGAATTCATCGCCACGGCGACCACGCCCACGTGCCCGTACGCCGCGGTCCGCCACAAGGAAAAGCCCTTCTACGGCGTGCAGTTCCACCCCGAAGTCACCCACACCCCCCACGGCGGCGACATCCTGTCCAACTTCCTGTTCAACGCCTGCGGCTGCTCCGGCGCGTGGACCATGGCCGACTTCCTGGAGAGCGAGTCGGCGTGCATGAAAGACACGGTCGGCGACGACCACGTCATCCTCGGGCTCTCGGGCGGCGTCGATTCGTCCGTCGTCGCCGCGATGCTCGCCAAATGCCTCGGCAAACAAGTCACCTGCATCTTCGTCGACAACGGCCTCTTGCGTAAGGGCGAACGCGACCTCGTCGAACAGACCTTCCACGGCCACTTCGACGTCGACCTGCGCGTCGTCGACGCGTCCAAGGAGTTCCTCGGCGACCTGGCCGGCGTGACCGACCCGCAGGAGAAGCGCACCCGCATCGGCCACCGGTTTATCGAGGTCTTCAAACAGACCGCCGAGCAGATCAAGTCCGAGTTCAAGAATCAGAATTCCGAGATCAGGTACCTCGCCCAGGGCACGCTGTACCCCGACGTGATCGAGTCCGGGCACGGCTACGCCGGCACCGCCGCCAACATCAAGCTGCACCACAACGTCGGCGGCCTGCCCGAACAACTCGGCTTCGAACTCATCGAGCCGCTCCGAAACCTGTTCAAAGACGAGGTCCGCGCCCTCGGCACCGTGCTAGGCCTGCCCGAGAACATGGTCTGGCGCCACCCGTTCCCGGGCCCGGGCCTCGCGGTCCGCGTGCTCGGCGAGGTCACGGAAGAACAGCTCGACTTGGTGCGTGAAGCCGACGAGATATTGCTGGAGGAGATCGTCGCCAACGGGTTGTATCGCAAGACCGCGCAGGTCTTCGCGGTGCTGCTGCCGGTCAAGGCGGTGGGCGTGATGGGCGACGGCCGGACGCACGAGCAGGTCGTGGCGATCCGCGCGGTGGAGTCGCAGGACTTCATGACCGCCGATTGGGCCCGGATCCCGTTCGACGTGCTGGCGACGATCAGCAACCGCATCATCAACGAGGTCCGCGGCGTCAACCGCGTCTGCTATGACATCAGCAGCAAGCCGCCGGCCACGATCGAGTGGGAATGACATCTCTCGGGCCCCGGAGCCCGCGCGACTTCATCCGCGGGTAGCGCATGCCGCGCACGGGATGAGGCTGTAGCAATCAGCTATCCCTTGTATCGTGCGGGTTTTGAAAAAAAGCAAGCCCCCGGTCGCCGGGGGGGTCCGGTTAGATAGCGACCAGGGACTTGCTTTAAACCGTGGGGAAACGCGTCAACGTTTCGGATCTGTATCAAGCAGCAGTATTTCGATATTAGGAGAGAACTAGACGGTCGGCCGGGAAAACGTAAAGAGAATAATCTCGTTTACGCTAACCCATCACGCACAAGAGGCTCGGCACACGACCCTAGCCCGGACACAAGTTTTCGTACTCCTAAATGTGTTTGAATGAAATGGTTCGCCCTTCTGTTAGGTAGTATATCGACCCTTCCCCAGATTTGGAACAAGTTTTTCTTATAAGTCTTATTCGGCTGGCCAACTCATGAACACGCACATTTCTGAGCCAGCGACTCTGCGGCGTCAGGTCGGCTTGGGTGGCGCGGTGCTGCTGGGGCTGGGGTCGATGGTCGGAGCCGGGGTCTTCGTGAGTCTGGGCCTCGGTGCGGGGTTGGTCGGGCCGATGGTGATCGGGGCGATCGTTTTGGCCGGTTTGCTGGCGATGTGCAACGGGCTGAGCTCGGCCCAGCTCGCCGCGGCGTATCCGGTGGCGGGCGGGACCTACGAGTACGCTCACCGCGTGGGTTGGCCGGGGCTGGGCGCGGTGGCGGGGGCGATGTTCCTGGTCGCCAAGTCGGCGTCGGCGGCGACCGCGGCGCTGGGGCTGGCGGGGTATGTGCTGTACCGGTTCGAAGCTCCCGGAATGCTCGTGCCCGGAGCGCTGGCGGTGATCGTGATGCTGACCGTCGTGGTGCTGGAGGGAATTCGGCGGACGAACACGGTCAATACCGCAGTGGTATCCGCAACACTGGCGGGGTTGGCGATATTTGTGTTCGTCGGCCTCGGGGATGTTCAGTCAGAGTATCTGAAGTTTTCGGAGTGGATCAAGCCACACCCGATTCCCGCCCCCGGAGATTCAACTGAAGCACGCTGGCCGGCGACGCCCGGCGATTGGCATTGGCCCGACTTCCTGTTTGCCACCGCGTTGATGTTCGTCGCCTATACCGGCTACGGCCGGATCGCGACGCTGGGCGAAGAAGTCCACCACCCCCGCCGCACCATTCCGATCGCGATCGTTGTGACGGTGTTGGCGTGCGTGTTGGTGTATACCACCGTGGCCGCGGTGGGTGTCGGCATGGCGGGAGCCCACAGATTCGCCAGGGCCAGCGAGGGCGGCGCGCCGCTGGAAGTGATCGCCCTGCAAGTCGGCTTCCCTGGCTGGGCAACATGGGCCGTGACGATTGCGGCGGTCACCGCCATGCTCGGCGTGATCCTTAACCTGATCCTCGGCCTGTCGCGGGTGGCGTTGGCGATGGGCCGACGCGGGCACCTGCCCAAGCGGTTTGCGAAGGTCGACGCCACCGGGACGACGCCGGGCCCGGCGGTCCTGCTGGTCGCGGCGATCGTCGCGGGGCTGGTCTGCGTCGGCTCGATCAAAACGGCGTGGTCGCTCTCGGCGGTGACGGTGCTGATCTACTACGGCATCACCAACGCCGCCGCCCTGCGCCTGCCCCCGGAACACCGCCTGTACCCCCGCGTGTTGTCCTGGGCGGGGCTGATCGGTTGCCTGGGACTAAGCGTGTTCGTCGAGTCGATCTACTGGGCGTTCGCCGGCGGGTTGATCGCGCTGGCGTGGGGGGGCCACGCGCTGACCGCCGCACGGCGCAGCCGCGTGGTTACTTGACCAGCCGGATCGTCAACGGGTAGCGGTACGACTCGCCTTCCTTGGCTTTGAGCGCCGCCAGGATGCAGAAAATGATCACGCAGATAAAGATCGGCAGGTAGAGGATGCCGCCGAAGCCACACGTGATGACCGAGATCGGGATGAGCGCGACGTACGCGATCACCACCGTGATCTGGAAGTTCAAGGACTCCTTGCCTTCCTGATCGATGAACGGCGACTGGTCTTTCTTGATCAGCCAGACGATCAGCGGACCCAGGAAACCCAGCAGGCCCAACAGGTGGGCGAGCATGGCGATGTTCTTGTCGTCCGTGCTGATGCTGGCCGGGTCGACCGGCGCGGGCGCGGCCTCGCCGGCGGTCGGCGTCTCCTCGACGGGCGGCGTGGCTTGTTCGGGCGTCTCGTTCGGTTCGTTTTCAGACATGGCACCCCTTTCGTGCGGATGAGAGTTGGCCTCACTATGCTTTGATCGGCGTAATACGTCAAGACCATCCAACGGCCGAGGCGCGCCGCGGGCCACGCCTCACGCACGCCGAAGCACTCCGCGTAGCCGGGCCGGGTAGGGCAAACGCCAGCCTCTTCCCGGAAGCGCCGCGTCAACTCTCGGCCAACCCGTACGTCTGCGCCGCGGTGTTGACCAATTCCGGGGGCGGAGGGGAGCCGGTGATGGACCCGACGATCTTTACCACGTGGGGGTGGGAGTTCTCGATGTAGAGCTTGAAGGCGTTCTGCGTCCCGGCCGCGGCGGTGCCGGCCACGTAGAGGTTCGGCACGTCGGTCATCATCGTCGCCGGGTCGTGGCGCGGGGCGCGGTTGTCGCCGTCGAGCGTGACGCCGGCCGACTCGAACAGCGTCTTGTCCTGCGTGTAGCCGGTGAGCAGCAGCACGAAGTCGGCGGGCACACGCACCGGCTTGCCCCCCTGCCGCAGCGTGACGTGCTCCTGCTCGATGCGGGTCACGTGGCTGGTGGGCACGAACCCGATCTGGTCGTGTTCGATCAAGGCTTCGATCTCGGGCAGCAACCAGTACTTGATCGATTTTTGATCGAATCGGTTCCCGCGGTAGCTGATCGTGACCCGGGCGCCGGCCGCGTGGCAGCGCAGCGCCGCCTCGACCGCCGAGTTCTTCCCGCCCACGATGAGCAGGTTCTGCCGGAAGTATTGGTGCGGCTCGTCGAAGTAGTGCGAGACGTGCGGCAGGTCTTCGCCCGGGACGTCCAGCATCCGCGGCAGGTGCATGTCGCCGATGGCGAGGACGACGTGCTGGGCGTGGTAAGTCTTCTTGGCGCTGGTGACCGTGAAGCGGCCCGTGCCGGCGTCGCGGGAGACGGCGGTCACCGGCTCGAACGTGCGGATCGGCAGGTCGAACTGCTCGACGATGCCGTGGAGGTAAGCCAGGTACTGCTCGCGCGTCGCCTTGGTCTGGTCGGGCGTGACCAGCGGGACGCCGGCGATGGCGATGCGTTCGGGGCTGGAGAAATAGCGCGTCTGCTTGGGGTACCACGCCACGGTCTGACCGACCTGTCCCGCGTCGAGATGCACGTAGTCCGCCCCGGCGTGCTTCAGGCACACCGCCAACTCCAGCCCGATCGGCCCGGCCCCGACGATCACCACGTCGACGATACTCATGCCCGAACTATAGTGAGAGCCGCCGGAGAATCGAGCCGGGGACAATAAAAGCTGTCGCCCTCAACCCCCGGAGTCATTTATTTATCGCGACCGACGTCGCGTGACAGCTATCCCGGTCACGATGCCCAATCCCACGACCATTGATGGCTCGGGCACCACGACGAAGCGGATTTCCCCGGTGGGATAATCGCGGTTGAATTCAGGCGGAATGAATTCAGCGGAATTACCCAGCCCGACCTCGAGCGGATTCCCGTCGGCCAGCACACCTGTTACCGCCAAGCTCACGGGCTGGTGGCTATAGAAAGCGGGATAGGCTTCGGCTAAGCGAATCACCTCGCCCGCCATGAGCGACTCGTAGGTGTCCCCGATGTTCAGTACGCCCGGCAGGACCCGGAACTCAAGCACCGCCTGCTCGATCGCGGTCAAACCCAATCTGGAATTCCTTGGTTGAATCATCCCACCGCTGATAACCAGCGTACCCGAGTCAACCGCCGCCGCCACGGTGTTGCCCTCCAACGTGCCGCCCCGGATCTCCACGTAGGCTGATCCGGCCGCAACGACCGCGGGCAGGTTGGAGGCCGACGTACCGTTAAAGAACCGGCGGCTGATGACCGTGCCGCCCTCCAGGTTCAATCGGCCATTGTCTTGCACCCGTATCCCGGCGCCGCCGAGGGTCTCGATCCGTCCGCCGGTCATCGTGGCCGAGGCCGTGTCGCCGATCCGCACGCCGCCGAAATAATCGAAGACGTTGCTATCACCGAGGGTTCGGCTGTCGATCTGGCCACCCATGATCCGCAGAGACGCGTTGTCATGCAGGTCGATCCCCCCAAGTCCGGCCGCCGTGATCATCCCGCGATCGATCACCACACGGCTGTTCGCGGTTGCTGCAACCCCTAACCCCAGGCCACGTTCGCTCAGCAGCGTGCCGCCCTCGAGGCGAAACGTACCCGTGTCGGCCACCATCACCGCCGTGCCCTCGGAGGGTTCCACGAACCCACCGTCGGTAACGGTCAGGTCCCGATCGCCGTCGATCGTGACGGCTTCGAAACGCTGGGTATCCAGCACTTCAGCGTCCGCAAAGAACGGGAAGAGAAGCGACAGAGCCAACACCCACTTCACCGCTACGCGAGTAGCCGCCTCGGCGTCTGCGCTGTCCCTCGTGAGCACATTGAAGATCATTCATCCGTCCCGAAAGAGCTGCCGATAACGTTTGATTCCATCGACCAGCAACGTAGAGTTCGGACAGAATTACCGGCCGGGCTCACGCGGCTCTTCGTTGAGATGGTGACTGCAAATCAGATTTTTGGAGCGGTGCAGGTTGGGGCTCTGCGTCGCGCTCGTCCTCACACACGGCCAGGTCTGCGTCGACCCATGCCTCGACCCGCGCCGCCCGGCGACGCAGGGCCATCAAGTCGAAGCCGCTGAGGTACCGCAGCCGACGGCAGATGAGACCGCTCGTCACCAGTTCGCGCAGCGCCGCCAGCGCCGCCTCGTAGTGCTTGATCGCGTCGTTCACGTCGGCCCGGCCGTCGGCGTCAGCGATCCGCTGGGCCGCGGCCGTGGCCGACTTACGCATCGCCCCGCACAGCCCCGACTTCTCGTGATCCGGCAGCTTCCGCGTCAGCCGGTACACCCACACCGTCAACGCCATCGCCTGCTGCCAACCGCGGGAAGACTCGTAGGGGGCACGTGCCATCAACCCTCAATATCGTCACGCCGAACACCCCGCCCCGGCCGGGACGACGTGTTATCGGAAGCGACACCGCCCCGCCAGCCGCGCCCCGGCGGGTCCGCGGGTTATCACATGGCCGTCCGGCCCCGGCCGCTCATTCCTCGGCCGTGGGGTTCCACTCGGCGTAGACCCAGCCGTGCTTGGCGTGGAACGTGAGGCGAAAGTGTTGCAGCAGCGTGTTGCCGATGCGCCCGATCAGGCGGGGGCCTTCCAGGCTCGGCGGCGGCGGCTCGAAGTTCACCGGCACGTCCTGCAGGTCCAGGTCGAACACGCGGAAGTTGCGCACCCACGTCTGCGTGCTCTGCACCGTCCCGCCGATCCCGCGCGTCCGCCCCGTGCCTGCCGCGTTGACCGACACCACGCCGGGGTGCCTCTGCAGCAGCGTGTCGGGCAGCGTCAGCGCGTTGTCGGCGCCGTAGTCGATGATCAGCCACACCTCGACGCGCTGGCGGCCGTCGCTCAGTTCGGCCCGCACCATCGGTAGCTTCCGGTAGCGGTGCAGCCGTTGCCGCGTCGCCGAGCGCGGCGGGCGGAACGCGGTCGGGTTATAGATCGTCAGCTGGCGGCGCGCCCCGTCCAGCGAGAACGGCACGTCCGCCAGATCCGTGAAGCCGACGATGCCGCCCATGCTGATGCCCAGCGACCGGCCGAACCGCAGCAGCGACAGCCCCGCCATCTTCTCTGACTCGAGCTTGAGCGCGTCGCCCGGGACGCCCCCCGCCGCCGCCGAACGCCCGATGGTGTAGTCCGAGACCTTGTAGTAATCGAACGACTCGATCCCCCCGACGCCGACGGTCCGCCCCTGGCCGTCTTTCTCCAGCCCGACCCGCCCCGCGACGCCCTGGGCGATCACGCTCAGCGACGCGCCGGTGTCGATCATCATCGTGCCCACGGGCTCGCCGTTGACCGCTCCGGGCACGAGCAGGTAGCCGCCCCGCCGGATCAGCGGGATGTCCAACCGATCGGGCAGCGACGCGTGGTCGGCGATGTCATAAACAACCGCCGAGCGAGCCCCCGCGTCGGCCGTCGCGGCGAGCACCGTCGCGGGCTCGGCCGCAGAAGGGGATTCGGGTTGTGTGGCACAGCCAAAGCTGACGACCAACAAGAGACACGACAGAATCAGCTTGACCATATCGTGATTGTAGCCCGAGGCGCTCCGCGCCGAGATGCCCCACACATCTCGCCAACAACGTGACCGGATCCACGCGCCGTTCGTCTTTCTATTCGGCCGCCGGCACCAGGACGCAGCGGAAACCCGTGTGCTGCAGCCCCGTGTCGACCGCGGTGCCGCGGCGTGCCGACGGGCGGTAGCTCTCGCAGTAGACCTTGTGGCAGAGAAACGAGCCGCCCTTGGTCACCCGCACCGGCGTGTTGGGGTTCGTTACGTCAGAGGGCACGTCCGGCCCGACGGGATCGATCGCCAGCTCACGCTTGGCCAGCACCGCGTTCCGGTCGTCGCGGTACCAGTCCGCGGTGTACTCCCACACGTTACCGGCCGTGTCGTAGAGGCCGTAGCCGTTGGGGGCAAACGTCTTGACCGGCGCGGTGAGGACGTAGCCGTCTTCCTTGGTGTTGCGGTGCGGGAATTCGCCGTCCCACGTGTTGGCCATGCTCTTGCCCCCGGGCTTGAACGTGTCGCCCCACGCAAACCGCGCCGCGTCGTTGCCGCCCTTGGCCGCGTACTCCCACTGCGCCTCGGTCGGCAGCTGCTTGCCCGCCCAGTCGGCGTACGCCTTGGCGTCTTCCCACGCCAGGTGCACCACCGGGTGGTCGTCCCGGCCCTCGAGCGTGCTGCCCGGCCCGTGCGGCGCACGCCAATTCGCGCCGACGGTCCACGACCACCACGCCGCCACGTTGTCGAGACGGACCGGCCGGTCCGGCGGCGTGAAGACCAACGACCCGGGCTGCAAGACTTCGTCCGCGGGCTTGGGGGTGCCCGGGGGCAGCTGCTTCTTGAACTCTTCCCACACGATCGGCCGCTCGGCCACCGTGACGTAGCCCGTGGCCTCGACGAACGCGGCGTACTGCGCGTTGGTCACCTCGGTCTCGTCCATCCAGAAGCCGCTGACGCGCACGCGGTGGGCCGGGTGTTCGTTGGACCAAGTGTCGGGCGCGTCGCTGCCCATCATGAACTCGCCGGGCGGGATCCACACCATGCCCGCGGGCGCGTCGCCGGGAGGCGCGTCGGCCGCGGGCTGCGCGGCGGCTTCTTCGGCCGACGCGAGTTGAGCCAACACCGCCACCGCCCGGCTCGCCGGCGCCGCGCAGCACGTCGGCGGCGCCGGGTCGGCCGACGCGGCGGGCTCGGCCGCGCCCGTCGCAGAAAAAGGATGTTGGGCAGAATTTGGCGTGCCTTCGCTGTTCGCCGCGGTCGCGACGCACATCAGGCCGATCAGCAGCAGGTTACGCATGGCGCCATTGTAGGTCGTCGCGCCCGCCTCACGGCGCGCGGCGCGTCCCCCCTAACCCGGTGCGTGGGCGGGGAGCCGCTATATTTTGCTGCATGGCCCCGGGATTCTTCCAGTGCGCGTTCTGCGGCAAGTCGTTCCGGTGGAAACCGGAGATCGCGGGGCGGGCCGCCAAGTGCAAGTGCGGGAAAAAGATCCACATCCCCGAGACCGACCCCGGCGAAGACGCGGCCGGGGGCGGAGCATCGGCGCTGGGCGCGGCCCTCGACAGCCTCGCGTCGCCCACGGCCCCGGTGCCCGCGGCGCGGCAGCCCTTCTGCCGGGCTTGCCGCCGGCCGATGAAACCCGACGCCGTGATCTGCCTGGAATGCGGGGTCAACCAACAGACCGGCGAGGCGCTGGCCGCGGAGGTCGAGACCCTCAGCGCCGACGAGCGGAAGAAGGCGGACTGGGAATCGGGGGTGGCGGGCCTGAAGTTCGTCCGGGCCGGGCTGTGGTGCAACCTCGTCGGGCTGCTGCTCTACCTCGCGGTCGTCATCGGCACGATCGTCTTGGCGCAGCGCGGCGCGTCGGTGGGGGCCGCCGCGCAGGTCGCGATCGCGCTCGCCGCGCTCCTGGCTATCGGGTGCCTGTGGGTCAGCCCGTTCTTCTGCCTGATGGTGCCCAAGGACTCGGGGGCCCGCGGCCTGTTGTGGGCGGCGATCGGCTGCTTCACCTTCAACGTGTGCCTGGTGTTCGCGGGCGCGGTCATCGAGCTGCCGCCGCTGGCCGGTTTGGCGGGCCTGTTCAGCAGCCTCGTCGGCACGCTATTGCTGCTGATGTTCCTGCTGCGGCTGGCGGAGTACCTGGAGTACGGCCAAGTCATCGAGGACGCCGAGAAACTCATCCGCGCGTTCATCGGGCTGATCTTCTGTGGTTTCGCGCTGCTCTTGCCGTGCTTCCAGTGCCTGGCGTTGGTCCCGTTCGTCGTCCTGTTGTTGTACGTGACGATCGCGTACGCCCTGCTGATCCTCAGCCTCGCCCGGACGATTTCGGTGTCGCTGCGGGAAGACTTCGGGTAAGTTTCCCCCGTAAACGACGCACCCTCTTTCATCGTCTGCGCACAGATCGAGGCGCGCAAAAAAAAGCCCCGCGCTGAGGCGCGGGGCTTGGGTTGGTTTGAACTTTGCGAGTTAAGCGGAGGGCTTACCAGCTGTCGCGACGGCCGCCGCCGCCACCGCCGTAGCCACCACCGCCGCCGCGGTTGCCACCACCGCCGCCGTAGCCGCCACCGCCGCCCGGGGTCTTGGGCCGGGCTTCGTTGACGTTGAGGCTGCGGCCTTCGAAATCGTTGCCGTTGAGGTCTTCGATCGCCTTCTTGCCGGCTTCGTCGTCGGACATGGTGACGAAGGCGAAGCCGCGGGGGCGGCCGGTTTCGCGGTCGTTGATGATCGCGACCTCGGTGACTTCACCGTAGTTGCTGAACAGGTTGGTCAGCGATTCTTCGGTGGTGTTAAAGTTCATGTTTCCGACGTAAATCTTCATAACAAGGCTCCAAAAGCAGAGTGAGGCTCGCGGGTCGGGTCTGCTTCGGGTGCCTCGGACGAGGCACGAATCAAGGCAGGGTCGGTCGATCGTAGCTCACGGGTTGTAAGGGGGCGGGCACGTCGCCTGCCGTCAAAAAGTTCGGGGTTCCTGGGGACGCGGGCCGCGTCCCGGGTTGAGGGTAAAGAGGTTATCGCTTGGTTTAGGGGTGTCCGGAAGGTTTCGTCGAAGGTTTGTAGACAAGCGCCCACGGCAAGGGGTCGCTCGGGTCGGCCACGCGGTGGGGCCGGGGACAAACATCGGTTGAATGGGAGATCAAGGGGTGGCCGCCCGGTCGAGCCAACGGGTAAGCGAAGGCGGGAAAGATGCGGGAGCAGTTCCGGGGGACGGCGGGGTCTCGGGGAGGGTCAAAGCGGGTCAGGGCGAAGCGGTTCAGGGACTACGGGAGTTGCCGACGACATAGTCTACCAAATCCCCGGCCGATTCACGCGGGGGTTTATCCGGATTCACGAGTTTTTACGAAATGGCGGCCGAGCGGGAGGATGAACCGGGCCGGCGGCGAGACCGAAGCGGGCTCCGCGGCGGGAGCCTCAAGCGACGGTGGTGGCGGGGCTTGCGCCGGGAGCGGGGCCTGGGTTGGGGTTGGTGGGCGTATCCGGGTCGGGGCTCGGCGCGGCGGCGGCGGACGACACGACCACCGACCCGTCCGCCCCGCGGCGCGGCCGCCAACTCCGCCAGCCGTCGGTCAGCTCGAGCTTGAACAAGTGCGCCAGCGCCTTGGCGACCGCCCGGGGGATCGAGGTGTCGAACGCGAAGCCCGGCACGAGCAGGCGGCGGTGCGCGTTGCGCTTGCCGAACGTGCCGCGCCGCCGACGCACCATCGCGATCGCTGCGAGCCGGCGGTTGGCCCAGCGCATGAACCAATAAAACGGCACGGCCGGGACCGCGGCGAACATGCCGTCCGCCACCGTCCGCTTCCCGCGCGTGTACGGCTGCATCACGATCCCGAAATAGTACAACGCGATGTCCACCAGGAACGCGACCCGCATCAACTCGAAGTCGCCCATGTAGACGTACTTGTCGCGGAAGATCGCCTCGAACCACCGGGGGAAGGTCTTGCGGAACGTGTCGTTGTGCCTGGCGATCGCCCGCTCGACGCAGTGCCCGCGGCGCTCGTCCAGGATCACCGCGGTGCCCGAGATGCTGGTCATCGCCAGGCTGTCGAGCCCCATGCTGTAGAACGGGTCGATGAACCCCACCGCGTCGCCGACCAGCAGGAAGCCATCGCCCATCGGCGTCCCGCACAGGTAGGGCAGGTTCCGACGGATGTGCACGTCCCCCTCCACAAACTCCGCGTCCTCCAGCAACTCCCGCCCCGTCGGGTGCGTCGCCAGCACCGCGCGCAGCTGCTCGCCCAGCGTGCCGCCGGCGTCCCGCGGCCAGTCGAACAGCCGCTGGTCCCACGTCACCCCGACCGACGTGTCGCCGTCCTTGAGCGGGATGACCCACGCCCACCAGCCGTCGCCGACGATGTGGTTGGTCGCGGTGTGGCGGGTGCCGCAGAACTTCTCGCCCAGCCCGGGGTGCTTCTCGATCAGGTCCTGGCCGTCAAAGTCCAGCGTGTTCTTCCACCGCGCCCACACCGCCGCGGTCGGGTGGCCGTCGATCGGCGTGACCTCGCCGCGCTGCCGGGCGACCACCGCCTGCTTGCCCGACGCGTCGACGACCCACCGCGCCTTCACGGTGCGCTCTTCGCCGTTGAGCTTCACCGTCAGCGTCTGCGTGCCGCCGGCTTCGAGCTCGAGCTGCCGGACGCTCGCGGGCCGCCAGACCTCACCGCCCAGTTCCTCGACCCGCCGCAGCACCTCGGCGTCCAGCACCTGCCGGTCTACCTGATACGAGCCGACCCGCGACAGGTACCGCCCGCCCATCTCGGTGCAACTGCCCATGCACTGGGCGTCGTCGTTGGCGAACCAGTACCGGAACCCCTGCTTCACGGTGTGCTGCTCGTTGAGGTGCCGAGTCAGCCCGAGCACGCGGGTCAGGAAGTACGTGCTCAATTCCACGGTCGACTCGCCGACCCTTCGGCCGAGCGTTTCCTGCCGCTCGATCACCACCACCCGCAGATCCCTGCCCAAGTCGCCGCACCGACACGCCCCGCTCTTACCGCACGCGCAGCCCCGCGCCCCGCGCAACAGCTGCAGCGCCGTCGCCGACCCGGCGATCCCGCCGCCGATCACCGCCACGTCGAATTCAAACACGTCCTGCCGCATCGCTGCCTCAGCTCCTCCCGGACCGCCGACCTCAAGCCACCGTCTTCCGCGGCGACGCTCAGGTGAAGAAGATCCCCCACACGATCATCACCACCGCCGCCACCACGATGCACAAGGTGACGATCCCGATCACCGTCTGCCAGAACGGCGACATCTTGCCCATCGCGTCCCGGCCGCTTCCCGCGCTCGCCCCCGAACCGCCCACACGGGCCATCCCGCCCCCGCCGCGCTGCTGCCACTTCTTGCGTTTCTGTCGCCGTTGTTTGCGTTCCTGAGCGTGCGTCATCCCCCGAGTTTAGGCCAAGTTAGGCGATCTGGAAATACCGATTGAACCGCCCCGACCAAATACCGTACAATGACCTAACTTTTCCGGAGATCACCCATGAACCCGCTCGACGCCGCCCTGCTCGACGCCTGGCACGCCCACGTCACCCCGCGCCTCCGCACCGCCGCCGGCCGCGCCGAACTCGCCCGCCGCCTGCAGCGATTCGCCCTGCCCGCCGCCGGGAGCCCGGGCGGCGCGCCGGGCCCCGCTTCCGCCGCGCCGCT
>JBCCCG010000025.1:0-61407 GCA_039033595.1 Planctomycetota bacterium | reverse complement strand
GTCTGCGGAAGCGGGGGACGGGTGGGACGGGTGGGACGGGGTGCCGGGGCACCTGCGGCCGCGGTGGGCGGCGGTGCGGATCCCGCCGGGGAAGCGGGGGCGGGTGCTGCGGTGGTTCTTGGCGGCGGTGCAGCGGGGGGAGTTCGCGCCCGGCGAGCGGCTGCCGGGGGAGCGGAAGGTGGCGGCGGCGTTGGGCGTGGGGCGGGACACGGTGCGGGCGGCGATGCGGGAACTGGCCGCGGCGGGATGGGTCGTTGCCGGGAGACGCGGGCAGGGGTTGAGCGTGGCCGAGCGGGTGGCGGGGAAGTGGACGGAAAGTGGCCGGGAAGTGGTGGGTTCGGACGCCGCGCCACGGCCGACCCGACCGCCGCAAACCGACCGGTGCGGGCCGGGAGATCGGCCGCGAGGCCGCGACGCGTCGCGCGGGCCGCAGCGATACACTGAGGCGATGAAGACGCGGAAAGGATTGGCGCTGGCGACGGGGCTGATGGCCTTGGCTTGCGGGGGCGGGGGCTGTGTGCAGCGGACGATCCACGTGACGTCGGAGCCGGCGGGGGCGTTGGTGTGGCTGAACGACGAGGAGGTCGGGCGGACACCGGTGGCGGTGCCGTTCACGTTCTACGGCACGTACGACGTGCGGCTGGAGAAGGACGGGTTTGCGCCGCTGTGGACGACGGGGGAGGCCGAGATGCCGTGGTGGGAGGCGCCGGGGCCGGACCTGTTCGCGGAGCTGATCCCGGGGGCCGAGTCGAACGTGGCGTGGCATTACGAGCTGGAAGCGGCGACGCCGGCGGCGGACGTGGACACCGAGGCGCTGCGGGCTCGGGCGCGCGAGCTGCGGAACCAGACGCGCGGCTTCGAGACGGACAGGCGGTGAGGCGTGGCGCACCAACCGATCCAGTTTGGGCCCGCGGACGACGACACTTCGGCGGCGCGGCGGTCTCGAGATGATCTTACGGCGGCGGCGGACGAGTCGGCGGTGCCGGTGGACCTCGATCTCAAGAAAGACCGGGCCCTGACCGTGAAATGGGACGACGGGCGGGTGTCGGTGTACCCGATCGACTACCTGCGGAAGATGTCACCCTCGGCCGAGGCGAAGGCGCTGCGTGAGGAGATGGCTAAGAACCCGCTCACGGTGCTGCCGGCATCGGCGGCCGGTGGCGGCGAGACGCTCACCGCCACGGGGGCGGAACTGATCGGCAATTACGCGTTGCGCGTCGAGTTCTCCGACGGGCACCGCACCGGGCTTTTCACCTGGGCCTACCTGCGCGAGATCGATCCCGAGCGCCCCGGCTCGGACGACGGCCGACCGGCCGACCCGGACCGAGCGGTTCGTCCTTGATTCCGCACATCTTCCTTATGCGGTTAGCAGGGGCTCGGGACAACCACTATCTTCACATCGTTAACATTATTTTGACGTTGTCGTAACCATGCGCTGACATGGCACACCTAACTTTCCTGCCCATCGCCCCCGCGACCCGGACGTCCCGGGTGGCCTGATCTATCCCTCTCTACATGGAGAATTGCCTCATGCGACGTTCCCTTTCCACCGCGGCTATCGCCGCGGCGCTACTCACGCCGGCCGTGTCGATGGCCCAAGACGGCGCGGCTGACGTTGAAGCCCTGCGCGTCGAGCTCGCCGAGATGCGGGCCGAGCTGGCCGCGATCAAGGCGGCGGGCACCATGGCGGACGCTAAGCAGGAGATGGCCGACCTCAAGGCCGCGGTCGATGCGGCGATGAAAGACGCCGAGACCCGGATCCAGTACGCCCAGGACCAGCTCTCGGCGGGTCACAACGGCAAGTTCTTCCTGGAAAGCCCCGAAGACGACTTCCTGCTGAACATCGGTGGCCAGATCCAGGGTCGTTACGTGTTCAACACCCGCGACGGCCAGCCCGGCACGTCGCTGACCACCGCCAACGACCTCGCCGGTTTCCAGCTGCGGCGGATCAAGGTGAAGTTCGGCGGCTTTATCGGCGACCCGAAGATCACCTACGCCGTCACCCTCGCGGCCAACCGCGACACGGCCGACGTCGGCCTTGAGCTCGCGGCGGTGGGTTACACCTTCGACAACGGCGTGAGGATCTCCGGCGGCCGATTCAAGTCTCCCTTCTCGCTCGACGAACTGATCAGCTCCACCCGGCAGCTCGCGGCCGAGCGTTCGGCGGTGAACGACATCTTCACCATCGGCTATACCGAGGGCGTTCTGGTCGAATACTCGCCGGCCAAGGGCACTAAGCTCCGCGCCAGCCTCAACGACGGCGCAGGCGCCGGCGAGATCGGTTTCAACAGCTCGGACTTCAACGAAAACAACACCGACTTCGCCGTCACCGGCCGCGTCGACCACGTGTTGATGGGCGACAAGGGCTCGAAGATCAAGGAGTACACCTCGACCGCCAAGGACGACGGCGTCCTGGTGCTCGGCGGGGCGTTCCACCACGAAGAAGTCAAGACCGGCGTGCTGGGTTCGGCCATCATCAGCGCCGGGGCGGGCCTCGAGTCGTTCCAGCGCTACACCGCCGACCTGGTGTATAAAGACGCGGGCCTCAACGCCGGGGCCGCGGTGTACTTCGAGACCCAGCAGGCCGTCGCCGGCGGCACCGAAGCCGACCCGTTCGGCTTCCAGTTCCAGGGCGGCTACCGCTTCGAGAACAACTGGGAGCCGTTCTTCCGCTACGAATACGTCGACCCCGACACCGCTCTGGAAGACTTCAGCATCATCACCTTCGGCGTGAACTACTACCAGATCAAGCACGCTTCGAAGTTCACCCTGGACTTCCAGTTCGGCATCGACTCGCTCTCGGGCGTGTCCGACGGGGCCGGCCTCGCCAACGACATCCCTGGCGAAGACGGCCAGTTCGCCATCCGCGCTCAGTACCAGTTGCTGTTCTAGGAAACCCAAAGATCGCGGGGCCTGCTTACCCACCCCCGACCTTACCGTAAGGCCCACGGCTTCACCGCCGTGGGCCTTTTTGCTGGGCCCGCTCGACAAGCGGCACCCCCGTAACAGGTCAATCTTTAGTTTTATGTAAGCACTGTTGGCGATGTAAACCGTCGGGGTATAGTGCTTCTCCGCCTCCCCGCAAGAGCCCGCTTTCATGGACGACACCCGAATCCTCCTGGTCGAAGACGAGCGCGACCTGCTCGAACTGCTCAAATACAACCTCGACCGCGAGGGCTACAGCGTCAGCACCGCCGAGACCGGCGAAGACGGTCTGAAGATCGTCCGCACCCAGCCGCCCGACCTGATCCTGCTGGACCTCATGCTTCCGTCGATGGACGGGCTGGAGGTCTGCCGCAGCCTCAAAGCCCGGCCCGACACCGCGTCGATCCCGGTCATCATGCTCACCGCCAAGGGCGAGGAGTCGGACATCGTCGCGGGCCTGGAGCTCGGGGCCGACGACTACATCACCAAGCCGTTCAGCCCCCGCATCCTGATGGCCCGGATCAAGGCGGTACTCCGCCGCGCCGAGGCCGACGGCGAGGAACGCAGGACGCTCGAGGCCGGCGGAGTGCGCATCGACATGGATCGCCACGAGGTGCTCGTCGAGGGCGAAACCGTCGACCTGACCGCAACCGAGTTCAAGCTGCTTACGCTGCTGGTCTCCCGACCGGCCCGCGTGTTCACCCGGCAGCAGATCATCGATGCGCTGCACGAAGGTTTCGCCGCGGTCACGGACCGCAGCGTCGACGTGCAGGTGGTGGCGCTGCGTCGTAAGCTCGGCCCGGCGGGCAAACGTATCGAAACGGTGCGCGGCGTGGGGTATCGGTTCAAGGACTGACCTGGTCGCCGAGACACACCAACCCGCGGCGAGGGCACGATCGCGACGCGGGGCGCGGCGTTATTGCGTTTAAGATGGGGTGGCCTCAGAAGAATCATGCAGAACCTATTCATCATCCTGTTGTCGGTGGGCCTGGTCGCAGCGTGCGGCTGGGCGGTGGCGATGGGTGCGCGGAACCGGCGGCTGGATCAGCTGCTCGGGGCGGGGCGATCGCAATCGCGCCAGCTCCACGAACGCCTCGCCGCGGTCGAACGCCGGCGCAGCGAACTCGAAGCGGTGCTGTCGTCGATGGTCGAGGGCGTCGCGGCGATCGACACCGAAGAGCGGCTGATCAGCCTCAACCGCGCCGCGGCGCAGCTGCTGTCGCTTGATCCCAAGCGTGTCATCGGCCGACCGATCCAGGAAGTCGTCCGCAACGCCAGGCTGCAGGCGTTGGTCGCCGAGGCGCTCAACCCGCCGACCGGCCAGCCCCCGGCGACCAGCGAGCTGACCCTGCGCCTCAACCCCAACACCACCACCGACGACCGCCACCTCTCGGCCCAGGCCGCGCCGGTCCGCGACGCCGACGGCAAGCAGGTCGGGGCCGTGGTCGTGCTGCACGACATCACCCGGCTGCGCCGCCTCGAGTCGGTCCGCCGGGATTTTGTCGCCAACGTCTCGCACGAGATCAAGACACCGATCAGCGCGATCAAGGCCGCGGTGGAAACCCTCGCCGAGGATCCGTCCATGCCCGCCGGCCCGCGGGCCAACTTCACGGGCATCATCGCCCGGCAGGCCGACCGGCTCGACGCGATCGTCGAAGACCTGCTGAGCCTGACCCGGCTGGAGCAGGACGAATCGGCCGTGGCCGATGACCTGGAGGCCCACGACGTGCGCCCGGTGATCCACGCCGCCTGCGAGACCTGCCACGCCAAAGCGTTGGAGAAGTCGATCGAATTCGATGTCGAAACCGAGCCGGTGGCGGCGCGGGTGGTGCCGACGTTGCTCGAGCAGGCCCTGGTGAACCTGATCGACAACGCGATCAAGTACAGCCCGGAAGCCACAACGGTCCGCATCACCACGAAAGCCCGGGGCGAACAGGTCGTGATCGACGTCGCCGACCAGGGCCGGGGCATCGAAGCCGAGCACCTGCCGCGGATCTTCGAGCGGTTTTACCGCACCGACCGGGCCCGCAGCCGGCAGCTCGGCGGCACGGGGTTGGGGCTATCGATCGTCAAACACATCACCGAGACCCTCGGCGGCAAAGCCAGCGTGCAGAGCCGGATCGGCCAGGGCAGCACCTTCAGCCTCGCCCTCACGGCCGCCCCGCTCCCGCCGGACCCCCTGCCCGGGTCGCTCCCCACCCCAGCTCAGGAATCCGCCGAGTCGTCCTGAACCCGCCCGGCGTAACACGCTTGGCTTTCGCCACTAAACTGAATTCTTACTGATATTTTTGGACCCCTGCACCATGGCCATATTCCTCCAACGCCAGATCAACACGCTCAAGAAGATGGTCCTAAACCTGGGGGCCGCGTGCGAAGACCAGGTCCGCCTGTCGATCAAATCGGTCAACGACCGCGACGTCGAGTTGGCCTCGCGCGTGATCGAAGGCGACAAGAAGATCGATCTCCTGGAGATCGACATCGAGGAAGAGTGCCTGCATACGCTGGCGCTACACCAGCCCGTGGCGTTTGACCTGCGTTACGTCGTGGCGGTGCTGAAGATGAACAACGACCTCGAACGCATCGGCGATCACGCTAAGAGTATTGCCCAGCAGGCCCAGTACCTTGCCGGCGAGGGGGAGATAACCGAGATGCCGTTTGACCTGAACGCCATGAGCCAGCGAGTCGAAAAGATGCTGCACAACGCTCTCGACGCGGTGGTCAACATCGACGTTGAGCTGGCCCGCGAGGTCCGTGTACTCGACGACGCCGTCGACATCATGCACGCGGGGATGTACGGCCGGGCGATCGAGCTGATGCGCGACCATCCGGACCAAGCCGAACAGATCGTTCACTATATCAACATCTCACGCCAGCTCGAACGCATCGCCGACCACGCCTGCAACATCGCCAAGGACGTGCTCTACATCACCGAGGGCGAGATCCCCCGCCACAGCCGTCTGCGGCGTGCCCGCGGCGAGGCCTCCCAGGCCACCGGGACCGACCACGGCGAAGGCGGCGGTGGCATCTGAGGCGTCCCCGCGGCGCAGGGGCCGTTGCGGGATTACGAAACACCCCCGCGGTCCCGCACCGCGGCCCACGTACGCCGCGGCGCGCTGCAGAGTCGGGAGAAATCCGCGAGAATTGTGCCATGGCCAAGATGAAACCGCTCGACGTGGCGATCGAAAGCATGACCTTCGTCGCCGAGACCCAGGGCCCCGGCGAGCCTGTGCCCGCGCCTACGGACGACCAACTCGCCGAGGCCCAGAAGATCCTCGGCCACCCGCTGCCGCCGGCCTACGTCGACTTCATGCAACGGGCCGGCACCGTGCTCATGCCCGACTGGGACCTCTACTGGGTCGGCGATTGCCACATGACCCAGCTCCGCAATATCGTGATCGCCAACGAACTCGAACGCGAACACGAGACGTCGCCGCTGCCCGAGTTCCTCATCGCCTTCTGCGACGACGGCAACGGCGATCAGTACTGCTTCGACACCCGCCCCCGCCCCGAGCACGCCGAGGGATCCGCCGACGAGGCATTCGATCTCGACGGGCCGGACGGCGAGGCAACACCCGAAACCGAAACCGCTCACAACTACCCGGTGGTCCTTTGGGACCGCGACCAGGGCCTGGCTCAGATCGAAGACGGGCTCTACGTCGTCGCCACCGATTTTGTAGACTGGCTTAAAGGTCAGGTCCACGAATCCGTCTGAATCAATCACCCCACGCCCCGGTGGCGATCGCGGATCGCCGTTCCCGGCTAACCAACCCACGCCGCCCCAATGCCGACCTACCACGCCACCATCGACAGCCCCGTCGGCCCCCTCCGCTTGTGCGGCGACGGCGCGAGCCTCACCCGCATCGACTTCGTCCACGGCCGCAAGATCACCCCCCTGCCCACCGACGCGGTCGAGCGGCCCGACGCCCAGCCCTTCGCCGCCGCGGCCCGGCAGCTCGCTGAGTACTTCGCCGGCGAGCGCCAGACGTTCGACCTGCCCCTGGCCCCACAAGGCACCGACTTTCAACAACGCGTCTGGCAGCAGCTGCGTCTCATCCCCTTCGGCGTCACGCTCAGCTACGGCCAGATCGCCCAACGCCTCGGCCAACCAACCGCCAGCCGGGCCGTGGGCCTGGCCAACGGCAACAACCCGCTGTCGATCGTCGTGCCCTGCCACCGTGTCATCGGTTCCGACGGCGCGCTCACCGGCTTCGGTGGCGGGCTCATAATCAAGAAACACCTGCTCGACCTCGAGGCCCCCGCGGGCCTGTTCGCGGCATCACGCTGATCGATGCCGTGCGCGACAAATCAGGCGGCCCCCGGGGCGTCATCGGTCGACGCGGCGGGGTCAAGAAACTCGTCGACCTGGATGACCTGGTCAAACCGCATGCCCACCTCGTGCGTCTGGCCCGACACGTGTCGGCACCAGCTCACGCGCCCGGGAAGGATCACGTTCTCGCCCCAGCGGGTCGGGATGACGACGTAGCACACCGTGTTCGGGTACAGGAACTGGCCGTGCAGAAAGCCCACGCCGCCGCGCGACAGGTTTCGGCTGCGTACCAGGTGTGACGTCGCCGTGCCGCCGGGGTGCTGCACGCGCAACGCCATCTTCCGCACGAACGGGTAACGCACCGTGTCGAGGTCCCGCCGGTCCCGCGTCGCGGGCACCTCGGGACCCTTGCCCGCTTCCAGGGTCGCGATCAGCATGTTCCACTTGTATTCGGACATCTGCAGCGAGCTGCGGGCGATGTCGTGGGTTGATCGGGCCATGCGCTGCTCACCGGGCGGGGCGTTGAGTCTTCTGGACTATCGGAAACTTTCCGACGTCCGTTAACCACCGGGCCTGACAATTCCGCGCGGTTCTGCCATGATCCCGCCATGCCCGCCCCACGCTTCACTGTCGAGGACACGCCCAACCCTCACGCCCTGAAGTTCACCGCCGACCGCGTGCTTAACCCGGGCTCCCCGCGCAGCTACCGCTCCGCCGCCGACACGGCGGGCGACCCGCTCGCCGCCGCGCTCTTCGCCGCGGGGCCCGTGGTCTCGGTGCTGATCGTGGGCAATTTTGTCACGGTCAACAAAAAGCCGTCCGCCCGGTGGAAGACACTGCAACCGGAAATCGAAGCCGTGTTGAAAGATCAGTTCGACCCGTCGTCGCCTCCGGTTTAGCGGACGCGGCGCGGCCGGTCTTCAGTCCTGGGCCTGGCCCCGCTTCTCGTCGCCTGTCAGGATCGATTCGATCACCTCCGTCAGCCCCACCTGCGCCTCGCCGAGCGCTTCGCGGTCGTTGCCGGCTTTCGCCGCGGCCTTAAACCCCTTGGCGAGCACCGCGCGTTGCGTCTCGTCGAGCGCGGGCACCGACGCGGCGGCGACCTCCAGCGTGCCGCGTTGCGCGTGGGTCCGACCCGCCACCAACGCGTGGTGCAGCCGCGCCCGGCCGAACAGCACAAAAGGGAAGTTCGGGTTCCGCACCGGGCCGCACTGCAAGAGCTTGCCGCCGAGCGTCCGGTTGATCACCTTGAACTCGGCGATCTTCCCGCCGCCCATCCAACCCAGGACGCCGCCCGTCGCCGCGCCCAACACCCCGCCCGCGGCGGTCGCGCCCCCCAGCGTCGCCCCGCCGGTGACCACGTCCACCCAGTGCGTGCCCATCGCCCCCGCCACGCCGCCCGATACCGCCCCGAGCGCCGCGAGGTTACGCCGGGTCAACCCGAACTCCGCCCACGTCTTCTCGGAAAACAAGTCCTCTTTCAACGATTCGTACTCGTCGTCGGATTCCTGTCGGTCGAGGCCGTGGTGGTCGTAGATGGCTTCGACCGCGTCGCGGCAGCGCCGCTCGCGCCGGCGCAGCTCGCCCTTGAACTTCTCCAGCAACTCTTCCCGGTAGGGCTTGGCGTCCGCGTCCGGCCCGAGTTTTTTCTCAGCCGTCAGCGTTAACGCCTCGGCCAGCAACGCCGCCAGCTCCCGCGCGGACTCGCGTCGCCGCCGGGTCCGGTCGGCATCAAGGGCCCGCACCGCCTGTTCCAACGGCCCGCGCCAGTCGTCCTGCAGCTGCCCGAACGCCCGCAGCAGTTCTAGGCGTTTGTCGAACTCGGCCGTGACCGCGTTGAACACGCGCACGATCTTGAAGTACTGACCCAACGCCGCCCGCCAGGCGTCGACGTGGTCCGCCTGCCCGATCGGGTTGATCAGTGCCAGGCTCGGCCGGCCGGCCCACCGCAGGATCTCCATCTCCGCCTCGTACTCCGGGCCGTAGGGCACCGAGCCATCGACGACGTACAGAATCCCGGCGGGCTTATCCGGCTCCATCAACGGCCGCAGGAGCTCGACCTCGTCGGGGTAATGGTCCGCCCGCTCTTGCTCGGCGATGAAGTCGCGGACGACCTGGGCGTGTTGGTCGGCCGAGGTCTGCCGCTGCTTCATCCAATCCCACGCCCGCCGGGCCCGCTGGAACCCAGGCGTGTCGATCAGGGTGTACAGCGTCTGTCCGTCCACGCTCATCGGGAACTCGCGCGACCGCGTGGTCGTGCCGGGCGTGGGTGCGACGCGCACCTGGTCATCGGCCGCGAGGGTGGCGACGATGCTGGACTTGCCTTTGTTGGGGTGGCCGACGACGGCGAAGCGTGGCTCGCTCATCGCTGCCCCTCTCCGCCGGACGCGTCGACCAGGCGCAGCCACGGGTCGCCGACGCTCGCGAGTTTCTTCCGCCACACGGCGCGGTCGCCGTCGCCGACGGGCATGACTTCGATCACCGTGTCGTCACGCAGGGCCGTCCGCAGGTCGCGCAGGAAATCCAGCAGTTCCAGGATCGGTGGCTCCCACGCCTTGACCACCACCCGCACCACCCCGCCGCGGCGGGCTGCCTCGTCGATGGCGGCGCGGTCCTCTTCGATCGAGTTGGCCCCGCCCGCGGGCAGCGCATCGTCGTGAGCCGGCCCCGCCGACGCCGCGGCCCATGAGATCACCGTGCCGACCTCGGCCGCGGGACGCGCCGCCTCGGCGACCGCGTCGCCGTTCGGCCCCGCGGCCTCGTGCTCGGCGCCCTGGGTCTGCACCAGCGCCGCGGTCAGCCGGTCGCACACCCGGTCCACGCCGGGCGTGAACGCCACGGCCTTGAGCACCGCCCGCCGCAGCCGACGCTGCGTGACCACGACGGTCACCAACCGCGGCAGCACGCCGTAGAACAGCATGGCCGCAATCAAGAACGGCCACCACTTCGCCGCCTCGCGGGCCGCGACCTCCGGGGCGCCGCCGCCGAACTCGGCCGCGCGGAAGGTCTGGGTTGCCGCGACGAGTTCGGGCTTGGGTGTGGCGTCCTCCCAGTAACTGGTCCACGGGGAACTGATCGCCGAGGTCAGCTTGTGCATGTCCTCGGCATCCGCCTGCAGCGTCGTGCTCCAGCCGAACGCCAGGTCGCTGAACACGATCAGCTGCAGCGCCCCACCGACCGCCGCAAAGTTGAAACCCAACGCCAACATCTGCGACCACGCGAGCACCTGCCACTTCTGCACCCGCCCGTGGACCCGTTGGTGCGCCCCGGTGCGGCCGAGCATCTCCGTGACCGCGTCGCGTGTCTCGCCGGGCAACCTCTTGGCCAGCCACGCCACCGCCCGCCCCGGGCTGAGCGTGCGCAACAGGCGTCCGCCCGGCAGCGCCCCCGGCCCGCCGGCCGACGCCGTACGCGTTAGCCCCCCGGGCAACGCCGCGATCCCGAACAGCAACAGCGTGACCGCCTGCAGGCCGACAAACACCGCCAGGATATTGACCACGTTCACAGGCGCATCGCCGTCGTAATAAAACAGCGCCATCGCCGCCGCGTAGCCCAGCAGCACCCCGATCACGACCGCCAGCAGGCTCACGACCCACAACGCATCGCCGCCCCGCGGCCGGTCTCCGGGCACGGCGCTCAGCCACGCGGTGATCAGGCCCGCGCGGGTCGGGGCCTTCATCCCCGCCGACTCGGCGGGACCCACGCCCAGCTGTTGCCCCACCGCGCGGTCCCGCCGGCGCAGCGTGTCGGTCGGCAACACCTCGTCGCGGCGCAGCTGCACCGCCCGATCGATCAGCGTGCCGGGCTGGGGACGAGGGAAGCGGGCCATGGACCTCCCATGATCGGCCACGGCTCGCCGCAACGCAAAGCCGCCCGGCTCCGTCGTTTGAGTGGGTAGAATGAAATGTGGCTGAGTGGGCAACGTTCTTCGTTTTCCCCAACCTCCGCCGCCGACGCTACGGGCCGACTCCGGCCGAGGATTTTTCAAGTTGCCGATCGACTTCGAGTGTCCATCCTGCGGCCGTACGCTCCGCGTCGCCGACAAGTACGCCGGCCGGCGCGGGACGTGCCCGGCGTGCGCCAAACGGCTGGACATCCCCGAGGACGTGCCGACGCTCGAGCTTTTGCCCGAAGACCGCAGCACCTACGAAGTCGTCATCGAGCCGGTGCCGCAACCCGCCCCGCCCCGTCCCCGCCAGCTCGATCCGGCCGGCACACCGTCCCCGGAACACTCCGCGGGAAGCCGAGGGTTCAACGAGGGCGCGATCGATCCGCGGGTCGCACAGCGGCTCCGCGAAATGGAGCGCGAGCCGCCGCCTCGACCGTGGTGGCGTCGGCCGTTCCTCACTGTCTTCGGGGTCGATTTCACGCCGGTGTCGCTCTTGGTGGTGCCGCTGCTGGCGCTGGGGCTGTTGTTCTGGTTCTTCACCGGGCCGGGCAAGGCGGCGCACCTAGGCAAGCCGCGGCCGGTGTTCGTCGTCGAAGTCCTCGACCGGGCCGAGGCCATGGACCCCCGCCAGAAACGCGCCGGCGGCAACTCGCTGGCCAACCTGCAGTCGTCG
This sequence comes from Planctomycetota bacterium, assembly GCA_039033595.1. Lineage (GTDB taxonomy): Bacteria > Planctomycetota > Phycisphaerae > Phycisphaerales > Phycisphaeraceae > Algisphaera. The sequence continues at coordinate 49,653 of JBCCCG010000025.1, read as the reverse complement.
ACCAGCCTCACCGGGCCCAGCGGCGTGACCCGCGCGCGGGTCTACTCCGGCGGCGGCCGCGACGTGCTGATGGTCACCCAGCCCGACGGCGACGGCGACTTCGTGCTCCTCGACGTCAAGCTCAAGCAGGGCATCCTCAACAACCTCGGCCAAACCTCGGGCTACGACAGCGTGATCAAGGCCGACGCGTTCGAGCTACGCAAGACCTCGGACGCGCCGGGGACCGGCGTGGCCCCACGCCTCATCACCTCGCGGTTTGATCGGCCCGTGGACATCGACCTGATGGGGGCGCAGACCACGAGCTACGAGAGTCTGCTGCCGCCCGCCACGACCACGCCGCCGGACCGGCTGGACGTCGAAAAGATGGCGGCGTCGATCATGGGCGAAGCCGAGTACGCCCTGGGGCCGACGAAGGGCACCGTGAACTTCTCGGCCAGCCGCAGCTTCAACGGCATGCCCGCGGCCAAGGGCCTGACCGCGACAGGCCGGCTCACCATGACCCATCCCCAGGCCCCGGGCCTGCGCGTCGACGCGGACTACCAGGGCGCGTTCCTCACCGTGGACTGGAACCGCGGGGCCCAGGGGCAGTGGAGCGAGTCGCGCATCGTCGAGTCCACCAAGGCCAGCCCGTTCGACCGCTACGAGTTTGCGCTGCTGTTTCCCCGCCCGGTCGACGGCGGCAAGTACACGCTCAGCTTCGCGGGCCGCGACATCGGCACCGTCCGGCTCGCCCGGGCCAAACAGCCCAGCGCCCCCACGCCCTCGCCCATCGCGTCCAACCGCCCCGGCGGGCCGCAGCCGACGTCCAAAAACTCCAACTCCCCGCTGGCGTATTTCGACGTGCTGCGCGACGCCAAGGGCCGCGCCGAGGGGATCGTCTCGGCCAACAACATGCGGCAGATCGGCTTCGGCCTGCAGTTCTACCTCAACGACCACAACGGCCGGTTCCCCGAGTCGTTGCTCGATCTGCGGCCCTACCTGCCCAACCTCGACCAGCTCATGGTCAACCCCCGCACCGGCGAGCACCCCGGGTTCATCTACGAAAAACCGCCGCCCGGTGCTAACCCCGCGGCGACGCCGGTGCTGTTCGAGGCGCTCGGCGGGCAGAAAGACCCCACCGGGGCCATGCTCTACGGCGACGGCGGCATCCGCTGACCGTCAAAACGCTCCTATCCCGCTTGCGGGCCAAGATCGAGATGGGATTTCTTTCCGTGCGTGATATTCTGTAATGATGCCGCGAGTCCCAGGGGTGCGGCTGGATGGGAATGTTGGCACCAAGGGAGTCTCGCATGCGTAAGCAGTTGGGCAACACTTCGGCGTGGCTGATCGCGTTGGTCTTGGCCGCCGTCGGCAACAACGCCGCGGCGGTGATCACGCTGGACGCGGATTTCGATAATGGTTCGCTTCTGGATTACACCGTGGGCAGTTCACGGTTAGGGGTGACCGTGGAATTGGTGGGGCGTGACAATTTTTACGGAAACGGTCGGTGGCGCTGGGTTCACTTCCGTGCCGACGGCGTCAACGGCCAACAACCTTTCTTCCGCATCGACGACAACTTTGCCGGTGGTGCGTCGAGGCTGACCGATCACTCTATGGTCTACAGCTACGATCAGGAGAACTGGCATTTCTTTGATAGCAATGGACTGACCGTCAACAACGGCGGGCAGTTCTTCTTCAACAATTCGACCCCCTTCACCCAGGACTCGGTTTACGTCGCCTACAGCCTCCCCTACACCTACGGCATGGCGGTGGATCACACCACGGAGGTGATCGCCAGCCCGTGGGCCGAGCCGACGTCCAGCCGGGTGAGCGGCCAACGGGCCGGGGCCATGGGCATCATCGGCCAGTCGCCGGGCGGCGTCGACGACCTGGGCCGTACGATCAACCCGCACAACATCTACGCCTACCGCATCACTAACCCCGCCACCGACAGCCCGACCCAGGCCAAGCGCAAGGTCGTCATCGCCACCGGCCAGCACCCCGCGGAAAACCTGGGCATGCACACCTTCGCGGGCCTGGTGGACTGGCTGGTCTCGGACGACCCGCGGGCGACGGCGCTGCGCGACGTGGCCGAGTTCTACGCCTACCCCACGCTCAACCCCGACGGCGTCTTTGCCGGCATGAACCGCACCACCGTCGAGAACCCGACCCAGGACCCCAACAGCCGGTGGTCTCCGAGCAAATGGATCGGCCACGAAGACATCCAGATCAACGGCGAGGCCATGATCGCCGACACCCAGGCCACGCCCGGCGGCGTCGACGCGTTCATCGACTTCCACTCGACCTGGCCCTCGTTTCCCGACGAAGACTTCGGCTTCATCGAGTTCGAGCAGAACGACAACCAGGCCGTGTGGTGGCGTACGCTGCTCGACGAGCTGCAACCCAACGTCACCGAGATCGACTCCACCTCGCCGCTGAGCAGCTCCACGAGCGCGAACTTCGCCGAGCTCGAGCTCGGCGCCGAAGTTGACGTAACGTTCGAGAATCAGCACGGCTTCGACCGGCCGGTCGAGTACTACACCGACCTCGGAAAAAACTTCGGCCTCGCGTTCTTCGCCGACTTCGTCGACCCGCTCGACGGCGACGTTAATCTCGACGGCTTCGTCAGCCAGGCCGACCTCAACGCGGTGCTGCTCAACTGGGGCGCCGCGGCGGAGTCGCTGCTCGAAGGCGACCTCACCGGTGACGGCACGGTCGGCCAGCCCGACCTCAACCAGGTGCTCTTGAACTGGGGCGGCGGCGATCTGCCGAACGGCTCGGTTTCCGCGATCCCCGAGCCCTCGACCGCGGCATGGGCGCTGCTTGCCGGAGCGGCAGTGCTTCGCCGATGCCGGCTGCGATAAACCGCCGGCCCTTGGCGTTCGGCCAGCAACACGTTACCTCTTGTTCTTCGTCAACGTGTCCCGATCTAAACCTCCACCGAAGCCCCCGGCGCCGTGAAAACGAGTTCCGCGGTGATCCGGTCTTCGTCCAACCCCAATAGCCCCGCCAAAGCCCGGCGGTAGGCTTGGAGTTGCGGGCGGTAGGCGGCGACACGGATGTCCAGCACCGCGCTCTCCGCCGCGACGCGGTCGGTCTTGAAGTCGATCAGGTGGGCGGCCGTGGCGACGCCCGCGGGGTCGCGCTGGATGGCGACGCGGTCGAACACGCCGTGGAGCAGACGCGGGCCGTCGGGCACGACGAAACGCCGCTCCCGCCATAACTCTTCCTGGCCCCCGAACCGTCGCGTCAACGCCGCCCGCACCGCGGGGCGTTCCAACACCTCTTGCAATCCCGGGGGCGCGGCGGACTCGTCGTAGTCCTCGAGATACCCCACTCCTTCCAGTAGTTCGTGCAGCTCCCGCCCGCGCCGCTGCGCCGCGGTCGCCGCGACGTCGAGCAGACCCGCGGCGTCCACCGCGTCAGCGTCATGGAGCGAGGAGGGCGCGACCGTCGGGCGCATGCGCCGCGCGGCGTGGCCGTGGGCCAACGTGACACGCAGCGCCGACGCGTCGGCCGCGGTGACGGGCGAAGCGGCGACCGCTTCCGGTGGCCCGGCCCACCCCGGATCGCCCCACGCTACGCCGCCCTCGGGGGCGCCCAGCGTGTCCCGCAAGATCTTCGCGAACGTAATCGCCCCGCCCGAAGACTGTCCCGGCTCGGCGATCATCACCAACGCCTGCCGGGCCCGGGTCATCGCGACATACAGTGCGCTGAGGTCTTCTCGGCGCTGGCGTTGCCGGGCCTGGGCGTAGGCCTCGGCCAGCGCGGGCTCGGCGTCGCGGGCCGGCTTGCCCGCGTAGCGGTAGACCGCCTCGATCGCGCCCGTCGGGTCGGGGCGATCAATCAGCACATCGAAGACGCTGCGCAGCCGGCGGTCGAGCTGCGGCAGCACCACGGCGTCGAACTCCAGGCCTTTGCTCTTGTGGATCGTCATCACGCGGATCGCGGCGTTGGCCGGGTCTTCGACGCGGGTGCCCTCGACGAAGTCCACGAACCGGCCGGGCCGGAGGCGATCGACCGGCTCGGCGTCGTAACGCTCGGCGAGCTCGACGAGTTGGGTGAGCTTGTCCAGGCCCGCGGCGTCGCAGTCGTCGGCGACCGCCCGCACCCAGCCCGCGACGGTCGCGGCCGTGCCGTGGGTGACGAGCGCCGCGCGGATGCCCCGGGCCACGCGGGCCGCGTCGCCCAGCGTGGTCATACCCACGGCCGCGCCCAGCGGCGAGTTGAGCACGTGGAACGCCGCCGCCGTGTCACCGGGGTGGTCGGCCAGCTGCAGCCCCGACAGCAGCGCCGCCACGGACGGGCTGTCCGAGATCGGGTTGCCGCCCTCGCCGCTGGCCGGCAGGCCCGCGCGGCGGAGCTCGTACAGGAGCCGGTTCACCGCGGGGTTGGTGCTGACCAGCACGCCGAGGCTGCGGCCCGGTATCGCGGCGTAGAGCTCTCTCACCCGGCGGGCGACGTAAGTCTCGTGTGGCGACGCGGGTGCGGCGAGTTGGCTCTCGTCGTCTTCCTCCAGAGTGGCCGAGGGCTGTTCCGGTCGCGGCGTGTCCTGCTCCGAGGGCGCAGACACCTCGAAACTCACGTACCCCGGCAGGTCCGGCTGCGCGGCCTCGTGCTTGACGTAGCCACGGGACCACGCCTCGGCCGCCGCCGCGTCGTCCGGGCCCGCCGCCACGGCCGGGCACGACGCGATCTGCCCGAACACCGTGTTGACCGCGTCTAGCACCACCGGCGACGAACGCCAGCTCCGCGCCAAACTCTGCCGACCCTCGGGCGGCACCATCTGCTCGACGGTGTCGAACAGTTCGACACACCCACCGCGCCAGCCGTAGATCGCCTGCTTCGTGTCGCCGACTACGAACAGGCTCCGCGAGCCGTCGCCCGTCGCGCTGACCTCCTCGGCGAACGGGCTCAGCACGGCCCACTGGTCGAGCCCCGTGTCCTGGAACTCGTCGAGTAGCAGGTGGGTCACCGCGCGGTCCATGCGGAAACTTACCTCCCGCAGCACGTCCGGCCCGTCGCCCGCCGGCAGACCGCCCGAGGCCAGCCGGTGCGTCAGGTCGCTGTACAGCATCACTCCGCGCCGTCGGCGCAGCGCCTCGTAGCTCCCGACGAACCGGTGCATCAATTCGTAGGTCGCTTCGGTCTGCTGGGCGATCTGCTGGACGAGTGTTCCCTTGACGTGGCCGAGCAGCGGGGCGCAGGCCTCGAGCCACGCGGCATCGATCTCGGCGCCGCCAAACGATTCGTCGCCCTCGAGCAGCTTCTTGAGCACGCCCGTGTCGGCCAGGAACTCCCACTGCCCGGCCACCATCTGCCGGCCGATCTTCTCCCACGAATCACGCCAACTCTTACGCGGCGTGCCCGCTTTGGTCGTCGGCAGTTGCGCCCCCATCTCGCGCCAATGCTCGATCGCGTCACGCTGCGCCGCATCGTCCATCAGGCCCCGCGGGCGCAGCCGGCTCCACGTGTCGCGGTCGGGCGCTTCGCGGTAGACCGCCGCGTGGTTCACGACGATCTGGTCAATCGCCGCCGACACCGACCGTCCCGACTCGCCGTGGTGCAGACGGCGGAGCAGCGCAAGCAACGCGACGAACGATTCGTCCGTCGCCGCGGCGTCGGCGAGCACCGACTCGATCGCCTCGGCCCGCAGACGCTGCGCCTCGGGGCTGCCCTCTTCGATCAGCCGGGTCCGCGGCGACAGGTCGAGCTCCAGGCGGAAGCTCGAGCCGAGCCGCTGAAAAAAACTGTCGATCGTTGAGATCGCCACACGGTGCAGCTGCCGGGACACGGTCTCGAGCAGCGCCCCGGCGGCGCGTTGCTCCGACGACGAAACTTTTTCGCCGCCTCCGGCCCGCTCGGCGAGGGTCTTGACCACCCGCCCCAAGATCTCGCCCGCCGCCTTGCGGGTAAATGTCGTGGCCAGGATCGTGTCCACGCCCGCGCCGCGTTGCAGCAGGTCCAGGTAATGCTGCGTAAGTTGGTACGTCTTGCCCGAGCCGGCCGAGGCACGGATCAGCCGGTGCGGCAAGGCCTGCTCGGCCGACAGGTTCGCCAAGTAGTCCGAGTCACTCACGGCTCACCGCCGATCAGTGTGGGGCGTTCGAGTGCCCGGTCCGCCACTAGCCGCGTGAAGGCGTCTTCGAACTTCGGTGGGTCCTCGGCCGGGGGCCAAAACGCCCGGCCACGCACCCCGCGGATCACGTCGTCCCGCACCGCGAACGCCGCCGCCAACTCCGCCACGCCCCACCGCGCCTCGATGACGCCCGTATCGTCTTCGTTCCGCGGCAGGTTGAAATAACCCAGCGCCGGCTGACCCAGCCCCAGCCCTTGCACAAGGTCCAGGTACAACGGCAGCTGAAGATCGACCCACGCGCCGCGCTGCACGTGCGTCTTCTCGGGCGACGACCCGCGGTCCGACGTCTTGTAGTCGAGCACACGGAAGCCACGCTCGGGGTGTTCGTCGATCCGGTCGATCTTGCCGGTAACCGTGAACTCCTCGCCGTCGACGACGACCTGGCCCTCGCGGAGCGTCTCGATGAGATCGCCGCGGATGCGCCAGCCCGCCCGGGTCTCGGCGGCCTGCACGTCCGCGAATCGGTGCAGCCGACGCCGGAGCTGCTCGACCTGAACGCGCACCGCGGGACGCGGCCGACGCCCAAACCGCCCCGCCGCCCGCGCGTCCAGCCGCGCATCCAGCAACGCCTCGATCACGGCGGCGTCGGTCGCGTCGGCGAGCTCGGACTTGCCGAAGTCTTCGAGCACCCCGTGCGCCAGATTGCCGTAGGCCAGCGCGTCGAGCTCGGTCGCCCGGTCGTCGACCGCGTCCAGCTTCAAGACGTGTTTCAGGTAGAACCGGTACCGGCAGGCCAGGTAGTCGCGGAACGCCGTGACGCGCAGCTTCGCGAGCGCCGGCTCGTCCAGCGCGGGCCGGGGGATGAGGAAACGGCTCGTCCCCCCCGGCGCCTGCAATAGCGGGCCCGCTGCGGGAGGCCCTTCGTCTCCGACGTAGAACGACTTGACCCGCGCAATCCGCGTCGCGTCGTCGCACGCCAGGAGCAGCCGGCTGGGCGTCCGCGGGTCGCCCTCAGCCGAACGCCGGCACGCCAGCACCGTGACCCGTTCGCGGCTCCGCAAGACAATGTTGAGCAGCAGCACGTCCCGGGCATACCGCCGGGCGTTGTCCGGCAAGCCCAACGCGCTGCGCAGCCCGTCGGGCAGCCACGCGTCGGCCTGACGCGAGTCGGGGATGTGGCCCTCGTTGAAATCGGTGAGCACCGCGTAGTCCGTGTCGTCCCAAGGCATCTCGAGGAAACCCAGCAGCTCGACCGCCGGGCCTTCCGCCGGCACGGGCACCCACCCCGCCGCCAACCGATCAAGCAGGAACGACACCGCGGTCGCGAAGTCCACCGTCGGCAGCGCTCCTTGGTCGCCGGCGAGCGCCCCAATATCGGCCAACGCCGAACCGATCTGCCCGAGCGCTTCGACCAGATCGTGGTCACGAAAACGGTGCAACGGCCGCGCCCCGTACACCCTACGCAACACCTCGGCGATCAGCCCAGCCCACGCCGACAACGCCCGGCCGTGGCCCGCGTCGTCCGGTAAGACCGCGTCGAGCCGTTGCCGCAACGTCTCCATCTGCGCCCGCGTCTGTTCGTCGCCGCGCCAGTCGCCGCGGACGTCGGCCTGCAGGAAGTCCGCAGCGTACGCGTCCAGCCGCTGCGCCCAAGGCTCGTCGGCCCCGATGACCCCCGCCGTGTCGGGGTGGCGCACCAACTCGGCCAGGTCGCCGAACCGGCGCTGCGCCGCGTATCGCCCCAACGCGTCGAGGAGCAGCGCCGGCGACGAGTCGCGCAACGCCTTGCCCGCCGCGACCCGCGCCGGCGTGCCGGCCAACTCGATCGTCCGCCGCAGCGCCCCGCCCGCCGCCTCGTCGCCGAGCCCGACGCTGACCCCGTCGGCCGGCGTGGCTTCGGGCAGCTCGCCGAGCGTGCGGACCAGCTCCACCGCTTGGTCCTTCGGCCGGTCCACGAACCGCAGGTCCGCCACCTCGACAGTCTGGTCCTGCCAGTAACTCACCGCCAACCCGCCGAGAGCGTCAAACCCCGTGGCGTGTTCTACCGGGGCCGGGACCAGCGCGGTCACGTTGTCGACGCGTTCCAGCATCCCCGCCAGTTGGGCCGAGAGATCGACCAAGCCGACGAGGACGACGGCGTAGTCACAGCGCACGGCGTTGCCTTGAAGCGCCCGCCGCCGGGCGGTCTGTCGATCGTCCCGGCCGAGGGCACGCTCATACTCGGCTTCGAGCTGCGCCAGCGCCCGCCAACGCGGCTCACCCAAACCGAGGTCGATCCGCGACGCTTCGGACTCGCCGACGACCCACGTCGAAGTCAGCCGCGTCGCGGCCAGCTCCCGGCTGAGTTCGGCCAACGACTCGGCCAGGCGCCACCAGCCGGGCCAGTCGTCGTCCGCCGGTGGGAACGGCACGACGCGCGCCAGGACGTCCCGGTCGGCGGCCCGCAGCGCGGCGGCCCGCGCGAGCAGGGCCGTGGCCTCGTCCACCACCGCGTCGGCGGGCTCGCGTGGCGTGGCGTAGAGCCGTTCGGGCAGACTCCCCGCCGTCTCGACCGCCGGCGGCACGAGGACCGCCCGCTCGGCCGCCGCCCGATCGGCCAGCAGTTCCAGCAGCCGCCGCCCCGCCCGGGCCGCGGGCAAGGCCACGATCAGCCCGCCCAGGTCGGGGCCGTGTTGGTCCCATAACCACGCGGCGGCGGCCGGCAAAACCGGGGCGTCCCAACCTAAAAAATGGCGTGCGTGCGGCGTCACTGAGGCTAAGCGTCGGCGGTGCGAGCCCCGCGGTCAAGCCGCCCCCGCCAGGGCCGAGCAGGCCCTCTGACGGGCCCCCGACGCGGATCGGAATGGCACTGCAAAAAAGAACTTGCGTCCGCGGCTGGTGCCCCCTACAACAGGGAACGCGGTCGTGCCGGGGCGTGGCCGTGGTCTCTCACGTCAAGGCTCACATTATGGGTTCACACACCGGTTTCATGGATTTTGCCCGCACCACCGTCCCTCAGGACGAGCCGCTGGTCCGGCTGACCCACTACAACGAGTTCGCCACCCCCGTCGGCGACCCCTTCACCCGCCAGCAGGGCGCCCGGTGCATGGACTGCGGCGTGCCGTTCTGTATGTCCGAGACCGGCTGCCCCATCGACAACAAGATCCCCGAGTGGAACGACCTGATCTACCACAACAAGTGGCGCGAGGCGTACGAGCGGCTCGACGAGACCAACAACTTCCCCGAGTTCACCGGCCGGGTCTGCCCCGCGCCGTGCGAAGGTTCGTGCTGCGCCGGCGTGTACGAGTCGCCCGTCGCGATCAAGAACATCGAGAACGCGATCATCGACCGTGCGTGGCAGGAGGGCTGGGTCACGCCCCGGCCGCCGGCCACACGCAGCGGCAAGCGCGTCGCGATCGTCGGGTCGGGCCCAGCCGGCCTCGCCGCGGCCCAGCAGCTCAACCGCGCCGGGCACCACGTCACGGTCTACGAACGCCACGACCGCATCGGCGGGCTGCTGACCTACGGCATCCCGAACATGAAGCTCGATAAAGCCACCGTGCAGCGCCGCGTCGACCAGATGACCGCCGAGGGCGTCGAGTTCGTCACGAACGCGTTCGTCGGCGGCTCGCCGGGCGAGGCGCTGGGCGCAGTGTCCGGCGACGAATCGATCCGATACATCGACCCACGGGAACTGCTGGAAAATCACGACGCGGTCCTGCTGGCCACCGGCTCGACCCGGCCGCGCGACCTGCCGATCCCCGGTCGCGAGCTCGACGGCATCCACTTCGCCATGGAGTTCCTCCACTCCAACACCCAAGCACTCGTCGACTCGGGCCACGCCAACGACGCACACCCCGCTTTCACCCCGCCGATCGACGCCAAAGACAAGCACGTCGTGGTCATCGGCGGCGGCGATACGGGCAACGACTGCCTGGGCACCTCGCTCCGCCACGGCTGCAAGAGCCTCGTCAACTTCGAACTGCTCGGCGAGCCCCCCACCGACCGCGCCCCCGACAACCCCTGGCCCCAGTGGCCCAAGATCCTCCGCACCGACTACGGGCATCAGGAAGCGATCGCCGCCTTCGGCCGCGACCCGCGCGAGTTCGCGATCCTCTCCAAGGCCTTCCTCGACGACGGCAGCGGCCGGGTCTGCGGCATCCGCACCGTCCGCATCGACTGGACCAAGCCCGGCGACAAAGCCCCGTTCAGCGAAGTGCCCGGCAGCGAGCAGAACTTCGACGCCGACCTCGTGCTGCTGGCGATGGGCTTCCTCGGCCCCGAGGCCGGACCGGGCAAGCAGCTGGGCGTGACAAGCGACCGACGCGGCAACTACGCCTCGGCCTTCGCCGACCACGCGACGAACGTCGACAAAGTCTTCGTCGCCGGCGACTGCCGGCGCGGCCAATCGCTCATCGTGTGGGCCATCGCCGAGGGACGCAAAGCCGCCACGTCGATCGACCGCTACCTCAACCGGCCCGGGGCCATGGCGGTATCCGAATCCGCGGCCGTGGGCGTGTGATGCGCGGACCAACGTCCCCACCCCAGCCTGTGTTGAGCGGATATTCAGAAGCAGAAGGGCTCCGCGACGGTTTTCGCTTCGCCGAAAAGAGTCGTTACGCACTGCCCGCCAATCACGCCTACGTCGCTAGACCCGGCCTGCGATCGCCCCTAACCTACTAATCATGAGCACCATCGAAGAGCGTATCGAGCAGTGGGAGAAGATGGCCGAACAGGCCCCCGACGACATGGCCTTTTTCAGCTTAGGTAACGCCTACAAAGAGGCCGAACGCTGGGACGACGCCGCGAAGGCCTACGGCCAAGCGATCGGCCTCAACCAGGGCATGAGCCGGGCCTACCAGTTCCTCGGCGAGTCGTTGATCAAGGCCGGCCGTGAGGCCGACGCCAAGCCCATGCTCACCAAGGGCTACAAGACCGCCGCCGAACGCGGCGACGTCATGCCTCAACGCTCCATCGGTGAGATGCTCAAACGACTGGGAGAAGAACTCCCCGAGGTCGAAGACGCCGCGGCGAAGAAGGCCGACGTCGAAGCTTCGGGGAACATGGTCCTCGACCGCCGAGCCGGGCAGCCCCAGCCGCGCCTGGCCGATCCGCCGATGCGCGGACCGCTGGGTAAGTTCATCTACGACCACTTCGGCCAGATCACCTGGAACCAGTGGATCGGCCAAGGCACGAAGGTCATCAACGAGCTGCGCCTCGACTTCTCCAACGTCGCCCACCAGGACCTCTACGAACAGCACATGCTCGAGTGGTTGCAGATCACCCGCGAAGAAGTGGACGAGTACGCCAAACAGTCCGCGTGAACTTGCTGAGGCGTGCAGACCAAAGCCGAGCGGCAGATCTCTTGCGGCGTTGACACGCCACCCACTGAGAGACGCCACTTACTCCGGCAACACCCCAAACGCCCGCAGCGGGTTGGGAGACTGCGCGGTGCCTACGTCCTCGAGGCTGCCGGCGGCGTGCCAAGAAGCGTGGCCGTCGAAGAACAGGATGTTCGCACCGTCTCCGTCGCGGCCGATGTACGCGCCGTAGGACGGGTTGTTGGTATTGCCGATGAACTCCCCGTCGCCGTGATTGTAGCGCAGGTCGCCTCCCGGGGCGTGCTCCAGGAATTGATCCTGAAACATCGACATGCTCGAGGTCGCGTTGCGGTCGTCGACATTGGTCGGCACGCCTTGGGCCAAGCCAAAATCGGGTGTCGTTCGGCCCGGGTAGTAGTTGTAGGTGCCGTAGCTCAACGCGTTGGTGTTGCCCGCGTCGTCCGGCGGCGTGACCCCCGATACCGACGGGCACACCCAGACCTCAAAATCGGTCACGTAATCCGCGACGTGCGCCCGCAGGTCGTAGCCCAACGCGCTGCTCCGGAAGATTGTCGGCACAAACTGAGTCGTCCCGACCGACGGCGGCAGCACACCGCGGTGATCCACGGCGTAGGCCTGCAACGCGAGCCCGACTTGCCGCTGGCCACTGGCGCACTTGATCAGCTTCGCGCTGGTGCGGGCGCTGCCGAGAGCGGGCAAGAGCACGCCCAACAACAGCGCGATGATCGAGATCACCACCAACAACTCGATAAGGGTAAAGCCGGCGTTGCGCCCGGCACGGGCAGAGGGATCGCCCTGCATGATGTATCTCCCAAATCCGCCGCGGCACGTCCCGACCCGAACGGGGCCGGTGGTCACGCACCTCGGTCCGATCTAACCATATCCCGGTCTCGCTACGGGGCCAACGGAAAAGACCGTTATTCAGCGTTCTCATCGGCCCGCGAGGGAGGCCGTGCCGCGTAGTTAAGCCGGGGGGACCTTAGCGGCTAAACCGCGAGCCGGCTCCGCAAAAAAACGCCCACCGTGACGGCGGGCGTTTGAGAGAAACCGGGTTGTGGGGCGGCGAAAGGCTTAGAAACCGCCGGAGTTGGTGTTTTCCAGGAGGCGGTCGGTGATGCCGGGGAACAGGTCTTCTTCCCGCTCGTTTTGGATGATGATCGTGGGCTTGATCAGGATCAGCAGGGTCCGCTCGTCCTCGACCTTGGAGTTGCTGGTGAACAAACGGTTGAGGAGCGGGACTTTGGAGAGCACGGGAACGCCGGTCTCGATCTCGGTCTCACCGACAAGGCGCTGACCGCCGACCAGCAGCGTGCCGCGATCGGGGACGCTGACCGTGGCGCGGACCTCGGTGATGTCGAGGATGGGGAGCTGCACCGCGAGGTCAAAGGTGTTAGCCACGAAACCACCGTCGCCGTCGGGAATCGCGCCCGATCCGTCAACGTCAAACTCAACCAGGTCGATCAGGTCCGCGAGACTGGGCCGAAGCGTCAAGGTCACGTACCGACGGTCGGCCGACACGGTGCCCTGAACGTCGAGCACGACGCCGGACTGCACGATGTCGGGAGTGATCTCGAAGCCGATGGTGTCGGGGATAGGCTCGAGGTCGGAGATGTACGCGGTCTGCTGGGCCACGGTGACGTAGGCCCGCTGACCGTTGAAGAAGGTCACCCGCGGAGCGGTCAGCGAGACCGAGTTGCGGTTGGCCAAGGTTGCCGAAACCAAGAAGTTGACCGAGAGGTCGTCGACAAAGCTGGCGCCCAGGCTCAGGCCGGGCGGGCCGGTGAAGAACGGCGCGAAGCTAAGCGAGTCTTCCACTGCCGTGGCGAGCACGTTGTTTCCTTGCGACGCGGTCGTGGTCGAGAAGCCTTGGCTGTCCTGGGGCACGAAGAAGACCGGGTTGCCATCGGGGTCGAGAATGGCTGAACCGTCGTCTGGGTTGAGGAGCGGCACGATCCCCGAGAGCGGGTTATCACGCAGGGGACCCGAATCGCCCTGCCATGCCACGTCGAAGTCGACGGTCAGTTCGTCGAGGAAGTTGCGCTCGACCAGCAGGAAACGGGCTTCGACGGAGATCTGGATCGCCCGGGTCTCCCGCAACTGACTGAGCAGTCCCAAGACTCGCCGGTGGTTGTCCGAGGTGGTCTTGATGATGAGGTTGCTGTTGAGCTCACGGACACTGGAGTCGCCGCCGTTGATCTCCCAATCGTCGAAGTTGCCCACGGTCTCTTCGATCAGGGCGATGATGTCGTCGATCCGTTCCTGGCGGGTAGGCTGTTCTTCGTCCGAATCGTCTTCCTCGTCGCCGAAGATGCTACCGCCGCCGCCGCCGCCACCGCCGCCGCCACCGCCGCCTTCAGTGAGGTCGAACTCGGGGGCGTCGTTAAAGTCAGGGACTTCCACGAGAAGGTCACGGATGTCGTAGACGCGCAGGTCGGTGGATCGCTTGAGTTGCTCGGCGGTCGAAACGGTGACGACGCCTTCGATAATCGAGTAGCCGATCTCATCGAAACCCTGCGAAGACACCGCCTGGAGGACGAGCTCGAGAGCCTTTTCGGCCGGGACATTGCTCAGCGTCAGGCTGATGGGCGTGTCTTGCTCGATGCCCGCTTCGGTCAGCGCCGGCCAGTTCACGAAGATGTTCGCGCCGGTGGTCTCACGGATGTAGTCGATGACCGACTCGAGCGGGTTGGCGTCGAAACTGATCGGCACGGTCTTCTTAAGCTTGAGCGCGGTCTCGCGGTTGGCCGCCGAGTCTTTGCCCGAATCGTCGAGGCCGTTGATCCGACGCTCGGACAGCTCGGGCCAGTCCTCGGGGTAGCGGATGATCTCGGTGTAGGGGATCGTAGCTTCGAGGTTGAGCAGGCGGTCGCGGGCCTCCACCAGGTCTTGCTCGCGACGCAGCTTCTTGTAGTCCACCGCGAGCTTCGAGTCTTCAATGACCTGCTTAAGCACTTCGGCGGTGAAGTTGGTCTGATCGAGGAACAGGGCGCGGTCCAAGAGCTGGATCGCTTCCTCGTAACGCATCTCCTTCTGCAACTCGCGGGCCTGTAGGATCAGGCTGCGTACTTCTTCGCGGTTTTCTTTCTCGGCTTGTTTGAGGGCTTCGCGTTGGTCTTTTTCCTGTTCTTCACGCGTCTTCCTGTCCTGCTCGGCCTGAGCGGCTAGCTGAGCCCGGTTGATCTGGACCGACAAGTCCGTCGCCCGCTGACGCATGGCTTCGTACTCGCTGATGCTGAAGAATTCCTGCTTGCTCTCGATCACGGCTTTGGCCCGGGCGGCATCGGTCGTGGCCCCGCCGAAGTCGCCGGCCGCGAGCTTGGCCTCGGCCGAGTTGATCGCTTCGTCGTAGGCGGCCTTGGTCGCCGCGCGGGTGATCTCGAAACGGTCCACCTCCGTCACAAGCTGCGGGGCCGCGCCCTGCACGCCGCCCGCGGCGTCCTCGAGCGCGTCGCGGATCGCCGGATTCGTCGGATCGAGCTCTTCGGCCTTGGCCAGCAAGCTCACCGCCAACTGGTCGTAGCCCTGGCCCATCGCTTGCTTCGCGTCGTTGAGGTAATCCTGGGCCGCGGCCTTGCGGGCCTGCGCAAACAGGTCGTTGCCCCGCGGAACGACAGGCGTCAGGACAGCAGTCGGTGCCGGTTGCGGCTCCGGTGTTTCGGCGACGGGGGCAGGCGCCGGCTCTACTTCGCCCGCGGCGAGACGAGCCTCGGCGATGCGGTCGTTGCCGCGAGCGATGCGTTGTTGATCGAACCAACCCAATTCCACGCCGGATTGGCCCACGGCCTCGTACTTCGACTCGGCGTTATCCAGACGACCCGCGGCCAAGTCGGCCTCAGCCTCATCCAAAAGGCGGCGGGCGGTGGTCAGGTCGGCGTTGAGGTTTCTCAGAAGGTCGGCCATGCGGGCCCGGGCGGTGTCGGACTCGGGGCCGCCTTCGTCCATGACCGCGTTGTAGAGGGCGATGGCGGTGCCCGGATCTTCCTCGGCGACCGCGTCGGCCTCGGCGAGCATGGCCGCGACATCGACGGAAGTCTCGGCGGGTTCCTCCGCGACGGGAGCCGGCTCGGCGGGGACTTCCTCCGGCTGAGGCGCTTCGGCGATCTTTTGCTCGAGGTCGGTCAGCGTGGAATAAAGCTTCTGCCGGTCTTCTTTAGACAACGTAATCGCGTCGATCTGGGTCAACGTTTCCTTGGCGGCTTCGAGTTCGCCCGCTTCGAATTGGGCCAGGCCCTGTTGCAGGAGCTCGTCAGCCGAGGCCTGGGCCTTTGCGTTCGGGCTAGCCCCGATGAGCAAGGCGACACACGTCACGAGAACAGCGGCAGCGTGATGGCGGTTGAACAAAGCGAGGCCTCCGATGCGGGTCAGTCCGGCGAAGCGGCCGGGGAAAGATTCCGTGGTGATTCCGGGCAATTTAAGGGGGTTCCGGGAGTGTTGCCGGTTTATATTCCGGGGTGTTAATCCGCGGGTAGGATTCCGGGGGGGTTTAATTTCCGGGAGCGGGTCGAGACACCGGCCGGTGGGACCCTGCTTGCGGGGTTCAAGTTGGCTTGCGAGGCGCGGATGAATGAATGCAGATCAACGCGTCGCGGTTAATCAGTCTAAATCCACGCCACGCGAACCGCAAGTGCTTTCCAATCCCTCAAATGTGGGTCCGAGAAGAGCCGCCTTTCCGGCCGGCTGACCTGGCCCGCCCGCTCTTCCCGGAACCGCCGATATCCACACAGCCCGGTAACTCGCTTCGACCCCGCCGCTTGCCAAGCGGGGGCGCTTTGGATTAAAATAGTTGGCTCGCCACAGACCGTGGCCGGACTCGATCCCACCATCGGACGGCGTGGGCAACGCATCCCGCCGACCCGCAAGAACCTACGCCCCCGAAAAGAGACCCATCATGGCCCACAAAAAAGGACAAGGCTCTACCAAAAACGGCCGCGACTCGAACCCGCAGTTCCGCGGCATCAAGCTGTACGGCGGCCAAACCGCTAAGGCCGGCTCGATCATCGTCCGCCAGTGCGGCACCAAGTTCAAACCCGGCTTCAACGTCGGTCAAGGCAAGGACGACACCCTCTTCGCCCTCATCCCCGGCACCGTCGAATTCCAGGGCCGTAAGATCCACGTCCGCGAATCCGCTTAAACGCGTCCTTCTTAAACAACTCCAGAATACGAAAGCCCGCGGCATGCCAGCCGCGGGCTTTTTTGCGTCGCCACCTACCCCTCAACGCCACCGTGGAAACACCGTCAACGCGCCAAACCCCAGCATCCATACCAACGCCGGTTCGGGAACCGTCGCTACCGGTGACGGCGAACCGTTGCCCCAGTTCAGCAGAACCCCGCTCAGTTCGTTCTGCGACACCTGGCCGTCGAACGGGCCGCCCCCTTCGAGTGCTCCCGACTCAAAGCCTGGCGGCAGCACCGTGTCGCCCCAGTTCAGCAGCACCAGACTCAGGTCGGCCTGCGAGACGAAGCCATCCGCGTTGTAGTCACCGGCCAGCGGGCTTACCAGAGCTTCGAGAACCAAGTTGTCGAACTCGGCGATCAGAGGAGTCGGTTCGCCCGATGAGATCGCACTCTGCAACGAGATAAGCAGCCTGACGTCTGACCAGCCCCGAGGAAGACCTTCTTCCAACAACGCGTCCACGGTGAGCCAACCGTCGGTGGTGGCGGCGTCCTCGATGTGCACCAAGCTTTGAGAAACGGACCGCCCATCGAGTTCGCCACTTACCGAGACATCGAGCCACTGAAGTTCCCGGCCCTCGGCAAGCTCAAGCAAGTAATCGAACGAAAACCTTGCCGGCCCTTCGGGAAGGCCGGGGTCGAGGATTTGCTCAATGAAGAGACTCACGGCACCCGACGATTGTGTCACCCGTAGTACATCTTCTCGATCACCGGACGCGACAACATTTTGCCTTGCACCGTTGCTTCCTCGCAGGTCCCAACCGGCACTACCCAAGTCAAACGTGCCGTTGCCGATGTAGTTACCCTCGAACGGATCGACGGCTACGGTGAAGTTATACAAATCCGGCCCCCGCGTAAATTGGCTAGAAACTTCCACATTTCGACGCGTCTCCAGGCCCGAGACGTCGTAATCGGCGCGGAGGGCCGGCGTGAGGGTCAGCCGGTAGGTGCCCTTGGGCATCTCGCGGGGATCGACCGTGATCTCGAATGTGCCGAGCGACCGTTGAGACAGTTCTCCGGGGGAAGCCGCAGAATCTTGTACGGTGACCCCAACCGGCAGATCAGAGAAAAAGGTATCGGCGGCCAAACCGCTCACGGGCGTATCGTCGGGCGTGGCCCAGTTATCCAACAAGACCTCGGCCGATCGCGTCACCGGCGTGGCACGCAACAGCTCCGGCACCGGCTCGTCCGTACGGACTTCGAGTTCCACGACCGCGGGCAACGCCGAATCGTAGTCGTAGTCGAAGGCATCGGAAGTCGCCGGTGCCGAAAGGAAAACGACGGGCAGATATCCGGCGGGCGACTCCTCCAGCACTTCGAGATCGGGCAGTGAGAGCACGTCGGCAGCGGGCTGAATAAATGAAAATCCATCCTGAAGCAGATTGACGCGGCGATCGGCCGCGGACACCACCACCTCGCTGAACCCCACGCCAAAGCCACCCGAGCCGGGGACCTCCACGGAACGAGCCACTTCCCACGTCCCGGTGGAAACGGCGGAGAGGTTTTGGGAACCGAACGAAGAGAACGAAGATGTCGCGATGAGTAACTCCCCGGCAACCGGGTCGTGTCCAACCGCTAACGATCGCGTGGATGGTGCCGGCGTCGGCATCGAAAAAACCGGCGTCGGCACGCCGTCGGGGGCAATCGACTCGACGACGATCTGGTCGGCCTCCTCGTCTATGTACGCTACATGGGGCGCGTCGTTGACATAAACCACTTCTCCCTGGGCCACCAAATCGGCATAGGGCGTGAATGTCGGAGACCCCAAGTTGCCCTTCCACAGCTGCGCCGGCCCTTCAGAAAACGGGAGCTCGCTTGCATCGTAAGTAACCACCCAGACATCTGAGCCGTTCAGAGCCACCGAAACGGTTCGTTGCGCCAGGTCCTCCGTGACCGGCCCCAATCCAACCGGTGCGAATATCGGGCCGGTACCACCGGCCACACTGACGCCCAACTGGTTGGCGAATTCACGGACCACGACTGCTTCCGCGGCCCCAAGCGGCGGGGCAAGGCCACTCGACCCCAACACAATAAATCCAACCGCCACTCGGATACGCCCAGAAACACCAAACGTACACATCGAATCCGCTTCCTTCCCGGGCCATGAAAATCTTGTGTCTGTCCCGAGTATACCGGCACCGCACGCCGAACCGAGCGCAAACCGGTGGCGTGGCGGCGATAGCCCGCCCAACGTCTTCTGAGTCAATCGGAAACATCGACGGCTTTTTCGCGTCCTACTCCGCAGCCTTGCGGCCACTCCGTGACGGTCATCTGATCACATGACAAGCAGTAACTGTGTCTAAGCACGCCGATGAAAAAGCCGCCACGGACTTCGGGATGATCAAGGCGGCGGCTATGAAGCTGCGGGGATCGATCAACGAGGCGAAGACGAGATCGGGGCGTATGCACTCTCGCCGACCCGGTCCCACACGTCGACCGAGCGGACTCGCACCGCCGTTGCCCCAGGGGGTAGCGGCCGGATAAGTGTGGCGGAGATGACAGGTGCTGTGTTTAGCGCACGGCGCGTGCCGTCGGGCATCACCGCCTCCACAAGTTCGCCCCGCAAACGCCGCGGGTCGGCGGTGTTATCCCATTGGACGAGCACCTCGTCGCCGTGCAGTCCGGGTGAGACCCGGGCCTGGACGTGGCTCGGCGCTGCGGGGGCTTGCGGTGTCTCGGATGTCAACACGACCAGCACTACGCCATGCATCGGCACTTCGAATGTGATCGGAGCATTCGACGTGTCCGATACCGCCACGTCGAGTTCCGCCGCCTCCCGCATCGCGTGCAATTGTTCGGGCGTCGGCGCGTCGGGCCGGCCCGCTTGCTCCCACACCGCTTGGGGGTGCGTGTGGCCCGCGTCGATCCGCAGCACCGACATCCGCGGCCACACCTCGGTGCCGCCCGCGATGTTCAGCGAGACACTCGCGTTGCCCGTCGCCGACGAATCATCGTCGTGGTGGGTGATCATCAGCGCCAGGTCGCCCGCCGCGGTCCGCGACGCCAAGCAACGCACCGGCGAGCCCGGCCCCGGCCCCGCGACCGCCACCGTGCGGTCGCCCAGCAGCGACATCAACGTCATCCCCTCCAGCACCGGCTTCTTCACCATCGACACCCCGGGGTGCGGCGCGTCTTCGCCGCCCCCGAACGGCACCATCACCGACCGCAGCCCCCACCCGCCAAGGAACCCGTGGTCGTTGCTCATTAGCACGAAGTCAGAATCGCCGCGCACCATCTCGTCGAGTTGTCGGTGCACCAGCCGCGCCACGAAGGTGGGGTAATACGACGTGCCACGCCAGTGGTGATCGTGTGACCAGCCCACCAACGGGTCGCACTCGTTGTTGATCAGCGGCAGCTCGGCCAGCCTCGGGTGGTGCTCGACCAGATACTCGAACAACTCGTTCTGCCCGTCGAGGATCACGTCCATCGACGGGTCGGCCGGCAAGGGCGAGGCCGGACCGCCCTTGACGTGCACGGAGATAAAATCGCACCGCGGCGGCGACTGCCCGGTCAAATGGTTCGTGCCCGTGTCGAGGTGCTTCATCAACTCGGTAAACATCACCGACAACTGCTCGGCGGTGCCCGGCCCGCCGAAGCGCAACGCCGGGTCGGCGTCCATCAAGCCCGCCGACGTCGCGTCGTAGTATCGGATCAGGCCCACCGGGTCGTCCTCGGCCCACGGGTGATTAAACCACGGATGAACATCCGGCTCGTTCCACACCTCAAACACCCACGACCGCACCTCTTCCCGCCCGTACCGATCGATCAAGTGCCGCGCCAGATCCCGTACCAGCCGCCGCCAAGCCGCGAGCTGTTCCGGGTCGCGGGCGTCGGTGAATGCGAACCCCTTGGGCCGCCCCATCACCTCGAAGAACGGCCGCATCCCCGCGTCAAGCATCAGATCCAACGCCCGGTCCAGCCGAGACCAGTCGTACGCCGGCCGGTCGGTATCCGCCCCCTCCACGCTCACCAAGGTTAACAGGTCGTGCACCCGCGCCCACTCCACCCCTGCCAGCGGCACCCCACCCAGGTGCGCCAACTGTACCTTCATCCGCTCGTCTTCCATGAGCCCCGGCGGCGTGAAACCCGTCGCCGTCCAAAAATGCGGCAACGCCCCGGTATCCTCCGCTGGGTTCACCACAAACTCCACCGCCTGACCCGACGCCCCGACCGTGGCCAGCCCAACCACCATGACCGCCTCCAATCTTCGACGCCAAACCGCACGCATGAATCCCATCGACATCTACTCCTCACGCCCGCTCATCACCGGGCCAAGCACACACGGCGTAGCCAAATCCGCGTCCTCAGTTTATCTCCCGAATTCCTTCTCGAGCACTTCACGCAGCAACATCATCTGATCATACGCCAACCGCTGCCCGACCCACGACACCCACCACAGCCCCGCCCAGGCCACGGCAAACCCCAGCGCCGCCCACAGCATCGTCGGCGAAGACTCCAACATCCACTGCGCCGCGGCGTACATCAACGCAAAGAACGTCAGCGTTCCCAGCGCCACGTAAGCGAGCATGAACCCGGTCCAGATGCTCGGGGCCGGGGAAAAGCGCGCGTGGACCGTGGTCGATGCGCCCCCGGACGCCGCGGCGACCGCGTCTTCGACAACGTCCGAGGTGTCCGTGGGCGGGGCTTGCGGGTCGTGATGACTGAACTCGAGGTTCATCCAGGGCGACCAGAAGTGGCGCAACGCCGGAGACACCGTCACCGTCATGTGCAGGCCCGCTCGCTGCGCCACAACCGGGTAATCGCCACGGGCCAGGCCCGACTCGAACCGCTCGACCGCCCGTTCGGGCGCCAGCCCGAGGGTCAACCAGAACGACGGACGCATCACCGGCCGAGACATGCAGATATCCAGACAGAGTCAGAACACAAGTTCAGTTTAAGTATTTTCACGGCCTTCCGCGGGAGGGCTGCCGCCGATGTCGGCCGGGGTTAGGATATGTATTCCGCATGATCGTCGACACCGCCCACATCTACGTGAAATCCGGCAAAGGCGGCGACGGGTGCGTCTCTTTCCTGCGGATGAAATACATCCCCAAGGGCGGGCCCAACGGCGGCGACGGCGGCGACGGCGGGTCGGTCATCCTCACCGCCGACCCGGAAGTCGAGACGCTGCTGGACTTCGCGGGCCGACACCACTGGAAGGCCCAAAACGGCGAGGCGGGCCGGGGGAAATCGCAGTACGGCAAGGCCGGGGAAGACCTCGTTGTCAAACTCCCGCCGGGCACCCTGGTCTACCACGCCGAGACCGGCGAGCTGCTGGTCGACCTCAACCGCGAGGGCATGACCCACGAGATCGCCAAGGGCGGCAAGGGCGGGCGGGGCAACGAGCGCTTCGCCACGCCGACCAACCAGACCCCCCGCGAGGCCGAGCCGGGCGGCGAAGCGACGGAGTTGCCGCTGCGGCTGGAGCTGAAGCTGATCGCCGACGTAGGCTTGGTGGGCAAGCCCAACGCGGGCAAGAGCACGCTGCTCTCGGTGGTCAGCGCCGCGACGCCGAAGATCGCGGACTACCCGTTCACGACGCTCGTGCCGCAGCTGGGCATCGCCGAGCTCGCCGGCGGCCGGACCCACGGCACCCCGGAGGGCTACGCCCGTCGGCTGGTGATCGCCGACATCCCAGGACTCATCGAGAAAGCCAGCGAGGGCGCGGGCCTGGGCACGCGGTTCCTCCGGCACATCGAACGCACCCGCCTGCTCATCCACATCCTCGAGCCCGAGCCCGAAGACGGCACCGAGCCCGCCGAAAACTACCGTGTGATCCGGCAGGAGTTAGAGAACCACTCGCCGGCGCTCGCCGAAAAGCGGGAGGTCATCGCGCTCAGTAAAATGGATCTATTGGGCGGCGAAGAAGACCACGCCGTGGCGAAGCAGATGCTCGAGGAAGCGCTGGGCAAACCCGTGCTGACCTTCAGCGCCGCGACCCGCACCGGGCTCAACGACTTGCTGGAAACGGCTTGGGACACGCTCAAGACGATCGACGATTCGGAGATGCCCGGCTGGAGGAAAGCCGCCCCGGCCGAGGATGAGCCAGACCCCGCGGACGCCAAAGCGGACCAGCCCGCCAACCCGGCCGAAGCCTGACCCCGCAAACACCGCATCGCCCCATCAGCCCACTCGATCACACGATTTTTTCACCCGGATAGTTATGCCCCAAGTCAACCTGCTCGCCGTGAGCGTCGGCAACACCCGCACCCGGGTCGGCGCGTTTGTAGAGGGAAAGCTCGCCGAGACCGCGACCTTCGAGAACCAGAAAGACGCCAAGATCACCGACGCGATCGACCACGCCTTCGCCCCGCTGCGCGAACGCGACGACGCGGCGATCCTGTTGTCGTCCGTCAACGACCGCCAGGCCGAGCCGATCCAGCAGAAGCTGACCGACCACCTGGGCCGGGTCGTGCAACGCGTCGAACGCGACCTGCCCATCCCCGTCGGCCGACAACTCGACCCCGAGGCCATGACCGGCGAAGACCGCCTGCTCAACGCCGCCGCCGCCTACGACGTGCTCAAACAGGCCTGCGTCGTCGTCGACGCGGGCACGGCGATTACCATCGACTTCGTCGACGGGGCCGGCACGTTCCACGGCGGGGCGATCGCGCCGGGCGCCCAGCTCATGATGGATGCCCTCAACCAGCGCACCGCCCAGCTCCCCGAGGTCGAGATCGGTAAGCCCGAGCAAGCCATCGGCCACAACACCATCGAGGCGATGAAGGCCGGCGTCTTCCACGGCCTGCGCGGCATGGTCCGCGAGCTCGTCGAGCAATACGCCGAGCAGGTCGGCAGCTTCCCCCTCGTTGTCGCCACCGGTGGCGACGGGCCGCTGCTGTTCCAGGACTACGAACTCGTCGACCGCGTCGTGCCCGACCTCACACTCATGGGCCTGGCGCTGACGCAGCGCGTGGCGCTCGAACGCGTTGACGACGACACCCACGGGTGACGATGCTCTATCTCCTCTCGAAAGATCACCTGTCAACCCCGCACAGCTCGCGGCACGCCACGCGCATGGTCTGGTGGTATCTCGTGGTGTGTCAATTTTCGTTTTTGGTGATGTACGCCCTGGGCGTGACGGGTGTCCTGAATCCGCCCACCAGGCCCGGGCCGAATTATTTCGCAGACTTTACGGCGGCCACCGGTTTGGTTGTGCTTTCGGTGTCGATCCCGGCGGGCTTGTTTATCCGAAATCAGATCTACAAGTACCATTGGCATGGCCACGCGGTGGCACCGTTCGGATTCTTCCTGGGAAATATCGTGTTGTACGGGTTGCTCCATGTTCCCGCCTTCATCGCGCTTTCCGCCGTGATATTCGGCAAACCCGTGATGGCCGGCCTGATCCCTTTTGGGATCGCAATGGCGGTACATCTGATCAATTTCCCCCACGGCCGAGCGATGCAACCCCAGGAGCCGCGGCTGGGCAGGTAACAGCATTAGGGTATCGACTATGTCTCCGATGTTTGCCGTGATGACATCCAACCAACCCGGGGCGGTGGGGATCGTGCAGGTGTCGGGAGATGGTCGCGAGGTGGCACGCGTGTTGAGCGAGCTGTGCGTCAAGCCGCCGGCGACGTGGCCCGTGGGGCGCCTGCGGCTTTGCGGCTTCGCGGGCATCGACGAGGGCTTGGCGGGGATGATCTCGCCAACCACGGCGCAGCTCATGCCGCACGGCGGGCCGCGGGTCATGCAGAAGCTCACCGCGTGGCTCCGCGACCACGGCGTGCCTCCGGAGGCGGACGTCGACCCTGTGAACCGTTACCCCGAAGCGGACTCACCAATCGAAGCGGACGTGCTCCACGCCATCGCCGCCGCGGCCAGCCCCGCGGCGATCGACCGCCTCGCCGCGCAACCGGCGCGGTGGAGGCGTTGGTACACGGAGAAGGCGGAGCGTCAAGTGTTGATTCCCGACAAACGAGACGCGTTGATCGTCCCCCCGACCGTGGTCGTCGTCGGGCGGCCCAACGTCGGCAAGTCCACGCTGCTGAACCAACTGCTCGGCCGTTCGGCCAGCGTCGTCGCGGACCTGCCCGGCACCACGCGCGACTGGGTCGGCGGGCTGGTCGAGCTGACGCCGCCCGGCCGCGATGCGCTGTGCGAGGCGGTCGCGGTGCGGTGGCTGGACACACCGGGTATCCATGACAGCGACGACGACGTCGAGCAGCGGGCGATTGCGCTGGCGCGGAATCTGATGCTCAAGGCGGACGTGTTGATCTCGATGAGCCGTCTAGGCGAAGAAGGATTGCCGAGCTCCGAGTTTCCCCGCAAACCCGATTTCTCTTTGCTCAATAACTTTGATGAATCGGCACACCGAGAATCTCGCGGCGCCTGCGTGATCAACGCCGCCACGGGAAATGGCCTCGATACACTGACCGCGCGTGTGCTGGTCAGCCTGGGACTGGCGGGGGGTCAACAAGATTCCGCTGAGCCTTGGGCGTTTTCGCCGGCGCTCAAACGATGGGCGGACGGGGAATCGACGAGCCTCGCCGCCTACCTCGGGGTATAACTGGGTCCGCTTCCATCGCCGTGTTCAGCGACTCGGCGCCGCAGCTCGTCCACCACCGGCCCGTCGCGACCCCAAGTCTTGCGGAAGCGGTTGATCGCCTTGACCAAATCGCTCTTGCTCACCGCGGCGTCGGCAAACATCACGTTGAGCGCCGCCAGGTCGGCGTCGTGTCGCGTTTGGAACTCGGCGGCCTTAGCGCGGGCGTCTTCCAGCCACGGCTGATCGCGGCCGTACCTCGCCGCCCGAGCGTAACCGACGCGAGCCGCGCCGAGGTCGCCGTCGAGCTCGGCGTCGCGGGCTTGCCGGTACGCCTCGTCGAGCCCTTCGTACAGGGGCGCATCGAGCAAGTCCATGGCTTGCGACAGGAAGTTGTCCGACGGCCACGCGTGCCCGAGCCCGGGCTCCTCGAGGTAGGTCAGATGGGCGAAGCCTTGTTTCTCGTAGGCCTTGAAGACCTGCAGGGTGCCGTGGCGGTTGGCGTCGTGCTCGCCGGTGACCAGGACAAGGCGGTTGTTCTGGCGGATGTGGTCGAGGCGTTTACGGGTGCCCTTGCGCCAGAAGCCGCGGAACACGGTGTTGGCCCCCCGGCCGGATGGGATCTGCAGGTACGGGTCGACGCCGATGAGACAGATCGCGCCGTCGAAGACGTGGCCGTGGATGAAAATCACACGAGAGCTCATCCGCCCGCCCCCGGACAGGCCGTGGACGTAGACGCGGTCTTCGTCGATGTCGTAGCGATCGCGGATCAGGTCTACGGCGTGGACGGCGGCGGCGTGGCGGAACGCGGTGTCTTGCTTGTTGCCGGTATGGTTGGCGCCGATGGCGATGAGTTTGCGTTCGCCGAGTTGGGCATGGATGAACGGGTGGACCTGCCCCGAGTCGGCGGCGTGGATGAACACGAGCACGCCGTGCGTGTCGCCGGGTGCGTAGGTATCGGGGACGCTGACTTGCCAGGTCGTGTCCTGGTCGGGCATGAGCGGGTTGGCGACATACGGACGCTGTTGATCGAGCACTTCCCGATACACCGCTCGCGACTGAAGGCCGTATTCCCGCAGGACCTCTTGGTAGAGCGCCTTCGGCACGCCGGGCTGGGTAAGCACGAAGTCGCCGACGCGGTGCCGTTCGACGTCGTCGGGCACGGCCGGGGGTTGGGGAGCTTCCGGCTGGGCAAACACCCCGGGGACCACCGCGAGCGTGAGCATCACAACGAGTCGGCCGACGAAACGACTGCGGCGGAGGGGCATGCCTGCGTTCCCTAGAAATCCGATGCCGGTGCTATAACGTCTAACCGGTGGTGTCGAAAGAACCACGACCTCGGGTCGTCCACCCGGAACGAAAGCCGGGTCACTCGCTGTCGCTGGCGATGTTATCGCGCATCGTGGTGTCGGCCTGGATGTTCTTCATGCGGTAGAAGTCCATGATCCCCATGTTGCCGGCGCGGAACGCCTCGGCCATGGCCTTGGGCACCTCGGCCTCGGCAAGGACGACCATCGCCCGGTTCTTCTCGATGTCGGCCTTGTTTTCCTGCTCCTGCGCCACCGCCATCGCGCGGCGTTTCTCGGCCTCGGCCTGGAAGCGGCGCTTGTCGGCTTCGGCTTGCTCGGCTTGGAGTTTGGCGCCGACGTTGGCCTCTTGCGATACGCCGGCGACCGAGATGTCCGCGATGTCTACCGAGAGGATCGAGAACGCCGTGCCCGCGTCGAGGCCCGACTGCAACGCTTTCTTGGCGATGTCGTCGGGGTTCTCCAACACATTCTTGTAGGTCTCCGCGGAGCCGATGGCCGAAACGATGGCTTGGCCGACCCGGGCGACCACGGTTTCCTCGGTCGCACCGCCGATGAGCCGGGCGAGGTTGGCGCGGACGGTCACACGCGCTTTGCAAAGCAAGCGGATCCCGTCCTTCGCCACGGCGTCGAGCTTGTCGCTGGCTCCGGTGGGGTGCGGGCAGTCGATGACCTTGGGGTTCACCGAGGTCTGCACCGCGTCGAGGATATCACGGCCCGCCAGGTCGATCGCGCAAGCGGTGTTCCAGTCCAGGTCGATGTCCGCACGGTCGGCGGCGATGAGCGCGTTGACGACGCGTGGCACGTCGCCACGGGCGAGGTAGTGCGTTTCGAGTTGGTTGGTCGCGACCTCGATGCCCGCCTTTACCGCCTGGATACGCGAGAGCACGATCGTCCGCGGGTTGACCTTCCGTAGCCACATCCCGACCAACGCCCCCAACGACACCTTCGCGCCCGACACCAGGGCCTGGATCCACAACCCGATGAAGCGTGAGAGGAAGAAGAAGACCGCGAGAAGCGCGATGACGACGATGATGAGGACGACCCAAACGGCCGGGTTGGCTGCGGGCTGCGCGAGGATGGGGACGAGGGTGAAGTTGGCGGACATGACGCATTCCTTCGGAAAATTTGGTGAGTCGGCCCCGACGGGCCGAGCATAATCGAGCTGCAGCAGTGTACGCCCACACCGGGCCCACCGGCAATACGGGTTGCCCGCTTCTTTGCGGCCGGGTCCAGGAGGCTGTATGCGGCCCCTGCCCCGCACCGGCAACAGTGAAACCTTATACTCCGGTGTTCGGTTTTCCCACAGCCCACAAGGAAGCAACGCGATGCGTGCAATCGTCACCGGCCAGGTCGGCATGGACAAGAAGGACTACCTGCAAGGCATCGTCGACCTCGCGGGTTCGCGCGGCGAGGCCGTCGAGCTCTACAACGTCGGCGACATGATGTACGAAGAGGCCCCGGACGTCAGACCCGGCCGCATCCTCGACCTGCAGCTCGGTCGGCTCAACGCGCTGCGCCGCTCGGCGTTCAAGGACATCATCCGCGAATCCGAGGGGCAGTCCAACATCATCGTCAACACCCACGCCACGTTCCGCTGGCGGCACGGCCTGTTCTCCGCGTTCGACTTCGACCAGGTCCAGGCCCTCAAGCCCGACGTGCTGATCTGCCTGCTCGACAACATCGAGATCGTCCACGCCCGCCTGCACCGCGACCACACGATCGACGCCACGCTCAAGGACCTGATGGTCTGGCGCGAAGAAGAGATCATGGCCACCGAGATCATGGCCCAGGCCTTAGGGCTGCAGGACCGCTTCTACGTGCTCAGCCGCGGACGACACGAAGACACCACCGAGACCGGCTACCGGCTGGTCTGCAAGCCCGACATGAAGACGGTCTACCCGAGCTTCCCGATGACCCACGTCGAGAAGCTGCCGGACGTTCTGAAGGTGATCGACAAGTTCCGCGCCGACCTGGCCGACAAGTTCATCGCGTTCGACCCCGGCGACGTGGACGAGAAGATTCTGCTCGACATGGCGATCGAGGCGGCCAAGAGCGGGCAGGACTTCGTCGAGGTCGAGCCCGGCTCGTTTGCCGGGGGTAAGGAAAAACTCAGCGTCTCGGTCCGCGAGGTGCTGGATATCGCCGGGGACGTCGACGGCCAGATCTACTCCCGCGACTTTAAGATGGTGCGGCAGAGCGACATGATCGTCTCGCTGGTGCCGAATCTCCCCGACGGCTCGCCCGGGTTGTCCAGCGGCGTCGAACGCGAACTCCACCACGCCTTCGAGCACGGCAAAGAGGTCTACGTCGTTTGGCACCCCGCGAAAAATCCCAGCCCGTTCATCACCGAGACCAGCACCAAGTGGTTCCGCTCGACCGACGAGGCGATGCAGTATTTCGAGGACCAAGGGATGTTCACGCAGACGAACCTGTTCGGGCACTGACGGGGGTCCGTGTTGCGCCGCGTCTTGTACTATTTCGGACTGGGCCTCTGGCTTACGGCGTGTGGCTGCGCCCCATCGGCGAAGACCCCCGACACCTCGCACCCCGCCAAGCCCGCGCGTCTCCCCGCGGCCTGCTCGGGTATTTGCGTTGACGAGAACCCCGCCATGCACGTCTACATCGGAACGTACACGCAAGACCGTACGGAAGGCCTCTACCATTTCACGTTCGATACCAAGACCGGCGCGCTCACGCCGCGCGGGGCGTACGGCGGCGTGGTGAACCCGAGTTTTCTGGCGCCGCATCCTACCGGGCCGTATCTGTATGCCGTCGCCGAGGCGGGGCGAAACGACGGCCTGACCGCGTTTGCGATCGACGAATCGACCGGGATACTCACGAAGCTGAACACACAAACCACGCCGGGCCGGGCGGCGTGCCACGTGGCGATCGACCCCGCCGGGACCACGGCCGTGGTGTCGTACTACGCCAGCGGCAGCGTCGCGAGTTTCCCCATCCACGACGACGGCCGACTGGGCCCCGCCGCCTCGGACATCCGCCACGTCGGCTCGAGCGTGAACCCCGAACGCCAGGAAGGCCCGCACGCCCACTCGACCACCTTCGACCCGTCGGGCCGGTTTGCGGTCACCGCCGACCTGGGGCTGGACCAACTCCTGGTCAGCGTACTCGACCCCGCGACAAGCGAACTCGTACCCCACGACCCGCCGTTTGCCCGGGTGCACCCCGGGGCGGGGCCACGGCACTTCGCGTTCCACCCCACGCTGGCGGTGGCGTACGTCATCAATGAACTGGACGCGACGGTGACCACGCTGGATTGGGACGCCGAGGCGGGCAAGCTGGAGCCACGGCAAACCATCGGGACACTGCCCGAAGAGTTCGACGGCCGGAGGTCAACCGCCGAGGTTGTCGTGCACCCCAACGGGAAATTCCTCTACGGCTCGAACCGTGGCCACGACAGCCTCGTGATCTATGGGATCGACCCCGACGACGGGGCGCTGTCGCTCGTCGGCTTTACACCCTCCGGTGGCCAGGAGCCGCGTAACTTCAACCTCGATCCATCCGGCCGGTGGCTGATCGCGTGCAACCAGAACAGCCACGACGTGCAGGTGTATTCGGTGGACGGGGCGACGGGGCGTTTGTCGAGCGTCGGCGAACCGGTGGCGGTGCCGATGCCGGTGTGCGTGAAGTTTCGGCGGTTGCCGGGGTGAGCGTAAAAGAAAAGCCCACGGAGGGGCTCCGTGGGCTTCGGGGGTCATCAATGTAGGGCTTGCGTTACGGCGTGTTAACCGCGGCGGTGGTCGTGGGGGTGGGGTTGTCGATGATGACGTCGATGTTGGTGGCGACGTAGCCCGGGGCTTCGACGCGGAGGGCCGTGATGCCCGGCTGGTGTCCGCGGACGGTGAACACGGTGACGCGGTTGCCGGGCTCGACGGTGACCTCGACGGGCGCACCGGGGTCGCGGTCGTTGAGCACGACGCATTCGGTCATCGCTTCCAGATCGAGTTCGCCGGCCGCGGCCTTGTCGGCGGGCACGGGGGTCACGGTCATCGTCGTGGTTTGCGGCACCGCCATCGGCAGGCGGATCATCACGCTGCTGCGGCCCTCGGCCGGGACGTTGACGTGGCTGCTGGTGCCCATGCCGACGTTGCCCTGCAACTGGATCGCCGGCGGGAAGAAGCTCAGCGAGCCTTCGAACGGCTTGCCCAGCGGCCGGCCCTTGGCGTTCAGAGCCGGTTCGGCCTGCACCGTCAGCGTGTGCGGCTGGCGGTCGGCCCGCGGCTCGAAGACGTAGTTGGTCAGCTGGCCCCGCTGATCGTCGAAGGCGAACGACTCGGTGACGTCCTGGCCGTCGACCGTCGCGTGGAACGAGTCGGGATTGGCCTTGGGCGAGAGCGTGACGGCCACCGGCGCGGGGGTGCCGAGCTTCTGGCGGTGGGTCGGGCCGTCGAGCGAAGCGACAGTGGAGGTGCAGCCCGTGGCGAACGTGGCGGCGCAGGCGGTGACGGCGAGGATCGGAACGGACTTCATAACAGATTCCCTGAGTTAAATCGGGTGAATAATGAGGTTTGCTCAGGGAACGTACGATTCATGTTCGGCGGGGCAACCGATAACAACACGGCGTGGCATGGCGCGTGTGAAGACGTGTCGGTTGTCGGGGTTGGGAGAGGGTTGGCCCCGTCGAGCCGTGAGATGGCCCCGGTCCGTATCTTGTCCGTTGCGGTGCGACGCACAACGGCTGCTCAGCGGCGCATATTAGGGAGATACGCCGAATTAAGCGTTGGCAAGTTCGGCGAGCAACGCGACGTGGGTCCGGCAGCCTAAAAGGAAGCGGTCGAGGCCGAAATATTCGTCGGGGCTGTGGATGTTGTCGGCGTTGAGCCCGAAGCCGATGAGCAGCGTGTCGACGCCGAGCTTGTTCTTGAAGTCGGCGATCACGGGGATGGTCGCGCCCTCACGGACCAGCGCGGGTGGTTGCCCGGCGGTCAGCGCGATGGCGTTGCTGGCCGCGACGACCCACGGCGAATCGGTCGGGGTCGCGACCGGGTGGGCGTGGCCGTGGTTGGTGATCTCCCACCGGCAGCCGCCGGTGTCGTGCTGGTGCAGCCAGTCGGTGAACTGCCGCCCGACTTTTTCGGGGTCCATGTTGGCGGGGATGCGGAAGCTGACTTTCGCGCCGGCGAAAGTGGGGATCACGGTCTTGGCGCCCTCGCCCATGTAGCCGCCGTAGATCCCGTTGACGTCGCACGACGGGCGGACCCACCGGCGTTCGAGTGTGGAAAAATCTTTCTCGCCGAAGGGCACGCTGCCGACCTTGCCGGTGAAGTCGTGCTCACTGAAGTTGAGCTTCTGCCACGCGTCGTGCTCTTCGCCGGTCAGCGGCAGCACGTCGTCGTAGAAACCCGGGATGGTGACTTGGTTGTCGTCGTTGATCAGTTTGCCCAGGACGCGGACGAGTTGGGTCGCGGGGTTGGCGAGGGTGCCGCCGTAGACGCCCGAGTGCAGGTCGCGGGACGGGCCGTGGAGCTTGACGTCGAAGTAGACCAGGCCGCGGAGGGCGTAGGTGATCGCGGGGATGTAGCCGGTGTCGGAGTCCGGAGCGTCCCACATCGAGGTGTCGCTGACGACGCAGACGGTGTGTTCGTCGGCGTCGAGTTTGTCGGCGTGACTTTCGAGGAACGCGGGCAGGCTGACGCTGCCGCATTCTTCCTCGCCTTCGATCAGCACGGTGACGTGACACGGCAGCTTCGTACCGGTGTCGTGGTACGCCTTGACCGCTTCGAGGAAGCACATCACCTGGCCCTTGTCGTCGGAGGCGCCGCGGGCGTACAAGTTCCCGTCGCGCACGGTCGGCTCGAACGGCGGGCTGGTCCACAAGTCCACCGGGTCGGGCGGCTGCACGTCGTAGTGGCCGTAGAACAGCACGCGGTTTTTCACGTCTTCGGCGACCATCTTCGGGGTCGACTTCGCCACGACCACCGGGTGTCCTTGTTTCCCGTCGGCCCCCGCCGGCTGCATCACGTCGACGCTCATGCCGAGTTCTTCGCAGAAGTTGGCGATCCAGTGGGCGCCTTCGTGGACGTGCTTTTCAAAGGCCGGGTCGGTGCTGACGCTGGGGATCGCCAGCAGCTTCGTCAGGCGGTCGACCGCCTGGCCGTGGTGGGTTTCGAGATGGTCCAGCAGGTATTGAGTAGTGGTCATAAACAAAATTGTACGGCCAAAAAAACCGCCCCGGGCGATCGGCCCAAGGCGATGTTCATTCGCGTTGTTTCAACGAAGATCGATCAGCCTTCCTGGTGGTCGGCGTGATCGGTTTCGGGGTGGCTGGAGGCAGCCTTATTGAAGTACTGCCCCTCAAATTTTTCGATGGCCGCCATCAGCGATTCGGCGTGGGCCGGGTCGATGGTCTGCTTACATTTCATGGCATAGACGATGATCTCGTGCAGCGACTGGAGCTTGGCGAAATACGCTTCGTGCTCGGATTCGTCTTTGGGGAACTTGATGCGCTGGGCAAGGAAATACTCTTGGGCTTCGATCTGGATGTGCGTGGCGTGCGATTCCTTGTTGGCCACCCAGCGGGCCAACTGCTGCTTGGACTGGGCGTCGTCTTTGCCCGCCAGCGCTTTGATCTGGGCCATAGCTTTGGCGACGGTTTCCACATCCTGCTTGAGCTCGGCGACCTTCAACTCGTCGCCGTAGATCCCGCAGGGAACTTGGCAGTGAGCAAACACCTGAGGGACGGGAGAAAAAACCACAACGGCAAGAACGGCAAAAGCGGACAGCGACAGACGACGGCGAAGATTAAGCAAGATCAAACTCCTTTACCCAAAGCGGGCGTAACGTGGAAGAACAGGCGGATAGGCCAATATAGGCTTTAACACGCAAGGCGCTTTCATTGCTTTTGCCTATGGCATTTATTTCATCCATTAATAAAATTAATCGGATTCAATTTGAATCTGAACCCGTCCGTTTTCGATACGGGTCGGGTAGGTCTTGGCCGGTTCGCCGAACTCGGGGTCGTCGAGGTCTTGGCCGTCGGTGATGCGGTAGGTGTAGCCGTGGTACGGGCAGGTGATCGTCAGCCCGCTCCGCTCGCCGTCGCCCAGCGGAAGGCCGGCGTGGGGGCAGACGTTGGCCATGACGTGGGGGCTGCCGTTGACGTTGAACACGATCAGCGGCAGAGCCTTCCCGTCGATCTCGACCGAGACGCAGGCGTGCCCTTCTGCGGAGGTTTCTCCCGCCGGGGCGACGTCGATCCAGTTGGGCATGGGCGGGGAACCGTTCTATAAACAGGCATGGAAAAGAGCGGACACGATCTTAGCCGGTACGCGGCGATGGTTCAGGATTTGGCGCAACGGGCGATCGCGATGGCGGTCGACGCCTCGCCGCACCGGCCCGCGCCCGGGGAAGAACGTTACAGCCTGACGCAGCTCTTGCCCACGGCGCGCTGCCTGCTCGGCGAAGCGGATGCCGCCGCCCCGCCACCCACGGATCGCGACGTGGCGTTTGTCGATGGCCGGGGGCACCAACGGCCGGTGTACCGCACCCTCGCCGCGTACTTGCACCAACGCGCGACGGGGCACTGCCCTGGACTACTTGCCCTCGAGGGCGCCGGCAACGACGTGGCCCAGCAGCTGTGGACCGCGTGGCACGCGATAGCGGCCGGCGGCAACGACCTCGCACCGGTCCACGGCGTCGTCGAATCCCACGACGGCTGCCTCGCCCCGCAGTCGCTCGACGAAGGCCCCGACCACTGGACCTACCGCGAACTCGTCGGGCTCCAGGCGTTGCAGGCGTTGGTCGAGCATTGTGCCAATAACAACGAATTGGAGGACCAGCCGGCGTGGCGGCGGCGCATCGTCGAGATCACGAACTACCACCAGGACCACACACAACCCGACTACACGACCTACCAGCCCTGGGGCCTCGCAGCGTTTTTGTCTAACCCCCAGACCACGTGGTTTGCCGAGCAACAACTGCACGACGTGGCCACACACCTGCGAGTCGAGGGCGGGCCCGGAGCGCTCTTGCCGGCGCTGCTGCTCGCCGACGCATTCGCATCGATTTCGTCCTGATATCCCTGAAGCGCAGGAAGAAAACGTGCGCCACGGGCTACGAATGCCGATACACTGGATTTCCGGCCGAGAGGATTCACGGTCACGACGCGTCGCTGGTTCCCGGGCACCTCGCCGCGGATTCGCGCCGCCGCTCTCGGCCCGTTGGGACACCGAATTTCCCAAGAAAGGTTGGTGTTGCGTTGAGCAACTCGGTTAGCCTCGCGTCCTGCGGGATCCACGTCGAAACGGTGCTCCGCAACCTCTCGCCCGCCGGGCTGTACGAGGAAGCGATCCGCCACGAAAAGGGTACGTCCATCGCCGACTCGGGCGCGCTGATCGCCTACTCCGGCGACAAGACCGGCCGGTCGCCCAAAGACAAGCGCGTCGTCAGGCAGACCGACTCGGAAAAGGACGTCTGGTGGGGCAGCATCAACATCCCCATCGATGAGCACACCTTCAATATCAACAAGCAGCGCGCCCTGGACTACCTCAACACCTGCGACCGGCTTTACGTCGTTGACGCCTTCGCCGGCTGGGACCCGAACCACCGCATCAAAGTCCGCGTGGTCTGCGAACGGCCGTACCACGCGTTATTCATGTGGACCATGCTGATCCGGCCCACCGACGTGGAAAGCAAAAACTTCGGCGAGCCGGACTGGACGATCTTCAACGCCGGGCACTTCCCCGCCAACCCGCTCACCGCGGGCATGACCAGCCGCACCAGCGTCGACCTCAATATCGCCAAGCAGGAATTCGTGATCCTCGGCAGCGAATACGCCGGCGAGATGAAAAAGGGCATCTTCACGGTCATGAACTACCTCATGCCCAAGAAGGGCCACCTCTCGATGCACTGCTCGGCGACCTGTGACGACGATGGCAATAACACGTCGGTCCTCTTCGGCCTCTCGGGCACGGGCAAGACCACGCTCTCGGCCGACCCCCGCCGGCAACTCGTCGGCGATGACGAGCACGTCTGGACCGATACCGGCGTGTTCAACATCGAGGGCGGCTGCTACGCCAAGGCCCTCGACCTGTCGGAAGAAAAGGAGCCGGCGATCTATCACGCCCTGCGGTTTGGTGCCGTGCTTGAAAATGTGCGCTTCGACCCCGACGATCACCACGTCGACTTCGCCGACCACAGCATCACCCAGAACACCCGGGGCGCCTACCCCGTCGAGGCCATCGCCAACGCCCGCATCCCCGGAGTCGCGGGGCATCCTAAAGACATCATCTTCCTGACCTGCGACGCCTTCGGTGTGTTGCCGCCCGTGAGCAAGCTCACCCCCGAACAGGCGATGTACCACTTCATCTCCGGCTATACCGCCAAGGTCGCCGGCACCGAGATGGGGGTTACCGAGCCCGAGGCCACCTTCAGCCCCTGCTTCGGCGGGCCGTTCCTGGTCTGGCACCCCGGCAAATACGCCGAGCTCCTGGCCGAGAAGATGCGGAAACACCAGACCCATGTCTGGCTGGTCAACACCGGCTGGACCGGCGGGGCCTACGGCGTCGGCTCACGCATCAAGCTCAAGTACACCCGCACGATCATCGACGCGATCCACTCGGGCAAGCTCGCCGACGCTCCGACCCGAGCTGACCAGGTCTTCGGTATCCACACCGTGACCGCGGTGGACGGCGTGCCGTCCGGACTGCTCGTGCCCAAGTCGGCGTGGGCCGACGGCGACGCGTTCGACAAAACGGCCGGCAAGCTCTCGGCGCTGTTCAACGCGAACTTCAAGAAGTTCGAAGAAGGCGTGAGCGACGCGGTGAAAGCGGCGGCGCCCAAACAGACCGCGTCCGCATAACCGCCACTCAGTGGCGTCCCTATCTTCTGCTCCCGGCAATCGGTGTGATTATCGGGAGCGGTTTTTTTGTTTGTCCGATCAAGTCCGGCCCGATTAAAATTCACCATGTTGAACGGGATTGGGGTCGGGTGTGGGTTGTGTCCTACGAACCGTGGCCGTTCATCATCCAACCGAAACGGATCGCCGCAGCAAGGGCGACGATTCAGCACCTCACACTTCGCAGGGAAAAAACAATGGGCATCATCAAGGAATTCAAAGAATTCATCATCAAAGGCAACATGATCGACATGGCCGTAGGCATCATCATCGGGGCCGCGTTCGGCCTGGTGGTAAAGTCGTTTGTGGCCGACATCATCATGCCACCGATCGGAGCGGCGATGGGCGGGATCGATTTCGCGGATCTCAAGTACCCGCTTGTCGATGCGGTTGCTGAAGGTGAAGAGCACCCGGTAACTGGGATCGAAGTGGCAAAAGATATTCCGGCGGTCACGCTCAACTACGGCCTGTTCATCAACGCCTGCATCGCGCTGCTGATCCAAGGGATCGCGATCTTCATTCTGATCAAGATGATCAACAAAATGAAGCGTAAGGAAGAAGAAGCTCCCAAGGAAGACCCCAAGCCGTCGGAAGACGTTGTGCTGCTCGGCGAGATCCGCGACCTGCTGGCGAAGCAAGGCGGCTGACCGACGGCCTCAAACTTGGATATGACCAAGCCCGCACGCGACCTCCGATCACGTGCGGGCTTTTTCATGTACTACCGAACGTGACTCATCCCACCGCCGCGACGACACCGACGCGATCGATACACAGGATCGTCAGGTCGTCGTCGGCGGGACGCGGGTGGCGGTGGGTGCCCACGTCGCGCCGCAACGCCGCCACGACCTGATCGCACGCGAGGTTGCAGTCACCCATCACCCGCTGGATCGGGTCGAAACCGAACTGCTCGTTCTGTGGGTTCTGCGCCTCGTTGACGCCGTCCGACGCCAGCAGCACGCGGTCGCCCGGCTCGAGCCGGACTTCTGACTGCAGGTCTTCGCCGTCGAGCGGGATGATCACGCCCAGCGGCGGGCGGTGCGAGGGCAGGTGCATCGTGCCGCCCGATGCGGTACGGATCATCGCCGGGGCGTGCCCGGCGTTGGCGTACACGAACCGGCCGTCTTCGTGCAGCACGCCCATCACCATCGTGATAAACCGTCCGTCGGCGAGGTCGCGTTCGAGCTGTTGTTCAAGGCGTTGCAAGAGCTCGCCCGGCTCGAGGCCGGTGTGCGCCAACGCGTGCAGCGCGGACCGACACGTCGCCATCAGCAGCGACGGCCCCAGCCCGTGGCCGGTCACGTCGGCGATCACCACCGCGGTCCGCTTCTCATCGAGCACGAACGCGTCGTAATAATCCCCGCCCGTCGCATCGCAGGGCTCCGACGCCCCGGCCATCCGATAACCGGTGCTCGCCGGCAACTCCTCGGGGAAGAACCCCGCCTGGATCGTGCTGGCGACGTTCAGCTGATCCGAGATCGTGTTCAGCGCCTCGCCGAGTTGCTGAAATTCGTCGCGGGTCTGCAGGTCCACCCGGTGGCCGAACTCGTGCCGGCCCAGCGCTTCGAGCCCCTCATGGATCTTGCCCACCGGGCCGATCACCAGCCGACGCAGCACGATATACCCCAGCAGCGAGGAGATACCGATCCCCACCAAAGCGATCACGGTATTCACCAGCAGCAGTTGGTTGTAACGCGCGAAGTAGGTTTCGGAGGGTTGAGTGACTTCAAGGATCCCCACGACGCGCCCCGAGGCGTCACGGATCGGCGCCGCCGCCGAGATCCATTCGCCGTTGACATCTTCGTAAAGATCCGAAACCGCCACGACGCCGTTATCCAAGGCGGTGCGGTGGTGGGGTTTGATGTCGTAGATATCACCGATGAAGGGGTTGATTTCGTGCGTCATGACGCCGAAGTGCAGCATCTGGTCCTTGCCGAAGTAGAACGTGTAGATGTGGTCGTCGGTCAGGCCGTTAGCATCGCGGACGGCGCGGAGCTGATCGCGCAGCGACAGGAAGGCGGGGTGCTGAGGGTCCTGGCTGTCCATCACCTCTTCGTGGCGCGCACCATCGAGATGCAGAGCCGTCGTGCTGGCGATCGCCGCCAACTGGTTCTGCAGGTCGACCGTGACCTGTTCACGCATGCCGGCGCGCGTGGGGATCAGCAGCGCAAACGCCAGCACCAGCAGCACGAGTTCGGAGATGATCAGCAACTTCGTGCTCAAGCGCATAACGGTGTAACCTCGCGGGTCGGGAAATTCTTCCCGATGCATGATAATGGTTCGGCTGGGCGCGATCCCGGGCCGACACCGCCGCGTATAGTTGGAGGGCAATATCTGGACCCCTTTGATCAGCCCGAGAACCTCCGAGCCATGGACCTGAGACTCGACGCCCCCCTACCCCGTGCGAAACCCGCCTCGTGGCTGTGCCGAGCCGCGTGCCTCCTCATGCTCACGCCGGTGCTGGCGTGCGGCAGCGTGGCCCTCGCGGCCCCGGCCGACCGACCGGCGGTGCAGGACCTGCCCGCCCCGGAAACTTTGGAGCAACTCCGTGACCTCGAGACCCGGGTGCAGGCCGTGGTCCGCGACGCCGCACCCGCCACGGTCGCGCTCAACGTCGCCGGCCGGGGCACCGGCAGCGGCGTGATCGTCACGCCCGACGGCTTCATCCTCACCGCCGCCCACGTCATCGGCCCGCCGGGCCGACTCATCCAGGTCCGCTTCCCCGACGGCAGCGTCGCGCCCGCCCGCACCCTCGGCAGCGACCGGGGCAACGACGCGGGCATGGCCAAGCTCGAGGGCGACGGCCCCTGGCCGTTCGTGCCGATGGCCACCGCCGCGTCGTTGCAGCCCGGCGATTGGACCGTAGCGCTAGGTCACCCCGCGGGTTTCGACGAAGAACGGCCGGTGGTCGCCCGGCTGGGCCGCGTGGTCCGTCTCCGCCGAACTTTCGTGCAGTCCGACTGTGCGCTCATCGGCGGCGACTCCGGTGGACCGCTGTTCAACCTCCGCGGCCAGGTTGTGGGCATCCACAGCCGCATCGGCAAACAGGCGAAGTCGAACTACCACGTGCCCGTCGGCGATTATCAACGCACCTGGCAAGAGCTCGCCGAGGGGTTGACTTGGGGCCAACGGCAATTCCCGCTGCTGGGTGTCTTCCTCGACGACGACCCCACGGGCCGGGGGGTCGTGATCCGCGGCGTGGTGCCCGGTACCGCCGCCGCGAAAGCGGGTATCCGAGAAGGCGATACGCTGCTCTTGATCGACGAAGAACCCTGCACCGACGACCAGACTGTCATTGAGTATCTTGCGCTGCTCGCACCCGGCGACCCGGTGGACATCACGCTGCAACGCGGTGACCAGCAACTCACACTGCGCGCTATCCTGGAGCCACGCCCCGAATGAACCGCTGCTCGTGTCTTTTTGTGTCCCTAAGGATCGCGGTGGCGGCGCTGTTGGTCAGCCTCTTTACGATCGTTGACGATTCCGCCCACGCCCAAAACACCCATAGGGGCAAGCTGGACACCGAGAGCGACGTCGTACGTCGGGCGTTCTTGCCCGTCACGCAGGCGGTGCGCAACAGTGTGGTCCGCCTGCTGCTGGACGGCGAGCCCGCGGCGTTGGGCACGGTGGTCGGCGACAACGGATTGGTATTGACCAAAGCCAGCGAACTGACACCCGTGGTGTCCGACGACGGCCAGCCGGCCGGGCCCGGCGTCGTCACTGCCCTGCTGCCCACCGGCCAACGCGCCGCGGCCCAACGCCTCGCCGTCGATCGGCAACACGACCTCGCGCTGCTCCGGGTCAAAGCCCGTGGGCTGCGGCCCGTGGTGTGGGCGGACCCCGCGTCCGCCCGGCTGGGCCAGTGGGTCGTCGTGCCCGGGACCGACGAGCTGCCCGAAGCGGTGGGCATCTACAGCGCCGCGCCGCGTGAGATCACCGGCGTCCGACTGGGCATTCATTTCGGGCCCACCAGCGCGGCCGACCCCAGCCCAATGATCGGCTACACCATCCCGGGCATGGGGGCCGCCGAGGCGGGCCTGCACCCCGGCGACGTCATCCGCGCAGTCGCCGAGCGCCCCACGCCGACGGTCGACGACGTCATCGACAGCCTCCGCGGGGTCAACGCCGGCGACGTGGTGCCCGTGGTGATCGAGCGCGCGGGCATGCGACGTGTATTCCCCGTCGAGATGCGGCTGCGCGAGCTTGATCGATTCAACCGCGCCGACTGGATGAACACCATGGGCAACGACGTGTCGCGGCGGCGCGACGGATTCCCTTCGGTGTTTCAGCACGACGCGACGATCGATCCGAGCCAGTGCGGCGGGCCGGTGCTGAACCTCGACGGCCGAGCCGTCGGCATCAACATCGCCCGCGGCGGGCGGATCGAGGCCTACGCGTTGCCGGTGGACGTGGTGCTCGAAACTTTGGCCGAGTTGCAATCACCGGTGCTTATCCACGGCCCCGATCCTGACGACCCCGCGCGACCCACGCGTTGATCCCGTGTAACCCTTGGCCGCGCCTCGACGCCTCAGTGGGCCGCGTTAAGCACTCCGTCGCATTCGTTGGAACACCATCGACGAACGACCGCATCACACCCACCCACCCACCTACCTACCACGCCGCCTCACCGCCGGACCCCGGCCTCAAGCATCCCAATCATCGCCAGCACCGCCGCCGCCTGACCCGCGACCAGCGACGCCTGCCACCCCTCCAGCCGGCCGAGCATCACCCCGCCCAGGCCCGTCGCTAACGTCGCGAGCAGGATCACCGCCAGCACCTGCCGTTTGGTCAGGCCCCGCCGCAGCAGCCGGTGTGAGAAGTGGTTGTGGTCGCCCCTGAACGGGCTCTTGCCGTTGAGCAGACGGATCAGCGTGACGGACGTGAAGTCGTACAACGGCACCGCCAACACCAGCACCGGCATGAGGGCCCCGTACCACGCCGCGCCCACCGCGGTCCGGGGGATCCCCGCCGCCGGTTCGGCCGAACCTTCAAACCCGCTCCCCGGGGCGACGTACGTCGTCCGTACCGAGATCACCGCCAGAAGCAGCCCGACCACCAGCGATCCACCGTCGCCCAGGTACAGCTTCGCCGGCGGGAAATTGAAAATCAGGAATCCCAGCAGCGCCCCGCACAACAGCGCCGCCAGCGCCGCGACGAACCACTGCCCGCCGATCAACGTCGCCGCTAGATACAGCCCCGCCGCGACCAGCCCGACGCCCGCGGCCAGCCCGTCCATGTTGTCGAGGAAGTTCATCGCGTTGGTAATGACCACGATCCACAGCAAACTCAGTGCAAACATCGCCGCCACCCCGAGCGTCCCGTAGCCCGATGCGTCGTTGCCCAGGAACGACAACACCCGGATGTCACAGAACCCCGCCAGCCCCGCCGCCACCGCGACCTGCACCCCCAGCTTCACGCCCGGCCCCAGTGCCCGCCGATCGTCTACCAACCCGATCACGTGCAAGATCGCCAATGCCGCCAGGATCCCCCCGCCGATGCCCGACGTCGCCCGCAACCCCGGCAGGTGTTCGACGACTTCGTCACCCCCCGGCAGCTTCGCCCACACCTCTGGCGGTACGATCCACACCCCCAGCAACACCATCAGCATCGGCCACGCCACCGCCACGAACACCGCCACCCCGCCGGTGTTGGGCACCACTTTGCCCGGCAGCACCGCCAACTTGTGCGCCTCGCTCCCCGCCGCGTCGAGCAGCCCCAGCTTCAGGCTCGCCCTGCCGACGACTCCACACAACGGCACGCCGATCAAAAAACCCACTAAACCCAACGCCAGGATCAACAAGATCATGCGGTTAGTCTCGGTGGGCCACGCGTCGTTGTCGAATCAGTCGCCCAACACGTACCCGAAAACCAACGGCGCGACGATGCTTGCGTCCGACTGGATCATGAACTTCGGTGTCTCGGGATCGAGCTTACACCAGGTGATTTTTTCGTTGGGCACCGCGCCGCTGTAGCCGCCGTAGCTGGTGACCGCGTCGCTGATCTGGCAGAAGTAGCCCCACAGCGGCGTGTCTTGCCACTTGAGGTCTTGGATCATCAGCGGCACCGCGCAGATCGGAAAGTCGCCGGCGATCCCGCCGCCGACCTGAAAAAACCCCACGCTGGGCGCACCCGGGTCCGCCTCGTTGGTCTGTCGGTACCACGCCACCAGCTCGGCCATCGCCTCGGTGCCGAGCCGCACCACTTCGTGGCCGTACTCCCCGCGGATGGTGCCCGCGGTGAAGACGTTGCCCATCGTCGAGTCTTCCCAGCCCGGGCAAAAGACCGGCAGGTTTTTCTCGGCCGCCGCGAGCATCCACGAGTCTTCGGCGGGGAGCTGGAAATGCTCCGCGAAATCGGGCTGGGCGAACACGTCGCGGAACCATTCGTGCGGGAACTTTTTCACGCCGTCGCGCTGGGCCTGTTTCCACAACTCCAGCAGCCGGCCCTCGAAGTGGCGCATCACGGTCTCGGGTATGCAGGTATCGGTGACGCGGTTCATCCCGCGATCGAACAGCGCTCGTTCGTCGTCGGCGCTGAGCGCCCGCCAGTTTGGGCACCACTCGTACTCGTTGCCCGCCAGCAGCAGGAAGATGTCCTCCTCGAGGTTCGCCCCGGTGCAGGTGATCGCGTGTACCTTGTCTTCACGGATCATGCGGGCCAATACGCGCCCGATGCCCGCGGTGCTCATGGCCCCGGCGAGGGTCACCATCATCTTCCCGCCCGCGGCCAGGTGGGCCTCGAAGCCTTCCGCCGCGGCGAGGGTCTCCCGGCTGTTGAAGTTGGTGTAGTGCCGCTGCATGAACGCGCGGAGTTGGCCGGTGCCGGTCGCGTAGGGGACAACCGTTCCGGGGGCGGTGGCAGGGGACGTGGTGGGCGCGACGGGGGTGGAACGGGTCAACTCATCAAACCTCCAGAAACTACAAAGATCAGGACGATGGCACGCGCGGCTAACGCGAATCGCCCATGATAATGGGTATCGTCCACCCGCGCGATTGGCCCGCGTCGCCGCCGCGGGTATAACTCCATACCCCGGCATGCCCCGGCTCTGGAACGGGTCTTCCTGTGTCTCGCGATTCACCCGCTTCGTCTTCATCCCCCGCGCCGCGCCGCCCGCTGCCGTGGACGCTGTTGGTGCTGGCGGGACCGATCATCGCGTCGATGGTGTCGCGGACCGCGATGGGGCTGGTCGACTTCGTGATGGTCTCGCGGCTCGGGACCGAGGCTCAGGCCGCGATCGTGCCCGCGGGCATCGTGCTGTTCACGTTCATCGCGTTCGGCTTCGGCGTGGTCTCGGCGGTCAACACGCTCGTCGCCCAGTGCTACGGCCGGGGCGAACCCGAGGCCGCCGCCGCGTACACGTGGCAGGGCCTGTGGGTGTCCGCGGGTTTGGGCGTGGTGG
Organism: Planctomycetota bacterium; assembly: GCA_039033595.1. Taxonomy (GTDB): domain Bacteria; phylum Planctomycetota; class Phycisphaerae; order Phycisphaerales; family Phycisphaeraceae; genus Algisphaera. The sequence goes on along the minus strand of JBCCCG010000025.1, from coordinate 6,058 downwards.
CCGTCGGGTTGTGGCCGTTGGTCCCCGGCGTCATCGGCACGGCCGGCCACGCGCCCGAGGTCGAACGGATGGAGGTCGTCTACATCCAGATCGGCCTGCTCGCGGTGTTCCCCGTCGTCGGCGCCGCCACCGTGGCGAACTTCTTCAACGGCATCCACCGCCCGATGATCGGCCTGTGGGCCACGCTCATCGCCAATACCTTCAACGTCGCGGCCAACTACGCGCTGATCTTCGGCCACTGGGGCTTCCCGGCCATGGGCATCGAGGGCGCCGCGTGGGCCACGACGATCTCGGCGGGGATTAATTTCAGCGTGACGGTGCTGTGGTTTATCCGGCCGTCGCTCAACCGAGCCTACGCCGTGCTCGCTGGTTGGCGTCTGCAGCGTGACCGGATGGCGCGGGCCCTCAAGATCGGCCTGCCCGCGGGGGTGCACTTCGCGGCCGACATCAGCGCGTTCACCGCGTTCACGCTCTGGATCGTCGGGCGTTTCGGCACCGAGGAACTGGCCGCGAACAACATCATGATGAAGTTCTTCGAGGTTGCGATCATCCCGTGTGCGGGCATGGCCATCGCGGTGAGTTCGGCGGTCGGCAAAGCCATCGGTGAGGGCGACCTCGCCCGGGCCCGGCGGTTCGCGCACTGGGGCGAGGGCATGGGCATGGTATATCTCGCCGTCGCCGGGGTGTTCTTTCTGCTCACGGGGCCGGGGCTCGTGGGCACGTTGACCGACAGTCCGGCCGTCATCGACCGGGCGCGGGACCTGCTGCTGGTCATGGTGATGTTCATCGCGTTCGACGCGACCCAGATGATCTACTCCAGCGCGCTGCGCGGCGCGGGCGACACGCTGTGGCCCGCGACGGTCACACCAATCGCCGCGGTAGTACTGATGCTCGGCGGCGGCTGGGCCGCCATGACTTACATCCCACAGTTCGGGGCCGTGGGGCCGTGGCTGGCGCTGACGGTGTACGTCATGGTTCTGGCGCTGGCGTTCGTCGGGCGGTTCGTCCGGGGGCGATGGGAGCACATCGACCTGTCGGAAGCCGCGCCCCCCGTGGCGGCGGTCACAGCCCCATGACGTCGGCCATCGTGTACCGCCCCGGCTTCTGCGCTGCGAGCCACTTCGCGGCCCGCAGCGCCCCGGCGGCGTAGCTGTCACGGCTGGTGCTGACGTGTTTCAGCTCCAGCCGCTCGCCCGGGGCGGCGAGGAACAGCGTGTGCTGGCCGGCGTCGTCGCCGATGCGCAGAGTCTGCACCGTGATGTCGGTCGGCTGCCGGGGGTCGTCGCCGTGGCGAGCGAGCTTGACACACTCGTCGAAATCCCGCCCGGCCGCGTCGGCCACGACCTTGGCGAGCGTCAGCGCGGTGCCCGACGGCGCGTCCTGCTTGTAGCGGTGGTGGGCCTCGAGGATCTCGAGATCGTAGGCGTCGCCCAGCAGCTTCACGGCCTGGGCCGCGAGGTGGTTGAGCACATTGACGACCTGACTGAAGTTGGTCGCCTGGATCAGCGGGATGGTCTGGGCCGCCGCGTCGAGGTCGGCCTGGTCGGCGTCGGTCAGGCCGGTCGTGCCCACCACCAGCGGGACCTGTGCCTCGACGCAGGCACGCAGCGCCGCCCGGAAGCCCTCGGGCAGTGTGAAGTCGATCAGCACATCGCAGCCGACCGCCGCCGCGAGTGTGCCGCCATCGGGGTCTGAGGCATCAACCGCCGCGGCAACGGCAAGATCGGGGTCTTCGCCGGCCAGGGCGACAAGGCGTTGGCCCATCCGCCCGGCCGAGCCGTGGATCGCGAGTTTGGTGGTCATGAGTGTCTCATTTGCGGGGTTGACTGCCGAATCGGGCCGCTTAGATTACACTAATAGAAGGTTCGCACGGATTCCCCTCTAATCGGTAGGTAATAGATTTGGCGTTGTTCGGCAAGAAAAAGAGCAAAGACGAGACGGTCGCCGCCGAGGCCAACGGAGACAGCGCCGCCGGGGCCTCCAAAGCCCCTTCGTTTAACCGCGACCCGCGCAAGGCCCGCAAGTTCTTCGACCACGCCGAGACCGTCGCCGAGGCCAAGAACTACGACTACGCGATCGAGATGTACATCAACGGGCTGCGCCACGACCCCGACAACATGGCTCGCCACGAGGAGCTGCTGGAAGTCGCCAAACGGCGGAAAGTCTCGGGCGGCAAGAAAGCTGGGCTCAAGGACAAGCTCAAGAGCATCGGCCCCGACGCGGTGGCGAAGATGCTCGACACCGAAAAAATCTGGGCGATGGATTTCGGCGACTCGGCGCTGATGCGTGATTTTATGAAGAAGGCCGTCGAAGCCAGCGAGGCCGAGGACGACCTGCACCTGGGCGAGGTCGCCCACTGGATCGGCTCGATGGCGCTCGAACTGCCCGGGCTCAAGCCCAAGGCCAAGGATTACGTCCTGCTCGCCGACCTGTTCGAGCGGATCGGGGCCTACGACAAGGCGGTCCAGGCGTGCAAGAGCGCGATCCGGCTGGACATGAATAACTCGGACCTGATGGAGAAGCTCAAGGGCCTCGAGGCCCAGAACTACTCGGCGAAGAATACAAGCACCGAAGAAGGCGGCTTCCGCGAGAACGTCGTGGACGCCGAAGCGGCTCAGGAGGCCCAGCAAGGCAATACGCGGGCCGTGTCCGTCGTCGACCAGAACATCGCCAAACGCCGGGCCGAGTACGAGGAAGACCCCGAAGACCTCGACCGCATGACCAAGTACGTTGATGCGCTGCTGCGCAAGGAAGAGTACGAGGAGGAAGAGCAGGCGATGAAGCTGCTGGCCCGGGCCCACGAGCAGACCGGACAGTACCGCTACAAGGTCCGCTTGGGCGACATCAAGATGAAGCAGTTCAATCGCGACATCCGCGAACTGAAAAAAAACCTCCAAGTCGCCCCCGACGACGAGTACTTCACCGGACGGCTCAAGGAGGCCATGCAGGAAAAACTCGACTTCGAGCTCGGCGAATACCAGGAACGCGTCAAGAACTACCCCACGGACCTCAAGCTCAAGTTCGAGCTCGGCAAGCGGATGTACCAGACCAACCTGATCGACGACGCCATCGGCCTCCTGCAGGACGCCAAGCGCGAGCCCAAGAGCAAGGGCCAGGCGATCCTGCTGCTGGGCCGGTGTTTCATGTCCAAGGGCTGGACCGACGAGGCGATCGATACCGTTGCCGAAGGGATTGCCGGCCACGCGGTCCCCGACGACGCGTTGGGCAAGGAGCTGCGCTACGACAAGCTGGTCGCCCTCATGGCCTCGGCCGAGAAAAACACCAAGCTCGAGCAGGCCGAGGAAGCCAACGCGCTGGCGTCCGAGCTGCTGCAGATGGACATCAACTACAAGGACATCAAGCAGAAGAAGCAGGACGCCACGGCGTTGGTCGATAAACTCCGCAACGGGTGATCACCGATGTCCGAAGCCATCGCACCTCGCAGGCCGATTGTCAGCGTCGTGGGCGCCGTGTTCCCTTGGGCCGCCGTTCTGCTGGGGGCTTGGCCGACGGCCTGTTATCTGGCGGCTTGGATCGACGCCACAAGGGCCCGGCAACACCTCGGTCGCTGGCCTTCGTATGGCCGACCCGACCCCGCGTATCTGCCGGACGGGGTGCTGTGGTTCGATACGATGCAAATTAGTTTCAGCTTTCTTTTGTTGACGAGCGGAGTGGCCGCGTTCGTGTGGCTTGTGTTGCGGATGCTCGCGGAGACCGAAAAACGTTGGAAGTTCGCGATTGTCTTCGGCCTCGCGGCTTGGCCGACTGTATTTACGCTGGCGTTTATCTTCGATCCCGGCGGGGTAGTCGATTGGCGTCTGGACTGATCGAATGCCCGAAGCCATCCCTACCGCCCTCGCCCTGATCCCCGCCCGGTACGACTCGACGCGTTTCCCCGGCAAACCGTTGGCCGCCGAGACGGGCAAGCCGCTCATCCAGCACGTCGTCGAGCGTGCTCGGGGGTGCGACACGATCGTCCGCATCGTCGTGGCGACCGACGACGCGCGGATTTACGACACCGTGATTGGCTTCGGCGGCGAAGCGGTGATGACCGGCGAACACCCTAACGGCACGTCCCGGCTGGCCGAGGCGGTCGCGAAACTCGGCACCGAGCACGAACTGATCGTGAACGTCCAGGGCGACGAGCCCGAGGTGCCCGCGGCGACCATCGATGCGTTGGTGCGCGGCCTCGCCGCCGACCCCGACGCTGACATGGCCACGCTCGCCGCGCGGTTCGATTCCGACGAAGACCCGGCCAATCCGAACGTGGTCAAGCTGGTGCTCGACCGGAATAACCGGGCGATTTATTTCTCACGCCGGCCGATCCCCCACGACCGCGACGCCGAGTTACACGGCACGGTGTCGAAGGTCGTGATGTACAAACACCCGGGCCTTTACGCCTACCGCCGGGCGTTCCTGCAACACTACCCCACGCTCGAGCCGACACCGCTGGAAGAAGCCGAGAAGCTCGAGCAGCTCCGCGTGCTGGAACACGGCCACCGCATCGCCGTGATCCACGCCGACGCCCCCCACCCGGGCATCGACACCCCCGAGCAGTACGCCGACTTTGTGAAGCGCTGGCGGGAGTCTCAGAGTTAATTTGGGCAGCACAGCACGCTGCCGAGAGCACGGCCCGGCCGACAACCCGGGCATTGCACACAGACGTATGGCCGGCGGTATGGGTCCAATCATCGGCGACAGGACGGCCGGCCGCGGTGCGAGTCGCGGTACGACATCCTGAAGCGGGTCAATCTGGGCAACCGTGGGGCCGACCAAACCAGAGCAGCACGCCCATCCGCTCCGCCACCGCGATCCACGCCGCTATCCCTCGGCGCCCCCTGTACCCCCGGACGGCGCGTAGATTTTTGCGCCCCGAGGAGGACGAGGTGTGGACCAAATTTCTGGCAACATGGGTTAAAAATCGCAAAAATTCGAGCGCCGGTATTGCTTCGGTGGCTTGCGACGGTTAGTTTAAAGAAGGAATTTTCTGCGTTTGCACTGTTATTAACAGACCCGTTAGTTTAGAGGAGGATCATTCATGAAAATTGCATCGATGGCCGTGTTGTTTGCCGTGGGCGTGTTGACCCTGCCCACCACGGGACAGACCGTGTTTGTTGATGAAGACTTCGAGTCGTACACCAGCCAGTCCGAGTTCGAGGCGGTCTGGGGGGTGGCTCCGGGCGTATTGGAGCAAGACCCGACGCTGGCGTTCGAGGGCAACAACGACGCCTTCCACCCCGGCGGCGCGGTCAACTCACGCACCGATTTCGGCACCGTCGATGCGACGGCCACCGAGAACCTCGTGCTTGAAGCCGCGATCTTCGACCCCGGAGCGGGGGCCGACAACGACCGCATCACGGTCGGTCTCCGCGGCGGGCCGTTCCCGTTGTTCGAAATGGGTCGCTTTAACGACGACCCGCATTACGCCATCCGTGGGACGTTGATCGGTAACGGCATCGGAACCTTTCAAGACCCAAACAATGAAGATCAAACCAACGGCTGGGTCAACTTCGAGATCGAGGTGCTCAACGAAGAGACGCAAGAAACCGAATTGGTGCCGCTGCCCTCGGCACCGGGCTGGTCGCTGTATCGCGCGGTATTCAGCATTACCGACGGCATCACCGTGACCATCGACCGGGCCGATATCGGCACCGGCCTGCCCGATGGCGAGATCGACAGTACCTTGACCTTCCAAGGCGACGGGGTCAGCCCGTACGGGGGCTTCTCCGATCTGCGCTTCGGGGGGCCCTCCGGCATCTCCTCGACGGACTTCGCGGCGTTCGACAACATCCGGCTGTTCACCGAGGCGGTGGTAGCGGGCGGCCTGATCGGCGACTTCAGCGGCGACGGCTTCGTCGGACAGGACGACCTCAACCTTATCCTCCTGAACTTCGGCGCCACCGAGCTACCCGACGGGTTCGACGTCACCGGACTCGACCCCGAGACCAGCCCCGACGGATTCGACGGCATCATCGGACAGAACGAACTTAACGACGTCCTGCTCAACTTCGGAAACAGCTCAGACCCCGCGGCCAACACCATCCCCGAGCCCACAAGC
>JBCCCG010000024.1:0-65711 GCA_039033595.1 Planctomycetota bacterium | reverse complement strand
GGCGATGGTCGCGTCGATTGAAGAAGCGATGCGCAGCGGCGCCCAGGAAGCCGAGCTGCGGTCCAGCGGTAGCTTCCTCTTCGGCGACGTCGACGCCGAGCGGAAAGAGAAGGAAAAGGACAAGCCCGCCAAGTCGCTCGCCGACGTCCCGGCGTGGAGCAAGAAGGAAGCCCTGGACTTCGAGAAGGAAGTGATGGGCCTGTACGTGTCCAGCCACCCGCTGCAGGAGTTCGCCGACGACCTCGAACGCTTCAGCGTCACAACGATTCCCGATATCGCCGGGCTGCCCGCGAAGCAGGACATCATCGTCGGCGGGATGCTCAGCCGGGTCCGCCCGACGTTCGTGAAGAACGGTCGATCCGCCGGGGCGAAGATGGCGATGCTCACCCTCGAAGACGCCAAGAGCAACAAGATCGACGCCGTGTGTTTCGCCGACACCTACGCCACCTGCAGCAACGCCCTCGAGCCCGACGCCGTGGTGTTCCTCGAAGGCAAGGTGGACCGCCGCCGTGAAGAGCCCAACATCATCGTCGACCGGGTCATCCCGATCGAGCAAGCCCGGCAGAAGCTGACCCGCACGGTGAAGGTGATCGTCGAGGACGCGCCGGGCCTGAACCTCAACGGCGAGTCCAAAGAGCAGCTCGTCAAGCTCCGCGAGGTCTTCCGGCAGGCGTCGATGCGGGCCAACGGCGGAGGCGGGGGCGTCGCGGCGGATGTGCTGCTGGAGTTGCATCATCACGACACCGTCGTCGAGCTCCGCCTCGGCGGCGTCCGCGTCGCCGCCGATGACACGTTGATTCACGGCGTCGAGACCATCATGCGCAACCTCGAAGGCCGCACCGCTCGCTGCGAACTCCACGGCCTGCCGAAAGTCAGCCGCCGCCGCGCCATCGAGCGACACGGCGAAGTCCGCACCGAAGGCGACCTCGCCTTCGCCATGCACGACGACGGCGGCATGTCGATCGATCGACTCGATAACTAAACCACGTCAGGGGCGGACCATGCACCAGTACGAACAGCCGACCGACCTCCCCCCCGTCGCCGCGGCTCGGGTCGTTTTCGTTCGCCAGAAAGCCTTCGTCGAACACTGTGTCAAGCAGTTGAACGACCACCAGTTCTTCACCGAGCTCTACCCGGGACTCAACAGCGTCGGCGTCATCATGCAGCACCTCGCGGGCAACATGCTCAGTCGCTGGACCGATTTCCTGAGTCTGGATGGCGAGAAGGACTGGCGTGACCGCGAGAGTGAATTCGCCAGGCCCGCGGGAGATCCGCGAACCGCGCGACGCGGCATCGAAGCCGTTTGGGAAGACGCGTGGGCGACGCTGTACACCGCCCTGACCGCCGCGGAGAACGCGCCGCCGAATCAGACGGTCCGCATCCGAGGCGTGCCGCACTCGATCCCCATGGCGCTCGCCCGGCAACTCGACCACTACGGGTTCCACATCGGCCAGATCGCCACGATCGCCCGCGGCCTCGTCGGCACCGAACACTGGCAGTGGTTCACCGTCGCGCCGGGCGGCAGCCGGGAATTCAACCAGTCCCTCGGCTACGATACCGATGACGGCGGTCGGGCCGCCCGGGACTGATCAACGATTATCCTTGGCATGGCTTCGTCTACTCGATATATTCGGAGTAAACACACCCATTCTTTGGGGTTTTGTATGGCCACCGCCTCGTAACAACCCGGCTTTGCAGCGCAGCACCATTCCCTCAGGGATCCTGCGCCCCTGTCTCCCGTCGGGTTGCCCTCCGCTTGATCTTTGATTTTTCCCGTACCGCAAGCGCGAGATATTTTCACATGGCTTCGAAGTCTTCCCGTCGGCACGAGTGTGCCGACTTCACCTGTATGCACTGCCGCCGGGCCGTGGACGGCCGATCGTTCGGCACCCGGCACCGCAACCACTGCCCGTACTGCCTCTGGTCCCGGCACCTCGACGAACGCCCGGGCGACCGCCGCTCCCCGTGCCGCGCCAAGATGCAGCCCGTAGGCATCGAGACCAAAGCCGACGGCGAGTGGTCGATCATCCACCGCTGCACCGGCTGCGGCGCGCTGCGCGCCAACCGGATCGCCGGAGACGATCGCGAGATCGCGCTCTTGCAGTTGGCGCTACGCCCGCTGAGCAACCCGCCGTTCCCGCTGGATCACTTGCCGGTATAGCGCAAGTAAGCAGAAGCCCGTGTGCGTTGACGCTCACACGGGCCTTTGGCTTAAAATGGGCCGAACTCAGGCGTCGCGTTCTTCGATCACACGCTTGCGGTCGCCGTCGTAGACGTAGACCTTCGCGGCGTCGGGTTCGAGCTTTTCGCATTTTTTGTGGCTGCCGTCGCAGAACGGCAGGTCGCGGGACAGGCCGCAGGCGCAGATCCAGACGGAGTTTTCCTGCGGCGGAACTTCGATCGGACCGGTGGCGTCAGAACGGATGAGTCGGGCCATGGGTTGAATTCCTAATTACGATGGAAAGAAATTAACTCGGATGGGGCGGATGGGGCGGATGCAAACGGATAAAAAAACTATCTAATGCATCTTATCCGTGTGCATCCGACCCATCCGAGTTTCACGAAGACTTCAAGACTTCCGTTTCACCTTCGGACTTGGCCAGCACCACCGCTCCGACGCTGTCGCTGAAGATGTTGACCGCGGTGCGGCACATGTCCAACGGGCGATCGAAGACGAACAGCAGGCCCATGCCCGCGACGAGCGACGCGCCTTCGGGCAGCGACCCGGCGGGGAGCTGTTTTTCCACGGCCGTGAGGATCACGACGATCGCGACCAGGGACGCCGAGGGCACGCCCGCCACGCCGATGCTGGTCAAGAGCGCGGTGACGACGATCATGAACTGCTGGGCCATCGTTAGCTCGACGCCGAAGGCCTGGCAAATAAAGATCGCCGCGACGCATTCGTAGAGCGCCGTGCCGTCCATGTTGACGGTCGCGCCCAGCGGCAAGACGAAGCTGGCGGTCTTGTTCGAGACCCCGGCCCGCTTCTCGACGCAGTCGATGGTCAGCGGCAACGTGGCCGAAGAACTGGCGGTGGAGAACGCGGTGACCAGCGCCGGGGCCATCGCCTTGTAGTGCCGCAGCGGGTTCACCCGGGCGACGAACATCAGGATCATCGGCATCACGACCAATAGGTGCAGGAGCAGCGCCGCGAGCGCGACGCCGGCAAACTGAAGGATGCCGGTGAGGAACGCCTCGAACCGGCCGTCGGGGCGCAGCTTGGCATACTGCTCGCCGACGGTCGCGGCGAGCAGGCCCATCACCCCGATCGGCGCGAGTTTCAGGACCACGTCGGTGATCTTGAGGGTGATGTCGTAGACGCCCTGGGTGAACTTGATGAGCACGGGCTGGCCGTCGGTTTCGAGTCGGGCCAGGAAGTAGCCCGCGAACAACGACACGACGATCAGCCCGAGCAACGAGCCGTCGGCCGCGGCCTTGATCACGTTGGGCGGGACCATCGTGCGGAACACGTCGAGGAAGTCGGCCCCGGTCTTGCCGCCGGTCTTGCCTTGCACCGCTTCCTGGGCGTCTTCGAATGCCGACAAATCCTGGCCGACGAGGATCCCTCGATCTTCGTTGATCCCGGGAGCGACCGCGTTGACCAGCACCAACCCGATGAGGATCGCCGCGAGCGACGTGCAGCCGTAGTACAACAGCGTCTTGCCTCCGAGCCGGCCGATGCCCGCCCCCCGACCGATACCGACGATCGCGAGGATGATCGAGCTGGTCACCAACGGCACGATGATCAGCTTGAGCCCTTGGATAAACAGATCGCCCAGCAGATCGAACAAGAGGTAGGCGTAAGACGACGTCGCGTGCCCGGCCGCCACCGCGCCCCGTTGCGCCGACGGCGTGTCGTCGCCCACTTGGTCGATCGCCCAGGCGCCGATGGCGTAGCCCAGTGCCGCGCCAATGAACAGGCCCAACAAGATCTGCCAATGCAACGGCCAGCGCCACGGCCAGACACGGCGGTTTTCCGAACCGGTCGATGCGTCGTTGTTGTTGGCGGTCGACCGGTTCATTCGCGACGGATGTCCACAAGCACTACGGGGCAGGAAACTTTGTCACAAGATAGGTCAAATACCCTACCCATAACAACGCGGTGTGCGTTATAGTATCGACCGCTCTGAGTTTTAACGCGGAGTGGCATCAAGTCTTATATGTTCGATGCGTCGTCGTGTAAGTCTCGTCAAGTCAGAACCAGGTGGAGGGGCTCGCCCCGTTGAGACGCAGCAAAAAACCCATCGTGATTGCCTCGCGCACCAGCCGACTGGCGAAAGTTCAGGCTGAGCGTGTGGCCAAGGCGTTGCGGAAGCTGCACCCGGTAGACGTCGAATTCCACTGGGTCGAGAGCGAGGGCGACAAGATTAAAGAAGGCCCGCTCGCCGAGGCGGGCGGCAAGGGCTTGTTCACCCGCGCGGTGGACCAGGCGGTGTTGGACAAGAAGGCCGACGTCGCGGTGCATAGCCTCAAGGATTTGCCCGTGGATCCCGCCGAAGCACTTTCGGGCCTGACGCTGGCGGCGACGCCCAAGCGGGCGAAGGTGAGCGACTGCCTGATCAGCGCCCAGCGTTGGGGCACGATCCGCGATCTGCCGCAGAACGCGGTCGTGGGCACGAGCAGCCCCCGCCGGGCGGCGCAGCTGCGCAGCCTGCGGGCCGACCTCGACATCCGCCTGTTGCGCGGCAACGTAGACACGCGGCTGAGTAAAGTGCTCTCGAACGACGGGCCGTACCACGCCGCGGTCTTGGCCGTGGCGGGCCTGACCCGTCTCGGGCTGGGCGAACACGCCGACCGGCCGCTGCCGATCGAAGAGATGCTGCCCGCCGCGAGCCAGGGCGCGTTGGGCCTGCGTTGCCGGGCGACGGACCACGTGACGCTGACGCGCTGCCTGCCGTTGAACGCCGCGTCGACGTCCACCGCGGTGACGCACGAGCGCGAGCTCGTCCGCCTGCTCGGGGCCGACTGTTATTCGCCGATCGCGGTGCTCGCCGAGCCGATCGACCCGACCCAGACCCAGGCCAAGCGCAACGCCGACTCGCACTGGTTCCGCCTCCGCGTGAGGCTGTGTTCGGCCGACGGCCAGAAAGTTCTGGCCGCCGACGAGAAGTGCAAGACCGGCGAGCTCCGCCGCCGCGTCAAACAGGTCGCCCAGACCATGCTGGATCAAGGGGCCCGCGAACTCCTGGCCGACGCCGCCCACGCCCGCATCCCCGCGGTCGGCGAGGCCGACGACGCCGAGCCCGAGCCCGAGACCCGGAACGGCCCCGCGGGGATGCCCCCAAACGCCCCCGGCCCACATTCCATCGATCGCGTCTCGGCAGAGTAACCTCCCACCGCCCCACGACCACAACGTTCCCCGACCGCGCTCGCCCGGGGGCGATCCGCTATACTTCGCGGTCCGTTTTCCCCGTGGCACTGGATCGCTGAACGAAACCGTGATCCCGACGCCGTGAGGTGTTTTTTACCGTCTATTTGACCCGGAGCCCGACCGTGGCCGACCGCAAACCCACCATCGGTGGCAACTGGAAGATGAACCTGCACACCGGCGAGGCCAAGGGCCTGGCGGTGGACCTCGCGGCGAAAGTCAGCGGCGAGGACGTCGAGGTCACGGTGTTCCCCGCGTTCCCGTATCTCGCGATGGTTGCCGGCACGCTCGCCGACGCCGGTTCGTCGATCAAGGTCGGGGCCCAGGACTGCTACGCCCAAGCCAACGGCGCCTTCACCGGCGAGGTGTCGCTGTCGATGCTCAAAGACGTCGGCGTCGCGACCGTGCTCGTGGGCCACTCCGAACGGCGGCACGTGATCGGCGAAGACGATCTGCTGGTCAACCAGAAGGTGCTCGCGGCGCTCGAGGCGGATTTCGAGGTCGTGCTCGCTATCGGTGAGAAGATCGAGCAGCGCGAGGCCGGGCAGACCGACTTCATCAATTACGCCCAGTTGTGCTACGGCCTGGCGGGGGTTACGGCCGAGCAGATGGCCCGGGTCACCATCGCTTACGAGCCCGTGTGGGCCATCGGCACCGGCAAGACCGCGACGCCGGAAGACGCCCAGGCCGCCCACGCCGCGATCCGCGGCTGCCTGTCGGGGATCTACTCCGGCACCGAGGTGGCGGCCCAGACCCGCATCCAGTACGGCGGCTCGATGAAGCCCGGCAACGCGGCCGAGCTGCTCGCCCAACCCGACATCGACGGTGGCCTCATCGGCGGCGCCTCGCTCAAGGCCGACGACTTCACCGCCATCATCAACGCCGCGAAATAATCACGCTCCGAATACGGAACACACCATGCTCCCCGCACCCACCCCCATCCTCGCCGAGATCTCCTGGACCGTGACCCTGCTTGCCGCGGCCTTTGTCCTCGTCAGCCTGTTCATGATGCTCGTTATCCTGATCCAGAAGCCCAAGGGTGGCGGCCTCAGCGGCGCGTTCGGCGGCGCGGGCGGCGGCGAGACGTCGTTTGTCGGCGCCAAGGTCGGCGATTTCCTGACCATCCTCACGGTCGGCTGCTTCATCGCCTTCCTGCTGCTCGCGATGGCCCTGACCTGGAAAATCAACCCCACCGAGAACCAGGCCAGAGCGGCCGCGGTTTTGCAGCAAACGACGGGCACGGCCGGAGGCGACGCTTCCAACGCCCAAGACGAGGCAGACGCGGACGCCGATGACGACACAACCCCCCCCAGCCTCGACGGCGCCGAAGCGATGACCGATGCTGCGGCCGACGACGCCGAAGAACCCGCCCCCGCCGAGGCGGGCGAAGCCCCCACCTCTCCGTCCGAATGATTCGATCCTTTCTCTTCTATAACCGGAGTTCTCCGCGTGATCCGATCCATGACCGGCTATGGCAGCGCCTCGGGCCAGGACGGGGGCGTCCACTTCAGCCTCGAACTCCGCAGCCTTAACAACCGGTATTTCAAAGCCAGCACCCGCCTGCCCGAGGAAATCACCGGGCTTGAGGCGATCCTCGAAGCCGCCCTCCGTAAACGCGTCAGCCGCGGCAGCTTCGCCCTGACCGTCAAGGTCAAAGTCTCCGACGCCGCCGCGACTTCCGCGATCAACGACCAAGCCCTGCTGACCTACCTCGACCACCTCGAAACCGTCCGCGACAAGGTCGGGGACGAATCGGTGCAGATCGATCTGACCCAGCTCCTCGTGTTGCCCGGCGTCCTCCAGCCCTCGACCGACCACGAGGCGCTGATGGAGCTCTCCAAAAAAAACCTCCCCGACCTGCTCACCCAGGCGGTAGACCGCCTGCTGGAGATGCGCACCGCCGAGGGGCAAGCCCTCGCCGAAGACCTGTTGCACCAGCAAGAACACATGCGGCAACAGGTCGCGCTGATCGCCGAGCGGGCACCCGTCGTGGTTGACGAGTACCACCAGAAACTCTCGGCCCGCGTCAACGAACTCACGGCCAAGGCCAAGCTCAAGCTCGACGAGAAAGACCTGATCCGAGAGGTTGCGGTGTTCGCCGACCGGGCCGACATCAGCGAAGAACTCTCCCGCATCACCGGCCACCTCGACCAGTTCTGCCGCATCATCCAAGAGGGGACGCCCGGCGACAGCGACGAGCCCGCCGGTCGCACGCTGGACTTTATCGCCCAGGAGATGCTGCGCGAAGCCAACACCATCGGCAGCAAGAGCAACGACGCCGTCATCAGTCGGGCCGTGGTCGAGGTCAAGAGCCGTATCGACCGCATCAAGGAACAGGTGCAGAACGTCGAGTGACAGGGGTTGGGCATTGGGAATCGGGCGAAGGGCGACGCGGGTGCTCAATGCCCACCGTTGACACTCGATCCCCCAATCCATACTCCGCGCCGTATCATGTGCGTAGGTGACGTCGCCCGGTATGGCCCGGCGTCCCGCACGCATGACCACACCGTCCCGCCCACCCACGAAGACCGACCCCAGCGCTCCGGGCCAGAGCGCGTCCGGGCAATCGGGTGTCGGCATGTCCGCGAGCGTGCCCGGCAGCATGTCAGGTCAGGTCTCGGGGACCGGCGTGTCCAGCCTCGGCAGCGGAAAGGGCGGCCGACAGACCTTCGCGGCCGACGAGCTCGCCATCGTGCTCTCGCACTACGACTTGGGCATCATCGAGGCGGTCCAGGAATTCCCACGCGGCTCGCGCAAGGCACCCAAGCTCGTGGTCCGCACCGCCGACGAGGAAGTCTTCCTGCTCAAGCGTCGCGCCCGCGGACGGGACGACACCCGCAAGGTCGCGTTCTGCCACGGCATCCAGATGCAGCTCGCCGACCGGCAGTTCCCCCTGCCCCACCTCATCGGCACGCGTAAAGACAACAACTCGATGCTCACGCTCAACGGCATGACCTACGAGCTGTTCGAGTTCATCCAGGGCAATAACTACGACAGCTCACTCGAGGCCACCGGCGAGTCCGGGCGCACTCTCGCACTATTCCATAAGCTCCTGGCCGACCACCGCCCCGAGTTCCCTGCGCCCCGCGGGTCGTACCACGCGTCCAAGTCCGTCGCCAAGGCGTGCAACGCGATCCCCAGCACACTGGCCAAGACCGAGCCCGAGGCCGACCGCTTCGAGATCGGCCGGGTCGTGCAGTTCCTCCACGAGTCTTACCAGGACGCCGCCCGCATCGTCGACGACACCGGCCTGCCGCAATGGCCCATGCAGATCGCCCACTCCGACTGGCACCCGGGCAACATGCTCTTCCGCGGGGCCCGTGTCGTCGCGGTCATCGACTACGACGCCGCCCGCCTGCAGCAACGCGTCATCGACGCGGCCAACGGGGCGTTGCAGTTCTCGATCCTCGGCGGCGGCGACGACCCCAACACCTGGCCGGATTATCTCGACGAGTCGCGGTTCAAACGCTTCGTGCGCGGCTACGATTCCGTGCCCGACTCGGTACTCAGCCGGGCCGAGCTGCGAGTGATGCCCGCTTTGATGATCGAGGCGCTCATCGCCGAGTCGGTGATCCCCATCGCGGCGACGGGTTACTTCGCCCGGATGCCCGGGGCACGCTTCCTGCCAATGGTGGAACGTAAAGTCCGCTGGATGCAGGAAAACTACGACAAGCTTGTCGTCGCGGCCGAGGGGTAGCGGCTCGGAGCCCCGCCGTGGCTTACGGAATGCGGAATATGAACGACCCCTCCCCCGCTCGTGCTGTTTGCGTCTTCGTACTGCTGCTGGCCGGCCTCTCTACCGCAGCGCAGGACACCTACGACGACGTGCTGGCCCGGCTCGACGCTGCGGAGTACGTCGTCCGCCAGGCCGCCACCGAACAACTCCTGACCGACGACTCGCTCTCCCCCGACGCCATCGCCACGTGGGCCGGGCGGGAACTCAGCCCCGAGCAGCAGCACCGCCTGCTCGCGGTTGCCCGCCACCACACGCTGCGCCAGATGCGCCTGGCGGAGTTTCCCGCAGAGGGTCCCGGATCGATTGGGGTGGTGCAATCGATACAAACCCCACCCGCCAAAGACGAACCCGCGCCGGCGGGCGTGCTCATCACCAAGATTCTGCCGGGCTTCCCGAGTGTTGGGCGGCTGTACGTCGGCGACGTGATCCTCGCGATCAACGGAGACCCCGTGGAAGAAGGCCCCGCCAAAGACGAGCTATTTCGAGCCCGCATGAGCCAGTTCCGCGCCGGCCGTGTCATCCGGCTCACGATTCAGCGGGGCGACAACACCATCGAGGTCGACCTGACGCTGGCCAACGGCGCGGCTCTGCCGCAGATGTACCCCAAAATCAACAACAAGTTCAAGCTCGCTCCGCGGTTTGTCGAAGGATGGCAAGAAGAGCGTCGTTCCCGGTTCACGACGCTCGCCCCACAGCTCCTGAAGTCGCCGCAGTAATTCAAGCCTTGTTGTCTGCCGGAAGGCAAACACAGGCCGTAAGCACCGCACGACTTCCTAGCCAAGGCCAGAAAGCGAAGCCTTAACGTCCGCCGGGGGTTACCACGTCAAGTTCAGGCCCGATGGGGTTTGCCACGACTCGGTTTGTATCGTTCGTTGTGTATAGAAATCGAATCGCCCACCCGCCACCGAGAACAAAGATGAAGTTTTTGATCCAGTTGTTCGCGACCGCCGCCGCCTTGGCCGTGTTGATCGCGCTGATGCTGGCCCCGGCCACGCCGGTGCTGCCGAGCAACCCGCTGTCGATTCTGGGCGTGGCGCTCATCGGCTTGGGCCTGATCCGTCATGTCCAGCAGTCCGCCGACGCGGCCACCGCGCACGTCAAAGCCTAATCCGCCCCCCGCGGACCGACCGGAATCTGTCCAGACCGCCTCCAGGCCCGTTTCTACCCCCCAGCACGCTCCGGCGTGCTTTTTTTTTTCGCCACGCTTGACTTCTATCCTTCTGGACGATAATTTCTGTATAAACAGAAACAACCGAATGGATCGAATCCGATGAAACTTACCGCCGTCCAACAGAAATTCATCCTCCACTGGGGCGAGATGGGCACCCGCTGGGGCGTTAATCGCACCGTCGCCCAGGTTCACGCCCTGCTGTTCCTCGCCGACCGGCCGCTGAACGCCGAAGACCTGGTCGAAACACTCGGCGTTGCCCGCTCCAACATCTCCACGTCCATCAAAGAACTCCAGAGCTGGGGCATCGTTCACACCGTTCCGGTCCTCGGTGAACGGCGAGACCATTTCGCCACCACCGCCGACGTCTGGGAGATGTTTCAGGTCATCCTCGACGAGCGCAAGAAACGCGAGATCGACCCCACCCTCGCCTTGCTGCGCGAGTGCGTCGATGAAGCCAACGCCTCGGAAGCCGACACCGACCAAACCCGCCGCCGGCTGACCGAGCTCTACGACATGCTGGGCACTCTCGGCACCTGGTACACCCAGATCCGCACCCTGCCCACCGGCGCCATGATCAAGTTCGTCAAGATGGGCTCGAAGGTCTGGAAAGTCCTCGGCCTCACCGGGTAGCCCCGCCCCACTCCGCTTCATCCACGCCTCACCCGCATTCCGGACTCGCATCATGGCCCCGCTCACCGCCGCACCGCCCGCCGCCCCCCGCGCCACACGCCCCAGCGTGCTTAGCGGCCGCGCCCTTGCCCAGTGGAAACAACGGCGTGAAACGCCCCCGATGCTGAGCGATTGGGACCGCACGCTGATGGTGCACTACGCCGTGGACCCCGCCGAGCTCCAGCCGCAGATCCCCTTCCCCCTCGACCTGCACGGAGGCGTCGCGTACGTCAGCCTCGTCGCCTTCACCCTCCGCGGGCTCCGGCCGCGGTTCCTGCCCGTGGCGGCGCGCCGGCTGCTGCGCCCCGTCTCCGAACACGGCTTCCTGAACCTCCGCACCTACGTCCGCGTCGGCAAAAGCCCCGGCATCTACTTCCTCGCCGAGTGGCTCCCCAACCGGCTGAGCATCCTGCTGGGCCCGCCGATCTACGGCTTGCCCTACCGCTTCGGCCACCTCGACTACCAACACGACCACGAACACGGCCGACTCGACGGCCGCGTCGACCCCGGTGACGAGCCCGAGCCGCTGGTCTACCGCTACCAGGGACCGCCGCTGGAAGGCTTCGCGCCCGCCGAGCGCGACACGCTCAACGAGTTCCTGCTGGAGCGCTACACCGCATTCACCCAGCGTGGCCGGGTCCGTCGCCGCTTCGACATCTGGCACCGGCCCTGGCCGCAGACCCGGGTCGAGGAGCTGGACCTGATCGACGACCGGCTCACCCGCCATACCGGCCCGTGGCGCGACGCGGCCCAACCCGTCCTCGCGCACTACAGCCCCGGCGTCCGCGATGTCTGGCTCGGACGGCCCCACCGCTTGCGTGACGCGGCGTAAATCAGACACCCCCGCGTCGCGTCGACGCGTTTCCCCCACCGCCTCGAAAGGAGGCACCCCGTGACCGGCAACCTCCCCGCCGTCTCCCCCGTCCTCGCCGTCAGCCTCACCGTCTGGACCTACACGATCTACCTGGCGATCAGCGTCGCGCTGACCGTGTGGGTCGCCCGGACGCTGCACCACAACGGCCGCGTGTTCCTGATCCGCGCGTTCCACGCCGACGAACAGCTCGCCGACTCGATCAATCACCTGCTGGTGGTCGGCTTCTACCTGATCAACATCGGCTGGGTCACGCTCGCCTTGAAGTACGGCGTCGCCGCGCCCGACCTCGCCGGGGTCTTCGAGTCCCTGAGCACCAAACTCGGCTTCGTGCTCGTGCTGCTGGGCGCCATGCACTTCCTGAACCTATACGTGTTCAACCGTATGCGTCACCGCGCGGCGCTCGAAACCGCGCCGCCGCCGGTGGAACCCGACGAGGTGGTAACGCTCTAACCGCCGATTACCCGGGGCTTACGGCGTCACGCCGTGGGCCCCTTCTCTCGCCCGCCCCGAGAAAGGGGGCACGCCATGACCACCCCCGCAACCACCCCAACCCTCACCGTGCTCTACGACCCCGACTGCCCGCTCTGCGTCCGCTGTTGGAAGTGGTTCGACCGCCAACCCAAGCTCCTGCCGGTCGACTTCGTGCCCCAGGGCACCGCCGACGCGGGCCGCAGGTTCCCCGCGTTACGCGTGGGTAAGAACGAGGCCGTGGAAGAACTCATCGTCGTCGGCGGCGACGGCAAGGTCTACCGCAACGACCGCGCCTGGATCATGTGCCTCTACGCCCTGCGCGAGTACCGACCGCTGGCTTTCCGTCTCAGCCACCCCGCCCTCCGACCGCTCGCCCGACGCGCTTACCACGTTGTGTCTCACAACCGCCAATGGCTCAGCCAATGGTTCGGCGAGACCGGCCGCAACGTCAACGATCAGCAGCTCGCCGACCGCATTGAACGCCACACCGCCCCGATCGACGGCGATTGCTACGACCCGGCCAGCAACACAAACGCCTGCGCCGTCCCCCAACAACCCCAACGCCAAACCGCTCAACCCGAGGAGGTCGCGCGATGAGACATCTCCCGCTCCAGCCCCTGGCCTACAACGCCCCCGCCAAACCGAACCACTGGCACCCCGACGGCTGGTGCTTCCGCGGCGTCGCGACGACGCTCGCCCTCGCCGTATCGGGGTTATTCGCCGTGCTGCTGCTCGCCGAAGGCGGGCTGCTATTCATGATCGCCGCGGGCCTGGCCTGGTCGATCTTTCTCATGGGGATATGGAACTGCAGCGAGCCCCAGTGGAAGTACGCCCGGCTGGATTGGTGCTTCTGGACGATGACCGTTGGCTGCGTGGTGATGGCGGCGGGGCTGTTTCTCGGCAACCTTTTCCCGGCCCACCAAACCCCGCTATTGCTCGGCGCTTTGGGCGTTGCGGATGTCGCGATGGGCTGGGTGTTCACCCGTTACGCACCCACCGTCGGGGTGTCCCGACCCAAGGCTCTGGGGTTATGGGCGGGCTGCATGAACGGCCTGTTCGTGCTCTTGGTCGTCGCGTGGCCGATTGCGATCCTCGCCGCGTTCGTCGCCTGCGTGCCCTTGCTGGCGATCACTTTGGGGCAAGCCGTAGAACTCAAAACGAAGGCAACACCATGATGCTCACGATGATCGGCCGACTCACCGACTGTGTCCTGCTGTCCTACCGCACGCCCACCGCGTCGGTGGCGGAACTCGTGCCCGACGGGCTGGAACTCGTCACGCGCGGGCCGTGGGCGTTCTGGAACGTCGTGGCCTGCAAGGTCGACGCGATGCGGCCCGCGTTCCCCGGCGGGGTCGATGCGCCCGTGGCGCTCGGCGTGACGTACCACCACGTCGCCTACCGCCTGCTCGTGCAGGCGATGACCGACCGGGCGGACGTGCGCAAGGGGCTGTACTTCGTCCGCAGCGACGCCGACGCCCGGGTGCTCGGCACGGTGGGCAACTGGATGACCGACTTCCGGTTCCACCCGGCAGTGATCGATATCGAGGCCGGGCCGCACGCCTACGCCCTCGACGTGGTCAGCGGCGACGGCCACGCCGACGCCAACCTCCGCCTGGCCGCGGAGCCGCCGGTGCGCCAGCCCGGCTCCTGCTTCCCCACGCTCGGCGGCGCCCGGGAGTTTCTGAAGTATCAGCCGTACGCCCTGGCGGTCAACGGCCACGCAGAACACCGCCACCTGCGCATCGCCGAGGTGCAGCGCGACGAGACCGCGTGGCGCGAAACCCCCGTAACGTTGGCCGGCGCCCGCTTCGGCCTGTTCGATCGGCTCGGCCAGACCGAGCAGATGCACTTCGAACTCGCCACCCGCGTCGAACCCATGGACTACGTCTGGAAACTCGGACGCCGCGAGGCGTTGTTGGGACACACCGTGCCCGATGAAACCGACGTCCCCGCCGACATCGCCCGCCCCGCATGACGCGCGGATTTCATATCGATACGGGTCCGCCATTTTGCCCCCGGCGAGTCGCCGGGGGCACCCCAGTGATAACCCCGCGGTTCTGTGAATCGTGACATAACGACCGCAGTGAATCCTGGCGTAGCACCGCCCCGCGATACAATGGCGGTTCCCTTCTCCCGGAGATCGACCATGCGGCTACGGCTCCCCACCGGCGGACGGCGGCGACGCAAGTCCAGCCCCCAGGCCCTGAAGATCCGGTTGCTCATCGCCGTGGCCATCGCGGCGGTCGCGCTGATCAGCTACCTCGGCACCAGCAGCACCAACCCGATCACCGGGCAGAACCAGCGCGTCGGGATTCAGCCGGCCGAGGAGATCGCCCTCGGGCTGCAGGCCGTGCCGAGCCTCAAGCGGCAGTTCGGCGGGGAAGAGCCCGACGCTCAGGCGCAGGCCCGGCTCGACCGCATCGGCTGGTCGCTCGTCGCCGCGGCGTTGAAAGTCCACGGCACGGACGACCCGGTCTACGACTTCGAGTTCACGCTGCTCGCCGACGACGAGGTGGTCAACGCGTTCGCCCTGCCCGGCGGGCAGACGTTCATCACCGACGTGCTGTTCGACCAACTCGACGACGACCAGCTCGCGGCCGTGATGGGGCACGAGATCGCCCACGTGGTCCACCGCCACGGCGCCGAGCGCATGACCAAGCAGGAGTTCTTCCAGCAGCTCGGCGGCGCCGCGGGCGTGGCGTCCGGCGACGCGAGCGGCGCGCAGATCGCCAACCAGCTGCTAAACGTGGCGATGATGAAATACGGCCGGGAAGACGAGCGCGAGTGCGACCACTACGGCTTGCTCTACATGGCCGAGGCGGGCTACGACCCGTGGGGCATGGTCGAACTCCTGAGCATCCTCGCCGAGGCGTCCGGCGGGCAGCGCCCCCCCGAGATCCTCTCGACCCACCCGCACCCCGAGGAACGCATCGGCCTGGTGAAGCAGCAGATCGCCGAGCGGTTCCCCCACGCCGTGCCCCCCGGAGCCGCGGAAGCACACCGGTAGAGATCCGCCCGCCGCCGTCGCACCCGGCCGACTATGATCCGGGCATGTCCACCGCCCCGTCGTTCGAACTGGTCGACCCCGCCCACCCCGTGCTCCACCCGGAGCTCGACTCCGAGCAGATCTCGACTGTCGCCCGCTACGGCCGTTCCTGCACGTTCGCGCCCGGCGACACGCTGTTCCGGCACGGCCAGCGCGACGCGCCGTTTGTTGTCCTCAAGACCGGGCGGGTCGATATCTTCGAACGCACCTCCCCGACCGAGCGGCATCTGATCGCCAAAGTCATCGCCGGGCGGTTCATCGGGGACCAGTCGATGTTCACCGGCGAGCCCACCGTCGCCGAGGCCGAGGCCGCCGAGCCCTGCGAAGCTCTGATCCTCGAGCGCGAGCAGCTCCGCCGGCTCATCACCGAGCACACCTACGTCGGCGAGGTCATCCTCAAGTGCCTCATGGACCGCCGCGACTGGCTCCGCGGCAACGACCTGGGCCAAGTCAAGCTCATCGGCTCCCGCTTCAGCGAAGACTGCTACGCCCTGCGCGACTTCCTGACCCGCAACGGCGTGATGCACCGCTTCGTCGACGTGGAGAGCGACGAAGACAGCCAGCGGCTGCTCGACGAGTTCGGCATCACGCCCGACGAGACCCCCGTGATCGTTCACTCCAAGGGCGTCGACCGCAACCCCACCGTGGGTGAGGTCGCCCGGGCGCTGGGCCTGGACCGTGAACTCGACGACGAGCACATCCACGACGTCGTCGTCATCGGCGGCGGGCCCGGCGGCCTCGGCGCAGCGGTGTACGCCGCGTCGGAGGGCCTCGACACGTTGGTCATCGAGTCGCGCTACCCCGGCGGGCAGGCGGGCGCGTCGGCCCGCATCGAGAACTACCTCGGTTTCCCCACCGGCCTGTCGGGTAACGAACTCACGGAGAAGGCCGTGCTGCAGGCCAAGAAGTTCGGCGCGACCATCGTGACCCCGCGGAAGGCGACCGCCATCGACGCGGCCGGCTCGATCAAAGCCGTCACGCTCGACGACGGCACCGCCGTGCGCGGCCGGGTGGTCGTGCTCGCCTGCGGCGCCGACTACCGCCGGCTCGACGGGTGCACTACTAAGTACGAAGGCAGGGGCGTGTACTACGGCACGACCTACACCGAGGCCGATCGTTTCCGCGGCAAGTCCGTGGCGGTGATCGGCGGCGGCAACTCGGCCGGGCAGGCCGCGGTCTACCTCGCCAAGTTCGCCGAGCGGGTCTACATGGTCATCCGCAAGCCCGATCTGTCGAAAGGCATGTCACGCTACCTGGCCGACCGCATCGGCAGCACGGACAACATCGAATTGATCCCGAAGGCCGAGGTCGTCGGCTGCGACGGCGGCGAGGGGTTGCAGTGCATCGACGTCGGCCCGATCGGCGGTGGCGACGCCGAACCGCGTCGCCTCGAGGTGATCGCCATGTTCGTGATGATCGGCGTCGACCCGCGGACCGACTGGCTGCGCGGCTGCGTGGGGTTGGACGAAAAAGGCTTCGTACTCACGGGCATGGACGCCGTGGCCCACCCCGACTTCGCCGAGCAGTGGACCAACACCCAAGCCCCGCCGGCCCACCTCGAGACGACGCGCCCCGGCGTGCTGGCGGTCGGCGACGTGCGGGCCGGCTCGACCAACCGCGTCGCCGCCGCGATCGGCGAGGGCGGCATGGCCGTCACCTTCTGCCACCGCGTGCTGGCCAAGATGCCCCGCAGGTAGAGCGTAAAAATTCAGCCCCGGGTCCATGACCCGGGGCCGTGCGTAAGTTCAGCCCAATACCGGCCGCGCCTCGCGGTTTATCCCTTCACCGCGCCGGCCGTGAGCCCGGCGATGAATTCCTTCTGCAGAAGCAGGAACAGGCCAAGCACCGGTGCGATGGCGACGAGCGTGCCGGCCATGATCAGGCCGTAGTCGATGCCGTAGAGCCCGCGGAGCTGGGAGATCCACACCGCTAGCGGGTACTTGTCGGGGTCCTGCAGGATGATCTGCGGGCCGATGAAGTTGTTCCACGCCCCGAGGTAGGTGATCAGCAGGAACGCCCCGGCCATCGGCCGCACCATCGGCAGGGCCATGGTGAAAAACATCTTGATCTCGCCGCAGCCGTCGATGCGGGCGGCTTCCATCATCTCGTCGGGCAGGCTGGTGATCATCGCCTGGCGGAAGAGGAACACGCCGAACGCCGGGGCGATGCCTGGCAGGATCAGCCCGGTGTAGGTGTCCAGCAGGCCGAACCAGTAGAGCAGCTGGTAGCCCGGCGCGATCAACAGCGCCCCGGGGATCACCAGCGCCGCGAGCACGGTGTTGTCGATCAGGCCGCGCCCGCGGAAGCGGAACTTGCCCAGGGCGTACCCGCCCATCGCCGCGCCGAGCGTGGCCAGCACACTGGACACCGACGCGAAGAAGAACGAGTTGACGATCGCCCGCCACACGCCCGTGGGTTTGGGGGGGACGGTGCCGTCGCTGTTGGGCGGAGGCACGCCCTTAAACAGCCGCTTGAAGTTGTCGTCGGTCAACAGGCCCCACGCCACCCCACCGCCGCCCCGCAGGTTGCCGCTGGCGATCTCGAAACGGCGGATGGTGGCGACCGCTTCCTTGGCCTCTTCGCCCCCCGCCGTTGCCTCGGCCGCGGCGGCCTGGTCGGGTTCGGCTTCGAAGACGACCCGCCCCAGACTCTGGTTGATCTCCGGCAAGGCGGAAACCATGAAATCCACCTCGTCCGCGTCGACCTCGCCGTAGCCCACCGTCACGGTCTGGCGGGAGATATCTTCCGCACTCGCGCCGTACGTGATCTCCAGGGGGTATTGTTCGGAGACCCCTTCCGCCACACGCACGTCACCCGGCGCGACGCGGACCCGATCCCCCGTCTCTTGGTCGATGTAAAACGGGCCGAAGGCCTTCAGGTCGGAGAGATCAACCGGGATCGATCGGCCGGTGGCTTCGTCAATGAAACGCAGCTCGTTCTCCGGCAGGTGCGTGATGTCCACGACCTTCAGCTCGCCGGTGCTCTCGTCGATGGCGAACAGCCCGTCGAGCGGCAGGAACGTGGAGTTGAACATCACGTCCTGCGGCTTAAACGCCGAGCTGGCCATGTAAGCAAACGGGATCAGCGTCACGAGCGCGAAGATCGACAGCGGGATATAGATCAGGGCTTTACGCATGGCTAGCGATCCTCCACCCGGCCGAGGTACTTCTGGAGCATCGCGAAGGCGAACAGGATCATGGCCAAGATCCATCCGATCGCGCTGGCGTACCCGAGGTCGCCGATGTTGAAGCCCTTGTCGTAGAGGTACATCACCACGGTCAACCCCTGCTGGTTCGGCCCACCGCCGTTACCCACCAAGAGGAAGGGCAGCTCGAAGAGCTGCATCGAACCGATGAACGACAGCAGCACCACGAACGTCGCGATCGGCCGGATCGCGGGGATGGTCACGTTCAAGAAGCGGTGCCAGGCGTTGGCCCCGTCGATCTCCGCGGCCTCGAGCAGGTCCTTGCTGACGTTCTGCAGCGCCGCGAGGAAGTAGACCATGTTGAAGCCCACGTACATCCAGAACGCCGCGATGATCAGCGCCGGCATGATGAATTCCTGCAGCCACGGGAACTCGGGGTTCCACGTCCAGCCGGGGATCCAGTCGGTCAGCAACACGAGCATCTTGTTCAGCAGGCCGTTGGTCTTGTTGAAGATCAGCCCGAACATGATCGCCACGAAGGCGAGCCCCACCAGCACCGGGGCGAAGAAGATCAGCCGCCAGAACCCGCGGGCCCTGACGTCGGGGCGGTTGAGCAGCAACGCCAGCCCCAGCGACGCGGGCAGCTGCACAAAGATCGATCCGGCCGCGAAGACGAAGGTGTTCTTGAGCGCCTTGATGAAATCCGGGTCGGTGAGCACCCACTTGAAGTTGCTGAGCCCGACGAACGCGGTGGCCCGCGGGCCGTTGTTCTGCTGCATCGCCATGACCACCGAGTAGATCAGCGGGTACACGGTGAAGACCGCGAAGAGGATGACGAAGGGGCTGATGAACAGGTACGGCGCCCACCACGAATAACGGCCCGTCGGCTTACTCATCTTCGGCCTCCCGGTCTCTCTTCAGGAATACGTTGCGACTCATTTCTTTGAGCAGCCGGGCCTCGGCCGCCTGCAGCAGTTCCCGGGCCCGGTCCTCGAGCAGGTCGGACGTGACCTCGTCGGCGGGGATCTTCTTGCCGTCGGGGCCGACGACGTTGCCGCCGCTGGCCTCGGCATAAAGGTCGGTGACCGCGTCGGCGATCCGGTTGCGGGCCATGACGTGGAACGGGTTGGACGAGCGGAACGGCACGTTCGGGGCCTGCTCGATGAAGGCCGTGCCCGACGCCTGGCCCGAGAAGAACGGGTCGGGCTGTTTGTAATAGTCTTCGTCCCAGAACTCGGTAACCGGAGAGATGATGTTGCTGGCCTCGAACAGCCGCTCGGACAGCTCGGGGGAGATGTAGAGGTATTTGGCGATCTGCCAGGCGGTCTCGAAGTCTTCGGTGGCTTTGGGGATGCCGATCATCGTGCCGCCGCGGACGCTGGTGCGGCGGCCGCCGGGCTCCCACGCCGGCAGGGGCATCAGCTTAAGCTTGCCGCCGAGCTGCGAGAGGTCGCTCTTCCACACCCCCGCGAGCCAGTCGGGCATGACCACCGCGACGACCCGCCCGTCGAGCTTCAACTGGTTGCCCGAGGCGTCGAACTCCGGGGCGTCGATCGCGATCCGCTCGGGCCCGACCATCCACGCCACGCTCTGGGCGACCACCATCACGTTCGCGTCCGAGGCCACCAGCGAGTTGTCGTTCTCGTCGAACGTGCCCCCGCCGGCCTGGAGCAGCAGCACTTCCAACTCGCCCATCTGCGAGTACCACAGGTTCAGCAGATAACGGTCGGGACGCCCGTCGCCGTCGAGGTCGCTGATCAAGGGCTTCATCACCCGCGCGAAGTCGTCCCACGTCTCGATCTCCGAGACGTCGATGCCCGCCTGCTCCACCAGATCCGCCCGGTAGCACAACAGCACCGGATGCACGTCGTGCGGCAGCCCGAAGATCCGCCCCCGGCTGGTCCAGGGCCCGAAAGACGGGTAGTTGATTTTCTTGTCCAGCCCCTCGGCCATGATCCGATCGGTCAGGTCGGTGAACCCCACGTGTTCGAGCGGGCCGGTGACGAACTGGGTCATCTTGTCGCGCTCGATCTCGATCAGGTCCGCCAACGGCGTGTTGGACCAGAAGCCCGACAGCACCCGGCGGGTCAGCGCATCATTATCGATCGTCGTGATGTTCAGCCGGGACGTGTCCCCCGCGTCGGCGTCGGCGTTGTATTCCTGGGCGAGCACGTCGTACAGCTCGGCGTGGTTCCTGGCGAACACCCAGACCTGGACGCCCTCGATCTCCTTCTCGGGCCACACCGTCACCGCGATGGTCGAGGCCACCGCGATGAACAAGATGATCCAGCCCCCGATTGAAAGTGTGTCCAGCGGGCGCCAGCCCTTTCCCCCGAGGGTCGCCTTCGATTCAGAGTCGGCCATGCATTACGCTTCCGATAGGAGGTGAGGGGACGAAATAGAAAAACTCGATCAGCCTTGAGACGGCCCGGTCGCATCTTCGGCCGTTGTCTCCCGTTTTCTCGACTCGCGCTGCGGGTTAGGCGAGACGCCCGATATGAAAAACAGATTCGCAGCGGCTTCGTGAAACAAACATTATACGATAATTATGCCCGATTTTGGGCGGCTTTGTCTCGCCCCGACATGCTCGGAAGCGGCGGCCGCGACGGAACCGTCGCGGAGTTAGGTTTACGTCCCAACCCGGCGCAACACGCCGCGCGGTCTGCGGGTACCGAGGTATTTAGACCTTGCCCCGCCGCGCTTCGAGTTCGGTCCGGATCTCGGCGGATTTGCGGGGCGTCAGCGGGAACAGCCATAGCAGCACGCCCACGAGCACCAGCGCGCCGGTGGGCACGACCAGGAAAGCCACCCGCATGGTCTGGATCACCTCGTCGGGTTGCTGGTTCTCGAGTTCGATGTCGAAACCGGTCCAGTTGAGGATCGGGCCCGACAGCGCAAAGGCGGCGGTCATGCCCAGCTTGAGCATCCACGAGAAGATCGCCGCGAAGCCGCCCTCGCGCCGCTCGCCGGTCTTGAGCTCGTCGTGGTCAACCACGTCGGCCTGCATCGAGGGGATGAGCAGCCAGACCGCGTTGAGCGCCATGCCGCGGGCCAGGTAGTAGATCATCATGTACTGCGGCTCGCCGGGCACGTAGATGAACCACGACGAGGCGCTGCCGAAGGTGATCATGATGATGGCGAGCCCGAGCGCCTTGTTCTTGCCGATCTTCTCGGAGATCCAGCTGAAGATCGGGATGCCCAGCAGGCCGGTGACCGTGGTGATGGTCGTGCCGATGCCCAGCCAGTACGAGGCCTCCTGCTTGTCGCCGTCCAGGACGTAGTAGGTCGACAGATAGTTGGCCATGTTATCGACGACGAGGATGCCGAACATGTAGAGGGTGGCCATCGCGGTGAGGATGACGAACGGGCCGTTCGAGAGCGTCTCCTTGATGCTCCGCAGCAGCGGGACTTTCTTCTGCTTCTTGGCGAGGTTGGACTCGTAGTAGCGTTCGCGCACGAAGAGCGCCGGGATCAACGCACAGACGCACATGACCGCGCCGAGGATGATGCTGATGATCCGCATCGCGTACGGGGCGTCAGGCTCGCCCGTGATCGAATCGGCGAAGATCGGCCGCTGCGTCGCCCACCAGCCCCAGCCCAGCGTCAGCCCGACCAGCGCCGCGGCGAACGAGCGGTAGGCGGTGACGCGGGTACGTTCGTTGTAGTCCGGCGTCATCTCAAGGATGAGGCTCTGGTACGGCATGTTGTAGACGGTGAAGCAGGTGTAGAAGAAGATCCCCGCGATCACCAGCCACCAGAACATCACCTCGGGGCCCTGGGTGGTCGGCGCCCACCACAGCAACGGGAACGTCACGCCCGTCAGGAGGCCGCCGACGGCCAGATACGGCCGACGCCGCCCCCAACGAGTACGGGTGTTATCGGAGATGCTGCCCATGATCGGGTCGGTCACCGCGTCCCAGAGGCGGTAGATCAGCAGGATCAGGCCGATCCGCGCCGGGTCCATCTTCAACTCCATGTTGTAGATGGGGTAGACCAGGGTCAGGAACAGCCACGCGGCCCACAGGTCCACGCCCGTGCCCGTGGCGTAGGCGAGCTTCTGGCCGAAGGGGACTTTGTCTTCGGGCTTAATGGTTGCGGCGGCGTCTGGTGCCGCGGGATCGACGGTGGTCATAAAGACCGTGCCTCTCTTGAATGAAGGGTTAGAAAAACTCTACCGAGCCTATCTGATCCAAAAAAAACGATCGATAACGCCAGAAGACCTCGGATACATCGAGAGACGGCCTACACCCGCCGCGAAGCCTGAATTTTCTCACCTGTGTACCCTTCGGATCCCGGCATGCGCGGACTAGGTTAGCGGATTTCGCGGCGACGAGGTTCCGGGCGGGCGCTAAGGTCGCCCCCCGGGGTCGCCGATAAATTAGGGGAGGCCCGTATGTTTGTGGCCGGAGGGTGGGTCGACACTATGCCAAAGGGCTTATCGAGTAATCACGGCGGCCGGGCAGGTCGGGTCCGGCGACGTCGCTGGCTCGAGAGGCTGCTCCGTGTCGGCAGCC
This sequence comes from Planctomycetota bacterium, assembly GCA_039033595.1. Taxonomy (GTDB): domain Bacteria; phylum Planctomycetota; class Phycisphaerae; order Phycisphaerales; family Phycisphaeraceae; genus Algisphaera. The sequence continues at coordinate 42,717 of JBCCCG010000024.1, read as the reverse complement.
GGCGGCGGCACCGATTGCACCAGGAGGTCCACCGCCTGCGCCGCGAGCTCGCCGAGCTGCGCCACGACAACCGGGCACTGGCCGAGCGCAACGCCACGGTCGAGGCGCTGTCCGCCGAGCTGATGCGCTTCAACCTCGACCTGTCGCAGGTCAGCCGGCTGGACCCGATGACCGGGCTGCTCAACCGCGCCGCGTTCGAGGCCTGCCTCGCCCAGGAACACGCGCTGGCCAAGGCCGCGCTCAGCTCCGGCACCACCCGGCCGTACAGCATCATCATGCTCGACGTCGACCACTTCAAAACCTTCAACGACACCCTCGGCCACCCCGCCGGCGACCGCTGCCTCGTGCAGATCGCCCGCGCCCTGCAGGCCGCGGTCCGCAAGACCGACTTCGTGGGCCGCTACGGCGGCGAAGAACTCATCGTGCTCTGCCCCGGCCTGGCCGACGACCACGCCCACGAACTCGCCGAACGCCTCTGCCAGGCCGTGCGTGACTTGAACATCGCCCACCCCGAGAACTCGGCCGGGCCCAGCGTGACCGTCAGCGTCGGCCTCGCCACCGGCGGGCTCGCCGCCCCGCCGCGGGCCGCCGACGGCCAAGGCGTCAGCGTGCCCGACACCGGCGCGGCCGTGGTCCTCGCCGCCGACCGCATGCTCTACCGCGCCAAACACGCCGGCCGCGACCGCGTCGCCGCCGCTTAACCCAACGCCGCGATATCCCGGGACCCGCCGCCCGCATGTCCGGGCTTTTCCCGGGGCGGCCGAGCCGTTGTGCGGCGCCGCAATCCTGTAACCTAACTCCATCGCCGCCCGCGTTGTTTCGTACAACACCCGCTCCGAGGAACCCCCATGCTGCGCCGCCGTCTTGCCGTCCTGTTTGCCGCCGGGTGCCTGAGCCTGACCGGCCTCGTCACCGCGCACGCCCAGCCGCTCATCGACCGCGTCCCCGCCGACGCGGTGTTCTACTTCGGCTGGGCCGGCACCGACGCCGTCGCCGACGACTACGCCCAGTCCACGTTCAAAGAGGTCGTCGACCTCATCGACCCCAAGAAGATCGAGCAGGCGTGGCGCAGCGCCCTGCCCATGATCCGCCACGCCATCGACGATCCGGCGTTCAACGACCACTACCGCCACGCCTCGGGCATGCTCGCCGCGAGCTGCGAGGGCGCGTTCGCCGCCTACATCACCATGCCCGACGTCGGGCCCGACCAGCCGTTCGGTGAAGACTCGCCCGGCTTCGCCCTGCTCTGGGAGCCCGCCAACCCCCAGGCCCGCGAAACCCTGCTCGCCGGGCTCAAGTTCTACGCCGACCAGAGCCCGCTGCCGACCGAGCTGCTCGTCGACGGCCCGGTCGTGTCGCTGCTGATCTATAACCCCACCGCCCCGCCGCCGACCGTCGCCGACGCCGCGGCCGCCACCGACTCGCTCGCCACCGCGCCGGCGTTCTCCCACGCCTGGTCGCAGCTCCAGCAGACCGGCCCCCTCGCGCTCTACCTCGACATCCCGCAACTCGCCGGCTTCGTCCGCGCCGTGGTTGCCGAGGAAGTCGACTCCGCCGAGGACCTGCAGACCATCAACGCGATCCTCGACGCGGTGAACCCCGAAGGCCTGGGCGTCGGCGTCATCACCTCCGGCTACGACGGCCGACGCTGGCGCACCGAGGCCTTCCTCGCCGCCGCCGCGCCCCGCACCGGGCTCGCCACCCTGTTCGAGGCCCCCGCCCTCGACGCCGACGCGCTGGCCATCGCCCCCCGCAACGCCAGCTGGAGCGCCGTGACCTCGTTCGACCTGGGCAAGCTCATGGACGTCGTCCGCGACGCCGTCACCGCCGCCGGCCCCGAGGCCAGCGAGCCGTTCGAGCGCGGCCTCGCCCAGGTCAGCGGCATGGTCGGCATCGACATCGAAGAGCAGCTGCTCCGCGGCCTCGGCACCACTTGGGCCCTCTACCTCGACCCCGATACCGCCGGTCACGGCTACACCGGCGTCACCCTCATTAACCCCCTCGCCGACCCCGACGGCGTCGACCGCGGCCTCCGCGCTGCCCAGATGTTCGGCAACCTCGGCGCCATGCAGGCCCTCGCCGAGCAGCCCTTCAAGATCCAGGTCCACACCAACAAAGTCGAAGACCTCGACATCCACACCCTCGGCACGCCGCTGGTCAGCCCGTCCTGGGCCGTGGTCGACGGCAACCTCGTCGTCGGCCTCTACCCCCACTCCGTCCTCGCCGCCAAGGACCGCCTCGCCCAGACCGACTCGCTCCTAGACAACCCCGAATACGCCGCGCTCCGCGAGCAGATCGGCACCCGCCGGCTCACCGGCCTGTCCTGGGTCGACCTGCCCAACACCGTCGACCAGGCCTACCCCGGCCTCGTCACCGCCGAGAGCCTCGTCACCGGCCTCGCCGCCATGGCCACCGGCCAACCCATGCCCATGATCCTCCCGCCCCTCGGCCGGCTCCGCCCCCTCCTCGAGCCCGCCCACTCCCTCGGCTGGATCGACGACGACGGCTGGCACTCCACCAGCCAGTCCCCCTTCCCCGGCGCCACCATGCTCGCCCCCCAGGGCAGTGGCGCCGCCGTCTACGCCCCGATGCTCATGGGCGTCGTCACCCCGGTGATCGGGAGCGCCCGCCAACCCGCCTACGAACCCGCCCCCGACTGGTAACCCCCCCGGCCACGCCGAGCGGGCGACACAACCCGTCCCCGCCGTCACCACCAATACTTCCGCCAACGGACACACCGCTCGCCCCGCGCCGACAACCGGTCGGTTTGCGGTTGGTTTCCGGTGGACTGGTCTGCTCCCCGAATCGTCCCACCCCACCACTACTCGGCCACTTTCCGGCCAGTTCCCAACCACCACCCCCGCCGCGTCCGCAAGCCCGGCTCCACTTGTCAAAGAACGCCGCCACGGCGCACGCCATCGCGCCCCCTCCCACTTGGGGCCCGAGCGTACGTTTTGTGCGCGCCCGCACCCCACAAACCCGCACCCAACGAGAGCCAAGTCCTTGCCCGACAAGGGATGCATTTTTGGCACGGTCCCCCGATTTCGGTTCAAGATGCGCGTCAAACTGTGCGCGCGCTTGTCGCGGCCCCCCGGTTGCGTGACAATTCACCCAACCTCCCGGGGGACCGCCTTGCCCTACGAAGACTACAAAAATCTCACCGACGCCGACTACGAAGACCTGCCCCCGCTGGTTCCCGCGGGCGCCGACCGCAAAGCGATCCTCGCAGAGGTCGTCGAACGCTGGGCCACACAGACTCAAGACCTGATCGACGAGGACGGCCGACTGACAGCCGATTTTGCTACTCAAGAACGACACCCCGCGACACTGAAACGGATAGACCTGCGGGACGACAACTCCGACGCCGAACCGATCGACCTGGGGCGTGACCTGCTGCGACCGCTGACCGAACACCTCGCGGCTGCAGATATATCCGTGACCGAAGTTCCACCTACTACATCCGAAATCGAGCCCACCACCGAACTCGATTGGTCACCTGCTGCCGCCGTCTGCCTGTTCGGATGCTTAGTCCACGAGACAAGTGCAGAAGAACTTTCACTGTCAGCTCATTTAATCGCGGCTGGCTGCCGCTTTGATGCAATCACTTATTTTCGCCACGCAAAGTTCCGTGGCAATACAGACTTCAGAGGCGCTACTTTTGGAGGCAAGACATCCTTCAACGATACTACCTTCGGCGGCGGCGCAGTCTTTCACAAGACTACATTTAACGAAATCTTAGACTTTGGCTCAGCTAAACTCAGAAGAAATTTAGATTTTAGCGACGCCATGTTTACTGGCGACGCCAACTTTGGCCAGGCCATGTTCAGCGGAGACGCATATTTTCGAAACACCAGATTCTGTGGACCTACTCGCTTCGTAGAAGCCACTTTCAGTGGTTACTTAGGTTTCAGCTCTACCAAATTCAGCGATAGGGCAAATTTCCACCAAGCAGTTTTCAACGATAAGACTGTTTTCAGGAATACCTTTTTTAGTCGCACCGTACATTTCATAAACGCCACATTCAATGGCAAACTAGAGTTTAGTGACGTCGAATTCGGCAGCGAATCGGTCTTTAGACACGCGCTGTTCAACAGCGATGCGCACTTCACTAACACCATGTATAGTGACAACGCATACTTTCGCGACACTACCTTCAGTAAAAATGTCGCCTTTTGCAACGCCAGATTCGGCAGAAACGCGGAATTTCACTCTGCCACGTTCAACGGCAAATCAGACTTCAGCAATGTTAAGTTCGGCGATCCGACCGACTTCAGTGAAACCGTGTTCGGAGACGAGTTAAATTTTTACTGTGGTCGGTTTGGTAGCGACGCACTTTTCATTAACGCCACGTTCAACGGCTACGCTAATTTTCACAGCGCCGTATTCGATGACAGGGCCGACTTTCACCGCGCTTTATTTAACGCAACCGCAAAATTTGATCGTGTCACGCTCAGCGGCAGTTCAGACTTTAGTGAAGCCAAGTTCAACAACAACGCACAGTTCATCAAGACCACCTTTATTCATAATGCCCAATTCCGCAATGCCGATTTTCGGCGAGGCAAGGTATTGGTCAATGACCGGCCGCTCCGGCGTGAACTAACGGGAAAAAAGAGACGGCTGGGGATAACCGACCGGGTGAACTGGCGAGCGGTACGAAGCACCGGCGAACTCACGGCGTTGACACGGGTGTCGTATTTCGCGTTGATCGGGGTGCCGCTGCTGGCGGGGGTATGGGGCCCGGCGCGGACGTGGATCGTGCGGCAGAACGACGCGCTGAAGCGGGCCACCGATGAGTTGCGGCCGTTGGTCGAGAAGCTGCCGCAAGACCTGTCGGCGGCGGAGGAGCTGCGTCGGTGGGTCGACGGGTTGGCCGAGGCGACGCTGCCCGAAACGATGCCCGTCGGTTGGCTGCTGGCGTTTCTCGCGGCGTTCGCGGTGGTGCTGGCCCAGTTGATCTACCAGACCCGCGCTCCCGAACTGATCCGACAGGAGAGCGAAGACGATCTAATCGAGGCGGCCAACGAGATCAACCGGCAGGATGGGATCAGCGACGAGCGATTGCGGAAGGCCATCGACTTCCTGCACACCGCGGCGGACCTCATGCCGCACCGACACAGCGCGTGGTTCGTGGCCCGGGAACGCCGGACGGTGTGGATTCCCGACAATGTGGACGAGCACTTCGAAGACGCCGAGGTCGATGAAACTAAGCCGGCCGATGCGGGGGACGACTGGGAGCCGACGAAGAAGGTGAAGGCTACAGACCAAGAAGTGGACGCGGCGGACCGGAAGCGGATCGCGATCGAGGAGGGGCAGAGGGCGCGGTACGCGGTGGCGGCGTTCGAGGCGCGGTCGGCGGCGTGGCTGTCGGGCGGGCTGTACCTCCTCGCCGGGTGGTTGTCGCTGATGATCGTGTTGCGGCAGCTCGGGCACATCGCCGCGGCGTCGCCGGCGACGTGGTTGGCGTGGCCGGCTCGGTTCTTCACGCAGGGGTGGCTGATCGTGACGGTGGCGGTGTTGATCCTGCTGATGACGGTCGCCGGGTCGGTGCTGGTGCGCGACGGGTGGGCGGCGAAACAATTCGACCGGGCGGCGGAGTGGGGCGCGTGGCGGAAAGGGACAAAAAACGCCAAGGCCGAAGACGGGTCGGCCGACACGGCCTCCGCTACGGTTTAAGCCGGCCGGTTTCCACGTTTGATACCACGCCCAGTGTCTTTCGGGCCCTCGGCTAATGGGGATCCGCGGGTCGGGGCGCCTGCGCGTTCGCATCTGTCGGTATTGGCGAGTATCCGCTGCGGTTCTCGGGCCGGGAACGGGGCAAACGGTTTCAAAATGAACGGTGTTTACTTTGGATAAACCCCAAGGTATCATTTGCCCTCGCAAGCCGGGCCTGCCGGTGATCCTTTGCGCAGTCAAGACTTATGGATTTCACCCCCCGTTTTTCCGGTCGAGCCTATGTGTTCCCCGCGGCGTGCTTGTTGTTCGCCGGGGTGTGCTATCAGTGGCCGTTGTTCAGCTCGAACCAGAACACCTACTTCCTGCCCGGACTCGCGGATGCGGGGTACGGGCACCTGTCGGGTGATCGGCTGGCGCAGCAGAGCGACATCGTGCCGGTGTTCTCGGCCATGGTTCGATTGATCCACACCTACGGCAGCAACCTGGTCTTTTACGGCCTGTTCGTGGTGCTCGCGGCGCTCTACGCGGCTTGCCTGGCGCAGATCGCGGGCATCGGGCCGAGTCGTGTCGGTGCAGAGACGGATGGCGCAAGGCCCACGTGGTCCGGGCGACATATCGCGATCTTTTTGCTGCTGCTCGCGGGGGTACATTTCCTGGCGGACTTCCCGCCGTTGGGCGGCGCGGCGGGCATGGTCGTGTCGCCGATCCAGCAATTCAGCGAGCTGCTGATCTCGGGCGTCGCGGGGCAGGACATCCTGGGGCACTGCCTGCAGCCGTCGGCGTTCGGCGTGTTCCTGCTGGCGAGCGTGGTGTTGTTCGTGAACGGTCGGCCGTATCTCGCGGTGGCTTGTGCGGTGCTGGGCGCGACGTTTCATACGTCGTTAACCCTGCACGCGGGGTTCCTCACCGTGGCTTACCTCACGGCCCTGATCTACGAGAAGCAGCTCGGAAAAGCGGTGAAGACGGGGTTCGTGGCGTTGGGGCTGGTGCTGCCGATGACGATCTATCTCGCCAGCCGATTCGTGTTTTCGGACGACGAGGCGGCGCGGGCGGCGGGCCAGGTGATCAGCGCGGACGTGCGTCAGCCGCACCACGCGAAGCCGGGTGTGTGGTTCGGCACCGGCGCGGCGATCCAATTGGCGGTCGTGCTGGCGGGTTTGATCCTTTCCTACCGCAACAAGCGGCTGTTCATCGTGCTGCTGGTCTGCACGCTGTTGGCGAGCGGGCTCACGGTGCTGCAGGTCGTCACCGACGACTTGAGCCTGGCGCTGCTTTTTCCGTGGCGGACCTCGGTCTGGGTAGTCCCCGCGAGCACGGCGGTCGTCCTCGGCAGCGTCTGCGTCAGGTTGAGTCGCATGATCGATCGCGGGCTGGCCACCCGGTCGCCCGCCCTGGCGACGCGCGGCGTGGTCACGCTGGCCGGCATCGGCCTGGTTGGCCTGTCGCTCATCGGCATCCATCGCAGCGTCTCGAACGTGCTCGAAGACCGCAGCCGAAATGACTACACCACGTTTGCCAAAGCCCACGCCGCCGAGGGTCAGGCGTATCTGGTTCCCACCCACCTCAAACGCTTCCGCCTGCAAACCGGCCTGCCGACGTACGTGGACTGGAAGTCGTTCCCGTACCGAAGTTCGGAAATCCTCGTGTGGCACGACCGCGTCGAGACCGCCAACGCGTTTTACGACGCCCCGGACCGTGACGCGGCCGTGGCGGCGTTCAACGCCATTCAACAAAACCAGTCGATCACCCACATCGTGGTTCCCGCGGATCGGGCCGAACTGTTGGAAGGGCTGGACACGACATCGCTGTACGAAGACGACGAGTACGTCGTTGCTTACTTAGCGAAGGGTTGATGGTTGGCGACGGGGCACCGCGTTCTGCACGCTACCGCGTCTGATACCACGCCCAGAGTTTTTCCAATCCCTCTCGCACCGGGGTCTTCGGGTCGTAGCCCAGCAGGCGGCGGGCCTTGTCGATGTTGGCGAACGTCAGCTTGGGCTCGCTCGGCGGGGCGGGCGGGGTGTCGAGAACCGCCTTCTTGCCCACCAACTCCTCGACGCTGGTGACGAAGTCCTTCATAAGCACGGGTTCGCCGCGGCCGAGGTTGATGACCTCGTAGCCCAGGGGCTTGCGCAGGGCCAGGTCGACGCCCGAGGCGATGTCGTCGACGAAGGTCCAGTCGCGCTTCATGTCGCCGGCGTCGAAGAGGGTGATCGTCTCGCTTCGGGCGATGCGGTCGGTGACCATGAAGGGCATCATGTCGGGGCGGGCGCGGGGGCCGTAGACGCTGAAGAAGCGGACGGCGGTGAAGTTCATGCCGTGGAGGTTGTGGTAGGTGTAGCCGAAGAGCTCGATGGCCTTCTTCGACGCGGGGTAGGCCGAGAGCGGCAGGTTGCAGGCGTCGTCTTCGGTGAAGGGGATGTTCGGCGTCTTGCCGTAGATCGACGAGGTGGAGGCGAAGACGAAATTGCCGGTCTCGTGCTGCTTGGCGGCCTCGAGCAGGTTGATGCTGCCGGTGATGTTGACCTGGTTGTAGAGCGGGGCGCGGCCGATGGAGTAGCGGACGTTAGCCATCGCCGCGAGGTGGGCGACGGCGTCGGGCCGGTGCTCGCGGAAGATTTCCAGGACGCCCTGCTCGTCGCGGATGTCGGTCTCGACCAGGGTGCAGCCGGGGTGCTCGGCGAAGCCGGCGACGTTGGCGCGTTTCTGCGTCACGTCGTAGTAGTCGTTGAAGTTGTCGAGGGCGATCACGCGGTCGCCGGCGGCGAGCAGGCGTTCGCAGAGGTGGCTGCCGATGAGGCCCGCGGCGCCGGTGACGAGGAAGGTGAAGGGCATGGGGGTTCTGATTGTGGGTGTAGGATTTTGGGTTTCGACGACGGTACGCAGACCAAGCCGCAATCTTAATTTCGGTTAGGCCGGGGGGCGGGCTGAAATCGGCCGGGGTGCCCGGGGATTCAGGCCGCAATGACGCGGCGGCCGTACACTGGGAAACATCTAATTACGCCGACCGACGCAATTGCCAAGGCGGCAGGGTGGTTATCGGGCCACGACGGCCACGGAGTGTCTGCATGCGGGTGGTGATTCTGGACTGGCTGCGGGAACTGCGGGCGAGTTACTGGTTTCTGCCGGCCCTGATGGCGTTGGCGGCGGTGGTACTGTCGTTCGTGTGCACCGGCATCGACCAGTGGCTGGGCCTGAACGTGCTCACCGAGCTCGGCCTGCTCACCGCGAACCAGCCGGACGGGGCCCGGGCGATGCTGTCGACGATCGCCGGGTCGATGATCGGCGTGGCGGGCGTGACGTTCTCGATGACGATGGTCACCGTATCGTTCGCCGCCGGCCAGATCGGGCCGCGTCTCATGCAGAACTTCATGCGCGACCGGGGGAACCAGGTCACGCTCGGCACGTTCATCGCCACGTTCATGTACTGCCTCATGGTGCTGCGGGCAGTGCGGAGCGGCGAGAACCCCGTGGGCAGTGCCGAGATCGGCGTCGCGGCGTTCGTGCCCCAGCTGTCGCTGCTGGTGGCACTGCTGCTGGCTGTATGCAGCGTGGGGGTGCTGATTTACTTCATCCACCATGTGCCCGAGAGCATCAACGTCTCGCACGTCATTGCCGGGGTGGGGCGTGACTTGGAGAGGATGATCGACACCCAATTCCCCGACCGGATCGGGGCGGGCACCGACGAGGCATTAGACGAAGAGGCCGACGAGGCGGCGTATGCCGAGCGGATGCGCGACACGGTTGCCGTGCTGGCCAAACGGACGGGCTATATCCGCGCGGTGGACGAGGACGCGGTCATGCGCTTGGCCCAGACGCACGATCTGTTTATGCGCCTCCAATTCAGGCCGGGCGACTTCATACAGGCCGGGCAAACGCTGGTGCTCGTGGGTCCCGCCAACCGGATCGGCCAGGCCCTGAGCCAGAGTTCCCGCGAAGTATTTGCCATCGGGGCCCAGCGGAGCCGGCACCAGAACATGTACTTCCTGATCGATCAATTGGTCGAGATCATGGGCCGGGCTTTGTCGCCGGGGGTCAACGACCCGTTCACCGCGATGACGTGCATGGATTGGTTGCAGAGCGTGCTGACCACAATGGCCGGACGCCGCATACCGAGTCCCGAGCGTTACGACAAGAACGACGAGTTGCGTTTGGTGGCCTCGCCGATCACCTTCGCGGGCATGGCCGAGCGGATCTTCGATCAGTCCGTGTCGTATGTCTGCCGTGACCGGAATGCGGCTTTACACATGCTCAAGATGATCGGCGAGGTGGCGACGCAGATCGACGCCGGGCCGGCCCGTGACGTGATGCTGCGCCACGCCGCCCAACTCCGCACGGCCGCCGCCGAAGGTCTCGATCTCAAGATCGACCGCGACGCGATCGACGAGCGTTACCAGCAACTGCTGAAAATCGTCACCCAGTCGCCCGAATTTGAAAGACGCCTAGACGATCAGGGCTGGATCGGCGGGAGTGCCTGAACCACGGCCATCCGGCCCCCGGCCGCATTCACTTCGCCGGGGCGGTGCGGGGGTTGTCGTGGCGGAAGGATTCGCGGTAGCGGCCGAAGGAGCCCTCCGCCGAGCGGCGGATGTGGGCGGCGAGGGCGAGGATGCAGCTCTCGTGGGGGTAGGCGTCTTCGAGGGCCTGCAGCGCGGCGACGGTGTTGCCGGCCCGGCCGTTGTTCTTGGCGCGGTACAGCCGTTTCCAGGCGTCTTTGAGCGCGGCGATGGTGTCGGCCGAGAAGCCGCGTCGCGACAGGCCGATAGAATTCACCCCGCGGACGGTGTAGGGGCTGCCTTCGGTGACCATGAACGGGGGGATGTCGTTGACGCAGCGGGTGAAGCCGCCGATGAAGGCGTGCTGGCCGATGGTCGAGTAGTGGTGCACGGCCGCGCCGCCGCCGATGATGACGTGGTCCTCGACCTTGACGTGGCCGGCGAAGTTGACGCTGTTGGCGATGACGCAGTGGTTGCCGATGATGCCGTCGTGGCCGAGGTGGCAGTAGGCCATGAGCAGGTTGTGGTCGCCGACGGTGGTGATGCCGTGGTCGTTCTCGGTACCCTTATGGAGGGTGACCGACTCGCGGATCTCGTTGTGGCTGCCGATGACGAGCTGAGAGTCTTCGCCCCCGAACTTGAGGTCTTGCGGGTCGCCGCCGAGCACGGCGTTGGGCCAAACGGTGTTGTTCTCGCCCAGCGTGGTGCGGCCCATGATGTTGACGTGCGAGACGAGGCGGGTTCCGGCGCCGAGGATGGCCTTGGGCCCGACCTGGCAGAAAGGCCCGATGCGCACGCCTTCGCCGAGGGTGGCCTTGGGATCAACAACAGCGAGGGGGTGGATTTCGGGCATAAGGGTGAGTCACAAAAATACGGGAATCGGGCCGCGAAGGCATCGGGAAAGAGGTGAACGCCATTCGGCGGCGTCGGCCGGGAATCGTCTCTCTCCCCTACTCCGCGTCGTCGTCCACCATCATGAACTTGACCTGAGCCTCGGCGGCGAGCTCTTCGGCGACGTACGCCCGGCAGTGCATGTGGGCGATACGGCTGCGGATCTTCACGGCCTCGGCAATGAGCATCAACTGGTCTCCGGGCGTCACGGGCTTGCGTAATTTTACCTTGTCCAGGCTCAGAAGTACCGGTAATTTCCCGACTTGCTCCAGCGACTGACCGATCAGCACGCCCGAGAGCTGGGCCATGGCCTCCACGACCAAAACCCCGGGCATTATCGGAGTATTGGGGTAATGCCCCTGAAAAAACGGCTCGTTGATGGTCACATTTTTCACGCCCACCGCCCGCTGATCGGTCACGATCTCCACCACGCGGTCCACCAGCAGCATCGGGTAGCGGTGGGGCATCATGCGGAACAGCTTGCGGACGTCCAGCACGTTCGCGTGGTGGGCCAGGTCCTTGAGCGTGGCGGCCTGGTGCTGCTTGATGAGCTCGCGGACCAGCCGGTGGTTCATCGGGTGGCCGGACTTGTAGGCGACGACCCGGCCCTGGATCGGGGCGCCCAGCAGGTACAGATCGCCGATCAGGTCCAGCATCTTGTGCCGCACCGGCTCGTCGGGGAAGCGGAACTCGGTCTTGCCCAGCGGGCCGTCGTCGCCGATGACCAGCGCCGTGTCCACCGTCAGGTGCGGGAACAGGCCCGCCTTCTGCGCGGCCATCGCCTCGGCCTCGAGCGAGAACGTGCGCGAAGGCGCGATCTCTTTGAGGTAGTCGTCGCGGGTCGGGTCGAACGCTTTGAGCTGCCGACCGATGACGCGAGACACGCCGGAGTAGTCGAGCTCGTAAACGAACTGCGTGCCCGGCGTCTCGCTGGGCAAGGCCGCGACCATCGCGTCGTCTTCGCGGATGACCACCGGGGTCTTGACGACCAACCGGCGGCGTTCGGCGGCTTGTGTCTCGACACCCGCCTGGGCGATCGCCTCGCAGAACGGCTCGGCCGAGCCGTCCATCGCGGGCACCTCGGGGCCGTCGAGGTCGATGACCAGGTTGTCGATCGCGTGAGCCGCGACGGCCGAGAGGCAGTGCTCGACGGTGTCGACCGACGCGTCGCCGAGCTTGATCGCGGTGCGGCGGGTGCGTTTGGTGACCTGGCTGACCAGGGCGGGGATCTTCGCGCCGTCGAGGTCGGTGCGGCGGAAGACGATGCCGTGGTTCTCGGGAGCCGGCTGGAAGGTGAGCTTGACCGGTTGGCCGTGGAACAACCCGCGCCCCTCGAGGCTCTGTGGCTTCGCGATGGTGTGCTGTTGTTCCATAGACGGGTGCCCCGCGCGTAGGCCGAAACCGACGCGGGAGGATCAATCGGCCGTGTTGGCGAGCTTATCGACGCGTTGCTTGAGGGTCTTAAATTCTTTGAGCATGGCCGGGAGTTTACGGACCGCCATGAACTCACGGAAGTAGTCTTTCGCGGGCCCGGCGGGGACGCCGGCCCATTCTTCACCGTCGGGCATATCGTGGGCCACTACGGCAGTACCGGCGACTTTGCAACCGCGGCCGAGGGTAACGTGGTCGCGGAACTGCACACCGCCGCCGATCAGCGAGCCGTCGCCGATCTTCACCGACCCGGCCATGCCGACGCAGCCGGACATGACCACGAGGTTGCCGATCTTGCAGTTGTGCCCGATCTGGGTCTGGTTGTCGATCTTCGTGCCTTGGCCGATCGTCGTGGCGTCGAACTTGCCGCGGTCGATCGTGACGTTGGCCCCGAGTTCGACGTCGCTGCCGATCTCGACGTGGCCCAGGTGCGGGACCTTCACGATGCGCGGGATGCCATCGACAGAATCGGGGCGGTAGCCGAAGCCGTCGGCCCCGATCACGCAGCCCGGCTCGAACACGCAGCGCGCCCCGACGGTGCAGCGTTCTCGGATCACCACGTTCGGGAACAGCACAGTCCGGTCGCCGACCACCGCGTCGTCGAGCAGCGTGACGTGGTTGTGCAGCACGGCCGCCGACCCGACCCGCACCCGCGGGCCGATGACGCAGTACGGCCCGACCGTCGCGTCGTCGGCGACCTCGGCCGAGCCGTCGATGATCGCCGTGGGGTGGACGCCCGGCTCGGGGCGGGCCTGCTCGGGGGCGAGCAGCTCGAGGATCTTGGCCATGGCCAGGTCGGCGTTGTCCACGAAGATCAGCGCCCGGCCGTTGCTGGGCTCGAGCTCGATGCCCTCGGTGACCAGCGCCGCCGACGCGCCGCTCGCGGCCCAGCGCGGCGCGTACCCCGCCTCGCCGACGAACGTGAGTTGCCCGGCGGTGGCGTCGCCGATCTCGCCGAGCCCGGTAAGCGCAACCTCGGCGTCGCCGACCAGCCGGCCCTCGACGTGCGTCGCGATGGATTGTGCGGTGAATGAAGCCAAGCGGGCGGGGCTCGCAGTGGAAACGGTTTTACTGGTTCTCAGCGTTGACCCGCTGCAGCACCGCCTCGGTGATATCAACCTGAGCCGAGGAGTAGATCACCTTTCGGGTCTGCACGACGGTTTGGAGCTGTTGGATGTTGAGCCGCATCAGATCGGGCAGCTCGCCGGCCTGCAGCACCACGTCGTAGCCGAGTTCTTCGGCGACGGTCGAGGCGGCGTCGGAGGCGTTTCGGTAGAGCGTCGCGAACTGGCGGGCCTGCTCGAGCTGGTTGTTCTGCTCCTGCATCTCGGCCCAGACGCGGAGCTCAAGGGTCTTCTGCTGGATCTCGTCACGCTTGGCCCGCCAAGCGGAGCTGCCGGGTTCGAGCGGGTCGATCTGGTTCTGCAGGGAAACGATCGCTTCCTGGCGCGATTTCTGCTCGGCCTGGAGGTCTTCGGCACGCTGCTGGTTGTTGGTCCGGTTCAAGGCCTGCCGATCGGCGTTGTTGATGACGTCCTGCAGGTTGACGACCGCCACCTTCGTGGACTGGGCCGAGCCGCCCGCCTGGCCGCCGGCGGTGACGTAGAGTCCGAGGACCAAGGCTCCAACCAGGGTGACAATCATTGCGGGCTTCTTCACGGCTAGGCTCCCTCGAGAGTTGGGGGGATGGTTTTCCAATGCCGCCCGGCCACGGGCCGGGCAAGCAACACAGTTTAAGCCCCCCCGGGATGCGGGGCAAAAGCCCGAAAACATCTCCGCAGGCGGCCTCCGGGACACGCTGTCTACCACCGCTACGCCGTCAGTCGGCCGAGAGTTCCCGCCGCAGGATTTTGCCCGTGGGGTTACGGGGCAGCTGGGCGAGGTGGCGGACCTCTTTGGGAACCTTGAACGGTGCCATGCCGTCGCGGCAGTGTTGGCGGAGCGCGGCGGCGTCGAACTCGGCGCCTTCTTCGAGCTCGACGAACGCGATCGCGACCTCGCCGCGCGAGCCGTCCTTGCGGCCGACCACCGCCGAGGCGTGGACCGACGGGTGGCGGTTGAGCACCTCTTCGATCTCGCGGGGGAAGACGTTCTCACCGCCGATGATGAGCATCTCTTTCTTGCGTCCGGTGATGAACAGGTAGCCCTGGTCGTCGACCTTGCCGATGTCGCCGGTACGGAAGCAACGCACCTGGCCCCGGCCCGGGACGTCGAGGTGCGTAATGACCTGGTCGGTGAGTTCGGGCAGCTGGTAGTAGCCCCGCATCACGCTCGGCCCCGCGATCAGGATCTCGCCCTCTTCGTTGGGGGCCAAGACCTCGCCGTTGTCGCCAACGATGTAGTGCTCGACGCGCGGCAGCGTCTTGCCCACGGCGTGGAGCTTGTGGTACTTGGGGGTGGACCAGTGGGTGACCGGCGAGGTCTCGGTCAGGCCGTAGCCCTCGAGGATCTCGACGCCGAGCTTGTCCTTGAAGCCCTGAAACACCGCGTCGGGCAGCGGCTCGCCGCCGGAGATGACGTAGCGCAGGCTCCCCCAGTCCTCGGCGGTGGACTTCTTGACCGCGAGCAGCGCGTTGAGCATCGAGGGCACGGCGATGAACAGCTGCGGCTTGTGTTTGACCATCAGCTCGATCAGCCGGCGCGGCACGAACTTGGCGGTGTAGATCACCCGCCCGCCATCGAACAGCGGCAGCAGCGTCAGCACCGTGAGCCCGAACGTGTGGAACTGCGGCAGCACGCCCAGGAACACATCGCACTGGGTCAGCCCGGCGTGCTCGATGCAGTCCTCGATGTTCGTGCGGAGGTTGCCCTCGGTGAGCATGACGCCTTTGGGCTTGCCGGAGGTACCCGAGGTGTAGAGCAGCACGGCCAGGTCGTCGTCGTTCAGCTTCGGCGGGATCCGCAACGGGGGAAACCCCTTGAACATCGACGCGTCGAGCTTCAACAGCTTCGGCGGACCCGGCAGCTTGGTCACGTCGACGCCAAGGCCCTCGATCGCTTCGATCATCTTGTCGGCCGTGATGATCGTGTCGATCCCGCTGTCGGCTACGACGTGGGCGAGCTCGTCCTGCGACAGCAGGTAGTTCAGCGGCACCGGCGTCTTCTTCGCCAGCCACACCCCCAGCAGCGACACCGTAAACGCGCCGCTAGTCGGCAGCATGATGCCGACCTTGTCCCGGTCGGTCGCCTTCTCGATCGCCCGGGCCGCGAACAACGCCGCCACCGCGATCTTGAAAAACGTGTACTCCCGCTGGTCGTCAATCACGCACACCCGGCGCGGGCTGGTCAGGGCGCGTTTCATGATCTGGCGCAGGATGCTCATCGCGGTAAACTATAACCGTAACGCACCCGCGATTCGCCCCGCCCCCGATCAGGAACCCCGACCATGACCGCGCTCCGCTCCGCCCTCGGGCGTCTGGCCGTCTCGGCCGCCTGCCTCGCCACCCCGCTGCTGCTGACCGGCTGCCCGAGCCCGCAGCCCACCGCGACCCTCGCCGACGCCAACAGCGCCTACCAACGCGGCGACTACGAACAGGCGTACGCGTTCGCCAGGGACATCGCCTCGGCCGAGCCGTCGCTGGACTCCGAGCAGGCCGCGTACCTCGCGGGCCTGGCCGCCGGGGAGCTGGGCGACACGCAGAACGCGGTAAAATTCCTGCGGAAGGCGGCCGAAGGCTTCGACAAACAGCTCGCCGCCGACGCGAACGTGATGCTCGGGCTCGCCTACTCGGCGCAGGAGCGCTACAGCCTCGCGTCGGACGCGCTGCTGCGGGCCGCGCCCGTGCTCGCCGGGGAAGACCGGGCCAAGGCGTATTTCTACGCCGCCGTGGCCCAGCAGAAGCTCGGCCGCTGGGCCAACGCCCGGGACCACCTGGTGCTCGCCCGCGCCGCCTCGGCCGACCCCGCGTTCCGTCAGCAGATCGAAGAGCAGCTCGCGGTCAACGGCTACACGCTGCAGATCGGCTCGTTCGCTCAGACCGAGAACGCCCAGGCCGCCGCCGACGGCCTCGCCGAAACCGCCAAGGAGATCGGCCTCGGCGAGCCGCGCCTGCTGCCCAACCGCGGCCGCCCCGGCCAGGTGCTGGTCCACGTCGGACGGTTCACCACGTACAACTCCGCCGCTGCGTACCGCGACCGGCTCGGCGTCCCCGGCGCGTTCATCGTGCCGGTGGCAAGCGAACAGCCGCGTTGATCTTGTGACCCGGTGATCGAAGACGAACACGGGCCGACACGCGCATACGATAGGCGTGCATCCCACAGATCGCCCCACCACCAAAAGACTTGATCCCCGGATTCAAGCTCACCACATCGCCCGCGCGCCGTTCGACGCGCTGCGGGCCAGGCGGATCAGCTTGCTGCGATCCTCATCGCTGAGGTTGATGAACTCCAAGCCGAACTCGAACTTCCGACGACCCAGCTTCCGCACCCGGCGGACGTGGACGTCGAGCTCGATGATCTCTTTGTCAACTTGAAGATCGACGCGGAACTTCTCGCCCTCATGCACCGGCAACGCGCCCTTGCGAACCACCCGCATGCCTCCGGCGGAGATATCCAGCACTTCGCCCATCGACGAGTCCGTGCCCTCGGTCTTGAGCCGACCGAACCGGCGGCGTTCCTGGCCCGCGCTTTCCGGATCGTTGGCGAGGTTGGGGCGGAAAATCTTCATACCGCTTTATCGACCGCCCGGAAGCGCGGCTTAATCGGGTCGTAACGACCAACCCCGCCGCTCACCCCTCGACCCCGCTGCGCTTGATCGGCCCCAAACCGCGGGATTATCCGGACCCCGCCCCCGCGATCACGTACAACGCCACCGCCGCGGTCATCAGCGCCGCCGCCGCCAGCCGACGCCCGACCACCGACGCCCCGTGCTTCTGCTCCAGGTGGTGCCAGCCCGCGTGGGCCAGCGCCACGCCCAGCCCGATCGATATCAACCCCCGCGTCGACTGCAGGATCGCCCCGAACACCAGCCCCACCGACGCGAACGTCGCGTACAGCATGACCATCGCGCCCAGCCAAGCCCCAGTGTACGGCAGCGCGTCCCGCCACGCCTCCCACCCCCGGACATCCCGGCCGCCCCACCACGGCAAAAGCCCCACCGCCAGCACCCCCGTCCCCGCGTACACCACCCCCACGCACCACAACGGCCCGCCCATCACGCTGCGGTCCCCGCTCAGCGCCCGCCCCGCCTCGATCACCTCCAGGATCATCGTGTCCGCCAGCGCGTAACACACACACGCCAACACCACCAAGCCCGTCGCCCGCCCCGGCATCCGCCCGCCCACACCGTTCAGCACGAACGCCGCCGCCACCGCCAACCCCACCGCGGCCCACTGGATCGGCAGGATCGTCGCCCCCATCGCCACCGTGATCCCCGCCAGCATCGCCACCTTCAGGCTGATCAACGGCGCGACCCGCGACGCGTCGGCATACTTCAGCGAACCGATCAAACAGCTCTGTGCGATCACAAAGAAGAACACCAACGCCGCGTAAGGCTTCAGCCACACCGCGTCCAGCCCCACGCCGTCGGGCCACAGCCACGGCAACGCCAGCCCGCTCACCACGCCCATCATCACGTGCGCCAGCACCAACAGCTGCGTCGTCGGCCGGCCGCGGTCCTGCGTAAACCACCGCGTCGCGAGGTACGCCAGCGAGTGGCCCAGCGCGGTCATCAAACCCAGCGCGATGCCCAGAATCATCGGGCCCGACTCACGAAAGCGATCCCGCGGCCGCCAGCCGGGCGTGGCCTTCGAGGAGGATCCTCTCGGTCGTGTCCCACCCGATGCACTCGTCGGTGACCGACACGCCGTACTTAAGCTGCGCCTTGTCTTCGGGGATCGACTGCTTGCCGTCGAAGAGGTTGGACTCGATCATCACGCCGCTGATCGCGTCGGTGCCCGCGGCGCGTTGTTGGACCAGGCTCTCCCAGACCACGGGCTGGCGGGCGGACTTCTTGCCCGAGTTAGCGTGGGAGCAGTCGACCATGAGCATCGGGTTCATGCCCACGTCTTCGAGGCGCCGCGCCGCGGCGGCGATGTCCTTCGGGTCGTAGTTGCTGCCCGCCTCGCCGCCGCGGAGGATGACGTGACCGTAGGCGTTGCCGCGGGTGTGGACCACGCACGCCCGGCCGCCCTCGTCGATGCCCACGAAGTGGTGCGGTCTCAGCGCCGACTGCATCGCGTCGAGCGCGACCTGCAGCGAGCCGTTGGTCGCGTTCTTGAACCCCACGGGCATCGACAGCCCGCTGGCCATCTGCCGGTGCGTCTGGCTCTCGGTGGTCCGCGCGCCGATCGCCGCCCAGCTCACCAGGTCGTCGAGGTACTGCGGCGTCACGGGATCGAGGAACTCGGTGCCCGCGGGCAGGCCCAGCTCGTTGATCTGGACCAACAGCTTCCGGGCCATCTCCAGCCCGGTGTTGACGTCGAAGCTCCCGTCGAGGTGCGGGTCGTTGATCAGGCCTTTCCACCCCACGGTCGTCCGCGGCTTCTCGAAGTAGACCCGCATGACCAGGACCAGCTGATCCTCCACGCGTGGCTTGAGCGCCGCGAGTTGGCGGGCGTAGTCCAGCGCCGCGGCCGGGTCGTGGATCGAGCACGGCCCGACGATCACCAGCAGCCGCGGGTCCTCGCCGCGCAGGACCGCCTCGATCGTGCGTCGCCCCGCAACCACCGTGTCGTGGGCCGCGTCGGTCACCGGCAGACGCTCTTCCAGCTCGCCCGGGGCGATCAGCGTGTCGAGACCCGCGACGTTGACGTTCTGCAACGGTCGGTCGTCGGACAGCGGGATGGACGGCGTCGGGGCGGCCATAGCGGATCACGCATGATAGCCGCAACCCGCAATAAATTGGGGCGAGTTCGCGGTGGATTCTCAGCGTTCGGCCGTCGGCACGCCACGGGCGACGCACAAGCCCAGGGCAATGGGCGGCTCCGCCGCACCCGTTCATACGGAGAAATATCGAGGCAGACGCGATCACTCCGCTCGGCTGGCGATCCGCTTGATCCCGCGCAGCACGTCCGCGGCCGCCTTGAACGCCGCGGCGTCGGGGTTCTGCGGGCGCAGGATCGCCGCGGTCAGCGTCTCGAGCTGCTGGGCGGTCGCGCCGATCGGGTTGTACTCGACCAGCCGCTCGAACTCGGGGTTCGCGTGCGGCTGATTGATCAGCACCGCGAGCTGGAACGTGTCGACCTTGCGGTCCGGCCGGCCATACACCTCGGCCAGCGCCTCATTGGTCACCTTGCCCTGCTCGAGCATCAGTCCCAGCGACTTCTGGATCTGGCTCGCCTTCATCACGTCGGAGAACAACGGCCCAAGCACCTTGCTGGCCAGCAGGTCTTCGTCCACGTGCGCCGCGGTGCCGAAGTCGATGAAGCCCACGCCGTGCTCGGTGATAACCAGGTTGTCCGAACGCAGGTCCAGGTGCATGATCCGCGCGTGGTCGTGCAGCACGGTCAGGAGTTCCGCCGCCTGCCGGGCGTACTCGAGGTGGCTGATGGGTCGGCCGCCGTTACGCAGCCAGTTCATCTCCAGGGCCGTCACAAAGCCCTGCTCGTTCTTGCCCACGCCCAGCAGCCGCGGCACGCGTTGCCGGCAGCTCTCGGGCAACGCCGCCTGGACCGCCTGCAGCATCTTCGCCTCGCGGGTCAGGAAGATCGGGAAGACTTCATTGATCAGTCGCAGCGCCTTGAGCTGCGCCTCGTCGCGGGCCAGCCCCGGGCTGCGCCGCAGGAGGCGTTGGACGGTGTCTTCGACGGTGGGCACCTGCTTGCGGACGCGGTAGCCGTGCGGCGCCTCAGCGTCGGGCACGAGCGTGACGTCGTAGGTGTGCCGCTCGCTCACCGTGCCGGGCTGGGCCAGGTGCGTCTTGCGCGCCACGAAGAAGAACGCCCGCGGCGTCACGCCGGGGATGCGCAGGCCCATCGGCCCGCCCCACAGCTCGTCCATCGGCTGCTCGATCGAAAACCCGTTGGCCCCGTCGTACTCCTTCATCAGCCGCTCGATGCGGGCCGGGTCCGGGTCGATACACGCGAACACGCCGCCCCACCGCAGCCGCTCGAACGCGTCCTCGGCCTCCTTCGGCTCGCCGGGGCCCGCCAAACGCACGTCCAGCAGCCCGTCCAGTTCGGCGTCGCTGGTCCGCCCCACCTGACGCCCCCGCGCCTCGGCCGCCAGCCGCTGCTCGAGCAGCATCTGGACCCAGCGGTCCGCCGCCGCCGACACGCCGATGGTTGTCGTCGGCTTCCCGGCGCGGGCCGTCAATGGATTGATTCGATTAAACATCACAGGATCGCGGAAAGAGGATCGGTCGAGGCGCAGGCCACCGCTCTGACCCTCGGCCAACCGCCCCGCCCATTCCTGCCGATCCCCCAACCCGACCGACGATTCACGACATCCTCACACGCATAATTCGGATCGTCGCTACAGACCGACTCGACACGGCCCACCCATCAAGGTGAGGGATCGCCCCCCTCGGCTTCCCCCGCACCAAACTTACTACCCATCTATCGAGCCAACCCGTGCCGCCGCCCCATCAACCCGAGCCACCCCAAAGCGGCCCACGCCCTTCCCTGGCTCAGACACCGCGACTCCCGCCGGCACCCTGTCGCCTCATTCCGTCTCTTTAATTTATCACGCGCACCAACCGCGCAATTGTTATGGACCAGATCAACAAACGCTCGGTCTCCCGCGCCTACCGAATAGCGTCACTAGGCATTGTGACGCAGTCAGTAAAGAATCAAAGCGTTTCGGACGGAGCAGACCGTCGCATTAAAAGCCCGATCCCCATAGCAAGTAAAGCCCCCACCCCTGGCTCGGGGATCGTAACGGTGAAGATGCCCGACGTGCCGTCGGTGAAAGCCAGACTGAGCGCCATCTCCCCCGCGTCGTTGAACCCGCCCGATGAGTTGATGTGACTGATCGTGCGCGTCTCAGCCAGGGAGTCGGTGAGATCAACTGTGAAGAGATCACCCTCGCGAACAATCAACTCGAGTACACCGTTAACGTAGGCAAAAAGCGCACTCTGATTGTTGATGTTGACCTCACCGGCCCCGGGCTCATCGCCAGTGCGGAGGGCAGCACCGAACGTCACGGTACCCGCAGCGTTGATCCTGACGCCGTCAAAAGAGCGGAAGACAGCGCCGTCGTCGACTCCCGGAGCGGGGTCGCCCGCACGGGCTAGCACATCCAGCGCTGAGCCCGCTCCAGCACCCGGTCCGAAGACCGCGACGTTGCTAGGGTCCGGTGCCCCTAAGACACGCTCTTCGCCGCCACGGAGCCAAGCTCTGAAAGCGATGTCGCCCGCGGCATTTAAGTTTATAAAACCAAAGTGGTCGAATACCGCGTCATCGGTAACGCCCGGAGCGGGGTCACCCTCACGGACCAGAACGCCGAGCGCCGAGCCGGCTCCGGCCTCCGGGCCAAAAACCGCCTTCTGGTTGGTGTCGTCCACGTCGCCCGCTCCCAAACCGTCGCCGGTGCGGAGGGAGGTGATGAACGCCACGTCGCCTGTGTCATTAAGCGTCACGTAATCAAATCCGCCAAATTCGGCAACGTCGGTGACACCCGGGGCGGGGGCGCCATCCCGAACGAGGATGCCGGATCTGCTACCGGTGCCCGCCCGGGGGCCAAAGACTGCTACGCCGGTGGTTATAACGGCACTGAATGCGATGTCGCCGGATGAATTAGTAATAGGAAATGCTTGAATGTATTTAATCGTGGAGCCGTCATACACGCCTGGGGACGGACCACGCTCACGGACCAGAATGCCAAGCGCCGAGCCGGTATCGGACCTCGGGCCGAAGAAAGCCCCGTCGTTGTCGAAATCTACTTTGCCGGCTCCGGGCCCATCGCCAGTGCGGAGGAATGCGGTGAACGTCACGTCACCCGTAGTGGTCAGCGCGGTGGGGCCTAAAGTTAAAAAGGCTGCGCCGTCGGTGACACCAGGAGCGGGGTTGCCCGTCCTAGCCAGGACGCTGAGAGCCATGCCAGACCCGGATCCGGGCCCAACGATGACACGATCGTTACTGGCGTCCACATCACCAGCCCCGGGCCCGTTACCGGTGCGGAGGACGGCATTGAACGCGACATCGCCCGAGGCGTTGAGTTGCGGCGAGGAAAAGAAATCGAACACGGCTCCGTCAGCAACGCCCGGGGCGAGGTCGCCCGCCCGGGCCAATACGCTAAGCGTCGAACCAGCCCCGGCTTCGGGCCCGAACACCGCAGTACTGCGGTCCTCGTCAACCTCCATGGCCCCGGGCCCGTCGCCGCTACGGAGGGAAGCCCTAAACGCCACATCGCCTACCGAGTTAAGGGAGGGAAAGTAAAAATCATCGAATACCGCCCCATCGTCAACGCCGGGGGCGAGGTCGCCGGTCAGGGCGATCTGGTTGAACACCAACTGGGCGGATGCAGCATTGCCCCAAGACCCGGGGGCGCTGGGATTCCCGGGTATTCCTGAGGCGGTAAGTAACGCCACCACAGACACGCGGGCCGTGGACGCACGGAAACGAAAGATTGACATAAACAACACCCTCGCGGATTCTCAATTCGGCTGATGTGGCGTCCGGATGGCCCCGGTCTCGAAGACTTAACATAGCCGAAAACCAAGCAAATACCAGACTTTGCTTCTGAACCCGAACAATTCTATAGAAAACCGCGGTCGGCTCGCGATGCTCCTGAAGTCATAGGTCGTATGGCATTCGCGGCGGCATCACCCATCACACACGCACCGAAACCCATTATTCGTCGTCGCCGAGTCGGGGGTGTTGCCGGTCCGGGCGCCCAAGCGGTAACGGTTGCAGTAGGAGTCGTGGCAGAGGTAGCTGCCGCCCTTCTGGACCTTGTGGGTGAAGTCGGGGCCGGCGCCGCCTTCGGATTCGGGGATCGGGCCGCGCGGGTTGGTGCGGGTGGCGGGCGTGTCTTCCGAGTGCCACGTCGGGCTGAACCAGTCGGCGGTCCATTCCCAGACGTTGCCGCTGACGTTGAACAGGCCGAAGCCGTTGGGCGAGAACGCGTCGGCCGGCGCGGTGCCGATGTAGCCGTCGGCGGCGTTGTTCTCGACGGGGAACTTGCCCTGCCAGACGTTGCAGCGGTGCTGGCCGCGCGGCTCGAGCACGTCGCCCCACGGGAACAGCGACTGCTCCTTCCCGCCGCGGGAGGCGTACTCCCACTCGGCCTCGGTCGGCAGGCGCTTGCCCGCCCAGGCGCAGTACGCCTGCGCGTCGTTCCAGCTCACCTGCGCGACGGGGTGGTCCATGAGTTTGGTGATCGACGAACGCTCGCCGTGCGGCCGGTCCCACTTGGCCCGGGGCACCGCGATCCACCACGGCGTCTGCGCCACGCTCGCGTCCTTCCGCAGCGTGTCGGCATACTTCTTCGAGAGGTGCAGGTGGAAGACGAACGACCAGCCGAAACGCTCGGCTTCGGTCCGGTATCCCGTATCCTTGATAAACGCGGCGAACTGCGCGTTGGTCACCGCGGTGGTGTCGATCCAGAACGGGTCGAGCGTGACCCGGCGCACCGGGCCCTCGCCGTCCTCGGGGAAACCTTTGGGGTAGTCGGTGCCCATGAGGAACGCGCCGCCGTCGAGCCGGGCCATGTTGTCGCGGCACGTTTCGCGGACGTCGGCCCGGGGCGCACGGCGGATCGCGGGCGCGGCGGCCTCCAGCGGCCCGGTGTATTCCACGCCCGCCGCGCCGGAGCCGCGGCCCGCGACGCTGCCGCTGGGGCGCAACGCCTCGGCGCGGGGCGTGCAGCAGGTCTTGGCGGGCGCGGCGGGAGGGTCGGCGTCGGTCACACGCATAAATTAGCACAGCCTGCTCCCCTGCCGCGCGGCGCATTTCCGGACGTTGCACGTTAGGCGTGGCGGGGGGTGGACCCGCCGATATGATTCAGTGGGGGACAACGGCAGGTGCTTCCAAGGAGCGGCGATCATGGGACAGCGTGGTGCAATAGGCTGGCGGAGATGGGCGCGCGTGGGGGTCGCGGGGCTGTGTCTCGTCTCTGCCGTCGGGGGTGCCCAACCGTCCGTCGAGCCGCCGTCCGCGGACGCCGGCTGGATCGTCGACGTCGGCGAGGATGCCGGCGCGTGGCTCGAAGAAGCGAGCGTGCAGGCCCGCCGCGTCACGGGCGTGGGCGACGAGCTCACCGCCGCGCTGCAGCTCAAGGGCGAGCTGCTGACCGAGGTCGCGGTGATGCAGGATCAACTCGGCCAGACCGACACGGCCGAGCGCAACCACAAGCTGGTTCGGCTGTGCATCCGCGCGCTGAGACACAGCGGCGACGACGGCTGGATCCACGCCGCCCGGGCCAAGGCGTTGCAAAAAATCGGCGACGAGAGCGCGGCCCGCGCGGCGTTAGACAAAATTTCCCGCCCTGCCGAGCGGCAGGTCGCCGAGCTGTTGTTGGCCGATCATGCGTCGGTCGTCGGGACACTCAACCTCGGCGACCCACAGATCACCCGCGGGTTCGCCTCGCAGCTCGATACGCAGGGCCTGCGGGCCGAGACACGCGAGAAAGCCGCGGCGTTGACCCGGACGCAATCCGCCGAGGCCGCCGCCGCATGGATCGATACGCTGGACATCCCCGCGCTGCGAGCGATCGCGGCGATCGGCGTCGCCGAGGCGCTGCTCGATCCATCGCTCGCTCGGCCGCGCTATGGCGAAGCCGAAACCGAAAACGCCGAAGCCGAACAGCCCGCGATCGCGTCGGCAGCTCCATCCACGACCGAGCCCGCGTTGCCCAGCCCCGCGGCAACACCCGCCGACGTCAAAGCCGTCGCGGAAGCCGAAGACGGAGCCGCGTCGGCCGATATGACCGGCCCAACGGTCACGGTGGTCGAAGTTGCGGACCCAATCGATGACAACGCCGAGATCGAGACCGCCGAAGCAGTTGCGAGCGAAACCGAGGTGCCGGCCGCTGCGGAAGCCGTGGCGGACATCGAATCGCCGACCGCGGCCGACGACAATCAAACCGCCGGCCCCGCTGAACTCACCCCTGAGGCCGTGCCCGTGCCCGTGCCCGTGCCCGGTGAAGGCGTAGCGAACTCGATCAGTCCTACGCAACCCGCGGCGACCGCGGACACCGCAGTCGCGATCGACGAACCAGGCGCAGCGGAAGCGCCGGCGGCGGCTGAGCTAACCGTTGCCGTACCCGCGGCGGCGCAGATTGAAACGCCCACAACCAAAGCCGTCGAGCCGGAACCCCAGGCGTCGAGCAGCACCGACGAAACCACTGGTGCCGACGCGTTCGCATCGTCGACCGGGGAAGAGGAAACGGTGGGCGAGGCGGCGGCCGAACAAGCCCCGGCGCCCGCCGAGACGGAAACGGTTGACGCGACGATTCCCGAAACGACCGCCGAGCAAACCCTTGCCCCCGCGGGGGTGGAAACGTTTGACGCCACCCTTTCCGAAGCGGCTGCCGCATCTGCTGAAACGCCGTCGCCGACGACGCGCGTTACCGAATCCGCCAAGGCCGACGGGCCCGCGCCGCCCGAAACCGACACCGCCGAGGTCGAGGCCGTGGCCCCTGCGCCACCTGTTGAACCGACGCCTCCGCAAACCGCGGAAGCCCCCGAGACGCCGGACGCTCCGGACACCGCCATGGCCGCGGAGGTCATCGCGCCCCATACCGTGGCGGTTCCGGTGGCCGCCCCCGCGTTGACCGCTGCGCCGACCGCCGAGTCGTCCCCCACGGCCGCCCCGGCCGTGATCGTGCCGAGCCTCCGGGTGTTGGCCGAGCCCGACCGGGTCCTCGACGACGCCCCGGCCCCGGCCGTCTACGACGTAAAATTTGTCACGACCCAGGGGCCCTTCGTCGTCCGCGTGCACCGCGACTGGGCCCCCGCCGCGGCCGACCGCTTCCACGACCTGTCCCGCGCCGGGTTCTACCACAACCAGCGCTTCTTCCGCGTCGTGTCGGGCTTCGTCGCCCAATGGGGGATCCACGGCTATCCGAAGGTCGCCGCCGCGTGGCGGCCGCAGACCTTCGCCGACGAGCCGCGCACCCAGCCCAACCGCCGCGGCACGATCGTCTTCGCCGCCGCCGCGACGCCCGACACCCGCACCACGCAGGTCTTCATCAACCTCGCCAACAACGACTACCTTGACGACCTGGGCTTTACGCCCTTCGGCGAAGTCGTCGAGGGCATGGACGTCGTCGACCAGCTCTTCGGCGGCTACGGCGAAGCGCCCAGCGAAAAGCAGCGCGACGTCCAGCTCCGGGGCAACGCGCTGCTCGACGCGCTGTTCCCCGAGCTGGATTCGATCATCGCCGTGCGGGTCAACGCGGCCGAGTGAGCCCCGGTCGAAACCGCGTCAAACCCGACGATCTGTGGCGCTGAGTTCGCGTTCGTGAGAGCGCGTTAAACATAAAATACAAGGCATGGAACTTACCGCGCGCTCGCCGTCGTGTTTCTCAAGCAATTACGTCTTGCAACTCAACGGCCGGGCCTTGGGCGAGTTTAAGGGGCGCTGGTTCAGCGAGAGCCTGGACATCCGGCTAACCGATCAACGGCGCTGGACGCTGCACCGCGAGGGGTGGGTGAGCGGGCGGTTCAGCCTGCTGAACGAAACGGACGAGGTATTCGGCACGGGCCGGCACAAGAGTTGGCTCAGCAGCAGATGGCTCCTGGAGCTGTCGGTGGGCGAATGCCAGATGGTGTCGGCGGGGCTGTTCAACACCGGGTACGTGCTGGAGCAACACGGCCGACAGCTCGCCACGGTCCGATCGGTCAATTGGTGCGAAGGCGGCTGGGCGGTGCAGGCCGACGACCCGGGCCTGGACGCCGCCGATCTGGTGCTGGTGGGGTTGATCTACCACGTCATCGTGCAGCGGCGGCGATCGAGCGGCGCGGCCGCCGCGAGTTGATCGCGACGGCTATACTATCCGCCCGCTTCTACCACCCACCCACCGAGACACCCATGACCACCGCCACGATCGAAACCACCAAAGGCAACATCGAACTTGAACTCTACGCCGAAGACTGCCCAGAGACCGTGGGCAACTGGGTCAAGCTCGCCAAGGACGGCTTCTACGACGGCCTGAAGTTCCACCGCGTCATCGCCGACTTCATGGTCCAGACCGGCTGCCCGCTGGGCACCGGCACCGGAGACCCGGGCTATAAGTTCGACGACGAGGCCTCGGCCCTGGCCAAGAAGCACACCGGCCCCGGCACCCTGTCGATGGCCAACGCCGGACCCAATACCAACGGCAGCCAGTTCTTCATCACCCACGTCGCCTGCCCGTGGCTAGACGGCAAGCACGGCGTGTTCGGCAAGGTCACCGCCGGGCAGGACGTCGTCGACGCCATCGCCCAGGGCGACACGATGAACAAAGTCACGGTCAACGACGGCTGACCGTCCACGGCTGGCCCGATCGATCAACCCCCAAAAGAAACTGGCTCTTCGCCAGCTTCTTTTTTTATGCGCCGTCCCGCGTCCCGCACCGCGGTACACGGCCGCCGCTGTGCTGGGCGAGGCAAATCAAAATCCATGAAAACCTCAACCCATTTTTCGGTGTTGCGTTCTGTAACGCCGACGATCGAAAAACGCGTCTAGATGCTTCGAGCACGGTGCAGGATGGGGACTTTCCTCAAGAAAGTTATACGTGCCGCGAGTCGATAGTACTGATGCATCGGGGGATGCACACCGCACAGCCACCCGCCCCGCTCCCGGGGACCACGGGCTATGAGTTCAGGCCGTGCCAAACGCAAAGGTCGATGCTTTATGTCTCAAGACCAACAGATCAAAGTCCGTTCGCTGAAGGTCGGCGAGCCGCTCGCCACCGACCTGACCGACGACAAGGGCGTCCTGCTCCTGCGGGCCGGGGTCACCATCACCCAGGGCTTCATCGACACGCTGACCCGCCGCGGCATCGATACGGTCGCCCAACGCGAAACCGACGAGGCCCGACAAGCCCGCGAAGAAGCCGAGGCGGCTCAGGCCCAGGCCGCGCCCGCCAAGCGCGCTGGCAACGCCGACGCGAAACGCCGCGGCAACACGGCGGCACCCTCCCCCATGTCCGGGCAGGTCGACCCCTCGGGCGACCTGCCGTACCAGAGCGGCGCTCTGCGTCAGCGCCTGTCGCTGGGCGAACTCAACGCGATGACCATCCAAGCCGAACGGGCGTTCGACACGTCGCTGTCGCGCTACCTCGACGTCGGCCCCGCGCTCGCGTCGGGCCACATCACCGACCTCGGCCTCGCCGCGGAATTGATCGATGGGTTCAACCGCTTTGTCCAGGCCGACCCGTCGCTGGTGCTGTCGCTGATCCGCATGAAGGGCGACGCAGCGGGGTCGCTGTACCGCCACGGCCTCAAGTCGGCGCTGCTCACCATGACGCTCGCCCACCAGATGGGTTTCCGCGAATCCCAAGCGACCGACGGCGGCGTCGCGGCGCTGGTCCACGACCTGGGCATGCTCCGTGTCCCCGAAGAGATCCGCAACGCCCAACGCAAACTCACCCCGCAGGAGTTGCTGGCGATCCAGCAACACCCGACCCACACGCTCAACATGCTCGACCGCATCTCGGGCGTCGACGACTCGGTCAAGACCGCCGCGTACCAGGTCCACGAACGCTGCGACGCGTCGGGCTATCCGAAGCACCGCCCCAAGCAGTTCATCCACCCGCTGGCGAAGGTCATCGCCGTGGCCGACACCTACGCCGCGCTCACCGCCGACCGCCCGTACCGCCCCGCCCTCACGGGCCACGAAGCGATCAAGACGATCCTGCGCGAGGTCCAGAGCGGCAAGCACGACCGCAGCGTAGCCCGCGCCCTGCTCGACACGATGTCGCTGTTCCCCGTGGGCACGACGGTGGGCCTGTCTGACGGCCGCACCGCCCGCGTGCTCCGCGGCGTGCCGGGCCACTCGACCAAGCCCGTCGTGGTCGTGCTCAAAGACGGACAACCCGTCGATTGGGAACTCGACCTGGCCGAAGTGGGTGACCTGTCGATCACCGAAGTCGTGACCGAACCCGTCTCCGCCGCGGCGTAGCGTTCACGCTCGGCGGAGATCTTCGAGCCGTCTCTTCTGACACCCGCGTGGGTCGAAGTTGTCCGGTGAGAGCCACGCCTCGAAGGCGTCGCGACACGCCGGCCACTCGCCGTCGGTCATCGAGAACCACGCCGTGTCACGGTTCCGATCCCGGGCCACGCGTTGCTGCCGGAAAGTGCCTTCGTACACAAACCCCATCCGCTCGGCGGCCCGACGCGACGGGAGGTTGCCGGCGTTGCACTTCCATTCGTACCGACGGTACCCGAAGGTGTCGAACGCCCGCTGTGCTAAAAGATAGTGCGCCTCGGTCGACGCGGGTGTCCGCGACATCGCCGGCCCGTGGGCGACGTAACCCACCTCCGTCACGCCGTGCTCGGCCACGGTCGACAGATAGCTCGCCATGCCCAGCACCGCGCCGCGGAGGTCTCGGAAGACGTTGATCGCTTCCCCGTCGTTGACCGCCATCCCATCGAGATGCACCCGGAAGTCGGCGAGCCGCCGCATCGGTTCCCAGCCGAACCAGCGCAAACGTTCGTTGATCTGCGCCTCACCCCCGAGCGCCTCCCACAGCAGCGGCGGGTCGCGCTCGGCGTCGAAGGGATCGATGGC
Source organism: Planctomycetota bacterium (assembly GCA_039033595.1). GTDB lineage: Bacteria > Planctomycetota > Phycisphaerae > Phycisphaerales > Phycisphaeraceae > Algisphaera. The sequence continues at coordinate 12,632 of JBCCCG010000024.1, read as the reverse complement.
CACGTACCGGCCGACCAGTTGCGCAGCCGTCATCGGCGGCCGCGGCGTCCAATTCAAGGGGGGTTGGTCCTGCATCACCACAACGCGCCCTACACCCCCGCGCCCTGGCGCGACGCGATGGCCTGTGCGGTGACGTCGGTGGCGAGGTCGGTGACGCGGAGGCCCTCCTCGGCCGTGGGCAGGTCGCCGGGCCGCCCTGTGTGCAGCGCCCGGGCGAACGCGCGGTGCATGTCGTCGAACCCTTTTTCTTCGTGGTACTCCTGCGGGTGCGTGCCCGAGGCGTTGCGGAGCTCGAAGCGGCTGCGGTTGCGGTCGTAGAGGATCAGGCCGTCGGTGCCGATGATCTCGTACTGGAAGACGCTTTCGGGTTGCCGGGCGGTGTGGCCGTAGCTGTAGCCGATCTCGACGCAGGTGTGGGCCGAGTTTTCGTGGGTGAGTTGGGCCCAGGTGTGGTCGGGGGCTTCGTAGTCGGCATGATCGATCCACGCGCCGTGGCCCGCGGCGCGGACGATGGGGCTGCCGGTCCACCACTGGGCCAGGTCGATCTGGTGCGTGCCGCAGTCGACCATGGGCCCGCCCTCTCTCATGCGTCCGTCGCGGTGCGGGGCGATGCCCTGGGTCGGGTCGCGGTGGTTGAACTTGCCGTGGCAGTCCCAGACGTAGATCAGCCGGAGGCCGCGGACCTCGCCGATCGCGCCCTCGTCGATCAACTGCTTGATCCGCAGCGCCGCCTTGCTGAAGCGGTAGCAGAACGCGACGTACAACGGCACGCCCGCGGCCGCGGCGGCGGTGATCATGCGCCGGCCCTGGGCCTTGTCCATCGACAACGGCTTCTCGCAGAGGATCGGCAGGCCCGCGGCCGCAGCGGCCTCGACGTTCACCTCGTGGGCCGGGGCGGGCGAGCTGATCAGCACGCCGTCGAGATCGGCGGCAAAAAAGGTTTTCTCGTCGGTGCACGCACGCTCCGGCGGCACATGAAAGCGCTCGGCCATCTCGGCCACGACCGCGGAATCGGGGTCGAACAATGCACCGATCTCAAGCCCCTCGACGTCGCGGATCGCCGGGAGGTGGCCGTAGCCCGCGACGTTGCCGCAGCCCATCACGCCGATTTTCTTGGACAAGGTCAAATCCGGTGCCTCGAGACAGAAACTGCGGACAAACGGTGATTGTACCCGCACCAACATAAATCGCGACCAGGCCTTCCACGGCGGCGCGACCGGTCTCTTACAAGAATCACGGAATCGGGCTACCGCTCGACCCGATGCACTTCGATAGATTTGGCCTCCCAGCGGTGCACCTCGCGGTCGATGGGGTGGGTCACGATCTCCAGAAATCGTGTCGGGAAGACCAGGCCATCGATTTCGGTGTAGCCGTCGAGCTCGACGTCGGCCGTGGCCCCGGCGGTCTTGCGGAAGCCGTCGAGGCTGAACCGCACCCGGCGGACGAACTTTGTGTCGCGGTCGATGGCCACCTGCACGCGGTCGACTTCGGAAGTCCCGAAGCCGGGGCGGAGCTCGACCAGGACCTGGTCGCACGCGGCCCCGAGGACGGTGTCGGGCTCGCTCATCACCGCGACCATCTCGCTGCTAGAGCCGCTACGCTGGGTGAAGTAGAACGGCCCGGTGAGGAACATGCGGTACGCCTCGGCGACCATCGCCGAGGCTTCTTCCTGGCGCACCCGTTCTTCCGTATCTTTGATCGGTTGGTCGTTGTAGAACACCGCCGCGCCGCCGTCGAGTGGTTCGTAGTCCGGGGGCAACGCGCTGGGCCACACCACGGTTTTCTTCCCCTCGGGACCGGTATGTTCCTGGATCACCACCGGCCATTCGCCGTAGCTGGGCGGCCCGCCGTAAACGATCGCCTCCGTGCTCGCCTTGCGGAACCCGCGGTCCACGAGCATGGGCTGTAGTTTCCAGACGTTGTTGAGCCACTCGCCGTCGTAGCGCACGTCGATCTCTTCGACGGCCGCAAAGTTCGCGTCGCCGCCGTGGGCCTCGGCCGACGCGGCGAGCAACGCCAACGCCGCGGGGTCGGACGCGTCGGCCCCGACGCTGCCCGGCAACGGGTTAATACACCCCGACAACGCAAAGCCCAGCCCGACCGACCACACGGTGAAGATTGCTCGTTTCATGCCCGATGGTAGGGCGCGGCCCATGTGAAAGCCGTGGGCAAAATCCCTGGGCCTCCGAAAATCGCCTCCGGCGTTTCTCAGTCGTCTTCGACCTCGATGCCGTACTGCTCGATAAGCACGCCCTGAGCCCGGTACAACTCGGCGATCGCGGTCATGTAGTTCGCCAGCGCCTGGGCTTCCTGGAACTCGGCGTCGGCCAGGCGTTCCTGGGCGTTGAGCTTAAGGTCCAGCAGGAACTCGTCGGTGAGTGCCACGCCGACGTCTTCCTGCACGTTGATCGACCGCAGGCTGTCGGCCGCCGCCCACCGGGCCGCCCGCGTCGCGCCGACCAGTTCGTAACTCGTCAACACGTCCCGCAGCGCGACCTTGACCTCCAGCACCACGTCCTGCGCGTCGCGGCGGTAGGCGAGCACGCTCTGCTGACGCTCGAGCTTGCGTTGCTGCAGCAGCGCCTCGGCCGAGCGGTTGCCCAACGGCTGCTCGAACTCCAGCCCCAGGATGTAGTCGACGAAGTCGATCTCCAGCAGGTTGCCGAAGGCGTCGGTCGTGTTGTCTTCATCGAGCCCGTTGACCGCGAGCGCCGCGGTCAGGTCGAGCAGCGGCAGCGTCGCGTTGTCCGCGAGGCGCTGCTGCACCGCCGCGTCGCTGATCGCCAAGAGCGCCCGCTGCAGCTCCGCCCGCTGTTCGATCGCGGTGGTGATCGCGTCGAGCAGGCTGAAGCTCACCGGTGAATCGACCGGCGCATCGGTCGGCAGCACCAGTGTCTCGTCGGCCAGCGGCAGCTCGTCGGAGTTGATCAGCCGCTTGAGCTGGTCCGACGCGGTGCGCACCTGCGACCGGACACGGATCAGGTCGGACCGCCGCAGCTCGACCCGGCTGTTGGCCTCGGTGATCCGCACCGGGCTGACGTCGAAGTCGGCCCGCTCGACCAGCCGGTCGCGCTCGGCGATCGTGCGGTCGAGCAGGCGCTGTTGGATCAGCACCTGCCGCTGGGCGAGGTAGAGGTTCCAGTAGCCCTCCTCGACGTTGCGGACCAGGTCGTTCATCGTCTGCCGCAAGAGCGCGCGGGCGTCGGCCTCGGCGTTCTTGGCCAAGGTGATCTGGGCCGTGTTCACGTCGGATCCGAAGTTGCGGAGCAGCGGCTGGATGCCGGAAAACTCCACGCTGGCGTTGTTGTAGTTGGTGACCGCGAAGAACGACGGCTCGCGCTCCTCGAAGGCGCCGCTGACTTGGGCCTGGAAGCTGCCGCCGGTGGTGGTGAGCTTGCGCACCCCGGTGGTGATCGTGAAGTTCTCCGACTGCACGTCGTTGGACAGCGCCGGGATCGTGCCCTCGGGCTGGGGCGTGTCGAGCTTCTGCCAGTCGGCGCTGCCGAAGGCCACGGCGTCGAACGCCGCGGCGGCCTGGATCACCTGCTGCTCGGCGACCTTGGGCGTCAGCCGGGCGACCTGGAGGTCGAGGTTGGCCGCCACGGCCTGGGCGATCGCCTCGTCGAGCGACAGCCGAACCAACTCGACGTCCTTCGCCCCCGCCAGGTCGGTGCCCGGCTCGACGTCGCGGTCCACGTAGGCCTGGGCCCCGCTCATCTCGTTGAGCTCTTTCATCCGCTCGTCGTCGAGGCGCTGCTCGACGTCGCTGGTGTCGCGCTGCACCTCGACGACCAGCCCGCCGCCCTGCTCGTCGGCCATCGCGAGAAGCCGCTTGCGGTGCTCGACCACGACCGCGTTGCGCAGCGCCGCGTCGGTCCCGCCGTAGTTGTCCAACGGGCCGACACACCCCGGGATCGCCGTCACCAAGAGCCACAGCCCCACCCCGAGCCCGATCGATGTTGGTTTAGCACGCATAGCCCAAAGCATAACACCGACGGCTCCGACGCGGCAGCGCCACCGCCGCGAGCAGCCCCAACACCGCGGCCGCCGACGCCGGCTCGGGCACCACGGCCACGCCGCCGGTCGACGGCGAGCCGTTGCCCCAGTTCAGCAAGACGCCGTTGAGCTCGTTCTGGCCGATCAGGCCGTCGAACGGCCCGCCGCCGGGGATCGCCGTTTCGTCGAAGCCCGCCGGCAACACGCTGTCGCCCCAGTTCAGCAGGATCAGGTTCAGGTCCGCCTGCGAAACAAAACCGTCTTCGTTGTAATCGCCCTCGAGCGCGGCCTGCTCGATGAACTCGACCACGAGCCCGAGCGCCGACGCGCCAAACGGACCGATGGGGATCGCGGCGTTGTAGCTCAACTCGACGCCGATCCCCGCGATCGGGTCGCCGGTGGCGTCGTCGAGCAGGGCGACCTGATCGAAAGCGCCCGTCGTCGGGGTCGCGGTCGAGGTGATCAGCAGGGCCGCCGCCGAGTCGAGCAGGCGCGACGGGTCAGCGGCCGACGCCGCGTCAACCCGCAGCTCCAGCGTGCCGCCCAGCGCCACAGCGGCCTCGTAAAAAACCGAGCTCCACTCGCTGCTCAAACCATCGGCCGTCGAAGTCAACACCAGCTCGCCGTCGGTCGTCTGTTCGTAGTCGCCCCGCCAAACCACGTCCAGTGTCCCGTTGGCCAGGCCTCCGCTGAGCGACGACCCGGTTTTGACGCTGACCCGGCCAGCGTTGATGAGATCGACTTCGACCACCGCCGCGTTGGTCGGGTCGGGGGAGAACGGCTCGAACGTGAGCTCGCCCCCGACGGCGACCTCGAGACTCCCCGTCCCGCCCACGAGGGACCCGCGTTCGATCCGCGTCTGCCCCGACACCGCGACGACGCCATCGGCCGAAGGGGCTCCGAGTTGGTGGGTGTTGCGGAAGTCAGCCGTGCCGGAGATCTCGAGTCGGCCGTCGGCGGAAGTCAGGCCCAAGTCGGCCGCGTAGGTGCCGGCGATCTCGACCGTCGACCCGGCCGCCGCCTCCACGAGGCCGCCGAGATTATGAACCGTCGGTTCGATCCGCAGCGTGTTGCCGTTCTCGGCCCGGATGATGCCGGCCCGGCTGCCGTCGCTCACGAGCGTGATCTCGCCGCCCCGCACCACCGCGGTCTCGGGCACCGCGGCCTGGGAAGCCGGCCCCGACGCCGCCCGCACCGTGCCCTGCAATTCCCACGGCTGCGTGATCTCGAGCGTCGACTCGTCGCCGACATCGATCGTCCCGTTGTAAACATCCGCCAGAGGGTTCCGCACCACCAACGCCGCGCGTTCTTGCACCTCGACCGCGCCGAACTCGCTGCTGCCGTCGAGGTCGAACGTCAGGTCCGCCTGATCGGCCTCCAGCACGAGCGTGCTCAAGGGGTTCGGCCCGGGGAAGACAAACGGCCCGGCGTACCGCGCGACGATCACGCCGTTGTTGTCGATCGCCGGGGTCACCACCGGCGTCAGGCTGCGCGTCCCGAACCGGACCACGCCGTCGCCTTCGAGGTGGCCCTCATCGCCGAGTTGCAGCGTACCGGTATTGATCTCGACCACCGCGTCACGCGGCGCGGCCGCGCCCTGGATGCTGTTGAGCAGCAGCAACGCGTCGCCCGTCCCGCCGTTGTCGTTCTGCAGCACGACGTCGCCGTTGAGCACCCGCAGGCCCGGCACGTTGCCCGCCACCCCGTCGATCTGAAGACGCGCAGTCGTGTTGAAACTGGTGTCCCAGAAGATGTCTTGGTCGACCGTGAGTGTGTACGACACCACCGGGTTCGTAAAGGTAAAACCTTCGCCGTTACGCAAGCGAGACCGATTGCCGACGATCGATCCGATCGCAAAATCGGCCGTGGCGAAAGGCGATTGGTTGATGTTCAGCAGCAGTGTGTCGTTCGGCCCGGGCAACATATCGGTGTCGTAGTTCAACGGGTCGCTGAGCGAGTCGATTAACCCGCCGCTGTCCCAGCCCACCGTCGCCGCCCCGCTCGGGACCGTCGCCAGCCACACCACCCCACACGCCATGCCATAAGCCCGACGCCCGATCCGTTCCCATCCCAAATCCATCGTTCTGCCTTTCGTTTACCTTCGAACTCGCACCCCGTTGACGCCGCGGTCTTGCCGGGCGACTCGGGGTCTTCCCAAGCCCACGCACCGCTACGCCGAGCGGATCCCGCTCCTGCGCAGGGATTTTGAACCAAGCGCCCACCTCATGGCTCGCGGGCGGGCCGATTGGCCGCCGTCGTTCCGCGAGCCCTCCGCGAAATGGCATCGCTGCCCGGAACGTCCAATAATTTAACCGAGCTGGTAGTAATTGGCTAGGGGTTTTTCCCGCCCACGTCGGTCCCATCTACTTCAGAGTCCGGTCCCGGCCATGCCGCGGCCAAGCCGAGTTCTACCCCCATATGAAACCTATAGATATGAATTAGCCCTTCAACTCACCGCCGACGCCGGACCCCGAACAGGCCGGCCGACAACAGTCCGATCCCCACCGCTGAGGTCGGCTCGGGGATCGCCGCCGCGTTCAACACCGGAGCCGTGCCGCTGCCCCAGTTCAAGAGCACCGCGTTGAGCTCGTTCTGGCTGATCTGTTCGCCGTCGAACTGGTCCGTGGCCGTCCACTCGGCGGGCAGCACGCTCTCACCCCAATTCAAGAGCACCAGGTTCAGGTCGGCCTGCGAGACGAAGCCGTCGCCGTCGTAGTCGCCGACGAGCGACGGCTCGACCACCGCCAGCGTCACGCCGTCGATCCACACCGCCCCGGCGGCGTTGTTGCGCTGCCCGAGCACCAGCACCACCCGCGCCTCGACCGCGCCTTCGGGGGCCACGGCCTCGAGTTCCTCACGCACCCACTCGTCCTCGGGCGACGCCCCGTCGAACAGCGTCAGCTCCACCTCGCCGAGTTGGTCGTCGCTGCCAAAGACGCCGCCGAAACGGTCGTAGAACTCGATCTTGAGCGTCACGTCGTTGCCCGAGCCGGCGATGCTGTCCCAGCTGGGCGTCTGGGCGAGGGCCGAGGCGATCAGACTGACGCCTTCGGTGACGGCGACGCTCTGGGTGACGCCGGAGAAGTTGGTCTCGCCGGTGAACTGGCCGAAGAGCTTGAGCGCGTGGCCCCCGTCCCAGCGCAGCGCGTTGTTGGCCGAGACGTTTTCCCCGGCCACGCCAAAGGTCGACCAGCCCAACAGCGAGCCGCCGCCGTCGTCGAAGTTGCCGTTGGTCAGCAGGTTGGATGCGGGCGGATCGACCGGGCCGCCGCCGCCGTCGGGGCGTTGCCAGACGCGGACGTAATCCACCAGCATCTCGGCGGGGAACGGCGTCGTGGCGTCGGGATTGCCGCCGAAGAACCCACCGACCGCGAGGTTAAGTACGATCTTTTTCGGTGTGTCGTAGATCGGCACCTGCGTGCCGGTCAGCGTGTGGTAGTTCACGCCGTTGACGAAGAACCGCATCTCGTCGGCTTCCCACTCGACCGCGAAGTCGTTGAACGACTCGTGGAAGTTGATCGCCGGGCTGCCGTCGGGGTTGGTCGGCGCGTACTCGTCGTAGCGGAAGTTGCTGAAGTTTGGCACGTTGTTGTAGTGGTACGCGCTGCTGACCAGGTGCGGCTGCGACCCCCGGTTTTCGAGGATGTCGATCTCCCCACCGGTCGGCCACGGCGTGGTGTCGGTCTCGGGCAGCAACCAGAACGCCGGCCAGTACCCCTGGCCCGTCGGCAGCTTGATCCGGGCTTCAAACCGGCCGAAGCCCCATTCTTGCCAGCTCTCCATCCGTCCCGAGCGGTACTGCTTGCCGTCCAGCGGCTGGTCCGTGGCGGTGATTACCAGGTTGCCGTCGCGGGTGGTGATCTGCTCGGGGCGGTAGTACTGCAGCTCGTTGTTGAAGCTGTTGCGCAGATCGAACAGCTCCCATTCGGAGGTATCGGGGCTGGGCTGATCGAATTCGTCCTGCCACACCAAGTCCCAACCCGGCACGTCGATCGGCCCCGCAGCCACGGGCACCCCACCCACGACCAAGCCGACCAGGGCAACCACCCCAACGAGTCCACCGCGACCGCCACGGGTTAAACCACCGAGAACTTCGTGCAAGATCATGGAAAAACCGCCGTCGCGGATGACACAAAAACCGCTCTAATAACGAATTAAACCGATATGCGTCAGATCAGAAAAGGAGCATGCGAACAGCAATGAAACTGTTTCATACCCATTCTACGGCATTTCCCGCGATTCGCAAGACAATTACGTCCGCTCTGGGTCTGCCATCGGCCGCTGGCGGAGGCGCACCCCGGAAAGCCACAACAGCCCCATGACCGCGAAAGCCGTCCCGGGCTCGGGCACCGCGGTGTTCAAAATCGGCGGCACGACCGAGCCCTCGCCCCAGTTCAACAGCACCCGGTTCAGATCGTCCTGATCGATCACGCCCGTCGCCGGGTCGCTGAACCAGTGCGGTGGCAGGCCCACCGCGTCGGTGTCCCGGCCCCAGTTCATCACCACCAGATCCAGGTCGCGCTGCCCGACCCAGCCGTCGCCGTTGACGTCGCCGGGCATCACGGTGAGCGCCCCGAGGTTGGTCGGGTACTCCCACACGCGCAGGACCGACTCGTCGAACGGCGTGCCGTCGTCGAGTTGGTCGTCGCCCCACAGCCGGTTGCCTTCGGTGCCGACCCAGACCAGGGCTTTGTTGACGCCCAGGGTGTCGCCGGGCTCGAGGCGGGCGAACTCGACGTTGACGATATCGGGGCGGAACACCAGGGGCGCGTCGAGCGAAAACGCCGGCCCGATCGCCGGCCGCGACGGGTGCGGGTTGCCGTTCTTCGTGATCAGCGGCCGGCCGAACAAGCCGTAGTCGGGGTACCGCGGGTCGCTCGGCGTGACCCATTCCCACCCGTCGGTCTCGACTTCCTGGTACCAGCCGTACACGTTGTCGAACGGCGTGCTCGGGCGCAACAGCGGCGACGGCAACAGCTCAAACGTCTCGCGCACCGCGATCGGGAAAGGCTCCTGCCCGTCCAAAATAATTCGGTCCAGCGTGTCGGTCATCGGCGACTCGAACCGCTTGATCATCGGCCCGGCCTCGGGCACATGCACGATCGGCTGATTCACAAACCACAGCCCCGCGAACCCGCTGAACGGCACGTCGATCTCGACATTGAAATCGATATCGAGGTTCGAACCGACAAACGGCGCGGTAGGTAAAAAATCGGCCCGGGTCGGCAGCGCCATCGTGCCGAGCGCGAGCGCCAAACCCATCGCCACCACACGTTGCCTCGCACGCATTGCGCTGATTCGTCTCATGATGGCCACTCCTCATCGTGCCGCTGTCGCCCATCTATCGCCCAACGCCGCTTACGATCCGTTGCCCTTCCCGCCTGACCGCAGGATAACCCGACTCGTACGATTTCCACCTCCCGAATCGACTCAGGTATATCCCGCGGTCCTCGCTAAAAATCGACCGGTCTTAACCTCACTGGCTCAAGCCGGCGACGGCCCACGAGCGCCATGTAGCCGAAAAGTAACACGCCCGCCATCCGAGGCTCGGGCACGGTCGACCTATTGCCGAGTATCTCGGGGCTGCCGTTGCCCCAGTTCAATAGCGCGTCGTTCAATTCGTTCTGGCTGATTAAGCCATCAAAAGAGCCCTCTGACAGCGCCGCAGCGTCGAAGCCCGCAGGTGGGAAGGTACTGCCCCAATTCAGCAGAACGAGATTGAGGTCACCTTGGCCGACAAATCCGTCGGCGTTGAAGTCACCAGAAAGCATGCTCGGTGTAGAAGGCACAACGGCTACCCAAGCCTCGCGAGTACCTTCGGGGTTTATTCCCCAACCTGTTATCGTCCCGCCATCCGCACTGATCTCGGTAGCCTCCCGTAAAACCCATCCTTCTAAAGTCGGAGCGAGCCCTTGGGTTTCGAGCAGATCTTGCAGGGAGCGCATACCTTGGCTCGCGGTCCATATGAACGCCTCGTCGCCTCGACTTGCGGAACTACTCATACCGACCACGACCCGCCCATCACGGGTAATACTGGATGCAACACTATTGGCTTCCCCACCCGGCAAGTCGCCGAGACCAACCATCGTCGACGAGGCCGTGTCAAACACAAAGGCCTCGAAGCCGGTCTCTTCTGTTGTACTACCGAAGTCCGAGTGGCTTGCGCCTACGATCCATTCGCTGTTCGGCGAAACATTCGAAGCGAAACTCTCGACTTCGCCTCCTGGAAGATCGCCCAAACCAAGCATTTCGCCTGATTCAGCTCGCCAGACAAACGCTTATTGCCGTTGTCCCGAACCTGAGCCGGCAAAGTCCGGCCCACTCCACCCTACCACGACGTTGCCATCATCTTAAATACTAGTAGCGGTGCTACTAGTGGCTCCGCCAGAAAGATCGCCGAGCCCCACCATAACCCCCGTCTCTGCGTTCCAAATAAACGCTTCATACGATTCCGAGATTTGGTCAAGCCCTGAATCACTATGACCCACAACGTAGCTGCCGTCTGCCGATACGTCGTACGCAACATTAAACATCGACCCTCCGGGAAGATCTCCTAAGCCCACCATAACTTGAGATGTGGCGTCCCACATAAATGCTTGAGAACCGCCATTGGTCGATCCTCCAAAAGTCGAATGACTACCTCCAACAACGATCGAGCCATCGAAAAAAACCCCGAGAGCAAAGCTTGTCCCTAGCCCATCCGTCAAGCCAGCGAGCCGAGTCAGCGACTGATTCTTGATATCCCATCGAAACGCCCGGTCATCGCTCCCGCTTACCGGATCGTAAAAAGTTCGGCTAAACCCAACGGCCGTTGTACCGTCGCCGGATACCCTGATCGCTTGGCTGTCTATGAGTTCCTCTGCAATAACGCCAAGACTATTGAAATCGACGGGCCAAGCTACCGACGGCAAGAGAACCAGGCCAAGGCTTAGAAAAACAGCAAGGAAAAATGACCTTCCCCCGAGTATCTCACACGACTTGTACACTACTCAATGCTCCAGACGTGGTCTCGCTTACAGATCTACTCACAACCTATCCATATCATCACGCCGCAAACCAATGTCGTCAACGAAAACCACTTGCTGTAACCGCTGAATAAGATCTGTCGATCTGTTGGTCCTATCGGCTATACTTCCCAGCCCCCAAATCCCTGCACGCCCCACGGGGCCTTGCCGCGGAAGCCCGGAGACATCAGCTATGCCCCGCCCCATGACCATCACCGAAAAGATATTCGCCGCCCACGCCGGCAAAGCCTCCGTCGAGCCCGGCGAGAACGTCTGGGTCGACGTCGACGTGCTGATGACACACGACGTCTGCGGCCCCGGCACGATCGGCATCTTCAAAAAAGAGTTCGGCAAAGACGCCAAGGTCTGGGACACCTCGCGCATCCCCATCATCCCCGACCACTACATCTTTACCGCCGACGGCAAGTGCCACCGCAACATCCAGATCCTCCGCGACTTCGTCGCCGAGCAGGGCATCCAGTACTACTACGACCCCGACTTCCTCGACACCGACGAAGCCAGCGGCATGCCCAACCCCTACCGCGACCCCACCAAGACCTCCTACAAGGGCGTCTGCCACAAAGCACTCCCCGAAGAGGGCCACTGCCGACCGGGCGAGATCCTTCTGGGCACCGACAGCCACACCTGCACCGCCGGCGCGTTCGGCCAGTTCGCCTCGGGCGTCGGCAACACCGACGCCGCCTTCGCCATGGGCACCGGCAAGACCTGGCTCAAAACCCCGCCCACCATGAAGTTCACCTTCCACGGCCAGATCCCCCCCTACCTCACCGCCAAGGACCTCATCCTCGCCGTCATCGGCGAGATCGGCGTCGCCGGCGCGACCTACAAAACCATGTACTTCGCCGGCGAAGGCATCGGCAGCCTCACCCTCGAAGACCGCATGACCCTGACCAACATGGCCATCGAGGCCGGCGGCAAGAACGGCGTCTGCGACGTCGACCAAAAGACCCTCGACTACGTCAACGCGCGATCGAACCGCCCGGCGGGCAGCACGTTCGAAGGTTCCTCACGACATCCCGAGATCCCGTACGCCGACAACTCGGGCTGGGAGGTCTACACCGACGACCCCGGCGCCGAGTACTGCTTCGAGCACGAGTGGGACCTGTCGATCATGGAGCCCATGGTCGCCAAGCCCCACAGCCCCGACAACAAAGACACCGCCGCCAACTGCGCCCACGTCGAACTCGACCAGGCCTACCTCGGCGCGTGCACCGGCGGCAAGATCACCGACATGATCTTCGCGGCCAACATCCTCCGCGGCAACACCGTCAAGATCCCCACCTTCGTCGTCCCCGGCAGCACCGAAGTCCACCAGGACATGCTCACCCTCGGCCTCGACGGCGAAGCGGTGAAAGACGGCGAACCCAGCGTCTACAGAGCTCTCGAAGACGCCGGCTGCACCATCGGCCCGTCGGGCTGCAGCGCCTGCCTCGGCGGCCCCCAGGACACCTTCGGCCGACTCAACGAACCCAAGGCCTGCATCAGCTCGACCAACCGCAACTTCCCCGGCCGGATGGGCCACAAGGAAGCAGGCGTGTACCTCGCCAGCCCGTTGACCGTCGCGGCGTCGGCATTGACCGGACGCGTGACGGACCCGCGGGATTATGTCAG
>JBCCCG010000023.1:0-69553 GCA_039033595.1 Planctomycetota bacterium | reverse complement strand
GGGGGTGGGTGTGGCGGCGGGCGCTGCCCCCCCGCTGCCGCCGCCCTGCGCCGCGGCGAGGACGTCGCGTTTGATGATGCGGCCGTCGGGCCCGGTGCCTTTGATAGTGGCGACGTCGAGGCCGTGCTCCTCGGCGAGCTTGCGGGCCAACGGCGAAACACGGACCTTGGCACCAGAGCCCGCGGCGGGGGCCGGGGGTGCCGGTGCCGTGGCCTGCGGCGCGGGCTCGGCGGCGGGTTTTTCGTCGGCCTTGCCGTCGCCGTTGCTCGAAGCGCTGCCGGCTGATCCGGCGTTCTTGATCGCGTCCTCGGCGGACTCGCCGTCCTCGGCCAGCAGCAGGATCAGGTCGCCCACGGGCACGGTGTCGCCCTCGCCGACGGGCTGCTGGGCGACGGTGCCGTCGTCGAAGGCCTGGAGCTCCATGGTGGCCTTGTCGGTTTCGACGTCGGCCAAGTGGTCTCCCGAGGCGATCTTGTCGCCCACGCCAACCCGCCACTTGATGAGCGTGCCCTCCTCCATGGTGTCGGACAAGCGGGGCATGGTGATTTCGATGGGCATGGGCGGGTCTCCGGGGCGGGGTGGACGGGTTGGCACCAAGTCCCGGTCCCGATCGGTCGTCCGTAAGTCGAACGGCCGATTCCGGGGGCGGGGGCGAGCGTTGACGGGCATCGCGGTGCGGGTGGAGTGTAGCGGCGTCGCACGGGGTTGTCGCGGGTCCCGATTTCGGGCGAGGCACACCCGTGTCATAGGGCCGTACACCCCGGAGCGACCGCCGAGCAGCCGCGGCGCACGAAAAAGCCCCCGGCCGAACACTTCGGGCCGGAGGCTTGGGTCAGGGGGTCGGGGGATGGCGGGTCAGTCGTCTTGGTGCTGACGACGCCGACGGCCGGCGAGCAGGCCGATCATCGCGAGTCCGCCGGCGACGGCCGAGGGGGTGGGCACGGCTTCGGGGTTGCTGTTGCCGTCGCCCATGTGCACGCCGTTGTCGCCGTTGTAGTTGGGGATCTCGCCGTCACCACCGTCATAGGTCTTCTCGCCATCGCCGTCGTAGTTCGAGCCCGGCATGCCGTTGTCAACGATCGAGGTGTTGGTGGCGGCATCGCCGTTCATTTGCTGCCACTTCCACGGAGGCATCTGGGTGCCGGCCGAGGCGTGGCTGGCCGCCATCAGCGCCGCGATGCCGAGGGCGGCGAGGAGAACGAACCGGGTCGTAAGATTGGTATGAAAAATTGACATGACATAACCCTTCCTGATTCCCTCGCCGTGAATCCGTGATGGTCTTCGGCGTTGGTAGAACCTGTTGGAAGCGGAGCCGACCGTGGCCCGCTGAGCCCCGAACACTCGGGTACTTGCTCGTTGGTAACAAAGCCACATTCTCGCACGGACGCAAGGTACGAAGAAGAATTATCTTTCGGGTAGGGGTAAACACGGCCGATAATGCCGTCGCAGACGGTCTAATTCCCCCAGATTTACACGGACTTATGCGAGATGACGGTTATCGGACGCGGCATAACACCGTGCCGCCATCGGCATGGCGAAGTCGTGTCGGATGATGGATTGGAGGGGACAGGCTACGCGCAGTGAGTTTGATGGCGAAAGCGTCTGTCGCTCGACGCTCAGGCGTTGTATGTCGTCTGACGCACGGCCTCGGCGATCTTGCGGGCGTTGGGCAGCATCTCCTGCTCCATCGCGCGGTTGTACGGCGCGGGCACGTCGTCGTTGAACACGCGGGCCACGGTGTTGTCCAGGTCGTCGAAGCAGTGCTCGTACACCTGCGCCGCGACCTCGCTGCCGACCGAGGCGAACGGCCAGCTCTGGTCGACCACCACGCAGTAATTGGTCTTGCGCACCGACCGGGCGACCGTGTCGATGTCCAGGGGGCGGTAGGTGCGCAGGTTGATCACCTCGAGGTCGATGCCTTCTTTCTCCAACGCCTCGGCGGCTTCGAGGGCAAAGTGCACCGGCCGGCCGGCGCTGACCACGGTGCAGTCGGCGCCTTCTTTGATCACCTCGGCTTCGCCGAGCGGGATGACGAAATCGTCGTCGTCTTCCGGCGGCGCCCAGAGGCCGCCGTGGAGGTAGCGGGAAAAATCCTTGTCGCCGCGGGCGCCCATGCCGAGCATGCGCTCGGACTCGAGGTTGAAGAACGGGTCTTCGTCGCGGATGCCGGCCTTGAGCAGGCCCTTGGCGTCGCGCGGCGTGGCGGGCACGGCGAGCTTCAGCCCCGGCACGCTGGAGAACATGCTCTCAACCGACCACGAGTGCGTCGAGCCGAGCTGTCCGCCCGCCCCGTTGTTGCCGCGGAAGACGATCGGGCAGCCGAACTGGCCGCCGGACATGTACAGCATCTTCGGGGCGTTGTTGATGATCTGGTCGGCGGAGACGAGGCAGAACGACCACGACATGAACTCGATGATCGGCCGCAGCCCGTACATGGCGGCGCCGATGCCCAGGCCCGCGAAGCCGGTCTCGGAGATGGGCGAGTCGACGATCCGCCGCGGGCCGAACTCGTCGAGCATGCCTTCGGAGACCTTGTAGGCCCCGTTGTACTCGGCCACTTCCTCGCCCATGAGGAAGATGCGGTCGTCGGTACGCATCTCTTCCTGCATCGCTTGACGCAGGGCTTCGCGGTATTGGATCTTGCGGTCGGCAGCAACCATGCTTTCTTGTTTCCTAAAAGGGCCGGAGTCGTTCCGGAGGTTCAAGTCATGTTGGCGAGGATGAAGAACAGGATCAGGGCGAGGACCGGGCCGCCGATGCCCATGAGGCCGAAGACGACGAGGGCGACGATCCAGGTCTTGTCGTCTTTGTCGTCGCGGTGTGGTTCAGGAGCCATGTGCTATCCAAATGATTCCCAAAGAGGCTTGACAACAACGAACCAGTAGACCGCCGCGACGACACCAAGGGCGAGGATGATCCACAGCAGAATCAGCACGCCCAAGCTGATAATGCTGAAAATCCGGGGTGGCTATCACGCCATTTCATCGAAATCACTGGAAGTCGGGGTGCGCCTCGCCCTTCTTGTACGGCCCGAACACGTTCACGTACACGTCCGTGTACAGCTCCTCGATCGGCATGTCCGGCGATTCCTCGGCGAACTTGATCGCTTCCTTGCTCGCCTGCTTGGCCTGATTGTCGAGCTCATCGAGCTTGTCCTGTGTGGCCTTCTGGTGATCAATCAACCACGCCGAGAAGGTCTCGATGCAGTCGCGGTCTTTGTACTCTTGGACCTCGTCCTTGCTGCGGTACTTCTGCGGGTCGGACATCGAGTGGCCGTGGAATCGGTAGGTCATGACGTTGACGAACGCCGGGCCGGGGGTGCGGCCGTCGCGGTGGTACTCGGGGATCGACTCGCGCTTGCCGGTTTCTTCGTTGTAGTTGATCGGTCGGGCGTTGCGGGCGCCGTCGACGGCCTGCCGGAAGGTGCGGTAGGTGTCGAGGACGTCTTTGCCGTCGCACTCGTAATACCGCATGCCGTAGGCCTCGGCGCGGGACTTCTGGTCGTGCGCCATGGCGGTGCCGCGGGCGATATCGGTGCCCATGGAGTAGCCGTTGTTTTCGAGCACGAAGATCAGCGGCAGGTTGTAGATGCTCGCGAGGTTCATGGCCTCGTGGGTCGCGCCCTGATTGAGGGCGCCGTCGCCCATGTAGCAGAGGGCGACCTTGGATTCGTGGTTGTACTGGATCGCCCAGCCGAGGCCGGCGCCGAGGGGGTTCTGGCCGCCGACGATGGCGTGGCCGCCGAACATGGCATTGGGCTTGTCGAACATGTGCATCGAGCCGCCTTTGCCCTTGGCGCAGCCGGTGATCTTGCCGTACATCTCGGCCATGCAGTGGTTGGGGTGCATCCCGCGGGCCAGGGCGTGGCCGTGGTCGCGGTAGGCGGTGACGATGGGGTCGTCGTTGTTGGTGGCCGCGATCGAGCCCACGGCGGTGGCTTCCTGGCCGATGTAGATGTGGCAGAAGCCGCCGATCTTGGCCTGTTGGTAGGCCTGCATGGTGCGCTCTTCGAAGCGGCGGATGAGCATCATGTCGCCGAGCATCTTGAGGAGCTGCTCGTTGGACAAGGCGTCGACGGGGTCGGTCATCGCGTCGGCTTTCTTGGGTTTGTCGGCGTGGGCGCCCGGAGCCGAGTCGGCCTTGGCCTGTTTCTGGGTCGCGGTGCTCATGGGGGTCCCTTGGGGTGTCCGGTGGGGGCCGGGGGCGTCTGGGAACGTCCGGGGGTCGGACTTCCGGGGCGGCGGGTCGGGGGTTATCCCCGAAGTACAGCGGCGCTGCGGCGCGATATGCAGTTTAGGGGCACGACGCGGGGCAGACAAGTAATCTTCCCTAGCGCTGCACCCCAAGGTCGGTGTCTCACCGGTGTGGCGCAGATCCTCACAAATCGGCCGAGGGCAAGGCTTTCGATTAAACTCTCGCGTCACCAGCGGCGGACGCCGCCGAGAGGCCGTCGTCCGCTGGTTCTGCTCACCCTGCGCCGACTAACCCCCGAAAGTTTTTACCCGAGTGACCGCGTTGATCCCGCCCCCTCCGCCGCCCGAATCCCGCACGATCCGGGCGCCGCGGCCGGCCGGGGCGGCCTGCTGGGCGGTGGGCATGGTGGCATTCTTGCTGGCGTGGCTGGTCCCACCGGGACCGGCGACGGGGCAGGGATTGGATTTCACCGGCCGGCCCATCCGCCAGATCGAGATCATCGGCCTCGAGCAGATCGAATCGAGGCTGGTCGAGAACCAGCTCCGCTCGCAGCTCGGCCGGCCGTACGACAACGTGACCGCGCGAGAAGACACGGTCCGCCTCACCAACCTGGGTTACTTCGGATCGGTGACCGCCCGGGCGGTGCCGCGCGACGACGGCGGGGTCGTCCTCCAGTTTGTGGTTGA
This sequence comes from Planctomycetota bacterium, assembly GCA_039033595.1. GTDB lineage: Bacteria > Planctomycetota > Phycisphaerae > Phycisphaerales > Phycisphaeraceae > Algisphaera. The sequence goes on along the minus strand of JBCCCG010000023.1, from coordinate 64,673 downwards.
GGAATTGCCGTTGCTCACGGGCATCGAGATCCGCGGCAACCGCGATATCGCGACCGCCGAGTTGCGGCCGCTGATCCTGCTTCGGCCCGGCGACGCGGTCGATCCGTTCCTCATCGACCGCGCGCGGCAAGCGCTCGCCGCCGCGTACGAGGCCGAGGGGTATTTCGTCACCGACATCTCGATCGATCAGGAGGCGTTGGACCGTGACCGCCGGCTGGTGTTCCTGATCCGCGAGGGGCCGCGCATCCGGCTGCGGCGGATCGACTTCGAGGGCAACGCCGTCTTCGACGACCGGCGGCTGATCAAACAGATCCGTTCCTCGACGTGGAAGCCGATCATCGGCAGCCAGAACGTGCTGAACCGCGAAGAGCTCGAGCTCGACGCCAGCCGGCTGCGGCAGTACTACCAGGACCGCGGTTACCTCGAGGCCGAGGTCGACCGCCGGATTACCGTATCCAACGACCAGCGCGACGCGACGGTGACGTTTTTGATCAGCGAGGGCCCGCAGTGGACGGTCAACGACGTCCGTGTCGAGGGGCTCAACGGCCAACCGCTGATCTTCTCCGCCGAGCAACTCAAGCTCAATATGGCCCTGCAGCCCGGCGACGTGTTCACCGGCAACAAGCTCCGCCGGTCCAGCCAACAGATCCTCGACCTCTACGGCAAGCTCGGCTACCTCGATACCCGCCTGGTGCGGCGCAACGCCACCGACAGCCGGACGACGGGCATCGACCGCTTGTTCAACCCCGAAAACAACACGGTCGATCTGTTGGTCACGGTGGATCAGGGCGTGCCGTCCCGCGTCGGCAAGGTCACGGTGCGCGGCAACGGCGTGACGCGGACCAAGGTGGTCCTGCGCGAGCTGCGGGGCATCACGCCCGGCCGGCCGTTCGACCGCACCCAGTTCGCACGTACCGAGCGCCGGCTCAACGAGACGCCGCTGTTCAGCGCCGCGACCATCACCCTGCTCGGCGACGCCGGCGACAAATACCGTGACGTGCTCATCGAGGTCGGCGAACGCAACACCGGCTCGATCAACTTCGGCGTGACCGTCAGCTCCGACAGCGGGCTGCTGGGCGCGATCGACATCACCCAACGCAACTTCGACATCACCGACCTGCCCGAGTCGTTGGACGACTTGATATCAAACCGCGCGTTCCGCGGCGGCGGGCAGAGGTTCAACTTGGCCCTGCAACCGGGCAGCGATAACAGCCGGTACGCCATCGGCCTGTCCGATCCCTACTTCTTCGACACCGACTACTTCTTCGATTCCAGCTTCGCGTTCTCCGACACCGACCGCGACCGCGACTTCGACGAGCAGCGGCTCACCGCGAGGCTGGGGTTGGGCAAGCGGTTCGGCGACGTGTGGTCGGCCTCGGCGCGGCTGCGGGGCGAGGATATCCGCATCGCCGACATCGATGCCGACGGCCCCCTCGACGTCTTCGCCGTCGAGGGCGACAACACGCTGACCAGCGTCAGCGCCCAGCTGATCCGCGACACGACCGACTCCAACCTCTTCCCGACCCGCGGCAGCCGGATGACGCTGGGCGCCGAGCGCGTGGGCGCTCTGGGTGGCGACTTCGATTTCACCAAGCTCACGGCGAGCTACGACAAGTTCTGGACGATCTCCGAAGACTTCCTGGAGCGCAAGTCGGTCCTCCGGCTGCGGCTGGACGGCGGCTACATCCTTGAGCCCGGCGAGTCGCCGCTGTTCGAGCGCTTCTTCGCCGGGGGGCAGTCGACTTTCCGCGGGTTCGAGAACCGCGGCGTCGGGCCGCGGGGCATCCAGGCCGACACGCTGACGCTCGGCGACGAGGCCGTGGGCGGCGACTTCCTGTTGCTCGCCGGGCTCCAGTACGACTTCCCGTTGGTGGACAACTACCTGCGCGGGGTGGTCTTCACCGATCAGGGTACGCTCAACGAAGAGTTCAGCATCGACGACTGGCGCGTGTCGGTGGGCTTTGGCATCCGCATCCAGGTCGCGTTCCTCAGCCAGGCCCCGTTCGCCATCGACTACTCGATCCCGCTGCTCACGGAGGAAACCGATGAAGAGCGGGCCATCAGCTTCGCGATCGACATCCCCTTCCAGTAGACCGGCCCGCGGATTTTCTTTCGGTTGTCGGACGTTTCCGGCCGTTGCGCGTGACCCGCGTGCTACCCTGTCGCGATGCCCGCCACGGTTTTCAAACGCAAAGACACGGTGGTGAAAGCCGTACGACGCCACGCCACGGTCCACCTCGACGCGGTGATCGCGGCGTTGTCGGGCGCGAGCGATGATCGTCTCGCTACGGCCGAGCGCGAGTTGCGCCGCCTGGCCGCCTTGCTCGAATTGGTTCGTCGGCCGTTGGGCGGCGAAGTGTTTCAACGCGAGCGGCGGACGCCGACCCGTGCGCTCAAAGCCGTGGCGGGCTCGGTGGCCGCCGAGCAAATCGCGGCGCTCAAGTCATTGGCCGCGGCGGACCCGCCGGTGGACGTGGACGACTTGGTGAAGACGCTGGCGTCGGCTCCGGCCGCGGGTGCTTCGCATCGCAAACCGCGCGGGCCGGACCCGGCGGTGTTGCGGCTGCTCGCGGACCTGGCCGAGATGAGGATGCGGGCGCGGTACTGGCACCTGCCGGCCGGGGAGTTCGAGTTGCTCGCGCCGGGGCTGCGGGCGTCTTACCAACGTGCGCGTAGGCTCGCGGTCGGCCCCGCCACCCGCGAGACCGCCGAGGCGTGGGGTACCCTTGCGGACCAGGTGCAGAACCTCGAACGGGCCTGGCCCGAGTTGCTCGCGCCGCTGCGCAAGGAATTGCGTGCCGCCGAGCGGCAGACCCGGCGACACGCGACCCTACTCGAATTGGTTGCCCCGGTCGGCGATCACGACACGCTGCGTCCACGGCTCGACGCGGAGTTGGCGGGGCTGGAAAAATCTTCCGCGGCGTACTGCGCCCGGCTGCTCGCCGAGACGCCCGTGGCGTTCGCCAAACGCCTCAACGTTTACTGGGACGTCTGGCGTGGCGTCGGGGGCTGACGCAGCTTGACCGTGTCGGTGACGCGCACCGGCGCGAAGTGCGGAAGCATGCCCATCAGCGCATCGACCTGCTGGTCGGGCGTCGTGGACGAGGTGTTGAACGTGACGCAGAACGATTCGGCCGAGAGGCTGTGGTCCGGCCAGAACCGGCGGAAGAACGCCTCGCGCCGCCGCTCGGTGCGGCGGATGAAGTCCAGCGCCTCGCGGCGCGTGAGTTGCCGGGCCCACGCGGTGGTCTCGATGCGGTGCGACAGCGGCGCGACCAGCCGGACGTGCAGCCCGCCGGTGCGCTGCTGGGTGATAAACGCCGAGCCGAGCCCGACCAGCACCACTCGCCCCGCCTCGGCGAGCGCCAGCACCGTCTCGGCCACCATCTTGTACACCCGCAGCTCGCTGGGCCGCATCATCGGGCGCATCGTCATGTTCTCGAACATCTCCTCGAGCCAGCCCCGCCCGCCGGCACCGATGGACTCCACCAACTCCGCCGCAATGTTATGGTCGGCCGCGACCTTGCCGACCAGCTCGCGGTCGAAGCTCGCCCACGCCCGATCGGCCGGGTCCAACACGTTGAGCCGTTCGCACAGACGCTGCGCCAGCGTCTCCCCCCCCGCCCCGGCCTGCCGGCTGATCGTGATAAACGGCAACTCGGTGTCGTGGCTGCCGCAGGCGCGCGGATGAAGCTGGCCGTACTCTTGGCTGCGGAGATAGGTGAGGATGGGTTGGAGGCGGTCCACCACGGCGAGCACTCCTGGGACAAAGAAATGTCATCGAACAAGCGTCCACTCAATCCTAACGCGCCGCCGACATAATCCTTTGGGGGATTTCGCCGATACGCGAGAACTTTTTCGAAAGTCGTGTTGGGCGCGAGCTTCTATAAGTTCACGTGGTGGCGGTGCGATCGGCTGTGTCACGCAGCGCTTCGTATACCGACCGGGGCACCTCTTGGCTGTTGAGTCGCACGGATTTGCGTGAGCCGTGGTAGTCGCTGCCGCCGGTGACGCCCAAAGCGAAGCGCTCGGCCAGCCGGGTAAAGCGTTGGGTGTCCGCGGGCGTGTGATCGCTGTGGCGGGTCTCGATCCCGTCGAGGCCCAGGTCCACGAGCTTGGCGACGAAGCGTTCGAGCGCCGCGTCGTCCGGCAACTTGAGTTGTACCGGGTGAGCGAGGCTCGCGATCCCGCCCGCCTTGTGGATCGCGTCGATCGCCTCGGCGGCGTCCAGGCGGTCGCGCCGGGTGTACGCCCCTCCGGTGGGGCCGAGGTACTTGGTGAACGCCTCGTGGATCGACTTGACGTAGCCGGCTTCGAGGAGCACCTGGGCGATGTGCGGTCGGCCGACCATGGTCTCGACCGACCGCTCACCGTCGGCGGCGGGCAGAGCGCGGGCGCGGTCGATCACCTGCTCGTATGTGATGCGCACGCCCTGAGCGTTGAGCTTCTCGATGATGCGGGGGTTACGCTCGGCGCGGGCGTCGACCATGCGCCGCGTGACCGCGGCAAGGCCGGGGTCGTCGGGGTCGATGAAGTGGCCCAGCAGGTGGAGCGTGCCGACGGGCCGGCCGGTGTAGTCGAGATCGGGGTTGGCCGATAGTTCGATGCCGGGCACGAAGTCGATCTTGAGTTTCTTCGCCGCCGCGGCGCACGCGGCGAGGCCGGCGGTGGTGTCGTGGTCGGTCAACGCAAACGCGGACAACTCCGCGTCGCGGCATAGCCGGGGCAGGTCGTGGGGCGCGTCGGTGCCGTCGGACGCGGTGGAGTGAAGATGCAGGTCGCAGAAGGCGGACATGAGTGCAATCCTAGCCGCTGGTGACTCAAGGCTGTCACCGGTGCCTCTCCTCGGGCCGTCACAATAGGCCCTTAAGTCGGGTTCCGAGTGGTTTGCCCAGGAAACCGGTAGGGGATGTGAACGGTCGTCGGTATAGTGTTTAGTATCAGGTCCGGACAAGTCTTCTTAATTACAGGGGTAACGACATGGCTAAGGCAGTGGTTTGGGGTGGGATGCTCATCGTGGCGTTCACGGGCATCTTCATGGGATTGCAGCTGATCAACGCCGATTCGGGGCGGCTCTACGGCTTCGCGGTGGGTGAGCCGGATGCCAACAACGAATGCGAACTGCAACTGATCGTCAGCATCACGGATAAGTTTCAGGACCCGCCCCAGCCGAAGTTTAACTCGACCAGCACGACGCCGGACTGGGACACTTGGCTTACCCAGCACTACAACCTGACCGACGCCAGCGGCAACCGCGTCGACTTCCGCAAGGGCGGGTTCCGCAGCAAGGACATCTCCGAGATGCAGTTCGGCTCGGGCGAATTCATCGCGCTGGCTAAGCTCGAAGCCGGCAAGACGTACACGCTGGAGATCACGCCCGTGGTCGGCCAGCCCGAGAAATATATCCACACGATCGAAGGCGCGGCCAAGGAATTCCGACGGACGACGTTCGAGCCGAATTATTGACCCCGGAAGAATCTGATGGCGTTACTCCACGGCCATATCACTAGTGGGCGGGGCGATTTCGCGCAGTGGATAGAGAAGTACCATGCGCATTACCAACAGCTCACCGGGCTCGAACTCTATCCCGGCACGCTCAATCTACGGCTGGCCCAACCTTATACGGTGCCGGCGGGTTCGCTCCGTCTGTGTCCTCAAAACTACGGCGGAACCGTGGGGGTCTACCTCGTCCCCTGCCGCGTATTCGATCGGGCGGCCTTTATCCTGCGGACCGACGCTAACGAGCGCGGCGACGGCGATCATCCACGGGAAGTGATCGAGATCGCAACGGACATCAAGCTCCGCGATGCGTGGGATCTCGTGGATGGCGATCTTGTTCGCGTGGAGGTTACGGAGTGAACCGATATCGCGCTGCTAGACACTCCCGCCCTTGATCCGTTCGATCTGCGCTCCCAATCCCTGCAGGGTGACTTCCATCTGCTCGTAGCCGCGATCGAGGTGGTAGACGCGGTTGATCTGGGTGTCGCCTCTGGCGGCGAGGGCGGCGATGACTAGGCCGGCACTGGCGCGGAGGTCGCTGGCCATCACCGGGGCGCCGACGAGTTCGCGGACGCCGGTGATCATGGCGCTGGGGCCGACGCGGGTGATGTTGGCCCCCATACGCAGCAGTTCGGCGACGTGGAGGAAGCGGTCGGGGAATATTTTTTCGGTGATGATCGCGTTGCCGTCGGCGAGGGTTAAGAGGGCCATGATCTGGGCCTGCAGGTCGGTCGGGAAGCCGGGGTGGGGCTGGGTGACGACCTGGACGGGGTTGAGCCGGCGGGCGACGCCGACCCGGACGGTGTCTTGCAGCCCCGGCTTGGCGTCGCTCCGCGCGGAGCCGGTCGACTCGATGGTTACGCCGATCTCTCGGAGGCGATCGAGCGCGGCGCCGAGCGTGTCGGTGGGGAAGTTGTCGAGCGTGACATCGCCGTGGGTGATGGCGGCGGCCATGAGGTAGGTGCCGGCCTCGATGCGGTCGGGGATCACGGCGTGCCCCGCTTCGGGCGTGCCGTGCAAGGACTCGACGCCCTCGATGGTGAGGCGCGGCGAACCGAGGCCGGTGATCTTGGCGCCCATGGCGGTGAGCAGGTGGCCGACGTCTTCGATCTCGGGCTCGCAGGCGGCGCACTCGATGACGGTGGTGCCTTCGGCGAGCGCGGCGGCGGACATGACGTTGGCGGTGCCCAGCGCCGTCGAGCCGTTGGGTCCGCCGAGGAAGACGTGGGCGCCCTTGAGCCGTCCGCCCTTGGGCGCCTCGGCGACGATGTAGCCGGATTCCAGGGTGATCGTCGCGCCCAGGGCTTCGAGGCCGCGGAGGTGCAGGTCGACCGGGCGGTCGCCGATCGCGCAGCCGCCGGGCATGGACACCTTGGCCTTGCCGCGTGAGGCGAGCAGCGGCCCGAGCACGCAGATGCCCGCCCGCATGGTGCGGACGATGTCGTAGTGGGCGAGGATCTTGGACGTGTCGCGGCCGTGGATGGTCAGGTCCCCATCCGCCTCGGAGAGGTCGCAGCCCAGGCTCTCGAGCAGCCGCTGCATGTTGCGGATGTCGGACAGGGCCGGGACGCCGCGGAGCGTGACGGGCCGGTCGGTGAGCAGGGCCGCGGCCATGAGCGGCAGGCAGGCGTTCTTCGAGCCGTTGATGCGGACGGTGCCGCGGAGCGGCCGGCCGCCGGTGATTCGGAATGAGTCCATGGTGGGCGGGGGGTAATCGGGTCGGGGCGGTGGAGCGCGGAGACGGTGCCGCGGCAACCTTCAAACGTAAATGGTACAACCATCGGCCGAACGCCCCGTAAAACACGAACGATTGTCCCCAGCCCACCTCTCACCCCTCCACCCCACCGCCCAGACAACGCCATGGACATCACCACCCTCATCCGCGACGTCCCCGACTACCCCAAGCCCGGGATCACCTTCAAAGACATCACCCCCCTGCTCAAAGACCCCGCGGGGTTGGCGATGGCGGTCGAGCGCATGGCCAACCCCTTCCGCGGCAAGGGCGTCGAGCTCGTCTGCGGGGCCGAGTCACGCGGGTTCATCTTTGGCACGGCGATCGCCCAGGCGCTCTCCGCCGGGTTCGTGCCCATCCGCAAGCCCGGCAAACTCCCGGCCGAGACGCAGAGCCGGTCCTACGAACTCGAGTACGGCACCGACACCCTCGAGATCCACACCGACGCGATCGCCGAGGGCCAGAAAATCCTCATGGTCGACGACCTCTTGGCCACCGGCGGCACGCTCAAGGCCTGCCTCGATCTGGTCCACGGCCTCGGGGCCGACGTGGTCGGCGTCACCGTCGCGATCGAACTTGGCTTTCTCAACGGCCGGGAGCAGATCAAGCCCTACGACAACGTCCACGCGGTGATCCAGTACTGAACTGATTTCTGCGATGGGGTGATTGAGCGATCCGGTGATCTGTGTTCTTCGATCGCCGGAGCACCGCATCGCCCAATCTCAACGTACCGCTATGGAAACCCGCGCCCACCTGCGAAAACGCGCCAACGACAAGTCACCGAGACACCAGGTGACCTCGTACTGGGAGCGCACGCTCTGGCCGCTGCAGTCGCTGTACTTCCTGCTGCCGCTGCTGATCGGCTACGAGATCGGGGCGGTGGCGTTTGCGCCCGAGGGCGGCGAGCGCCTGCCGCAGATCTACGCCGAGCGGATGCTCGGGCGGTTCTTCGAGTTGACCGGGGTGACGGGGTACTACCTGCCGGGGATCGCGACGGTGGTGGTGCTGATGTGTCTGCACTTCGCCCGCCGCGACCCGTGGCGGCCCGAGCCGCGGCTGTACGCCGCGATGCTGGTGGAGTCGATCGTGCTGGCCGCCCCGCTGTTCGTCTTCAGCATCATGATCACCACCCCCCCGGCCGCGGATATCGCGGGCGGGGGGGGAGCCGGCGGGTGGCTATCGGCCGGAAGCGCGGGAGAGCTTCCGGGGGCGCTCCTGGCCAGCACGGCCGACGCGGCGACGGGGCTCGACGGCGTCGCCTCGTGGCGTGAGGGCGTGGTGTTCTCCGTCGGCGCGGGCATCTACGAGGAACTCGTCTTCCGCCTGATCGTGATCGCGGTCGCCCACATGCTGCTGCACGACCTGCTGGCGCTGCCCAAGGGCTGGTCGGCGGGCGGCGCGATCGCGCTGTCGGCCATCACGTTCGCGCTGTACCACCCGTTCGACACGCACCTGCCCTGGGGCTGGGACAGCGCCGACTGGGGCCGGTTCGCGTTCTACTCCCTGGCGGGCTTGTACTTCGCGGCGATCTACGTCTACCGCGGCTTCGGCATCGTCGCCGCCACCCACGCGCTCTACGATGTGATGGTTATCACGGCATACTTCCGCAACGCGTAAACACGAGATGGTTTACGTAGCGGTCAAAACGGCAAGCCAAAGCTTGATTCAAGCCCCGAGAGCGGAACAGCGGTTTATCTGTAACGCTTGACTCTCTCGCCTACTGCTGCACGCACCACCCGAACAACGCCTTCCACTCCTTGTGCTGCACCGAGGTCAGCGCCGGGTTCGAGGCGTCGCCGCGTTCGTGAGCCCGGGCGACGCGGTCGATGGTCTCGTCGGGATCGTAGGCCGCCACGGCCGTGCCCGAGCCCGCGCCGCCGCCGGTCAGGTCGATCAGGCCCATCGCCGGGTGGTGGACCGCGCGTTTGAACCAGTAGTGGGCGTTCGAGAAGTCGCCCTCGCGGCGGTGGACGATCGCGTGCCAGTACGCGCCGGTCGGGGTGGCGAGGTCCTGGCAGGCGGCGTGGGCCTTGTCGAGCTCGTCGACGTACAGCCAGATGCCCGCGACCAGGTCCGGCCGATCGGCCAACGCCGGGCTCGCCACCGCCTCGGCGACCCGGGCCGAGGCCTCGGGGAACGGGGTCTGGTCGGTCACGACCAACGCCTTCATCGCCCGCTCAAAAGGCAGGGTTTCGAACACCGGGTGCAACACCTCGTCCAACGTGTCGGGCAATAGAATCGTCATGGGCGGTACCGCGGCGGCGTCCTCGTGCGGGCGAAAATCATTACGTTAAGGTTATATCGGACCGCTCCGAGATTTTCCTGATTTCATCGGGGTTTAAACCCGAGCCGGGCGTCGAAGGCTTCGCTCCGCTCCCCGCCCGCACCGAAAACCGCCCATGACCCCACCCGCCCCCGGAAATCCCGACCCCGGAAACCCCCCGAAATCCACCAACGTCACTTGGCACGGAGGCGACGTCGGCCCCGACGCCCGACGGGCCAACATGGGCCAACGCGGCGCCACGGTCTGGTTCACCGGGCTCTCGGGCAGCGGCAAGTCTACCGTGGCCGTGGCGGTCGAGAAGATGCTGGTCGACCGTGGCCGGCACGTCTACCGCCTCGACGGCGACAACGTCCGCCACGGCCTGTGCGCCAACCTCGGCTTCAGCCCCGAAGACCGCGACGAGAACATCCGTCGCATCGGCGAGGTCGCCAAGCTCTTCGCCGACAGCGGCATGATCTGCCTCTGCAGCTTCGTCTCGCCCTACCGCGCCGCCCGGCGGATGGTGCGCGAACTGCACGAGAACGCCGCCCCCGCCCTGCCGTTCTTCGAGGCCTTCGTGGATGTGCCCGTCGAGGTCGCCGAGTCGCGCGACCCTAAGGGCCTCTACGCCAAGGCCCGCGCCGGCGAGATCCAAGACTTCACCGGCGTCAGCGCCCCGTTCGAAGCCCCCGCCCCCGGCGCCGCCGAGATCCACCTCAAGACCCACGAGCAATCGCTCGACGCCTCGGCCCAGGCCGTCGTCGCCGTCCTCGACGCCGCCGGCCTCTTCGCCGCCGACTGACGCCGTGCCCGTCCCCGCCCCACTGGTCTGTTTCCGGTGGTCTGGTCTGCCCGTCCCTCGCGCCGACCCGGCCACTTTCCGGCCACTTCCCCACCACTCTCCGGCCACACGCGGCCGCGGGTGCGGGCAGACGGCGTCAGTTAGTGTCGGGGTCTTGTTCATCCGAAGTATTCTTGTTGCGCACCAACCGCGTCCGCGCAGAGTCCAACGCCCGGCGCGCGAAACCATTCCCCTCACTCAGGGACACCGCGCGGTGTTTGTGCGCGCTCGGGGACGTCCACGTCCCCGCCCGCGCACCTAAATCCCTTTACCGTTGGGCGATAAAAAATCTTCACTTCGCCCCGTTTCCGTCAGGTTGATGTGGAGAACCGTGCGCACATTCTTCGACGCACTTCTGCATCTTCACCACCCCGAATCCCGAGATAGAGACGACAAATTCACACGTGGCCGTTGTGACGCTCTCAGTCAGATTGTAGCTTGAGGTGACGGTTGATCGCCGTGATGGGGGGAGACCCCTCCGCTTCCGAGCTTCTTCCCGGGTAAGCCATGGACATTCAAGACCCCGTTTCGATCTACCAAGCGGAAAATAACCAAGACGCGCGGATGGACCAACTCACGCTGGAGGCCGCGGGCATCCGGGCGGTGGCGATCGAGGACAATTCGGCCACGACCTTCTGGTACCTGGGGCCGCTGCAGGGCATCAACAACGCCCAAGTCTGGATCGAACGCGGCGACGCCGAGCGCGCGAAGGCGCTCGTCGATGAGTACGCGCGCAAGCGAGCCGAGCGCCGACGCAAGTCCCGGGCGAAGGACGCCGAAACGATCGACGCGGTGTGCGAAGACTGCGCCAAGACCACGACCTTCCCCGGCACGATGAGGGGCTCGGTACAGGAATGCAAGCACTGCGGGGCGTACGTCGACCTGTACGAAGACGACGGCTGGGACGACGAAGATTTTGATGAAGATGTCGGCCCGGTGGATTAGAACCAAGAAGCCAGGCTTCGTGCTGGCCCAGCTTCAACTAGGCAACAGGCACATTCGATCCGGTCTGAGAATCAGGAAAACAGATCTTGCCAATCAATACATCACGCGGGTACAACTTCGGATGTGTAAGCGCTCGTCAATGACTCGAAACGAGTCCCGGTCTGCTGGACGAGCGGCCACGTTGTAAGGGGCGGTGGCTCTCCCAGAAGGGACGAAAGTCGTACCCGACCAATCGCGTGGTTTTTGTCCCGGGCCATAAAAATTCCATTCTGGAGGTCGTTTATATGTACAAGATCATTTTTCGTAATCTCTTCGTTGTCATTGTTCTCACACTATTGGGCACCGAGGTCCGTGCAGATTTCTGGACCGGCTCGTTCCCGAATGGCACCGAGACAAGACAAACAGCACGCGGTGATCGGTTCTGGAATGAAAGTGATTTTATTGAAGAAACCTTGCTCAACACCTCGGTGGCCAGCGTAACCACGTTGGACCTTGATCTGGTTCACGATGTCAATTCGTTGATGGGGGACACGCAGGACATGGACGTCATCTTGAACGGCGTCACCATCGGAAGTCTTATGATCCAGCCCGGTGATTCCGTGACATCCATTCGTCTTTCCGGATTTGATGTTGCCGCAACAGGCGGCGATGGATACGTACTGCGTCTCGAAACGACGAGAACGGTAATTGCAGGAAGAGGTTCTGCGGGTATCGGAATCGGGAGCAGCAACCTAACGATTGGCAACCCGATCCCTGAGCCGGGCTCGGTCTTTTTCCTTGCAGGGCTCGCGGCAATGCTGGCAAAACGCAAAAGAGAAGGTGCAGGGAACGCCCGATGTAGTTGACGCGCGTCCGTGCGATTAAAATGCAAACGCCGGCTGGTGGCCCACGTCCGCGGGCCGCCGGAAGCCGAGCCGGTTGACAGAAGGCAGGTGGCGATGATGCGACACCGTTTGGTCTGGATGGGGGCTTGGCTGGTCGGGGTCACGGCCTTGTTTTGCTTCCCCGGCTTCGAGTCGAGGGGCCTAACGGGCGGTCTGATCGTCGGGTATTGGCCGCTGCTCGCGGTGGGTCAACCGCATTCCCATCCCTTGCTGGCTTTCGCGGTGATGTTCTTGGTCAACGGGTTGGGCGTCTGGGTTTGTGCGTGGGCGATGGACCGGCTGGAGTTGCCGAGGCGCGCTTGGGTGGTCCCGCTGGTTGCGGTCTCGGCCGGACTGATCCTGGGGTATCTGACTCACCGCGACGACTTTGAGAACTGGAAGAACACGTCCGCGGTTTCGGCCGCCATGGAGTCGCCGGAAGTCGGTTACCAGCCGGTGCGGGGCGCGTTTTACAAGCACATCGTCATCCCGAAAACGTTCATGTTTGGCATGTGGGGTTTGTACGGCGCAGCCGGTGCGTGCGCCCTGTGGTTGATCGTTCGGGCCGCCAAGGGATATCTGCCCAGCCCACCGCTGCGGTTGACGGGCGATGCCGGCGTTTAGGGTGTTTGGTTATGGGTGACACCCCCGCGGGCGACGCGCGGTTCGGCGGGGAGGCGCTGCCCGGCGAGCACCCCTATTGGCTCGATGTGAAATACCGAAAGCAGCAACGCGGCCGACGCGGGTTCGGGGGTTGTCGCGGCACTCGAAGAAGAACCCGGGGCGGCCCTTTCAAGTGTCTGGGTTTTAGGCTTCCGGGCAGCCGCAGGACCCGGTGGATGAGGCCGTCGTGGAGCGTCGCAGGCAGCGGCAGCCGTAGAGGTTGACGGCGTGGGCGGTGACGAGGAAGACGCTGCCCAGCAGGGTGACCAGGGTGCCGGGCGGAAGCGTCAGGCTGGCTTGGCCGGCCGCGGCGTCGTAGGCGACGGTGGGGCAGCAGGTGTCGGTGCACGCCGTCTCTCCGTGGCCTTGGCCGTGGTCACCGGGGAAGGCAGCGGGCGCGGCGTCGCCGTGCGGGTTGGCCTCGGCCGCGAACAGGGCGGGGAGTTCCAGGCTGAGCGGAGCCGGGCCGTCGATCTCCGGCAGGACCAGCCCGGCCACGATGAAAACCGCGCCCAATACCGCCGCCACCAGGGCCGCACGGCGTCGATGACGCCGGTAGCCGCGGAGGACAACCCATAAGGCCAAGGGCAGCACCAACGCCGCCAGTCCCCAGTGCGCGGCCGGGTGCGACCACCAGGCGCCCATCACGGGCATCAGGATCAACAGCACCGGCGTCGCCAGGCAGTGGACCACGCACGCCACCGATGCCACGATGCCCAACTGGTCGAGTCGTGACGTCGGGGGGCGGCCGTCGTCAAGGGCCGCCGCGGGCACTGAGGGGGTCAGGGTGGTCATCGTGTGTGTGAATGAATGAGAACGGGGAACTTAGTCGCCAGAAGCGATATTGAACTGTCAATATCGCTTCGAAGGATGTTATCTTCCCAAGCAGGGCGAATCCAACCGGAGAAGTTCGTTCGGCAGAAGGACGAGGCCGCCCGGCAGGAGACCGCGCAGCGTGCGCGACCGAGGCGACTTAAGCGCCCGCCTTGAGACTCGAGCGGTTACTCGGCACCGCTTGTTTTTCTTCGGCGGCGGCGCGTCGCGATCAGGGCGAGGGCGGCCAGGGCCCCGGCGGTGCCGGGCTCGGGGACCGCCGCGACGCCCGGGGCGGCGCTGTTGCCGAAGTTGAGCAGGACGTCGTTTAGCTCGTTCTGGCCGAGGATGCCGTCGAACACGCCGCCGGGGCTGGTCGCGGGGTCGAGGCCGGCCTCGTCGAAGCCTTCGGGGAGTACGGTGTCGCCGAAGTTCAGGAGGATGAGGTTCAGGTCGTCCTGGCCGACGAAACCGTCGCCGCTGAAGTCGCCGATCAGACCCGCCGCGGGCAGGCCCAGGAGCTCGGTGAGCCAGAAGTCGAGGTCGGCGTCGTCGACCAGGTCGTCGCCGGTGAGTTCGAATTCGGCGGGGTTGTCGCCGGCGGCGATGGCGGCTTCGAGCAGCGCCCGGTCTTCGGGGGTCAGGCGGGAGTCGTCGTCGAAGTCGCCGCCGACCACGAAGATGAAGTCGAAGGTTTCGGACGGGGAGAACACGCCGGTGCTGGTCAGCGGCACGAAGCGGAAGGTGCCCTCGACGCGGCCGATGAAGTCGGCGTCGCCGGTGGCGAGGATGTAGGTCGGGTGGAAGTCGATGAACTGGCCGGGGACGTTGAGGATGAACGACTCACCGGGGGCATCGACAAAGGTGGGGAACGCGAAGGCCTGGAAAAACGGGTCGAGTTCGACGGCCTCGGCGGCGATCTGCGGGCTGCCCTGGCCGAACTGGCCGAAGGAGGTGAACCCCAGGTCCGTGGCGATGGTGTCGGAGGCGGTGCGGAAGGCGATGTCCTGGTCGGCGGTGAAGGGGATGTTGGTGAACCCGCCGCCTCCCCCGGGGAGCGTGGTGACGAAGTTGTCGATGACGATGGGCGTGTTGGCCTCGATGTCGGTGAACCCGAAGACGAGCTGGCCGGTGTCGGCGTCGACGCCGACGTCGATGTGGGGCGACAGGTCGCCGGGGCCTCCCGGCGTCTGGCCGAGTGCGGGAAAGACGATCGTCACTGCGGCGAGCAGGACGGTGGTGCGGAGGGTGCGGAACTTCATGGGCTTTCTCCGGGATCGCATTCGGCGTGACCGAAAGATGCGCGGGGCCATCGACCCGAGCGTGAGATCAAGGGAAGGAGATGTCTTCGGGGTAATACAAGTTGACGTCGGGGTCGAATAAGTTCGAGCCGACGAGGTAGGTTTCTTCGAGTGCGTAGCTGGTGGAGTGGCCGTCGAGCAGCAGGTAGTTGGCCTTCCCGGCGTGTTGTTCGTGCTCGACCTGCAGCCCGATCTGATCGGGATTCAACGTATTCCACGACTCGGGGTGCACGTGGTCGGCTCCGGCGAAGGAGCCTCTTTCGGTCAACTCGACGGTGTAGATCGTCTCGGTGGGGCGAGGGATATTGGTCAGCTTGTTGTAGGGGTTGCCGGTGCCGGCCGACGCGTAGCCGGGGAATTTGTCGCTGACCATGTAATTGGTTGCGTAGCTGACCTGCCGAAACCGCGGCGGGGTGGTGCCGGGCACGAAGACGTCCCAGAACTCGCTCTCGTCGCTGGGGCAGCGGTAGAGAAGCTCGCTGTCGACGTAGTCGGACAACGCGAACAGCCAGGCCCCTTGCTCTACCGGGCGGCCGTCGTGGTTCAGGCCGACCGAGGGCAAAGCTTTGTCGTAATCCAGCGCGTAAGCGTACACCGCGATGCCCATCTGCCGGAGGTTGCTGAGACAGGCCGTGCTGCGGGCCGCCTCCCGGGCGTTGCCCAGCACCGGCAGCAGGATGCCCACGAGCAGCGCGATGATCGAGATCACGACCAGCAGCTCGATCAGCGTGAAGCCGTGCGGGTTGGCGGAGCGGGTTCGGGCCATGGTGGGCTATCGTAGTCGTCGGGTGAAAAAACCGAAGAAGGCCCTTGACGGGCGAATTGATAATGATAATTTATTATCAAATCTGGTCAAGCCCTTATCCCCACAGGAGAGAGATATGTTGTTCCCCACCCGATTCCAAGGTTCCACGGCATTGGTCGCCGCCGCGCTGGTGCTGAGCCCGGCCGTCGCGATGGCGGGTGAAGATGAAGAAGATCTCAGCCCGCACATCGTCATCGGTAAGACGATCGGGGCCGACAGCCTGACCTTCGGCTTCGAAGGCACCGACCCGGACCCGACGACCGGGGCGGCGGTCATCCCGATCACTACGTTCAGTGACCCGGTCGCGTTCACCTCGGTGACCGGGTTCCAGAACATCCCGTTCGACCTGGTGCAGGACTTGGCGTTCGAGGCGCCGGGGGCCGACGAGGTCGATGAGCTGGCCGAGTTCGGCTTCGACGCCGTGCCCGAGACCAGCAGCATCGTCGTTGAAGCGGTTTCGCTTCCGAGCGACTTCTCGGTGTTCCTCCTGGGCCAGCCGCTCGTGGAAACCACGGGCCAGTCGCTGACCCTGGGCAGCCCCGAGTTCGACCTGCACCCGACCTACATCCTCGAGACCACCGATTCGACGACGATCGGCCAGTCGGCGACGGGCACGTTCCGCTTCGTCGACACGACCGGGGCGCTGTCGCCGTCGGCGAACTTCGACATCACGCTGGAAGTCGTGCCCGAGCCGGGTACGGCGACGCTGGCGCTGGCGGGCACGGCGCTGCTGCTGCGTCGCCGCCGCACGGCCGACTGACGGCGAACGCCACACGAACCATCATGCGAGGTGGGAGAGACGCCCGGCTGCAAGGCCGGGTTTTTCGTGCGCCCGCCGCGGGAACCCGGTGAAGCTCCGAAGCGTCTATGGTGTCCCGAGGCCCGCCGGTTCTCCGCGTCGGCTCAAGGAGCTTCCGTCATGCGTGCCGTCTTCATGGGTTTGTTGCTTCTTGGTGCCGGATGGGTGGGTGGGCAGCCGGCCGCGGCGGAGGTGCCGCCATCGGGGCTTTACGAGGCGAGCCACGAGCCACCCGAAGGCGGGCCCGGCACCGCTACGCAGGGCTTTGGAGGGCGAGTCGCGCGGGCGGACGCTGAGGGCGGAGTCTGGCTGGGCCGACGGCTCGCCTCGGAGTTTGGTGAGGCTTCGGTCGTGTCGGTGAGCAACGACAACCACCGGTGCCGGCTGGAACTGGCCGTGGGCCCTGTGACACAAGCCCAGAGCGAACAACACATGGCGGTGGTCGTGGCGGGCCGGTGCCTCATGGTGTCGGGCCACTCGGACCCGGACGAGGCGGGGGTGGTGGCGTTGAGCACCGTCATCGAGGGCCGGCATCACGCCGAGGCCGTGGCGGCCGAGCTCGGCGTCGCGTCGCGGTGGCGGACGCACCCCGGATACGCGCTGGCGGTGTCGGTCGCGCCCGCACGGGCCGAGTTCCGGGTCAACGAGCCGGTGGAACTGGTGATGACGATCACCAATGCAGGCGGGGTGCCCGTCCGTTTTATCGACGGCGGGCAGCAACGCGGGCCGCGCAACAACCAATTCGCGTTCATCGCGACGAAGCGTGCAGGCCACGGTGAAGCGCTGCCCGACACCGGCGACCCGACGAACTTTGGCGGCAAAGGGACCTTTCAACACCTCGGGCCGGGCGAAACCTTCGTGAAGGAGGCCCGGCTGACCGACTGGTTCGCGTTCACCGAGCCCGGCACCTACCGGGTCACGGCGGTATACGAAATGGAGTTGTTCAACGAGGGTTTCGACCACCCTCCGCTGTGGGACGACTTGGCGGCGGCGCGTTGCATGGTGGTGGTGGGCGAGGGGGACGGCGATTAACCGGTGCGGCTCCGTGGCCGGGGCACAGCTGGATGACGGTGCCGAGCCGCCGGCTACCGGGACCGCACGCCGCGGCGTGCGATGCCTCATGCCGGCTTGAGGCAGTCGGCGCACACGCCGTAGAGGATGATCTCGTGGCCGGTGAGTTCGGCGCCCTCGGGCACGAGCGGGGCCAAGCGGCCGGGGCAGCCCTCGACGTCGAACACGGCGTTGCAGGCGGTGCACTCGAAGTGATGATGGTGTTTTTTGCCCGCGGGCTCGTAGCGGACCGGGCCGTTGGGCAGCTCGACGGGTGTGAGCCAGCCCTCTTCGGTGCCGGCCTTCACCGCACGGTAGACCGTGGCGATGCCCAGCCCGGGCTGGTCGACCGAGGCGAGCTCGAGGATCTCCTGCGGGCTCAGCGGCCGGTCGGCGGCCTCGATTGCGCCGCGGACGGCGGTGCGTTGGGTGGTGGAGCGCGGGGGCATAGCCCTATCACGTTAGCGGGTGGCGGCGGCGGATCAAGGGGGGCGGGTCCGCGGGCCGCATCGACTTGTGCCGGAGCGGGGCGTTCGGCGCCGTCCGCTCCACGGACGGATGGAGGCGGGGCCCGCGGTGGGTGGCGGTCTTGGGAAATCTTGGACGGGTTTGCCCGGGGTTGGCGTTGGCGCGGTTTGCCCGGGGGGATATGGTTGGATGATGGATTCCGAGGCCAACCCCCCCGCTTCTACGCCCGCTCCCACCCCCGCCCCGCCGCCGAAGGCGGCGCGCTCGGTCGCGTGGCTGTTCGGGCTGCTGCCGGTGCTGTTGGTGGTGGGCGTGGTGGTGGGCTACCTGATCTGGGGGCCCGAGGGCGACGACCACGGCGGGCTGGGCGGCGGGGGCGCGACGCCGAGCGAGCCCGAGCCCGTGAAGGTGGTGGCGGGCCGCGACTACTACGTGTTCGTCAAGACGATCGAGCTGTACCCCGAGCAGGCCGACGGCGGGACGTGGGACAAGCTCGACGGCTCGGCGCCCGACATCCGCTACAGCCTGTCGTGGCAGGGGCACACCGGCTTCACCAGCGACGCGCGCGACGACACGCTCATCGGCGTGTGGGACCCGATCACCATCGACGTCAAAGAGGCGCTGCCGATGCTCGGCGAGGGCAAGCTCGAGCTGCGGTCGACCCTCAACCAGGGCATCATCCTCAACGTGACCGACGACCAGACCCTGACGATCAACGTCTGGGACCAGGACCCGACGGGGCTGGGCAGCGACGCGGCGGGGCAGGTCGTGCTCAACGTCGCGGACCTCTTGCAGGGCGACCAGACGCTGCGCTTCGAGGCGAGCGAGACCAACGCGATCAAGCGGATCGTGCTCGGCACGACCGACACCAGCCAGCCGCTGCGGAGCCTGATCGAGGCGCTCTCGTCGGCCGAGGTCCCGGAATAAGCCGGACATGATCAAGCCCGCCGACCGTGCCGGACGACGCATGACCACGCCGCGGCTGGCGGTGGTGACGGTGTTGCTGCTGGGCAGTGCGGTGGGGCTGGGCTTGGGGCTGATCGGGCCTTGCATGACGATCGTGCCGAGCGCGGGGAAGCTGGATTTCGCGGTGCGCTTGTTCGAGCCCACGAGCTTGGAGCCCACGACGTACTCGATCCTCGGCGGGATCCAGGCGCTGCGCGGCTCGGCCGAGCGGGGCAGCACGCTGATCGCGGCGCTGTTGTTCGGCTTCTCGGTGGTGTTCCCGACGCTGAAGCTCGGGGCGATGGCGTGGGGCACTGCGGCGCTGCGGCTGGGCGTGCGGCCGCACGCGGCGGTGACGCTGACCCACCACCTGGGCAAGTTCTCGATGCTCGACGTGATGGTGATCGGGCTGCTGGTGTTGGGGATCAAGGGCTTGCCGGGCGACAGCGAGATGCACCTGCGCTGGGCGATCTGGGCGTTCGCGGTGTCGATCGGGCTGAGCCTGCTGGCGTCGATCGCGCTGCACAACGTGCGGCCGTTCCGCGGGGCGGTCGCAAGTCATTGAATGGCAAGAAATGAGTGGTCGCCGCGATCGGCGCAGCGGATGGCTTGCGGGTACACTGGCGCGTCGGCCGTATTTCTGCTGATTTTTCACCGATCCCACTCCTGCGACCCCCTATGACCCGCACCTACATCCGTGACTTACAAGCCAACCAACACGCCGACGGCGTGTTCGCGATCCAGAACGCCCAACTCGGCATGACCAAAAACGGCAAGCCGTTCCTCAAGGCCCTGCTGGCCGACAAGACCGGCCGGACACCGGCGCGGATGTGGTCGATCACCGAGGAACACTTCGCCACGCTGCCGACCGACGGCTTCGTCTGGGCCGCCGGCCAGACCCAGCCGTACCAGGGCGAGATGCAGATCATCGTGCAGGACATCCGCGCCCACGAGCCGACCGACAACGAACTCAAAGACCTCATCCCCTCCACCGAGCACGACATCGACCAGATGTTCGGCGAGGTGTTGTCGCTCCTGCAATCCCTCGAGCACCCCGCGATCCGCTCGCTCGCCGACCGCTACCTCGAAGACGGCGAACTGATGGGTAAGTTCTGCCAGGCCCCCGCGGCGATGACGATGCACCACGCCTACCTCGGCGGGCTTCTCGAGCACACGCTGAACCTGATGAAGGCGGCCGAGGCGTTGCTGCCGCTGTACCCCAAGCTCAACCGCGACATCGTGCTCATGGGACTGTTCCTGCACGACCTGGGTAAGTGCCACGAGCTGACCTGGCTCAAGGGCTTCGGCTATTCCGACGACGGCCAGCTCGTCGGGCACATCGGCCGGGGCGCGATCCTGCTCGAAACCAAAGCCAAGGCCTGCGAGGACCAAGAGCTCGGCGAGGCGGCGCTCAAGGTGCCCACCGCGATCCTCCAGGTGCTCACCCACATCATCTTCAGCCACCACGGCCTGCCCGAGTACGGCGCCCTCAAGGTCCCCGCCACCCCCGAAGCGATCTTCGTCTCCAACCTCGACAACCTCGACGCAAAAATGAACATGGCCCTTGCCGAGACGCGGTCCGAGGCCGCCGCGGCCAAGGGCAGCCTCGGCAGCCACTTCACCGAGAAGGTCTGGGCCCTGGACACCAAGCTGTTCAAGCCCGACCCGACCACCGTGCCCGACGCGTGAGCCCGGCGGGCTTTTCTCATCGGCCGAGCCTTTATCCGCCGAAACCAAAGGGATACCATTGAACCCCGCCGCGTCCGTCGGCGTAGTTAGCCTTTTCTCTCGGAGTCCCGCCATGCCCCGTTGGTCCCGTATCTCCACGTGTTGTCTCGTGCCCGCCGTCGGTTTGTCGCTGCTCACCGGCCCGCCGGCTTGTGCCCAGGACCCCGTGCTCGCGGCCGAGAAGATTGCTCTGGAGTCCGAGTCGGGTGAAAGCGTGGAGCTCAAGCTCGTGGAAGACTCGGCCGAGACCGAAGCCGCCCCGGCCCAGGCCACCGAAAAAGAGACCGACCCGCTGGCCGAGCTCAAGAAAGAGATCGGAGCCCTCAAGCTCGAAGCCCAGCTGCGCGCGCAAAAGCTCGAAGCCGAGCTGACCGAAGCCAAAGAGGAAAACGCCCGGCTCAAGCGCGCCTACGAACTCGCCCAGCAGCAACAGCGCGGCGAGCTCCAGCCCCTCGAACTCGAAAAGGCCCGGCTCGACCTCGAGGCCGGCCTCGACAAGGCCCGCCGCTCCGTCAACACCGCGCCGCTCGCCGCGGAGCTCAGCGACCTGCAGACCCAGCAGAAGCTGCAGCAGGCCCGTCTCGCCGCGGAGCTGGCCGACCTCAAGGCCAAGACCCTGAAGTTGCAGGCCCAGCAGGCCCTCACCGCCGCCGAACGTCAGGCCAAGCTCGCCGAGGCCCAGCATAAGCAGCAGCTCCTGACCTCGCAGAACGAGGCGTTGGCCCAGGAGCTCCGCGCCGCCCGCCTCGAAGCCGAGGCCGCCAACGTCGCCGCCCTCGCCCGGCTCAAACTCACCTCGACCCAGTACCAGCAGTTCAACGCCGCCGACAAGCTCGACAGCCTGGTCAAGAAAGACCTGGTCTACCGCGACGAGCCGTTCGAGGACGGCGTGCTCTACGTCTCGGACCGCCGCATCAAGCTCAACGGCCCGATCATCACCGGCACCGCCGACTACGTCACCGAGCGCATCCACTACTACAACAACCTCGACCCCGACAAGCCCATCTTCCTGGTCATCGACAACTGCCCCGGCGGCTCGGTCATGCAGGGCTACCGCATCGTCAAGGCCATCGAGGCCAGCGACGCGCCGGTGCACGTCGTGGTCAAGTCGTTCGCCGCGTCGATGGCGGCGATCATCACCACCCTCGCCGATCACTCCTACGCCTACCCCAACGCGGTCATGCTGCACCACCAGATGTCCAGCAGCGTCCGGGGCAACATGACCGACCTCGAGCAGGAAGTCGAGATCATGAAGGAGTGGGAGGCCCGTCTGGCCGTGCCCGTCGCCGACAAGATGGGGATCACGCTACAGGAATTCAAGGACCAGATGTACGGCAACAAGGCCAGCGGCGACTGGGAAGAGTTCGCCGACCGGGCCGTGGAGCTCAAGTGGGTCAACCGCATCGTCTCGGACATCCGCGAAGAGAGCTTCCGGGAACGGCCCACCGGCGAAGCGCCCCGGCCGTGGTACTACGCTTTGCTCGAAACCGACGAGCGCGGCCGCAGCTACGTCAACCTCCCCCCGCTCGAGCCGATGGACGCGTACCTGATGTACAACCCCAACGACTTTTTCCGCGTCGACGGCCGCTGAGTCGACGCCTAACCTCACCCACGCTTAAAGCCCGGGGATCGCCCTCCCCGGGCTTTTTACGGTTCTATACTGTGGTGCTGAACCGAGTACCCGACCGCGAGGCCCCAACGCCATGCACATGAAATCCAACAACAAAGACCTGGGCCCCGAGATCGTCCCGGTCAAGTTCATCCTCGAAGACCCCGAGCCCCTCGGCCAAACCGAGAAGGAAGTCGAGCTCAAGGCCGCCATCGGCGAATCCATCCTCGAGCTCGCCCTCGACCACGACATCGCCATCGAACACGCCTGCGGCGGCGTTACCGCCTGCTCGACCTGCCACGTCTACGTGGAAAAAGGCGAAGAACTCTTCGACGAGGCGACCGACGAAGAGCTCGACCGTGTCGACGAAGCCCCCGGCGTCCAGCTCAACAGCCGGCTGAGCTGCCAGTGCCGTGTCCGCGGCGAGGGCGAGGTCGTCATCAAAGTCCCCGCCTGGAACCGCAACGCCGTCAAAGAAGTCCCGCACTGATGCCCCGTGCGTCCTTTAGCCGGGCCGCGACGCGGCCCAGGCCGGCTCGGGCCGTGTCACGGCCCGGCTGATAAGTTTCCCCACTGATTGATCCATGCCTGCGCTCTCTGAACAACGCGTGCTCATCTTCGTCGGCGACGACTACGAAGACCAGGAGCTGCAATACCCCAAGTACCGTCTGCGTGAGGCCGGCGCGGCCGTGACGATCGCCGGCCTCGAGGCCGACACGGTGTACCGGGGCAAGTAAAGCTACCCGCAGCGCTCCGACGCCGCGGTCCGCGACCTCTCGGCCGATGATTTCGACGCGCTCGTGGTCCCCGGCGGGTGGATGCCCGACAAGCTCCGCCGCTACGACGAGGTCAAGGCGATTACCAAAGCGATCGCCGACGCCGGCAAACCCGTCGCCAGCGTCTGCCACGGCCCGTGGATCGATATCTCCGCCGGCATCGTCCGGGGCGTCACCTACACCAGCACGCCGGGACTCACCGACGACCTGACCAACGCCGGGGCGACCTGGGTCGACCAGGAAGTCTGCGTCGACGAAAAGCACCGGCGCGTCAGCAGCCGCCGCCCCGACGACCTCCCGGCGTTCATGGCGGCGTTGATCGCGGTGATGAAGAACGCCTAGCACAGGTTTTCACAGGCGTCAGAGCAACACCAATCCGTTCTGACCGGCGTCTTCTGCGACAAGACTCATCCCAGAAAACAACCGCGCCCCGTGACCCAGGCGCTTCTCGTAGGTCAACCGACGGCGGCGTTGCGGCGCCGACGGCTTAGCAACACCAACGCGCCCGCCGCGATCACGCCCGCCGACGACGGCTCGGGCACCACCGTTACCCGCTGGAAGACCGCGTCGAACGCACTGCCATCCCCCAATGTCTGGATGACCACCGTGGTGATCACGTCGTTCGGGATCCCATCGCCGCTGGTGACCGCAAAGAAGTCGCTCAGGCTGAGGACGGCCTGCCCGTCGTCGGCCAGGTCCGCCGCCTCCAGGAAGGCGGCCAGGAACTCGCCGTTCTGCTCGCCCAGAGCTACGACAAAGACGCTGTCGTCGTTCTCGCCCACCTCGGCCTCGACCAGCAGCAGCGAATCCGGGGTCACCGGCACCCCGGGCTTGACCAGGCTTTCGTCCACGAGCAAGGCACCAAAGTTGTCCGGATCGGCCTCGGCCGAGACCGCAAAACCATCGGCCGTCGGCACTCCCGCGTCGAACGAGCCGAAGATTTGATCGGGGGATTGCTGTCGGTCAGGTCCACCAGCGTCAGCGGCCCGTCGCCGAGGGTCAGGCCCGTGTCGAACGCGGAGATCACCAGCGAGTCGACCTCGAAGATGAAGGTCTGGTTCTGCGTCGGGTCGGCGGTGGGCTGGATGTCGGCGCTGAACGCCAACGCGAACTCGGGCCCCTGGGCGTTGATGTTCAAGCGGAAGTCCTGGGGCTCGACCGCCAGGTCGGTCGTGTCGATGCGGACGAGTTCGTCGTTGACGAAAAACCGCGTGGCGGTGAGCGTCGACTCGATGCGGAAGTCGTTGAACTCGGTCAGGTCCAGGCCCGGCACGTTGAACGACTGGACGTTGCCGCTGGAGGTGAAGCCGTCGTCGTTGAAGATGTTGGTCAGGATGGTGTCTTGGGGGAAGTTGCTCAGCAGCTCGAAGTCGACCTCGTCCCGCACCAGCGGAAACGCGAACGGGTCGAGGCCGAAGAGGAAGATGCCCCCGATGAGCCCGGGGGCCAACGGGTTGTCTTCGTCGTCCACGAACCGGGCGCGGGTCTCGAAGCTCAGGCCGCGTTCGAGGGTCGGGGCGAACTGCTGGATCGTGCGGATCTCCTCGGCCAGGAAGAAGCGGCCCGGAGAAAAAGGATTGAAGGTGTTCAGTTCGAGCCGGAGCACGCCGTCGGCGACGGTGGGTGTGTCAAACGGCCCCGGCAGGCCCGGGGAGTTGAGCTGGGTGCGGCCGAAGAAGGACTCGTCACCGGGACCCGAAAAAGTGAAGACGCTGGTGTCCACGGCGTCCCCGTCGAACTGCTCGTCAAGGATCACCTGGGCGTCGGCCCGGGGCCCGACGGCCCAGGCACAGGAAGCGGCCGCCACCCCGGTGGCCACGCACAGACGACAACGATGCATCCAAGACATAGACTTCTCCTTCCCAGGACCGCTCAAACCCAACGCTTCAGCCCAGACACAATCGCCTCACAACTCGCGCCAGCACAGATAAGAACCAAGCCGCAAGCGATCCATCGATTCCCTACGCCACTAAGACGTAGGGCAGAATCGCGAGTTTCATCGCCAACGGATTTTTAGGGGCATCGGCCACAGGCTGCACAGATCCAAGCAGGTAAACAGGCCATCAACCTGCGCCTGTGATCGACGTCTGCCGCAAAAAACTATGAGTCAGGCTTCCCTTCTCACGGTGCACCGGAGGGGCTTTCGAGACCAAGCGGCTCGAGCCCGCGGGTGATCTGGCGGTACAGCTCAGCCGTCCAGCCCGGCGCGTGTTCGGGGACCCGGTCCCAGTCCGCGTGCCGCGGGTCGCTCGGCGCGACGACACACGTGGCGTGGTCGATGCCCACGTCGGCGACCAGGACAAACAGCTCCTCGATCGCCGGGTCGCCCATCGCCAGGCAGCCGACCGACAACGCCTTACCGTGGATGAAGATGTTGCTGCCGGGGTTGTCGCGGCCGTCTTCCGCGGCGCGGGCGAGGTCGAAGGCGTTGGGGTAATCCAGCTTCATCGACAGGTGGTACGAACTGTTCGGGTTGAGCCCCTCGATCGCGTAGACGCCTTCGGGCACCTGTCGATCGCCCTCGCGCAGCTTGGGGCCCGAGACGCCGCTGAGCTTCAGGATCGGGTACACGTGCACGAGACGGAACGCGGGGTCGTCGTCTGCCGCCCACAGCTCGAGCCGGGCGTCGTCTTTCGTGGCCAGCAACACGACACGCGACGGCGGGTAGGCCACGCCGGCGTCCGCGAAGTGCGGTTCGAGCCGCGCCCGCGCCGCGGGGCCGTATTCCTCCACGACCGACGCGACGGTCTCGCTGCCGAGGATGCGCTTGGCGACCGGCACCCACCACGACCGGCCGTAGACCCCCACCAGCGCCGCGGCGAACAACGTCACCCCGGCGAGCGCGGCAGCCAACGTTCGCGTCCGTCTGCGACTCATATCGCGTCACTCCGTGGCCAGCACCAACTCCGCGATCGACATCACCACGCGGTCGGGGATGATCTCCGAGTCTTCGGGGAGCGTCTTGCCTTCCCAGTCGTTCCAGACGCCGACCATGCCCAGCTTCTGCGGGGCGGCGACCTCCCAAGCGAGGTTGTCGCCGACGCACCACGCGTCCTCGGCCGGGGCGTCGCAGGCTTCCAGGGCCCGGCGGAACACGCGCGGGTCGGGTTTGCCGTAGCCGATCTCGCCCTCAATGAGCACGGCCTGGAAGTACTGGGTCAGATCGAAATGATCGACCTTGTCGCGCTGGCCCCGGGCGTCGCCGTTGGTGATCAGCGCCAGCGGCACGCCGGCTTTGACGAAGTGTTCGAGTGCCGGGATCGCCCCCGGGAAGGGCCGCATCGAAGACACGCGGTGGTCGCTGTAGTGGTCGGCGAAGCGGGTGGCCAGGGCGTAGTCGTCGATGCCCAGCTCGAGCAGGCCGTGGTGGGTGACCTCGATGCGGGACTTCTGCACGTCGAGTCGGCCGGCGAGGTTGCGCTTGGGGTCGGACCAGTACCAGACGCGGGCGGCATCGAGGATCGGGTCGAAGACCTCGGCGGGCTGGCCGATCTCGTCCTCGAAGGCTTTGGCGGTGAGCCGCCAGACGCGGGTCGCGCTCAGCGTAGTGTCGAGGATCGTGTCGTCGAGATCGAAGAGGATGGCGCGCGGCAGCTCGGGCATGGCTGAACCAGTTTAGGGGGTGTGCCGGCGGCGCACGAAAAAGCCGCTTACGGCCGGGCGCTGCGCGGGGCAGTGCCGAGGCGTAAGCGGCCTTATAGAAACCCAACGATTCCGTGGGTGTGGTCACGCCGCGCGGGAACGCGGCGCGTCGGGCGCGTCGTCGGCGACCGGCTCAGGCAGGCGGAAGATCGACACCTCGCCGTCTTCTTCGAGCGCCGCCGCGCTGTCGCCTTCGAGCGCCTCGCGGAGCTCGGCTCTGACCGCGGCCTGGTGGCGGTTGAGCATCAGCAGCACGATCGCCTCGCCGCCGAACAGCAGCACCATCGCGCCCAGCACGATGCCGATGATGCCCGCCGAATCGAACTTCGCCTGGTTGGCCGCCGCGGCCGCGGCCAGCGCGGGGGGCGGCGCGGGCCGCGGCGTGGTCGGCAGCGTGACCGCGGGGACGTCCTGGATGAACCAAGCGGGCTGCTCGACGGCCGGCCCCGCGAACTCGACCGGGGTATAGAGCGTCGGCGCCGAGCCTTCGATCCGCTGATCCGCCGCGACCGCCGCGGCGAGGGGACGCGTTTCGGCGTCGGCCCGCGCGACGTCGAACGCCATCCAGTCGTTCACCGGCCGCGGCAGGCGGTGCAGCTGCGTCACGCCCGCCACGAGCAACCGCTTGGCCGAGAGCAGCGGGTGAGCGATCGACAGGCCGCTGAGCCCGGCGTCGAAGTTGCTCGGCATCCGGCGGGGCTGCAGGCGGATCAGGTCGGGCTGGGCCGGGGCCAACTCCGACACCCAGGTCACGGGCGCGTCGCCGGGGGAACCGTCGCCGTCGCCCGCCGCGAAGAACCACTCGCTGGCGGCGTCGCGGGTGATCGTGAGCGCCAGCGGAGCCGGGTCAGCCACTTCACCGAAGGCGGGGGTGAGGCTGACCCCGGTGTCTGCCGCGCTCACGCCGCCGAGCCCGGCCGCCTTGGAGCCCGAACTCCCGGAAGCCAAACTCCCGGACGCGGTGCAGCCCACCATCGCGCAGGCCCACACAAACACGGCCAACGCCGCCACGATCCACACCTTCGCTTCCCGATCGGTCACCATTTCGCTTCACCTCAACATCCGGGTCCAACGCCGGCGACACACGCCGTCGGCGAGGAGACAATCGACCCGTGGTCGGCACCACGGCCAACCCGCGGCGCGGTCCGGATTATCGGAGTCGGGGCGAAACGGGACGCACGAACGCCCGCGCGGATGTTTATCGGACCGCCGTGGAGGCCGCGGCACTACTGGAAATGCGGATACACGGGTTCGGGGTTAGTGGTTGGTCGCCAGCCGCCGGCCGTGGCACAGCGCGATCGCGATGGCGTCGGCTACGTCCGGCGGGCTCGGGGGCTCGGCGAGTTTGCACTGGGCCTGGACCGATAACTGCATCTGGGCCTTGGTCGCGTGGCCGTTGCCGGTGAGCGATTTCTTGATCTCGGTCGCCGCGAGGTGTTCGACCGGCAGCCCCGCCGTCGCGGCGCATAAAAGGATCACGCCCCGGGCGTGGCCCATCAGGATCGCGGTCCGCGGGTGGGCGTAGTGGGCGTAGAGCTTTTCCACCGCCAAGCGGTCGGGCTTGAGCTCGGCGATCAGCCCGGTCAGATCGTTTTTGAGCTGCAGCAGCCGGTCTTCCATTGGGCGTTGGGCGTCGAGGCGGATGACCCCGCCCTCGACGAGGGTGGGCTCGATGGCCCCGGCAGCCAGATCGACCACGCCGTAGCCCGTCAGACGCAGGCCCGGGTCGATGCCCAGCACGCGGGTGAATCCTTTGCCCATGCGTGATAGTCTATTTCATTGGTTCCCGTTTCGACTCCCCAAGCCAAGGAGGGCTTGACGCTTGGCCAGGCGCCGCCGCAAAACCACCGACGACGACGAATCGCTGTTCACCGTCGACCTGCGCGGCGGCGGCGCGGGCGGTGGTGACAACGGCACCGCGGCAGGGGCTTCCGGGGGCGGCGACGGCGAGTCGGCGATCGCCCTGCACGAAGCGGCGCAGTCGCGGTACCTGAATTACTCCTTGTCGGTCATCACCAGCCGGGCGCTGCCCGACGTGCGCGACGGGCTCAAGCCCGTGCAGCGCCGCATCCTCTACACCATGTGGCAGCAGGGCCTGCGTGCTGAGGCCAAGCCCCGCAAGTCCGCCACGGTCTGCGGCACCGTGATGGGCTCGTACCACCCCCACGGCGACAGCGCGATCTACGACGCGTTGGTCCGCATGGCCCAAGCGTGGGTCATGCGCGTGCCGCTGGTCGAGGGCATCGGCAACTTCGGGTCGATCGACGGCGACAACCCCGCGGCCTACCGCTACACCGAGTGCCGACTCGCCCCGCCCGCCACCGCCCTGCTCGACGACATCGGGCAGAACACCGTGCCGTACCGGCCCAACTACGACGGCACCAAGACCGAGCCCGTCGTCCTTCCCGCGAAGCTGCCGAACCTCCTGGTCAACGGCAGCTCCGGCATCGCCGTGGGCATGGCGACCAACATCCCGCCGCACAACCTCACCGAAGTGATCAAGGCCTGCCTCAAGCTGCTCGCCGACCCGGAGATCAAGGACTACCAACTCGTCGCCAACGACGCGGTGCAGGGCCCCGACTTCCCCACCGGCGGCCAGATCGTCAACAGCCGGGAAGAGCTCCGCGAGATCTACAAGACCGGCAGCGGCAGCGTCAAGGTCCGCGGCACCACGGCCGTGCCCAAGGGCAGCAAGGGCAAGTCGCGCGGCAGCAAGCTGCTGTCGATCACCTCCGTGCCCTACGGCGTCAACAAAGCCAACCTCGTCGAGCAGATCGCCCAGGTCGTCATCGACCGCAAGATGCCGCTCTTGCTCGACGTCAAGGACCTCTCGGCCGACGACCTGCGTATCGACCTTGAGCTCAAGGCCGACGCCGATGAAGCCAAGGTGCTGGCCTACCTCTACAAGCATACGTCGCTGCAGACGAACTTCAACGTCAACCTGACTTGCCTCGTGCCGACGCAGAACCCCGAGGTCGGGGCGCCCGACCGGCTCGGGCTCAAAGAGATCCTCTGGCACTTCCTGCACTTCCGCCTGGAGGTGGTCACGAAGCGCCTGGAGAACGAGCTCGCGGGCCTCGAGAAACGCATCCACATCCTCGAGGGCTTCGCACTGATCTTCGACGCGCTCGACGCGATCATCAAGATCATCCGCGCCTCGGACGGCAAGGCCGACGCGGCCGTGAAGATCATGAAGCGGTTCAAGCAGCTCGACGCCGAGCAGACCGAGGCGATCCTCGAGCTGAAGCTGTACCGCCTCGCGAAGCTCGAGATCAACCTGGTCATGGACGAACTCAAGGCCAAGCGCAAGCGGGCCCGCGAGATCAAGAAGCTGCTGAAGGAAGACGTCAGCGACACCACGACGTCGGGCCGGTGGGGCATCGTGCGTGAAGAGCTCGAGGCCGTGATGGCCGAGTACGGCAAGACCGCAGAGGGCAAACGCCGCACCCTGATCGAGGCCGCCGGCGACGAGCCGGAGTTCAGCGCCGAAGACTTCATCGTCGCCGAGGACTGCCACGTCCTGGTCACCGCCGACGGCTGGGTGAAGCGGCAGAAAGAGATCAAGGAGCCCGGCAAGTCGCGTGTCCGTGAGGGCGACTACGCCCTGGCCTGCGTTGCCGGCTCGACCCGCGCAACGGTCGGCTTCTTCTCCAGCCTCGGGACCTGCTACACCGCCCGGTTCATCGATATCCCCGCGTCCACCGGCTACGGCGAGCCGATCCAGAAACTGTTCAAGCTCAAAGACGGCGAGAAGATCGTCGGCGCCATGTCGTTCGACCCCCGGAACTTCGAGCACGGCGAAGAAGAACTCGTCGAGAACCCCAAGAAGCCCGACGACTGTCCGTGGACCCACGGCTTCGCCGCCACGTCCGACGGCTACGCCCTGCGCTTCGGGCTCGAAACCCTAGTCGAACCGTCGACCCGCGCGGGGCGACGGTTCGCGCGGCCCGCCAAAGGCAAAGCCATGGTCGGTTTCGCACCGATCCACGGCGAGGAGATCGTCCTCGCGGTCAGCGCCGACTGCCGCGCGATCGTCTGCCGAGCCGATGAGGTCAACTACCTGTCGGGCCCGGGCAAGGGCGTGCAGCTGATCAAGCTCGGCCCGCTCGACAAGCTGCTGGGCTTCAAGGCCAGCACCGGCGACCGCGACCTGCTGAACGTCGAGACTAACCGCGGGGCGAAGAAAACGATCTCGACGGTCAAGTACCGCACCACCGGCCGCGGCGGCCGCGGCAACGAGATCCAGAAGAACGGCAAGATCGCCAAGATCCTGCCGGAAGAAGTCCCGCCCCCACCTGTCTTTGCGTAACCCCCTTTGAGTCTCCATGGCATACACCGCCAACCAACTCGACGTACTCCAAGGCCTTGAAGCCGTGCGCAAGCGCCCGGGCATGTACATCGGTGGCGTGAGCGCGGCGGGGCTGCACCACCTGGCCTGGGAGGTCCTCGACAACTCGGTCGACGAGGCGATGAACGGCCACGCGACCGAGATCACCCTCACGCTGCACAAACCCGGCGACACCGTCAGCGTCGCCGACAACGGCCGGGGTATCCCCGTCGACAAGAACAAGAAGACCGGCAAGACCGGCCTCGAACTCGTGCTGACCGAGCTCCACGCCGGCGGCAAGTTCCAGAACGACGGTCAGGGCAACTACAAGACCTCCGGCGGCCTGCACGGCGTCGGCGCGTCCGTCGTCAACGCCCTGTCCAAGAAGCTCACCGCCCACGTCAAGCGCGACGGCAGCGAATACAAGATGGAGTTCGCCAAAGGCAAACCCAAGACCAAGCTGCTCAAAAAGAAAGGCGCGTCGCGCGGCTCGGGCACCACCATCACGTTCACCGCCGACCCCACCATCTTCCCCAAGACCCAGTTCAACCCCGAGACGCTCAAGGCCCGCCTCGAGACGGTGAGCTTCCTGCACAAGGGCGTCAAGGTCCACTTCGTCGACGAGGTCAACCAGACCAAGACGACCTTCCAGCACGACAACGGGATCGTCGACTACCTCGGCCAGGTGCTCAAGGAGCGCAGCGCCCGGCCGATCCACGACGCGGCGTTCGCGCTTTCCAAAGAAAACGGCGAACGCGTCGAGCTCGTCCTGCAGTGGACCGAGTCCACCGACGAACACGTCCGCAGCTACGTCAACGGCATCACCACCGCCAACGGCGGAAGCCACGAGAACGGCTTCCGCGCCGGGCTCACCAAGGCGGTCCGCAACTACATCGAGACCCACAAGCTCACGCCCCGCGGCGTGAAGATCACCCACGAAGACATCCGCGAGGGGCTGGTCGCGATCCTCTCGGTGTTCATCGCCGACCCGCAGTTCCAGGGGCAGACCAAGGACCGGCTGAACAACCCCGAGGTGCAGGCCGTGGTCGACGGGGCGCTGCGGCCGGCGCTCGAGCAGTGGCTGAACTCCAACGCGTCGGTCGCCGAGCAGATCGTGGCGCGGATCATCGCCGCCAGCCGCGCCCGCGCCGCGAGCCGGGCGGCCTCGGCGTCGGTGTCCCGCAAGAGCGCGACGAACAAACTCACCCTGCCCGGCAAGCTCAGCGACTGCTCGGCCAACGGCCGCAGCGACTCGGAGCTGTTCATCGTCGAGGGCGACTCGGCCGGCGGCAGCGCCAAGATGGGCCGCGACCGCGCCCACCAGGCGATCCTCCCCCTGCGGGGCAAGGTGCTCAACACCGAGAACGCCAACCTCAAGAAGGTGCTCGACAACAAAGAGCTCTCCGACCTGGTCACCGCGATGGGCTGCGGCATCGGCGGCGCGTTCGACGCGGGCAAGCTGCGCTACCAGCGCATCATCCTGCTCGCCGACGCCGACTCCGACGGCCACCACATCACGACGCTGTTGCTGACGTTCTTCTACCGGCACCTGCGGCAGCTCATCGACGACGGCCGGGTCTTCATCGCCGTGCCCCCGCTGTTCCGCATCGACATCGGCAAGGAGACGCACTGGGCCGCCGACGAGGACGACCGCGTCCGCATCCTCGAGCAGGCCAACGGCCGGGCGAAGCCCGAGATCTCGCGGTTCAAGGGGCTGGGTGAGATGATGCCCAAGGTCCTGTGGGAGACCACGCTCAACCCCAAGACGCGGAAGCTGCTGCGGGTCGAGATTGCCGACCAACTCGAAACCGACCGCGTCATGAGCGACTTGATGGGCAAGGACCCGTCGGCGCGCTTCCGCTTCATCATGGAGCGAGCGGAAGACGCGGAAGAGATCGACGTGTAAAGAACGGTGTGTTTCGTAGGCGATGGGGCGTATCGCCTGCGCGGCGAGCGGCAGGGGCTCTGCCCCTGCACCCCGAAGGCATTAAGGCTCAGGGCTCGGGCGCTTTAGTGTCCGTGAGTCCTATCGATTGGTTCTGCGAGTCACCCCCCGCCGACGACGGTGCTGACCGAGAAGATCGGCAGCAGCAGCGCGATGGCGACGAAGCCGACGATGCCGCCCATGATCGCGACCATCGTGGGCTCGATCAGGTTGGTCGTGGTCTTGATCTGCTCGTCGAACTCTTCTTCCGTGAAGTGGGCGATCTTCTCCATCGTTGGTCCAAGCCGCCCCGAGCGTTCCCCGGCGTAGATCATCTGCGCCACCGCTCGTGGGATCAGCGGTGACTCGAACAACGCGTCGGAGAGCTGGGCCCCGCGGCGCAGGCGTTCGTCCACGTCGTCCCAGAGCTCTTCGAATAGCGCGTTGCGGGTGACGTCGCGGACGATCGAGACCATGTCCAGCACCGGCACGCCGGCGGAGATCATGGTGCCCATCGTGCGGGTGGCGCGGGTGACGTAGAGCTTGGAGAACAGGTCGCCGAGGACCGGCGTGGCGAGCTTGAGCTGATCAAACAGCCGGGTGCCGGTCCGTGTCTTGAGGCCGAAAAAGAGCCCCACGCTCAGGGCAATGATGGCGCAGATCCAAAAGATCCAGTGGTTGATGAGAGTATCGCTGATCAACACCAGCGCCCGCGTGGGCCAGGGCAGCGCCGCGCCCTTGGACGCGAAGATCGTCGCGAACTTCGGCAGCACCCAGACCAACAAGCCCACCGTGACCGCCAGCACCATGGCCAGCATCACCGCGGGGTACGTCAGCGCGCCCTTGATCTTCTTGTACGTCGCCGCTTCCTTGCCCAGGTACGTGCTGACGCGTTCGAGCATCGGCCCCATGGTGCCCGAGACTTCCGAGGCCCGCACGAGGCTGATCATGATGGGCGGGAAGATCGCGGGGTACTTGCTCAAGGCACGCGAGAGCTCGCCGCCGGCCTCGACCTGGCCGGCGACGTCGTGGATCAGGTTCTGGAAGTCGGGGGTGTCGGCCTGGTCGGCGATGCAGTGCAACGCCTCGCTGATCGGCACGCCGGTCTCGACCATGACCGCCAGCTGGTGGGCGAACGAGATGATCTGCGACCGCTTGATGCTGCCGCGGCGGACGCGGTTTTCGCCTTTCTCCACAGACTTACGCTTGAGCCCGACGGCCTGATCGAGCTTGACGACGAACCAGCCGTCGGCACGCAACAACGCCCCGGCCGCCGAAGCGGACTCGGCCGTGATGGTGCCGGTGTTGAGTTCGCCGGCGGCGCTGCGTACTTTGAAATCGTAATCGGGCATGGATCGTGCTCCGGCTTACCGGATATCGGGAGTGCTTTACGCGGCGGTGGCCTTGAACAACTCTTCGAGGGTGGTTAGCCCGGCGCGGACCTTGTCGAGCCCGTCCTGGCGGAGCGTGGTATAGCCGTCGCCGGCCTCGACATGGCGGCGCAGCTCCTGCAGGCCCGCCCCGCGGCTGACCAGATCGAGGCACTCGTCGTCGGGGATCATGAGTTCGTAGATGCCCAGCCGGCCGGCGTAGCCGGTGTCGCGACATTTGGTGCACCCCGCGCCGTGGTAGACGGTGTCGATCGGGGCCTGGTCGGGGCCGGCGAGTTGTTCGAGGGTCCGCTCGATCGCGTGGGTCATCTCGACGGGTTCTTTGCAGTGTTTGCAGATCCGGCGGACCAGCCGCTGGGCCTGCACGCCGCGGATCGACGCGGCGACGAGGTACGGCTCGACGCCGACGTTGTACAGCCGGGTGATCGCCGAGGGCGCGTCGTTGGTGTGCAGCGTCGAGAGCACCATGTGACCGGTGAGCGCGGCCTGGGTCGCGATGCGGGCGGTCTCCTGGTCGCGGATCTCGCCGAGCATGATGATGTCGGGGTCCTGCCGCAGCAGGGAACGCAGCGCCCCGGCGAAGGTGAAGCCGGCCTTGTCGTTGGTCTGGAACTGGTTGACGCCGGGCAGGTTGTACTCGACGGGGTCTTCGACGGTGGAGATGTTGACCGACTCGTCGTTGATCTCGTTGAGGCTGGCGTAGAGCGTGGTCGATTTGCCCGAGCCGGTGGGGCCGGTGACGAGGAACACGCCGTTGGGCTGCCGGATGGTGGCGCGGAAGTTCTCGAGCATCTCGTAGCTGAAGCCGAGTTTCTCGAGGCTGGTCATCGCGTTGCGGGTATCGATGATACGGATGACGACCTTCTCGCCGAACTTACCGGGACAGGTCGAGACGCGCAGGTCAATCTGGCGCTTGTCGATGACAATCGTGATGCCGCCGTCCTGGGGCACGCGGCGCTCGGAGATGTCGAGGCCGGCCATGATCTTGATCCGGCTGACCACGGCGGGAAGCATGGAGTACGGCGGGCTGAGTTTTTCGTACAGCCGGCCGTCGACGCGGTAGCGCACGCGGAGCTTGCCGTCGTCGGGCTCGACGTGGATGTCGCTGGCGCCGTCCTTGACCGCGGCGTAGACGATGTAGTTGACCAGCTTGATGACCGGCGACTCGGAGGCCGAGCCCTCAAGGTCCGACAGGTCGGTGATCTGCTTCTCGACGACCGACAGGTCGGTCTCGCCGACGTCGTCCATCATGTCGTCGATGACGAAGACGTTGCCGTCGGGCAGCATGGCTCCGAACGTGGCGGTGATGTCGGCGGCGGTGGTGGCGACGACCTGCACCGTGTGGCCGGTGAGCCGTTCGATCTCTTCGATCAGAAACACATTGGTCGGTTCGGGCATCGCCACGGTGAGCTTGCCCTCGACCAGGAACAGCGGCAACGCGCCCTGTTTCTCGATGAAGTCGCGTTCGAGCAGCGCCACGGCCTTGGGGTCGGCGAGCTTAGGGTGCAGGCGCACGAACGGCACGCCGCAGGCCTCGGCGAGGGCCTCCATGACTTGGTCCTGCGTCACGAAGCCCATCTCGACGAGCACCTCGCCCATCAGCTTGCGCGGGCCGGGGTTGTTCTTCTGGAACGCGAGCGCCTGCTCGAGCTGGTCTTGCGAGATGCGCTCCTGGGCGAGCAGGAGGTCGCCGATGCGCTGCGGCGTGGCGGTGGTGGGGGCGGTTTTCTCAGGCATGGTGGACCCCCAGGCTGTGGACGGCCGAGTCGGGGTCGGCGTGAGATTCAAACCGGGCGGCGAGGCGAGTGATCTTGAGCACATCGGCGAGTGCGTCGGTGCCGCCGGCGAGACGGATCTGGCCGAGGCGCTCGGCGCACTGGTCCTGGAGCCAGACAAACGTTTCGAGGCCCTGAGAGTCGATGGCGTCGAGCTCGCGGACGTCTAACACGAAGTCGCGGACCCGCGCGTCCATCCTTTCGAGCGCGACGCGGCGCAGGCGGTCGGACTCGTCGCCGGTCAATTCGCCCTTGAGCGTCAGGACCGTCATCTCGTGTTGGTCTTGGTGGGTGATCTTCATCGTTTACTTTCGATCAGGCGGAGCCGAGGCCTTTCTCGGCCCGGTGACGACGGATCATGTCGAAGTACGGCTCGAAGTCGAGGTTCAGGAACACGTCGGCGAGTTCGGGGTCGAACTGTGTGCCGCGGTTCAGGCGGATTTCTTCGAGCACCCGCGGGTGTTCCAGGGCCGAGCGGTAGGTGCGGTTCGAGCTCATGGCGTCGAAAGCGTCGGCGAGCCCGATGACCCGGCCGAACAACGGGATGTCGAGCCCGGTGAGCCGGTGGGGGTAGCCGCGCCCATCCCAACGCTCGTGGTGGTGAAGCACGCCGGGGATCAGGTCTTCCATCTGACGGATATCGCGGATAATGCCGGCCCCGATGGCCGGGTGCATCTTGATGCTCTCGAACTCCTGGTCGGTGAGCCGGCCCGCTTTGCAGAGGACCGCTTCGGGCACGCCGATCTTTCCGACGTCGTGGACCAGCCCGGAGAGGTAGATGCGTTCGGCTGTCGCTTCGTCGAGGTCGGCCGCGCGGGCGAGCGTTTTCGAGAGCGCCGCGACGCGTTCGGAGTGGCCGAACGTGTAGGAGTCTTTGGCGTCGATCGCGCGGGTCAGCGCGTGGAGTGTGCCGAGGAACAGGGTCTGGGCGTCCTCGAAGAGCATGAAGTTTTCGAGGAAGATCGCGAGGTTGTTGCTGATCGACGCACACAGCTTGGCGTCGATCGAGGTGAGGTATTCCCCGTCGCGTCGGCCGCCGCCGAACAGCATACCCAGCAGCACACCGTCGCGGCGCAGCGGCACGATCAGCAGGCTCTTATCGTGGGCCGAGAGCTCGGGGCAGAGCGACGTGGTGTCGTCGATGATGGCGGGCTCGCGGAGGTCGGCGTAGTCCAGCACGAGCCGTGGCCCGAGCCGCTCGGCCTCGCCGGGGGCGCCCGGCCGTCCGGCGAGGTAGCTCTGGCCCTGCAGTTCCTTGAGCCGCGGCTGGTTGCCGACGATCTCGAGCCCGATCCAGTTCAGTGAGCTGACTTCGTGCAACTCGGCGCAGGCCTCGCGGAAGAACTCTTCGGCCGGCTGGTTGAGCGTCATGCTGTGCGACAGCTTGTAGATCAGGCTCAGCTCTTCGTAGTTGTTGCTGAGCTCTTCGCTGAGGCTGTGCAGCTCCTCGCGCTGGACACGGCGGCCCGAGGCGTCTTCCTGCATCCAGTGAAGGGCGTGGGAGAGGCGTTGGGCCTCGGCGGCGGTGATCAACCGCTGGATATCGGCGCGCTGCCGGGTGGCGTCCCAGTCGAGTTGCGCCCGGTCGCAGAGGCGCCGCAGCGCTTCGCCGTCGATAAATTCCTGACCCAGCATGAACGCGGCGTACCGAGTTTCGACCGGGGGGGTGAGATCGTTGGGCTCGGTATACCTGGGAGGCAAGGCCACCAGGTACACGCCCGGGATGGGCTGCAGCAGGGCCTGGTTTTTGTTATCGAACTGTTCCATCGAGCCGCGCAGCGCTCGGGCGAGGTCGGCGGACTCGATCACCGTGCGCTCGAACCACGAGCACGGGGCCGTCGCCTTGGCGTGCCCGTCGGGGTCGATGCGCACCACGGGAAACCCCAGCGCCGCGACCCGTTCAACGAGCCGCCGCCCCGACACGCCCCCCGAGTGGATGTGCAGGTCGATGCGGGTCATTGGTCCTCCCCGATGCGAGACGGCGCGAGCAGGCTTTGGATCAGCTCGATCAGGGCCTTCGGGCTGAAGGGCTTACCCACCACGGCCGAGAGCTGCTCATCGCCGTCGCCGGGACGGGGCATCCGGAAGTCGGCCGCGGTGAGCATGACGATGGGGGTCGCCTCCAACCCGGGGAAGGCGCGGAGCCTTCGGCACAACTCGCTGCCGGTCATGCCCGGCATCTGGTGATCGATGACGCACAACGCCGGCGGGGATTGGGCGACGGCCTCTAGCGCCTGCTCGCCGTTGGCCGCGAGCACGGGCTCGTATCCCGCGCTGCGCAGGTTCAGCCCCACCACGTGCAGGATGTGGGTTTCGTCGTCACAGATCAGGATGCGGGTCTTGTCGTTCATGGCGCTCCCCCGCAAGTCGGTACACAGCATGGCGGGCGCGATCACGAAATCGCACCTACTTAGTTGTTTCGGCGATCAATCGGGTCGGGTTAAATGTGACGGCCGTAACGGCTGCGGGGATGGGTCCGAATAGAACAATCGCCGATAACGTCGCGTCAAGACCGCTTGGGTGCTCCGAACGAAAAAAGACCCGGCACGCGTTGCGCCGGGTCCGGGTGAGCTATTGGGGATGTGGTGTCCGCGAGCTTGGTCTACGGCGAGGTGACCTGGGTGAGCAGACGCTCGGCGCGACGGTCTTCGGGGTCGCGACGCAGGGCCTCTTCGTACGCCTCGGCGGCGGCGGCGAGGCGGTCGGTCTTTTGCAGCGACAGGCCGCGCAGGATCAGCGGGGTCGCGTCCTGCGGCGCCAACTCGGCGGCGCGGTCGAACATCTCCAGGGCGTCCTGCACCCGGCCGCGCTTCTGCCAGACCATGCCGGCCAGCAGGTAGCCCTCTTCTCGTTGCGGGGAGAGCGAGATCGCGCGGTTGGCCGCGATCAGGGCGCCGCCGGTGTCGTCGAGCTTCCACGAGACCTCGCCAAGCCGGAGCCAGTCCGCGGTGTGGCTCGGGTCGTCGCGGGTCAGCTCGATGTAGATCTCGCGGGCGGACTGGAGTCGGCCGGTCTCGGCCTCGGCCTGGGCGAGCGAACGCTTGAGGTCGCTGCGGTTC
Source organism: Planctomycetota bacterium (assembly GCA_039033595.1). Lineage (GTDB taxonomy): Bacteria > Planctomycetota > Phycisphaerae > Phycisphaerales > Phycisphaeraceae > Algisphaera. The sequence continues at coordinate 25,455 of JBCCCG010000023.1, read as the reverse complement.
TCGTACTCGGGTAGAGCGAGCAGCATGCGCAGCGTCGTCGCGGCGTCGGCGAAGTTGCCGGCCTCGACCTGGCTGAAAGCCAGCTCCTCGTGGAGCCGCATGTTCTCGGCGTCGAGCGTCGTGGCCTGGCGGAAGGCCTCGACCGCGAGCCTGGGCTCGCCCTGCATGCGGTACAGGTGGCCGAGCAGGGCCCGGAGGCCGGCGTTCTGGTCGAAGTAGTACTTCTTTTCTTCGAGGAGCTCGATGGCGTCTTGCGGGCGGTCGAGCTCGACGAGGGTCTCACCGATCGCTAGCAGGCGGGCGGGGTTGTCTTTGTCCAGGTCGTAGGCCGACTGGTACGCCTCGAGCGCCGCGTCGTATTGCTTCCAGCGCTGGAGGATCACGCCCTGGTAATAGAACGTGTCGGGCTCGTTGGCGTTGAGGTCGGCCGAGAGCTGGAACAGGCGGTAGGCCCGTTCGAGCTGGCCGCGTTCCAGGGCGATGCGTCCCGCGAGCAGGTGGAGTTGCGGATTGGTCGAGTCGATCGCGGCGGCTTCGGTCACGGTCTTCTCGGCCTGATCGAGCGCGCCGGCCTCGAAGCGGTCCTTGGCCATCTCCAGCAGCGCGGTCGAGCGGAGGCTCTTCCAACGGGAGTCGGCGTCGTTGACCCAGCCCTCGTGGCTGCTGTGGGTGGCGCAGCCAAACAGCGATGACGCGAGGAGCGTGATCGCTGTGAGGCTCAGGACGGTGGAGTGTCCTTGAAACTTCATGGTTGTTCTATCCTTGGGCCCGGGAGCCCGGTGGGTTGCGTGGCGGGGGGTTTGTCGTGGGGCGGGCGAGGCTTACTCGCCCACGCCGTAGTCGACTTCCACCTCGGCCAGGTCGCTTTCGTCGAACAGGATCTGGTCGAGCGCCACGTCGGCGTCGGTTTCCTGCGGCGAGGTCTCGGTGGATTCCACCGTGAGCTCTTCCACGCTATCGACCACGATCACGCCGGCGGACTCGTCTTCCGCGGGGTCGGCGTTATCGGCCGTCTGCTCGAAGCCGGCGACCGGGAATACGAAGTTCGACTCGTCGTCTTCGGGTTGGGCCTCGGTGCTGCCCAGCGATTCTTCGAGCAGGACGGTTTCTTCTTCGTCGGCCGCGGGGGCTTCCTCGGCGGGCATCGATTCGATCTCGCCGTTGATGACGTCGTCGCTCAGCCGGCCGAAGAAGGTCTGGTCGGCGTAATCCATCGGCTGGCCGACGATGAGCTCCTTGAGCGCGATCCCGTCTTCCGAGGTCGGGGCGAGGTGCAGGGCGAGGTTCACGCTCCACAGGGCCTTGCGGGTCTTGCCCGCTTCATAGTGACGCTGAGCGTCGAGCAGGTGGGCGCTGACCAGCTTGTCGTTGGAGTACGGAAGCAGGCCGTTGCGGATGGCGATGCGGGCGTCTTCGACGCGTTCGGTGGCCTTGTCGCCGAGGATAGCGAGGTCGGCGTGGTCCATCACGGTCGTCTTGACCATGAAGATCACTTCGCTACGACGGAAGTCGTCGTCCTGGCCCTTGAAGGCGGCACCGATGAGCGGGATGTCGCCGAGCACGGGCACCTGGCTGCGGCCGACGGTGGTGTCTTCGACGAACAGGCCGCCGAGCACCACGGTTTGGCCGGACTCCACGATGATGTTGGTCACCAGTTCCTGCGTGACTTCGTCGGGGATGATGAAGCCGCCTTCGAGGCGGGTGGTGCCGTCGGACACCGCCGGGCGGAGCTCCATGCGGATCGTGCCTTCTTCGGTGATGAAGGGGCGGACGGTCAGCTGGGTACCGACGTCGAGGAACTCGATGGTCTGGGTCTCGGAGGTGTCGGTCACCGTGGTGCTGAGGTAGCCCAGGCGTTCACCGACGAGGATGTCGGCCTTCTGGCGGTTGAGCACGAGGATGTTGGGCTTGGCCAGCACGGTGGAGTCGGTGACCGAGTCCAGGGCACGCAGGAAGACCGAGGCGTCGGAGCCGGTGACGCCGATCTTGAAGCCCGAGTCGCCGGTCGCGGTGTTGCCGACTTCGCTGGAGAGCGCCGTGCCGCCGCCACCGCTGGCGTTGGTGCCGCTGATCAGTTCGTCGACAGCGCCGAGCGGGTTGACGAAGTCGGCCAGGCCGTCGAAGTCCGCGAAGACCGCAAAGTCGACGCCGAAGGCGTTGTTCTCGGTGAGGGTGGCCTGCAGGATGGTCGCTTCGACCAGGACCTGTTTGGGGCGAACGTCGAGCTCCTTGAGGATGCTCATGATTTCTTCGACGTTCTCTTCGTAGTCTTTGATGAGCAGCGTGTCGGAGTGGGCGAAGGTGTTCTCGCCGCCGTCGGACTCGCTGGGCAGGAAGCCCGAGTCGACCTCGCCGGTCGCGGTGATCGAGCCGTTGGACGACAGGATCGGCTTGAGGAACTCGGCCGCGTCGGTCGAGCTGATGTAGTTCAGACGGACGACCTTGGTGACCGTCGCGCGGCTCTCGTCGAGCTTTTCCTGCAGCTCGGCGGCGGTGTAGACGTAGATGAAGTTGCCTTTTTCTTCGTAGCCGTAGCCGTTGGGCGTCAGGATGGCTTCGAGGGCTTCGTGGAAGGATACGCCGTAGAGGTCGGCCGAAACCTTGCCCGAGACGTTGCGGCTGGTGACGATGTTGCGTTGGCTCTGGATCGACAGGAGCTGGAGCACCTTGGCGATCTCCAGGTCCTTCACGGTGATGTCGATCTGGCCGAGCGAATCGACGCCGACTTCCTGACCTTCCATGTTTTCGCCGTTCTCATCGAACAGGCCGATGGGGTCGTCGCCGTCGGCGGCTTGGGCGTAGTGCGCTCCGGTGAGGCTGAACGCGACCCCGAGGCCGCCGGCTAACAATACGTTCTTAAATCGGTTGCGGTCCCAAGCGGTCATTGCAATGCTCCTTGCTGCTCAGCCTCTGATCGAGAGAAAGTTTGGTAAACGGTTAACGGTTGCGTGGCCTGCCGGACCCCATGCCGAGGCGGACCTTGAAGCCATCTTTTTCGAGCACGGCGGATCGTTCGTCGCAGCTCAGCAGGACGAAACCTTCGATGCTCCGACCGACCCGGATCAATCGGCCGTTGATGAAAGCCGCGGGCACGTCGCCCAGCGTGATGCTTTGGAGCCGTAGCCCCGCGGCCGCTTCCACGACCGCCATCCGGCGTTCTTCATCGGTTACCTCTTCGACCAACTTTGCCTCGCTTAACCCAGAATCTTCCGATAATGCTTTTTGGTACCCCGAGGGGTCCAATAAGAACAGGTCACGCGCGGGTTTGTCCGGTCTGGGCAAAGCTACGCGCGTCTTGTCGGCCATCGGGGCCGCGGCTTCGGCCTCGACTTCGACCAGCCACTGCGGTTTGCCGTCGGCCGAGGCGGTCTGCGGGACCTGTTTGAGCAACAGCCGCCCCCAAAGCAATAAGCCCACCGCGGCCAGCCCGACGATCATGCCGGCCTGCTTTTTGTCGCGCCACATGGCGTCGATGATGTCTCGGATACGCTGTCTCACGAACCGCCCTCCTGCCGATCGGTGTAGAACCCGCTTAGCCGGAAATTGGCCTGCATCTGCGGCTTGGTTTTCGCCGAGTCCTGGTCGATCAAGCGCAGGCTCAACGCGTCGAGCCGGACGACGCGGGGCATCGTTTCGATGGCCTCAAGCAGGCCGTAGGCCGCGTCGAACGAGCTGCGCATTTCCAGCCCGACGGGGATCTCGCTGTAGTGCTTGAAGTGCCGGCTCGGCTGCGTGTTGAACTGTTGGTCGCCGATCGCCTGGCCCCGCGCCGCCTCCGTGAGGCTGCGCAGCAGCTTCGCCAACTCGGGCTCGGCCGAGATGAAACGGTCGGACGACTCGACCTTGTCCTGAAGCTCGTCGACCTCTTCCATCCGCGCGGCCAACGCCGCGGGCTGGTTGAAGTTCGGCCCCAGGGTTTTCTGGGCCGCGTCGATCCGCTCCTGATACCGCGCCGTCTTCCGGTTTTCGGGCAGCCACACGGCGAACACAAACGCCAGCGTCAGACTCGCGATCACGCCCGCGACGATCCATTGGTCCTTTTCAATCCGCATGGGCCACCTCCGGGTTCGCGTTGGTCCATTCAAAATCGCGGTCGAGGTCGATCGTGGCGGTCAGGTCGAACTGCCGGACGTGGAGCCCGTGGGACACCGCCGCGCGGCTGGACCGCATCGTGACCCGGGAGAACAGCGGGCTCTCGTCGAGCGCCGCCACGAAGCTGGCGACAGCCAGATCGTCGGGCGCGAGGCCTTGGAGCTCGATACCGATGACGTTGGGCTCGTAGGGCGTGGGCTCTTTGCTGGGAGACGCCTGGCGTTTGAGCCGGGCTTCACGCTGGGCGTCGGTTTCGATCGGCTCGGGCTTGGGGCGCACCGACGTCATGGTTAATTCGGTGACCGCGATCACTTCGGGCATGGCCTGGCTGAGGGCACCGATCGTCTGGTGGTAACTGACCGGGGGTATCAGGGTGCGCTTGAGCTGGGCCCGCTTGAGCAGCGAGGCGTGCTGCTCCTCCATGTTGGACAACACGCCGAGCGCGCCTTGCTCGGCCTTGACGGTTTGTTCGAGCCGGTCCGCGGTGCGGCTTTGGTTCATGCTGTTGGCTTTGAGGCCGATCGTGGCCAGGACCAAGCAGCCCGCGATGGACGAGACCAGCGCGATCTGGCGGAGCAGCCGGCCACGCCGTTTCTGCGTCCGTAGGTAGGATTCGGGCAGGAAGTTGATCTGGTTCACGCCGCCACCTCCTGTTGCGTGGCTTCGGATGAGGGCTGGCGCTGCTTCGCGCTGTTGAGGTGGCGCAGCGACAACCCGGCGGCCACGGCCCAGCCGTGCTCGGACCCGGGCTCGATCACTCCGCGGACCGCCGACAGGTCGATCCCGTCGAACACACCGCCGAGTTCCAGTTGCAGCCCCGAGGCTTGACCGAGGGTTTCAACCAGCCAGGGCGCCGCGCCCCCACCGAGGAGCCGGGCCGTTTCGGGCCGCGGGCCGCGGAACGTGACGCCGTAGTAGCGCAGGCACAGTCCGATCTCGCGCCCCAGGTCGTTGAGGGGGGGCAGTAGCGCCGAGAGCACGCTCTGGTTTTCGTTCGTGTCGCCGGTTTCGAGTGCTTCGCGCTTTTGGCGCGCCTCGTCCAGAGAAATGCTCAGCGATCCCGAGAGAACCGAGTCCAGATGCGTCCCGCCGATTTCGATGGGTTTAAAGAACACGACCCGGCCGTCGCGGACGATCAGGACCTTGGTCGCGCTGTAGCCCACGTCGATCAGCACGTGTGTGTCGGTTTTCGGGCCGGGTGATTCCGTGCCGGTCGCCCAGGTATCGGTCAGGCGGGCGAGGGCCGCGGGTACGGCGTCGATGGCTTGGGGACGCAGGCTGTTCTGGATCAGGGCCGCCACGTGCGCCTCGACGAAGCCGAGCTTGGCGGCCAGCAGGATGATCTCCTGGCGAGTTTCCTCGCCTTGCCGGACCTCTCCCGCCACGAGGAACTGGGCCGAGGTTTGCTGGTCGCCGAACCCGAAGCGGTCGGCGGCTTCCCACTGCACGGCCGCGGCCAATTCGTCGGCGGGCATCGTCGGCAGGCGCAGGTTCTTGCATTGCATCGACGACGCGGGCAACGCGCTGACCACACGGTTGCCCGCGAATCCGCCGGCCGCGAGTGACCGGCCGATCGCCTCGGCGACCGCGGCGTGATACGCGTCGCTCTGGGCCTTGAGCCCCTCGGGCAGGCGGGCCTGCGCCGCGGCAACCGCCGTCAGTTTGCCGCCGCGCTTCGAGAGCTGCAGCAGCCGGACGCCGTGGTCGCCCACGTCGAGCCCGATGGGGAAATCAGAATTTTTTCGTTTGCCTCCGAACACTTTCGCCTCGCTCCCCCGCGGTCAGGGTCCCTGGTCACGCTTTCGGTGGTGGCCGGATCAGAGCCACGTGTGTTTACGGCGCTCGGCCGCGCCGTCTTTAAGGGGTCGGGTTAACTCAATTTCGTTACCGTTACTCTCCCGGTGAAACTCGCCACGTCGATGCGGTACGACCGGCGGTCGAACTGGATCGTGATGCTGCCGCCGGTGGAGGGCGTGCCCAAGTCGTCGAACTCGATCACGTTGCCGCCGTTGAAGTCCACGGCGAGGATGGTTACACCTTCGAAACGCCGGTCGTTGCCGAACTCCACGACGTAGTTGTTGGCTTGTCCGTTGACCCAACTCGCGGTGAGCGTGGCGTTGGCCTCGTCGGTGAGCCGGTAGGAATTGTTCGCCACGTCGAACACGACCTTGCGGGTGTTCTGCTGGGCGATGGCTTCGTTCTGGGCGTAGAGCAGGTCGGCCACGATCACGCGGGCGGCGGCCTGTACCCCCATGGACCCGGCGGTCAGCATGCTCGGCACGACGGCCGCGCTGACCAGCCCGAGGATGGACACCACCAGCAGCACCTCGATGAGGGTGTAGCCGTGGACGCGGGTTCGGGATAGGCGGCGGGGAAAGCGCATGCTGGTTTCGGGTTGCGGGGCGGACTTAATCGCCCTGGGCGGGCATCGAGTCGACTTTGACGCGGACCGAGCCGTCGGTCAGCTTGGCGCCGAGGGCGACGAGGTTGTTGTTGATGTCGCGCAGGGTCTCGAGTTGGGCCTGTTCCCGCGCGGCGGTCGAGCCGACGCCCTTGGGCTTGTCGGCGGCACGGGCCTCGGTTGCGGAGGACACCGCGGCGCCGGCGGGCGAGGCGGTGAGCTGCAGGTAAACGTTGAGCGTGAGCAGCACGGCGATCACGGTCAGGACGGTGTTGAGGTAGCGCAGGGTTTTCATGGCGGGTATTCCAGGTTCCGGGTTTGAGGGTTTCCGGGTGTTCCGGGGAAAAGCTTCCCGTGTGGTCATCGGACGTTTCGTCGGGCGACTGTGGCGGCAAACGGGCGTCCGGTAACAAAAAATCGCGGCGGAGGCGTTCAAGCCTCCGCCGCGGTCGATTATTTGATTCAGACTAAGCGGGGCTTAGTAGGTCGCGATGTCGCCATCGGCGGTGTCGAAGTTCACGTCGGCGGCCTTCGCGGCTTCGACGACGGCCTTGATTTCGCCGGTCAACGGGTCGTAGATGAAGCCCACGTCGGCGGCGGCGCCGGTGCCGGCGTCAACCGTGCCGATGCTGGCCACGATGGTGCTGGTGTCTTCGAAGGGGTTGACGATTTCCTTCTGCAGGTAGGGACCGTAGGTGATGCCGGTCGTGGCGGCGGCGCCGTCGACATCGGTCGTGCCGGTCAGGTCCGCCCAGAAGTCCGCGGAGCTGACGAGGCCGGTGCCCGCGGCGTTGAGGCCGGGGTAGTCACCGTTGTGCTCGAGCTGGTAGAGCTCCAGCTGGCTGCGCAGCGACTGCAACTGGGTGACCAGGCTCGAAGCCTTGGCCGATTCCGAAGCGCTGGTGAACTGGGGGATGACGATCGCGGCAAGGATGCCGAGGATCACAACAACGATAAGGATTTCCACAAGCGTGAAGCCCTTAGCTTTCAACGTACGTGCCGACATTACGAATCTCCTCAATAGGATGACCAAACTTTCTGGTGCCGAGCCCACACGACTCGGTCACACGCCTCGGCGGTCGGCCACACGCACGACCCGCCCCGGTCGCGTGTATCTCGCCCAAGCCCTCTCCGGGGCGACCCACGCAGGGCACGGGCGGGACACACTTCAACCGACTTTTTCATCGTCCCGCGGCTCAAGCGACTTAACCGCCGTTTGCCAGAATCCGGGCGAGGCCGACGGGATAAGTGTTTTCCGGACGCTGATCGCCCGTCGGCACGAACACCAGACGATACGAACCGCCGCGGGGCAAACGCCCACGCCGGATAATCTGAAAGGTTTCCCGGATTATTTGTCGGCGGCGTTACAACCCGAACACCTCGGGGTGGGTATCGAGGTAAGCGCAAACTTCATCGAACAACGCCCGCCCCTCGGCGAAAGTCAGCCGTTGCACGGTCTGGTCCCGATCGCCCCAAGCATACGCCTGCACTTCCTCGGCCTGGATCACGACCGCGTCGGCCGCCGCCGTGACTCGGCCCAGGTAGTAGGTGACCAGCTTCTCGACCGCCCGGCCCGAACGCTTGGTGAAACAGTAGCGTTCCTCAAACGCCGGGGCGTCCCATAACTCGACGTCGGACAGCCCGGTTTCCTCGGCCAACTCCCGGCGGGCGGTGTCCAGCGGCGTCTCGTCGCCTTCGGGGTGTCCCTTGGGAAACGCCCAGTGCCCGGCGTGGTGTTGCACGAGAAGGAAACGCGGGCCTTCCGGTGAAAGCCACACCGGGATGACGCCGCAGGAAAAATCGGTGAGCGGTTTGTCGGCCATGCCCGCAAGGTTATCAGCCCAAGCGCGGTGTCGCCCGGGTGTCGGCCGGGGTTGACGACGAGGCCGACGGGTTCACGATAGGGTGTGTCAGAGCGGGCGATACCTGGAGCAGCTTAAATGGCCGGCCATCTGTTTTTCACCGTCGCGGTGCTGCTTACGCTCGTTCCGCGGTGCGTGGCGTGGATCGATGTGGAGGCGAAGATGTACCGGGCCGACGTCTGGGGTATCGCGTCGGACATCGTGGTTGGGCTGTGGGTGGGGTTGATCTTGATCGGGCTTCATCGATTCAAGTCCTGGGCGGGCGCGGCTGGTGCGGCGGTCTGGGTGGTCCTTGGCTTTTTGGCGGCCGAGCACGTCCGGGTGTTGGGGGCGTGGCCGGATGTGCGGCAGGCGGGGATGTTGGCGGAGTCGACCTTCGTGTTGGGGTCGTTGCTGCGGCCGACGCACTGGGAGTGGATGTTGCTGACGGCCGTGGCGGCGGCGGCCGTGGTGTGGATGATCAAGGATGTGCGGTACGGCCAGGCGAGCCGGCGCGCGTTGCTGACCGCGGCGGTGGGGACGCTTGCCTTGGCGGTGGCTCCGTCGCCCGGCCCGGCGGACGGCTGGCGCGGGACGAATTACATTACGGAGAATTTTGGACGGCTCTGGCGGGATCGGGCCGGCGAAGACGGGCTGACCGTTGCGCGGGGCATCGCCATCGATGACTCGCACCGGCGGCGCGTCGACCGGTGGCTGATGACCGACCTCGACGGCGCCCGCCTCACCACCCCGCCGCCCACAGAACGCCGGCCCAACGTGTTGTTGCTCGTGATCGAAGGCCTCGGCAGCGACCGCATCGCCCCGATCCACGGCCAACCGCACGACCCGCACGAAGCCCCGTACCTCGCGGCTTTGTGCGAGCGCAGCCTGTACGTGCCGCGCTTCGTGAACCAGCAACGCCAGACCAACCGTGGCACGTACGCCCTGTTCAGCGGCGCGTTGCCGCTGCTACAGAAGAACACGCCGCGGATGTCGGTTTTCGCGTCGCTGCCCGATCGGCCGTACCTGCCCGGGGTGTTGAGCAACCACGGCTACCGCACCGCCTACCTCCAGTCCAGCGACCTGGCGTTCATGGGTAAGGGCCCGTTCCTCAGGGCCGCGGGTTTTCAAGAAGTACCCACCACGCTCGGTGCTCGCCCCGCCCGGGCGTCGAGCGGTTGGGGCGTGGACGACGTGACGCTGATGGACGAGGCGCTGGCCTGGATCGACGCGGCCCGGGAAGCGGAGGCCACGGGAGCCCGGCCCGACCAGCCGTGGTTTCTGACGGTGCTGACGGTGGGGACACATCACCCGTATATCCTCCCCGAGGATTTTGAAGCGTTGTCGGGCGAGACCGAAGAACAAAGGGCGTTCCGTTACGCCGACCTGGCGGTGGGCCACTTGATGAAGGGGCTAGATCGGCGTGGCGTGTGGAGCGACACCTTGGTGATCGTGACGTCCGACGAGACCGGCTTCACCCAGGACCGCGGCCGCGTGCCGCACGGCATCAGCGAGGCGTGGGGCGTGTTCATGGCGGTGTCGCCTGGTGGAGAAGTTGGGCCGATCGACGGGCTGTTTGGGCAGAGCGACGTGGCCTTGAGTGTGTTGGACTATCTGGGGTTGGCGGAGCCGTCGTCGGCGTTCGGTGGCCGCAGTATCTTCCGGGACTACGCCACGCCGCGTGAGTTACCGTTCGCCAACGTTTACCGCCGACAGATCGGTGTGTTCCTCGCCGACGGCGGCGTTGAGCTCTTCGGTGAACACTTCAACCCGATCGCTCGGTATTTGCCCGCCCCATCGAGCGGCCGGCAGGGCTTCACGGCGTTGGTGCAAGACGACTCGGCGACCGCCCGGGATTTCATGTCCCGTCCCGTGCTCGCCGATTTAACGCTACGCCAGGCCGGCGGCGGCGCGGGCCGTGTGCCGCGGCCGCTGGTGTTTATCCCGCCGGGCCCGCACACGGTGACGCCTCTGCCTGCCCCTCGACGCGGCGGCACGCTGACCAAGGGCCAATATTTCTACGCCCCGCCCGACAGCTGGGTCCGGGTGCAAGTCGCCCTGACCGCCGATCCGGAAGCGATCGTGGACCGGATCGAGTTGCGCTTTCTCGACTTCACCGTGCCGCTGGAGCGGGACGGCGGGGGCCGGTACACGGCCGATCGCACGGTGTCGTTGCAGCGCACCCTGGGTTCGTTCGACGTGGTGCTGCGGGCGTTCACCGAAGATCAATCACCGGTCACGCTGAACATCGAGCGGGCGGAGATCACGGTGACGCCCTTAGAGTAGCGCGGTTCTGTTCGCGGTCATCTTGTTTGTTTTCTCCGCCTTCTTCCCCCAGGACTTGCCAATAACGATACCGGATGGCCAGCGCCGACCGCCGCCCCGCCTGTTTGATCAAATCCTGTTGCAGGCCGATGCCTCGGTCCCACGGCGATAAGTTTTCGAGCAAAGCCAGATCGTCGGGCGTGCCTCTCTCTCCGAGCGCCTCGACCGCGTCGTAACGGAGGTAGCTGGACGACCACTCGGGCGCCGCCGCGGCCTCACGCAAATCTTCGAGCGGCCAACCATTGACCCGCATCGACCTGACCAGCGTCCTGGCGTTGTTGATCTGGGTCTGGCGCAGGAAGTCGATGCGGTTCGGGAGATCCTCGATCTGCTCGATCAGGAGGGGGTCGTGGAATCGCTCGAGGACCTGGCGCATCGGGTAGGAACGCGACTCGGGGCCGCCGAGGTGAATCAAGTAGTATCGGTAAGCCTCTAGCAGATACGCCCGGCCGCGCTCGTCGCCGAGTGTGACCATCGCCGCGGCCAACTCCGCGCGCGTGTGATTTTTCAGCGCCTCGTTGTTAACCCCGTCCCATATGGAATCGATCGTGTCGGGTGATCTCAGGGCGGCCAAGGCCCGGTACAGCGGATCGCGGGCCCAGACCAATTCGCGCCCCGCGAAAAAGGATTCGGGGGATCGGGCGATCTCGGCGACGCGTGGGGCGTACACGTCGAGCCGGTACCACCGCACCGCTTCGACCCAGAGCCGCTTCTCGGCCGCCGTCAGCTGGTCAAAGCGGTCGGCGTTCTCGGCCACCCACAAGACGCCGGTCGGTTCGGCGTGACAGATCTGTCGGGCGACCTCGTTAGCGCTGAACCGCTTTTCAGGATCCGCCGGCAGCGGCCCCCAGATGGACCGAGGATCGGGCGATAGGGCCGGTCCTGGTAGGGTTTCGGGCGCGGGTTGGTGGGTCTTGCAGCCCAGCAGCAGCGTCGCGCACAAAGCGAAGACGAGTCGAGCCATCGTCGTTACTCCCCCGTATCGAGCACCGACATGAAAGCCTCTTGAGGGATATCGACGCTGCCGATCTTTTTCATCCGCTCCTTGCCCTTCTTCTGCTTTTCGAGGAGCTTGCGTTTGCGAGAGACGTCGCCGCCGTAGCACTTGGCGGTGACGTTCTTGCCGACAGACTTGATGGTTTCGCGGGCGATGATCTTGCCGCCAATGGCGGCCTGGAGCGGGATCTCGAAGAGGTGGCGGTCGATCTGGGACTTAAGTTTCTTCAAGAGGTGCCGGCCGCGGAACTCGGCCTTGGATCGGTGGACGATCAGCGACAACGCTTCGACCGGGTTGCCGTTGACCAGCACGTCCATCTTCACGAGGTTGTCGGTCTTGAAGCCGGTGACGTGGTAGTCCACCGTGCCGTAGCCCGAGGTCATCGACTTCAGCTTGTCGAAGAAGTCGTAGATGATCTCGGCCAGGGGCAGGTCGTACTCGAGGATCTGGCGGTCGTCGGCGAGGAACTTCTGCGACTTGTAGACCCCGCGGCGCGACTCGCAGAGCTTCATGATGTCGCCGATGCTGCTGGTGGGCGTGATGATCTCGGCGGCGACGATGGGCTCGCGGATCGCCTTGACCTTGCTCATGTCCGGCAGCTCGGCGGGGTTGGTGATCTGGATCGTCTCTTTGTCGCCGCCCTTGCCGATGATCTCGACCTCGTAGGTCACGGTCGGCGCGGTCTGGACGATGGACACGTCGCCCTCGCGTTCGAGGCGCTCTTGGATGATGTCCATGTGCAGCATGCCCAAGAAGCCGCAGCGGAAGCCCGAGCCCAGCGCCTCGGAGTTGGTGGGTTCGTAGGTGTAGCTGGCGTCGTTGATGTGCAGCCGCGCGATCGCGTCGCGCAGGTCGTCGAACTGCGTGTCGCCCGACGGGTAGAAGTCGCAGTACACCATGGGCGACGGCTCTTCGTAACCCGGCAGCGGTTCATCGCAGCGGGCGGTGTCGAGGGTGATGGTGTCGCCGATGTTCACGTCTTCGAGCGTCTTGATCGCCGCGACCATGTAGCCCACGTCGCCGGCTTCGAACGGTTCGGCCGTCGGGGTCATCTGCGGGCGGAACTTGCCGAGCTCGGTGACTTGGTAAGTGCGCTGGGCGCCCATCATCAGGATACGGTCGCCTTTTTTCATACGGCCGTTGACCATCCTGAAGTAGACCACGACGCCGCGGTAATCGTCGTAGATCGCGTCGAAGATCAGCGCCTGCAGCGGCGCCTCGGGGTCGCCCTGCGGCGCGGGGAAGCGTTCGCAGATCGCGTCGAGCAGCTCGTCCACGCCGACGCCGGTCTTGGCCGAGGTCATGATGCAGTCGGCCGCGTCAAGCCCGAGCACGTCTTCGACCTGCTCTGCCCGCTCTTCGGGCTGGGCGCTGGGCAGATCAATCTTATTGATGACCGGGATGAGCTCGAGGTCGGCCTCCACCGCTTTGTACAAATTCGCCACGGTCTGGGCTTCGACGCCTTGGGTCGCGTCAACGACGAGGACCGCGCCCTCGCAGGCGGCCAGAGCGCGGGAGACTTCGTAGTGGAAGTCGACGTGGCCGGGGGTGTCGATGAAGTTCAGCTCATAGATTTCACCGTTGAATTCGTGTTCGACCGACACGGCCGAGGCTTTGATGGTGATCCCACGTTCGCGTTCGAGGTCCATGTTGTCGAGGGTCTGCTCGCGCTGGTTGCGTTCGTGCATCACGCCGGTGCCCTGCAACATCCGGTCGGCGAGCGTGGACTTGCCGTGGTCGATGTGGGCGATGATGCAGAAGTTGCGGATATGGGGCGGTTTAGACATCGGGAGGGCGTTCGGCGGGGCTGAATCCGGGGGGATGCGGGGGTTCCGGGGCTAGGCGGGGTGTAGAAAGCGACTCGACGCGACACCGACGGCGAAGCGATCACGCCAGCAAGCGGCAGATTGTAGGGCAGCCGGGGATCGGATGTGTCGATGGACCGGGGTATTTACGGGTCGTATGGGGCGGTCTGGCCTTGGCCGGGGTCGGTGAGATAACATAGGTCCTCCACGATTCCCGGAGACTATTTGATGAAGCCACTCGTCGCCCGCCTCGTTTTACTCGCCGTCCTCTTTTTGTCGCTGGCCGCGGGCCCGGCATTACAGGCTCAAGAACCCCAATCCGCCGCGACGGGCTTCGATAGCCCCGAAGCCGCCTACGCCGCGGCGCGCGATGCGTTTAACGCTGAGGACTGGGACGCCTTCGTGGCGACGGTGTCGCCCGCCCGGCTTGACGAAGTCATCGGACAAATGGCCGTGGCCCTCGCGGGCATGGCCCAGCAACCCGGCAGCGACCCACGCTTATCCGCACTGGTCGACCAATACCTGCCGCGCAACTTCGACCCGATGGACCTGATGATGAGCGACAACGCTCAGGCCGAGACGATCCGTTTGGCCAAGCGGATGGGCGACGCCCAGGGCTTCTTCGTCGAGGCGATGTCGCTGATTTTCAGCATGCAATACAGCCCTGCGGAGCTCGCCCCGGCCGAAGACGAAGAGCTCGCGACGCTCGAAGACGCCGCGGATGACGACACCAAACAACCCCTCGACGCCCAAATCACCGCGATGGACGAGTTGACTATCGAAGACAACCGGGCCGAGGCTAAAGTGACCATCACCACCTCCACCGGCGACCAGCACGACCGCTGGACCTTCGAGCAGCACGAAGGCCGGTGGTATCTGTCGATGCGGTAAACGTCCGGGCTTAGTCGAACTCGGTCGAGCGTGGCAGGTGTTGCAGCCCGTCGGGCAGGCTCGGCCAGGCTGTGAGCATCGCCCGGAAAAACCGCTGCCGATCCGTCCGCGTCGGCCCACCGGCCACGCCCGCGGATTCCTGCGCCGCCCCGCGCACCGTCTTGTTCATCAACGTCAGCATCCGCAGCGCGATCGCGAGCAGGGGCGTATCTTTGCCGCCCCGGCAGCCCCCCGCATCAATCAGCCAAACTTTGCCCGCCGCGTCCACCACGATATTCCGGGCCTTGAAATCTCGGTTGAATACCCGCATCTGCATGATCCGGCCCGCTATTTCGCCGAGTTGTCGAGTCACCTCGTGGCGCAGCTTCGGGTCGGCCGTGAGCTTGCCTTGCCGGACCCACATCGCCAAGTCGTCGCCCCGCCAGGGCGTGATCAACCAGCGTCGTCCGAGTTCATCATGCCCCGTCGCCGCGATCGGCACGACCGGCAGTTCCGCAGCAATCAGCTTTTCGTGCCAGTCGATTTCACGTTGGGCGGGGTGGTGGCCGAGCTTGGCCATTAGGCGTTGGCGCAGCGGGCTGTGGTCGAACCGTTTGATTACCCACGGCCGACCCTCCGCGTCTTCGACCCGCCACACCCGGCTACGCCGATCTTCTTTGCAAACCTCAACCTCGGGCCGCGACCACAACGCCTCAGGATCGGCCAAGATATCGGACAGATTTTCGTTCGGGGTTTTGGTCATGTGGGGTAAAGCCAAACCGCGACGCACCCAACGCGGCCGCGGTCGGCCAGTGTATCATCGCCAGCCTCATGGCCGACCCGATCCAACTCCTCGCGGTGACGCGCAAGCCGACCTCGGCATCGTATCAGCAGCGCGTCGAAAACTGGATCGGCCCGCTCGCCGCCCACAACATCGCCGTCACCCCTCGCACCTGGCCAAAGCCCGGCGCGCAGCGTAAGGCCTTGCTCGACCAGATGGCACAAGCCGACGCGGTGTGGTGGCACCGCAATATCCTGACCAGCCGCGACGCCAAGGCCGTCCGGGCCGTGGCGAAACGGTGGGTGATCGACTTCGACGACCCGCTGAATTTTTCCAGCAAGAACGGCGGGCAGCCGAGTTGGGTCCGCCGTCGGCGGTTCAACGCCACCGTCGGCCGGGCCGACGCGTCGCTGGTGGGCAGCTCGTTTTTGGGCGAGTTGTCCAAGCCGTTTAATCACCGCATTGAGATTCTGCCGATGGCGGTCGACCTGCCCGACGCGATTCCGATCCGCGAAGGATCTGAAGACGGCTCCATCACGCTGCTCTGGCTGGGCTCGGCCAGCACGCAGGTTTATCTGCACGACATCGCTGAGGCGTTCACCCGGTTACCCACCTCGCCGCGGATCACCCTTCGCCTCGTCGGCGGCGAAGCGTTGGCGTTTGCCGGGATCGAGGTCGATCATCGGCCGTGGTCCGAGGCCGAGCAGGAACGCGGGCTGCGCGAAGCCGACTTGGGCTTATGCCCGATGCCCGACACGCTGTGGACGCGGGGCAAATGCCCCTACAAAATTTTGCAGTACATGGCCTGGGGCTTGCCTTGGGTGGGGTCCGCGGTGGGCGAAAACATCGTGGCGGCGGGCGAGGGCAATGAAGCCCGCGGGTTGACCGCGGAGGGACCCGCAGCCTGGGCCGACGCCATCGTGCGACTCGCCGAAAATATTTCGCTGCGCCAAGCCATGGGCCGTCGCGGCCGAGCTTATGTCGAACGGGTCCATGACCGCGGTGCGTTGACCCAGCAACTCGTCCGATTCTGGCGTGAAGTCATCGCCCAGCCGCCTTCAAATCCGCGGTAAATCATGGCGAAACGCTGGCCGAAAGTTTGCCTCGCGCCGACCGCGTCGATATATTCATAGTTGACTTTAGGGGGCCGAAGGATCGGCCGAAGGCGTCGGAAAACGACGCTCATTTCCTCACCGAGCCGAAGGAGCGTGCCGCATCGACTACACGATTATCACCCAATGTCGGGGCTGCGGCGGCAAAGCCCTCGAGTCGGTTCTCAACCTCGGCGAACAGTCGCTCACCGGCGTCTTCCCCAAAACCGCGGACACCCCACTGGCCAAAGGCCCGCTGGAGATCGTGCGCTGCAAAGCCTGCACGCTCGTCCAGCTCAAGCACCGCTTCAATCCCGAAGAGATGTACGGCGAAACCTACGGCTACCGCTCGGGCCTCAACCGTAGCATGGTCCAGCACCTGGGCAACAAAATCGCCGTGCTCCAACGCCGGGCCAACCTCAAGTCGGGCGATACCGTCCTCGACATCGGCTGCAACGACGGCACCACCCTCCAAAGCTACACCCTCGAAGGCCTGCACCGCTACGGCATCGACCCCAGCTCCGGCAAGTTCCTCAAGTATTACAAAGACCCCTCGATCAAGGTCGCCACCGAGTTCTTCACCGCCGACAGCTTCCGCTCCCTGGCCGGTGACGCCAAGTGCAAGCTCGTCACGTCGATCGCGATGTTCTACGACCTCGACGACCCGACCACCTTCGCCAAAGACATCGCCAGCGTCCTGGCCCCCGACGGCATCTGGCACACCGAGCAGAGCTACCTGCCCACGATGCTTGACACGAACTCGTTCGACACGATCTGCCACGAACACACGTTGTACTACAGCCTCAAGTCTGTCGAAGCCATTCTCGACAACGCCGGGCTGCGCGTCGTCGATATCGCCCGCAACGATATCAACGGCGGCAGCTTCGCCCTCGACATCACCCACAAAGACAACGACCTGCCCGCCAACGACGCCCTCATCGAATGGATGCGTAAGTCCGAACGCATCGCGGGCTACGACACGCTCGCCCCGCTGCACGGCTTCAACCAACGCATCGACCTGCACGTCCACCAGATCACCAACTTGCTCCAAGCCCTCAAGGCCAAGGGCAAGCGCGTCATCGGCTACGGCGCCTCGACCAAAGGCAACGTGCTGCTGCAATACGCCAACATCGGCCCCGAACTCCTCGAAGCCATCGCCGAGATCAACCCCGAGAAATACGGCTGCGTCACCCCCGGCAGCCACATCCCCATCATCAGCGATGAAGAAGCCCGGGCTCTCAACCCCGACTACTTCTTCGTCCTGCCGTGGCACTTCAAGGAAGACATCCTGCCGCGTGAACAGGAATTCCTCCGCCAAGGCGGACGCATGTTCTTCCCCCTGCCGGAGCCGGTCATTGTCTGAATCGCGGTGGGACAACCTCATCGTGGGCCACCGCGGGCAAGACGGCACGCTGCTGCGCAAGCAACTCGACGCCGACGGCGAATCGTGGGTGGGACTCGGGCGGGCGGTGGTCGAAGCATCCGCCCAATGGGACAACGGCATCGCGTCGTTGGACTTGGCCCACGCCCCGGCGTGGACCGAATTGCTGAGCACCGTCAAACCCAAGCGAATCTTCTACCTCGCCGCGGCGCACGAAAGCTCGGCCGTCGCCGACGATCGCCCGCTGCACGCCCGCTACCTCAACGAACTCAGCGTCAACACCCTAGGCGTCCTGCACGCCCTCGAAGCGATCCGCACCGTCAGCCCCGAGACCCGGTTCGTTTTCGCCAGCAGCTCGTTCATCTTCGCCGCCACACGCGACCCCGACGCGAAGCTGGATGAGCTCAGCCCCGTCGAGCCGTTCAACACCTACGCCAACGAAAAACTCTTGGCCGGCCGCATCTGCGAGGACTTCCGAAAACAGCACGGCCTCCACGCCTCGGTCGCCATCCTCTTCAACCACGAATCCCCCTACCGCCGCGCGGGCTTCTTCACCGCCCACGTCATGAAGAGCATCGCCGACTTGGTCGCGAGCAAAACCGAGTCGTTTGAAGTCGGCAACCCCGACGCGATCGTCGATTGGTCGTATGCCGGGGACGCCGTGCGGGCGATGCGGCTGATCGCCGACCACGACGTGGCGGACACTTACGTCGTCGCGAGCGGCGTCGGCCACACCGTGCGACAATTCCTCAAACTCGCGTTCGACCGCGCCGGGCTAGACCTCGATCAACTTATGAAAGTTGACGCCTCCCGCCTGCACCGCCAAAACCCTTGCCGCGTGGGCAACCCACAGAAACTCATCGACGCCACCGGCTGGGCTCCCACACTCAGCTTCCCCGAGCTCGTCCGCCACCTCGTCGATCACGCTTTGCAAACCCAGCCGCAAACCCACTAACCCGATCGCCGATTCCCCGCCAACCGGCCAAGCCCCAGAAACACCGCCATGCTCCGCATCCTCAAAGACACCGCCGAGTTCCAAACCGCGATCCAGGCCCTCGAAGCCCAAGGCCTCACGCCCCACAAAACCCCCGCCAAAAACTGGGACCTCGAACTCGTCCGCTCCTTCTTTTCCGACCTCGACAAAGACGCCCCGATCCTCGATCTCGGGGCCGCGGGCGGCGTGATCCTGAACCTGCTCCACGACTCGGGCCACACCAACCTCCGCGGCGTCGATCTGGTGGCTGAGCCGTCCACGTTCAAGATGAAGCTCAAGAAAACTTTCGTGCCCAGCACGTTCCTCGCCCGCGACCTGACCGACGAAGGCGACATCACCGCCACGCCTTACCAAGACAACCAGTTCGCCGCGGCGACGTGTATATCCGTACTCGAACACGACGTGGACCTGCCGAAGTTTTTTGCCGAGTGTGGCCGGATCATCCGCCCCGGCGGCCGGCTGCTGACGACCTTCGACTACTGGGAAGACTTCGACAACGACGCAGATGGCCCCAAGGCGGTGTGCGGCCTGCCTTGGTTCATCTTCAACCGCCAGACCGTCGGCGAGATGCTCGACCTCGCCAAAACCCACGGCTTTGAGCCCGCCGACGGCGAAACCGAAATCCCGCCCTGCGGCGACACCGTCGTCGAATACGCCAACCGCCACTACACGTTCATGGCGATGGGGCTGGTCAAACAAGACTAAAACAAAAGGCCGTAACCGCAGATTTCGCAGGTGAACGCCGATGATGGAAAACGATATTTCAGTAATTGCGGTTCAAACTTATTCACGCTAGCTGGTTGGTTCGTTCTTTGATGTTTTATATTCCGCGTCAATCTACGAAATCTGCGGCTACTGCCTTTCCTGCCGGATGAACCATGAAAGTCGGCTTCTACCCTATCCTCGGCCGCAAGCGTAAGTGGGCCCGGACCCACCCGTGGACCGACATCGCCACCGCGTCACTCACCGACGCGGGCTGCGAGGTGGTGCAACTTGATAATGATGATTTGCAGACCATTGATGAGCAGGCCGACCGGTTCGACGTGTTGCACTTGAATTGGCCGCCGACGATGCTCGACCCGGGGATGTACAAACACCTGCGCAAGCTGCCGTCGGGGTGGTTTGAACAAATCTTCCGCCGCGATATCGATAAGCTTATGGCCCCGCTGCGGCGATTGGACAAGCCGATCGCGTGGCAACAGCACGACCTGCCCGCCGGGCCGACGCCCGCGGCGAAGGCCCTGAGCCAACTCGTTTTTGAGGCCTGGCACGAAGTCGCCGACGGGCTGATCTACTACGAAGCCTCGGCCCAGCCGCCGATCGACGAACTGCTCGGCCCGCCGGGCGACCGCGTCGTGGGCGTCGCCCACCTGGGCGAATACACGCACCTCCACGGCGAACCCGTCGATCGCATGACCGCTCGGCAGCGACAACAACTGCCCGCCGACGCGAAGATTTTCATCTACTCGGGCACCGTCCGCGCTTCGCGCAGCCCCGGCCAATTTATCGAAGCCTTCAAAGACCAGGCCGACCCCAATACGCGCTTGCTCGTCACCGGCCGGGGCGTCGAAGCCTTCGCCGACGCCTGCGCGGCCGACGATCGCATCACGCTGCTGACCGGGCTGGTCGAGCAGGACGTTTATCGCGATCTGATGTGTGCCGCCGACTTCGTGGTCAACGACGCCCACCGCTACCTCGGCTCGGCGGTGATCCGGGTGGCGCTGGGCTACGGCGTGCCGGTCATCGCGTCATCGTTCGGCTGCACCGCCGACTTGGCTCGCGATGCGTTTATTCCCTTGGCGGACCACGACCGCGCGCTGCACGACGCGATCCAAACCGCGTTGTCGCTGTCGCCCGAGGCGTATCAGGCGATGAGCGATGCGGCTCGGCAGCGCGACGCCGAGCGGCCGTGGTCGGCTTACGCCCACGGCTGCATCGGCGTGTACGAAAAAATCATCGCGGCGCACCCGCGCGGCTGACCCCACGTTCAACCTTTACCTTCGAGAATCCCCGATGGCAAAATTCGGCCGCTGGCTGCAACGCAAACTCCTCTACTCGGGTAAGCCCAGTCTGATGAGTCTCGACGATCCGTACCCGACGATCGAGAAACTTCTGCGCGGGATCAACGTGAAGCACATCGTCGACGCCGGGGCGAGCGACGGGCGGATCGCTAGGCGATTTGGCAAACGATTCACCTCGGCGAAACTCCATCTGTTCGAACCCAATCCCGACTACACCCCGGCCCTCGCGACGCTTCACACCGAGCAGCCGCGGTATCAGCACTACCCCGTCGTGCTTTCCGATACGCCGGGCGAAAAAACGTTTTACGTCACTGCTGACCCCGGCTCATCGTCGCTCTACCAAACCAACGACGCGATGCAGGAAGCCTACCCCGAGCAAGCCGCGCACAAGGCCCAGACCACCGTCCCCGCGACGACACTCGACCAGTGGGCTTTGGACCACAACATCGACGGCGTCCAACTCATCAAGATGGATATCCAGGGCGGCGAGGCCGACATGATGCGCGGCGCGACCCGGCTGCTCGACGAGTCGGTCGTGGCGATCTACACCGAGGTGTTCTTCCAGAATTTCTACGAAGGCGGCGCGACTTTCAGCGATATCGACCTGGTGCTGCGCGAGCACGGCTTCGGTCTCTACAGCCTCTACAAACCCCGGCATGACGAACACGAACGGGTGCTGTTTGCCGACGCGATCTTCGTCCATCCTAAACGGCTGGGTTGGTGACCAAATCAAAGACAACCCCGGGTCATTGACCCGGGGCTAAATGCCCATCGTATGGGTTACTTTTTACACCGCTCGGAGAATGCCAGCCGAGGGGTAGCGTTGGCCGAGCGCTTGCTTCGCGTCGAGCTTCATCCAGTCTTGGAGCAGGTCGGTGTACAGGCTGCGGAAGTCGAGGTTGTGGACGAGGTCGCCCTTGTCGAGATGGTCCAGCGAGGGGTGCTTGCCGAGGATGCCGGGGTTGACGTGTTCGCCGAAGACGAAGGACGGCCCGGCGCAGCCGTGGTCGGTCCCCCCCGAAGCGTTTTGGCGGACGCGGCGGCCGAACTCGCTGAACGCCAGGCTCACGACCCGCGACCGATGCCCGGTGGCTTCGAGTTCGGCGTAAAACGCCTGCATCGCTTTTGCGAATTGATCCATCAGGTTTTTGTGGTTGTTGAGCTGGTTGGCGTGCGTGTCGAAGCCGCCCATGGCGACGTAGTACACCCGCGTGGGCAGCTCGGCCCGGATCATCTTGGCGACCATTTCCAGCTGTCGGCCGAGGCCGCTCTTGGCGGACCATTCGGTACTGCTTTTGAAGCTGACCGCTTTGCGGACTTTGTCCGAAGCGACCTGCGCATCCATTGATGTGCGGTTGATAAACGCCAGCGGGTCTTCGCTGCCGGCCTCGACGGCCACGTCATGCACTTGGTCGTAGCTTTGGCTCACTTGTTGATCGAGGTCACGGCCCGCCCAGCGGAAGAGCTGGGCGTTTTCAAAACTCACCGGGCGCGAGGTTTGACCGAGCGTGGCGAGCGGGGCGGTGCTTCCGATATTGAGGCAGTCGAGACCGGTGGGCTGGTCGAGGCGATCGAGGGCCGAGCCGATCCAACCGCGGCCGCCCTGCCCCGCAGCGGAAGCGTCGGCGGTGTGCCAGATATCCATGGAGGAGAAATGCGAGCGGTTGGGGTTGGGGTAGCCCACGCCTTGGACCGCGGCAGCGAGGCCGGCTTCCATCATCTCTTGAATCGGAGCGAGCGACGGATGAAGCCCCACGCCCTCGCTGCCCGCAACCCGCAAGACATCTTCGGCCTTGATGCCGAGGCTCGGACGCGATTGGTAGTAGGCGTCGTGACCAAACGGGATGACGGTGTTCAGCCCGTCGTTGCCGCCGGAGAGTTGCACCACCACCAACACCCGGTCATCGGGGACACCGGATTTACTGCTCAGCCGCATCGTCGTGTCGGCCGCCAACGCATCACCCGCCCGCATCAAAAACGCGGGCACGGTGGCCGCGGCCGAGATCAGCCCCAAGCCATGGCTCATGAATCGCCGACGGGTAAAGCCCGCCTCGGTCAGGTTCGGCGTGTCGCAGCTTTGGGGGTGATAATGGTCGCACATGACGGGGGTCCTTCGGTGGCCGAGGGTAAGTTTCTCGGTTAAAAACAGGAGCTAAACATTCCAAAGAGAAAGATCACACGAGAGGGCTTTCCAACGGCCACTCAGCACAGTTGATACTCCGGCATGGCGGTGATCAAGCAGGCCAAGGCCACGAGGCTTTCGCCGGATATCGACTCGCCCGATTCGCGGCTGGCGATCATGGCGTGGGCCGGGGCCCGCCGGGCGGCGGGGGTTTGTGGCCCCACCAGGTGGTCGATCATTGCGTCGGTGACGCCGCGCGGCGTGTGGTCCTCAATCTGAGCCAACCAATCTTTCGGGTTGTAGCCGATTTTCTTGGCGTTGCTTTTTTTGCTCGGATGCTTGCCGCTGATGAGATAAGTCGTCAGGTTCTGCCGCACGAACAGCGTGGACGTGTTGATCCAGGACCGTCCGCCGTCCCAGCCATCGACCGTCGGCGGCTCAAACAGGACTTGCCCCATGGAAGACATCGCTTTGTCGATCACGCTGCGGTCGCGCATCGGCAGGCCGAGGCTGCGCATCGTGCCCACGGTGAGCTGAGCGGGGTCTTTGATTTTCTTGGCGACGATCGCGGGGTCGTGGAAATGTTGACTTTTGAACAACACGGTTAGTGCGGGCTTGAGTTCGTAGCCGCTGCGTTCCAAATGACGCGCCAGTTTGTCGATCACCCCGCGGTTTGCCCGCGGCACCGCTTCGTACACATCGCCCACGTCCGCCACAAACGCGTCGTAGAGTTTCACCGCGACGAATTTCGCACAATCTTTCTGTTGCAGAAGCAGATCGACAAATTGATCGCCGTCGAACGTGCCTTGCTGACCGAGGATTGTTTTTTCGGAGGCGTCGTGTTGGCCTTGGCGGAAGGCAAAATCGTTGTCGTCGATGCCGTAGCCGGTGAGCGCCCTGGCCCCGGCTTTGATGTCCGCTTCGGTGTAGTGGCCGACGCCCAGCGTGAACAACTCCATGAGCTCGCGGGCGAGGTTTTCGTTGGGACGGCGTTTGTTGTTTTGGTTGTTGTTGAGGTACTTGAGCATCGCCGGGTCGCGGATGATCCCGCGGGCGAGGTCGGCGAAGTTGCCGTTGGCGTTCTGCCGAAACAGTTCGTGCTGGCGATACATCAGGTAGGTGTCGCGCACGCTGCGCCAACTGCTGGCGAAGTGGCCGTGCCACAGCAGGGTCAGCCGATCTTCCGCGGGACGGGGCGTGGATGCCATACGCTGCATCCACCACCGGCGCAGCTGCGTCATCATTTTCTGGTCCGCCCGGCGGGCTTCGAGGTTCATCCGCCGCTGCTCGTCGAGCGTGTCTTGGTCGCCGTTTTGCCGGGCTTGGCGGTAGCGTTGTCGTTCTTCGTCCGTAAGCTTGCGCATCACGTCGGGGTCGAGGTCAAGGCTGGGCAAACCCGAGACATCGACCGCCGCGTAATCGACCAGATGGTCGACCGCCGCGTCGAGGCCCATGGCGTGCAGGTCGCGGACCTGATCGGGCGTGCCGCCGTAGCCCACGCGGTTGAGCAGATGCCGGGCCGCCGCCCGATCGAACTCCCGGGCCGAGATTTCCGAAATCGAAGTGTTCATGGCCATGGGTCCAACGCCTCTCGCCGTGATCTATTGCAAACCGCCCGAACGGGCCGGTCAAGAAATCAGATTTTTACGGGATACGGGCCAGAACGCCGCTCCGTTACACCAATCACCTGCATCGCAAGCGGTCCTAGGCTCAATCATCGGTCATTGTAGCCCCAATCACCAAAAACCAAAGGCTTTTGCCGGGCACCGTCCCGCCCCGATCAGCCCTGTCCGCCGGGCCCGTGGGTGTCCGCCGAGGCCGGGGCCGAGCCCATCGTCACCGGCAGGTGGATCGTGAACGTCGTGCCCTGATCGCGGGTCGACTCCACCGAAATCGTCCCGCCGTGCTCATCGACAACTTTCTTGGTCACCACCAACCCCAGCCCCGTGCCCCGCAGGCCCTTGGTCGAGTGGAACGGCTCGAACAGCCCCCGCTTGGTCGCCGGGCTCATCCCCTCGCCGTTGTCCGACACCGAAATCACCACGCGGTCCGCCAACGCATCAAACTCGCACCGCAGCGTCACGATCCCCGCCTCCGGCTCGACCGCGTCCAACGCATTGCTCAACAAGTTCAACACCGCCTGATGGATCGCCCCGCCGTCAATCGGCACCGGCGGCATGTCCGGGGCGAAATCAGAAATCAAGGCCACCTTCTTGTTTTCGTACTGCTTACTCACCAACGCCGCGACTTCCTCAAGCTGCGGCACGAGGTTCTCCATCTCGATCTCCGGCCGACGCTGCTTCGAGTACGCCAACATGTTCATCGTCAGCTCGTAAATCCGCTCGAGGTTCCGCGACACAATCTCCCAGCCCGAGTTGACCACGTTCATATTCTGCTTGCGTAAGCCCAGCTCGACCACGTCCGCCCCGCCGCGCATCCCCTGCAGAATATTCTTGATCGAGTGCGACAACGACGCGACGGTTTGCCCGACACCCGCCAGCCGTTCGCTGCGCAGCCGGTGTTCGACGAGGCGCAGGTTCGCGAGCGCCAACCCCGTCTGCACGCCGATCGCGGTCAGCAGGGTGAGCTGGTCTTCGGTGTAGGTGTAGTTGGCGATTTTGGAATCGACCTGAATCACGCCGTAGATCCGGTCTTTGTATTTGATCGGCACGCACATCGCCGAGCGGATGCCGTAGCCCTGCACGCTGTCGCCCGCGGCGAACCGCTGGTCGCT